>NZ_QRVE01000002.1:12246-327927 GCF_003462685.1 Collinsella sp. AF23-4AC | reverse complement strand
GGGTGGGGGAAGGGGTGGGGAAAGGTGTTGAAAAATGGGGCGGTTCCCCATATTATTAATGACGTCGACAGGCGGGGTGGTTCCCCGCGTACGTGCCATCTGAGTAACCGAGGGGAGGGCGCACATGGGAATGACTGGTGCATACGAGCGCAATCTCGATGCAAAAGGTCGTCTGTCCCTGCCTGCACCCCTTCGCGAGGAGCTTGGAGAGCACGTTCGCGTGTTCAAAGCCCTGGATGTCGATGCTCTGTACGTGTTCTCTGCCGAGGCCTTCGATAAGTGGGTCGAAGGACTCTTCGCGGGTCGTGAGGGCCACGAGGGTTTTAACCCGCGTGACATTAACGACCAGAAGCTCATGAGGGCGATCAACAAGCGCACCACGTCGATGGACGTGGACAGCGCCGGTCGTATCGGTCTTTCAGAGTCTCTCCGCAAACAGGCGAACCTCGACCGCGAGGTCACGGTTGTGGGCAACTACGACCACCTTGAGGTTTGGGATCGCGCCGCGGCCGATGAGGACGATGACGATGAGGCCCTGCTGGACCTCTTCTTCTCGTAAGGGCAAGGCACGGGTAACGGATGGAGCGTGGGATCTTGACACAAGAATATCGGCATGAACCTGTCATGCTCGGCGAAGTGCTTGAGTCGCTGCGGCTAAAGAGCGGCTCCGTTGTCTGCGATTGCACCCTTGGCGGTGCCGGCCATTCGGTAAAGATGGCCGCGCAGGTGGGGGAGACGGGCCTTTTGCTCGGCGTCGATCAGGACGACATGGCCCTCGAGGCCGCTGGCGCTCGTCTGGACCGCGAGGTTCCCGGCGTTCCGCACCAGCTGCTGAAGGGCAACTTCGGCGACTTGGACGAGCTGCTTTGCTCGGCCGAGGTGCCCGGGGTCGATGGCTTCCTGTTCGATTTGGGCGTTTCGTCACCGCAACTCGATATCCCTGGCAGGGGCTTTTCGTATAACGAGGACGCCCCATTGGACATGCGGATGGATCCGGGTAATAACACCTTAAACGCAGCTGAGGTCATCAACACCTATAACGAACACGACCTCGCCCGGATTCTACGCGTCTACGGCGAAGAGAAGTTCGCCTCGCAGATCGCGCGCGAGATCGTGCGCCGCCGCGAGCAAGAACCGATCGAAACCACCGGCCAATTTGTCGAGATCATCAAGGCGGGTATCCCGGCTGCCGCTCGTCGGCATGGCGGACATCCGGCCAAGAAAAGTTTCCAGGCCATTCGCATCGAGGTCAATCACGAGCTCGATGTGCTCGAACGAGGGCTTGATGCCGCCACCAGGTGGCTCAACCCGGGCGGACGTATCTGCGTCATCTCGTATCACTCGCTCGAGGACCGTATCGTAAAGAATCACTTTAAGGAGATGAGCCAGGGGTGCACGTGTCCGCCGGAGATTCCGGTGTGCGTGTGCGGCAACGTGCCGATACTCAAGGTCATCACTCGCAAACCCTTGGTTGCCCAGTCTGATGAGGTTGAGCGCAACCCTCGGGCGAGATCAGCCAAAATCCGCGTGGCGCAGCGTCTGTAGGCGCGACCGCGCGATATTGGACCTCCCGCTCGCACCATAAACGAAGCTTAAACACACTACCAACGTACTCGGGATGGGAGGCGGCATATCATGGGCTACAACACTTCAAGCGCAGCACTCGCCTATGATATGAACGCCATGCCCGCCTATCGTGAGACGCCGCAGGCCCCCGTTGCTCCCCGTGAGCAGCGCACGCCGCGCTTTGATGTCTACACGGGCGCGGGCCGTCAGGCAAACCAGGCGGTAAGCCCGGTTTTCATGAGCGTTCTTAAAACGTTTTGCATCATTGCGGCTATCTTCATGACGATCGGCGTCGCCCGCGTGGCGCTCGCCGGCGTTACGGCCCAGGTGCTCAACAGCAACGCCGAGCTTACCAACACGCTCGAAAAGGCGACCGATGAGAGCTCCGACCTGGAGGTCATGCATTCGGTCTATGGCGCCGACACGCGCATTCGCGACCTTGCGGGCGCTTATGGCATGGTGGAGCCCAGCGAGAGCGTTACACTTGACTTTTCGCAGGATGCAGCCGCGGGCGCCAACGCGACCGCGACCGCTCAGTAGCAAGACGGTAGCTGAGTATGACAAATGACTATCGCCGCGGTTCCGATGGGGGCCGCGGTTCTGGACGTCCCTCGTTGCGGGGACGTTCTGGTTATCAAGGAACGGGTCGGCAATCTTACAACGCCGGGCAGTCCCGTGGCAACGACCCGGCGTCGCGACTTCGCGGCTCGGGCGGCCCTCAAGTGCATAACACCAGGTCGCGCAAGAGTTCGTCGACCGAATGGCTCACAGGCACGCCTCTGCCTCGCCGCAAAGCCGTCATGGGCTTCATTGGGCTTGGCTTGGGCTTGGGCGTCTTTCGCCTTGCCGACTATCAAATTGTCGAAGCCGATAAACTGCGCGAGCGTGCCGATGCGCGCCGCCTGCTTGCACAGACCCTCTATGCCAAACGTGGCACCATCTACGACCGCAACGGTAACGTGCTGGCGTCGTCGGTCGAATGTCGCAACATCGCCGTGAACCCCCAGCTTGTCGAGGATGTTGACAAGACGGTGTCGGCGCTGGTCAAGGCAACTGGAATCGATAAAAAGACCTGCCGCAAGCTCGTTGAGTCCGATGGAACCTGGGTGTATATCAAGCGCCAGGTGGACGAAGACGACGCTGCGGCGCTGGAGAAGAAGAACCTGCCCGGCGTGCTTTTTGAGCAGGCCATGAAGCGCGTATATCCATACGGCAATCTGGCATCGCAGGTGCTGGGTGTAGTGAATGTAGACAACGACGGCTTGACGGGTCTCGAAAAGCAATACAACAAGCTTCTGACCGGCACGAACGGCTCTCTCGTACGCGAGCGCGCGAGGGACGGCAGCTATATCGCGGGCGGTGCCTATAAAAAGGTGGCTGCGGTCGACGGCGTTGATATCGTGACGACGCTCGACGTCAATATCCAGCGTGCGGCCGAGGATGCCCTGGCAGAGGCTGTCGAGAAGACAAAGGCCAAGAACGGCTCGGCGCTGGTCACCGATCCTACGACAGGCGAGATCTTGGCAGCCTGCTCGTACCCGACCTACGACCAGACCGATCTGGAGAACGCCAAGACCGAGGATATGAACCTGCGCCTGGTCACCGACGCCTACGAGCCCGGCTCGGTCTTTAAGACGCTCGTGGCGGGCGCCGGCTTCGACTTGGGCGTCGTGCGATCGAGTACGTCGTTTGAAGTGCCGGCGAGCATCAAGGTGGGCGACGATACCGTCACCGATGCCGACAAGCGCGACTATGCCATGACCATGGATGTACGCGAGATGATGCGCCGTTCGTCCAACGTGGGTTTTGTCCTGGTGGGGCGCAAGATCGGTGCCGACGACTTTGCCGCCTATGTGGACAAGTGGGGCATCGGTCACAGCTCGGGTGTCGATTTTCCGGGCGAGAGCCTGGGCATCGTCAAGGAGCGTGACCAGTATGACGGCGCCACGCTGGGCTCGATGAGCTTTGGACAGGCGTTGTCCGTCTCGCCGATTGAGATCGCACGTGCCGTGGGCGGCATCGCCAACGGCGGCGTGATGATGACCCCGCACTTCTATAAGTCCAGCAAAGGCGACGAGAAGGACTGGGGCGAAGGCGAGCGCGCGATTTCGGAGGACGCCGCATCCCAGGTGACATCGTGCATGCAGACGGTCGTGTCGGAGGGAACGGGCGTTGGCGGCGCGGTTGACGGCTATGACGTGGCAGGTAAGACCGGTACGGCCGAACGTGCCGACGAGAACGGCGGCTACCTCAAGGAGAACTACATGTCGTCCTTTATGGGTTTTGCACCGGCACAATCGCCCAAGGTGCTGTGCTATATCACGCTCGACGGAACGCCGAGCGGCTCAGATGCCGCTGCGGTTCCGTTCCAGTCCATTATGGCCAACGCGCTCGACGTGCTGGGTATCCCGCACACGAAGTAGGGGGTTACAATCTTTGGGGCGTGGTTTGTTGTCCCATATGAGGGGTGTTCACATGCCCTGCACCACGCATGCGCGGCGCTGGGATACAATACGCCGATAGCATTATTAGGTTTACAGGGGAGCTGCAATGATAGAGATCGCCGTCAACAACCTCGCGGCCGCAACAGGGGCCCGAACCGTGACGGGAGAAGCCGATCGGGTATGCCGCGGGTGCGTTATCGACTCGCGCCAGGTCGAGGAAGGGACGATTTTCGTCGCCTTTCCCGGTGAAAACGTCGACGGCAATGATTTTGCTTCCCGTGCCGTCCAGTCGGGTGCCGGCGCCGTCGTGATGACGCGTGAGCCCGAGGCCGAGCTGGTCTCGCTGGCACAGGACAAGGGCTGTGCCATCTTGCTGACCGATGATCCCGAGGAGTTTCTGCTGCGTTTGGCGCACGCGTATCGCCTTGAGCTTGGCTGCCTGGTCGTTGGCATTACCGGTTCCATCGGCAAGACGACGACCAAGGACGTGCTCGCCGCTGTGCTCGCCAAGCGCTATCGCGTTTGGGCCACCAAGGGCAATTTCAATAACCTGATCGGCATGCCGCTCACGGTGCTTTCCGCTCCGGCCGATACCGAGGTTCTGGTGCTCGAGATGGGCATGAACCATTTCCACGAGATTGAGCGCCTGTCCCAGTCCGCCAATCCCAACCTTGCCATCGTGAGCAAGATCGGTACCTCTCATATCGGCATTTTGGGCAGCCGCGAGAACATCGCCCGCGCTAAGGCCGAGATTGTCCAGGGTATGTGCGCCGCCGGCGACTATTTGCCGCTGCTGGTTTTGGGCGGCGAGGACGACTTTACGCCATTCATTCGCGATACGTTCGCCCGGCCTGCTGGTATCGACGTGATGCTGGCCGGCGTCTCGGACGATGATGAGGTTCGTGCCCGCGACGTTCGCGTTGATGACGAGGGCCGTCCGGTCTTTACGCTCGATTTTGGCCAGGGCGAGACGATCGATACCATGCTTGCCATCCCCGGCGTGCAGTCCGTTCCTAATGCCGTTAAGGCCGCCGCGGTTGCCTATCGCCTGGGCGTGACGCCCGAGCAGATCGATGCTGCCTTTAGGGGCCTCACGATCACCGGTCACCGCCAGGAGATCAAGCGCGCCAAGAGCGGTGCCCGCGTCATCGACGATTCCTATAACGCCAGTGCCGAATCTATGGCTGCTGGCCTCGATCTGCTGTGCTCGCTTTCGTGTACGGGGTCTCGCATGGCGATCCTGGGCGAGATGGGCGAGATGGGCGATGAGGCTCCTCGCATGCATGAGCTCGTGGGCGCCTATGCCGCCGCCAAGAAGCTCGACATGCTGGCGTGCGTGGGTGGTGAGCTGGCCCAGCTTATGGCCGATGCCGCACGCATGATGGGCATGGACGAGGACCGCATCCAGGTGTTCTCCGATTATCAGCAGGTGCTCGACCGCATGGGCGGTGCGCTTGAAAAACATGATGTTGTACTGGTCAAGGGTTCCCGCTTTGTTGAGCTCGACCGCTTTGTGGAAGGTGTGTGCTAGCCCATGTTCGGCAATCCCTCGTATCCAACGTATCAGGCTTTTTTGGGGCTTGGCATCGCCGCAGCCATTGCGCTGCTGCTCATGCCGTGGTGGATCAAGCTGCTCAAGGTCGAGGGTATCGGCCAGCAGGTTCGTGCCGACGGCCCCAAGCGTCATTTGGTTAAGCAGGGAACGCCCACCATGGGTGGCGTTGTCATCCTCGTCGCGATCTCGCTGACCTGCCTGCTGATGGGCAAGCTCACCACCGAGCTCGTACTCGTGCTGCTCGCCACGCTGGCGACCGGCGTGCTGGGCCTGATCGATGACCTGACCTCCGTTACGCATGGGCGCTCGCTCGGTCTGACGCCCCATGCCAAGATGATCGGCCTAACCATTATCTGTGTCACCTTTACGGTACTTGCCGTCAACTGGTGCGGCGTCGCCCCCGAGATTCGTTTTCCCGGTGGGTTGACGATCGACCTTGGCGTGCTTTCGACTACCATCTGCGGCTATTCGTTCCCGTGGCTCTATATTGTCTTTTGCTGGCTGATGATTGCCGGTCTTTCTAATGCCGTGAACCTGACCGATGGCCTTGACGGTCTTGCTGGCGGCACCTCCATGATCGCCATGCTCGCCATGGCTGCCATGGCGTTTTTGCATGGAGACGTGAACCTGTCCATCTTCTGCACCGCGTGTGCCGGTGCCTGCTTGGGCTTTCTGTGGTTCAACTGCTATCCGGCGAGCATCTTTATGGGCGATACCGGCTCGCTTGCCCTGGGCGCCGCGTTTGCCTGCACGTCCATCATGACCAACACCGAGGTCGTCTCCCTCATCATCGGCGGCCTATTTATCGGTGAGACCCTGTCGGTCATGATTCAGGTTGTCTACTTCCACTTTACGCACAAGCGCGTCTTCCTTATGGCGCCCATCCATCATCATTTCGAAAAGAAGGGCTGGGCCGAGACCAAGGTCGTCATCCGTTTTTGGATTATCGCTGCTGCCTTTGGTGCCGTTGGCCTTGCTCTGTTCTTCCAGTTGGGATAGTGGTCTTTCATGCCTCTTGCTGATGTCTTTAGCCTGCTCGTTTTGGGTCAGGGCAAATCCGGTCTCGATGTCGCCCGCTGGGCGCTGGCACATCCCGAGCGCGTAAGCGCCGTTACCGTGTATGGCGGCGGCACCTCTGAGCCCAATGATGCCACGCGTGCGCTCGAGGCTGCTGGTGCGTCGTTTGTCTATGGGACCGAACAGGTCGAGGGCGCCTATGACGTATGCGTGACATGCCCGGGCATCTCGGAGTTCTCGGGCTTCTTTAAGGCCGGGCTCGAGCATGCCGCTCAGATTATGGGTGAGCCCGAGTTTGCCTATCGCCTGTCGCCCGATAACTGGATTGCCATCACGGGCACCAACGGCAAGACAACCACCACGTCGCTGACCGATTATCTGCTCAAGGTTGCCGGCGAGGCCAGCGTAGCTGTCGGCAACATCGGCGAGCCGCCGGTCAACGAGATTGACGGCCGAGCCCACAACGAGTGGTTTGCGGCTGAGCTCTCGAGCTATCAGATTGCTACGACCACCGAGCTCCACCCTCGCGTGGCGGTGCTGCTCAACATCACTCCCGACCACTTGGGCTGGCATAAGAGCCATAAGAACTATGCGCTTGCCAAGATCAAACTGTTTGACAATATGGTCGATGACGATCTGGTGGTCGTCGACGTCGAAGACGCCGGCATCCACGAGTTCGATGAGTACATCTACACGCCGGGTCGTCGCATCTGCAAGGTTGCCTTTGACGAGCCAGAGGGTGAGGATGTCGCCTTTGTGCGCGATGGCAAGATGATCGTGCGCCTGAAGGGCGTCGAGACCCCGCTCATCGCTACATCCGAGCTCAAGATCTCGGGCCATCACAATGTTATCAATGCTCTGTGCGCTGCCACGGCTGCGCTGGCCGTCGGTGCCGATCCCGAGGGCATTTGCCGCGGTCTGGCCTCGTTCCAGCCGCTCGAGCACCGCGTGGAGCCGTGCGGCGAGATTGACGGAGTGCGCTACGTCAACGATTCCAAGGCGACCAACACCGACGCGGTCGAGAAGGCACTGACGGCGTTTCCCGATGACGACGTGATTTTGCTGCTCGGCGGCCACGATAAGGGCACGCCGCTCACGGACTTCGCGCGCGTTGTTATGGATAACGTACGCTCGGTCGTCTGCTTTGGCGATGCGCGCGAACGCTTCACCGCCGCTATGGACGAGGCCGATGTCGATGGCGATGTGGATATCGCCCAGGCGGATGACCTACGCGATGCCGTGGACGTTGCCCGTTCGCTGTCGAGCCGTGGCGACGTGATCTTACTTTCTCCTGCCTGCTCTTCGTTCGATGAGTTCTCGGGCTATGAGGAGCGCGGCCGCGTGTTTAAGGACTATGTGGCCCAGCTTGCCGCTGCAGCGAAATCGCAAATGGAATAGGGGTTGCCGGTGAGAGAGGAGAGCCCCCGACAAGGTATGAGGAGGCCCGACTCGGACCGTGCTTCCTCGCGGCGTAGCACACCGCGTTCCGGACGCGGCGGGCAGTCGTTTAGCGAACGCTATATTGCCGGCGTTCCCGCCCGTATCATGCGCCCCCGTCTGATATTCATGGCCTGTCTGTTTATCTTGGTGTGTTTTGGCCTGCTGATGGTGTACTCGGCGTCTTCGGTCGAGGCGCTGCACGAGAATGGCTCAGCGACGTTTTTTCTGGGTAGACAGGTCGCGTTTGCCGTGGTCGGTGTTCTGGCGCTGATTGCCATCGTGCGCATTTTGCCGGACAGCTGGTTTGGGGAGGATGTGCTCAGGATCTTCCTATTCGTCATGATGTTCTTGCTTCTGCTGGTGTTCTTGGTGGGCAGCGGCAGCCGTGGCGCCACGCGCTGGCTCAACATCGCCGGCATTCAGTTCCAGCCTTCCGAGTTTTTAAAGCCATTTGCCATTGCGTATTCGGCCATCATGCTTGATCGCTTCTTTTCGCCCGGTGGCAACATCAACGAATTCCTTCGCAAGATGGGCATCTACCTGGGCATTTCGCTCTTTCTGATCTTTATCCAGCCCGATTTCGGTACCGTCCTGATCATCCTGTTGACTCTCATGTGCATGGCGTTATTTGCGGGCCTCGACCCCAAATTAATCATCGGCGTGATAATCTTCGGCATTCTCGTGATCGTGATTGCGCTTGTTGCAGAGCCGTACCGTATGGTGCGTATCCAGGTTGCCTTGAACCCTTGGGCCGACGAGTATGGTGACGGCTATCAGGCCACGCTTGCCATCATGGCCTTTGCCTCGGGCGGTCTGTTCGGCCGTGGCATCGGCAACTCAACCATGAAGTACTCGTATCTGCCCGAGGCGCACAATGACTACATCCTGGCCATCATTGGCGAGGAAGTCGGTTTTGTCGGAACCGTGCTGTTCTTCTTGGTGTTTGCGATGCTGATCTACTCGGCGTTTCGCATTGCCGAGCAGGCGACCGATCGTCGGGGCGCGCTCATGGCGTCTGGCTCCGCGGTCATTCTCGCGGTGCAGTTTTTGATCAATGCGTTGGGCATCCTCAACGTGTTTCCCATGACGGGCAAACCGTTGCCGTTTATTAGCTACGGCGGTTCGTCGATTATTGTGTCGCTCATGCTCGCCGGTCTGATCCTGCGCGTTTCGTATGAGAGCGCCCGTCGCGATGAGTACGACCGTCGCCGCGAGAGCTTTGCCGTTATGGATGAGAGTACCGCCGGCGTGCCCCACGTGCGCGGCGAGCGATCTTCGCGTAACGGCTTTACCGTTCTGGATGGCTCTGCGACCGAGCCGGCAGCCCGTCCGCGTCAGCGAACGGCGCCGCAAGGTCGTTCGCAGCGCCCAACCCCTCGCAATGCGGGCGGCGGATATAATCGAATCGATTTGAACTCGGACCCGTCGGCGCGTTTGCGCACCGACGACCAGGGACCGCGTGTACGAAGGGACTACCATGACCGATAAGATGACCGTTGCTATTGCAGCCGGCGGTACGGCAGGGCATATCAACCCCGCGCTCGCCTTGGCCGAAGAGCTGCGTGACCGTGGCCACCACGTTGTGTTCGTGGGCCAGTCGCGCAAGCTCGAGGGTCGTCTGGTCCCCGAGGCTGGGTTTGATTTTGTGCCCATTACGGTTACGGGCTTCGACCGCTCCCGTCCTTGGACGGCGCTGACCTCGCTGTGGCGTGTCAACAAGGCCAAGCGTGCGCTCGCCAGTCATTTCTCAAAGGTCGGCAAGCCCGATGCCGCCATCGGTTTTGGTGCCTATGTCGAGGTTCCGCTGCTGGGGTGGTGCAAGGGCGCGGGCGTTCCGTATCTGCTGCATGAGCAGAACTCTGTTCCGGGCCTGGCCAACAAGATGATGAACTCCCACGCCGCCCGCGTGTGCATCTCGGTGCCGGCAGCGCGCGCGGTCTTTGAGCGCGAAGGTGACCCTGACCACGTACTCATGACCGGCAACCCCGTACGTCGCTCGGTGATCGAGGGCGATCGCGCTCGCGGCCGCAAGGCACTTGGCGTTCCCGAGGACGCTACGCTGCTGCTCGTCTTTGGCGGTTCACTTGGCGCTCAGCACCTCAACGAGCGCGTGGCTTCGCTCAAAAACGAGCTGCTTTCGCGCAAGAGCCTCTATGTGTTGCATTCGACGGGTGCCGACGGCTTTGAGGAGACCGAGCGCGCTTTGGCGCTGACGCCCGAGGAGGCGAAGCGTTATCGCGTCCAGCCTTACATCGACAACATGGGCGATATGCTGGCTGCTGCCGATTTGGTGCTCTCGCGTTCGGGCGCATCGAGCGTGGCCGAGATCGCTGCGCTCGCCGTGCCCTCGGTGCTCGTGCCGTATCCGCATGCGACGGCCGACCACCAAACCACCAATGCCCGTTATCTGGTCGACGCCGGGGCCGGTGTGCTCTGCGCCGATGCCGATATCGATGGTTCTGCCTTTGCCGATGAGCTGCTGCACTTGGTCGATGACGCGGCGGCGCGCGACGCCATGCGTCAGGCGGCACGTGGTCTGGCTCAGGATAGGGCCGCCGCTCTTCTGGCGGATGCGGTAGAGGGTTTGCGTTAGTTAGACGGGATATCGTCGGTCGCCCTCGCGCTGATGCGGTAGGTGCGGTACAGTTAACGGGTTACAGGCAGTGTTTACGCAAGGAGTACACGAGCACATGGCTGATTCCCAGACTGCAACCTCCGCGCCCGAGTTCAAGAGCGCCCACTTTATCGGTATCGGCGGCGCCGGCATGAGCGGCATCGCCCTCGTTCTGCACGAGCGCGGTTATGCCGTTACCGGCTCCGACCTTAAGACGTCACGTTATATCCGCCAGCTTACCCGCGCTGGCGTGAAGGTGCATGTGGGCCATGAGGCCGCCACGATCGACGAGGTCAAGCCCGACGTGGTTGTTGTCTCCACCGCTATTCCGGAGTCCAACCCTGAACTCGTGCGCGCTCGCGAGCTTGGTATTCCCGTGTGGCCCCGTGCCAAGATGCTCTCTGCTTTAGGCCACGGCTACACCACCGTCGCTGTTGCTGGCACGCATGGCAAGACCACCACGTCTTCGATGTGCGCCACCATGCTCGACCGCATGGGTCTGGATCCGAGCTTCTTGATCGGTGGTATCGTCGAGGGCTATGACACGAATGGCAAGAACGGCTCGGGCGACTACTTTGTCGCCGAGGCCGACGAGTCCGACAGCTCCTTCCTGTTCCTGAACCCCAACGTGGTCATTGTGACCAACGTCGAGGCCGACCACCTCGATCACTACTCGGGTATCGAGGAGATCGAGGCAACTTTCGCCAAATTCATGAGCCTGGTGGGCGAGGACGGCACCGTCATCGTCTGCGGTGAGGATCCGCATCTGGTCGAGCTCGCCAAGTCGACGGGCCGTCACGTGCTTTCCTACGGCTTTGCCGAGAGCAACGACATCGTCTGCGTGCACCCGGATGTCAAGGGCATCCAGAGTGACTTTATCGTTCGCTTTGAGGACGGCACTGAGCACGCTGTGGAGATCAAGAGCAATCCCGGTCGCCACAACATGCTCAACGCCACGGCGGTGCTCACCGTCGCCCATGTCCTGGGCCTTGACATCGACGCCGCCGCCAAGGCGCTCTCGAGCTTTGAGGGCGTCCGCCGTCGCTTTACCCACGTGGGCGATATCGATGGCATCACCGTGGTCGATGATTACGGCCATCATCCCACCGAGATCAAGGCGACGCTTGCTGCCGCTTCGTCGCTGGGCTACAAGCACGTCGACGTCGTGTTCCAGCCGCACCGCTATTCGCGCCTGCAGGCCCTGTGCGACGACTTTGCCGATGCATTTGCCAATGCCGATAAACTGCTGCTGATCGATGTGTTCTCGGCTGGCGAGATGCCCATTCCGGGTGTCACCTCTAAGATGCTCGCCGATACCGTGCGCGCCAAGCATCCTGGCAAGGAGGTCGTGTACTGCTCCAGCCGTCTTGAGCTCAATCAGGAGCTCGAGCAGATGGTGGGCGAGGGCGACCTGCTGCTCACCATGGGTGCCGGAGATGTTACGACCGTCGGTCCCGAGTTCATTGAGTATCTGACTGCCAAGAAAGACGCTTAAGTCTAATGGGTCTGTTTAACGCCGTCATGGCGCTCTCGGGCATGATCGACACGGATGTGATCGAGGACGAGCGCCTTGCGCGTCATACGAGCTATCGTATCGGCGGCAAGGCCGACCTCTTTGTGACGTGCCATAGCTATCATGCCCTCCGCCGCGCCGTGGCGGTGCTCGATCGCGAGCAGGTGCCGTGGGTCATCATTGGCAAGGGCTCCAATCTGCTGGTTGCCGATGGCGGTTATCGCGGTGCCGTCATTTCGCTCGGACGTGAGTTTCAGCGCACGGTTGTTGCCGATGACGGTTGTACGCTGACGGTCGGTGCGGGCGTGATGTTTGCGCGCCTGGTCAACGATGCCCTGTCGCGTAGCCTCTCGGGCCTTGAGTTTGCCGTTGGCATCCCTGGTTCGGTCGGCGGCGCGATATCTATGAATGCCGGCACACGGACCGAGTGGATTGGCTCGCTGGTTGAGGATGTCGTAACGTTTGACCCGGCATCCGGCATCAAGCATTATGCGGGGTCCGAGATCACTTGGGGCTACCGCGAATGTAGCCTTCCCCGCAATGAGATTATCCTCGAGTGTGTGCTCAAGCTTAAACCGGCGCCCAAGGCCGACATTCGCGAGCGCATGGAACGGTACCTGACGAGGCGCAAGCGTACGCAGCCCATGGGTCGCGCATCCTGCGGGTCGGTCTTTCGTAACCCGCCCGATGCGAGTGTGGGCAAGCTTATCGAGGATTGTGGATTAAAGGGTTTTTCAATTGGCGGCGCGGAAGTTTCGCCCGTTCACGCTAATTTTATCGTTAATAACGGAACTGCCTCGGCCGATGACGTTGCCGCGGTTATCAGACATGTGCACGGAAAGGTGAGGGAGGCGTATGGCATCGAGCTCAGACCGGAAGTTAAATTCCTCGGCTTCTAGAGCATCGAAACCCACCTTCCGCCGCGCCGGAGGGCGTTCCGGCGCGCCTGCCAAACCTCAACGCAATACCGTCGCGCACTCTAAGTCTGTCGGGCATGCTCGACAGGCCAGTCGTCCGGTCGTCGGCTCGCAGCTCGGTAATCGTCCGGCCGCAAAAAAGTCCTCGCGTCCCTCGGTGACGTCAAAGCCTGTTATGGGCGTCAAGCCTGCCTGTCCCATGGCAACTCCTAAGCCCTCGACGGGAACTAAAGCGCCGCGTCCAGGTCGTACGCTGGGCGCATCGAAACCGCGCTCGCTGACATCGGTGCCGGCTACCGCTAAGAAGCCTTCGAGTAAAAAAGGCGTCAACCCGTTGTCTTCACTTGGGGCAATGGTAAATAAAACATCAGATGCCGCTTCTGTCGTTACAGGCAAAGGCAAAATCGTGGGCGGCGTTCTGGCCGTCTTGGCTGTGCTCGTCGTCGTTGCCATCGTGGTGATTAACTCTGGATTGTTTACCGCCACTGATATTCAGATTCAAGGCAGCGAGCATGTGACGAAGCACGATGCTATCCAGCTGATCGATTTGCCCGAGGGAACGTCGCTTTTTAACGTCGATCCCGACCAGATTACCGAGGACCTCAAGCAGAACCCGTGGGTCTCGGGCGTGGATGTCCAGCGTCAGTTCCCGCATACGCTCATCATTACGCCGATGGAGCGCAAGGTCATCGCAATTGCCTATATCAGCTCCGATGACCTTGCCTGGGCCATCGGGGATGATGACACCTGGATCGCCCCACTGTCGACGTCGGTCGAAGTGGACGACCAGGGCAACGTCATCACGACAGGGCAGGGTTCAAATACCTTGACCGGAATCGATGCCGCGCTGGCGCTCGCTAAGCATTATGGCGCGGTGTTGTTGACTGATGTCTCGGCGGATGTCGCTCCGGTTTCCGGCCAGGCAGTGAGCTCCAAGGCCGTTAAGGCCGGCTTGGATTATGTGCGTGGTTTTTCGAGCGAGTTCTTGGGACAAGTCAAGGACATTTCCACGCCTTCGGTCGAAGCCATCTCGGCAAACCTCAATAACGGCATTGAGGTGTCGCTGGGCGATTCGGACGATATCGTCAAGAAGGAACGTGTAGTCACCAAGTTGCTTTCGCAGGTAGAGGGCGTAACGTATATCAATGTGCGCTCTCCGGGCAACTACACATTTAGGAATGCTCCGACCTCGTAGCGCTGGTTGATGCTTTGTTGAGGGGCCATACCACGCCGTTTATCTGGTTTGTTTGGTTTTCACGGTCAATTATTTGACTGATACGTTCATAATGTGCAAACATAATACGGTTTACCTTTGCATTTACTTTCAACCTGAAGGTTAATGTGCGCAGGGGTCGACCCATGCTATGGCTATAACCTTTGTTCGGAGGACCGACATGCACGAGACAGAGATCAACAACTACCTTGCCGTCATTAAGGTGGTCGGCGTCGGCGGCGGCGGTACCAACGCGGTCAATCGAATGATCGAAGAGGGCATCCGCGGCGTCGAGTTTGTTGCCATCAACACCGATGCTCAGGCACTCGCGATCTCTGATGCCGATATCAAGGTGCACATCGGCACCGACCTTACCCGCGGCCTGGGTGCCGGCGCCAACCCCGAGGTTGGCCGTAAGGCTGCCGATGAGTCCCGCGACGACATTGCCGAGGCGCTCGCTGGCGCCGACATGGTGTTCATCACCTGCGGCGAGGGCGGTGGCACCGGTACCGGCGCCGCTCCCATCGTTGCCGATATCGCGATGAACGAGGTCGGTGCGCTGACCGTCGCCGTCGTGACCAAGCCCTTCACCTTTGAGGGCCGCAAGCGCAAGAAGAGCGCCGAGGAGGGCATCAAGACCCTCTCCGATTGCGTCGACACCATGATCGTCATCCCTAACGATAAGCTGCTCGACATCGCCGAGAAGAAGACCACCATGCTCGAGGCCTTCGCGATTGCCGATGGCGTCCTTTCCCAGGGCACCCAGGGCATCACCGACCTCATCACCGTCCCCGGTATCATCAACCTGGACTTCGCCGATGTTAAGACCATCATGAAGCAGGCCGGTACCGCCATGATGGGTATCGGTACCTCTTCTGGGGACACCCGTGCCGTCGATGCTGCCCAGCAGGCCATCTCCAGCCCGCTGCTCGAGAGCTCCATCGATGGCGCCACGCGCGTGCTGCTCTCCATCGCCGGTTCCAAGGACCTGGGCATCCAGGAGATCAGCGACGCCGCCGACGTTGTCGCCAACGCCGTCGACCCCGAGGCCAACATCATCTTCGGTACCGTTGTCGATGAGTCCCTGGGCGATCAGGTGCGTATCACCGTCATCGCTACGGGCTTCTCCGACTCCAACGTCAACCGTCAGGACGAGCTCTTTGCTGCTCAGCAGTCTCAGAGCAAGGCTGCTGCCTCCGCCGAGCCGCAGCGCACCACTCCTGCCGCCAGCCCGGCTCAGGCCGCTCCGACCCGCAACGTCGGTGGTACCGAGCTGCCCAACTTTGGCAACGACCAGTTCGAGCTTCCCGGCTTCCTGAAGCGCGGTAGCTTCTAGTTCGTTTTTCTCAACGACCTGCACGGGGTGTGTCCATTTGGATGCACCCCGTTTTGTTTCTCGTTTGTAAACGAAAGCCTCCAATCTCCTTACGTTCCCTTTACGTTTGGTCCCTACCGCTGCGGGTATCCTTTTAAGGAAGTATGACAGCCGTATAAACGCGGACTGCGCGGCAACGCCGCGGTACTTGTGTTATTAGGAGGCTTTAGTATGGCAGCACGTGCGGACAACGTTTCGCGTGTCGACCATGATGGAGTTACGTTGGTGGAGGGCGCGACATCCGATGTTCGCTTTGCCTTCACCGAGCGCGCCGGTGGTGTTTCCGAAGATGCGTACTCCTCACTCAACTTGGGCTCGCATGTTGGCGATGATCCCTTTGCTGTTCAAGAAAATCGTCGCCGCGCACTCGAGGCTATGGGTGCCGCCGAGTGCGAGCACAACCTGCTCGTTCCCAATCAGGTCCATGGTGACCATATCGTTGCGGTTACCTCGAACGGCGCCGATGACCTTGAGGACGTCCGTGAGCAGATTGCCGAGGGCTGCGATGCCATCGTCTGTACGGCGCATAACGTGCCCGTGCTTCTCTGCTTTGCCGACTGCGTTCCCGTGGTGCTGGTGGCCCCTGGCGGATTTGCCGTGGTGCACTCCGGTTGGAAGGGCACGATTGCACGTATTTCTGCCAAGGCGTGCCAGGCGCTTTGCGATGCTGCCGGCTGCGATGCGAGCGACGTTTCCGCCTATATCGGCCCCCATATCTTGGGTGACGAATATGAGGTATCCCAGGAACTCATGGATCGCTTTGCCGCCGAGTTCTCGTGCGTCGATGCGAGCACCTCTCGCATGCTCGATCTTTCCGCTGCCATTTGCGAGGCGCTGGTAGATGTCGGTGTCGACGCGGATAATATCGTGGATACCCAGCTTTCGACTGTGCGTCAGAACGACCGCTTTTATTCCTACCGTAACGAGGACGGCACCTGTGGGCGCCATGCTGCGATCGGCGTGATGCTATGAGAAAGATCGTATCGGTCCTGAGCGCCGCTGTGCTTACGCTTACGCTGTGTGCCTGTTCTTCGGGATCTTCTACCTCTTCCATTACCGTGGCCGGCTCCACGACCTGCCTTCCTATCGCCGAAATTGCGGCAGAGGGCTTTAAGGAAGAGACCGGCATCGACGTGCTCGTTTCCGGTTTGGGCTCTTCCGCTGGCATCGAAGCCGTCAGCGCTGGCACGGCCGATATCGCCAGCTCCTCCCGTGGACTCAATGCCGACGAACAGGATCTGGGCCTGACTCCCATCGTCATTGCCCACGACGGTATCGCGGTCATCGTGAACGAAGACAACCCCGTCGATAACCTCTCGACCGAGCAGCTCCGCGATATCTATGCCGGCAAGATCACCAACTGGAAAGAAGTCGGTGGCGAGGACCTGAGGATTCAGGTTATCAACCGAGATGAGGCGTCTGGCACGCGTGAAGCCTTCCGTACCATCGTGATGGACGGCACCCCGTTCGATCGCCGCTCCGCCGTTCTTTCGGGCACGGGCCAGGTGCGCGACGTGGTATCTCGTTCGCGCGGGGCTATCGGCTACATTTCGCTGGGCTTCGTCGATAGCCTCAACGCCAAGACCTCGGTCAAGGCCGTCTCGATCAATCATGTTGAGGCATCCGAGAAGACGGTCGCGAGTGGCGGCTATCCCATCTCGCGCGACCTTTACTTCTTTGTGAAGGGTGCGCCTTCGCAGCAGGCGCAGGATTACATCGACTACGTGACGTCCGAAAAGATGGACAAGCAGATTCGCGAGGCGGGCTTTATTCCCGTCACCAACGACGAGAAGGGGAGTGAGTAGCATGGAAGCACAGGAAAACTCCCAGACTGAGCAGAATGCTCAGGCGCCCAAGAAGCGCGAGCTGGCGCTTGTATCGCGCAGTACCTATATCAAGGAGAAGGCGCTGCAGTGGATCTTCTTTGCCTGCGCGTTCTTGGCGGTCGTTACCGTCATCCTGATTTTTGTCTTTACCACGTACTCGGCGCTGCCCGTCTTTACTGACATCGGTCTGGCGGACTTCTTTAGCTTTACGTGGGCGCCCTCTGAGGGCCACTACGGCATCATGTCGCTGCTTGCCGGCTCGGGTCTGGTGACCGTCGGTGCGCTCGCCATGGGCGTGCCGCTAGGTGTGGGTACGGCCGTATACCTGGTCGAGATCGCCGGCAAGCGTGTGCGCAAGCTCATCAGCCCTGCCGTCGACCTGCTGGCCGGCATCCCTTCTATCATCTACGGCTTTTTCGGCATGATCATCATCCGCCCGTTTATCGCACAACTGACCGGTGGTCTTGGTTTTGGTGCGCTGACGGCGTGGTTCGTGCTTGCCATCATGATCGTTCCTACCATCACCACGCTCACCATCGATGCTCTCAATTCCATTCCCATGGGCATTCGCGAGGCATCGTATGCCATGGGTGCCACCAAGTGGCAGACCATCTATAAGGTCGTGTTACCTGCCGCCAAGCTGGGTATCGTGGATGCCATCGTGCTGGGTATGGGCCGTGCCATCGGCGAGACCATGGCCGTGCTCATGGTCGTGGGTAACGCCCCGGTTATTCCCGACAGCATTGCGAGCCCCATCTCGACGCTCACGAGCCAGATTGCGCTCGACATGAGCTATTCCTCGGGTCTGCACCGCTCGGCGCTGTTCGGCATGGGCGTGGTCCTGTTTATCATCTCCGCTACGCTGGTGGGCATCGTCCGTCTGATTTCCAAGAAGAAGAGGGGGTAGGCTATGTCCGATTCCGTTGACATGACGGTCGATACGACCTCGTCGCGCGAGCGCATCAAGCGTGCCCTTTCCCACGGCACGAAGGGCCGCATCAACAAGGACCTGTCCAACAAGATCATGCTCGGCGTGTTTCGTGCCGCTGCCTACATCACCACGCTGGTGCTGGTCGCTATCATCGCCTACGTGGTCATTAACGGCCTGCCACATATCTCGCTTGACTTTATCTTCGGTTGGCCCCAGGGCGTCAACGCCGAGGGCGGAATTTGGCCCACGATCGTCTCAACCGTCTACGTGACGGCGCTCGCCATGCTTATCTGCACGCCGATCGCTGTGCTGGCAGCCGTCTATCTGGCCGAGTACGCCAAGCAGGGCAAGGTCGTCGAGCTCATCCGCTACGCTGCTGACGCTTTGGCCTCGGTGCCCTCCATCGTTATGGGCCTGTTTGGCTACGCCTTGTTTGTCGAGGCCATGGGCCTGGGCCTTTCGATGGTCTCTGCCGCTCTGGCACTCGCGCTCTTGATGCTTCCCATCGTCATGCGCACCACCGAAGAGGCCATTCGCGCCGTTCCGCGCTATATCCGGTGGGGTGCGTACGGCCTGGGCGCCACCAAGTGGCAGGTCGTCTCCAAGATCGTGCTTCCTTCTGCCTTTGGCCGTATTGCCACGGGTATCGTCCTCGCCATCGGCCGTGCCATTGGCGAGACCGCGGTGGTGCTCTACACCATGGGCCAGGCCATCAATCTACCTATTTCGCCGCTCGATTCCGGCCGCCCCATGACGGTTCACCTGTACCTGCTTGCCAACGACGGCATCAACATGAACGCAGCCTATGGCACCGCGCTCTTGCTGATGGTGATCATTCTGGCCTTCAACCTGTTTGCGCGCTTCCTGTCGCGCAAGCGTCGCTAGTTAAGGAGTCCCATGTCCGTTTATCAGTCCGCTCCCACGCTGGAGCAAGCGGCCATTACGGCCAAGGATTTCAACTTTTGGTACGGTGACTTTCATGCGCTGACGGGGCTTGACCTCAACATCGCCAAAAACGCCATCACCTCCTTCATTGGCCCTTCGGGCTGCGGCAAGTCGACGTTTTTGCGCTGCATCAACCGCATGAATGACCTGATCGAGGGCACGCGCGTCGAGGGCACCATGACGCTCGACGGCAACGATATCTATGCCGAGGGCGTCGACCCGGTCGACCTCCGTCGTCGCGTGGGCATGATCTTTCAGCAGCCCAACCCGTTTCCCAAATCCATCTACGAGAATGTCGCCTTTGGCCCTCGTCTGCAGGGCGTGACTAGCAAAAGCGACCTCGATGACATCGTGGAAGAATCGCTCAAGCGCGCCAACCTCTGGAAAGAGGTATCCAATCAGCTCAACAAGGATGGTTTGGCGCTCTCGGGCGGTCAGCAGCAGCGTCTGTGCATCGCGCGCGTGCTTGCGGTGCAACCCGATGTCCTTCTGATGGACGAGCCCTGCTCCGCCATCGACCCCACGTCCGTCTCTAAGGTCGAGGATCTGATGGCCGAGCTGGCGCCCGAGATGACGATCATCATCGTCACGCATTCAATGCAGCAGGCAGCTCGTATCAGCGACTACACCGCATTCTTCTTGCAGGAAGTTGCCGGCGAGCCCGCCACGCTCATCGAGTATGGTCAAACCGACGCGATCTTCACCAGCCCGGTGGACTCGCGGACGGAAGACTATATCACCGGCCGCTTTGGCTGATCGGTGCGACTAGTCCCAAGCCGATCGGACCTGGTCCGGTGCGTATTCACTGTGCGGGCGGCATGACCGCACCCAACTGATTGGAGTGAACCATGCGCAAACTGTTTTCCCGTCAGCTCGTCGAAGCCCGTCACGAGATGCTGAGCATCTATGAGGCCGTCGATCTGGCCCTCCACGATGCCGTGAAGGCCTATGTGACCGACGACCGCAAGCTCGCCACCAAGACCAAGAAGCGCACGCTTTCGATTGACGCACGCTGCGCCAACCTGGAGGCCGTCTGCTACAACCTGATTGCCACGCAGTCACCGGTCGCCTCCGACTTCCGCCTGCTTCAGACGATCATCTACGTCGACTTTAACCTGCAACGCATGACCGATAAGGTCCGTCAGATCTGCCGTGCCACGCGTCATATGATCAAGGCTGACATCTCGCTGCCCAAGGAGCTTGTCGGCACGGTCGAGGCCGAGGCTGAGGCCGTCTACCAGGTGCTGGGCTCTTCGCTTTCCGCGCTCGTCACCAATGACATGTCCATCATCTGCAACCTGGCTGTCGAGGACGAGCCAGTGCACGCCGCCTACGAGAAGTTCTTCCGCACCTTTAACCGCATGGATACGGGCGACTTTATGGACGACGACAGCAACTATGACGACCTGCGCCGCGCAATCATGGTTTCGCGCTACCTCGATCGCATCGCTTCGATTTCCATCGATGCCGCTTGCCGTCTGACCTTCCTGTTGACTGGTCAGCGTATGAACGCCGGCGATATCGCCCGTGTGGACGAGGATGAGCTCGAGAGCATGCGCGTGCCTTCGGGCGAGGGCGTTATCATGAGGCCCGCCGTCGACGCGCGCTACGTTGCCAAGGTGCCCGCCAACGAGGTCAGCGAGGGTCTTCGCTACCTGCTCGATCATCTTGAGGACGAGGACGATGGCGAGGACGACGAGGAGTAAGTAACCCCGTTCGTCGAAAGATTGTAAATACCTAAGTGAGCGCGGCCTTGCACATGCGGGGCCGCGCTCTTGCGTTAGCATGGGACTACTTGTTTGGCTGTCAGCGGAGGCGATTAGCAATGGATAACTATTTGGACTTGATGCGCGCTCGCCGCGAGCAGATTCTGGAACGTTTTTATGCGGCGCTCGATCGCGCGGGCCGCCCCCACGACGCCGCGCGCCTCATTGCCGTGTCTAAGACCGTTGGTGTCGATGAGACCGTTGCCGCCATCCAGGCGGGGTATCGCCATTTTGCCGAGAACCGCCCGCAGGAGCTGGTTCGCAAGCTCACGGGTCTGGCGGAGCATCCGGAGCTGCCCGAGGTGCGCTTCGATATGATCGGCAACCTGCAGACCAATAAGATCAATGCGGTGCTGGGCTCAGCCGAGCTGATTCACTCGGTGGGTTCGCTGCATCTGGCGCAGGCGATCTCGAGCCGTGCTGTCCGCAAGATTGAGGCAGGCGAGCTCGCCGGTCCCCAGCGTGTGCTCATCGAGGTCAATGTGAGTGGTGAGGAGTCGAAGGGAGGCTTTTCGCCCGATGAGATTCGCGCCGCCGCGGGTGAGCTTGCGGAACTTGAGGGAATTTGCGTACAGGGGCTTATGACTATGGCGCCCCGGGGGAATAAGGATGTGGCACGCCGCACCTTTGCGGGGCTTCGTGAGCTGAGGGATGAGCTGGAGGCGGCGCATCCTGATTTGAACCTGCCTGAGCTTTCCTGCGGCATGAGCGAGGACTTTGAGCCTGCCCTTGAGGAGGGCTCTACGCTCGTTCGCCTGGGCAGGGTAGTATTTAGCCCGGAGTTTGCAGTAAAATAAGGCTCTGAAGTGCGCACTGATTATCGGGGCGCCTGCACTAAACCGCGAGAGGACACAACCATGGGCTTCCTTGACGAGATTAAAAATAAGATGCACCTGGGCGGCCAGCAGGGTTACGACCAGGGTTATGGCCAGGACGACGACTACGGCTACGATGACGGCTATGACGATGGTTATCAGGGCAACGGCTACAGCGGTGCTTCGGGCGAGGGCTTCTACACCCAAGACGAGCCGAGCAACGGCCTGCTTGGTCAGACGCGCCGTGGTGAAGCTGAGTCGGTTGCCGTGTATACGCGCTCCGGTCAGCTGGTCGGCGATGACTCCCGCCATGCCACGACGTATAACCCGCCTTCGCGCTCGCAGGACAGCGTTGCGAGCGGTTATCGTCCTGGTGCCTATGACACGCCGTCGAGCTACGCCGAGAACACCCGCGCCCGTGCCGCCGCTGCGCCCGCGCCTGCACAGAGCGATGCCTCGGCCTATGCGAGCAACATCATCAACGCCACGCCGCAGCTGCCGGCCTATGTCCTGCGCCCCGAGAGCTATGACGACGTGGAGACCGTAGTGCGCCGCGTTCGCACCAAGCAGCCTGTCGCACTGATTTTTGTGGGCGTACGCACCGAAGTTGCTAAGCGCGTCTTGGACTTCTCTTACGGCTTTGCCTGCGGTCTGGGTGCCACGGTCAAGGAGGTGGGCGACCGCGTGTTCATGGTGCTGCCCGCCGGCTGCGAGGTCAAAGATTCCGATCTCAAGAAGCTTCGTGCCGACGGCTACCTTAAGTAAAGACAAGACGAGGAGATTCCCATCAACATCTACACTATCGTCCAGCTGGTCAACACGCTGTTCAACTTCTATTCCACGCTCATTGTCGTCTACTGCTTTATGACGTGGATTCCCATGAAGCAGGGCGGTTTGCTTCAGGATATTGCCGCGGTGCTTGATAGCGTGTGCGGTCCGTGGCTCAACCTGTTCCGTCGTTTCATCCCGCCGATGGGCGGTATCGATTTTTCGCCGGTCGTTGCGATTATTGCGTTGCAGTTGGTGCAGAGGCTGGTTCTGCAGCTTCTTATAGGTATACTCGTGTAGAACTGACTTAGTAACTTACGTCGGGCGTGTAGCGCCGAGGCGATGAAAAAGGAGACTTGTTATGGCTATTACCCCTGCAGACATCCAGGCCCAGACTTTCTCTGAGGCCAAGCGTGGCTACGATCCTGCTGAGGTCGACGTCTTCTTGGAGACGCTGTCCTCCGAGGTTGACGCCATGCTCGCTAAGATCGTCGACCTTAAGGGTCGTCTGACTGCTACCGAGCAGCAGCTTGCCGATGCGCAGGCTCAGCTTGCCCAGGCTCAGGATGCCACCGCCCAGGCCGTTCCTGCCGCCCCCGTGGCTGCTCCCGCCCCTGACTTCTCCGCTCAGGAGCGCCAGATTTCCGCTGCCCTGATCGCTGCCCAGCAGACCGCTGAGACCATCGTTAACGATGCCAACGAGAACGCTGAGCGTATCCGCAACGAGGCTGACGCCAAGGCCCGCGAGGTTATCCGCCAGGCTCTGACCGAGAAGCAGGCCGAGCTCGAGGAGATCGACCGTCTGAAGGCCTCCCGCGAGGAGTTCAAGGCCGAGTACCTCAAGCTCATCCAGCACTTCATGGACGATGCCCAGAACTCCTTCCCGGCCGACCTCATGGCCTCCACGCCGGTCGGTTCTGCCGCTTCTCCTGCGGTGACTGTTCCCGCCGAGCCGCTGCCCGTCGCTGACCCGGTTGTCCCCGTGGCCGATCCTTTCGCCCCGATCGACAACTTTGCCGCCGACGACTTGGACTAACATTCGTCCTACAATTTAGTGCCTAGAAAGGACCCGCACCTTGCGGGTCCTTTTTTATAACTGCGCAGGGGCGCGCAACATAAAAAACCGAGCCCTGCACATAGTGGCGCAGAACTCGGCAAATGGGTGAGCGGTAAAAGGTAGGTTTTAGGGCATGTGCCAAAAACTACTTGAGGAGGAAGTCGGAGAGGGGAATGGTGCGGGCCTCGCGATGCTCGGGGTCGGCGATATGGTCGGCGGGATAGCCGCAGACGAGCATGTGATAGGGATAGACGCCCTCGGGCAGGTTGAACTGCTCCTGTGCCACCTCAGGCTTAAAATGGCATACCCAGCACGTTCCCAGGCCCTGCTCGGTGGCCTCCATCATCATCTGATCACACACGATGGACGTATCGATTTCACTGGAATTCATCTGGTCATACGGGCGTACCCAAGCATCATCGGTAACGCTGCAAATAAGGAAGACAAGCGGAGCTCCAAAGATAGACCCATCACGAGCAAACCGAGGCTGACAAGCAGCAGCCTTCTCCAACAGCTCAGGCGTATCCAGCATCATCACACGGGCTGGATGATTACTACAAGCAGAAGGAGCAATCCGCCCCGCCTCAACAATGGCATCCACAACAGCTTGCTCAACAGGACGGTCTTCAAAAGAACGACAAGAATACCGACCACGAGCCAAATCCAAATAAGACATACAAGCCCTCCTACAATTAAAAATCAAACAAACCCAAAGTAACCCAAAGAGTACCCAAAGCAGCAATCGGCCAAACGCTCATCAAGGGCCAAAGTGTCCGAACGGGTACCAAAGGTCCCTTCAGCCAAACCCCCATTGCGCTAAACCTATCAGCCAAAGTTCCCAATGGTGGTACGTAAGGGAGCGGGCCCGACCACTAATACCTTTTGAACGACTCTGCTTGCAGCCGGAGTGAAAAGGGTATTAGTGGCGGGCCCGCGACCGGGGGGATACGTGCCCCCAATTAACTGTTCTTCATGACAATCGAATCCACAACATCGGCCACATTCTCACAGCAGTCAGCGCAGTACTCCAGGAAGGCGTACACGTCACGCCAAGCGATGACCTCGAGCGGGTCCTTGCCGTTAACGTGCAGGTTTCGCATGGCGTTGATATAGAGCTCGTCGGCCTCGGACTCGATGGTGTTGATCTGGATGACGAGCTCGCGCAGCGTTTTGGACTTGCGGTAGTTGGGAAGCTCGACCATAAGGTCCTTCATGGCGCGGCAGGCGTCGGTCACCTTGTGAGCGATGACGATGGCATCGGGGTGGATGCTCTGGATGTTGGTGAAGTAGACGCGCTGCACGACGCCCTCGATGCGGTCGAGCACGGTGTCGAGCGAGCAGCTCATCAGGTCCAGATCCTCGCGCTCGAGCGGGGTGATAAAGGCGGTGAGCAGGGCGTCTTCGAGCTCATGGTGCTTCTTGTCTGCCGCATGCTCGATCGCATGCATCTCCTCGAGCATATCGTGAATCTTCGCGGGATCGAAGTTCTCAAAAATCTGGGTAAGCAGCTCGGCGGCCTGGACGGCGAGGTCGGCGCAGGCGACGTAGTTGTCAAAGTAGAACGAATCGGGTTTCTTTGCCATGAGTGGGTCCTTTCGAGGCGAAGACGGGTGGGCGAGGCATTACGGTCCGGATGGACGCTCGGTTTGACTAGATGAACATCATGAACAGCTTGGCCATGACAAAGCTGATGAGTCCGCAGGCGGGGAAGGTGAAGAACCAGGTGAACATCATGTCCTTGACGACGCCGAAGTTGATGGCCGAAAGGCGCTTGACGGCACCGACGCCCATGATGGCGCAGGTCTTGATATGGGTGGAGGACACGGGGATGCCGGTAAGGGTGGCAAGCAGCAGGTTTGCGGCGCCCGCGAGGTCGGCGGAGAAGCCCTGGTACTTTTCGAGCTTGACCATGCTCTGGCCAACGGACTTGATGATGCGCTCGCCGCCCACGCTGGTGCCGATGCCCATGGTGGCCGAGCACAGCAGCATAATCCAGATGGGGATGCCGGCATCGCCGACGCTCGTCTGGCCGCTGGCAAAGGCCACGCCTAAAAAGAGCACGCCGATGAACTTCTGTCCATCCTGCGCGCCGTGCATAAAGCTCATGGCCGCAGCGCTTGCGATCTGAGCGTATTTAAAGAAGACATTGGCACGTCGCCTGTTGGCGGCGGCGAAAAGAATCGAGACGAGCTTGCACAGGACCCAGCCCATGACAAAGCCCAGGCCGATGGAGAGCGCCAGGCCGTAGATGACCTTCATCCACTCGTGGACGTTGACGCTGCTCGCACCGCCGAGGGCGATGGCGGCACCGGTCAGGCCGGCGATAAGGCTGTGGCTTTGCGAGGTGGGGATGCCAAAACGCGACGCTGTGGCGCCGTAGACGACGATGGAGAACAGCGCCGCGCACAGGCAGGCGAGCGCCATGGTGCTGTTTCCGCCAAAGTCGACAATATGGGAGATGGTGTTGGCGACGCTCGCGTTAAAGTGCGTCATGATGAGCACGCCAAGGAAGTTGAATGCGGCACTCATGAGGATGGCGGCGCGGGCGGGCATGCAACGCGTGGTGACGCAGGTCGCGATGGCGTTGGGTGCGTCGGTCCATCCATTGACGAAGATGGCGCCGAGCGCGAGGATCACGGTGACGGCAAGGACTGGGTTCGACACAAGTTGGCCGAGGAAGGTTGAGAACGTTACGTCCATATATGGGCTTTCTCGAAGTTTGCAGGCACGTTACAGAAACATGATAAATCGTATCACCTCCTGCGGGTTTCTTTACCGAGTTCTGATGGGAGCAGTGAATTTTTTGGCACTAAAAATGAATATTAGCCCTGTTGACCGCGGGTGTTCTTTTTGCTAACACACCATGAGGACACGTGCGCGCGCCCCAACACCCCAAAACCACAGTCTGTTCGCTTTACAATATGCAAACATGCGTTCGATAATAGGAGGCATGGAATATCGACAGACAGACGGCAAAACTCGGCGCGTGCACAAGCAGTATGTGGACGTCGTGACCCGCATCCTTGCGGGCGGACAAGTCGTGCCGGTCACCGTCTGCTGGGTCGACGGCCGTTGCTTTACGATCGACGAGATTGTCTCGTCCACCGGTTTTGGCCTGACGGTTCACGGCATTCGTACGGCAACCTATAAGGTACGTTTTGGTGGACATGCGACCGAGTTGTATCTGGAGGACCAAACGCGTGAGCGGGCGGACGGCTCGCAGGCGCACGTGATGCGTTGGTGGGTCTGGGCTTTTGATCGTACGCTCGAGGGCGAGCGCCGCAGGTAAGAGCGCGCGGCATTCGGGTACAATGGCAGGAATCTTGTCACCTACGGCGCTGTTGTGGCGCTTTTTGAAAGGACGAAGTATGAACGATATCCAGGGCTATCAGAACGGCCCCATCGAGACCGGCGCAAGCCGCGCCAAGGAGATGTCGCCGCGCGCGTACAATCTTGCCATGTCCGCCCTCATCTTCTTGGGCTTTTGCGCCATGGGCGCCGGTGCTTACTTTACGAGCACCATGGCGTTTGCCCGCATGATGATGAGCGGCGCCGCCCTGCCACTGGTCTTTGGCTCGTTTATTTTAACCATCGTCGGCATGGTCATGATGTCGGCTGCTGCGGGCAAGCAGTCCGTGGGTCTGTCCCTTGTGGGCTACGTAATCTTTGCGAGTACCTTTGGCCTGACCGCGTCGTTTGGCCTTGCCAACTACGACCTGCCCACCATCAACACTGCCTTTATCGCCACGGCCGCCATCACCTTTGTCTTTGGCGCCTTGGGCGTGACGTTCCCCAAGTTTTTCCAGCGCGTATATGGCATCGGCTTTGGCATTCTGCTCGCCACTATTCTGGTTGAGATCGTGCTGATGTTTATGGGCGTCTCGCAGACCATCACCGACCTGATCGTGATCGTGGTGTTCGCCGGCTTTATTGGCTACGACACCTATGTTGCCACGACGGTGCCGCCCACGCTGCCCAATGCGGTGCTCATGGCGTCCAATCTGTTCGTGGACATTATCAACGTGTTCCTGCGCATCCTGAACATCCTCGGTCGTCGCGACTAGCGCGGGGGATTGCAGCGTTTCTTGTCGGACGCGGTAAAACGATGTGAAAGGCGGTCCTGCGGGGCCGTCTTTTTTGTAGCGGCGGGGTATCATGGATGGGAAAAGCCGATAGCGGCAGCGACAGGAAAGGTGACCACTTATGGCAGACGTCGACAACAGGAACCGTAACCGCAGGTCCAACCGAGCGGGTCAGCCCAATCCCAAGCGCGAGGCCCGTGCCAAGGCCGCCGAGCGCCATGTGGCGACTGTGTCCGAAGCGTTCGCCAAGGATATCGAGCGTTCGCTTGCCGGTGTTCGCGAGTTTGACGGCATGCCCGCCGGCTTTGTCGCGGCGATGAAGGCCAAGGTTCAGAAGGCAGCGGCTGCTGAGGAGCAAGCTGCCGAGGACGTCGAGGCTGCTGTCGATGTCGAGGTGGCGCCCGAGCCCGTCGAGGAGCCTGCCGAGGAAATCGCCGAAGCTGAGTCCGCGCCTGCTGAGGAGCCCGCAGAGACCGAGTCCGCGCCTGCCGAGGAGCCCGCTCCGACCCTGCCCGAGGTCACCGTGCTTGATGCCTCCGCCACGCAGGCCATTCTGGACAACGGCCGTGGCTATGCGCAGTTTTGCGACATGGCAGTGCTCGCCTTTGCCTCGTTCACCAACCCGGGTGGCGGCTACATCCAGGGCTATCTGGGCCAGGAGGCTACGCTCTGCGCCGATTCGTATCTGTACAACGTGCTCGACAAGCAGCGCAAGTGGTATGGCGAGAACCGTCGCCGCAATATCAACTGCGAGCTCTACCGCAACCGTGCGCTGGTAGTGCCTGCGGTGCGTTTTGACCGCAACCACGTGCATGCGTATGCCGATGTGATCGTGGCCGCCGCGCCCAATGCCAAGCGCGCACGCCAGGAGTACCGCGTGAGCGACGATGCGCTGCTGGACGCGCTGCGCGACCGTATCCGCTTTGTGCTCGCCATCTGCGACGAGCTGGATCGCGAGAAGCTCGTACTGGGCGCTTGGGGCTGCGACAACAACGGTTTTGATGCCGAGGCCGTGGCCGAGATTTTCCGCAAGGAGCTCGCATCGGGCGACTTCAAGGTCAAGCAGGTCTTCTTTGCTGTGCCTTCTACGCGCTGGGATGAGGACTTCGCCAAGTTCGAGCATGTGTTGGCAAGCTTCCCCGAGCGCAACGAGGAGTCCTATGCCCAGGTTGCCGCCCGCACTGCGGCCGCCCGTGCCGCCGAGCGGGCTCAGGCCGCTGCCGAGGACGATGAGGACGAGGACGATTGGCGCAAGTACCTGTAATCGGTACGTGCTGGCAGATAGGTCGAGCCGACGGGAGAGGCTGCTTCCGTCGGCTTTTTATTGAGTGGGGAGCTTACGATGAAAAACGTTATGTGCTTTGGCGACAGCAACACCTATGGCTATGATCCGGCTGGTATGCGCGATGGCACCGCGGTACGCTATGCGCAGGATGTACGCTGGTGCGGCGTGGCGCAGCGTGACCTGGGCGAGGACTGGCATGTGATTGAGGAGGGGCTCAACGGCCGCACGACGGTGCGCGACGATATGTGCCACCTGGACACTAACCTCAACGGCATTCGCGCGCTTCCGATGCTGCTCGAGGCCCATAAGCCGCTGGACGCCATTGTGATCATGCTGGGCACCAACGACTGTAAGACGGTCTTTAACGTGACGGCTTCCGATATCGCCCGTGGCGCCATGGCGCTGATTCGCGCCGTCCGCGCGTTTCCCTGGACCGATGCCGCGCCCTGCCCGCGCATTTTGCTGATGGCGCCTATCAAGATTAAGCCGCAGATCGCCGATGTGTATATGACCGATTTTGACGAGCATTCCGCCGAGGCCTCGGAGCATTTTGCCGAGTACTACGCGCACGTAGCCGAGCAGTTTGGCTGCGACTTTTTGAATGCCGCCGAGTTTGCCGAGCCGGGCGATATCGATTATCTGCACATGATGCCCGAAAGCCACGAGAACCTGGGCCACGCCGTGGCAGCCAAGCTCCGAGAGATGCTCGGTGAGTAGCGCGACCCCAAACCACCGCAAAGGTGTCTGTCCCCTTTGCGGTGGTTTGGGCTGCGAATCTTAATACTGCCACATGTGATTGACGGGGCCGGAGCCTTTGCCCATGTTCAGGCCGGCGGCCAGAGCGCCTGTCAGGTATGCCTTGCCCGCATTGACGGCGTCGGCAAGATCCATGCCCTGGGCCAGCGCGCAGGCGATGGCGGACGAGAGCGTGCAGCCGGTGCCGTGCGTGTTGTCGGTCTCGATGCGCTTGTGGCGGAACCACGTGGTGAGTGGATCTCCCAGATGGTTGCCCTCGTCATCGAGTGGCGCGGGTTCGGCCAGTACATCGTTGGCCTCGTTGACAAGATGCCCACCCTTAACGAGGGATGCGCAACCAAAGCGGCGGGTGAGGAGCATGGCAGCATTTTGCTGCGTGCGCTCGGAATCGACCTCGTAATCGAGCAGCGCCATGGCCTCGGGAATATTGGGCGTGATGACGGTTGCCAGCGGGAACAGGCGGTGTGTAAGCGCTTCGGCGGCGTCCTCTGCGATCAGACGAGCGCCCGAGGTGGCGACCATGACGGGGTCGACTACCACGTTTGTCGCGTTCCAGGCGCTCAGGCGGTCGGCGATAACATCGATAATCTCGGCAGAGGAAACCATGCCGATTTTGACGGCGTTGGGGCGGATATCGTCAAAAACGGCATCGATCTGCGCCGCGACAATATCCGGGGAGATGTTCTGCACGGCGGTGACGCCCAGGGTGTTCTGTGCGGTGATGGCGGTGATGGCCGTCTCGGCATACAGGCGGTGCGCCGTGATGGTCTTGATGTCGGCCTGAATGCCGGCGCCACCGCTGGAATCGGATCCTGCGATGGATAGAACGGCAGGTACCTTACTGCGATCCATGTTCGCTCCCTTGTTCGGTCGGAATCAAATGGGTCTATAAGCCAGCATTATAAAGATGCCCGGGCCGACTCTATGTCGAACCCGGGCGGGCGATGCAATCTTTACGCAAATGCAAGCAAATGTTCACACGTCAACAATTGACAGGCACCAGCTCGCCGCCAGAGCGGCCGCGGCGACAGGGCTAGTCCTCCATGCCGAGGTCGATCGTGGTGCCCTCGAAGATCTTGTTGACGGTGCGGACGGCACACATCTTGCCACACATGGTGCAAGTGCCCTCGGTGGCGGCGGGGGACTCCTCGTAGCGCTTCTTGCCCGTAACCGGGTCGAGCGCGCACTTCCACATAGCGTCCCAGTCGAGCTTGCGGCGTGCCTGGCCCATCTTGTCGTCCATGTCGCGGGCGTGGGGCACCTTTTTGGCGATGTCGGCGGCGTGTGCGGCGATCTTGGTGGCCATGAGGCCGTCGAGCACATCCTGGGCGTTAGGCAGGCATAGGTGCTCTGCCGGTGTCACGTAGCACAGGAAGTCGGCACCGGAGCTGGCGGAGATGGCGCCGCCGATGGCAGCGGTGATGTGGTCGTAACCCACGCCGATATCGGTCACCAGCGGCCCGAGCACATAGAACGGGGCGTTGTGGCACAGGCGCTTCTGTAGCTTCATGTTGGCAGCGATCTCGTCGAGCGCCATGTGACCCGGGCCCTCGACCATGACCTGGACGCCGGCGGCCCAAGCGCGCTTGCACAGCTTGCCCAGCTCGATCATCTCGGCGGTCTCGGTGGCGTCGTTGGAGTCGTAGAGGCAGCCCGGGCGGCAGGAGTCGCCGAGCGAAATCGTCACGTCGTACTCGTGGCAGATCTCGAGCAACTCGTCGTAGAACTCATAGAACGGGTTCTCGTTACCGGTGACCTCCATCCAGCCAAACAGCAGTGAGCCGCCGCGGCTCACGATGTTCATGAGGCGGCCAGTCTCCTTAAAGGTCTTGGTGACCGACTTGTTGATGCCGCAGTGGATAGTCATAAAGTCAACGCCGTCCTCGGCGTGCGCGCGCACGACTTCGAACAGGTCGTCCTTGGTGAGCTTGACCAGCGGCTTTTCCATGTAGCCGATGGCGTCGTACATGGGGACGGTACCTACCATGAGCGGCGTCTCGTCGATGAGCTGCTGGCGGAACTGGCGCGTCTTGCCCGAGTTGGAGAGGTCCATGATGGCGTCGGCGCCAAAGTCCTCGGCGATCTTGACCTTCTTCCATTCCTCGGCGGCATCGGCCTTGTCGCCCGAGATGCCCAAGTTCACGTTGACCTTGGTGGACAGCCCTTCACCGACGCCAAAGGCGCGCATGCCCTTTTTGATGTGCACAATATTGGCGGGAATGGCGATGCGGCCGTCGGCCACGCGCTCGCGGATGTACTCGGGGTCGCGATGCTCGCGCTCGGCGACTTCCTTCATCTGCGGCGTGATCTGCCCGGCACGGGCGAAGTCGATTTGCGTGACGAGCTTGGGCTCGGTCTGTGTGCTCATTGGCACGGCTCCCTTCGTTGGCATTACCCATATCAGGTTTGCGGGTCAGGGCGGGCGCGCCCAATCTCAGCCTGCCGTCTTGTCCCGCAAGCTCCCCGTTATGTCATGGGCTCAAGTATAGCCTGAATGGGTACGATTGGGCCAACGAGCGTGCCTGTGGGGAGGCGTACATGGAAGACAAGCATCTATATCGAGAGACGCAATGGGACGTATCGGCCGAGGAGGGCCGTGCGCACCATGGGTTGGTCGCGATTGGCTTTGCGGTGCTTGCCGTGCTGGTGATTGCCTTTTGTATTTGGACGTTTGGCGGTCGCGGCGGCGCTGCCTGGGAATTTGAGGCTGATGATAGCCTACCGATTATGACGGTGAGGAGTACTGGCGGTAATGCCAATACGCTCGCCGTTCCGGGCGACTACTGGTATCCGCGCGACGAGTTTGTGCAGCTGCAGTTGAGCGGCGGGTCTATTCCGGGTGAAGAAATCGAACGCGTGACGTTTGATGAGGCACTCAAAACACTCACGGTGAAGCTCAAAGATCAGGGCGATGTGCCCACGACCATGGATATCGCTCTGACGGAGTGGCGTCTGGAACCTCCGTCGGGCGTTGCGGTATCCGACGTAGGGCACGTTAAGATTACCTACCAAGATGGCTCGACGAGCGAGATTGCAAAGGCCGATGGCTTGGCGGAGTAATGGGGTGTTTGGAAACGGCGGGCCTATTGTGCCTGCGCGTTCATGAAAACCAGGGTGTTTTTGTCTGAAAGCTCGGGGATGTGCCGATAGCCGATGTTGAATGCGGTAAGTTCGCTTGCATCCTCGAGCTTGTTTTCTGCCATCCACCGCACCATGGAGCCGCGCGCCTTTTTGCTGGCGGTCGACCGTTGGATGGGCTTCCCGTTGCGGATACCCTCGCCAAAGAGGCATGTGACGGCCGTGGCGTCGTCCGCGAGGTGGGGCAGAACGGCTTTGGCATACTCTACGCTGGCGAGGTTGACGATCGTGGTGTTTGAGCCTGCCGGGGCGGTAGCCCGTGCGAGCTTGTCGCCCCAAAACGCGTAGAGGTCTCGGGCATCGTCGACGGCGAGCTTCGCGCCCATCTCCAGCCGATACGGTTCGACGGCATGAAAGGGACGAACGCACCCGTAGAGGCCGGAGAGGATCCACAGGTGGCTTTGCAGCCAGGCGAGCTGTGCGGCATCCATGACCTCGGGCGCCATGCTTTGGTATTGGATGCCGTGATAGGACATGACGGCGGGGGAGATTCGACGCGCGATATCGGGATCGGCGAGGTCGGCATCGCTCAGGACGGGCATAAATTCGTGAAGCGTATCCAGGCACGCTGTAAGCAGCCTGTCGCTCACGTTCCAAAGGGCCTGCAGGCCGCCGCTGCCTTCATTCCGCTCGATATCTAGCAGTGCGCGGTGGAGGCGAGCTGTCTCGCGCACAAAGGGTGGAATGCCCAGGACTTCAAAAGCATCTTGGGCCGCGCGCATTTGCTTGGCGGGTGAAACGATGACCTGGAGCATGAACTCTCCTCTGCCAAAAAGAAGTTGCGGTGGAATGCGGTCTGCGCGGGCCGGTTGAAGGCCAGGTTAGTCCGTATTCCACCGCAAGTTATAAAGGGCTGGTTTGGTGCGCCTTACGAGGGTTTGCTAGGCGCGCTCGAGGAAGGCTTTGTAGCCGCGGTAGGCCTCGTAGATATCGGCCTTGTTGGCGACCTCCCACAGGGCGTGCATGGACAGGACGGCAACACCGGAGTCGATGACGTTCATGCCGTACTTGGCCATGATGTATGCGATGGTGCCGCCGCCGCCAGCGTTGACGCGACCGAGCTCACAGGTCTGGAAGTCCACGCCGGCCTCGTCCATGATGTCGCGGACGAGGGCCACATACTCGGCATCGGCGTCGTTGGAGCCACCCTTGCCGCGGCTGCCCGTGTACTTGTTAAAGCACAGGCCACGACCCATAAAGGCGGCGTTCTTGGTCTCGAACTTGCCGGCATAGCCCGGGTCGAAGCCGGCAGACACGTCGGAGGAAAGCATGCGGCTGCGGGCAAGTGCGCGGCGCAGGGCCAGCGGGCTATCCTCGCCGGCGAGCGTCATGATCTCGGCGACGGTGTTCTCAAAGAAGCGGCTCGTCATGCCGGTGGCACCCACGGAACCGATTTCCTCTTTGTCGACGATGAGTGTGATGCTCGTGCGCTCCACGTTGGCGACGTTGATCTGGGCGAGCATGGACGGATAGGCGCAGACACGGTCGTCGTGGCCATAGCCTAGAATCATGGAGCGGTCGAGGCCCATGTCGCGGGCCGGGCCGGCGGGCACGACCTCGATCTCGGCGGAGAGGAAGTCCTCCTCCTCGACGTCGTACTGCTCCTTGAGGATGTCCAGGAACATCTGCTTGACGGGCTCCTTGGGGGCGTCCTTGTCGTCCTCGTCAAACTTGACGGGGCGGCCGCCCACGATCACGTCGAGGATCTCGGCGTCGACGGCGTCCTTGGCGGGCTTGGACATCTGCTCGCTCGAGAGGTGGATCAGCAGGTCGGAGATGGTAAAGACCGGGTCGTCCGCCTTGTCGCCGATGTTGATGTCGACGGTGGTGCCGTCCTTTTTGCAGATGACGCCCACAAGCGCGAGCGGGGAGGCTACCCAGTGGTAGCTCTTGACGCCGCCGTAGTAGTGCGTGTCGAGGTAGGCCATGTCGCCGGCCTCGAAGGCGGGATTCTGCTTGAGGTCCAGGCGCGGCGAGTCCACGTGGGCGCCCAGGATGTTAAAGCCCTGCTCGAGCGGGGCGGTACCCAGGTTGACGAGCATGAGGTCTTTGCCGTGGTTGGCGGCGTACACCTTGTCGCCGGCCTTGAGCGCGCGGCCCTCGGCGATCACGGTCTCCAGGTTGACGTAGCCCGCCTCCTCGGCCATCTTGATACCGGTCTTGACGCACAGACGCTCGGTCTTATTCTCGCTCAAAAACTGCTTATAGCCGCGGCAAAGCTCCTCGAGCTCCTCGATTTGCTGTGGCGTGTACTTTTTCCATGCGCAGGGACGCTCCATGACGCAGGCTCCTTTCGGATCGATTGTGCTGGTTGATGTACCGTGAGCCATCGTATCACGCACAGGCGCGCGGTGGCGGGGGAGCTTGATGTGTGGTGGCCGCGGGGCGGGGAGCGTGTAAACTGGTGGGAGCAAACCGTGCCCAGCCCAAAGCGAGGTATTCAATATGTCTGACAAGCGCCGCACCTTTGCCGTTATCGACGGCAACTCGCTCATGCACCGCGCCTTCCACGCCGTGCCCCCGACCATGAACGCGCCGGACGGTCGCCCCACCAACGCGATCTTTGGCTTTCTGAACATGTTTCTTAAGATGATCGATGCCTTTAACCCCGACGGTGTGGTCGTGGCGTTTGACAAGGGCAAACCGCGCGTACGCATGGAGATGCTGCCGCAGTATAAGGCGCAACGCCCGCCCATGGACCCCGACTTGCACGCGCAGTTCCCCATGATTAAGGAGCTGCTCGCCGCGCTCAACGTGCCGATTTTGCAGTCCGAGGGCTGGGAAGGCGACGATATCCTGGGAACCATGGCGCGTCTGGGCGAAGAAGCCGGCTGCGACATGCTGCTGGTGACCGGCGACCGCGACATGTATCAGCTCGTGACCGAGCACGTCAATGTGGTCTCGACCCGCAAGGGCCTGTCCGACGTGGCGATTATGACGCCCGAGAGCGTGGACGACCTGTATCACGGCATTACACCGGCGCTCGTGCCCGATTTTTACGGTCTGAAGGGCGATACGTCGGACAACATTCCCGGCGTGCCGGGCATCGGCCCCAAAAAGGCGAGCGCGCTCATCGCGCAGTACGGCAGCCTGGACGAGGTCATCGCGCATGCCGACGAGGTCAAGGGCAAGATGGGCGAGAACCTGCGTGCTCATATCGACGATGCGCTGCTGAGCCGCAAGGTCGCAACCATTCGCACCGATGCGCCTGTCGAGCTTGACTTTGACGCAACGTCCTTCCCGGCGTTTTCTGCCGACGAGGTGTCCGCGGCGCTGGGCACGCTCGGCATCACGGCCATGCAGAACCGTTTCCTCTCGCTGATTGGCAGCGAGGGTGGGGCTGCGGCCGCTGCCAGTACGTTCGATATGCCCGCCGTTTCGCGTGCCGCTGCCGGCGATGCCGAAGCGCTTGCCGCCGCTGCCGCCGAGGTCGTTCGCGCGATTGATGCGGGCGAGTGGGTCGCCGCCGTGGTGGACGACGACAAGGAAGAGGGCGCGCTCTTTGGACTGACGCGCACGCTGTGGCTGGCGACGTCCAAGGGCCTGTTCGCGCTTGAGGAGGGCGACAGCGGTGCGGCGGCTGAGGTTGAGGGCTTCAACTTCGTCCACGGCGTGATTGCCGGCGTGCTCGCGCGTCTGTTTATGGAGGGCCGCGTGGCGAGCCCGGATATGAAAGCGCTGCTGCATGAGCTTTCGCCCATCGATTCTTCCGAGCCCGAGCTTATGGATCCGCTGGCCGTCGACTCCACGCGCATCTTCGATACCGTGGTCGCCGCCTACCTGCTGGATTCCGACCGCTCCGAGTTTGATGAGGCGTATCTGGCCGATACCTATCTGCAGATGGCGCTGCCTGCGGCGCGCGGCGCGGAGGGTGCTGGCGAGGACGCTCCTGTTCCCGCTGCCCGCGCTGCGGCCTTGACGCTGGCGCTCGTGGCGCCGCTGCGCGACCGCATGGCCCGCGAGAACGCCGCCAACGTGTTCGATGGCATCGAGATGCCGCTCGTGCCGGTGCTTGCCAAGATGGAGCGCGCGGGCATGCTCGTGGACCCCGATCGCCTACATAGTCTGTCCGAGGGCTTGGCGACCCAGATTGCCGAGGTCGAGCGGAGCATTCGCGACCTGGCCGGTGACGAGACCTTTAATATTGGCAGTCCCATGCAGCTGTCGCATGTGCTCTTTGATGTGATGGGGCTTCCGACCAAGGGCCTCAAGAAGACTAAGCGCGGCTATTATTCGACCAACGCCAAGGTGCTGAGCGACCTTGCGCGTGACCACGAAATCGTGCGTCTGATCTTGGACTGGCGTGAGAAGTCTAAGATCAAGTCCACCTATCTGGACACCCTGGGCCCGCTGCGCCGTGGTGACGGCCGTGTGCACACCACGTACAACCAGACCATCACGGCGACGGGGCGTCTGTCTTCGAGCGACCCCAATCTGCAAAATATTCCGACTCGCTCGGAGCTGGGGCGTACCGTCAAGACGGCGTTTTCGGCAGGCGAGGGAAGCGTCTTTTTGGCGGTGGACTACTCGCAGATCGAGCTGCGTCTGCTGGCACATCTTTCGGGTGACGAGCACTTGGTGCGCGCCTTTAACGAGGGCGAGGACTTCCATGCCGAGACGGCGGCGCGCGTGTTTGGTGTGCCGGTGTCCGAGGTAACGCCCGACCTGCGCAGTCGCGCCAAGGCCGTGAACTTTGGCATCGTGTATGGCCAGCAGGCCTACGGCCTGTCGCAGTCGCTGCATATCTCGATGGCCGAGGCACGCGACATGATCGACCGCTACTACGAGGCATATCCGGGCGTGCGCACGTTCCTCGACAACGTGGTGGCGCGCGCCAAGCAGACGGGCTACGCCGAGACCATGTATGGCCGCAGACGCCATATTCCCGAGCTCAAGGCCAAAAACCCGCAACTCCGTGGCTTTGGTGAGCGCACGGCCATGAACCACCCCATGCAGGGCACCGCGGCCGACATCATCAAGATTGCCATGGCCCGCGTAAGCCGTCGCCTGGAAGAAGAAGGCTTTGCAGCCCACATGATTCTGCAGGTACACGACGAACTGGACTTTGAGTGCCCGGTCAACGAAGTCGAGCGTCTCACCGCCATGGTCCAAGACGTCATGGAACACGTCGTAGACCTACGCGTACCTCTAATCGCCGAAGCCAGCACCGGCATAACCTGGGCCGACGCGAAATAGGGAAGCGCCCACAGTTCCAAAGTAGACAAAACAGAAGGGAGCTCCTCTCAACAAGGAGCTCCCTTCATCCAAATATATTCAGCTAAGTATCTAGACACTCAAGACGCCATCTTGGCGGCAGGTAAGTAAACCTAGGGCCTGGCTGGGCGGCACGGGTTAACTTTTCGTAGATTCCGCACGCAAAGAAAGCCACTTAATGTGGCTTTCGTCTTGCGCAGGACCTGACCGAGTGAAAAGTTAACCCGTGCCGCCCAGCCAGGCCCGATGGGACGGCTACCGAGCCGCCAAGATGGCGTCGATGAGCGTCAGTACGCCCCCGTCGTTGTTGCTCGGAATGCGCCACTTGGCGTGCGCGTTCATGTGCTCCTCGGCATTGTCCACGATAAAGCTGTGACCGACGCGCTCCAGCATGGGGATGTCGTTGTAGGTGTCGCCCACGGCGGCAGCATCGGCAATATCGATGCCCAGGTGCTCGCACAGGTGCGCGACGCCGGCGCCCTTGTCGACGCCCAGGTTCATAAAGTCGATCCACTCGCGCCCGGCGTTGGTGACGTAGAGCTTGTCCGAGAACTCGGGGCTATAGGTCTCGCGGAAAGCGGGCTCGGCGTCGTAGCCGGGGAAGAAGATCGAAATCTTGTTGGACTCGAGATCAATGCCCTCAAAGCTGTCGACGTAGTTGATTGTGTTGTAGTAGACGCTGATCTCGTCGTGGTATTGATGGTCGCGGGCAAGTACGTAGAACTCGTCGAAGCAGCACAGGACGGGGACAGCGCGAGGATCCTCCGAGGCACGGCTCAAGACCTGCTGATACAGCTCCACGTCAATATTGCTCTTATAGATATAGCTACCGCGATAGATCACGCACGCTCCGTTGTCGGGACAAAAAGCGAGGCGGTTCTTAATGCCCTCGAACATCTCCTCGAGCTTGGGGGCGGGACGTCCGCTGGCGGGGCAGAATACGATGCCGGCGTCGGCGAGCTTGTCCAGGCGCTCATCAAGACCCTGGGGCAGCACACGCTCGTCGGTCAGCAGCGTCTTGTCCATATCGACGGCGAGAATCTTAATGTTGCCGATGTTGGCGTCCGATTCGTAAGTTTGCATAAAAATGCGCCTTTCGTTTCGAGATTGTTTCAGACGTTATAACCATCAACTAGTAGTCGAGCGTATTTTCGCAGGAATGGTGCGTATTTGCACTGCAATTCACAAACTAATGAAAAAACTTTTCAGAAATTTGAATTTGTCGCTTGCGCAGCGTGCACTTTATCGTAATATAGCGAACATCGAAAACGGAGACGGCAAAAGAGCCGTTTACCGAGGAAAAGGTACCGTTTGCGATATTTGAATTGCGCCCGGCGATACGTGAAAGGAGAGGCAGATGCAGTTCGTAAAGATCATCACCACTGCAGACAATGCCATCCGACGCCAGCGCGCAATTTCCCGACGACGATAACAATCGTCTCTGTCCGCATGGGGCGCAATGCCTCAACAGAGTCATTTTGAGGTCGTTGGGTTTAAGCACGACATAGCCGCATGTTTCTAGGGCATGCCTGTGATGCATTCTGCTGAATAACCTGATATTGCACGGTTTTTGACCTCAAGGTGACTTGCAACTGACCGATGTTCTAACTAGCTACCAAGGGCGAAAGGAAACAGCCATGAGCAAGGAAAAAGTCGTTCTCGCATATTCCGGTGGTCTTGATACATCCGTATGTGTCAAGTGGCTCCAGGACGAGAAGAATCTCGATGTCGTTTGTGTCTGCGGCAACGTGGGCCAGGAAGAGACCGGACTGGATGCCAAGAAGCAGAAGGCGCTCGACCTGGGCGTTCTCGATTGCCAGGTGCTCGACCTGCGCGACGAGTTCTCCGATGAGTTCCTGACCAAAGCCATCGCAGCAAACTCCATGTACGAGAACAAGTACCCGCTGCTCTCCGCCCTGTCTCGCCCGCTGCTTGCCAAGAAGCTTGTTGAGGTCGCCCACGAGTTTGGCGCGACCTACGTCGCCCACGGCTGCACCGGCAAGGGTAACGACCAGGTCCGTTTTGAGGCCGCCGTCAAGGCCCTCGACCCCGAGCTCAAAGTTATCGCCCCGGTTCGCGAGTGGGACCTGAAGTGCCGTCCCGACGAGGTCGCCTATGCCCACGCCCACAACGTGCCGGTTCCCGAGGGTGCCAACGACAACCCCTACTCCATCGACGACAACCTGTGGGGTCGTGCCATTGAGTGCGGTCACCTGGAGGATCCCTGGAACGAGCCGCTCGACGACGCCTGGGTTATGACCAAGAACCCCGAGGACACGCCGGACACCCCGACCTACACCGAGATTGAGTTTGAGGCCGGCAAGCCCGTCGCCGTCGACGGCAAGAAGATGAAGCTCTCCGAGATCGTCATCGCCCTCAACAAGATCTCCGGCGACAATGGCTTTGGCCGCCTCGATTTGGTCGAGGATCGTCTGGTGGGCCTCAAGAGCCGTGAGTGCTATGAGGTTCCCGGAGCCCTGACGCTCATCACCGCCCACAAGGCGCTCGAGGACATCTGCGTCGAGGGCGACCTGCTCAAGACCAAGATCAAGCTCGAGCAGGATTGGGCCACCGCCGTGTACAACGGCCAGTGGTACAGCCCGCTCAAAAACGCGCTCGATGCCTTTATGGCCGATACCCAGAAGTTCGTGACCGGCACTGTCCGTCTGAAGTTCTTTAAGGGCAACTGCCATGTCGTCGGCCGCAAGAGCCCCTTCAGCCTCTACGACTACGGTCTGGCTACCTACGACCGCGACACCACGTTTGACGAGAAGGCCAGCGCCGGCTTTATCGAGATCGATACGCTGTCGCTCAAGACGTGGGCAAAGGTCCAGGGCCCCAGCTCTGCTGCCGCCCAGGCCTAGCGCCTCCTTCCCTTGGTATCCGCGCGGCCCATCCGCGTGATACATAACGGGCGCACGGGGTCCCTACCTTTCGTTATGCTTGCTGACACTTCTTAACATCGGTGGCCCCTACGTTCCGCCCGCATATATGATGCCGCGTCTGCGGCTGAGTCCGAGCCCCGCCGGGGTTGTCCGGCGGGGCTCCTTCTATCAATTTGGCGGTTCTGCGCCTATATATATGAGGAGTATCCATTATGTTCAATGCTATCGCGCATGCTTTACTTGCCCTCGCACCCGAGTTCGATGCTGCAAGGGTCGAGGACGTCCCTATGAGCCTGAAGGCCTGGATCGATGGTTCGCAGGGCAACATCCGGAGGGAGACGTTGGGCGCCAAGTGCATGGCGCGTCACTTCTTTGCAAATTAGCTACATGGCTCCGCACACGGTGGGGAATGTGTAAAACTAGCGGTTGAAAAATCGCTTTAGCGATATGGCGCATTGCTTTGGGCGCTTGTTTTGGTATTTGGAGAAAGGGGACGGTTCCATGGCTCTTTGGGGCGGTCGTTTTGAGGCGGGCGTGGCCGAGGTCACGCAGGAGTTTGGCGCGTCGCTGCCGGTCGACAAACATCTCTATAAGCAGGATATCGCCGGCTCTAAGGCGCATGCCAAAATGCTGGCGGCCCAGGGCATCATCAGTGCCGAGGACGAGCAAGCGATTGCCAAGGGCCTGACTGGAATCGAACAGGATATCGATGCCGGCAACTTCACCTTCGACATCAACGACGAAGACATTCATATGTCCATCGAGAGCGAGCTGACGCGTCGCATCGGCGAGGCCGGTAAGCGCTTGCATACCGGACGTTCGCGCAACGACCAGGTGGCGACCGACACACGCCTGGGCGTCAAGGCGCTGGCCAAGGAGCTCATGGAGGCCAATCTTGAGCTGCGCCATGTGCTGGTGGATGCGGCTAAGAAGTACGACAAGGTGATTCTGCCGGGCTACACGCACATGCAGCATGCTCAGCCCGTACTGCTGTCGCATCATCTGCTGGCGTATTCCTGGATGTTCGCGCGCGACTTTACGCGCCTGAAGGCCGCCTTTGATGCCGCCGACAACTGCCCGCTGGGTGCTGCCGCGCTTGCCGGCACGAGCTATCCGCTCGATCGCCAGATGACGGCTGCCGAACTTGGCTTTGCGGGTGTGATCCCTAATTCGCTCGACGCTGTTTCCGATCGCGATTTCCTGCTCGATCTGCATTACGCCGGCTCCGTTATGGCTATGCACCTGTCGCGTCTTTCCGAGGAGATCGTGCTGTGGTCGAGCTCCGAATTTGGCTTTATCACGCTTTCCGACTCGTACTCCACCGGCTCGTCCATCATGCCGCAGAAGAAGAATCCCGACTTTGCCGAGCTTATCCGCGGCAAGAGCGGCCGAGTCTATGGCAACCTGGTGCAGCTGCTCGTGACCATGAAGGGCTTGCCGCTCGCTTATAACAAGGACTTGCAGGAGGACAAGGAAGGCGCGCTCGATACCGCCCATACGCTCATGCAGTGCCTGTCCGTTATGGCCGGTATGATTTCGACCTGGACCGTCAACGAGGATACCATGGCGCGCGAGTGCGGCGTGGGGCACCTTGCCGCCACCGATGTTGCCGATTACCTGGCCAAGCGTGGTCTGCCGTTCCGCGAGGCACATGCCGTGGTGGGCCATCTGGTCCTGATGTGTGAGAAGCGTAGCTGCAATCTTGAGGACCTGCCGTTTGAGGTGTTCCAGGAGGCAAGCCCGCTCTTTGAACGCGATATTACCGAGGCGCTCGACATCCCCTCAATTGTCGCCGCGCGTACGACCGAGGGCGGTACCGCCCCTGCCGCCGTTGCCGTGCAGCTTGAGCGCGCCGAGGCACAGCTCGTGACCGACGAGGGCGTGTTTGGATCGCTGACCAAGGTCGTCGAGATGGGCCACGGGGTAAAGTAAGGGTTTGGCCGAAGCCGTTTTTGCCATGTATTGAGGAATCGTTTTTTGCTTTACGGGCGTCTGCTGATGTGGGCGTCCGTATTTTGTTGCTATGGGGGAGGGGCTTGTCGAGAAGTTCTGTAGGACCTTTGGGCAGGTTGTGAAGGGGGTACGTTCGCGGGCGGCAACCGACCGTCTGCTCTGCTCGATGCGGTTGATGGGCAGTCGGATGGTACTCTAATCGAGCTTCGAAACAGAAGTGACACATATGGAGCGCTTTAATAAATTGTAGCGTTTCAATAAACAGCTTTTTGTTTAACTGCAGCTAAAACTCTGTTACGATGCAGTCCAGGCGGGTGCCGGAATGGGACTTGGGCACGCGCGAACCTACTTGAAAGGCTACCTTATGGCTATCGAGAAGACCTTCATCATGATTAAGCCCGACGCCGTGCGCGATCGCAAAATCGGCGAGATCGTTGCTCGCATCGAGCGCAGCGGCCTTGTCATCGAGCGCATGGAGATGACCACGCTCGAGCGCGCTACCGTCGAGGAGCACTACGCCCATCTGGCCGACAAGCCCTTCTTTGGCGGTCTCTGTGACTTTATGACGAGCGGTCCGGTCGTCAAGATGGTCGTTTCCGGTCTCTCCGCTGTTGCTAAGATGCGCACCCTCATGGGCGCTACTAATCCGCTTGACGCTGCTCCTGGTACCATCCGCGGCGACTTTGCCGTCGATGTCAACGCCAACGTGATCCACGGCTCCGACTGCCTGGAGAACGCCGAGATCGAGATCAAGCGCTTCTTTGGCTAAACCAGCTTTGACTCCTTAAAGCTGTTAGCGTGTGGCTTGGGCGCCGCGGAACTCCATCCGCGGCGCCCTTTTATTCCATAATCTATGAAGGGGCCCGCTCGGACATGAGTTCCGAGCGGGCCCCTGCTGTTAGCTTGTGACACTGACTGGTTTAGGCCTCGTCGACGACCTTGAGGCCGCGCGTGTGGTCGATCTCGTTGAGGAGGTTAACGCGACGCTCGTGACGACCGCCCTCAAACTCGGCGTCGAGCCACTCGTCGACAATCATCTTGGCGAGCTCGGAGCCCACGACGCGGGCGCCAAAGGCGAGCACGTTGGTATTGTTATGCATGCGGGAGAGCTTGGCACTGAAGGGCTCGGAGCACACGACGGCGCGCACGCCCTCTACCTTGTTAGCAGCCAGGCTGATACCGACGCCGGTGCCGCAGATCAGGATGCCCAGGTCGACGTCGCCGTTGGCAACGGCCTTACCCACCTTGTAGCCGGCGATGGGGTAGTCAAAGCTCTCGGAGGTGTCGGTGCCAAAGTTCACGACCTCGCAGCCGCGCTCCTTCAGGTGCTCGGAGATGATGTTCTTGAGCTCGACGGCGGCGTGGTCGTTACCGATACCGATCTTCATGGATGGTTCCTCTCTGGTCTGTGCGGCGCAAATGCTAAAGGTGTTTACCGCGTTCGACTGCATGATAGCGCGACTTTTGCGTAAACGCTCGAGCGTTTTTTGGTCAAACGCTTTAGCAGGCAACAAGACTGGCTTCTCGTGAATGAATGTCGTCAGTTTGCGTTTGAGCGCCGTCCGCCGGAACCATGGTTGCGGTTTTTGATGCATTGTTATCAAATAAAGGAGCTAACATTTTTTGAGAGCCTAGCCCGTTATGCAAGCAGGAGATACCTATGCCTACCGATTCCATCCGTGATGCCGCGTTTTGCGATGTTTTGAACCGCGAACTTGTCTGTGCACTCGGCTGCACCGAGCCCATTGCCGTTGCCTATGCGGCGGCGCTGGCGAGTCAGACGCTCGGTTGCGAACCCGATCATATGGATGTTGCATGCTCGGGCAACATTATCAAGAACGTTAAGAGCGTGACCGTGCCCAACTCGGGCGGTATGCACGGTATTGAAGCCGCGGCCGTGCTGGGTGCCGTGGGCGGCGACGCTAAGAGCGCGCTCGAGGTGCTCGAGAGCGTTGACGATGAAGACCGCGCTCGCGTGGCCGAGCTCCTTGCCGACGCCGGCTACTGCGATGTGTCGCTTGTCGAGGGCGTGCCCAACCTCTACATTAAGGTGACTGCGACGGCCGGGGGCCATACCGCGGTCGTCGAGATTACCGACCACCACACCAATGTCACGTGCCATACCCTCGACGGTATTCCGGTATGCGGCAAGTCGGCGGGGGAGTGTGCCGCCTGCGCCGAGCGCGTGGTGGCCGAGCGCGCGGCAGATAGCGCTGACACGCCCATGTCGATTGAGTCCATCATCGACTTTATCGAGGACGGCGATATCGATGGTGCCCGCGCTGTCGTTGGGCGTCAGATTGAGCTGAATGGCGCGATCAGTGCTGAGGGCCTTGCGCACGCTTGGGGCGCCGAGGTGGGTCGTACGCTGCTGGGTGCTCGTGCCGATGACGTCGCCTGCCGTGCCCGTGCCCGTGCGGCCGCCGGATCCGACGCTCGCATGAACGGCTGCGCGCTGCCGGTCGCCATTGTGTGCGGCTCGGGCAATCAGGGCATTACCTGCGCATTGCCCGTCATGGAGTATGCCGAGTACCTGCGTTGCGACCACGAGCGCCTGGTGCGCGCCGTGATGCTGTCCGATCTTATCGCCGTGCATATCAAGAGCTATATTGGTGCGCTCTCGGCGTTTTGCGGTGCTATTTGCGCTGCGTGCGGCGCCGGCGCTGCGATTACCTGGCTGTGCGGTGGCACGCGCGAACAGATTGGCGCGACGGTCTCGAATACGCTTGGCAACGTGGGCGGCATCGTGTGCGACGGCGCCAAGGCGAGTTGTGCCGCCAAGATCTCGGCTGCCGTTGATGCGGCGATTCTGGGCCATGATATGGCTATGCAGGGTCGCGGCTTCCGCGCCGGCGAGGGCCTGATCCAGGATACCGTTGAGCAGACAATCGCCAGCATGGGCTACGTGGGCCGTGTGGGTATGAAAGATACTGACGTCGAGATCCTCAACATCATGATCGGCAAGACTCGAGTCTGCTAGTTGCGCGGTTTTACCAAACCGCGTAACCAGTCGACGCTGCAAACGCCCCTAAGCGGCAATCTGCCTTTCAATCGTCGGGCATGGCCAGAAGGCCTATGCCCTCCTCTTTCAAGGCACATTGCTCGCTTAGGGGCGTTTTCGCTGACTTATGCTCAACCTGCGGCGTTATTTTGTTTGAGGCGAGGGGTCCTATGACAGTTCGTCGGCTACTTGGTGTTCGTAGAAGGCTTCTACTACGGCGTTAAAGTCGCGGGCGAAGTCTTCCATGGTTCCGCGCCAGGTGGCTCGGCCGGGTTTTCCCTGGCCAACATAGGCGGTTTGAATGCCGCAGGCGGGACTGGGGAAGTCACGCTTGGGGTCGTTGCCCACCATAAGGACCTCGTGTGGCTCGAGTTCCATCACCTGAAGCTGCTCTAGATAGTAGGTGGCATCGGGCTTGCAGCGGGTGGTGTTTCCCATGTGCGTGACGAGCTCAAAGGGGGCGTCGGCCAGCCCGCCCCAACCCATGCGGCACTCGATGGCTCCCTGGGGAAAGCTGGGGTTGGTAAAGAGCGCGCAGCGTAGTCCTGCGTCCTGTACGGCCTGAAGCGCGGCGTGTGCGCCCGGCATGGCGTGGGCGTTGATGACATCGTCGTTCTTGTACGGAAGAACTTCGCGGTCGTAGTAGGTAAACGCCTCGTAGATGAGGGGATCGGAGAGGCAGATCCCGCATCGGCGCTCGACCTCTTCTTGGTAAAACTCAAGATTGGTGCGGTTGTCCGTGCCGCTGCGGCGATTGGCGTTGAGGTCGACCAGGATGGTGCCGAGGCGTGCCATCGTGCCACCGCGGCTGCGGCGCCCGATATCCGCGAGCATCGAAGAGACATCCTTAAAATAGCGAAGGATGAACGCGTTGAGGTTGATGCTGAGAAGCGTCTCGTCCATATCGAAAACGACTGCTTTGAGCACGCGGGCACCTTTCTCGAAAAATCGATCTAGAATCGTTGGCTCCGGATACTTTACCCCAAAGCCGAATGCCTGGCTGGTTATCGTCAAGTTGCGGAGACGTGTGTTCATAAGATTACGAAAAAGTCTCCACACGAGTAAAAAATCGCAGTTCACGCTTGAAATCGAACTCATTTCCCCGTAACCTATACGAACGTGATTGCATAAGCGTCACATTAGTATCTGTCGGCTCCCGAGTGTTCCTAAACGTTGTGTGCTTGTCGCACCCTTCTGTAGGTCCTAGCAATCGGGGCCCCGTAGTTCGAAAGGGGTCCACCTTTGAGTGAGATTCAGAACTCGTCCATTTTCTCTCTTGACGATGTCAATGAGGAGGAGATGAACAACCTCATCGACGGTACGATTACCGACTTTGATGAGGGCGATCTCGTTAACGGCACTGTCGTTAAGATCGAGCATGACGAGGTGCTCGTTGACATCGGATTCAAGTCCGAGGGCGTTATCCCGGTCCGCGAGCTGTCCATCCGCAAGGACGCTAACCCTGCAGACATCGTTGCACTCGGTGATCCCATCGAGGCTCTGGTTCTCCAGAAGGAGGACAAGGACGGTCGTCTGGTCCTGTCCAAGAAGCGTGCCGAGTACGAGCGTGCTTGGAACCGCATCGAGGAGAAGTTCAACTCCGGCGAGAACGTCGAGGGCGAGGTTATCGAGGTTGTCAAGGGCGGCCTGATCCTCGACATCGGCCTGCGTGGCTTCCTGCCCGCTTCCCTCGTCGACCTCCGTCGCGTCAAGGACCTCACCTCCTACATGGGCACCCGCATCGAGGCTCGCGTCATCGAGATGGACCGCAACCGCAACAACGTCGTCCTCTCCCGTCGCGTCGTGCTCGAGGAGTCCCGTAAGGCCGAGCGCTCCGAGATCCTGTCCAAGCTCAAGTCTGGCATGCGTCTCCAGGGCACCGTTTCCTCCATCGTCGACTTCGGCGCCTTCGTCGACCTCGGCGGTATCGACGGCCTCATCCACATCTCCGAGCTCTCCTGGAACCACGTCAACCATCCTTCCGAGGTTGTCAAGGTCGGCCAGGAGGTCGAGGTCGAGGTTCTCGACGTCGATCTCAATCGCGAGCGCATCTCCCTGGGTCTCAAGCAGACCACCGAGGACCCGTGGCGCGCACTGGTCAAGAAGTACCCCGTCGGCGCTATCGTCGAGGGCACTGTGACCAAGCTTGTCCCGTTCGGCGCTTTCGTCGACCTGGGCGAGGGCATCGAGGGCCTGGTGCACATTTCCGAGATGGCCAACAAGCACGTTGATCAGCCTTCTCAGGTCACCCACGTGGGCGACAAGGTTCAGGTCAAGGTCATGGAGATCGACCTCGACCGTCGTCGTATCTCCCTGTCCATGAAGTCCGCTGCTGAGACTCTGGGCGTCGAGATCGAGGTTACCCCGCTGCCTTCCGAGAAGAAGGACGAGGAGACCGACGCCGAGTAAATCGGTTTGACGATCACTTGTTTAAGGGATCCGTCCGTAATGGACGGGTCCCTTTTTGCATTTGGCGGTGATATGCACGATACTGCCGGGGCGTTCTGTTTGGAATTGGATTGTCGGTGCATGAAAAAATGCCGACATCCCGCCTCGGGGAGGAGGCGGGAACGCACCGAGTAGACGGAGGGGTGCGGAGCGCGGTCGCGTCTCGACTGACGACGTTGCCCATCGACAACCCTATTGTACTGCATGGCGTGGTTCTTGGTTTATCGTGTCGAACGCTTGCGTTGTGCCATTGCGTGTGCTGGCGGTGTGCTACACTCTTTCACTGCTGAGTGGGCCAGACGGTCGCGCGATGTGCTGCTTGCAGCACGCGTGAGGAAAGTCCGGGCTCCAGAGGGCGGGATGCCGGCTAACGGCCGGGCGGAGTGATCCGACGGAAAGCGCCGCAGAAAAGAAGACTCCCACCTGCGCCGCAAGGCGTAAAGGGAAAAGCTGAAACGGTGGTGTAAGAGACCACCAGCGTCGTGGCAACACGGCGGCTTGGCAAGCCCCATCCGGAGCAAGCGCGAATAGGAACGCTATGGGCCGGCCCGGTCCGCGTTCGGGTAGCGTGCGTGGAGCTGCACGGTAACGTGCAGACAAGATAAATGACCGTTCACGACAGAACCCGGCTTACAAGCCCACTCAGCACTTTGTTGACGCTGCGAACCCGTCAGCGCGGCAATCTGCCTTTCAAGCCTTCGGGCATGACCATAAGGTCAATGCCCTCGTCTTTCAAGGCACCTTGCTCGCGCTGACGGGTTCTCGCCTTCGACGGCGTCAGCATCATTGGCGTTTCCGTTCTTGTTGGCGAGGGCAATGGTACTGCCTTTGCCGTATTATTGAGGCTGTTTGTTGCTTTGCTTGTTGTTGAGGGGCTTTGTTGGACAGCTATTTTACTCTGCAATCGAATATTGAGGCTTCGGGCGAGTTTGTGGACCGCAAGAGCCGGTTTATTGCCCAGCTGGTCCATATTGAGTCCGAGGACGAGGCAAGCGCCTTTATTGAGATAGTTCGCAAGCGTCATTACGACGCTCGACACAATGTTCCCGCGTGGATTTTGGTCGATGGACGCGAGCGCCAGAGCGATGACGGTGAGCCGAGCCGCACGAGCGGTATGCCGACGCTCGAGGTGTTGCGCGGCGCGGGGCTCAAAAATGTTTGTTGCGTAGTGACGCGCTATTTTGGTGGCACGCTGTTGGGGCCTGGTGGTTTGGTGCGCGCCTATACCGCGGCGACGCAGGCGGCGGTGGCCGCGGCTCAGGAGGCCGGGCAGATCGTCGAGATGACGAGTGTCGTGCCGGTTGACGTGCATGTTGCCTATCCGCAGTATGAGCAGGTGCTTCGTTTGGCGCAGGATTCGGGCGCCAAGGTTTCGGATACCGATTACGCGGATGCCGTGACGATTCATTTAGTGTTTAAAGCGGGGGAGCAGGAGCCGTTTTGCGCTAAGATGCGCGAGCTTATGGCGGGGCGCGAGGAGATTGAGGTCGGCGCTCCCGAGTTTGCCGAGTTCTAACGGCGACGGCCGGCGTGCTTTTGGATGGATTCCAAGCGCGCCGGCCGTCGTTTTTCTGTTGCTGCCGTTTACTCGGCGAGCTGCTTTAGCACATCGCAGGCAATCTCGACAGCATCGTCGATGCAACCGGGGCAGCTGCGGAGCGGACCCTTATCCGATCCGATGCCCTTGAGCGTGCCGCAGACGGTCGTCGTGTTCTTCTCGCCAAAACGCTTGGCAATCTCGCGCGACAGCTTGTAGGTCTGGCCCTTAGTCTTGGGGTTTTCCATGCCGTCGCTCATTACAAAGCCCATGATGGCCACGGCGCCCGAGATGGCGCCGCAGGTTTCGGTCATGCCGCCCATGCCGGCGCCAAAGCCCTCGGTGAGGGCAAAGGCGACCTGGGGGTCGAGCCCGACGGCGGGCGCGAGCGTGCAGGCGACGGCCTGCGCGCAGTTAAAGCCGCGGGCGTGGTACTCGGCAGCCTGAGCCTGGCAGGCGGTGATGTCGAGCTGGGCCGTATCGATTTGCTTCATCGTTGTCTCCTTGGTCACGGTGTACCCGCCTATGGTACCCTTGCCGGCGCATTCGCTTATCGAGACCGCAGTGCATATCTCATTGTTTTTCGCTATCGAACACTTTCATAAGATTTGGGACAAATTAACCTGATTAATTTGTTCCATAACCTATCGGCGGGATGGGTTGAGAGGGGTGTGCGGTAGCGGTATCGTGAACCAAATAAAACGTAACCCAGGCAAGGGAGCTAGATATGAGCGAGCAGACCATCGGTACTACATGTGTTCAGGGCGGCTATCACCCGGGAGATGCCGAGCCGCGCCAGGTGCCCATCTACCAGTCCACCACGTGGAAGTACGACACGTCGGAGCATATGGGCAAGCTGTTTGACCTGGAGGAGTCGGGCTACTTCTACAGCCGCCTGCAGAACCCCACGTGCGATCTGGTTGCCGCCAAGATCTGCGAGATGGAGGGAGGCACCGCTGCGATGCTTACGAGCTCGGGCATGGCTGCGAACTTCCTCGCGATCTTTAACGTTGCCGGTGCCGGCGATCACGTGGTCGCGAGCTCTGCCATCTACGGCGGTACCTATAACCTGCTCGCCCATACCATGGAGCGCATGGGTCTGACCTGCACGTTCGTTGCCCCCGATTGCACCGACGAGGAGCTCGAGGCGGCCTTTGAGCCCAATACCAAGCTCGTCTTTGGCGAGACGATCGCCAACCCCGCCCTTGCCGTGCTCGATATTGAGCGCTTTGCCAAGGCCGCGCATGACCACGGCGTGCCGCTGATGGTCGACAACACCTTCCCGACGCCCGTGATGTGCCGTCCCTTTGAGTGGGGCGCCGACATCGTTACGCACTCCACCACCAAGTACATGGATGGACATGCCGCCTACCTGGGCGGCGTGATCGTCGACCACGGTCAGTTTGACTGGATGGCTCATGCGGACAAGTTCCCGGGTCTCACCACGCCCGACGAGAGCTACCACGGTGTGACCTATGCCGAGAAGTTCGGCCGTGAGGGCGCCTTCATTACCAAGGCCACCGCGCAGCTCATGCGCGACCTCGGCCCCATGCAGAACCCGCAGGCGGCGTTCTTCTTGAACAGCTCGCTCGAGAGCCTGCATGTACGCATGCCGCGTCATTGCGAGAACGGCCTGGCCGTTGCTAAGTTCCTGCAGAGCCATCCCAAGGTGCGCTTTGTGAGCTATCCGGGCCTGGAGGGCGACAAGTACTATGACCTGGCTCAGAAGTACATGCCCAACGGTACGTGCGGTGTCGTGAGCTTTGGCTTTAACGGTGGTCGCGCGGCGGCCGAGACTTTTATGAAGAGCCTCAAGCTCGCCCAGATCGCCACGCATGTGGCCGACGCCCGCACTTGCTGTCTGCATCCCGCTAATGCCACGCATCGCCAGATGAACGATGAAGAGCTCATCGCCTGCGGCATCTCCGCCGACATGGTGCGCCTGTCGTGCGGCCTCGAGGACACGGCCGATCTGATTGCCGACCTTGAGCAGGCGCTTGAGCAGTGCTAGGCTAGCTTCCCGTATGAAGTGACGGTGCCCCTTGGGGTTCCGGTGACATATAGTTCCGATTCCGTAGGCGGGACCCCAATCGCGGCTGTTCGCAGGCGATTGGGGCCCCGTTTTTGCGTTGTGCCACTCGAAAGGATGGATATGGAGAAAACTGCAGAGCAGCTGCGCCGCGAGCGTATTGCCCTAGAGGGCGACACCCATGGCAAGAACAAGTGGGCGATTCTGTTTACCGTGCTCATCATGACGTTTATGGTATGTCTGGATTCGACCGTCGTGACCGTGGCGCTGCCCGTGATGCAGAAGGAGCTGGGCGTGGGCCTCGATCGCATTCAGCTGGTAAGCTCGGTGTATCTGCTTGCGACTTGCGTGGCTATGTTGCCGTTTGGCCGTCTGGGCGACGTGCGCGGCAAGGTGAATGTGTTCCAGCTGGGCGTCATCGTCTTTTCGGTCGGTTCGCTGCTGTGCGGCCTTTCGGCCTCGCTCGAGGTTCTTATCCTGGCACGCATTGTTCAGGGCGTCGGTTGCGCGGCGGCCATGGCTAACAACATGGGTATCATCACCGAGTCGTTTCCGGCGCGCGAGCGCGGTCGTGCCATGGGTATTCTCGCGACCTTTGTGGCCCTCGGCATGATGTGTGGCCCCGTGCTCGGCGGCATGCTGGTGGCAAGCTTTCCTTGGGAGAGTATCTTCCTCATCAACCTGCCCATTGGCGTCATCTCGTTTATCGTGGGGCTCTACACGCTGCCGCATGTTAAGCCGGAGGCCGGCGAGCGCCCCATGTCCCTGATCGAGGCCGCTCGTCGCTGCTTTGCAAATTCGGCCTTCACCATCAACCTTGCCTGCATGCTCATCGTGTTTGTTGGCATTGGCGCATCCGAGTTTATCCTGCCGTTCTATTTTCAGGACGCCCACGGCTTTGGTTCCGACATTTCCGGACTGCTCTTTTTGGCGCTGCCAATGGTGAATGCCTTTATCGGCCCGCTTTCGGGAACGGTTTCGGACCGTGTTGGCTGCGAGGGTCCCACGGCGGTCGGCCTGGGCGTGTACGTGTGCGGTCTCTTTGCAGTAAGCACGCTCGACGAGCACTCTTCTATCCCTGTGATCGTGTGCTGCGTCGCATTTATGTCGTGCGGTACGTCGATTTTCCAGAGCCCCAACAACTCGCTGTACATGGGCTCGGCTCCGCGCGAGGCACTTGGCTTTGCAGGTAGCTTGGGCAGCTTGGCGCGCTATGCGGGCATGGCGCTGGGTATTACGGCAGGTTCGCATATCCTTTATGGGCAGATGAGCGTGGCGATGGGCGAGGCCGTGACCAGTTTTGTTGCAGGCCGTCCGGATGTATTCCTATTCGGCTTTCGCTCGGTGTTCTACGTGTTGATGGCTGTGGCCGCTGCGGGCTTTGCGCTCGCCATGGTGCGTTTGGTGAGGATGCGCGCCCGCCATTAGCGTGTTGGGAGGCTGTCTGCCACGATTCGCGCCGTCCCAAAAAGACTGGTTTGTGGTGCGATGCGGCTTGTGGGGCGGGCGGGGGTCGGTCCGTGGTAGACTATCGAACAACGTTTATTTATCGCGCGGTATCGTTGCCGCGAGAAGGGGTTGCGCCATGCAGGAGCTTGAGGATCGTATTCGCCATGACGGCATCGTAAAGGCCGGTAACGTCCTTAAGGTTGATGCCTTCCTCAACCACCAGTGCGACGTTGAGCTGTTCGACCACATGGGCGCCGAGTGGGTCCGTCTGTTCGAGGGTGTCGAGATCAACAAGATCCTGACGATCGAGGCTTCGGGCATTGGCATGGCTTGCATTGCAGCCCAGCATTTTGGCGGCGTGCCGGTGGTCTTTGCCAAGAAGGCCCAGTCCATCAACCTCGACGGCGAGCAGTATGCCACGACCATTTACTCCTTTACCAAGCAGAAGGAGTACCCGGTCATCGTTGGCAAGCGCTTCCTGTCCGAGGGCGACAAGGTCCTGATCATCGACGACTTCTTGGCCAACGGCTGCGCGCTCGAGGGCCTTATCAAGATTTGCGAGGCTGCAGGTGCCGAGGTATCCGGCATTGGCATTGCGGTGGAGAAGGGCTTCCAAGGCGGTGGCGATAAGCTCCGCGAGCGCGGCTTCCGCGTTGAGAGCCTGGCCCGTATCGCCGATATGGACTGCGAGACCGGCGAGATTACCTTCGCCTAAGCGCGTAACACAAGCGATTGGTATGCGATGTGACAAAGGGACTTTCCCTTTGTCACATTTTTTATGAGGGGAGGTGTTGATATGGATGAGAACAAGATGGGATGGCGCGATTATGCGCGCTATGCCGAGATGTCGGTCGAGGAGTTGGCGCGCGATTGCGAGGTTCAGGTGTTTCGTGCGACGGGCCCGGGCGGACAAGGCGTCAACACGACGGACTCGGCGGTGCGCATGAAGCATGGGCCCACGGGGATTGTCGTGACGGCGCGCGAGAGCCGTAGTCAGTTTCAGAATCGTGCGAGCTGTCTGCGCAAGCTGCGCGCTGAGCTTGAGCGTCGCGGGCGTCCACCGCGCCGACGCGTAAAGACCAAGGTGCCCCAGCGCTCTCGCCAGCGCAGGCTCAACGACAAGCACTTCAACGCCATTAAAAAGGCCAACCGTCGCAAACCGGGCGGGGAGGAATGATCTTCTCAATAAGTTGCGGTGAAATAGGGATGGCTAGTGGGTGGGGTGCCAGACGAGGAGGGCGCCGGCGAGGATGTCCACCTCGATGCGCGAGGCGACGATGGGCTCGCCGTCGGCCTGAATGGGGTAGTCTGGCTCCTCAAAAGTGAGCTCGGCATGGCGGCAGCGGCGCATGCGAACCGGTGGCAGCTTGGTATGGTGACCATCTTTGGCCGAAAGAAACATAGGCAGGGCAACCGCGCGAGGGACAGGGCCGCAGGCGTAGCAGACGTCGAGCATGCCGTCGCAGGGGTCGGCACCGGGGCAGATACGATAGCCCGAGCCATACGTGGGACCCAGCTGAATCGCCATGATGATCGCCCTCATGCGCTCGGCGGGCGCGCCGTCAAAGCTGGCTGTCATGGGGTAGTTGCGATAGCGCAGGCCAAACTGCTCAAGCCCCGAAAGGGTGTAGAGCGGAGCACCCGTCAAGCCGGTCTTTTTGCGCAGCTCGGTGGTGCCAAGGCCGATGGCGGCATCGATGCCGACGGAGAGTGTCTGGTCGTAGTACTCGACGGTAGCCTCGCCGCTGCCTCTTGCGGGGTTCCATGAGCGAATCCGCCCGATGTCCTGACGCTGCAGCTCACAGGTGAGCAGCGCGCCAAAATCCTTGCCGGAGAAATCTTCGATGCCGAGCGTTTGGGCAAAATCATTGCCGGAGCCTACGGGCAGGACGGCAAGCGCCGGTCGAACTGCCTCTTCTAGCGCCATCAAGCCGTTGACGACTTCGTGAATCACGCCGTCGCCGCCAAGGGCGATAACGGTGCGGTAGCCCGTTGCCTGGGCGGCGAGCTCCTTGGCGTGTCCCATGCGCTCGGTTAGCACAAGGTCAAACTGGGATGCGCGCGCGGTCATATCCAAAAAGCGCTGCAGGCGTTCGGCAACCTCACGCGCAGCGCCCGACTGGGCGGCAGGATTGGCGACGATGAGGGTGCGACCAAAATCAGTTGCGTGCATGGGGCGACTCCCGGCGTGTGGCATGACGGTGCGGTCGCGCTCAGGTCGAATTGCCCCCGATTGTGGCTGCACGGCGAATACTTACGTCTACTCTATCAGGTCGTTCTGGCGCTCGATAGCATCCGCTACCGTACCGCCCTCATCCACAATAAGCGAACGGCGCTTGGGTGAGATGATGCGCTGGGCGGGGTACACGCCGCGGTGTCCGCCGGCGAGATAGCTGATAAAGGCCACGATGACAAAGAACCCGGCGGCCGTGCCGTGGAACAGGTCGATGGCCATCATGCAGGTGGTGATGGGCACGTTGAGGCCGGCGCAGAACACGCCGAGCATGCCGAGAGCCGCCAGAAAACTGGGGTCGAGCCCGGTAAGGCAACCGATCCAGCCACCGAGTGCCGCACCGATGCCAAACAGGGGCGTGACCTCGCCGCCTTGGAAGCCTGCGCCCAGGGTAAGCGCTGTGACGACCAGCTTGATGGCTGCGTCCGCCAAGGTGGTGTTGCCTGCAAATCCGGCGCCCGAAAGCCACGTGGAAAGGCCGGCATAGTCCCAGGCATCGAGGAGGGCATAGGCGGCCAAAACCACGAGTGCGCCTATGAGTGCGCGAACGAGGTAATTGGTGATAAAGCGACCGTACAGGCTCTTGACGGTTCGAACCGACCAGGCAAAGAGGCGTGCCGTCAGACCGAAGATGATGGCGCTGATAACAACGATGACAACCGTTCGTGGTGTCATGTTGGGAACGCTGGCGATGACATTCGCTTCGTACTCGGTACCCAGGGCGAGTGATGTAAAGTAGCCGGTAAACGAGGCGACCAGGCAGTAGATGCCCGCGGTGTAGTCGATCTTGCCGATAAAGCACATCTCCATGCCAAAGAAAGCTCCGGCGAGGGGCGAGCCGAATACGGCGCCAAAAGCGGATGAGATGCCGGCGAGCATGAGGTCGTGGTGATCATGCTTTTTGAGGTGGGCGAGGCTCGAGATGTTGCTGGCGATGGTGCCGCCAATCTGCACTGCGGCTCCCTCGCGACCGGCCGATCCGCCCGTTAGGTGCGTGAGCGTGGAGCAGATGAAGGTGAGGACGGCCATGCGCATATGGATGAGGCGTGTGCCCAAGGCGGAGTCGATGACCAGGTTGTTACCGCGTTTGGCGGCAAGACCGTGGTTTTTGTACACCCATGCGGTGGCAACGCCCACAACGGGAAGCAGCGCGTAAATCCACGCATGGTGCTCGCGATAGTCGGTCGCGATATTCAACGAGGCCAAAAACGCCCAAGCGGCAACGCCCATGGCGAGCGAGACGATGACGACGAGTACGAGCAACTTAGCGCTCGCGAGTAGGTTGCGGGCGTTGCGACGCGTGTCGGCAGCCAAGAGATGTTCGGAGCGGGTGAGCTGATGCCTGCCTGCCATGATGGCGTCGTTCAGGGAGAAAAAGCCGCCGTCATCGAGCGGCTGGGAATGATCCTGCGCCTCGTTTGCGCTTTCGGGTTTGTCGTTATGAGCCATACGTTCCTCTTTTAGGTTGCAACGCAAGCATTATAGAACGCGGCAAACGCGACGAACCGGTGGGTTGGTTTCCATTCTGTTTCGCGGCTTGCGGCCGACAGGTGTATTTGCGGGTACAGGCCAAGTCGCGGTCGCGCGTCGGGGGATTATACTGAGACAAGCATAAAGAATCGGCGTCCCTGTTGTGCGCCGTGGCATTAAGAGGTGCATATGGCAGAGAAACTCATTCCGCTGGAGGACGCGCAGTCGATTGTTCTGTCGCACGTTGCTCCGACCGATCTCGTCGAGATTCCCGTGTGGCAGGCCGCCGGTCTTCCCTTGGCCGAGGACGCGGTGGCCGATATCGACATCTCGCCGTTTGCCAACAGCGCTATGGATGGATATGCCGTGCGCTCTGCGGACTTGGCGCAGACATCTGGCGAGGCGCCGGTGACGCTCGACGTTATCGGACACGAGGCCGCGGGCCATGTGTTTGAGGGTACAATCGGCGCGGGCGAGACAGTCCGCATCATGACGGGCGCGCCGGTGCCCGAGGGTGCGGATGCCGTGGTGAAATACGAGATCGTTGAGGTGCTTGTCGGTGACGGCAACGAGGGCTCGCACGTGAGCTTCTCGGCGCCGGCCAAGGTGGGGGAGAACGTTCGCTCTGCCGCCGAGGAGGCCCATGCCGGCGACGTCGTGATGCGCGCCGGGGAGGTTGTGGCTCCGGCGGGCGCGGGTCTGCTGGCAAGCGCCGGATACGCGAGCGTGAAGGTGCACGCTGCCCCGCGCGTGGGCATCATCTCGCTAGGCACGGAACTGGTCGCACCGAGTAACGTGCCGGCGCGCGGGCAGATTCGCGACTCCAACTCCTCGGCGTTAAGGGCCGAGGCACTCGATGCCGGCGCCGAGCCCGTGTTCTACGGCATTGCGCCCGATGATGAGCAGGCAATCGCCGAGCTGGTGCATCGTGCCGTGCAGGAGTGCGATTTTGTCATTACGAGCGGCGGCGCCTCGGCGGGCGACTACGACTACGTGACGGCGCTCGTCCGGCGTGAGGGCGAGGTGCTGTTTGACCGCATCTCGATGCGTCCGGGCAAGGCCATCACGTTTGGCTTGCTCGGGGGTAAGCCCTACCTGGGGCTTTCAGGCAATCCGGCCGCGGCGTATGTGGGCTTTGAGATGCTCGCCCGTCCGGCGATCCGCAAGATGCGCGGCTTTGCCGAGGGTGCGCGTCCCGTGCAGCAGGCGACGCTCACGCACGGCGTGAAAAAGCGACAGCCCCGCCGCTTCTTCGATCGCGCCACGGTTTTGCGCGACTCCGAGACCGGTGAGCTGTTGGTGACCGAGGCCAAGTCGCAGAATTCGGCGCTGCTCGGCACGATGCAGCGGGCCAACTGCCTGCTGCGTATTGACGAAGGACCGTGCGACCTTGCGGCGGGCGACGCCGTGGATGTCGTGCGTGTCGACCTGCCTGAGGGCACGGTGCTATAGGAGGAATACTGTGGACTTGAAGATTTCGATCGTGACGTGCTCGGATACGCGCGATCTTGCCCAGGACGAGGCGGGTGCTGCGCTCGAGGACCTTATCGAGACGCAGGGCTGGACGGTCGCCTCACATGTGGTCGTGCGCGACGACGCCAGCGAGATCGGTGATGCCATTGTGGAAGCCGCCGATGAGTGCCACGCCAATGTCGTGCTCACCTGCGGCGGCACGGGGCTTTCGATGCGCGATGTAACGCCCGAGGCGACGCGTGCCGTCTGCGACCGCGATGTGCCGGGTATTGCAGAGGCAATCCGTGCGTACTCCATGACCAAGACGCGCCGCGCTATGCTCTCGCGCGCCGTGTGCATGCAGCGTGGGTATACGCTTGTCATCAACTTTCCGGGATCCACGAAAGCGGCCCGCGAAAGCTGGGAGGCCGTGAGGGATCAACTGGAACATGCGGCCCAAATGACGGCGGGCGGCGGGCACGCCAAATAATCGCACTACCTGCGGCGGAGCGACCTCATCGGTCGCTCCGCTATTGTTTTCCGCCGAATCGACGCCGAGGTGCATGGTAACTTGAAACTATATTCTCTGGTGAGAATAAATTCTCACTATCATTATTCGCGCGGAAGTATAATCTAATTACAGTATAAAGCTCGCGGCGGGCGCCCGGGCGTAGCCTTCGAAAGGGTTGAACATGTTCGATATGGTTTCTCGCCGCGGGTTCGTCTCGCTTTCTGCTGTCGCCGCTGCCGGCCTTGGTCTTGCCGGCTGCTCCGGCAACAAGGGGCCTGAGCCGGCTGGCTCCGATACCGGTTCTGCTAAGGCATCTTCCAAGAAAGCTGCCGAGCTGCAGGTCTTTGCCGCCAACTCGCTCGAGAAGGCCCTGCCCGAGGTTCAGGAGCTCTACACCGAGCAGACCGGCACCACGTTTGCCGACACGCAGTTTAAGGCGTCTGGCGACCTTGTCGAGCAGATGCGCGCCGGTGCCGTCGCCGACGTGCTCATCACGGCTTCCAAGGGCACCATGGACGACGCCGAGGCCGCCGAGCTCGTCGACGCCGACACGCGTGAGGACATGTTCGTCAACGACCTGGTGATCATTCGCGCCGAGGGCTCCGACACCAAGGTCGAGGCCATCGCCGACGTCGCGAACCTGGACGGCAAGATCGCTATTGGCGACGCCAAGACCGTCCCCGCCGGCAAGTACGCCGACCAGGCCCTGGCCTCCGTGGGCCTCTACACCGGCACCGAGGGCGACGACGGCGAGTATGCTCCCGAGATCGCCGATAAGGTTGCACTGGCCGATAAGGTGGGCACCGCCGCCGCCTATGTGTCCACAGGTGACTGCGTGGCCGGTTTTGTCTACAGCTCCGATATCTTCCGCTACGACGGCATCGAGGAGGCCTTTGTGTGTCCCGAGGACTCGCATAAGCCCATCGTGTACCCGGGTGCCGTTGCCGAGAGCTCCGAACACGCCGACGATGCCAAGGCGTTTATCGACTTTTGCCTGTCCAACAAGAAGGCCCAGAAGATTTGGGCTAAGTACGGCTTTGAGCTTTCCGAGTAGTGCGGCTTGGCGCGATAATTCCATCGTTTTGTGTTTCACTCCGTCCTTGTATTCGCTTGGAGCTTTTCGTGCTTAATAGATTCCGCATGCTTGTCGCCTGTGCTTTGACCTTCGCGCTTTGCTGTGTGCCGGGATTTGCGTTTGCTGGGGACGCCGAGGACGGGGCCCAGGTCGCTGCGACCGCTCATGGGCTTTCCTATGGCATCGAGGGTTTTGAGCGGTTGGCCAAGGGGACCGCTCGTGCCATGGAAGGCCAGCCTGAGGGCTACCGGTTTCCCGTTGACGAGGACGTGGACCTTGTAGTGGCGCCTGCTGCCGATCGCGTTGTGGCGTGGATATCGCCCAAGGCGGTCGAGAAGTTTGGATTGGATCCGCAGGACAACGAGTGCGTATCGGGTCTCAAGGCCCTCGTCTGTAAGCTCGACAGCGCAAACTGCATGGGGGGTGCACAGCTGGGGGACGTGGATCTTCCTTGGTATGTCACGGCGGAAACAACGTTTGATGCCGGCGGGTATACCTATAGCTTTGACGAGCACGGTGCGGATGGGGACCGCTATGTGGTGATTGCATCAGCCTCGGGTGATGCCAAGGGCGGCGCGCGCTGGCTTGATAGCGCTCAAATGGTAGAAGCATCGTCTGTCGTGTTGCGGGATGAGCAGGGGCCCTTGACCTCTCTGGCCTCCTTTTTGGGCGACATCGACTATCGCCCGTTTTGGGTGTCCATAAAAACGAGCGGCCTTGCCCTGCTGATCTCCTTCGCGCTGGGCCTGTTCGCCGCGTGGAAGACTATGGGTACCTCGAGTCGCATCAAGGGCCTGCTCGATTCGGTCTTTACGATTCCTATGGTGCTGCCGCCCACGGTCTGCGGCTTTCTGCTCCTCATGCTGTTTGGCCGCTCGACCGGGGTGGGCCAGTGGCTCATCGCGCACGGCATCTCGATTGTCTTTACCTGGCCCGCGGCGGTCATTTCGGCCGTCGTTGTGTCGTTTCCGCTGGTCTACCGCACGGCGCTCGGAGCCTTCGAGAGCCTCGACACGCAGATGCTCGATGCGGCGCGCACGCTGGGCTGGTCCGAGCGCCGCATCTTTGCCAAGCTCATGATGCCGCTCGGCTGGCCCTCGATTGCTGCCGGCACGGTGCTCGCCTTCGCTCGCGCGATGGGCGAGTTTGGCTGCACGCTGTTCTTTGCGGGCAACTATGCCGGCATTACGCAGACCATTCCCATTGCGATTTACTTTGAGTGGATGGGCGGCAATACGTCGGTGGCCCTCTTTTGGGTCGTGGTCGTAATCGCGTTCAGCTTCCTGGTCATTCTGTTCATCAATATGTACACGGCGCATTCGCAAAAGTACCGCGAGCGCGGCCTGTCCCGCGCGGAGCGCAAGCAGGCCAAGCAGCTGGGCGGCCAGACCGATTCGCTCGACCCAGTCGGCGGCGATGCGCTGCGTATCGATCGCGAGGCGCTGGCCGAGCTCATGCGCGATGATACGGTCGCAAAGGGAGGTCGATAAGCCATGTCGCTTGTTCTGGATATCAAAAAGCGCTATCCGGGGTTCACCCTCGACATCCAACTCGAAGCCGGCGAGGAGTGTGTGGCGCTGCTGGGCGCCTCGGGTTGCGGCAAGAGCTGTACGCTGCGTTGCATTGCCGGCGTGGAGACGCCCGACGAGGGCGAGATCGTCGTCAACGGCGTGACCTTCTTTGACTCGGCGGCGGGTATCAACCTGTCGCCCCAGGAGCGCAAGTGTGCCCTGCTGTTCCAAAACTATCAGCTGTTTCCCAACATGACGGTGGCTGATAACGTGTGCGCCGGTGTAAAGGACGCGGGCGACGCCGCCGCGCGCAAAAAGCTCGCCGAGCGCTATCTGGGCATTTTCGGTCTGGCCGATTTCGCCGACCGCTATCCCGCGCGCCTCTCGGGCGGCCAGCAGCAGCGCGTGGCGCTCGCGCGCATGGTGGCGGCGCACCCAGGCATCTTTATGTTTGACGAGCCCATGAGCGCGCTCGATGCCTATCTTAAGAGCGCACTCGAGCAGAACATGCTCGACCTGTTTGACGTGTGCAACCGCACCGTGCTCTACGTGAGCCACGACATCGACGAAGCGTGCCGCCTGTGCCAGCGCATCTGCGTTATGCATAACGGGCATGTGGAGGAGATCGGCTCCGTCGGGGACGTGGTCCGCCGTCCGCAGACGCTGGCGGCGCTGCGCCTGACGGGCTGCAAGAACACAAGCCGCGCACGAAAGATCGGGCCCGAGGAAGTCGAGGCGCTCGATTGGGGCATGACCTTTAACGTGGGTCGCGAGGTTCCCGATAATGTGGCATACCTGGGCATTCGCGCAAGCTACTTCCATGTGGACAACCGTGCTGAGCGGGGTCGTAACAGCTACGACCTGCATGTGGCCCGTGTGAGCGATTCGCGCTTTGAGCGGCTGGTGCTGCTGGACGTGCCGCGCGGCGATGCGCCCATGCGTCTGCAGTGGAAGGTCAACAAGGTGGGTGTGCCTGTCGACGAGCTGCCGCAAGCAGGCGAGACGCTGCGCATGCACTTCGATGCGAGTAGGATCCATTTGGTTTGTCGATAGCGCCGGGTAATGCCGTCGGGGATATAAGCCTCGGCGGCTTTGTCTTGCCGTTCGCCGAATGAGGAATGGCAAACTCTTATCATTCAAGATAATTATTTATTAAACGACGACACACGGCGCTGTCGTACGAATGTCAACGGTGTTCGCATGGTCGACGACCGTTGATATAGTTGACCTCAACTTGTAAAGGAGGGTGCGCATATGCCGCAGACGACATACATTCGCCGCGTTGCCGCGCGTGCCCTATATATGGCTCGGAGCCGCATATGAGCAGGTATGTTCACGGCTCCGGGAGAGACGACGCACAACTAAATAATCGACCGCAAAGCAGGTTCCCCAAAATTCCGGGTTTAGGCGCGGCTGGGTTTTCGCCACCCACCGTGCAGCAATACCGTAGCTATTCATTTTTGGTTCGAGAGGGGAACCGTCATGGCTGAAGAATTCGATTTCCATCCGATGTGGGAGAGCCTCGGCATGAATCTTGCCGACCACGATATGCTTCTGGGCGCCGTGGGCCAGATGTACGGGGACATGTTCTTGTCGCAGAACAATCGTCCCAAGTCCACGTCCTACCTGGACTTTGTGGCCACCAACATCCACAGCGGCCGCATTAAGGAGATGCTCGACAAGAAGGAGGCCGGCGAGGCCACCAAGATCGTCGGTTCGTTCTGCGTGTACGTGCCCGAGGAGATCGTACTTGCCTGTGACGGCATTCCCGTGGGCCTGTGCTCGGGTGCCGATTGGGCAACCGATAAGGTTGAGGAGCACCTGCCGCGCAACACCTGTCCACTTATCAAGAGCTTTGCCGGCTTTAAGCTGGGCGAGGTCTGCCCCTACATTGAGTCGAGTGACTTGGTGGTAGGCGAGAACACCTGCGATGGCAAGAAGAAGGCCTACGAGTTCTTTGCCACGCAAAAGAACATGTACGTCATGGATATTCCCAACGTGCACGACGAGTCGACGCTCGTGACCTGGAAGGCCGAGGTCAAGAAGCTCGCCGCCAAGATCGAGGAAGAGTGTGGCGTCAAGATTACGCCCGAGCGTCTGAAGGCCGCCATCCACGCCGTCAATGAGAAGCGTCGTGCCCTGCAGCGCCTCGCTGCCACGCGCGCTGCCGACCCGGCGCCCATCAGCGGTCTCGACAGCCTGCTGACCGTTCAGGCCGCCTTTATGGACGACACGCCGCGTCTGACCGGAGCCATCAACGATATGGCGGCTGAGTGCGAGCAGCGTGTCGAGGCCGGCGAGGGCGTGGCGCCCAAGGGGACCAAGCGTATCCTGTACACCGGCACGCCCATGGCCGTGCCCAACTGGAAGCTGTTCAACCTCATCGAGAAGGCCGGCGGCGTTGTGGTGGGCGAGGAGTCCTGCACGGGCTCGCGCTACTACAAGGATCTGGTTGACGAGTCCGGTGAGACGGTTGACGAGATGCTCGATGCCATCGCCGAACGCTACTTTAAGATCAACTGCGCCGTCTTTACGCCCAACGACCAGCGTATGAAGGATATTGTCCAGATGGCCAAGGACCTGCATGCCGACGGCATCGTCGACGTGGCCCTGCAGTTCTGCACGCTTTACGAGATGGAGTCGTTTGTCGTGGAGAAGGCCGCCGAGGAAGCCGGCATTCCGTTTATGCACATCACGACCGACTACGCCGGCGAGGACGCCGGTCAGCTCCAGACCCGCATCGAGGCCTTCCTCGAGACGATTTAGCCGCACCTGCGTTAAGCCGTGCCGCCCGGTGTTCCTATCCACGCGATAGGGATTTCTTTGCTGCCATGCCGGTCGGTGTCCGGATGCACCGCAGGGCGCCGATCAGCTTCGCATAACTGCCGGGGCGGGGATTTTCGCCGTCCCGGCAGATTCTGTCCGTTTGTTCAGACACGAAAGGAACTCAATGAATAACGACCTTTTCAAGGCGGGCGTTTCCCGTCGCGGTTTTCTGACCGGCTCCGCTGCCCTGTGCGTCATGGCGGGCCTCGGCCTCACCGGCTGCGGCGGTTCGGGCGCCGAGAGCGGTAGCGCCGCTGCCTCCGGCCAGGATGTGGAGTATCGCGACGAGCTGCAGATCGCGCTCCCGGCGAGCCCGGACGGTCTCGATCCGCACACCACGTCGTCGCTTGTGACCGTGGATATTGCCTGCAATATCATGGAACCGCTTTTTGGCCTCGACTCCAAGTACGAGCCCCAGCCCGTTCTCGCCAAGAGCTACAAGGTCTCCGACGACGGACTGGTCTATACCATCGAGCTGCGCGAAGGCATCGTGTTCCACAACGGCAAGGAGCTTGGCCCCGACGACGTCGTCGCCTCGATGAACCGCTGGCTTAAAGTCAACGACCGTGCGGCAAGTCTGCTTCCCGATGCCCAGTTCGCTGCGTCGGGCGACCACGAGGTGACTTGCACGCTTACCGCGCCCGCCACGGATTTCCTCACGATTCTGGGTAACCACTCCCAATATCCCGCGATCGTTCCCTCCGAGGTTATCGACGCCGCGGGCGACACGGGCATCGCCGACTATATCGGTACCGGTGCCTATAAGCTTGTGGAGTGGAAGCAGGATCAGTACATTCATCTGACCCGTAACGACGATTATCAGACTGCTGAGGGCAAGGCGTCGGGCTACACCGGCAAGGTCTCCGCACCTACGAAGGATATTATCTATCAGTTTGTCACGGAGAGCTCCACGCGCGTGAGCGGTTTCGAGACCGGCGAATACGATATCGCCGGCGAGATTCCCACCGAGAATTTCCATGACTTTGATGGCAACGATGACGTGAAGCTGTACACGCATACCGCGGGTGTCCTCACCGCGTTCTTTAACATGAACGAAGGCATTTTTGCCGACGAGGCTATCCGCAAGTGCGCTTTTATGGCGATCGACTGCAAGGCTGCCGCTCTGGCTGCCTATGGCGAGGAAGAGCTCTTTACGATCGATCCCAACCTGGGCAACCCCGAAAACGACCAGTGGGCGACCGATGCCGGCAAAAAATACTTTAACCAGGCCGACCCCAAGGCGGCCAAGAAGGCACTCGCCAAGACCTCCTATGCCGGCGAGACGGTGAGGCTGCTCACCACGCCCGACTACAAGGATATGTACAACGCGACTGTCGCGCTGCAGGAACAGCTCGAGAAGGCCGGCTTTACCGCCGAAGTCGAGAGCTATGAGTTCGCGACCTTTATGGATATCCGCTCCAGCAAGGCCGATCAGTGGGACCTGTTTGTGGCATCTACGAACTACAAGCCGATTCCGGCGCAGTCGCTTTCGGTCTCCAAGGGCTTCTATGGTCTTTCGGACGAGAAGGCGCTTGCGCTGGTCGCTGAGACTCGCACGGCCGAGGACCAGAAGGCCGCAACCAAAAAGTGGGCCGAGTGCCAGGAGCGTCTGTACGAGATCGCGGTTGTCGAGCCGCTGTGCCATTACGTTGCCATAACCGGCACGCAGGCCGATGTCGAGGGCTTTGAGCTGCTCGATGGTGCCATCATCTGGAACGCCAAGCGCCCGGAGTAATGCAATAGATGGCGTGGCGGCTGGAGGGGTCTGGTCCCCTGTGGCCGCCACGCCCTGTCCACGTTCAGAGGGGAAATAGACGCCTCGCATGTTGAAGTACACGCTCAAACGTATAGGCGCGATGGTTCCGGTGATGCTCATCATCTCGGTTGTCGTGTTTTTGATTATCTATCTCACACCGGGTGACCCGGCCTCTTCGATGCTCGGCATGGAGGCTTCGGCCGACCAGATCGAGCGCGTCAACGATAGCCTGGGACTCAACGAGCCGCTGCCGCAGCGCTACGTTGAGTGGATGGGCGGCGTGCTTACCGGCGACCTGGGCGATTCGTATTTTATGCGCCAGCCCGTCACGCAGGCGATAGCCGAGCACTTTGGTCCCACGCTATCGCTTGCGCTTCTGGCACAGCTCATCGCGCTGTTGATTGCACTGCCCTGCGGCGTCGTCGCTGCCCTCAAACATGGGTCGCGCACCGACGCGGTCTTGCGTGTCGTTGCTCTTTTGGGCGTGGCGATACCCGGCTTTTTGATGGCGCTCATGCTTATGTGGCTGTTTGCCGTCACGTTGCGTGTGTTCCCGGTGGCCGGCTATGCGCCGCTATCGAAGGGCTGGTTCAGCCATTTACGCTATCTTGCGTTGCCGGCCATATCGCTTGGATGCGTTCAGGCCGCGCTGCTCATGCGCATGACGCGTGCGAGCGTGATCGAGGCCATGCAGCTCGACTGCGTCAAGACGGCGCGTGCCAAGGGCGTCTCCGAGGTTCGCGTGGTGCTGGCCCATGCCCTGCGCAACGCCGCGCTGCCGATTCTCACCTCGGTCGGCTATTCTTTTGGCGCCCTGATTACGGGCGCCGTGGTGACTGAGGCCATTTTTAACATCCCCGGTTTGGGCCAGCTGGTCACGAGCTCTATCGAGCGTCGCGACTATCCGGTGATTCAGGGCGTGCTTCTGGTCGTCGCCTTGTTGAATTCGGTGATCAATCTGGCCGTCGACCTTGCCTACGGCGCTTTTGACCCGCGCGCTCGCAAATGGGGCGATTCATGATGGCAAACTTTAAGAAGGCTCTTGCCAACAAGGGGTTTGTGGTCGGTGGCTGCATTTTCCTGGCGATTGCGCTGATCGCGCTCGTCGGTCCGCTGGTGTGGACGGTTAATCCCAATGCGCAGGAGATGACGTTGCGACTTTCGGCACCTTCGCCCGCGCATCCCTTTGGCTGCGATGACTTTGGCCGCGACCTGCTTGCCCGCGTCATCGTGGGCGCGCGCGTGTCACTTGGCGTTGGCATTGCCGTCACGCTCGCGACGAGTGCGCTCGGCTTGGTGATTGGCGCCTATGCGTGCTACAACGAGAGGCTCGATCATATTCTCATGCGCATCTGCGACGGCCTTATGTCCATTCCGGGCGTGCTTTTGGCTATCGCACTCATGGCTATGATGGGCGCCTCGGTCTGGAACGTCATCATCGCGCTCTCCATCGTCTATACGCCCAGCATGGCGCGCATCGTGCGCTCGCGTGCGATGGTGGTCAAGGAGGAGCCCTTTGTGGAGGCCCTGCGCGTGCAGGGCGCCTCGACCGCGCGCATCGTGTGGCTGCATATCGTGCCCAACGTTATGGCGCCCTTCCTGGTGCAGGCGACCTTCGTCTTTGCCGAGGCCGTGCTCTCGGAGGCCGCCCTCTCGTTTCTGGGCCTGGGTATCAAGGCGCCCGACGCCAGCTGGGGAAACATCCTGCAGGCGGGCAAGAACGTGATGCGCAAAGCCTGGTGGATGATTTTCTTCCCGGCAGCGGCCATCATCGCAAGCGTGCTTTCGCTCAATCTGGCCGGCGACGGCCTGCGCGACGCCCTCGACCCCAAGACCAAGGAGGACTAGCCCATGAGCGAACATCTTTTGGACGTGCGCGACCTCTGCATCTCGTTTGTGGGACGCGATGGCAACGCGCTGGAAGCCGTCAACAAACTCAACCTACATATCGATGCCGGTGAGATCGTTGGTGTTGTCGGCGAGTCCGGCTGCGGTAAGTCGGTGTTTGCCCAGAGTGTCATGCGCCTATTGGAGCATGAACAGAAGATGGCCTATGAGGGCCAGATTGTGTTTGATGGCGAGGATCTGCTGGCGCGTCCGCTCAAGACGATGCGCAAGGTGCGCGGCTGCGACATCGCCATGATTTTCCAGGACCCTTTGAGCTCGCTTAATCCCGTCATGACGGTCGGGGCCCAGGTCGTCGAGGCCGTGCGGGCCCACCGTAAGGTGGGCCGACGCGAAGCCCGCAACGAGGCTCTATCGCTGTTGGAGCGTGTGGGAATTCGAGATGCCGCGGCCCGCTTCGACATGTATCCGAGCGATTTTAGCGGCGGCATGCGCCAGCGCGTGATGATCGCCATGGCGCTCGCCGGACACCCGCGCCTGCTTATCGCCGATGAGCCCACCACGGCACTCGACACGACGACTCAAAAACAGATTTTGGACCTTCTGCGCGACCTCAACAGTTCCGAGGGCATGGCGGTGCTTTTTATCAGCCATGATTTGGGCGTCGTCACGAGCATCTGCTCGCGCGTGCACGTCATGTATCTGGGCCAAATCGTAGAAGAGATCGATGCCTGCGGCCTTATGGAGCGTCCGAGCCACCCGTATGCCCAGGGGCTCATCGCGAGCATTCCGCCGCTCGAAGGCGAGCGTGTTGACACGCTGGCGGATATTCCGGGCACAGTGCCGCCGCTTACGGCAATACCCTGTGGATGCCGCTTTGCGCCTCGTTGCGCCCGGGCGGACGAGCGTTGCCGAGCGCAGGAGCCTCCGCTGTTTGCCGTGAATGCGTGCGACCGGTCTAAATGCTGGCTTGTCGAGAAAGGGGAGTGCCATGGCTGTTGATAGCGAAGCCCTGCTTAGGGTCTCACATCTGACTAAAACGTATCCCATGTCGGGCTCAGGTTTTAAGCGTCAGGCCTTTACCGCCGTGGACGATCTGTCGTTTGAGATTGCACCGGGCGAGGTCTATGGCCTGGTTGGCGAATCCGGATCGGGCAAGTCGACGACTGGACGCCTGATCTGTGGTCTCGAGCGTGCGGATTCCGGCTCGATTGTCTATCGCGGGCACGACCTCGCCACGATGTCGGAGCGCGAACGCAAGCCATTTCGCCGTGAAATCCAGCTGGTATTCCAGGATAGCTCTACGGCTTTTGACCCACGTAACCGTGTCGGCCGCATTTTGGAGGAGCCGCTGATTATCGCCGGCGTGCGCGATGCGGATGAGCGCCATGAGCGCGCGTTCTCGGCCCTGGCCTCGGTCGGTCTTCTGGCAGAGCATTATGACCGCTATCCGCACGATCTTTCGGGGGGACAGCGCCAGCGACTCAATCTGGCACGGGCGCTTATTTGCGAGCCGCGCCTTGTGGTATGCGACGAGCCGGTCTCGGCGCTTGACGTGTCCGTTCAGGCCCAAGTGCTCAACTTACTTCGCGACCTGCAGCGCACATCGGGCGTGGCGCTGCTGTTTATCACGCATGATATGCGTGTGGTTCGGCATATGTCCGACCGGATTGGCGTGCTCTACCGCGGTCGTCTTGTCGAGGAGGGCGAGGCCGAGGACGTGATCGCGCACCCGAGCGATCCGTATACGCAGGAGCTTATCGACGCCATTCCCTAGAGGATGCTTCCTTTTGGGTATGGCGTGGGTTTGTTGTTTAATTGTCGGTATATCGGTGCAAGAGAGGGGAACTATTATGGCCGATATCGAAGAACAGCCGTTGCCGCGCACGTTTGAGGAGTTCAACGAGCAGCGCAAGGCGGCGTTTATTCGCGTTAAGGATTACAAGCAGGCGGGTAATCGCCTGGTCGGCTTTCTGTGCAGCTATACGCCGCTCGAGATTATCGATGCCGCGGGCGCCTCGAGCGTGGCTCTGTGCGGTACGTCCGACGAGGTGATTCCCGAGGCCGAGAAGGTGCTGCCGGCAAACCTCTGCCCGCTCATCAAGTCGACGTATGGTTTTGCCTATTCGCAAAAGTGCCCGTTTACGTACTTTAGCGACATGATCATCGGCGAGACCACCTGCGACGGCAAGAAGAAGATGTACGAGCTACTCAACGAGCTTAAGCGCACGCACATTCTGCATCTTCCGCAGGGTCGCGATCGCGCCTACGAGCGTGAGGGTTGGTACGAGGAGTGCCGCCTGCTCAAGGAGGAGCTCGAGAACTTCTACGGCATCACGATTACCGACGATGACCTACGTGCTGCCGTCCGACGCCGCAACCGTCTGCGTGCGGCGCAACTCGAGATGTTTGCCCTCCAGGCCAACCAGCCTGCGGCCATGAGCGGCGTCGACCTGATGAGCACCATGTTTGCCGGTACGTTCAGCTTTGATATCGAGGCTTATACGCAGCAGCTGGAGCAAAAGGTTGCCAAGCTGCGTGAGGCCTACAACGCGGGTGAGCGCCCGGTCGCGGCAGATGCCAAGCGCATTCTGATTACCGGTTGCCCGGTGGGCGGCGTGATCAACAAGATCGGTCGCACCATCGAGTCCAACGGCGGTGTGGTCGTATGCATGGACGACTGCTCGGGCGAGCGCACGGCGGCCATGATGATCGACCCGGAGGCTCCCGATATCCTGCGCGCCATCGCCGACCGCTACCTGGACATCAACTGCTCGGTCATGACGCCCAACGACGGTCGTATGGAAAATACACTGGCCATGTGCGAGAAGTATCACGTCGATGGCGTGGTAGAGGGCGTGCTACAGGCGTGCCATACCTTTAACGTGGAGAGTGCACGCATGCAGGAGGCTGTCGAGGGTGCGGGTATTCCGTACATGAAGATTGAGACCGATTACAGCAACGGCGATATGGGCCAGATCGAGACGCGCATCGCCGCCTTTATCGAGACACTCTAGCTTCCTCGGGCACTGGATCTTGCCCCTCAAACCGTCGCTTGCGTACCACAAAGTACGCTGCGCTCCTCTTTCGGGGCAACCTCCGGCACCTGAGGAAGCTAGAGCTAAGACGCCTGAACGCGCTGCTGTCTTTGATGTTTAGATTAGGAGAGAGCCATGATAGGGATCGGGATCGATATCGGGTCTACGGCGGCTAAGGCCGCTGTGGTCGATGGGGCGGGTTCGGTGGCGTGGACGTGCGTGCAGCCAACCGGGTTCTCGTCGGTCGATGCGGCCGAGCGCTTGCGCGGCGAGCTTGCTTCAGCCGGCTATGACGTGACGGCCGAAGATGCTCGCGTGGTCGCGACTGGCTACGGCCGTGTCGCCGTGCCCTATGCGCACAAGGTCGTGACCGAGATCACCTGCCACGGCACCGGTGCCGTGCGCCTGTTTGGCGAGCAGGGCACGGTGATCGACGTGGGCGGTCAGGATACCAAGGTCATCCAACTCAAGGGTGGCCGCGTGGCCAAGTTTGCCATGAACGACAAGTGCGCCGCCGGCACGGGGCGCTTTTTGGAGATCATGGCCGACCGCCTGGGCATTTCCCAGCAGCAGATGGCCGACCTGGCGCGTTCCGGCGAGCCTACCAAGATCAGCAGCATGTGCACGGTCTTTGCCGAAAGCGAGGTCATCAGCCTGATCGGTCGCGGTGAGCCGCGCGAGAACATCGCACGTGGCGTGATCGACAGCGTGGTCTCGCGCGTGGCGACCATGGCCGGGCAGGCCGCCGGCGCCCCGTACTACCTGACCGGTGGGCTGTGCGAGAACGCCTTCGTGGTGGAGCGGTTGGGCGAGCTACTGGGGTCGCCGGTGACCACCTCGCCCCAGGCTCGCTTTGCCGGTGCCATCGGCGCGGCGATTCGCGCCGCCGCCTTGGCCTAGGGGTGTACCGCGACATGCGCATCCTCAATATCTCGGCACAAAAACCAGATAGCACTGGCAGCGGCACCTACCTTGCCGCGCTCGTGCGCGAGCAGATCGAGACGGGGCATCGCGCCGCCGTGCTTTGCGGTGCGGCGCCGGGTGATACCCAAGGCGAGCTGGACCGGCGTGCTACCGTGTTTGCCGTACCGTTCGAGTCGCCCGAGCTGCCGTTTCCCATCTGCGGTATGTCCGATGTCATGCCCTATCCCTCCACACGCTATCGTGACCTGACGCCTTCGATGCTCAAGGCGTTTGAGCGGGCATTTGCTGCTGCAATCGATCGGGCGGTGGCTGAGTTTCGGCCCGATCTGGTGCTCTGCCATCACCTGTATCTGGTGGCCGCATTGGCGCGCGAGCGCGTTCGGGGCGTGCCTGTTGTTGCCGTGTGCCATTCGACCGACCTGCGGCAGTTACGTTCGCATGCTCTCGAGCGCGATCGCATCGTAAGTGCGGTTCGTCGGCTCGATGCCGTCTTTGCGCTCCAAGCTGAGCAGGCTGAGCAGATTGGCCTGGTGTGCGGCGTCGATGCCGATCGCATCCACGTGATTGGGACGGGCTACGACCATCGCGTCTTCTGCCGCGACGCAAGCGTGGCGAGGCAGCCGGGATCGCTTGTGTACGTGGGCAAGATTTGCTTTAAAAAGGGCGTCGAGTCGCTGGTTCGAGCCGTGTCATTGCCGATTGACGATGACGTCCGCCCATCTGGCTTGGTACTTGTGGGCGGCCGCGGGGACGATGCCGAGTACGTGCGTATCGAGCACTTGACCGCGGCCTCGGATGTGCCGGTGACGCTGGCGGGGCGCCTGGATAGCGATGGGCTCGTGCGTGCCTACCGCAGTTCCGACGTCTTTGTGCTGCCTTCGTTTTACGAGGGTCTGCCGCTCGTGACGATTGAGGCCCTCGCGTGCGGCTGCAAAGTTGTGGCGACCGATTTGCCCGGCGTTCGTCCCTGGATGGAGGCGATGCTTCCCGGTGCTCCCGTGACGTGGGTGGCGTTGCCGCGTATGACGGATGTCGACACGCCCGTGGCGGCCGACCTTCCGTTGTTTGAGCGCGCACTGGCAGATGCTATCGCGCAGGCGCTTGCGGCTCCGCCTTCGACGTTCGAGCCGTCGGCGGTCTCTTGGGAAGCGTGCCTGGGGCGTATACTTAAAGTTGTTGATTTGTTGGAAGGGGGTTCGTATGGCTAAGGACACCATGAGGCTCACGTCCATGACGGCCGCGAGCGGTTGAGCCGCTAAGTTGGCCCCCGGAGCCCTCGCCCAGGTCCTGGGCGATTTACCCAATGTGCATAACGACAACTTGCTCGTGGGGTTCGATACCTCCGACGATGCGAGCGTCTTCCGCGTAGGGGAGAACCTTGGCCTTGTGCAGTCCATCGACTTCTTCCCGCCGATGGTCGACGACCCGTTCCTGTTTGGCCAGATCGCCGCGGCCAACTCGCTGTCGGACATCTACGCCATGGGCGGGCGGCCGAGCCATGCCATGAACTTGCTGTGCATCCCGAGCTGCCTGGGCGTTGAGGTTGCCGGTCAGATTCTGGCGGGCGGCGCCGACAAGTGCGTCGAGGCGGGTTGCTCCATCGCGGGCGGTCACACCATCAACGACGACGAGCCCAAGTACGGCCTGTCCGTGAGCGGTTTTGTTGCGCTCGACCACATGCTCGCCAACAGCGGCGCACGCGTGGGCGATGTTCTGCTGTTGACCAAGGCGATCGGCTCGGGCATTATCACTACGGCCATTAAGGGCGAGCTTGTCGAGCAGGACGAGGCTGGTCCCATGTTTGACTCGATGCGCACCCTTAATGAGGCGCCGATTCGTCTGGCAGAGGGACTTGAGCTTCACGGCTGCACCGACATTACGGGCTTTGGTCTGATCGGGCATGCGTGCGAGATGGCCGAGGGCTCGGGTGTGCAGGTTGAGCTTGCGTCGGGGGCGGTGCCGCTCTTTGACCAGGTGCTCGACATGGCGCGTCTGGGCATTATCCCCGCTGGCTCCTACCGCAACCAGGACTTCTTTGGCCCGCGCGTGATGGCCGACGAGGACCTTGAGCCAGGCATGTTGGATGCGCTGTACGATCCGCAGACCTCGGGCGGCCTGCTTATCGCGGCGCCCGCGGCGGATGCGGATGAGCTTGCGCGTCGTTTACATGCCGAGGGGCGCGTTGCCGCCGCCGTCGGTCGCGTGTGCGAGCCGGTGCCAGGCGGTCCTGCCGTTCACGTTGTCCGCTAGCCCGCACGTTTATGTAACTGTTTACCGTTCTCTAGAACGGTTCTTTCGAAAGGAATTTGCTATGTCTACCAAAATTGAAGTCAATGCCATGGGCGATGCCTGCCCGCTGCCCGTCGTCAAGACGCTCAAAGCCCTGAAGCAGCTCAATGGCGAGGGTGCCGTGGTGACCTCGGTCGACAACGAGACCGCTGTCAAGAACATCTCCAAGATGGCGCAGGAGAAGGGCTGCACGGCCTCGGTCGAGAAGGTTTCTGACGCCGAGTGGCACGTGACCGTGGCGACTTCTGGCGCCGTTGCCGTGGCCAATCCCGAGCAGGATGGCGCTGCCTTCTGCGACGCCAACGCCGGCAAGGGCAAGCTCGTCATTTCCGTCTACACCGACTGCATGGGCCGTGGCGACGACGAGCTGGGCCACAAGCTCATGAAGGCCTTCATCTTTGCCGTGACGCAGCAGGAGGAGCTGCCCGCGACTATGCTGTTCTACAACGGTGGTGCCAAGCTCACCGTAGAGGGCTCTCCGGTGCTCGACGACCTGAAGGGCCTGGCGGAGCAGGGTGTCGAGATTCTCACCTGCGGTACCTGCCTCGACCACTATGGCATTAAAGACCAGCTTGCGGTGGGCGAGGTCACCAACATGTACGTGATCGTGGAGAAGATGGAGCAGGCCGTGCGCGTTGTGCGCCCGTAGCGTATTGGTTGGAGTTGCCATGAGGGAGAAGTGCCCGGCGCTTGTCATCACGTTTCCCACCACGGCGGCCGCCATGGGCTGCGAGTCCCTGTGCATCGAGCGCGGCCTTCCCGGGCGAACGATTCCCGTACCCGGGGAGGTCGCTGCCGGCTGCGGTCTGGCGTGGAAGGCGTTGCCTGCCGATGAGGAACTGCTGCGCGGCGAGCTTGCCGCAGCGGGCATTCCCACCGAGGGCTATACCGTGATTGATATGTGGGAGGTCGTGCGATGATCTACCTGGATAACGCGGCGACGACCATGCACAAGCCGCAGGCGGTCATCGATGCCGTGACGCAGGCGATGTGCTCGCTCGGCAATGCCGGGCGCGGCGCCACGTCGGGTGCGCTCGATGCGGCGCGTACCATCCACGGCTGCCGCGCCAAGCTTGCGCGCCTTTTGGGTTGCCCGAGGGCGGACCATGTGTGCTTTACGCCCAACTCCACCGCGGCGCTCAACACCGTCATCAATGGTGTGGTGCGCCCCGGCGACCGCGTGGTCACGACGGTGCTCGAGCACAACTCCGTGCTGCGTCCGCTCAACCGCCTGGCGGTAGAGCAGGACGTGACCGTTGAGCATGTGGGCTGCGACGCGAACGGCGTGCTCGACTACGACGAGCTCGAGCAGCTGGTCACGCCGGGCACGCGTGCCGTGGTGGTGACGCACGCCTCCAATGTGACCGGCAACGCGGTCGACATTGCGCGCGTGGCTGCCATGGCCCATGCGGCCGGCGCGCTGGTGATCGTCGATGCCTCGCAGTCTGCCGGCACGGCGCATATCGATATGCAGGCCATGGGGCTCGACGTGGTGTGCTTTACCGGCCACAAGGGGCTCATGGGTCCGCAGGGGACCGGCGGCCTGGCCGTGGCAGAGGGCATTGACGTGTCTCCGTGGGCCATGGGCGGCACGGGCGTGCACAGCTTCGACCCACTGCAGCCGCTTGAGTGGCCTACGCGCTTGGAGGCGGGCACGCTCAACGGTCACGGCATCGCGGGCCTTTCTGCCGGCCTCGACTTTATCGAGGCCCAGGGTGGGGTCGAGGCGATTGCTGCCCACGAGCGTGCGCTCGCTGATCGCTTCCTTGCCGGTGTGCGCAAGATTCCGGGGATTAAGCTCTACGGTGCGTTTGACCAACCCGTGCGCTCGGCGATCGTGTCGCTCAACGTTGGCGATATCGACTCTGCCGAGATCTCGGATGCGCTCATGCAAGGGTGGGGGATTGCGACGCGCCCCGGCGCCCATTGCGCCCCGCTCATGCACCGTGCGCTGGGGACCGAGCGCCAGGGCGTTGTCCGCTTCTCGTTTGGGTATTTCAACACGACCGAAGAAGTCGATACGGTTGTCGATGCTCTGTGCGATTTAGCCTGCTAAAGCTGCTAGACCGTTTATACTTGCGGGACGGGTGTTTTTGCCCGTCCCGTTTTTGTTTCGACCCGAAAGGTGGTCCCATGGCTTCATCCGCCCCGCGTGGTCTGCGCTCCGACCATGTCGTCACCGTCGGCATCGCCCTGTTCTCGATGCTCTTTGGCGCCGGTAACCTCATTATTCCGCCGCTGCTGGCGCTGCAGGCGGGTTCTGCCACGACGGTCGCCATGCTCGGCTTTCTCATCGCTGCCATCGGCCTGCCCGTCATGGGCTTTATCGCCGTGGCACTTGCCGGAACGGCGCGCGAGCTTGCCGGCCGCGTGCACCCCAAGTTCGGCGAGTTCTTTGTCGCGGCGGTCTACCTGGCTATCGGCCCGTGCCTGGCCATTCCGCGCACGAGCTCCACGGCCTTCGAGATGTTGGTGCCGCTGCTGCCCGAGGGCGTCTCGCTCGGCACGGCTCGCCTGGTGTTTGCCGTCGGCTTCTTTGTCATCGCGTTTGCGCTCACGCTGCGCCCCGGCGTCATCACACGCGTACTCGGCCGCATTACGGGCCCCGCGCTCATCGCCCTTATCGTATTGGTCGTGGGCGCTGCCGTGGTCTCGCCGCTGGGTCCCGCTGCCGCGCCGCAGGCTCCCTATAATGCCGGTGTTGCCGTGCAGGGCTTTTTGACCGGCTATCAGACCATGGACCTGCTCGCGTCGCTCGCCTTTGGCATCATCATCGCCGAGACCATTCACGAGCTGGGCGTGACCGACGACAAGCGCGTGGCCTTCGAGATCTCGCGCTCCGGCGTGATCGCCGGCGTGCTCATGGCCATCATCTACTGCGGTCTGGCCCTTGCCGGTATGCAACTCGGCACTGTGATGCCCGACGCCATCAACGGCGCTGCCATCCTTGCTCGCTCGGCCTCCATGCACTTTGGCCTTGCCGGCACGGTTGTGGTCTTTGCGATCTTTTTCCTCGCCTGCATGAACGTGTGCATCGGCCTCATCAGCTGCTGCTCGCGTTACTTCTGCGAGACGTATGTGGTCGAAGGGGGAGCGGAGGCGTCCGAGGAGGCCATGCGCCGTCCCTTTGCGGTTCTCGCCTTTGTGTTCGCGGCGTTTTCGTGCGTGCTTTCCAACGTGGGTCTCGACATGATCCTTATGTTCTCGGTGCCCATGCTCAACGCTTTGTACCCCGTTGCCATTGTGCTGGTGCTTATGGGCCTGGTGCACGGCTTTTGCGACGCTCATCCGCAGGTGTGGGTCTGGGTCGGCGGCGTCGTTGCTGTGCAGAGTGTGATCACCTCGGTCCGCGATGCGTTCTTTGCGGGCACGTGGCTGCCGTTTGATGCGCTACCCCTGGCAGACATCGGTGCCGCGTGGGCGCCGGTCGCCGTAGTTGCCTTTGTGATCGGTCTGCTCCACAGCAAGTTTGTCGCACATTCGAGGAGCTAGGGTTTCTGCGCTTGCACAGGCGGTGAGTCTCCCCTATAATTTCCTTCGCTTTGGGACACGCAAGGTTTAGACCTTAGCTGCTCAACACCTTCGGGACGTGGCGCAGTTTGGTAGCGCGCCTGCTTTGGGAGCAGGATGTCGCAGGTTCAAATCCTGTCGTCCCGACCATATCTTGCGGGCGTAGTTCAATGGTAGAACCCCAGCCTTCCAAGCTGATGACGCGGGTTCGATTCCCGTCGCCCGCTCCATAAGAATTGTTTTAACGGCTTTGGTTTTCTTTGGGGATCAGAGCTGTTTTCGTTTACGCGCCGGGCGACGGGAATCGAACCCGCTCCGCGCCCACCTAAGTTGCGGTGAAATACGGACTGTCTTTTGGCTTTTGCGAGCCCATTAAAGGCCGGGGTAGCTAATTTGGAGCGGGCTATTTGACTGCTCTAGCGATCGGCTGGCAAATGTGGCCAAAAAAGCCCTGTCACAAAATGACCGGTCTGGTGTTGGGCCACGAAAGCGGCCCATCTACTACGTTTGGCCTGCAGGGGTCGACCATAGCGGCATTTTCGGAAAATCGGCAAGCCGTCTACCAGCTGTTTTGATATTTCGGATTTCGGTATGGTCGAGGGTAATCGGTTAAACGTAGTAGATGGGCCCATTTTGTGGCGAACGGCGTGCTTCGCGGTCCAAGGCCGCCGGTTTCGGATGGCCAACGTAGAAGTCGCGGTGAAGTAGTTTCTGAAAAGCGCGAATAAGCCTAAACGGAACTATTTCACCGCAACTTAGGTGGGGATGGGGTTAGCTGCGACCGCGGTGGCGGAGCTTGTCGATGGTGGAGTCGGTGCTTCGGCTGCGGGCTTCGGCGGCGCGGTCGCGGGCTTCGGCAGCGGTTTGGCGCTTGCGGCGGTAATCGATCATGCCTTGGATGATGGGCTTGCCAAAGCTCACGACATCATCGTTGTAGATGGCGGTTCGGGCTGCGAGGAGGCAGTCGGAAAAGTCCATATGGGTCTTGCCAAAGAGTTTGACGGCAAGGGCGACAACGGTGGGCTCGTCGACCATGACGTCATCGAGCAGCCTTTTCATGGCCGCAGCAATCTCAACGCGGGGAACCTTATAGACGTCGCGCAGCGTGACCACGACGCGCGTGATGATTTCGGGGTAGACGCGAGCAGTGCGCGTGGCGATGACCTTGGCGGCGCGCGGTGACAGAACTTCGTCGTCGTCAAGCAGATAGCGTAGGATGACGGTCTCGTCGATGATGGTGCTACTCATGGATATCTACTTCCTCGGGACCCAAAATCGAATCGTCGCTTTCTGTGGCAAGGTATTCAATCCAGGCATTGCGCTCCTCGGAGCGGCGATTGGGATCTCCATATGCTTTGAGCGATCCATAGGCGGCGGTGCCGTCCTTTGTGCGCACGGCGACCGGCTGAAAGGGGAGCTTGCGCATCAAAATGCTCTGCGCGACAAAAAGGCGCACGGCCTCGGCGAGCGATGTGCCCATGGCGTCGTAGAGACGCTCGGCATGCTGCTTGTCTTCCTCGCGAATGCGCACCTGCAGGATGGCTCGTTTTTGAGTCGATGACATCACTGGCCTCCCTTAATGAGCGTGCAATTTGAATAGTCAAATACAGCATCGGCTAATAATAGTCAATCTTACAACCACTACTTTATTGCACTAGAGTAATTGAGTGTAAACGATATTACAAACGTACTACATCCTTCAGAAATGAGCGCAAAATCTCTCTCGGACGTACGCGTGTAATACACTCGCCTTTATATCCTATCGAGAATAATTCCAACCTGCCAAAACCCCTGCAATACACCCGTATTGCAGGGCCTATGCTCAAGTTTGCCCCCTGCAACTGCGTATATTTAACCTGTATATCGTTGGAGGAATTCTATCGAAGTGCCTGTTTCGCCGCATGCACTCGATACGCCGATGCCGGACCACGGGCGGTCCGGGGCAACGTCGGCAGGGTCTCTCCGGCATGGGATTCAGGAGGGAGTGAACAACATGGGCAATAAACGAGTCGTGGCTGATTCTTCACGCTGCATTGGGTGCCAAACCTGTATGGCGGCGTGCATCGAGGCACACGATATTCCCGGCAACATCGCCGCACCTCGCTTACGCGTAACGCGCACCTACGAGATCTCCGCGCCGGTGGCATGTCACCACTGCGAGGACGCTCCGTGCGCGAAGGCCTGTCCTACGGGCGCCTTGTTCTTTGATCCAAAGAACCATCGTATCGGCGTCAACGAGGACAACTGCATCGGTTGCAAGAGCTGCGTTATGGCATGCCCCTTTGGCGCCGTGAGCGTGGCGACCACGCAGGTCCCCGTCTTGATGGGTGACGTTCGCGTGGGTTCGCAGACTAAGAGCTTCGTGCTCAAGTGCGACCTGTGCGTGGACCGTCCCGGCGGTCCGGCGTGTGCCGAGGCGTGCCCGACCAAGGGCCTCACCCTGGTAGACGAGGAGCGTCTGGCAGAACTGACTGCCGAGCGTGCCCGCGCCACCATCGAAAACGAGGCGTAAGTGTTGGGGCGACAGGCCCAATGATTGTCAAATAAGTACCGAGTATTCGGTAGCAGAGAAAGGAAGGAGGGTGTCATGGAGAAGCATAAAGTGATCTGCCCGTATTGCGGCGCCGGTTGCCAGTTTAACCTCTTGGTCCAAAACGGCCAGGTCGTGGGTACCGAACCGCTCAACGGCATCACCAACCAGAGCGAGCTGTGCCTTAAGGGCATGAGCGGCTACGACTTCATCAACGACACCAAGATCTTGACTCCTCGCGTACTGCACCCGATGATCCGCCGCACTAAGGGCGCGGATCTTGAGCGCGTAAGCTGGGACGAGGCACTGGATTTCACCGCATCTAAGATGCAGGCCATAATTGACGAATATGGTCCTAACGCTGTCATGACCACCGGCTCTTCGCGAGGCGGCGGCAATGAGGCGAACTACGTCATGCAGAAGTTTACGCGTGCGTGCATCGGCACCCACAGCGTGGACAACTGCGCCCGTACTTGACACGGCCCTACTGTCCTCGGTCTGATGGACACGGTTGGTTCAGGTTGCATGTCATGCTCCATCCCCGGTATGGAGGATGCGGGCTGCATTTTCCTCTTCGGCTATAACCCTGCCGATTCGCACCCCATCGTCGCAAGGCGTATCGTGCGAGCCAAAGAAAAGGGTTGCAAGATCATCGTCGCCGACCCGCGCCATATCGAAACCGCGCGTATCGCCGATATCTACCTTCCGATCAAGAACGGTTGCAACGTCGCATTCCTCAACGCCTTTGCTAACTGTCTTGTCAACGATGGCCTCTACGACAAGGAATTCGTCGCCGAGCACACGAACGGCTTTGACGAGTGGTGGGAGACCATCAAGAACTACACTCCCGAATCCGTACAGGACATCACGGGTGTCGATCCCGCGCTGATCCACCAAGCTGCCGAGATGTACGCCACGGCGAAGCCCTCTGCCATCATTGGCTGGGGCATGGGCGTATGCCAGCAGAAGCAGAACCTGAAGACGGTGCACACCATCGCCTCCATCGCCTGCGTTGCCGGCCAGATCGGCAAACCCAATTCCGGCCTCGCGCCCGTGCGCGGTCAGAATAACGTTCAGGGCTCCTGCGATATGGGCATGCTGCCCAACCTGTACCCTGGCTACCAGAAAGTCACCGACCCCGCAGTGCGTGCCAAGTTTGCCAAGGCTTGGGGCGTGCCCGAGGAAAAGCTCCCGCTCGAGGAGGGCTACAAGCTCACCGACCTGGGCCACCTGGTCGACGAGGGCAAGGTGCACTGCTTCTACAACTACGGCGAGGACCCGGTGCAGACCGAGCCCGATTCGGCCGGCATGCGCAAGACGCTCTCCGAGCTGGATCTGTTCATTTGCCAGGACATCTTTATGACGCAGACGACCATGCTCGCCGACGTCATCCTGCCCGCTACCTCTTGGGGCGAGCACGAGGGTGTCTTTACCGCATCCGACCGTAGCTTCCAGCACTTTGACGCGGCCGTTCCGCCCAAGGGCGAGTGCCGCCACGACTGGGAGATCTTCGCGGACCTGTCCACGCGCATGGGCTACCCCATGCACTACGACAACACCGAGCAGATCTGGAACGAGTGCATTAGCCTGTGCCCCAACTTTGTGGGCGCGACCTACGAGAAGATGGCTCCCGAGGGCGGCTACGCCCAGTGGCCCGTCAAGAGCACCGATGTGAACGACCACGGCACGGCCGACATGTTCGCTGGTGGCAAGTTCACCACCAAGGACGGCCGCGCCAACCTGATGGCACACGACTGGGAGGCGCCCTCCGAGCTTCCCGACGATGAGTACCCGCTCATCCTGTGCACCGTCCGCGAGGTCGGCCACTACAGCTGCCGCTCGATGACCGGCAACTGCAAGACGCTGGCACTGCTTGCCGACGAGCCCGGCTTTGTCCGCATGAATCCCGCGGACGCCCAGGCACGCGGCATCAAGAATGGCGACATCGTCTCGATCCACAGCCGCCGCGGCCAGGTATACAGCCGCGCCGACGTGAGCGACCGCATCAACAAGGGCACGGTCTATATGACCTACCAGTGGTGGATCGGCAAGTGCAACGAGCTGACCATGCACAAGGTCGACCCGGTCTCGCATACGCCCGAGGACAAGTTCTCCGCCTGCCAGGTCGACGCTATCGCCGACCAGGTCTGGGCCGAGGGCGAGGTCGAGCGTCAGTACACCGAGCTCAAGCAGGCTCTGGTGGACGCCGCCGCTCCCCAGGACGTTGAGCCTGGCGCCGCCAAGTTCGACGACGAGACGCACGTGAATCAAATCGTGTAGTCCCGTTCTCGTTGGCTTTTTGGGCCGGGCGTCCCGTACGTTCGGGAGCCCGGCCCGTTATTTTGAAAGGAAGTGGGGATGAACCGCTTCATCGACATCAACCCGGAGAGGTGCATCGGTTGCGGAACATGCCAGTCCGCCTGTGCCGACGCCCACCGGATGCAGGGTCTTCAGGATACGCCGCGCCTGGCGCTCGTGAAGACCGGCGGTATTTCGGCCGCCCTTGCCTGCCACCATTGCGAGGGTGCCCCCTGCGCCGAGGTCTGCCCGGTGAATGCCATCGAGCACGATGGCGATCGCATCCACGTCAAGGAGCAGGAGTGCATCGGGTGCAGGCTGTGCGCCATCGCGTGCCCCTTCGGAGCCATCCATCCCGATGGCACGTCTATCGCCGGTGTCGCAGGCATGTGCGACCCGACGCCTTCGTATCCTAAGTCCCTGAGCAGCCTGCTTACGTGGGCTCCCGGCCAGTACACCTGCGCTGTTAAGTGCGACCTGTGCGCCTTCGATCCGGACGGTCCGCATTGTGTGGCGGCGTGCCCCACCAAGGCGCTGACTGTCATGGGCGGCGCGGCCGATCGCGAGCTCGACGAGGCCAAGCGCCTGCGCTCGATCGAAAACGGTCCGGTCGTCGACGTTACCGCTGTGGCCCAGGGTCTGTCCGAGAAAGCAGAAGGGAGCGTAAACAATGGATAGCATGACGCTGTTTATCGCATCGCTTGCCGTCTCGTGCATCGGTGCGCTCGCCTCGGTTCTGCTGATTAAGGCCGACAACGCCGCCAAGACCGCCGGCTGCCTGATCGGCGCCGTCGCGGCCGTGCTGTCGTTCATCGCGGGCCTCGAGGCCGTGCTTGGCGACGTTTCGTCCCTCAACACGGTCTTCTTCTTCCCGTTCGCCCGTCTCGAGCTCTTGCTCAACGGCCTTGCGGGCCTGATCGTGGTCCTCATCTCGATTCTCGCCTTTGCGGGCTTCATCTACGGTCTGTCCTACTTCGACGAGTACCCGGGCAAGGTCGGGCGCGCCGGCTTCTTTATGAACACCTTCGTCGCCTCGATGATGCTCGTCATCACCGCCGACAACGTGTTCTGGTTCCTGGTCGCCTTTGAGCTCATGTCCCTTACGAGCTACTTCCTTGTCGTTATCGAGGAGAACAAGAACTCCATTAGGGGCGGTTGGCTCTACTTCGTCATCGCGCACGTCGGCTTCGTTCTCATCATGGCGAGCTTCCTGCTCATGACCAACGGCGTGGGCGGTTCCTTCAGCTTCAGTGATTTCCGTACGCATGACTTTGGACCCGCCGTCTCCTCCGCGTGCTTCGTCCTCGCGTTCTTCGGATTTGGCGCGAAGGCCGGTATCATTCCGCTGCACTCCTGGCTGCCCCAGGCGCACCCCGAGGCGCCGTCCAACGTGTCCGCCCTCATGTCCGGCGGCATGATCAAGATCGGCATCCTGGGAATCCTCAAGGTCGGTCTCGACCTGCTCGCGGGTTCGGGCGTCCAGCTCTGGTGGGGCCTCATGGTCCTGGTCTTCGGATCCATCTCGTCGGTCCTGGGTGTCGTCTACGCCCTCCACGAGCACGACATCAAGCGCCTGCTTGCCTATCACTCCGTCGAGAACATCGGCATCATCTTGCTCGGTGTCGGCGCGTCCATGACGGCGCACGCCCTGGGCAACGACGTCATCGCGACGATCGCGCTCATGGCCGCCCTCTACCACACGCTCAACCACGCCATGTTCAAGGGCGAGCTGTTCCTCGGCGCGGGCTCCCTGCTCTATGCCACGGGTACGCGCAACATGGAGAAGATGGGCGGTCTGTTCCGCCGCATGCCGGTCACGGCCGTCTGCTTCCTCATCGGTGCCCTTGCCATCTCGGCCATCCCGCCGCTCAACGGCTTCGTTTCCGAGTGGTTCACCTACCAGTCCCTGTTCAACATCTCGACGCTCTCCGACCCGGTCGTCATGGTGTTCGCCGTCGCCTCCGCGGCCGCCCTCGCCATCACCGGTGCCCTGGCCGTCACGTGCTTCGTGAAGGCCTACGGCGTCTCGTTCGCGAGCAGCCCTCGTTCCCAGGAGGCCGCGAACGCCAAGGAGTCCCCGGCTCCGATGTTGTTCTCGCAGATGCTCCTCGCGGCCATCTGCGTGGTACTGGGAATCGGCTCCCCGGTCATCGCCCCGGTTCTGGGCGACGTCGCCCAGAGCGTGCTTGCCGGCTCCGCCGTCACAGCCACCTCGGGCGTGTCTCTCGTGAACGAGATTTCCGGTGCCGCCACCTCCACCCCCGCGATCGCCATCGCGCTCGTGGTCCTCACCGGCCTCGCGTTCGCGTTGAGGTCCTGCCTCGGCGCCAAGGCCCCCGCTAAGAAGACCGACCCTTGGGCGTGCGGCTACGAGCCCAACGAGCACATGCCCGTCGTCGCTACGAGCTTCGCGTCCGACGTCGAACTCTTCATGGGCCCGCTCTACACCCTGCGCGAGGTATGCACCAAGATCTGCTGGTCCATCGCGCACGTGTTCCAGAAGCTCACCGGTGTCGCCCAGGGCGTCGAGCCCCTGCCCGACCGTTTCCTGGTCGATGCACCGAGCGAGGGTGCCGACAAGCTGGCCGGCCTCGCCTCCAAGATCGAGGGCGGCAACTACTCCGTATACATCTGCTACATCGTCGCGGCGCTCGTGGTCTTCCTCGTGCTCGCCGTGGTCATGGTCTAGAGAGGGGAGAGGATATTATGAACATCGTTCTTGCGATGGCGCAGGGCCTCGTGGTCATGCTGGTCGCGCCCTTCTTCTCCGGCCTCGCCCGTGTGATTCGCGCGAAGATGCACAATCGCCGCGGTCCGTCCATCCTTCAGGATTACCGGGACCTCGCGAAGCTCATGGCGCGTCCCGAGTCCGTGAGTTCCGACTCGAGCTTCGTGCTGCGCATCATGCCGCCGCTGTTCCTCGCGGTGTCGTTTATGCTCGCCATGGGCCTGCCCATGTTCACGCTCCAGAGCCCCATGCCCGTCTTTGGTGACGCCATCACCATCATGTACGCGCTCGCGCTGTCCCGCTTCTTCTTCGCGCTGTCCGGCGTGGATTCCTCCAACGCCTACGCGGGCTTCGGCGGTATCCGCGAGCTCCTCATGAGCGTGCTCATCGAGCCGTCCATGCTCATCGCGCTGTTCACCGTCGCCATCGTGTGCGGCTCCACGGACATTGCGACCATGGGTCAGCACATCGTTACGGGCAACGTCTCGAGCGTCGTCGCCGTTATCCTCGCCGGCGTCGCCTTCGCGGCCGCCTGTTACATGGAGCTCGGCAAGCTTCCGTTCGATCAGGCCGAAGCCGAGCAGGAGCTCCAGGAGGGCCCGCTCGCCGAGCTCTCCGGCCCGTCCCTGGCCATGATGAAGCTCGCCATGGGCATGAAGCAGGTCGTGGTCGTCGCTTGGTTCACCTCCATCTTCATCCCCTGGGGAGAGCCCGCGACCATCGGTGTCACCGCTCTCGTGGGCGCCGTCGTCTTCCTCGTCAAGTGCCTGGTCGATTTCGTCGTCTGCGGCGTGCTCGAGAACTCCGTTTCCCGTTCGCGCTTCAAGGTGCTCGGTAACCAGACCTGGGCCGTCGTCGGCATCGCGGTCCTCGCGTTCGTCTTCGTCGTCGTAGGCGTGTAGGGAGAAGGGAGAAACTATGTCAATCGAATCGAGCTTGTCCCTCTTTGCCATGGTGGCGATCGCCGTCCCCATGCTGGGCTCCCTGCTCATCGTCATGCTGCCGCGTCCCTACGCTAAATGGATCTGCGCCTTTGCCGGCGGCATCGCCACGGTCGCTTCCGTTGGCTTGGCCGCGACGTTTGCCGGAAACGGCATGAACGCGGTCGATGTAACCTGGGCGAGTATGGGCCAGACCTTGGTCATGGGCTTCATATTCGACCGGATGAGCACGCTGCTCGCACCCGCGTTCGTCGCTATCGGCCTGCTCGTCGTCATCTATTCGTTCCCGTACATGAGCGATAAGAATAAGGAGCATCCCGACGCGCCCCGTCGTCGCTTCTACGTGTACTTCTCCACGTTCATCGGCGCCATGGCCGGTCTCGCCTACAGCTCCACCATCGTCGGCCAGCTCGTTTTCTTCGAGATCACCGGTGTGTGCTCCTGGGGCCTCATCAGCTACTACATGACGCCCACGGCCAAGAAGGCCGGTATGAAGGCGCTCATCATCACCCATATCGGCGCTCTGGGACTCTACATCGGCGCGGCCTTCCTGTTCGCCGGAACCGGCACGTTCGCGCTGAGCGCGATCTCCCAGCTCGATTCCGGTATGAAGACCGTCGTGCTGCTGCTCATCCTGTTCGCTGCTTGGGCCAAGTCCGCCCAGTTCCCGCTCTACATGTGGCTGCCCTCCGCAATGGAGGCCCCCACGCCCGTTTCCGCCTACCTTCATGGCGCGTCCATGGTTAAGGTCGGCGTGTGCGTGTTCGCCCGCGCTCTTGCGAGCGCCGGCGATATCCCCGAGATCGTCGGTTGGGTCGCCATCATCGACGCCGTCGTGACCATGCTCTTCGGCTTCCTCATGTACCTGCCCCAGAAGGATATGAAGCGCCTGCTCGCCTTCTCGACGATCGCGCAGCTCGCCTACGTGTTCTTTGGCCTGGGCCTCTCCGTGTTCGGAAGCCAGATGGCGTTTAACGGCGCCGTCGAGCACATCTTCAACCACGCGTTCACCAAGACCCTGTTCTTCCTCATCGCTGGCTCTCTCAGCTTCACGCTGGGAACCCGTATGCTGCCCAAGATCCAGGGCCTCATGAAGAAGTACCCGGTCACGGGCGTGGGCTTTGCGGTCGCCGCGACCGCTATCGCCGGCGTGCCCCCCATGAGCACGTTCTTTTCCAAGTTCCAGATCATTTCCGGTGGCTTCGCGGTTGGTGCTACCAACACGGTCATCTTTGTCCTCGTGTGCGTCATGGTCGTCGAGACCGTCGCCACCTTCGCATGGTTCCTGCGTTGGATGGGTAAGGTCCTGCCCGGTGAGCCGAGCGAGACCGTGGCCGCCGGCCAGCCCCTTCCGCGCGCCATGGCGTTCGTGTTCGTCGTCCTCATGATCATGGTCGTCGTCGCCGGTCCTCTGTCCTCTAGTTGGATGGGTTAGGAGGTAGGACATGGGTTATTCGTTAGTCAATATCCTGGGCGGTCTTCTGATCGTGACCTCCACCATGGTGGTCGTCTCGAAGACCATCCCGTCCGCCATCAAGTGGTACGCGATCCAGTCGGTTGTCCTGGTGGGCGTGCTGCTCACCCTGGGCCTCACCACCGGTGCCACCGAGCTTCTCATGTGGGCCGCGTCGGCCTTCGTCACCAAGGTGATCCTCGTTCCGTTCATTCTCAACCGTGCCTACAAGAAGATGGGTTCGCCTGCCGATAGCACGCTGACCTCCTCCATCAAGCCGGCCTGGACCATCATCCTCACCGGTCTGGAGGTGGCCGTCTGCTTCGCGGTGGTCACGCGCCTGAGCCTGCCCACCGCCGAGGTGGCCACTCCGGCCCTCGCCATCAGCTTCGCGCACTTCTTCGTCGGCCTCACGTGCATCATCTCCCAGCGCAACATCCTCAAGCAGATCTTCGGGTACTGCCTTATGGAGAACGGTAGCCACGTGACGCTCGCTCTGCTCGCGCCCACGGCCCCCGAGATCATCGAGATCGGCATCGCCACCGACGCCATCTTCGCCGTCATCATCATGTCCGCCGTCGTCGTGAGGATTTGGAACGACACCAAGTCGCTCGACTCCCACGACCTGACCGAATTGAAGGGGTAGGCCATGGATGTTTCAATGCTGACGGTCGCCCTGCTCGCTTGTCCTCTCGTGTTCTCCCTGATTATGGCTGCGCTCCCCAAGACGACGTCCTACAACGTCTTCGCGGGGCTCAACACCATCTCCGTCGCGGCGACCCTTGTCCTTTCGGTCGTCACCGCGGGAACCATGCTCTCGAGCGGGCAGAATATCGACGCTTTGGGCCTGTGGCTCCATCTCGATTCGCTCTCGTCGATCTTCGTCCTTCTGGTAGGCATCATCGGGTTCATCACCGGCGTGTACTCCATCTCCTATATCAAGATCGATATCGAGGAGAAGACCATGCCGGCCGAGCGCACCAAGCAGTACTACGCGCTGTTCAGCCTGTTCGTCTTCACGATGCTGCTCGCCTGCCTGTCCAACAACATCATCCTCACCTGGGCGGCGGTCGAGGCCACTACGCTGTCGACCGTGTTCCTCGTGGGCATCTACAAGAACAAGCAGGCGCTCGAGGCGTCTTGGAAGTACGCGATGGTCTGCACCGCCGGTGTGGCCTTCGGCCTGTTCGGCACGCTGCTCATCTACGCGAACGCCGCCGATATCATGCCCAACGCGCATGAGGCCGCCTTCCTCACCTCCATCATGCCCTACGCCGACCAGTTCGACCCGATGCTCGTGCGCCTCGCGTTCGCGTTCATCGTCATCGGCTTCGGCACCAAGGCGGGCCTGTTCCCCATGCACACCTGGCTGCCCGACGCGCACTCCCAGGCTCCGAGCCCGGTCTCCGCGCTGCTCTCGGGCGTGCTGCTCAAGTGCGCCATGCTGGTGATCATCCGCTTCTACTCCCTGTCCATCATCACGGTGGGCGACACCTATCCGCGAACGCTCCTGCTCATCCTGGGCACGCTGTCCATCCTGGTGGCTGCCCTGTGCATCTTCAAGCAGGACGATATCAAGCGCCGCTTCGCGTACTCCTCCGTCGACAACGTCGGCGTGGTCGCGCTGTGCCTGGGTATCGGTGGCCCGCTCGGTATCGCCGCCTGCCTGCTGCACTGCATCTTCCACGGCTTCACGAAGGCGCTCGCCTTCTGCATGGCCGGTAACATCCAGCACATCTACCACACCCGCGACCTGAACAAGATCAAGGGCGTCGTCGAGATCGCTCCCGTCACGGCAGCGCTCACCATCATCGCCCTGCTCGCGCTCGCCGCCTTCCCGCCGTTCGCCCTGTTCATCTCCGAGTTCCTCACCTTCGTGGCCGGCGTTCAGTCCGGTCCCATCTGGGTGGTCGTGCTCGTGGCCATCGGCCTCACCGGCGTGTACTTCGCCCTTACCGGCATCGCGCTCAAGTCCATCTTCGGCAAGGCGCCCGAGGGCATGAAGCGCCACGAGGTGCCCGCCCTCATGATCATCCCCGAGATCGCCCTCGCGATCGTGGTCATGTGGTTCGGTATCGCCACCCCGGTCGCCATCACGAGCGGCGTCGAGGATGCAACGTCCGTCGTTTTGAACCAGAGCGTCGAAGAGCTCCACGAGGCCCCTCTCTACCGCATGGTGTTCAGTTCCCAGACCAAGACAAGTGAGGTGAATTAGCACCATGGCAGAACCTGAAAAGAAGGACTACGCTCGTCGCTGCGAAAGCCACGTCGAGGCCCTGCGTGCTGCAGTGCCGGGCGCTATCGAGAAGGTCGAATGGCAGTGCGAGGACCAGCTGACGATCACCGTCAAGCAGGACAAGCTGCCCGAGGCCGTCCACTACCTGTATTACGAGCGCTACGGCTGGATTCCTGTGATTGTCGGCAACGACGAGCGCAGCCTGTGCGGCCGTTACGCCGTGTACTACGTCATCTCCATGGAGGGGGAGGACCCCGGCTGGGTTACCGTGCGTGCCGAGGTCGACCCCGCCAAGATGACGTTCCCGTCCGTGACGCCGTTCGTCCCCGCCTGCGTGTGGGGCGAGCGCGAGCTGCGCGATATGTTTGGCCTGATTCCCGAGGGTCTGCCCGACCGCCGTCGCCTGGTGCTTCCCGACGATTGGCCCAGCGGGCTGTACCCGTTGCGCAAGGATTCGATGGATTACCGTTTCCGCCCCGCCCCCGCGAGCGACATGGAAAACTACGAATTCCTGGCCGACACCAAGGGCAAGGAGACTACGCTCGTCCCCATGGGACCGCTGCACATCACCTCCGACGAGCCCGGCCACTTCCGCCTGTTCGTGGAGGGCGAGACGATCGTCGATGCCGACTACCGCCTGTTCTACGTGCATCGCGGTATGGAGAAGGTCGCCGAGACGCGCCTGAACTATGATGCCGTGACGTTCCTTGCCGACCGTATCTGCGGTATCTGCGGCTGCGCCCACTCGGTGGCCTACGCCGAGGCTGTCGAGCGCGCCCAGGGCATTCACGTCCCGCCGCGCGCGCAGTACATCCGCGCCATCATGCTCGAGGTCGAGCGCCTGCACTCGCACCTGCTCAACATTGGCCTCGCATCGCACTACACCGGCTTCGATTCCGGCTTCCAGCAGTTCTTCCGCGTTCGCGAGAAGTCCATGGACCTGGCCGAGAAACTCTCCGGCCACCGCAAGACCTACGGCCTCAATGTGATCGGTGGCGTGCGTCGCGACATTTTGGCCGAGCAGAAACTCTCCACGCTCACGACCATCCACCAGCTGCGCTCCGAGGTCCAGGAGCTCGTCGACGTTTTGCTCTCCACGCCCAACTTTATTGAGCGCACGAGCGGCATCGGCATTCTCGACCGTAAGATCGCCCGCGACTTTTCGCCGGTCGGCCCGCTCATGCGTGGTTCGGGCTATGCCCGCGACGTGCGCTTCGACCATCCCTTCGACGGCTACGCCGATCCGGACGTCATGAAGATGCATGCCGCCACGGCCGACACCTGCGACGCCTTCGGCCGTACCGCCGTGCGTATCCAGGAGGTCTACGATTCGATCGACATGATCGAGACCATGCTCGAGAACTGCCCGTCGGGCCCCATCCTCACCACGGATTGGGAGTACACCCCGCACAAGTACGCCATCGGCGCCACCGAGGCTCCGCGCGGCGAGGACGTGCACTGGGCCATGCTCGGCAATAACCAGAAGTGCTACCGCTGGCGCGCCAAGGCCGCCACGTACAGCAACTGGCCGGTCCTGCGCTACATGTTCCGCGGCAACACCGTGGGCGACGCGGCGCTGATTGTCGGCTCGCTCGACCCGTGCTACTCCTGCACCGACCGCGTAACGGTGACCGATGTCGCCGCCAAGCGCGACCACGTGCTCGACAAGGAGCAGTTCGAGAACGTCTGGCGCGACAAGTCGCCGCTTGCGGGCGAGGGCACCATGGCCGCTCCGCTCGATGAGGAGGCGCTCTAATATGCTGAAGCTTTGGAAGGTCAACGCCAAGGCCGGCGACGCGACGGTCAAGTACCCGTTTGCGCCGTTCCCCACCAACAAGGACATGCGCGGCAAGCCCGAGCACAATGCCGAGCTCTGCATCGCCTGCGGTGCCTGCGGCGTGGCGTGCCCGGCCGATGCCATTCGCATGGACACCGACCTTGCGGCCGATACCATTACCTGGTCGATCGACTACGGCCGCTGCATCTTTTGCGGCCGCTGTGAGGAAGCCTGCCCCATGGAGGCCATCAAGCTCACCGAGGAGTTTGAGCTGGCCGTCATGAGCAAGGACGACCTTACCAGCAAGAGCGTCTATACGCTCGAGCACTGCTCGCGTTGCGGCAAGCCGTTTGCCCCGCACAAGGAGATCGACTACGCTAAGCGCCTGCTGCAAAAGGCCGGCGGCATGGAGGCCGAGCAGGCTGCCCGTACCGTCGGTATGTGCCAGGAGTGCAAGCGCGAGCTCGACGCCCTGCGCGCCGCCTCGGCCGTAAAGACCGGCAACGCGCACGGCATGGCTGCCAACGAGACGCTCGCGTCCGGCGAGCCCCAGGGCCCCGGCATGGAGTATCTGGGCGGCCACGGCGTGAACCCGGAGTATATCGACCGCGAGCTCAACCCCGATGCGCCCGAGATTCCCGCCGGTCCTGCACCGGTCGAGGGCATCATCATGGATTTTGATACGAAGGAGGAGTAACCATGGCCGAACCCACGCTTTTGCCCGAGCGGCTTCAGTACCGCCCGACCAAGATCGAGCTCGACGAGAGCATCGAGAAGGCCAAGGCGACCCTTCTTAAGAAGATCAAGCGCTCGGTGTACGTCTACCGTGTTGACTGCGGCGGCTGCAACGGCTGCGAGATCGAGATCTTTGGTTCCATCACGCCCGTCTTCGACGTCGAGCGCTTTGGCATCAAGGTCGTGCCTTCGCCCCGTCACGCCGATGTGCTGCTGTACACCGGTGCCGTGACGCGTGCCATGCGCATGCCGGCCCTGCGCGCCTTTGAGGCCGCACCCGATCCCAAGATCGTGGTGTCCTATGGCGCGTGCGGCTGCACCGGCGGCATCTTCTACGACAACTACTGCGTCTGGGGCGGCACGGACAAGATTCTGCCGGTCGATGTCTACATCCCCGGCTGCCCGCCCAGCCCCGCGCAGACCATCTACGGCTTTGCCATGGCGCTCGGTCTGCTAGACCAAAAGCTCCATGCCGAGACCACGGTGGAGGCCGCCGGCGAGCAGGCCGATATCCTGCACCCCGGCGTGCCGTACAAGCTGCGCGTTGCCATCGAGCGCGAGGCTCGCGCCATGAGCGGCTACCGTTACGGCCGCGACCTGGCCAATGAGTTCATGGATACGCTCGAGGGCGCGCCCAAGGGCGATATCCGCGGTGCCATGGCGCTGCTCATCGACAAGCAGGACGATCCGCGTCGCGTCGAGGTGTACTCGGCGCTGCAGGATCTGGTGCTGGCCGGAGGTCGCTAGATGGAGCTCACGGACCGCTCTGGTTACTTTGCGGGCCCCGGCATGCTCGGCGGCTCCTTTGGCGATGCCTCGCGCGCAAGCGACGAGGCTGCCGAGGGCGTCGCCGACCCCTGCCTGGGCCATGCGCCCGACCAGGTGGTCTTCTACGAGCTCACGCGTAAGTTTGTGGAGACCGAGGAAGACGTTCCCCAGGAGGCCTGCGACGTGCTGTACTACACGCTCGCCGTGGGCCACCACACAGGCGTGCTCGACTGCTTTGAGCCGCGCCTGTCGGTGCCGGTGGATGTGTTCTATTCGCTCGTCGACGCGCTGCCGGAGGGGGAGGCCAAGACCAAGTTCGAGGCCATCCGCTCCTTTGGTGAGTGCCAGCTCGACAAGGCGGCCGTGCCGTCGCTGCTCGACGCCTGCGATGCGCTGCTCGACGAGCGCGGTTTTCGCGGGTCGGCCAAGGCCGGCATCTCGGTGTTCGACGACGACTTTGGCCTGCATGCCCAGCAGGTCGCGTTTCTGATGAAGTTCCGCGATCTGGTTGAGCGCGTGCACGATGTGTCGGGCGTGTATCTGACGGGGAGGTTGCAGTAATGGGTCGCGTTGTGGATGGTCGTGTGAACGGCGCCCCGTTTGCGGGCATTGTGCTCACGGCGGGAAGCGTGCTGCGTGCCGACGATGCCGCCGGCCCCGTGCTCTCCAAAAAGATGGAGGACGCGCCGCTTGCCGGCTGGTACACCATCGACGGCGGCCAAACGCCCGAGGATGACATCATCGAGGTCAAGCGCGAGCGTCCGCCGCGTTTGGTTTTGGTCGATGCCGCCGACATGGCGCTGCCCGTCGGCGCCATCCGCTTGCTCGACAAACGTGACGTGGCCCGCAAGTCGATGTTCACCACGCATTCGCTCCCTTTGTCGATTCTGATCGAGGAAATCGAGCAATCGTGCGAAGATATCGTCTTCATAGGGATTCAGCCGGGCGACACGGAGTTCTACAACCCCATGTCCCCGGAAGTCTTTGACGCCGTCGACGCCGTGTACGACGCCGTGGCCGCCAACGACTTTTCCCACTTTGTCCGCTTGGGGCAAGAGCAATAGGAGCGCTTGTCCCTGCTGATTAGGAAAGAAGTGATTGACATGGCAGATTCCAAGGTGGAGTATCCTGCTCCCGATTGCCTGGTGCCCGCCGCGATCGAGGCCAAGACCGAGGCCGCCGGCGTGGCCAAGGCTAACCTGCCGGTCGCAAAGGCTTTTCTGTTGGCAATGTTCGCCGGTGCGTTCATCGCCTTCGGTGGCCTGTTCTTTACCGTGTTCTTGAGCGATAGCACGCTGGGCTGGGGCGCTCAGCGTGTCGTGGGCGGCCTGTGCTTTTGCCTGGGCCTGGTGCTGGTGCTGGTGTGTGGCGCCGAGTTGTTCACCGGCAACTCGCTTATGGTCTGCGCGCTCAAGAGCAAAAAGATCACCCTGGCTCAGATGCTCAAGGCATGGATCGTCGTGTGGCTTGGTAACTTTGTCGGTGCCCTGTTCATCGTTTTTTTGGTGTACATGGCCGGCATTTACAAGCTCAACGGCGAGGCGGTCGCCAATTCCATGGTGAGCGTCGCCGCCGGCAAGGTGACGATCGACTGGGTGACGATCTTCTTCCGCGGCATCCTGTGCAACATCTTTGTGTGCCTGGCCGTGTGGATCGGTACCGCCGGCAAGACCGTGGTCGATAAGGTTGTGGGCATTCTGCTGCCCATCGCCGCCTTTGTGGCCTGCGGTTTTGAGCACTGCGTTGCCAACATGTATTTTTTGCCCATGGGTGCCGTGATGCACGCGTGCGGCTATGGTGCCGACGTCGCCGGCGCCGATGCGCTCAACGCCGCGGGCATTGCGTTTAACCTGTCCGCCGCCACGCTGGGCAACATCGTGGGCGGCGCGGTTCTGGTCGCGCTCGGCTACTGGTTTATCTACGCCAAGAAGTCCGAGGCGTAAGGTACCGTCTGTTTGACGTTGGGCCTCCCGCGGGGCGTTGCCGTGCGGGAGGCTTTTTGGGCCTGGGGCTCGTTGCCGGGCTTTTGGCCTGTTGTGTTTGGCTGATGAAAGGGGTAATCGAGATGGCATCTGCTGTGAAGCGTGACGGTCGCGCCGTGGTGACCACATGCGGGGGATGCTATGCCGATTGTGCCTTTGCGGCCCATGTTAAGGATGGGCGTGTGGTGGCAGAGTTGCCGGTGCCGGGACATCCGTGCGCGGCGCGTGCCCTGTGCGCCCGCGGACGGCATCGCCTGGCAATGCCGTTTGACGAGCGCGACCGGATTTTGCACCCCATGCGCCGCCGTCGTGATGGCTCGGGGTTCGATGCGATTACCTGGGACGAGGCGTTTTCGGAGATCGCGGCGCGCCTTTTGGGGATTGTTGACGAGCACGGGCCTCGTGCGCTGGGCATGACGCTCGGCGTGCCCTCGTTCGACCGTTACTGGGCGTATCGTTTTATGCATGCGCTGGGCTCGCCCAACGTATACGGTGCCGACGGCGCCTGCGAGGTAAGCCGTCTCACCGGCTGGGAGCACAGCTTGGGCTATAGTCCCGCCTCCGACCTGGCGCATACCGATTGCATCATGTATCTGGGGCGTTCCATTGTCGATTCGTCGACGATGGGGGCCGTTGATGCGCTCAACGATGCCCGTCGCCGTGGGGCGAAAATCATCGTCGTGGACCCGCGGCGCAGTGGCTCGGCTGCGCTTGCCGACCGCTGGCTGCGCGTGCGTCCGGGCTGCGACCTGGCCTTGCTGTTGGGCATTGCCCACGTCTTGATTGCCGAGGACCTGTATGACCACGAGTTCGTGACCCGCTATACCACGGGGTTTGATGAGCTGGCGCAGGCGGCTGCTGTTTGGACGCCCGAGTGGGCCGAGTCGATGTGCGACGTACCAGCGGACGATATCCGTGTGACTGCGCGTGATTTGGCTGCCGCGGCGCCTGCTGCGGTGGTGGACGCTGGCTTTCATGGTGGCATCGGTATCGCGTATGCCAATAGCACCCAGACCGCGCGCGCTATCTGCTTGGTCGATGTGCTGCTGGGCTGCATCGGGCATGCGGGCGGCGCGCTCAATCCGCCCACACCGCTTGTGCTGGGCGACTTGGACCCTGCGCGTTTTGCGACGCCGTCAGTGCCGCGTGAGCCTAAGTTGGGGTCCGAGCGCTATCCACTCGTCGACCCCGAGCGCGGTCTGTGCACGACCATCGGCCAGTCGATTCTGGCCGGGGACCTGCGCGGGCTCATCGTCTATGCCAGTAACCCCGGTGCGGGCTATGGCAATGCGCAGGCTTGGTTGGGCATCTTGCAGCAGCTCGACTTGCTCGTGACGATTGATATTCGCTGGTCCGAGACGGCGCGTGCTTCTGACTTCGTGCTGCCCGACGTGACGTATCTGGAGGCCGATCGCGGTGTGGGCACAGTCGTGGGCGCCAACGATGCGCGCGTGTTCTACCGCAATGCCGTGTTGCCCGTGCTGCATGACGACACGCGTCCCGGTCGGGAGATTTTTGCCGGTTTGGCGCAGGCGTGTGGCGCGGGCGAGTACTTCCAGTTTACGTCCGACGATATGGGGGCTGCCCAGGTGGCGCCGTTTGGGATTGATCTGGACGAGCTCAAGGAGCGCGGTTGGGCCGATACGGGCGTGGCGCTGCCGACGCGCACGGGTGAGCCGGCGATTCCCTTGGATGGCGGCAAAATTGCGCTGGCAAGCGACGTATGGGAACGAGCCGGCCTGGGTCGTGTACCCAACTGGATCGCTCCCATGGTGGAGCCTGGCCCGGGGATGTTTCGCCTCATTAGCGGCAACCGTCCCTTTGAGTCGCATACCTCGCGAAGGCTTGCAGCCCAAGGTGCCGCTGAGGCTGGGTCGGACCTGGATGCCGTGCAGATGAATGCCGATGCTGCTGCGCACATGGGCATCGCCGACGGCGAGATCGTCGAACTCGTGAGCGATATGGGCCGCGACCGCGTGCGTGTGGAGACGACGCCGTATCTGCATCCGGCGTGCATCTTCACCTCGGCCGCCCCCGGTGGGCGTTCGTTTGGCGCCGATGCCGGTGGCGCTCAAGGCTTGGGCGTGGGCCCGCTCGACCATACGCCGTTGCGTTGGGACCCGTTGACGGGTGCCGCGCTCACCCAGGAAAACGCCGTTCGCGTGGAAAAGATTGTCGCGCGCGGGGATAATGACGAGTAATTGACTCAGCTGATGCATTCGACTGATCCACGTTTCTTTTGAAAGGCCGCACATGAGCGATAGCCAGAACATGTCCGATGAGGTGCGCGCCCGCCTGCGCGCCATTCCTTCCGTCAACGAGCTGCTTGCCGAGTGGCCGGTGGTGAAGGCGGCGGGGGAGACCTGCGACGCGGTGGTCCATGCTGCCGTGACGGCCGAGCTCGACGAGGAGCGCGCCGCCATTCGCGCCGGTGCCGCCCCGCGCTCTAAGCGCGACCTGGCCTCGGCCATCGAGTGGCGTGCGCATCGCTCCGCACTGCCGAGCCTGCGCCCCGCCGTCAACGCCACGGGTGTGGTCATCCATACCAATCTGGGCCGCGCCCCGCTCGCGGAGTCGGCGGCCAAGGCCGTGGCCGAGGTCGCGCGCGGCTACAGCACGCTCGAGTACAGCGTGGACACCTGCTCGCGCGGGTCGCGCAAGGAGCACGCAGCGCAGCTGATCCGCTCGCTTACCGGTGCCGAGGACGCGCTCGTGGTCAACAACAATGCCGCCGCGGTGCTGCTGGTGCTGACGACTCATGCCGCGGGCAAGGAGGTCATCGTGAGCCGTGGCGAGCTCGTCGAGATCGGTGGCAGCTTCCGTATTCCTGACGTCATGGCGGCTTCGGGCGCCAAACTCGTCGAGGTCGGGGCCACCAACCGCACGCATCTGGGCGACTACGAGCGCGCCATCACGCCCGATACGGCGATGATCCTTAAGGTCCATCCTTCCAACTATCGCATCGAGGGTTTCCACGAGGAGGTGGGTTCTCGGGAGCTTGCGGCGCTTGCTCACAAACATGGCCTGCTGTTCTACGAGGACCAGGGCTCGGGCGCGCTGTTGCCCGACGACATCTTGGTGCGCGGCGGCGAAGAAACCACGCCGGCTTCGGTTTCGGCAGGGCTCGACCTGGTGTCGTGCTCGGGCGATAAGCTGCTCGGTGCCGCACAGGCGGGCATTATCATGGGCCGTCGCGATTTGGTCCAGGCCTGTGGGTCGCATCCGCTTATGCGCGCCCTGCGCCCGGGCAAGTTGGCGCTCACGGCGCTCGAGGCTACACTGCGCATCTACATGGACGGTGCCGACGTGGCCCATCGTGATATTCCGGTGCTCAGCATGCTTACGCTGCCGCAGGCCCATTTGGAACGACGTGCCCGCAAGCTGCGCGATCGTATGGTCGCCGGGTTCGATAAGGTGGGTTGCCCGTGCGCCGTGCAGGTGGAGATCGTCGAGGAATCGTCGACCCCCGGTGGCGGCTCGCTGCCTACCGTGGAGCTACCCACGATGTGCGTTGCCGTGCGTCTTGTTGACGCGCGCCTAACGGTCGATGCGCTCAAGCGCTCGCTTGTCCAAGACTTCGATACGCCGGTCGTCACGCGCGCCTCGCACGACCGCATTCTGTTTGATGTGCGCACGCTCGTGGGCGACCGCGATATCGAGACCGCGGCATCGACGCTCGTCGCGTGCGTTGAGAAGGCGATTGCTCGATGAGTGAGGTTCAAGCGCTGGTGGAATGCCCCGTTATCGTTGGCACGGCGGGCCATGTCGACCACGGTAAGTCGGCGCTCATCGAGGCGCTGACGGGTAAAAACCCCGACCGTCTGGAGGTTGAGCGCCGTCGCGGCATGACCGTTGAGCTTGGCTTTGGCGAGCTGGCGCTGCCGAGTGGCAAGATCGTCGGCCTGGTCGACGTGCCGGGCCACGCGCATTACTTGCGCGCCATGGTGCAGGGCGCCACGGGTATTGACGTTGCCGTGCTGGTGGTTTCTGCCGTCGAGGGCGTGATGCCGCAGACCCGCGAGCACGTGCATGTGCTGGAGCTGCTGGGCGTCACACACATGGTGGTCGCGCTGACGATGTGCGACCTGGCCGACGCCGAGATGACAGAGCTTGCCGAGCTCGATGTCGATGACTTTTTGTCGGGTACCGTGTTTGCGGACGCGCCGATCGTGACTGTGTCGTCCAAGACCGGCGCGGGAATCGATGACCTGCTGGCTGCGCTCGACGAGCAGGTTGCCGCTTGCTGGGGTGCCTGCCGTGTCCGTGCCGAGCTCACCGATGCCGCACCGCGTCTGCCCATCGATCGCTGCTTTACGATCAAGGGCGCCGGTACCGTGGTGACGGGAACGCTGCACGATGCGCCGGTTGCGGTGGGCGACGAGCTGATGGCTTTGCCATCGCGTACGGTCTGTCGCGTGCGCGGGATTCAGGTGCATGGCGATACGCCGCGGGCGTTGCCCGGTCAGCGTGTGGCGCTCAACTTGGTGGGCGATGCCGTCGCCACGCTCGATCGCGGTGAGATGCTCGGCGTGGCGGGCCGCTTTGGCCATGCGATGCGCTTTATGATGGCGTTTACGTATTTGGGTCGCGAGGGCGCCAAGCCGCGTGTGCTCGAGTCGGGTGCGCGCGTGCACGTGATGGCGGGTACGGCCGAGGTCGTCGGTCGCATCATGTTCATGGAGGGCGAGGCCCCCATGGCGGTGGGCGAGACCCGTATTGTTCAGGTGCGCTTGGAAAACTCGCTGCCGCTACGTGCCGGGGACCATGCCGTGGTGCTGTCCTATTCGCCCGTGATGCTTATCGGCGGCGGGCGCGTGCTGCTTTCGCGCTGCCGTCGCTCGCGCGAGCTTGCCGAAGGGGAGCGTTCACTGTATGCGGCGCTCGAGTCCGGCGATATCGCGGGCAGTGTGGGCGCTTGGCTGGCGCTGCAGGCGCTGCCGGTTACGGCGGTTGATGTTGCCGAGGCTTTGGATCTTGCTGTCGGCGAGGTCGATGCCGCACTGCGCGGGTTGGTGGCGCAAGGCTCCGTTCGCAAACTTGCCGCGGGTGATTCGGGTCTCTTGGCGGACGCCGTGGTGCTCGACGCCGCGATGGATGCCTTGGCGGCGACCCTGTCAGCCATGCACTCGGCGGCTCCCAAGGAGACGGGCTTTACGCCCGGCGCCGTTGCCCATGCTGCGTGGCCTGCCGCTGATGAAGGCGTTGCCGCGGCCCTGATTGCCGAGGGCTGCTCGCGTGGCGTGTGCGCTGCCGAGGGCGCCGAGGTATTCGATCCACATTCGGCCGCCGCGGCGGCACGCGTGGTGCGCGAGGCATGCGAGCGGATCGTCGCGCTGCTTGACGAGGCCGGTCTGGATGCACCGGCGCTTCCCGAGGTGGGCGAGCAGTTGCAGCTCGATCGCGACACCATGACGCGTGCCCTGCGCGAGCTTTCGCTCAACCGCTCGATCATTAAGGTCGAGCGCGACGTTGCCCTGTCCGCTGCCGCCGAGGCCCATGCGCGCGAGCTCGTCGCCGCCGCCATTGAGGCAGCCGGCGGCGCTGCAACCACGAGCGTGTTGCGCGAGGCGCTGGGCGTGTCGCGCAAACGCGCCATCAGCATCTTGGAGCACCTGGATGCCGTGCGCTTTACGGTGCTCGACAAGGAGGCCGGCGGCCTGAGGTCCCTGCGCTAGGCCACTCTTATCAATTGCGGTGGAATAGTTCCTGTTTTCGGCATCTAACGCCAAACCAGGAACTATTCCACCGCAAATTAGGCTGGGAGGTTTGATCCTTCCCGTCGTGCCGGGCAGTTGCGGCCTGCTCGGTTTGGTAAAATACCGCCGCACTTGGGAACGGATGGGCTCCGGTGGGCTCCGCGGTCCTCAAAACCGTTGCGAGGCGTGCAAAACGTCTTGGATGTGTTCGATTCACATACGTTCCCGCCATACGCTACCAGCGCTTTTGTGCTCGCGGTCTTGCTGCGTGCCGCAAAGGCGCTGTTTTGTTTTTGTACGGGTCCGCCGTGTCGCCTGTCATGACGTCTACGGTATTTGCCCCGTGCGCTGGGTTTTGAACGTGCCGATGGAGGTGTTTTGCCGTATGACTACCGTAAGACGTGCCGATCTTTCTTGCGTCGTCCAGGCGGGCGGGTTGTCGTCGCGCATGGGCTGCGATAAGGCGCGCATGGCGTTTTGCGGCGAGCCGCTCATCGAGCGCGTGCTGGGTCGGCTGGCGCCAGTTGCCGGCGAGTTGGTCGTGACGACTTCGCGTCCCAGCGAGCTTGCCTATCTTGAGGAGCACGCGTTTGGCGGCCTGGTGCCGCGTGTGGTAGCGGACCTTGAAGGGTCGGCGGGTGCCATGCGCGGCATCGCGAGCTCGTTGGCCGCGGCCCGATTGCCGCTCGTGGCAATCGTCGCCTGCGATATGCCGTTTGTCTCGCCAGAGCTCATCGGCGCGATTGCCGATCGTGTTGAGGCCGAGGCGCTCGACGTGTGCGTGCCGCGCGAGGAGCGGGGGATTGAGCCGCTTTGCGCCGTCTGGCGCCGTGACGTGTGTACGCCGGTTGCCCAAGAGCTGCTCGCCTGCGACCGTCAGCGAATTCGCTGCCTGATCAATCGCGTTCAGGCCGGTTATATGGATGAGCCTCAGGTCGTTAAGGCCGCGGGCTCCACGCTCTGCTTCGAAAACGTCAATACACCCGAGGAGTTTGCGGCAGCCGAGCTGCTCGCCTAGACGATGGGAGATGCCATGTCTCACGATATTTGCCCCGACACGGGAGAGCCTTGCACTTGCGACGGGTCCGAACCCTGTACCTGCGGTTGCGGTGGCTGTGGACATACCGCGGAAGAGGAAGCGGCCGCCGCGGCGTATCGCGAGGCACACCGCGAAGGCCCGTCCGGTGATGCCCTTGACCACGAGCGCAAGATTATCGTGTCGTTTGACAGCACCTTCGATGTGATGGAATGCGAGCAGCTGTGCCTGGATGCCGGCGTGCCCGGGCGCATCATGCCGCTGCCCGGCTCCATTACCGCCGGCTGTGGGCTTTGCTGGGTCATGCCGTTCTCCGGCGATGCACTCGCCGCCTTCCGCGCTGCCACCGAGGGCCGCATAACCCCCGCCGACTACCATCAGCTCGTCCTCTAACCGCCAGCACCACAAAAGTGCCTGTCCCCAATGTGGTGGTTTGGAACACGTGGACGAAACAGCTTCGAAACACGCGATTTGTTCGTCAGGCACTCAAAAACGCCTCTACCTGCATCGTAATCAAAACGAAACATCTGCTCGTCTGCTTATGCGAAACTTTCCCGCAACAGTGCGATATTATCCATACTCGATAAAGCTCGCGGCGCATGGGGTGCCGCGACCGACATTTTTCTTTTCCATCAATTGGAGGAAGCATGAGCTACACGCAGAAAGTTCTCGAAGAGCTCAAGGTCCGCTATCCCGAGCAGCCTGAGTTCATCCAGGCCGCGACCGAGATCCTCGGCACCATCCAACCGGCGCTCGACGCCCATCCCGAGTACGAGGAGGCCGCCCTGCTTGAGCGCCTCGTCGAGCCCGAGCGCATCGTTATGTTCCGTGTCCCCTGGGTCGATGACCAGGGCAAGGTTCAGGTCAACCGCGGCTATCGTGTCGAGTTCAACTCTGCCATTGGACCCTACAAGGGCGGTCTGCGCTTTAACCCGACGGTCACCCTGGGTATGCTCAAGTTCCTGGGCCTGGAGCAGATCCTCAAGAACAGCCTGACCACCCTTCCCATGGGCGGCGGCAAGGGCGGTTCCGACTTTGACCCCAAGGGCAAGTCCAACAACGAGATCATGCACTTCTGCCAGTCCTTCATGACCGAGCTCTATCGCCACATCGGCCCCAACACCGACGTTCCCGCCGGCGACCTGGGCGTTGGCGGCCGCGAGGTTGCCTACATGTTCGGTCAGTACAAGCGCCTGACCAACGAGTGGACCGGCGTCCTTACCGGCAAGGGCCTCTCCTTTGGCGGCTCGCTCGCCCGTACCGAGGCCACTGGCTACGGCCTGGTCTACTTTGTGGACGAGTACCTCAAGAGCCGCGGCGACTCCTTCGAGGGCAAGAACGTCGTCGTTCACGGCTCCGGCAATGTTGCTATCTACGCCGTCCAGAAGGTTTCCCAGCTTGGCGGCAAGGTGCTCGCCTGCTCCGACACTCATGGCTGGGTCGAGGATCCCGACGGCATCGACTACACCGTGCTCGAGCATGTCTACAACAAGAAGCGCTCTGGCCACGACAAGGGTGTCACGCTCGCCATGTACGTTGACGAGAAGCCCAACGCCGTGTGGCACGAGGGCGACGGCCGCGGCGTGTGGCAGCTGCCCTGCGACATCGCGCTGCCCTGCGCTCGCGAGAACACGCTGCTGCTCGAGGACGCCCAGGCGCTCGTCGCCAACGGCTGCAAGGTGGTCGGCGAGGGCGCGAACATGCCCACGACCATCGAGGCCACGACTTACTTCCAGGAGAACGGCGTCGCCTTTATGCCCGGTAAGGCTGCCAACGCCGGCGGCGTGCTCGTGTCCGGCCTGGAGATGAGCCAGAACGCCGAGCACCTGTCCTGGACCTTCGAGGAGGTCGACGGCAAGCTCGAGCAGCTCATGCGCGGCATGTTCCACAACGTGGACGACACCGCCAAGGAGTATGGCCAGGAGGGCAACTTTGTCATGGGCGCCAACATCGCCGGCTTCCTGAAGGTCGCCGATGCCATGCTCGCCCAGGGCGTCTGCTAAATCCAGCTCAACAGAGCTCCGTACAGCACTAGCTGATGCGTCTAAGGCTTCCGGCAATTCCTGCCGGGAGCCTTTTTCTATGGTGGTGAGGGTCGTGCGCCCTCGTTTGGTACACTAAGAGGTACTGGACAAGTAAAGAGATGGGGGAGAACGTGCTCAAGTTCGGTACCTACGTCCGTGTTGGAAACGCGGCCGAAGCCTATGAGCTCTTGCAGAAGAACCGCAACAACAAGATTGTGGGCGGCGGCATCTGGATGCGCCTGGGTTCGCGTCGCGTGGCGACGGCGATTGACCTTTCGGCCTGCGGACTCGATCAGATCGAGGAGACCGAGACCGAGTTTCGCATCGGTGCCATGTGCACCCTGCGCCAGCTCGAGCGTCATGCCGGGCTCAATGCGCTTGTCAACCATGTCTTTGAGTTTGCCGTCCACGACATCGTGGGCGTGCAGCTGCGCAATACCGCCACGGTGGGCGGCAGCATCTACGGCCGCTTTGGCTTCTCGGACGTTCTCTCCGCCTTCCTCGCGCTCGATTCGTACGTTGAGCTGACGGGCGCTGGGCGCGTGCCGCTTGCCGAGTTTGTGAACATGGGCTACGTGCGCGACGTAATCGAGCACGTCGTGGTCGTCAAGCACGACTACCGCGCGAGCTACGAGGCCGTACGCAAGGCCGCGACCGACTTCCCCTCCCTAAACGTTACCGCCGCCTGGTGGGATAACAGCTGGCATGTCACCGTGGGCGCCCGCCCGCTGCGTGCGACCTTGCTGCAGGGCGAGGCATGCGGCCTCACCAGCGAGCAGCCTTCCGAGGACGAGCTGCGCGCCCTGGCCGCATCAGTGCGCGCGCTGAGCTACGGCACCAACCTGTGGGGCTCGGCGGACTACCGCCGCCGCATCTCGGCCCCGCTGGCGATTCAGGCCGTGCGTCGCGCCGCCGGCATCGAGCTTTCGGCCGCGCTTGCCCGCGAGCTCGAGACCGTGCAGATCCCTAAGTTCGCCACGGACGAGTATTCCTGCCGCCGCGTGCCCGGCGTCGATTCTAGCGAGGTGCGCTAATGGCTGCCAAACTCATCGATCTTTCCTTTACGCTCAACGGCCGTAAGGTCAAGGTTCAGATTGCCCCCGACACCATGCTTTTTGCACTGTTGCGCGAGCAGGGTTGTTCGTCGGTGCGCTGCGCCTGTGAGACCACCAACTGCGGCCTGTGCACGGTGTGGCTCGACGGCGACCCGGTGCTGAGCTGCTCGGTTCCCGCCGCTCGCGTCGAGGGCCACACCATCACCACGCTCGAGGGCCTCAAAGCCGAGTCTGAGGCGCTGGCCCGTGCGATGGCTGCCGAAGGCGCCGAGCAGTGCGGTTTTTGCGCCCCCGGCCTCATCATGAACGTGCTGGCGCTTGCCCGCGCCGCCAAGGAGGACCCGAGCCTCGTCGCCACGCGCGAGGAGCTCTCGCGCCAGCTCGCCGGCAACCTCTGCCGTTGCAGCGGCTACGAGAGCCAGCTGCGCGCCATTGTCCGCTTCCTCAACGAGTTCGGCGTTCAGGTGGGCTTTGAGATGCCCGAGCTGCCGGTCAACGACACCAGCTGCGACGGTGTCTCGTACAAGCAGATTACCCACAAGCAGCCCAAGAAGGACTCGAAGGCCCTGCTTGAGGGGCGTCCCGTCTACACGGGCGACCTGGTGCCCGCCGGCGCCCTGATCGTCAAGCTCAAGCGCAGCCCGTATGCCCGCGCCAAGATCCGCTCCATCGATACGTCGCGCGCCCTGAAGGTGCCCGGCGTCGTGGGCGTTTACACTTACGAGGACGTGCCCAAGCGCCGCTTTACCATCGCCGGCCAGAGCTATCCGCAGCCGAGCCCCTACGATCGCCTGATCCTCGAGAACCTGGTGCGCTATCAAAACGAGGAGGTGGCGATCGTCGCCGCCGAGACCGAGGAGGCCGCCGACAAGGCACTCAAGCTCATCAAGGTCGACTACGAGGTGCTCGAGCCCTTGCTCGACTTTACCCAGGCGCTCGATAATGACATCGTGGTTCATCCCGAGGGTGACGTGACCTTTATGTTCCCGCAGGGCGGCGACGTTGCTCGCAACCTGGTGTGCAGCGGTACCAGCGACTTTGGCGACTTGGACGAGGCCTTCGCCCAGAGCGACATCGTCTTTGAGCGCACCTACACCAGTCAGGCCACGCAGACCGCGCCCATGGAGACCTTCCGCGCCTTTGCGACGACCGACGCGTTTGGACGTATCTCGGTGACCACCTCTACTCAGGTGCCCTTCCACGTGCGCCGCATGGTCGCGCAGTCGCTCGACATTCCGCAGTCGCAGGTACAGGTTATCAAGCCGCGCATCGGCGGCGGCTTCGGCTCCAAGCAGACGGGCTGCTGCGAGATTTTCGTGGCATTCGTGACGCAGCAGACCGGCCGTCCGAGTTACTGCTGCTACACCCGCGAGGAGACCATCACCGCGGGCAACTCGCGCCACCAGATGCAGATGACGGTTAAGCTGGGCGCTATGAACGACGGCACCATCACGGCTATCGACCTGCACACGCTGTCCAATGCCGGCGCGTACGGCGAGCACGCTACCACGACGATCGGCCTCTCGGGCCACAAGAGCCTGCCCATCTACAACCACGTGAAGGCGAGCCGCTTTAGCTGGGACGCCGTCTACACCAATACCAACCGCGGCGGCGCGTATCGCGGCTACGGTGCCACCCAGGGCCAGTTTGCCGTGGAGAGCGCCGTCAACGAGCTCGCCGACATGCTGCACATGGACCCCGCCGACCTGCGCCTTAAGAACATTGTGCGCGAGGGCGAGATCATGCCGCAGTACTACAACGAGAAGCTCAACGCCTGCGCACTCGACCGCTGCCTGCTGCGCGCGATGGACATGATCGGCTGGCGCGACAAGCCGCTGGCCGTGGACCTGGGCGACCGCGTGCGTGCTCTGGGCTGCGCGCTCACCATGCAGGGCTCGGGCATCTCCAACGTGGACATCGCCGGCATTGACATGCGCCTGGAAGAGGACGGCTTTATCACGCTTTCGACCGGTGCCACCGATAACGGCATGGGCGTCGACACGATTCTGGCGCAGATTGCCGCCGAGGAGCTGGGCGTGGAGAGCTCGCTCATCGTGGTGCGCGGCGTGGACACCGACGTGTCGCCGTTCGACGCCGGCTCGTACGCGAGCTCGGGTACGTACGTGACGGGCCTTGCCGCCAAGAACGCCGCGACCGAGCTGCGCGAGAAGATTTGCGCCAAGGCTGCCCAGATGTGGGATGTGGACGCCGCCGACGTGGTCTTCGATGGCCAGTACGTGCGCCTGTCCGACGAGCGTGCCGCGCGCGAGCAGAACCGCTACCTCACGCTGCGCGACTTTGCCAACCTGTGCGTCAAGAACATCGCGGGCGGCGACGCACTCACCTCGCACGCCTCTGCCTGCCTGCCCGTTTCGCCTCCGCCGTTTATGGCCGGCATTGCCGAGGTCGAGGTCGACAAGGCTACCGGCAAGGTGACCGTGGTGGATTACGCCGCTGCCGTCGATTGTGGCACCGTGATCAACGAGGCGCTCGCGCGCGTCCAGGCCGAGGGCGGCATTGCCCAGGGTATCGGCCACGCGCTCTACGAGATTGTCGAGCACGACGAACGCGGCCGCCTGCGCACCGGCAACTTTATGAGTTACAAGCTGCCCACGCGCCTGGATATCGGTAGTATTCGCGTGGCCTTTGAGCCGAGCTACGAGCCGACGGGTCCGTTTGGCGCCAAGTCGATCGGCGAGGTCGTCATCAACACGCCGCTCGCCGCCGTGGCCTCGGCCGTGGCGCACGCCACCGGACACCAGGTTCGCTCGCTGCCCATCACGCCCGAGAAGGCCCTGCTGGGGGAGTAGCGGGTCAGCGAACAAGTCGTAATTGGCGGGGTGGGGCAACTCGCCCCGCCAATTGCACTCGTGGTGAGGTCGTGAGCCTGTAAAAGGTGTGCGTGCGCTTGCCGTTCGTATCTGCTATCATTCCTAGTCTGTGCGCTCATGCGGGCGTGGCGGAATTGGTAGACGCGCCAGATTTAGGTTCTGGTGGGATTCCCGTGAAGGTTCGAGTCCTTTCGCCCGCACCAACGCACCCGCGTCGGCTTATGCCCTCGCGACGCTTGTTGCATAAAGGTACCAGCACCTCAGATAAGCTGGGCAGTATGAGGAGGAACGTGTTGAACATCACCGCTTCTGACGTCAAGGACGCCAAGCTCACCGCTACGGTCACCATCCCGGCCGCCGACGTCGACGCCGCGATCAAGAAGGCCTACAAGGACACCGCCAAGAAGTACCGCTTCCCGGGCTTCCGCGCCGGTAAGGCCCCCCGTCCGGTCATCGACTCCGCACTTGGCGCCGAGGCTACCCTCGCTCAGGCCACCAACGACCTGATCGCCGCCAACGAGCCCGCCGTCCTCAACGAGCTGGACATCGTCCCCACCAAGAGCGGTGACTACAAGGAGCTCGACCTCGCCAAGGATCACGAGGACTACACCTACACCGTCGAGTTCTCCCTGCGTCCCGCCGCTGAGCTCTCCTCCTTCGACGCCGTCGAGATCGAGATGCCCCCCGCGGAGGTCACCGAGTCCGAGATCAACAACCAGGTCGAGATGCTCCTCAACTACCGTGCCACCTTCGAGGACGTCGAGGGCCGCGCCGTCGAGGCCGAGGACTACGTCACCGTCGACCTCAAGGCCGTCGAGAACGCCGACAACTTCGCTGCCGAGGGCCGCATGCTCATCGCCGGTAGCGACAGCAACCCCAAGGAGTTCAACGAGGCCCTGATCGGCGCTAACGTTGACGACGTCAAGACCGTCACCTGGACCGACGAGGTCGAGGAGGGCGAGGAGGCCGAGACCCACACCGTCGAGGTCACCGTCAAGGGCATTAAGGTCCGCAACACCCCCGAGCTCACCGACGAGCTCGTCAAGTCCGACTTTGGCTTCGACAGCATCGATGCCATGCGCGACGCCATCAAGATCGAGATCGAGCAGGACAAGGCTTCCCGCCTCCCGGCCGAGAAGGAGAACCGTTGCGTCTCCGCTCTCGCTGAGCGCCTGCAGCTCGACGAGATGGACGCCGACTACGAGCAGTCCGTCTTTGAGGAGCTCGGCCAGAACTTCCTGTCCAACCTCGCTGCCCGCGGCATGACGCTCGACACCTGGCTGCCCGCTTCCGGCCTGACCATGGAGCAGTTCATCGGCGACCTGCACAAGCAGGCCAACGACGTTGCCCGTGAGTCCCTGGCTCTCGACGCCCTCGCCCGTGAGCTCAAGATTGAGGTCACCGAGGACGATATCAACGCCGAGTTCGAGAAGGCTGGCGTCAAGGACGTCGAGGCTTCCAAGGCCGAGTTCATCGCCGATGGCCGCATGCCTGCCGTCCGTGAGTCCATCCGTCGTTCCAAGGCCGTCGACCACCTGGTCGAGAACGCCAAGGTGACCGAGGTCGACGAGACCGCCAAGGACGCCGAGTAATTCTCGCCACCTTGCCCACGAGCGCATGCACGTGCCCGTGATGGGGTAAAGTTATAAGCCGGTTATCCGGTTGCTTCGTACGGTGCCAGCCAATGCATAGCATGCGGGCACCGTACGTTTATCTAGAACCAATTTGGTCCGCAAGAGAGAAATGGAGATGCGTATGATCGCTAAGTTCGATTCCGCCCTCGTGCCATACGTTATCGAGCAGACGCCGCGCGGCGAGCGCAGCTACGATATCTATTCGCGCCTGCTCAACGACCGCATCATTTTTTTGGGCGAGGAGATCAACTCCGTCAGCGCCAACCTGGTCGTTGCCCAGCTGCTGCATCTTGAGAGCCAGGATGCCGAGAAGGATATCTCGCTCTACATCAATTCGCCCGGCGGCGAGGTCTACTCCGGCCTGGCGATTCTGGACACCATGAACTTCATTAAGCCGCAGGTCTCCACCATCTGCGTCGGTATGGCCGCGTCCATGGCCGCCGTGCTGCTTTCGGCCGGCGCCAAGGGCAAGCGCTTCTGCCTGCCGCACTCCAAGGTCATGATTCACCAGCCCAGCGGCGGTGCCCAGGGTCAGCAGACCGAGATCGAGATTGTGGCCGAGGAGATCAAGAAGACCCGCCGCGAGCTCAACCAGATCCTGTCCGACGCCTCGGGTCAGCCCATCGAGAAGGTCCAGGCCGACACCGAGCGCGACAACTACCTGACCGCTGCCGAGGCCCTCGACTACGGCCTGATCGACCGTATCGTCACCTCGCGCGACCTCGCCGCGAAGGACGCCTAGGATGGCCGGTAACATGCAGGACAACTTTGACGAGAACGGCAACCCCATCCGCTGCTCCTTCTGCGGAAAAGAGCAGGGGCAGGTTCGCCGCCTTGTAAAGGGTCCGACCAACATCTTTATCTGTGACGAGTGCGTCGCCGCCTGCTCCGAGATCTTGGAGGAGTCGCTGGCTTCGGACTTTATGGATGCTGCCCGCAACGGCAAGCTGCCGGGCTTCCTCAACGACCACGGCCAGGCTGCGTCCCAGCCCGCCATGGATCCCGAGGCCGAGGGCTTTGAGCTCGAGGACGACGCCCGCCAGGTCATTACGCACGTGCCGACGCCGCATGAGATCTATAACGAGCTTTCGGCCTATGTTATGGGCCAGGAGGACGCCAAGCGCGCCATGTCGGTGGCCGTGTACAACCACTACCGTCGCGTGATCGAGGGCGGCGCCGCGGTGTCTGCCTTTGACGAGGCCTCGGGCATGGGCGGCCAGTTTGACGATGACATGGACGAGGTGGAGCTCGCCAAGTCCAACATTTTGCTGCTAGGTCCCACCGGTACCGGCAAGACCCTGCTCGCCCAGACGCTCGCGCGCATCCTCGAGGTGCCGTTTGCCATCGCCGACGCCACCGCGCTTACCGAGGCCGGTTACGTGGGCGAGGACGTGGAGAACATTCTGCTCAAGCTCATCAACGCCGCCGATGGCGATATTGAGCGCGCGCAGGTGGGCATTATCTATGTGGACGAGATCGACAAGATCGCCCGCAAGGCCGAGAACCTGTCCATCACCCGCGATGTCTCGGGCGAGGGCGTTCAGCAGGCGCTGCTTAAGATTCTTGAGGGCACGGTGGCCAGCGTTCCGCCCACCGGCGGCCGCAAGCATCCCCAGCAGGAGCTGCTGCAGATCGACACGACCGACATCCTGTTTATCTGCGGCGGTGCCTTTGTGGGTCTGGACAAGATCATCGCCGATCGCGTGGGCAACAAGGGCGTGGGCTTTAACTCCGAGATCGCCGGCCCCACCTCGGTCGACGAGAACGACCTGCTGCGTCAGGTGCTCCCGCAGGACCTCAACGCCTTTGGCATGATTCCCGAGTTTGTGGGACGTACGCCCGTCGTCACCCAGACACAGGCGCTCGACGAGGACGACCTGGTGTCGATCCTGACCGAGCCCAAGAACGCCGTGGTGCGTCAGTACCGCAAGATGTTCCAGCTCGAGGACGTTGAGCTTGAGTTTGAGGACGCCGCCCTGCACGAGATCGCCCGCATGGCACTTGCCCGCAAGACCGGCGCACGCGGCCTGCGCTCCATCTGTGAGGACGTGCTGCAGCAGACGATGTTCGATCTCCCCAGCGAGGAAGGCGTTACCAAGGTCGTCGTAACCGAAGCGGCGGTTAAGGGCGAAGAACAGCCCCAACGCATCTACGGGTAAACCTGCCAAAAACGTGCTTGCAAACAGCCTCCGACCATCCGCGGTCGGAGGCTATTTTATATATACGCAATAACCCCAACTACCTGTGTTATTCTGTGTGTTTGTTTAAGCCTCAGCGAAGTCCTATCAGACTGAAGTAATCGATACCTAAGGGGAGGAATGTAGGCCCGATTTTCGTAGATTCCGCACGAGCCGAAGACCACTTAATGTGGTCTTCGAGCGAGCCCAGGACCTGACCGAGCGAAAATCGGGCCTACATTCCTCCCCGACGGGCAAGGGAGAGATATATGGAAGAGATGCCCAAGAACTACGATCCGTCGACCAACGAGCCGGCGATCCTGCAGAAGTGGCTCGACGGCGGCTACTACAAGCGCCGCGAGGGCGTGGGCGACTGCACCGTCACCATTCCGCCTCCCAACGTGACCGGTAAGCTCCACATGGGCCATGCCACCGACGACTCCATCCAGGACGCCATCATCCGTATGGCCCGCATGCGCGGCAAGTCTACGCGCTGGGTGCTCGGCACCGACCACGCCGGTATCGCCACGCAGACCAAGGTCGACAAAAAGCTCAAGAGCGAGGGCATCAGCCGCCTGGAGATTGGCCGCGACAAGTTTGTCGACGCCTGCTGGGACTGGACCCACGAGTACGGCGGCATCATCGTCGAGCAGATCAAGCGCATGGGCTGCTCCGTCGACTTTGATAACGAGCGCTTTACCATGGACGAGGACTACGCCCAGGCCGTGCGCAAGGTGTTCTGCGACTGGTACCACGACGGCCTGATCTACCGCGGCAAGCGCATCGTCAACTGGTGCCCCAACTGCACCACCGCTATCTCGGACGACGAGGCCGAGTACAAGGACGAGAAGGGCCACCTGTGGCACCTGCGCTACCCGCTGACCGAGCCGGTCAACGGCCAGGACTACATCGTCGTCGCCACCACGCGCCCCGAGACCATGCTCGGCGACACGGGCGTTGCCGTCTCCCCGAAGGATCCCGAGAAGGCCGCCTTCGTGGGTAAGACCGTTAAGCTCCCCATCGTCGACCGTGAGATTCCTATCTTTGAGGATTGGCATGTCGACGCCAACTTTGGCTCCGGCTTCGTCAAGGTCACCCCTGCCCACGACCCCAACGACTACGCCATGGGTCAGGCTCACGACCTGCCGCAGATCAATATCTTCGATGAGCACGCGGTGGTCGTCGAGGGCTACGGCGAGTTCACCGGCATGACCCGCGACGAGTGCCGTGAGGCCGTCATTAAGTGGTTTGACGAGCACGGTCTGCTCGACCACGTCGAGGAGCACGACCACTCCGTCATGCACTGCTACCGCTGCGACGCCGCGCTTGAGCCGTGGCTGTCCGAGCAGTGGTTCGTCGCCGTCGACAAGCTCAAGGGGCCGGCGCTCGACGCCGTCAACTCCGGCAAGGTCACCTTCCACCCCGCGCGCTGGACGCAGACCTACACCACCTGGATGGAGAACCTTAAGGATTGGTGCATCAGCCGTCAGCTGTGGTGGGGCCACCGCATCCCCGTGTTCTACTGCGAGGACTGCGGCTGGGAGGACGCCCTCACCGAGGACACCGACGTGTGCCCCAAGTGTGGCGGCCATCACGTGCATCAGGACGAGAACGTGCTGGACACCTGGTTCAGCTCGCAGCTGTGGACCTTCGCCACGCAGGGCTGGCCGCAAAAGCCGGAGCTCCTCGAGGGCCATCACCCCACGACGGCGCTCGTCACCGCGCGCGACATCATCGCGCTGTGGGTCGCCCGCATGGTCATGAGCTCGCTGTACTTCCTGGACGAGGTACCGTTTAAGGACGTCGTCATCTACCCGACGATCCTGGCCAAGGACGGCAGCCGCATGTCCAAGTCCAAGGGCAACGGCGTTGACCCCATGGACCTCATCGGCATGTACGGCGCCGACGCCATGCGCTTCAACCTGCTGACGCTCTGCACCAACAACCAGGACGTCAAGTTCGACGCGAACATCGACAAGAAGACCAAGCAGCTCATCGACAGCCCGCGCACCGAGCAGGCCAAGTCGTTTGTGACCAAGATCTGGAACGCCAGCCGCTTCCTGCTCATGAACATGGAGGGCTACACGCCCGGCGAGCCCGTCGTGGAGACGCCCGCCGACGCCTGGATGTTCAGCCGCCTGGCCAAGGCCGTGAAGATGGTCACCGAGGGTATTGAGAACTACACCTTTGGCGACATGGCTCGCGGCGTGCAGCAGTTCTTCTGGAACGAGGTCTGCGACTGGTACGTCGAGGTCACCAAGTCCCGCCTGAAGGGCGAGGGCCGTTTGCAAGCTCAGCGCAATCTGATCTTTGTGCTCGACACCTCCATTCGTCTGATGCACCCGCTTATGCCGTTTGTTACCGAGGAAATATGGGACAACATGCCGGCGAGCGTGCTCGACCTGGACGCCGAGGGCAACGTGAACCGCGCCGAGGCGCTCATGATCGCCAAGTGGCCCGAGCCCGCCGACTACGCCAAGTACGTTGACGAGCCCGCCGAGCGCGCGTTTGAGCTGTGCCGCACCGTTGTGTCCGCCGCCCGCGCCACGCGTTCGCGTTATCGCTTGAGCCCCAAGGCCGAGCTTGACGTGGTCGTGCGCGCCGGTGCCGAGGACATTGAGAAGCTCGAGAGCCTGCGCTCGACCATCGAGCCGCTGGCGAACACCGCTTCGCTGGTTATGGGTACCGACGTTGAGAAGCCGGCTGCGAGCATTGCCGTGGTCGACAGCGGCGTCGAGGTCTTTGTGGTTCTCGAGGGCAAGGTTGACCTTTCGGCCGAGAAGGCGCGCCTGGAGAAAGAGATTGCCGCGGCCCAGAAGGAGCTCGCCGGCTGCGAGAAGACGCTGGCCAACGAGGGCTTTGTGGCTAAGGCCGCGCCCGCGGTGGTCCAGAAGAAGAGGGACCGTGCAGCTGAGCTCAAGGAGATCCTGGCGGCGCTGACTGCTCAGGTTGCTGACTTCTCGTAGGTCTAACTTGGGGGCGCGTCCCGATGCTTTGCTCTCCGCTGCGGACAGTCCTGCGCAAGACGGACAGCACATTAAGTGCTGTCCTTTGCGTGCGGAACTTGCGGCGAGCAAAGCATCGGGCCGCTCCTAGTTCGTTTACGTTGTTGTTTGCAACTGGTAGGTTGGGGCCACTGGTTTGTGGCCTTGATCTCGCTGCAAAGCGGTGTTTGGCTGATATTTTGAACGGGAGGGGCTCGTTGTTTGTTACGGGCCTCTTTTTATGTTGAGGGGACTTTGGTTTATGCCTAAGCGTTCGGGGTCGTATTCTGTGCCGTTCTCGTTTGAGTTGCTTTCGTTTGATGAGGCTGTGGGGCTGGCTGCTGATACGGGGCGGATTTCTGGGGATGCTGGGCCTCTGCTTGAGACGGTTGTCGATATGCTCGATGAGCTGGGACGTCCGGACGAGTATTTCGATTGCATTCAGGTTGCCGGTACCAATGGCAAGACTTCGACCACGCGTTTTTCGGCTGCCATCCTTCGCGGTGAGGGGTTAAAGACCGCGCTGTATACGTCGCCGCAGTTGGTGCGCTATCCCGAGCGCATGGAGGTCGATGGGCGCGTCGTGAGCGATGAGGCGTTTGCCCGTGGCGTTTCTGCCGCCGTCGAGGCGGGGCATCGCGTGAATGCTCGTCGTGTGGCGGCGGGGGAGCGCGCGTACACCATTACGCCGTTTGACCTGCTGACGGCTGCCGCACTGGTGGTGTTTGCCGAGGCTGCAGTGGATGTTGCTGTGCTCGAGGTTGGCATGGGCGGCCGTTGGGACGCCACGAGTGCGACCGATCCCGTCGCCGTTGCCATTACCGGTATCGGGCTCGACCACACGCGCATTTTGGGCGACACGCTCGAGGCAATTGCGGGGGAGAAGGCCGCGGTCATCAAACCCGGACGCCTGGTTGTGCTGGGCGAAGGCACCCACGAGCCGAGCGTTCAGCGCGTGATGGATGCCCGTTGCCGTGAGTGCGGTGTGGTGCCGCTGGTGGTGAGTCACTCCACGACCAAGGTGCCGGCGCATGTGGGCGATACGGTGGAGTTTAGCTGCACCACGCCGCGCGCGATTTATACGTCGAGTATGGTCAAGCCGGCCTATCAGCCGCAGAATGCAGCGTGCGCGATTATGCTCTGCGAGGGTTATCTGGGCCGCGAGCTCGACCATGACAAGCTCGATGCGTCGCTTATGGGCTGCCCCACGCCGGGTCGCTTTGATGTGCTGGGAACCGATCCGCTCAAGTTGATTGACGCTTGCCATAACCCTCAGAGCTGCGAGAACTTTGTGAGCGCACTGGACGAGATCGACCCATGCGTGGAGAATCGCCCCACGCTGCTGTGCGCCGCGCTGGCCGACAAGGATGTGGCGGGTATCGTCGATGTTCTGATCCCGGCCTTCCCGCGCGTGATTGTGACGCAGACCGATTCCGATCGCGCCCTGCCGGCAGAGGAGCTCGCTGCCCTGGTGGACGCCGATAAGCTCGCGGGCGTGTACCCCAGCGTATCCGAGGCGCTCGCCGCCTTCGATGCCGCGGGCGAGCCCTTCGTAGCCGCCGGCACCATCACCCTAGCCGGCGAAGTAGCAGGCCTGCTCCGTTAACCCATCCCCTCATCAGTTGCGGTGAAATAGGGACTGTTTTATGGGCTAGAAGCCTTAAACAGTCCCTATTTCACCGCAACTTCTTGCGGTGGCTTGTTGATGTGCCTAGTCTAGATGGACCGGATCGTGGGGGTAGACGTTGAGAATCTCGACGCCGGACTCGGTAACTAGGGCCAAGTCCTCGATGCGGACGCCAGTGCGGCCGGGGAGGTAGATGCCCGGCTCGATGGAGAAGGTCATGCCCGGCTCGACAACCTGCTCGTTGACGAGCGAGACGTCTCCCGGCTCGTGGTCCTGCAGGCCGATCGAGTGTCCCAGGCGGTGCGTAAAGTACTGCCCATAGCCCGCGTCCTCAATCACGTCGTGCGCGGCGCGGTCCAGGTCGCACATGCGCACGCCCGGGGCGATGAGCGCCTCGGCGGCCTCGTTGGCGCGGCGCACGATGTCGTAGATATGCGCCGTCTCCTCGTCCGTCTCGCCCCAAAAGAACGTGCGTGTCATGTCCGAGCAGTAGTTGCGGCGACGTCCGCCAATGTCGAACAACACCACGTCGCCTCGCTTGAGTACGGTGTCGTCGGGCTCGTGATGCGGGTCTCCAGCGTTGGCGCCAAAGCTCACGATGGGCGGAAAGCTAAAGCCCTCGCAGCCGTGATTACGGTACAGACCGAGCATCTGGTCGGCAATTTCGCGCTCCGTTACGCCCTCGTGGACGAGCTTGATGGCGTCGGCCATCACGGCGTCGTTGGCGGCCGAGGACGCGCGCATGAGCTCCTGCTCGGCGGCATCCTTGTGGGTGCGTGCGGCGGTGACGGCAAAGTCGCCCAGGAAAAACTCGCTGGCGGCATGGCGCTCCAGAAGGGGCATCAAAAAGCCGGAGCGCATGACGGTATCGATGCCAAGCGGCTTGGTCGGATCGATCTCGCGCGCGATGGCATCGGCCACGACATCGGTATCGGTGTGGTAGGCAACGCGGGCATTGTCGTACTCGGGCAGCTGATGCAGGGCGTTGACCAAGATTACGGGCTCGTCATCGCGCGCGAGCAGCACACCGCAAAAACGCTCGAACATATCGGCATAAAAACCGGTCAGGTAATAAATCGACCACGGGTCGTTTACGAGCAGCTGTGCGCCGGGGTGCTGAGCCTCGAGCGCATCGAGCACGCGCGCCACACGCTGGTCATCGACATGTGCCATAAAACATCCTTTCGCTAGGGTGCCACCATAGTATCCCCAATGCCAGGGTAGTCAATTTGCGACGGGGCTATTTTAACTGCGCCAAACATGCGGAATGATTTTTCTGGGACGGGGATTAGATAATCATTGGGTGCCGAATGATTATCTAATCCCCGTCCCAGAAAAATCATTTGAGCGAGCGTTCGGGCAAAAGTAGCCATAAGAGGCCCGTCCCAAATGGGCTGGTTTCAAAAGTATGGCGGATTACGGGGCTGGACCTGTATTACTTGACCATGGGAAAAATCGCGAAATTAAAACCGCAGGTAGACGGCTTATCAAAAATCTAAAATTGCCGGTATGGATGGGGGTCTCCGAATCAGCCCCGTAATCCGGCATAGTTTTGAAATGGCACTAAAGTGGGCACAAACTAAATACCGATTCCAGGGATAGTTGCGGTGGAATAGTTCCTGTTTGCCGGGGTTTTGGCGGAAATCAGGAACTATTTCACCGCAATTGAGGAGGGGCGGGGTGGATGGCGGGGTAGCTAAAAGAGCCCCGTCCCAAATTAGCTACTCGATGTCCATGCTGGCGATGAGGTTGATGTTGGTGTCTAGGAGGTTCTCCAGCACGACGTCGCCCATGCGGATGGGGGCGTTGACGACTAGGCTGCGGATGAGAGCCATGGCCTGGGCGTGGAGTTCTAGCGGGATGGCTTCGGCGGTGCGTACGGGGAGAAGCTTCTCGTCGCCGCCGGAGACGGCCACGGTCGTCGTGAGCACGCGCATAGGGCATGTGAGCTCCTGATGTGCGAACTTATCACCGCGCGGGCATCTGTTGCCGGTCACGGAGCGCACCTCTACCACGGCGCCGTCTGCGTCACGCTCTACCTCTACGGTCAGGAGGCACTCGGATGGGCAGGTGGTGCAGTTGAACTGCGGCGTTTCGATCGCGTTTATGCTCATGGCCTTACGCCTCCTCAACGGGGTCGACGGACAGGACAATCTCGCTAACACCCAGGTCGAGTGCGCGCTGGATTACCTTTGCCGGCAGCGGGAAGCTTTCCATTACGCTCGGTTTAAACGGGCGGACCTTGCCTACAAACAGTTCTTCGCCGCCTGCCAGAATGCGCACGCGGGCGGCGTTGACCGGTCGGCGTACGCGGAAGTTGAGTTTGGTGAGTGCCACAGCCGTAATGCGTCCCGGCAGCGCGTAGCCCGCAATGCCGGCGGGGGAGACCTTGAGCTGGCAGCCCGCGTTCGCCACTCCCGCTGCGGTGCCGACAGCCCCCAGCGCGTACGCCGCCGCAGCCGCACCGGCGCGCTCGGACTCGGTCGTCACGTTGTCGGCCAGGTCGTGGACGTGCAGCACGTTGCCGCAGGCAAAGATGCCCGGCACGCCCGTCTGCAGGCTCTGGTCCACCACGGCGCCGCGCGTACGTGGGTCCAGCTCTACGCCCTCGGCAACCGAAAGCTCATTCTCGGGAATCAGGCCCACCGAAAGCAGCAGCGTGTCGCACGGAACGATGCACTCGGTTCCCGGAATGGGTGCCAGGTGCTCGTCGACCTGGCTTACCTCGACAGCCTCCACACGATCGTGCCCGATCACGCGTGTGACGGTGGTGGACAGATGCAGCGGAATGCCAAAGTCATCCAGGCAGTTCTTGACGTTGCGGTGCAGGCCGTTGGCGTACGGCATGAGCTCGTACACGCCCTCGACCGAAATCCCCTCGAGTGTGCAGCGGCGCGCCATGATCAGCCCGATATCGCCCGAGCCCAAAATGACGGCGCGCGAGCCGGGCTTGAGGTTTTCGATATTGATGTATCGCTGCGCCAGGCCCGCCGTAAACACGCCGGCGGGACGACTGCCGGGGATCTTGGTCTCGCTGCGGGTGCGCTCACGGCAACCCATGGCAAGGACGACCGCGCGCCCGGTGAGCTGTAGCATGCCGCCAGGGCTCATGAGCGTGACGGTATGAACTGCGGTGGCTCCCGTCGGCTCGCCTGAATCAATCCCAATTACCATGCTGTTCAGGAACAGCGCGATGTCGGTCGCGCGAACCTGGTCGATAAAGCGCTGCGCGTACTCGGGGCCGGTGAGCTCCTGTTTAAAGTGCGACAGGCCAAAGCCGGGGTGGATGCACTGTCGGAGGATGCCGCCCAGGTGCTGCTCGCGCTCCACGATGGCCACGTGTGCGCCTGCCTTATGCGCGGCCAGCGCGGCCGCCATGCCGGCAGGTCCGCCGCCGATAACGACCACGTCGAAGGCCTGCATCGGCACGGCGTCCGCGGTGCCGTCGGTCGCGCTCGCTGCATTTACTTCAAAGCTCTCCATCCTAGCGCACCCCCTTCATCGGTCCCTCGACCAGCCAAGAACCGGCATCCTCCAACAGCACCTCGCTGGGGTTGCAGCCCAGCTCGCGTGCTAGGATCGCAACCACGCGGCTCTGGCAAAAACCACTCTGGCACCGACCCATGCCAGCGCGGCAGCGGCGCTTGACGCCCTCGACCGAAACCGCGCCCGGGCGGCGCCGAATCGCGGCCACGATCTCGGCCTCAGGCACCGTTTCGCAGCGGCAGACAATCTGGCCCCACGCGGGATCGGACTCGATCAGCTCCTCCTTGCGCGCCAGTGGTGCGCGGTCAAAGTCGTCCGGCGTGCGGCGAATTGGGTTCCAGTCCGCCCGCTCGTGCAGCTCCACGCCCGCCTCACGCATCACAAGCTCCATGCGCTCGGCAATGGCCGGCGCGCTTGCCACGCCCGGCGACTGAATGCCCGCGGCCTGGAACAGTCCCGACACCACGGCTGACTGCCCAATAAAGAAGTCGTTCGTTCCCTTAATGACCGGGCGTCCGCCGGCAAACGCGCGCACCACGCGGCGCGTGTCCAGATCGGGCACCAGTTTGCGCGCGCCGGTCAGGAGCGCGTTGACATCGGTCGCGTAGGTCTGTGTATCGCCGGGCTCGCGCACGACGGCCGTCGCGGTAATCACGGTGTTGCCATGTACGGTGCCCGTCACGATGACGCCCTTGGAAACCGGCGTGGGAACGGGGTAGAGCGGCATGAGCGCTCGCGGCTCCTTGTCCAGCACCACGATGTTGCCCTGGCGCCAGACCATCTGGAAATCCTCGGCGCCCGCCATATGCGAGATGTCGGCGGCGCCGTTGCCCGCGGCGTTGATCAGGTAACGGCAGTGCACGTCGCCGGCGGGCGTTGCCAACGTAAAGCGCGCGGCTCCGTCATCCGAGCCGGCAGCTTCAATTGCCTCCACTGGCGCAGACCGCATAAATGTCACGCCGTTGGCAACTGCGTTTTCCAGAGCAGCGATGGCCACTTCAAATGGGTCAACGTAACCGGTCGAAGGGCACCACAGCGCGCACGTGGCCTGGGCACTCGCGCGCGGCTCCAGCTCGTGGATGCGCTCGGGGCCGATAATCGCCAGCTCGGGCACGCCGTTGGCCAGGCCATTCTGGCGCAGCTTCTCCAGGTGTCCGCGGTCTTCGTCGTTAAACCCCAGCACCATCGATCCGGTGCGACGGAACAAAAAGCCCAGCTCCTGCGCCCACGTACCGTACAACTCGCAGCCACGAGCGTTGACCTGGGCCTTAACCGTGCCCGGTGTCGGATCGTAGCCGGCGTGCACCAGGCCGCCATTGGCCTTCGACGCGCCCAACGCAATATCGTTAGACGCCTCGACCACGCAAATGGAAAGGTCAAATCGCGCGAGCTGCCGCGCGATGGCGCATCCGGTGATGCCCGCGCCGACAATCGCGATATCAAACGTTTCTGTCACAGTGCCTCCCAGACGAGTTGACAGGCCGTCAATAAGACTATCCTACGGTCTGCACACCCCCAGTGCGGCGGCAATGCGGCGAACAGCCCCGCAGCACCCGCCAACGGCAGGCAAGGGGAGACTCGGCAACGTCGACAACCTCGTCTGCCGACAACTACGGCAACCGTTCGTCTCGATCTGTAACAGTTAGACGAGGATTTGGGTTCCAAATGTTACAGATTGAGACGTTAGTCTGGCGGGTCCTCCGTTTGTCTCGATCTGTAACATCTAGACCCGGATTCTGACTCCACCTGTTACAGATTGAGATGTTTGTGTCCGCACCAGCCCCGCCCCTAGCCGTGGTCCCATATAAACAAACCCCGTGGTAAACTTGTCCGAAATGTAAATATTCCGAAAGGTACCCGTAATGTCCAAGTACATCTCCGAGCTCATGTCGCCGCAGCTTATGGGCGTCGTCTATGCCTTCGTTGGCTTTATCATCGCCCTGTATGTGCTGTCGGTCGTCTATGTGTTCATCGACGCTCGCCGCCGCGGCGCCAGCGCCTACGTGGCATGGGGCATCATCGCCCTCATCCCGTTTGTGGGCCTCATTGCCTACCTGGTCCTGCGCCCGCACTCCTACGCGTCCGACCGCGAGGAGCAGGAGCTGGACATGGCCCTGCGCGAGCGCCAGCTTGCCCAGTACGGCACCTGCCCGCAGTGCGGCGCGCCCATCGAGAAAGACTTCGTCGTCTGCCCGGTGTGCGACACCCAGGTTCGCAACGTATGCCCCAGCTGCCATCGCCCGCTCGATGCGCACTGGAAGGTCTGCCCCTATTGCCGAACTCGCATCCAGTAACGCATCCATCGCCGGGCCGACCGCAAGCCACGGGCACGCCGCAAGCCACGCGCGCCCCGCAGCCCCGACCCCCACACGATGAAGCATGCGTAGAAAATCGCCCGCCGTGCCATTAAGGTGCGGCGGGCGCTTGTATACCAAGGCAACCTGCCTATAATGATGCAAGTCAAAAACGCCGAGCGCATCGCACGCACTTGCATCAGGCATCCGAGAGGAGAAAACATACCCATGAAGGCACTCTACAATGACGGTTCGGTGGCCGAGCTCCCGCAGGACGAGGTCACGCACGTCATCCGCCACTCTGCCGCGCACATCATGGCGCAGGCCATCAAGCGCCTGTACCCCCAGGCCGACTTTGCCTACGGTCCCGCGACCGACAACGGCTTCTACTACGACGTCGACCTGCCCGAGGGCGTCAAGATCAGCGAGGACGACTTCCCCGCGATCGAGGCCGAGATGAAGAAGATCGTCAAGGAGAACCTCAAGTTCTCCGTGTACGAGAAGCCCCGCGCCGAGGCCATCGCCCTTATGGAGGAGCGCGGCGAGAAGTACAAGGTCGAGCACATCGGCGACCTGGACGACGACGCCCGCATCACCTTCTACCAGCAGGGCGACTACATCGACATGTGCGTCGGCCCCCACATCTGCTACACCAAGGCGCTGAAGGCCTTTAAGCTCACCGGCGTCTCTGGCGCCTACTGGAAGGGCGACAAGGACAACAAGATGCTCACCCGCATCAACGGCGTCGCCTTTGCCACCAAGGAAGAGCTCGACGAGCACATGCACATGCTGGAGGAGGCCAAGAAGCGCGACCACCGCAAGATCGGCCGCGAGATGGACCTCTTTATGATGCGCGACGAGGCCCCCGGCTTCCCGTTCTTCCTGCCCAACGGCATGATCCTTAAGAACACGCTGCTGGACTACTGGCGCGAGATCCACCACAAGGCCGGCTACGTGGAGATCTCCACGCCGCTCATCATGAACAAGCAACTGTGGAAGACCTCGGGCCACTGGGACCACTACAAGGACAACATGTACTCCACCGTCATTGACGACGAAGAGTACTGCATTAAGCCCATGAACTGCCCGGGCGGCGTGCTGGTGTACGCCTCCAAGCCGCATTCCTACCGCGAGCTGCCCATCCGCGCCGGCGAGATTGGCCTGGTGCATCGCCACGAGCTGCGCGGCGCCCTGCACGGCCTGTTCCGCGTGCGTTGCTTTAACCAGGACGACGCCCACCTGTTTGTGCGTCCCGACCAGCTGACCGACGAGATCGTGGGCGTGGTCAACCTCATCGACTCCGTGTACCAGAAGTTTGGCTTTAAGTACCACGTCGAGCTTTCCACCCGCCCCGAGGACTCCATGGGTTCGGACGAGGACTGGGCTCGCGCCGAGGAGGGCCTGCGCACCGCTCTGGAGCAGCTGCACATGGACTACGAGGTCAACGAGGGCGACGGCGCCTTCTACGGCCCCAAGATCGACTTCCACCTGGAGGACTCGCTCGGCCGTACCTGGCAGTGCGGTACCGTCCAGCTCGACTTCCAGATGCCGCTCAACTTTGACCTGGAGTACGTGGACGCCGACGGCACCAAGAAGCGCCCCATCATGCTGCATCGCGTGTGCTTTGGCTCCATCGAGCGTTTCATCGGTATTCTGATTGAGCACTTTGCGGGCAAGTTCCCCACCTGGCTGGCTCCCGTGCAGGTCAAGGCGCTTCCCGTCTCCGAGAAGAGCCGCGACTACGCCCACGAGGTGTGCGCCAAGCTGGAGGAAGCCGGCATTCGCGTGGTCTGCGACGACCGCGACGAGAAGATCGGCTACAAGATTCGCGAGGCCCGCAGCATCGACCGCGTGCCCTACATGCTCATCCTGGGCGAGAAGGAGGTCGAGGCCGGCAACATCTCCGTCCGCGATCGCTCCAACGAGACCGTTCAGATGAGCGTTGACGAGTTTGTTGCCAAGGTGACCGAGGAGATTAAGACTCGCGCCTAAGGCAAACTTCACAACAATTAACAAAGGCGACCGTCCACATTGGGCGGTCGCCTTTTTTCTTACCAAAATAAGAAAAGCCGCTGGTTGAGCGGCTTTTTTTGTTGCACAAAAAGGTACAGGTTTTTATAAAGGGGTATGGAGATGTACCTACTAGCAGTACATTTTGCGTAATCTGGGCAAACGCTGATTAATTGCTCGTATAATGTTGTCTGTCGAAAGATGCAAAAACCTGTACTTTTGCGACTGCGCCTAGCTGCGAGCGAGAAGCCTGTTCTAAACGCCCCTGCATTTGCGTGCATCGCAAAGCCAAAAGAGGGGGGCGAGAACATGGAACAGTCGGCACGGCGCCAAGAGCAGCTGCCCGGCGCATTTAACGGCGCCACCACCAACAGCCAGCACGGCCGCGTCCGCTGGTATCTGGTCCACACCCCCAATGGAAAAGAGCGCGAGACCTGCGAAAAGGTCCGCCGCATTATCCCGCACTACCTTATGCAGAACGCTTTTGTGATGCAAAAGGAGTTCTGGTTTAAGCGGGACGGTGCCTGGTCGCTCCAAACCAAGCCCATGTACAAGGAATATTTCTTCGTCGCCACGCACGATGCCGCCGCGCTCGATAGGGCCCTGGCCCAGTTGAGCTTTGGCTGTCGCATCGCCGGCAGTAGGGAGCGGGCGTACATGCCCATGCCAGACGATGCACAGGACTGGTACCGCAGCGTGCTGGACGACGACGGCGTGGTGCGCAACAGCGTTGCGCGCATTGAAGACGGCGTGTTGCACATAGAGCAAGGCCCCTTGGTGGGGCAAGAGGCCCGCGTTAAAAAGATCGACCGTCATAAGCGCTGGTGCCTGGTGGACGTAGGCGAAGGCGACTCCGCATTTAGGGAGCTGCTTGCGCTCGACGTGCCCAGCAAAACGTAAGGGAGACGTTGCACCGGCAAATCATTCGTTTTTTGAATTCATGGACGGGGGGGGGGTTCCTGGGGACAGGGACGTAAGTTTTATCGTGACTGCTAATAAAGAAGTGACAGAGAGCAATGCGCCCGTAGGGGCGGCGCTGATTGCTCAGGCCATGGACCGGCGCGAAGGCGCTGGCTGCTACAAGGCCATGCAATCCATCATGGACTGGGACCGATCGCGCCTGGCTTACAGGGCCGTCAAGCGCGCGTTCGACATCGTGTTCAGCGGTGTCGTGCTCGTCGTCATCGCGATCCCTGGCCTGGTGCTCGCGGCGCTTATCCGCCTGGAGAGCGAGGGCAGCCCCTTCTACAGCCAGATCCGCGTGGGTCAGACCCACCGCGACGGCAGCCTGTCCACCTTCCGCATGTGGAAGTTCCGATCAATGTACAAGGACGCCGACGAACGCCTCGCTGAGCTCAAAGGGCGAAACGAGATCGCCGGCGCCATGTTCAAGATGAGGGAAGACCCCCGCGTCACCAAGATCGGCAAGTTCATCCGCAAGCACTCCATCGACGAGTTCCCGCAGTTCCTCAACGTGTTCCTGGGTCAGATGTCTGTCGTTGGACCCAGACCTCCGCTGCCGAATGAGGTGGCCGAGTACACCGAGTACGACCTACAGCGCCTGACCGTGAAGCCCGGGATTACCGGTTGGTGGCAGGTTACAGAGCGTAACTCGACGGGATTCGACGGCATGGTCCGTCGCGACCTGGAATATATCGCCAAACGTGGCGTTTTCTTCGATTTCAAAATAATCCTACTCACAGTGATTGAGGTTGTCAGCGGAAATGGCGCTTGCTAAAGAGACTATAGGGAATTACGAAGGCACCGGTTCAACGGTTGATCTTCCCGGGCGAGTCGAAGTCCTGGGCGCCCCCGTCGACCCCTGGACGATGGGGCAGACCGTCGAGGCGACCGATGCCCTCATCAAGGAGGGGCGCTTCGCCCACCTGATCGGCGTGAACGCCGACAAGTTGCTGCAGATGCGTGACGATCCCGAGATGGATGCGTGCGTACGCCGCTGCGAGATCGTAAACGCCGATGGCGCCTCCATGGTCATGGCCGCCAGGAAGCTGGGCGTGGACTTGCCCGGGCGCGTGGCAGGCATCGACCTAATGTGGGAGCTGTGCGGGCTGGCCGAGCGCGAGGGGCACAGGGTCTACCTGCTGGGCGCCAAGGCCGAAGTGGTCGTAAAGACCGCAGAGGTACTGTCCGAGAGGTATCCCAATATGGTCCTCGCTGGCTACCGAGACGGCTACTTCGGCGACGACGAGTTCGACGCCGTGGTCGCTGAGGTTGAGCAGACTCAACCCGATATCGTGTTCGTGGGCATCACCTCGCCCAAGAAGGAACGCCTGATCGAGCGTTTCCGCGAGCTGGGCGCCAAGGGCGCTTTCGTGGGCGTGGGGGGCTCGTTCGACGTCGTCTCCGGCAACATCCCGCGCGCCCCGATGTGGATGCAGCGCGCGAACCTGGAGTGGCTCTTCCGCATGATGCAGGAGCCCAAGCGCCTGGTGAAGCGCTACGTGGTCGGCAACACCCGTTTCTACATGCTTCTCCGTAAGGAAGCAAAGAGGAGCAAGGCCAATGGATAAGAAGAAAATCATGCTAGTCTTCGGCACCCGACCGGAGGCAATCAAGATGTGCCCGCTCGTCAACGAGCTGAAGGCACGTTCGGATGAGTTCGAGACAATCGTAACCGTGACGGGCCAGCACCGCGAGATGCTCGACCAGGTGCTGCGCGTCTTCGGCGTGACTCCCGATCACGACCTGGCGATCATGAAGCCTGGCCAGACGCTGTTCGACGTCACGTGCGACGTGCTGCTCAAGCTCAGGGCCGTCCTCGAGGACGAGAGGCCCGACGTCGTGCTCGTGCACGGCGACACCACGACCAGCTTCGCCGCGGCGCTCGCGTGCTTCTACCTGCAGATACCCGTGGGCCACGTCGAGGCCGGCCTGCGCACGCACGACATCTACAGCCCCTGGCCCGAGGAGTTCAACCGCCAGGCGGTCGACATCGTGAGCGAGTACTACTTTGCCCCCACGGAGGCCAGTAAGCAGAACCTTCTCGACGAGGGCAAGCCAGAGTCCAAGATCTGGGTCACCGGCAACACCGGCATCGACGCCCTGCGCACCACCGTGCGCGAGGGCTACTCCCACCCCGAGCTCGAGTGGGCCGAGGGCTCCCGCCTCATCCTCATCACGGCGCACCGCCGCGAGAACCTGGGCGAGCCCATGCACCGGATGTTCCGCGCCATCCGCCGCGTGATGGAGGAGCACCCGGACACCAAGGCGATCTACCCGATCCACATGAACCCGCTCGTCCGCAAGGCCGCCCACGAGGAGCTCGACGGCTTCGACCGCCTGCATATCATCGACCCGCTCGAGGTTCTCGACTTCCACAACTTCATGGCGGCGAGCCACCTCATCCTCACCGACTCGGGCGGCATCCAGGAGGAGGCACCGAGTCTTGGCAAGCCGGTGCTCGTCATGCGCGACACCACGGAGCGCCCCGAGGGAGTCGCCGCCGGCACGCTGAAGCTCGTGGGCACCGAGGAGGACGTCATCTACCGCGAGTTCAGTCGTCTGCTCTCCGATGAGGGGGAGTATGCGGCCATGAGCCATGCCTCGAACCCCTACGGTGATGGTCATGCGAGCGAGCGGATCGGCGACGTGTTGGAAGGTAGGTCGCGATGATTCGGGTCCTGCACATCATTCAACAGTTAGGACCCGGCAGGGGCGGGGTGAGGACCTTCGTCTCCACGATGCTCGATTGCCCGGCTCCCGATATCGAGCAGAGCGTGCTGTCGGTGGGAAGAGTCGAAGGGGATAGGTTCGGAGAGCGATTCTTCGGTCCTTTAATCGATAGCTACAGCCCGCTGCTGGTTGGCACTCTGGGGGCGAAGCGCCTTGGCGCTTTTCTGTCGAAGCACCGTTTCGATATCGTTCAGATTCACACGAACAACGCACTCGGCTTCGTCTTCGCCTCTGAGGCGAAAAAGGCCGGAGTTCCCTCGCGCATCGTACACTGCCATAACAGCGCGCTTGGCAGCACCTCGAGTCTGAAGAATATGGTCAACGTGGCCATGATAGAGAGGTTCCTCCCGGCGGCGAGTGAGCGCTGGGCATGCAGCGAGGTCGCAGGTGAATATCTCTTTCGGGGCGCTGGCTATGCCTTGGTGCACAACGGGGTCGATTCCGATAAATTCCGGTTTTCGCCCTCTGACCGGGCTGCCGTTAGACATCGGCTTGGGATCCCGGGGAATGCCACCGTCATAGGGTTTGTCGGGGCAGGCATTCCTGCGAAAAACACCCTGCGCGCCCTCGATATCTTCAATCAGCTGCGCTCCAGTGAGGCCGATTCCCGCCTTCTGCTCTTCGGCCAAGCCGAGGAACTTCCCCTTGCGAAGGAGAAGGCGGCTGAATTGGGGCTGGGCGAATCGGCGGTTTTCATCGGTACCGTTGACGATATCTGGAGGTACTACAGCGCCATGGATGCGCTGGTTGCCCCCTCTTTCCACGAGGGGCTCCCGATTGCCTTCATTGAGGCCCAGGCAAATGGACTGCCCATCCTCAGCTCTGACGCGGTTACCCAGGAGGCCGATCTGACAGGCCTTCTCCAGCGAGCAGGGCTTTCGCTTTCCGACAGGGAGTGGGCCGATTTGCTGCAAGCCTGCGCCGGCAAAAGGGAAATTACCGCCAAGGTCGACTACGTTCCGTTTCTTGATAAAGCGGGTTACACCACGCGGTCGCTCTACGAACAGCTTTCCGATCGCTATAGAAATATGACTAAAGGGGCGTAATATGCCGACCGAGTATTTATCCATGCAAGAGGTGAAAGATGCCGAACTACACCTCCTCCGCATTTTCGATTCCTATTGCCGCAAGAACAAATTGCGGTACTCGTTGAGTGCCGGCACGCTGCTCGGTGCGGTTAGGCACAAGGGGTTCATCCCCTGGGATGACGATATCGATGTCGTCATGCCTGTCGAAGACTATAAGAGTTTTATAGCTGGTTTTTCCTCCCGAATTGGAGAAGAACATTCCCATATTGGGCTTGCCAGTCAACTGAACTTTAAAGGTTCCGCTGCAATTCCTTTTGAAAAGCTGGTGGATACCAGCATCGAGGTGAAGTCTGCGTACATTGCTGAGGGCATACGTGAATATGTCTGGATTGATATTTTCCCGATCGTATCGTTTGACAGCGAGGCCGAAGCCAACAAAGCCTGGGATGCCGCTGTTCGATACAAGCACCTGTTTCAAGCGTCAAGATGGAGTTCGGGCCAGCCAGGGGTCGCTGGTTGGATCAAGACTGTTCTTGGTACGGTTGCCAGGCGTACCTCCCTTCAACAGTGGGCGCTCGGTAAGCTCAGGGCGTTAACGGATAACGGATCCTTTTCCACCAAAGGTTTCGCCGCTGATTTGTCGTGGGCGGTCAGCAGCTCGCTTGAGGTTTTTCCCGCGAGCCTTTTCAACGATCTTGTCGAGTACGAGTTCGAAGGCGAGCGGTTTTTGGGCTTCAAGGATTTCGACTGCTATCTCTCATTAATGTACGGGGACTATATGACGCTCCCGCCCGTCGATAAACGCATCACTCATGGGTTGAAGGCTTGGCGTATCAACCCTTCCAATGATTGTGGTCGTTCATGTTGCGGCAACAATAAACAGAACTGTTAGGTCTCTTAAATGGGGCGCTCCTGCCTGCGTGTTGTTAGGAACCGGGCTGTGCACGGCGATCCCGCTCGGTTGATTGAGAAATATTAGAATCGTGAGAAATGGGGTCTGATGATTCCCAAAGTTATTCATTATTGCTGGTTCGGAGGCAACCCGCTTCCGCGTACTGCTCGTAAATGCCTTGAATCGTGGAAGAAAGTTTGTCCCGATTTTGAGGTTCAGTGTTGGGATGAGTCTAATTTCGACGTTCATCAGCATCCCTTTGTGGCTTCTGCGTATGATGCGGGCGCATGGGCTTTTGTTTCTGACTGGGCAAGGCTCAAGGTTCTTTATGACAATGGTGGAATATATCTCGATACTGACGTTCAGCTTCTTAAGCCCCTAAATGGGCTGTTGGATAGCCAGTGCTATATAGGGGTCCAACAGTGTGGACATTTGTGTACCACTGGACTCGGCTTTGGCTGTGCCAAGGCGAACCCAGTGGTACATGAGATGCTTGCACAATACAATGAGCTAATTTTTGACTGGGAGCATTCTAAGGATTTAGCCTGCCCTTATTTGAATGATCGTGTAGTACGCTCCCACGGCTACGCGGGGGACGGGTTGGGAGATGTTGAGCGTTTTGACGGATTGACTGTTTATCCTTCACGCTATTTTGATCCTATTGCTCCTGGCGATTCGCTGAATCTCATGTGTGATGAGACTTTGTCCATTTCCCTGTATGCGAATTCATGGGGAAGTCGCTGGGATAAGACCCGACGCTTTCTGATTAATTCATTCGGAGTTGAACGGATAGAGAAAATTAAGAGGACTCTTCATAATGGTTAATTATTCTACAGTGCCTCGGCGGACATCAATAGCAAATAAGAGCATTGCAAGCTTGATTCGTTATTTTGTGTTGATTCCGCTTCTCCTACCGCAGGGCTTGGGTTCTATTATTCCTGGATATAAGACCGTTACGACGCTGTGGGCAATGCTGGCGTTGTATTTTGTTTTGCTCGATATAATATTTCGCGTGTGCCATGGAGAGCTATCTTTAAACATTCCCGCTGGTATAGTAATTTATTTTTTAATGGCTATTTCCGTGACGGTATTATCCAGCAAAGGAGTTGCAAACGGTTTACAAGAACTTCTTTTCTTTCCCGCTGTTTCAGTTTATATGCTGAGTTTATCCGAAGACGAGTTACGAGTATATGCCGTTGCCTGCGCACGTGTTCTGATGGTTCTATTTCTATTGCAATTGCTGGTTCCCTCGTCGCTGTTTGCGGGCCGCTTGCATATGACGATGCTTGGCCATGTGCAGGTTTTTAGTCAGTACGGGCTACTATCTATAACCCTAGCCTGCTTTCTCTATCTAAAAAAATGGGTTAAACCTTCGTTTGCATTTTTGCTTCTTGGCCTTTCTGTTGTTTGCATGGTGACTGCTGACGCAGATTCTGCACACTATGCTTTGTTCGTATTTGCCGTAGTTCTCCTTCTACTCAAAATATGTCCTATTCTGCTTAAGCTGGATTTTCGTATAGTCGTTATCTTTTTTATTGCTTTTAGCATGTTGGTCGTAATGCTAACAATCCGCCGACAGAGTCCGCTCATGGGGACCGATCTTGACTGGACCTTCAGCGGTCGATTGTTTGTCTGGGATTCTGCAGATGCTTTATTTCGCCAGTCGCCCCTCTTTGGTTATGGCGTTGAGAACTCGGTTATTACGACTTTTTGGAGCGCCGGTATGAGCTATGCGCACAATCAGGTAATGCAATGCTTAATCGATGGCGGTATTGTCCTTCTGCTTGCTATGGTCTGGATGCTTTGTTCCATTGCGGGAAAGGTGAACATGATTTTGGATGTGAGCTTTCGGAAAGTGGCGATATCTGTTTTGTGCGCACTTCTTTTCGTGACGGTATTCGATAGCTTTACGCCCTATAGCTACGTTTTTATTATGTTGGCCTTCATTACGCGTGAGGGAATGCTTTCGAGAAAAGGTTGAAAATGAAATTTAGCGCTTTAAAGCAGAAGCTGGCACGATTTTATTACACCAAGAAAATTAAGAATACCGCCGCCGTCTGCGAGGGACGTGTTTATGTTGGTGGCAAGTCTTACGTTACGCATAAGACATATCTTTCGGACAACGTATGCTTCAATGGCATGGCGATGTCGGGTAATGGCAGGATAACAGTTGGTGCCAACTTCCATTCTGGGCCTGGATGTCAAATTATTACCTCCTTTCATGATTATGATCACGATGATGCAATTCCCTACGGCAACCGAATGATCGACAAAGACGTGACAATTGGCGAAAACGTTTGGCTTGGCAATAACGTCATTATTTTAGGTGGGGTCATTATTGGAGAGGGCGCTGTTATCCAAGCGGGCAGTGTTGTCTGTAGAAATATCCCCGCATATTCGATTGCCGGTGGGCATCCTGCCGTTCCGTTTAAGCAGAGAAACGTTGAGCATTACGAGGAGCTCAAGCGGCTTGGCCGATTCCATTAATGCTGAGTTATAAAACGTTGAGTAATACTGGAGTTTTATTTGAATTTCCTTTCTAAATATAGAACGATGTCCGCACCTGCTAAGGCTGCAGTTTGGTTCGTTGTGTGTAATGTTCTGAATAAGGGTCTATCGCTTTTGGCGACGCCCATTCTTACGAGAATAATGTCGACGGATCAATACGGAACATTCAGTGTTTTCCAGTCGTGGGTATCCATCATGACGATATTCTGCACGTTGAACCTTTTCGGAGGTGCGTTCAATCGAGGCAGGCTTGATTTTAAGGCTAATGAGAATCAATTCGAATCTTCGCTTTTAGCACTTTCTTCTGTGCTGACTCTCATCTTTTTCATAATCTTCTGCGTGGCTCCGGAATTTTGGTCTGAAATGATGGGGCTCACGCCGTTCTTGGTGTTTTTGCTCTTTGTAGAAATTGCGCTGAATACTGCTTCTAGTTTTTGGAGCGCGAGACAGCGATTCGAATACCGCTACCGTGCGCTGGTTGCTGTTACCCTGGGGAGCAATATTTTCAGTTTGGGAGCTGGTATCCTTGCCATCTTATGTACCGATGCCAAGGTTGAGGCACGCGTGATAATGGATGTTGTAGCGAAGGGTTTACCGGGCGCTATTCTTATGGTTCTCATCTTTGCGAGAGGCAAATGCTTCTTTAACAAAAAATACTGGAAGTATGGCCTGAGCTTCACTCTTCCACTGCTGCCTCATTTTCTTTCGCACTACGTGTTGAACCAGTCAGACAGGCTGATGATCAGCCAGATGGTGAACAACAGCGCCGCAGCACTTTACAGCGTATCGTACTCTATCGCCATGGCTTTGGTTATCGTCGTTACAGCAATAAACGACTCTTACTGCCCGTACACTTTTCAGGAACTCGATGAAGGCAGAGTCGATGGTGTAAGGAAGAGCGGATACTTAATAATGGCGCTTGTCGCTGCTCTCACTGTGATGGTGATGGCTTTTGCGCCGGAGATTCTTGCCGTATTTGCGGGACCAGAGTATTCGGACGCTGTCGATGTCATACCGCCGTTGTCGGCGTCGGTGTTTTTCATATTCTTTTACTCAATGATGAGCAATTTAGAATACTTCTACAAGAAAACTTCGCTGATCGCTGCGGCATCCATTGGTGCTGCTGTTCTGAACATCTCACTTAATTTGGCACTTATCCCTCTGTTCGGCTATAAAGCTGCGGCATGGACGACTCTCGCTTCGTATATGGCACTTGCTTTCATGCATTGGGCGTTTAGCGCCCGCATTTGCCGCGTAGAGTTGGGCCGGCAGGTCTACTCAGGTAAGTATCTGCTTCTTTCTGTCGCCTTGGTCATCGCTATGACGCTCGGGATGGACGTTGTTTACGGCATAGCCATTGTTCGATATGCCGTGCTCGTTGTGCTTGCTTTCTGTCTCTTTGTCAAGCGTCGTGAGATTCTTACCGTCGTTCGCAGGAAAGGCTAGGCTAGGCCAATGAACCCCTTAACATATCTGAAAGAGAAAGGCCTCCGCAGGGCCTTGCAGGTAATTTGGCTGTTCAAACTGCCAAAGATACAGGTGTCGATTGTCGCGTTGCTGACGCGCGGGCGAACGCTCGAGAACAAGATTGTTATTGAGAGTCACAACGACTTTGACTGTAACGGCGGGGCTCTTTACGACTGGCTTATCGAGAACGGATACAACGATCGAATCAAAATCGTGTGGCGCTTGTACCACGACGCTCCGGCTCATCTTCCCAAGAACGTGAGCTGTGTGTCTGTGTACGGCCCGAGCTGGAAGAAGGCATGGGCAATTTGTACGGCCAAGTGGCTGACGGCGGATTGCACTGTAGCGGATAAGGTCCGCGAAGATCAAGTATCTGTGTATATGACGCACGCTGCGTTTTCTTTGAAGGAGACTAAGGGCTTAGTGGAGGTTTCTCCCTCAGTTGACTATGTACTTGGCTTGACCCCCGAGATGGATGACTATTTCATCGATGAGTGTGGCATCGATGCCGAGAGTACCGAAATTCTTCATCTGGGTTATCCCGATCTTGATAGACTTTTTAGCGGAAGGCACACTAGTGGTTACGCGTCTAATACGCATTCTGCCAAGAAAGTTATCCTTTGGATGCCTACGTTTCGAAAAGGGGTCGCTTATGGCAGGGAAGATTCCAATGCAATTCTCCCTTATGGTGTACCGCTGATTGATAGCGAGAGCCGTCTTATTGATTTGAATGAGCTCTTAGCGAAGCTCAATATGGTACTCGTTGTCAAGCTCCATCCGAAACAAGACGTGTCTTCTATTGGTTTAGACAAATTGGGAAATGTTGTATTGCTCACTGGTGACGCTGTGAGGAAGTCAGCCTTCGATAACTATGATTTGATGCTTGAAGCTTCGGCGTTAATTAGCGACTATTCGGGTGCTGCGTATCAGTACCTGGTGCTCAATCGCCCCCTCGCATTTGTGCTTTCTGATTTAGATGAGTACAAGGTCGGGCTTATCAATCATCCGGAGGACTATATGCCCGGCTCTAAAATCATGACCTACGAAGGCTTGTGCAGCTTTATCAGAGAAGTGGCCGTAGGGTCTGATTGCTATTCCGAAGAGCGAAGGGCATTAAGAAGTAAATTCTATGGGGATTGCGACGCGAGAAGCTGCGAACGGCTTGTGCGTTTTCTCGGCATCCTCTCGGAAGATGAGAAAGACAATGGGTGAGACTATGAATATCGCGGTTATTTTTGCGGGCGGCGTGGGTTCGCGCATGCATTCAAAAGATCTGCCGAAGCAGTTTCTTTGCATTCATGGCGTGCCTATTATTGTGCGCACAGTTCGGCACTTTCAAGAACACCCCATGATCGATGCGATTGTTGTTGTGAGCGGTGCAGAATGGTTGAATTATTGCCGCGGGTTGTTGGACGCAAGCCATATGACGAAGGTTGTCGCAGTGGTGCCGGGCGGTTCTACCGGGCAGGAATCCATTTTCCAGGGCTTATTGGCGGCCGAGAAGATTGCCGATGGAAAGCGCTCCGTAGTGCTCATTCATGATGGGGTGCGTCCGCTTATTAATGCGCAGTTGATTACCGATAATATTAAGTCTGTAGAGGCAACGGGCTCTGCCGTGACTTGTGTGCGAGCCAAGGAGACGGTGCTCGTCGAAGGCGCGGACGGTGCGGTGGATTCGATACCCGATCGCTCCAACCTTAGGTTGGCAAGAGCTCCGCAGAGCTTTTGGCTCGATCAGATATTGGCTGCCCATCGCGATGCCGATGCCGCTGGAAAGCACGATTACATCGATTCAGCTTCTATGATGTTCGAACGGGGATGCGCGTTGACGTCCATCGAGGGACCCGATGAGAACATAAAGGTTACGACGCCCGGGGACTTCTTTTCGCTGCAGGCCATCTTGAACGCCCGCGAGAACGAACAGATTTACGGTATCTAGGAGAGAATGCATGAGATCTGAGCTGCTTGACGGCTTGCTGGCCGGAATTGATGAGAGTTTGTACGAACCTTTCAGAAATAAGACGATCGCGGTGACCGGGGCCACGGGGCTCATTGGCTCACTTGTCTGCAAAGCACTTTTGCTGGCGGATGACCGTATGGGACTGGGGTGCGTAGTCGTTGCGGTAGTTCGCGATGATGCTAAATTGTCATCTGTTCTTCAGGGCTATTCCGAACTTGGGAAACTTGAGGTTGTTAGATGCGACCTTGCTGAAGATGAACCCAGTATCGATGCTGCCGATTTCATCCTTCATGCTGCTGCGGTCACTAAATCGAAGGTAATGGTGCAGTGTCCTGCAGATGTCGCCCTGATGTCGCTACGAGGAACGGAAGCCATGCTAGAGATCGCTCGTAGATCGGGCGCGCGTATGGTGTATGTTTCATCGATGGAGGTTTACGGTACGTTGCCTGACGGGGAAGTGGCAGACGAATCTGCATTGGGTTGGATAGACCTTACAGCTCCTCGCAGCTGCTATCCGGAGTCAAAGCGTATGTGCGAGTGTCTATGTTCAGCTTATGCGGCTCAGTATGGCGTTCAGGCCCTTAGCGCTCGTTTGGCACAGACTTTTGGGGCGGGTGTCTTGCCAGGTGAGAATAGAGCGTTTGCTCAGTTTGCCCGCTCTGCCATGCGCGATGAAAGTATCGTTTTGAGGACTCATGGTCTATCTGAGGGTAATTATGTAAATACAATCGACTGTGTGGCGGGGCTTTTAACTTTACTCGCGCGTGGGGAGGCTGGTCTTTCCTACAACATTGCCAATGAGGAATCTCACGGCACTATTCGATTTGTAGCTGAGCTGGCAAGTGACATTCTTGGTGGCGATAAATGTAATGTTGTAATTGATGTTGACGAGTCAAACTCTGCCGGTTATGCACCTGATGTGCATTTGCGTCTATCTTCTGCACGATTGCGTGGGCTAGGTTGGGAACCCAAGACCGGCCTAGCGGATTCTTTTGCCGAGTTGGGTGCTTATTTACGCGAGCAAGATTAATCTTGTGAGCTGCGAGATCTAGACGTTTCTTATATTCGGCGCAATATGGCTCAGCATCCGAATGGGTTCGAGTTTGCTGTGTGCATTGCCGGAAGGATCGAAACTGATAGTAAACATTTGGCGCTGGCCTTCGGGCTATTTGTGACCGCCTTCAGCATCATCGAGGCTTTTATTAAACTTGGTTTCAAAATTGCATGCATGTCGCCCTTCTTTTTCGTGTCTTTGGTGTGTTCGAACATGAAATAGAAGGGCGATTTTGCACTGGTTCCTTACATGGATAATTTGACCATTTGGACGCGACGTGGCGAAGTGCCTTGGCGACTCTTTAGTCCTCAAATAAATGGGGTGTGTTGAAATTTCCAACACACCCCATTTATTTATGAGCCCTCTCTAAAGGCGACTGACAGAAGGATCCCTTGCATTCATCTCGATTATGTCCACAAGGGAACCTACCCAGAACAGGCCGACCACCAGCAAAGTCTGACCCATCGAGATTAGCGTGATGGCAACACCATACAACGAAGTGAACGACTTCTAAGTAGCTGTACTGCGCAGAATCTAACGAGCTGCCGTCTTCCCGAACAGCTCTTTCCAGTCACAGGCGGCAAGAACGGTGCCCGCGAGAATGAGAACGCAGCAGCCGATCTCGAGAGGCTCGGGGACATTGCCGAGGGCAATTCCCAGGATGACCGCCCAAGCTGAGTAGGAAATATTGAGTGCCATGCCTCTTGCCGCGCCGATCTTGGAGATGGCCTTGTAGTAGAAGAGGTACGATGCCACGCCGGCGAGTGCCGAAAGGGCGACGGTGCCCGTCGCCATGGTGGGCGCCGCCTGTGCGGCAAAGCCCCATGCTCCGAATACTGGGAGAACGATCAAGGCGTAGACAAGGCCGGAAGTCATCTCCCTGATCTGCAGCGCGGTTTCGTCGTCGACGCTATCGCCCTTCATGCCCCAGGCGCAGAACACCGCTTCGGAACCCCAGCCGACGACGCACAGGAGCGCGCAGGCTATGCCGAGTACGGGGTTGGTCATTGCGTCAGAACCGAGTGCGCCCGCGCTCATTCCGATAATGCCAAGGAGTGCCGCCGCCAGCGCAACCATGCGCGGGACGGTTACCTTCTCCTTGAGGACTATCGCGGCGAGCAACGTTCCGAATGCCGGATAGAAGGCGGAAATAACCGCAGTGTAGGAGGGCCCGATGAGGTTGATGGCCATTACGTAGCCACTCATGCCGATGGGGCCGCCCAGCAAGGCGCCGACTGCCACGACCAAGCCGTCTCGGGTTTTAATTGCAGCCAGGGCCTTTCCGAGTTGACCCCTGATGGCGGAATAGATCGTCATCCAGAGGGCGCAGAGGATGTCGTGGAATGCGGAGCTCACGATCGCGGCGAAGGCGATGGCGGCTGCGGTTCCATCGGAAAACGGGGACATCGCGAGGGCTATCGAGAGCACAGTAGTGTCCAGTGCCCAAAGAGCACCGCTGAGTATGCCGTAATGCATAGTTTCTTCTCTTTTCTTGTTTGCCAAAGTGACTGGTTTACTTACTTACCGGACTTCTCGTATAGCTCAAGGGCCTTCTTGAGGTAGGTCTTGCCGTAGCGGTAGTAGATGTGGGACCACTCGCCGACATTGTCGCCCTCGGCTTCCTTTAACAGGGCCCAGGCGTACCAGCACCAGCCCGCCATGCCGACCTGGCCCAAGTTATGGCGCCATTCCGCGTCGGTGGGCGTGCGGCCGAAGTAGTGGGTGAGTGCGCTGCGCATCTCGTCCTCGGAGAGCTGCTCGCAGACGCAGAACGTCCCGAAGTCGTTGGCGTAGTCGCTCATGCCGGCGTATTCCCAGTCAATAAGGTCGACATGGCCATCTTCGCTTACCAGGAAGTTGAGGCCGAAGAAGTCGTTGTGGCACAGGACGGGATCACCCCCATCTGCGAGAAGCATGTCGTTGAGCTTCGTTGCCTGCGCTTCCATCTCGGGCCAGTCCTGCACATCGATGCGCCCGCGTTCTAAGATGGCTCGCTCGTAGCCTTTACCTTCCTCGTAAAAGCTGAATGCACGCTCGACCTGGGCACCGCTCTCATGGAGCCTACGCGCCATCTGCATGGCCTGTGCAAGCTGGGCATCGTCGTGTGCATCGAGGTTCCTGTAGTTCGTCACGAAACGGGAGACTTTCCAGCCGCGACGGGGGTTCTCGAACACGAAGGTGGAGTCGAGGCCGAGATTTCGCGCCGTCTCCAGCGCAGTTTTCTCTGCCTTGCGGTCCACGAGGAGCTCGGTGCCCACGCCGGGATGGCGGTAGACCCATTCGCCATCATCGGTCGTAAAGTGGCAGCTGAGGTTGGTAAGTCCCTGCTTGAGCGGGTAGACATTTCTGATTTCGGACTTGTCGCATCCAAGAACCGCAACGATGTTGTCGAAGATCTCGGAGTCGAGATTCTCCAGGAATAGGGGGTCGAAATCGCGCAGCTCATCGAGTGAGTCAAACTCATGGATGATGGGCGGGTCGTACTTGCGAATTCGCATGTCAAGCTCGCCGATGTGCTCGGCATAGAGATCCTCCCAGAGCTTGTCTTGCGTCTGGGGGAGGTCGTACTCGTCTTCCAGGATCTGGCGGAAGCGAGCGGAGAACTCGCGGTCGAAGTAGGCGTGGCCGATCATGTACCATGCATCGGAGCCGCCGACGCTTACCTTGGTAATGCGATCGTGGGAGCCCGTCTCGAGGCACCATTCAGCAGTTTGCCCCTGGTTGTACTCGGCTGAGTAGTAGGCCTTCCAGACATGGTCCGTGAAGGGGTTTTCCTCAAAGTAATTATCCGAGGAGCAGATATAGGTGTTTTCGAGCAGTTCTCGCACGAGCATGAGTGAGGAGTTGTTGTTGCGTTCGGCGTAGGCGCGATTGACGACGATATTCACGCCGTACTTGTCCTCGAGATAGTAGAAGGACTCCTTTTTGTAGCCGACGACCACGACGATGTCGAGGATTCCCGCCTCGTGCAGCTGTTCAATCTGGCGTTCGATGAGGACTTCGCCGCGAACCTTGAGAAGGCCCTTGGGGCGCTCATAGGAGATGGGTGCGAAGCGGCTGGAGAGGCCTGCCGCGAGGATGACGGCATTGTCCACGGCGTATGGCTTTAGCGCGGTCATGCCCTTGGGCGTCAAGCGCGCGCCCTCTATGAGTCCGGCTTCCGAGAGGTCCTTGACGGCGGCATTTGCGGTTGCAAGGCCAATACCGCATTGATCGGCGAGATCCCTCTGCGTAATGCCCGGGTGCTTGCTCAGGGCATATAGTGCGTTGAATTGCTTATGGGTTAGCTGCATGAATTACTCCCTTGTTCGACTGTTTGAGATAATAGACTAAAACCGAACAAATGGAACTGATTTTGTTCGAATTCATATATTTGCAAAGAATTTCCGAACAGATGGGGCTAGCCGATACTTTATATAGCTATTTTTGAGCGGCTGGTATCCACTTGCCTGTTTTATCTACGTAATAGGAGCCTATCCAGCAATCGGTTGCGATCGATCTGTCGGCTTGGACGTAGTACCAGTCGTCCTTAAGTTGCATCCATCCAGATGGGGCTAGTCTTCCGGATTCTGTGAGGTAGTAGCGCTTTCCCGAGACTTCCTGCCATCCGGTTAGCATGGATTCGTCGTTTCCGAGCAGATACCTTGCTCCGCTGACTTCTCGCCAGCCGGTTGCGGCCGAGCCGTCATCCTCGATGTAGAACCAGGTTCCGTCCAGAAGGAGCCAGCCGGGTGCGACAAGTTTTCCTGAATCGGTCAGATAGTACCGCTTCCCGGACAGCTCCTGCCAGCCTGTCAACATCTCGCCTTTATTATTGAATAGATACCAGGAGTTGTTTACTTTGTGCCAACCTGTTGCGACCTCGCCGTCATTGACTACGTAGTACCAGATGCCGTCAAGCCGCAGCCAACCCTTGGCGGCAGACCTGCCTGAGCTCGTGAGGAGGTGATGCTTCCCGTCTATTTCCTTCCAGCCAGTTGCCATGGCGCCGTCGTCTTCAAAGTAATAACGCGCGCCGTCGATTGTTTGCCAACCGGTTGCGGCCGACCCGTCGCCCTCGATGTAGAACCAGGTTCCGCCTAGAAGGAGCCAGCCGGGTGATGCCAGCTTTCCTGAATCGGCCAGATAGTATAACTTTCCGGACACCTCCCGCCAGCCCGTCGCCATCTCGCCCTTGTCGTCGAACAGATACCATGCGTTATTGACTTTGCGCCATCCGGTTGCAACCTCGCCGTCATCGATTACGTAGTACCAGGTGCCGTTGAGTAGTAACCAGCCCTTCGCGGCCGGACTGCCCGAGCACGTGAGGAGGTGGCGCTTTCCGCCGATTACAGTCCAGCCGGTTGCCATGGCGCCACTATCTTCAAAGTAGTAGCGAGAGCCGTCGATTGTTCGCCAGCCGGTTGCGTACGATCCGTCAGCGTTAAGGTAATACCAGATGCTATTCTCTAATCGCCACCCTTTGGGTGTTGTTGACGTGTATTTGGCTTCAAAGTCGTAGAATGCGGCCCATTTGCTGCTCGATTGGGTGGATACGTCGGAAGTCGCGGTGAGATTTACCTTGGCGTTGTTCGTCTTCCATTCCCTCTGATTCATCGCATAAGCAACAATCCCATTTTGAATCCCCGAGATGCTGGGCGGAAACGACTGGTTGTCGGCATCAATGGAAAAGCTCTCTTCCCTAGCATTCAAGTGCTGCTGAATGCGGTCGGCATACTTCTCGGCCCATTCATCGGCCTTGCCATTCCGCACAAAGTAATTGTTTGACAGGTCGGTCGAGCGGTATGCGTAGCCGTCCTTCTGGTAGTTAGCCGTGTGGTCGGAGTGGGCGATTGCCATGAGCTCGTCGGTCAGGCCAAAGTACAGATGGCGCTGGTCAAGGTCTCCGTACCAGTTGTCGCTGGTGTCGTCCCAGGTTAGGTCCATCTGGCACCATTTGCCGTCGATCTTTACGGCGTTCCAGGTGTGGCCGTTGCCGGTGATGCGCCCGTTGGCGATGCCCGCAGCGTCAAGGAGCTTGGAGTAGATGCGCTGGTAGCTCTCGCAGGTACCCTGGTGGCGCGTGAGGCCGCTTTCGGCCGAGCACCAGTTGAGGCTGTGGTCGTACTCCAGCTGGTCGAGCGTCCAGTCGTGGAGCCACAGGGCGCGGGCGTAGTCGGACCCGTCGGTATCGGCGCTGCATTTGTCGACTGCGGACTTCACGATGGCGCTGACCGCCGGATAGGCGTCGTCGTTCGCGCTCGCAAACACGTTTGAGCGCAGATAGTACACGCCGGCCGCCTTATCCATCAGGTAAAAGCGCAGGTAATAGGTGCCGCTAGCGGTCATTTCGAACTGGTAGTCGTGCGATGTGCATTCGCCGGTGTATTGCTGCCACTGGTTACGGCTGGGGTCGGCAACGCTTTCGCTGCTACCGTCGGGATCCATATACGTCGGTGCGTCCATGCGGAATTGGTACGCACCGCTTCCGCCCGTCGCAGTCACATGGAACGTGGTCTCCTGGCCGAGCCTCGGGTCGTTCCATTGGACGGTGAGCGTGATGTCGCCGCTTTGCGCGGTGGTGCTGTGCTGGTAGTTCGCGGCCGCGTTCGCCGGTTTGATTTCAAATGGGATCGCGCAGGTGCCGCTGTAGTTCTGGTCGTCGGCGGTCACAACGGCGGTCGCCTGACCGATGGCTACGTTGTTCTCGTAGGCGACAGTGTACTGGTCGCTCGGCACGGTCGACGACGTGACGGTGGGCATCACGGGATTGCCCGTGTAGCGAATGTCGGTGTCCTCGATACTGAACATGCTGGCGTCGATCGGCTGCGTTGCGTTGGCCGTTACATTGGTGCCGGAGGCGGCGCTGATTTGATCGTTTGCCCGGGCTTGGCCCGACGTGGTTTCGGCTGGGCTCTCGTTAGGTTTGCCGGCGCTTTGCGCGGCGGGTTCTGGCGCACTGGCGATTTCGGCAAGCGCGGGTGACGGGATAAAACCAACCGTCATTACGAGCGAGAGCGCGATGGAAAGGACGCAGGAGGCAGGCTTACGCATGACGGCCCCTTTTCTGTAATCGGAACAGGTACGATTCTGCAAGCGTACCGGCATTTAATATGAGCAGGACATTGTCAAGAGGCAAAATCGGGCCTGGCCCCAACGATATGGGGTCAGGCCCTCTCCCTATATCAACCCGTCCGCGGCGACCTCGGCGTGTCTTACCGACGCTCGTCTTTGCAGTTTAATATCCGCCCGTGGCGATCTCTCGCTGGGCAATCCGTTGCTACGGCTGAGGCTTCTACGTCGAACCGACAGTCTGTGCACGCGTGTGGCGCCCTGGGCGCTCGCAGAAAAGGGACCTGAGGTTCGCCTCAACGGCTTCGGATCGAACCGCTTCCGGGGTGACTGGCTTATGTGCGGGGGACCGCCCCCCCTACGCCTCCTCGGCCATGAGGCCGACCGCCCACACCCAGCAGGCGAGCTCGCGCGCCGTGGCCACGTTCGCCTTGTTGCCGTGGACCCCGCGCGCGAGCAGCGCCTCCCGCCTCTCGACCAGCCTCCGCACGCCCTTGGCGGCATGCCTCCGGGCGCCCCGGTCCGGGGCCTGGCCCTTGGCGAGGTCCTTCGGCCGCCCCGAGCACGTCAGGTAGTGCCACGCGGCCTCGACCAGCGTCTTCCTCAGGTGCTTGTTGCCGGTCTTGGTGATCGCGCCCCTGCGGTCGCTCTCCCCGCTGGAGTGCTCGGAGGGCGTCAGGCCGACCCACGCGGCGAACGAGCGGGCGTTCCTGAACCTGGAGAACTCGCCGGCCTCGAACACGAGGTCGGCGGCGGAAGCGGTGTCGACGCCCTTGAGGCAGCGCAGGGAGTCGACCCTCCTCCTCCACCTGGGCTTGCGGGCCTCGCCCTCGACGAGCCCCTCGAGCCTCGCCTTCTCCTCCGCCGCCCGCCTGACCGCGTCGACGTAGTAGGCGAGCACCTCCTCGTCGGCCCCCTCCGCGAACCTAATCGACTCGATCCAGGACCAGTGCGCCCGGGTCCAGTTGCCCTTCCTGCGGCCGGTGGGCGTCCTCTCGTCGAAGGCGAGCCCGTGCCTGAGCAGGAACTTGGAGAGCCGCTGCTTCGCGCGCGAGAGGTCGTCCCTCGCGTCCTCGAGCGCCCTGGTCAGGTCGCGGGCGGCCTCGCACTCGTCGTCGGGGACTCACACCTCGACGACGTTGCCGACCGACAGCATGCGGGCGAGGAACTCGGCGTCGTTGCGGTCGTTCTTCCTGCGCCTGTCCGCGCTGGGCTTGATCATCTTCGAGACGGCGCCGACCACGCAGTCGACCCCCAGGCCGGAGAGCCTCTTCTGCAGGTCGAAGCCCGTGACCCCGGACTCGTACACGCACCTGGCCCCGGGGTCCACGGAGCGGACCCACTCCGCGACGGCGCCGGCGTCGTAGCCGAAGGTCGCGGCGCGCACCTCCCCGGTCATGACGTCGAGGGAGACTGCCTTTATCGAGCGGGCGTGGACGTCGAGGCCGACGAAGGTGGTAGTATCGAGCATGGGAGCCCCTTCCATGAATGCGGCGTGGCCGCCGCGGCTGAATTAGACACTCACCATTGTCGGCCTAATCCGCGGTCTTTCATGCAGCAGGGGCTCTCAATGTTTTTATGTCCTGCTCATATCGTCTGTAATCGGAACAGGTACGATTCTGCAAGCGTACCGGCATTTCAACGATTGCAGTATAAACGAAAAACCGCAGGTTGTAGACGAGTTTGGCGTGTTTCAAGGGCGCGGTAAGCATTTGCCGTTCCAAGCGATGTTGCGAACGCAGACTGGTGATTGCTTGCTGGCTTGTGGTGGTGTTTGGGTTGCTAAGCGAGGGCTGCTTGTTGCGTGGGTTGGTTTTATTGGTGTGGGTTTGGACACTGTATGGAGATGACGATGGCTGGAGCGGGGTAGGGAGTTGTGACGCGGATTGGGGATGCTGGGTGGCTGGCCGATTGCGTGCAACGGCCTAACGCGTTGTTTGCGGTGCACGGCCAATAGATCTCTGTAGGGGGCCTACCCAACGTAAGGCGTCTGAAGGCATTTCCCTGGAAGCTCGGGCTTCCTGGATATCTTGGCGATTAAGATGCGCCCCATGCTCAGCCGGCATATAGAATGGACTGTGGACGTGACGATTGCCTGCTGCTGACATGTTGGTTAATCGACGATGATGGCAGCGACGGAGATTGATTGGGGCAGTCGGCATGTTCGCGAGCGAAAAGGCGGCCCTGCTCGGCGATGTGCCGACTTTTATTGTAGCGAAGGCGTTGGTGACGCCGAGAGGCGGCAAGGCCGACAAAACTATTGCGAAGGCAAGGGATCAACATGGCATTTGAAGCACGTCAGAGTACGGTTGGAAAGCTGCTTAATGACTCAATCTATAGAATCCCTCGCAATCAGCGCGCTTACGTGTGGGATGAGCATAACTGGAAAGATCTATTCGAAGACATCAAGCTTGTGACAGAGGAAGTTGCTACGTCGCATTTCATCGGTTCGATAGTGCTGATGGAGGAAGAAGAAGAAGACAGCCTCGGGGTTTTTACAATAATTGATGGTCAACAAAGAGTTATTACCCTAACGCTCTTGCTGTCTAGCCTCATGTTCGCTTTCAAGAAAAGGAATATGATTAACCACGCTAATGGCACAAAAAAATATCTAGTGGCGATAGATACTAAGGATGTTGAGCACGCGATCGTCGCTCCGGAGAATCATTTATCATTAACGAGGATCGTCGAAGGAGTAATTGCTATCTCTCCTGAAGATGCGGCTGCCATGTCTGCTGTGGCTTTCTCGAAGAGCAAACGCGCGTCCGGATCAAAAGACGAACTGATCGTTAAAGCCTTCCAATATTTCAGTGCAAGTTTCGCCAAGATGAAGGATGAGGAGTTGCTGGCCTTCAGGGATGCGGTCATTTCTGTCGCATATGTAAACATCAAATCATCGTCTGAGGAAGATTCGTACACAATATTCGAAATATTGAATGCGCGAGGTATCGAGCTTGAGGACCATGAGCTTCTGAAGAACTATATTATGCGCTATATCCATCCTATAGAAAAGCGCGATGATGCAAAACAGGTATGGTCGGAAATTGAAGCAACAGTCGGCTCGAACATGAAAGCTTTTTTGCGTCACTACGCAATTCAAAAATATCGCCTAGGACAAGGCGACAAGGATGGAGCATATAAGAAAATAAGGGATTTTACGGATCCAAAGAAGGCTGCTGATCTTCTCTATGATTTAAGGCTAAAAGCCGGATATTATGCAGAGATTGTCGAGCCAACCAGCGATGACAGAAATGCGGAAATCTTGAGTTTCTTAAGAACACACAATGTCCGCGTCTTCAGGCCGCTTCTTATGAGTTTAATGCACGCTCGCGAAATAGAGCAGCTAACGAGCGAGCAGTATGATGATGCGATTGGATTTATTTACCGGTTCTATATTTGCTATAAGATAATCGGGGGAATGGAGTCGAACCACCTATCGGATTCGATCGTGAAACACTCATACGCAATCGAGTTGAACTGCACCCAGCAAGTGTTAGATGAGTGGAAAAATAGTTTTAACGAAAAACTGCCTTCAGAAGAAACATTTCGAATTAATCTCCTTTCGCTTGGATGGTCTCATTCGTGGCCGTTGTATAGCGAAACAAAGTTGAAGGATCGCTGCAAGTTGGTCCTTGCCTTGCTCGAGGAGCTTAAGTCTGGTGTTAGGGTTTCTGAGGCATTCACAATAGAGCACATTCTTCCGGATTCGCAGGCTCAGGAAAACTCGATTATTGGGAACTTGCTCATGCTAGAAGAGCGACTTAACGCGAAATGTAAAGACAAATCGCTTAAGGAAAAGCTGCCCATATACGCTGAATCGCGTTATGCCACTACAAGAGCTTTTGCTAAACGCTATGCGAATGGTTGTTTTGACGTTAAGAAGCGCGTTGATTTTATCGCGAAAGATTTGTTTGAAATGGTCATCCACTAGCTTGCACCGCGCGGCCGCGGCGCTTGAGCTCGTCAAGAAGTGCATCGACCCGGCGATAAGGCGGCAGGCCGAAGGGTTCGAATGGGATCCGAAAGCGCTGGAGTAGGCTCTCGCCTGGCCATAGGAAAGGTAAGGGTGGAAACCGATGGCGGACAAGGAGCGACCAAGGTGAACGAGGATGACATCATCGGCGTCGTGAGGGAGTACATCGAGGACAAGGAGAACTCGTACGCCCTCATGCTTACCGGGGAATGGGGATGCGGGAAAACCTACTTTGTCGAGCACGCACTGACCGAGAAGCTGGAGGAGGATGAGAGCCGGCATCCCGTCGTGGTGGCGTCCGCCTACGGCGCCAAGGACTTAGCGGAGCTCTGCGGGGCGATTGAGTCTGGTTTCATCTCGAAATACGCCATAGGGTGCGCGGCCGGCGGGGAGAGGGGCAGGTGGGATTCACTCGTCGGGTTCGCCAAGGACACGGGAATATCGTTCCTCGGGAAAAAAATCAGGGAGCTGGAGAAGAAGGCGGGCGTCGATCTCAAGATGGCGCCGCTGAATGCCGTGAACCTCATCATCGGCCCCGAGACCCTCCTCGTCATAGACGACGTGGAGAGGTGCGACATGGGCATTCGCGAGCTGCTCGGGGCGGTCGACCACCTCGTCGTTGGCTGCAGGAAGAAGGTCCTCCTCGTCTGCAACGAGGATGAGTGGAGGAAAGGGCTAGGACCGAAGGGGGAGAAGGGGACGACCAGGGAGTACGAGAGCCTCATCGAGAAGACCGTCTGGCGGAAGTGCCGGTTCAGGCCCTCGGTCGGCTCGGTTGTGGAACGCGTTCTGGGAGGCGTGCTGGGCGGCATCTACCCAGGCGCGCTCGAGGACGCCGTTTCGGCGATTGAAGGAAGCGAATCGCCGAACTTGCGATCCCTCAGCAAGATGCGCCCCGTGCTGGTCGGGATGAAGGAATCCGGGTTCTTCGCTGAACCCACCGACCCGGAGTCTGCCAGGGCAGTTTTCAAAGAGGCTTTCGGCTTTGCAGCGGGGGCGGCGAAGGGGATGCGCATCGGGCCTCCGTCAAGCCGGGAGGATTCCATCCTTAGGGGTGGCATTTTCGAGTCGCGCCGGCTCAAATACGCCGCTCTGGACTTCATCCCCCGCTTTTTCGAGAGGTGTGAGGGGGTCGATTCCAAGCATGTTCGTTCCTGCCTGGAAGATTACCTTGCGACCTTTCATCCCGACGGGCCGGCCGCGCGGAAAGCTATTGAATGTATCGAAGGCATCAGACACGCCACTTTCCGCGATGCCGATGTCCTTGGCATGGTGGAGACTTTAGTCGCCGGGATTGTCCCCGGGGACGGGAGCCGCGGCTTGTCGTTCGACGTCTATCCCGACGTCCTGCGTGCCGTCAAAGGCATTGCGGGGGAATTTGCTGACGCCTTTCCCGAAGGGGTCGCGCCGCTCGTCAAGGCGATGGAATCCTCCATTGGACGGGATCCCGAGTCTGCAGTGAGGTCAATCGGAAAGAATCGAGTCGAATGGCAGGAGATCCCTTTCGACTCGAGCGAAGCGCATGAGATTCCGGCTTTGGAGGAGGTCGACAGGCTGAGGGAGCTCGCCTTGACGACGCTACGCGAACGGGAGTCGGAGTCTCTTGGCAACGTCCTGATAAACGCCCCCGACCAATTCGCGACGAAGCTCTATCTGGCTTTCTCGAAATCAGATGACTGGTCGGAACCCATCCTGTCGCTCATTTCCCTCGACACTTCCCTCCTCGCGAGGGCGATGGAGAAGATGCCTCCCGAAGATATTCGGCTTGTGCACAGTGTCCTTTTTCCGGGCGACCACATGAGGTCGTGCACGGCCTCGCTCGAGGGCGAGGACAGGAAGGCCCTCGTAGCTTGGGCCAAGAGGCTCGGATCGGAGATCGGCAAGGTCGAGACCATGGAGTATTACCAAAGGATCTATTTCGACGCCATATCCAAGAGTCTCGAATGTCTTGCCGATATCTAGGATCCGCAGCTGTTGCCAAGTTGAAACGTGGCTTAGGATTTGCAGAAATCTTCTAATGGCAGTCTTACGACAAGGACGAGGATGCCCTAATGCCTTGCCCAGGCTCCATCCAGCTCCGCCGCGCAGCTCTCGAACACGCACCTAACGGCGGCCATTTCCGACGGGGTCACGCGCCCTCCGCTCGCCTTATCCGAGGGCCTATGCGGCGGGGCTTGACTTCGAGGACGTCGTCGACTCGTCCCTCGAGCTTGTAAGGCTTGCTGAGGTAGGCGGACTAGAGTAAGAAAAGAGAAATCAAAAGGCGAATTTATCGCGAGGAGCAAAATGTCCCAAATAAATCAGATCCAAGAAGAGCTAAGGCAGATCGAAGGCGGGCGTTTTCAAACACTAGCAAATCAGTATCTATATAGGAGATATTCGCTTAACAACATCATTGAATTAGGATCCCAATGCGGCACGGATAAAACCACGACCGGAGTGCCAGACATGTACTCCGTAGGAGAGAATGGACACTACCTCTTCGCGGCATACACAACCTCTAAATCCGACATCCGCAATAAGCTGCTAAATGATGCTAAAGACTGCCTCGACAGGAGCAAAACCGGAATCAATCCGCAACTCATAGATCGAATCATCCTGTGCCACACATACTTTCGCCTTTCACCTTTGGTACTCGAGGAGGTCCGTGCCATCGATCCACGGATAGAAATAATCGGGCCAGAGACAATTGCGAGCGACCTTGATGGAAAATACCCTGCGCTAGCGCATACGGTATTGGGCGTTCCACTCGGAAAGGGATCATTCATCGCCCCAGACCGCTTCATCGAGCGAAGCCTGAACGACCGTTTCTCAACCGACCTGTCGAAGCTCCTCATGCACAGGGATTCCGAGTTTTCAGTCATCGTCGAATCGATAGAGCAAAACAAGGCAGTGGTGATTCAGGGGCAGTCTGGATCGGGGAAAACCAAGATCGCCCTCGACGCATGCCTCTCATTCAGCAAACGGCATCAATGGGATCTTCTTATCTTGGACTCTAGGTATTCATCGCATCTCGACGATGATATCGAGCTGATTTTGTCGGAGTCGGAAAACATTATCCTTCTAGTCGATGATGCAAACGGCAACCTGTCACTTGAGCACTTGCTGGGAATCTGTTTGGAAAACAAAAAGCTAAAGATTGTCCTCACCTGCAGGAAGATGCACCGAAGCGAGTTGACCGCAAAAATCGGCAGTTATCTAAATTTCAGAGAAATAGAGCTGGAGCCTCTAACCGCGGAAAATATAGAAGCGATACTCGAGACCGAATACAACATAAAAAACATAGCACTGAGGGAGAGAGTATCGGCAATCGCAAACGGAAACCTGCGCTTGGCTATCATGGCAGCAAGCCCCATAGCAGACGGCAATTTCGAAGCCATCCAAGAGCCATACGATCTTTTGAACATCTATATGAATTCTGCTTTAGCTGGGTACTCCAGCAGGGAGCAGCGTCTCGCAGAGAACCTTGCAATCTACGACTGCTGCGATCTTATTGAAGGAGACCCTTGTTACGAGGAACTCTTGGGGCTGGGGTACGACGACGCCGAGATTCGGGATTTTGCATCCAGATTGAACGACCAGGAAATTGTCACGATCCTTACCTCCGCCGATGGCGTGCTAGCCATAAGAATGGAAGAGCAGAATCTTCGCGACTTCTTGATATGCCGCCACTTCGCAAAAGAAGGGAACGGCAGTTTTGCGGATTTCATTCTGCATACCGCAGAAATGCCGAACGCGCCGTATCTCAAAGCCGCCAAGTCAATGGCTGAAGTGTGCGGAAGTGCGAGCGTGTACGACTACCTTCGAAGGGAATGCGAGAAAGCTTGGGATGAAATAAAGAATCGGGATGCGCGAATTGCCGATCAGTTCATAGTCACATTCAATCAATTCCTCCCCATACAGGCGCTCGCCTTTGCCTCAAACCGCATCGAAAACGCTGATTGCGCTGACGTATCGGAAGAAATTCTCGGCATGAATTCGACATCCGACGGATCTATGCCCCTGCAAATTTCTGTATCCCTGATGAACTCAAGCGAGTATTCGCAAACAGCCTCCGAGTTGTTCGTGAAGTGTGTAGAAAGAGGCACCGAGCGAGCGGCCGAGTACAACTGGGCATGCGGGCCGGACGGCGCTTTCGCTTACGATCTCGATCGTACGGGATTCGATTTGGAAAACAGCAAACTCGATGCCCTCGCTCAAAAATATCAACAATCGCATTCCCGCAATGTTGCAGCATGTCTGATCGTCTTGACGAGTTCATACCTCTCTTCAAGGGCCCAGCGCGTTTGTCAAAACGGCATAACGTACACATACAACACTTTGACCTTCAATTTCACATCAGAGCTGGCCGAGCTCCACGCCCATTGCTTCCGGGCGCTCTCCGTTCTGGTCGAAACCGAATTCAGCAGGCAAGTTAAATCCACTTTTCGGCAGCACTTCTCGTTCTATGGCAAAGAACCTGAAGCGGAGTACGCAGAAAACATGTATTCGGTGCTCTCGAGGATTGAAGAGCTATTCCCCAAATATATAACCGAAGACTCGACAATCGATCTCTTATGCAGCTTAAGCATCAACCAGATTTACGAAACATGCGCGCAGAATCCCCCTCTGAGCCTCGATGGGTTCCGCCAGAGCGCATTCGACGCACTTGGTCTGGAGAACTCCGAGTCTCTCGTAGAGAAAGAACCGAGGATATCCGCGGAAGAGTTACCGCTAGAACGACTGACCGAAGCCCTGGGAAAGCTAGCCGAAGATTATGAGATTTCCGATAAAGAGTGGGAGTCGGGCAGGGCTATCGGAAAAGTCCTTCTGGAAATCGCCAAAAGGACCCCAGATACTGCCTCAAGCATAATCGCACGCAATATCGCTTCGTCGCCCTCGACGATCCCTGTCCCGTACGAAGCACTTGATCATCTTGCTGAAACCATCGGCAGGAAGGTCCTTAGAAACGAGCTGGGCGCGGTGATCGACGTGAGTGACCATCCGGCCCTGTTTGACTATCTTGATTTGCTAGCAATAAAGAACGGGCCCGACAAGGAGGAGCTCGACGAAATTCTCGCAAGACTCGATGACGGCAGAACGCATCTCTGCTTGGAAGATTTGGAGATGGTCGAGCCAAAGCATCCTGGCTATATCCTCAAATATGCTTCTTGGCTTTCCGAACATATACACAATGATGGGGTTTGGCGGTTTTTCGGCAACTGCGGAGACGAAAAGCGCGTCTCCGCTCTAGATTCGTACTTCGAATCCAATCCCTCACCGGCCGTCAACCTGTATTTTCTCGCACTTGAAGGATATCCTACTTTCGACTATAACCTCGCTTTCCTACGCTGCCTTTTACGCCTTGACAGCTCAATGATTGACCGTTTTTTGGAGTACGTTGCCAACCTCGACTACCGACAAAGGCACGATCTCCTGCGAAGAATCAGCTCGTTTTGGACCGTCCAGGATGATCATGCCTGGAATCTGCTGAAAGCAATGATCGATGAAGCGCTGAGCGAACCACTCGGCAGGCTTGAAATAGCCGTTTTGTTTCCCGTTCATGACGCAAATGCGCTCTCGAGCGATATTTTTTGGGAGCGCTTGGAATATACCATCCGCGAAAGGATCGCCGACGCAAATAGCCTCGATAGAATTAGCTGGGCCTTGTCCGATTGCAATGACGAGACGAGGATTAGGGCTATCACCCTCATTCTGACGCTCGATAAAGACGGGATATCGATCAACCATTTGGATCTCCGTCGATCTTCAATGAGCGGGTCCCCTGAAAAAGGCTTTATTCCAGCAAAGCTCAAGGAGATTGAGGCGATTGACTCGATTGCTGCTCAGCTGCCCGCAGGTGTTGCATATTTAAAACACAGAGAATGGCTGTCAAAAGTGAAGTCATCAATTGAAAGAGACATCGAAGACGAAAAGTGGAGGCTATTCCACGGCAGGCAGTAATCGACTTTAACACCTAGAATTAGGAAAAGCCTCGGGGCTCCTGCCTAGCCCTTCGACCTGCACTGCGTGCAGAAGACGGTCGAGGGCGAACCGTGGTGCAGCTCCATGAGCTCGAGCTGCATCGCCCTGAACAGGTCCTCGGGCTTGTTCAGCAGCCGCTCGTCGATGTTTGTGTCAACGGCCTACTGAATACTGTTCAGTTTTACGCTACCACTGACAGCGAGGTCGAAGTGGCTCGTTGCTATTTCGAAGCCGCGCGCGCGGCGCGGAAGGGCGGCGTGGACCCCGAGGCCACTGCCTACAAGCTCGACAAGATGATTTGGTTGCTCTGCACAAGCGACTTTTACCTCGAAGGGGGTCTAAAGCTCTTTTCAACCAATGCACTTGTTGAATCGAACCTGAGCGCTTATTCGGGGGATGGCATTTAAATCGGAGCCACTTTCAGAAAAGCGGCGCTGCAAACGCATGCCAAAACTGGCAAATTATTATGAAAGGTAATCTTATGGCAAACGCAGAGGAATCAACTAAGGCCGGTCTATCGCGCTTGCAAGACGACGCAAGGCCGACTATTTGCAGCGACTCTCTCGAACTTATTTCGAATATCGCAGAGGTTGGCCTGGACGAAATTCTCCAAAACGAGTTCTTGAAGGACATCCCCGTCATCTCAAGCCTAGTGAGCATCAACAAAATCGGAAACAATATCCACAATGCGCATCTGCTGAAGAAGTATGCGTGTTTCCTCGATGAGTTCAACCGCGACTCTTTTGAAAATGGCTCATGGAACAAGTACAAACAATACTTTGAAGAGTCAAATAGGAAGCGCGATATTGAGTACCTGCTTATCCTGCTCGAAAGATACATTGAGGAGGACAAAGCGCGGCGACTAGCAAAGATTTATGAGGCCTACCTAGATAAAGAAATTAGCTGGGACGATCTTCGTTTGTTTGCAGAGACTTTGGACAGATTTCTACCTGGAGACTACGAAATGCTTCGAGAAAAGGAAACTTTTCAGACGCTCAGAGGCAGAGATGCAGAAGTTCTTCTTCGATTAACCGGGCTGGGATTGCTGATTGAGGATATCCATCGGCAGCAGTGGGACGTAGTAGATACGACGCTCATCTTCGACGATCCCGACGAAATTGAGAAAGAAGAAAGGGTTTATCGTAGGACCGAATTTGGAAACAGGATGGTATCTATACTTGGCTAGCTACTGCAGACAACAATCTGAGCGCGCTCTTGTCGTCTTGATTAAACTGCTCGCATGCCAGTGACAAAGCAATTAGCTTAATTGGTCGAATGGTTTATTAGCCCAATACGCGTGGCCTAAATCGGCTAATACACATGATGGCGAAATTCTAAGCCGCTTTTAAGCGAACATGACTTTCCTCATCTTCGGTTGATTATTTCGTCTTCGTTTTGTTAATTCGCATGGAAACAAGAGCTGCGGCTATCGTTGACAACGGGAGAGGCGGCGCGAATGGCGCTATTCGACGAGAGAGTAAATTGCCTTGCAGATTGTCACGCCGAAGTCGACCAGGAACCTTTTTTGTCCATCGGTTAGCCTTGCTCTCTCTTCCAGTGATTCCTTGCTCGAGTGCCTGAAACACTGGATCTTGTATCTGAAGCTCTTCACCGTATTGTCGTCGACGAGTCCAAGCGTCGCCTTCGAGTAGTCAGGTTGTATGAACTTCCCGTTCTCTTTCAGCAGGTTCTCGATCAGGTTCGCGATCTCCCTGAGCTTCTCGTTGTCCTCCATCTCCTCGAATCGCGAATTGCCTGCGGAGATGAGCTGGATCCTCTTGTTCAGATTATCGCCGATTGCCACCGAGGACGCCTTGCGCACGAAGGTCATGTCGGCAACCATCGCGCGGCGGGTCGCCCAGCGTACCGTGCCATCATCGTCGAGCCCAAGCGATATGGCTCTGTCCCTGATTGTCCCGTATGTAAAACTGGATGGTTCTTTCGGGGGCCTGCGCAGTACGTCGGGGAATTGATCGATGATATAGCCGTGTGCGTTCAGATAGTAGGCGACGACATAGAACCAGCACCTGTCCTCTTTCCTATTCGGCTCGTTTTCTGGTTGACACAGCTGCCGGAACTTCTCTATCGCTTCTATCTCGTCGTGGACTAGGAACTCGAATCCCTGTGTCTCATCCTTCCCGTAGAAGACGTTGTAAGTTCTGTTCACGCCTTCGATAAGTGAGAAAAAGTGATAGTAGTAGTCGTTCTCTGAAATGTTATCGAGATAGTACTCTCTCAGGTCGATCATCTGATTTCAGGTCTCCGTTCGTCTTTGGTGAAGTGGCTGTGCCCGCATTTGGCCCTGGCTGTCATTAGGCTCTGACCTGTTACCGACTTGGGCTGGCGGGCAGCTGCAGGTCGTCTTCCCGAACGGCGCGCGGTGATGCGGTTTCGCCGCGATGTCTCTCTGTGCGGCGCATTTCCTCAAACACTGTAGAAATGTTTTTGCGAGCTGCCGCACTTAACTAAGCTCGCATAGACACCGTAGCACATGGTATCGAGGTTGTTGCACGCGTTTTCAGTTGAGGGCACTGTTGGCGACAGGGCTGCTCAAGCTCCATTTGATGTCTCTTCGAAAGAGCGGTATCGCTCACGGGCGGCCGGCACAGCCGCTCTGGCATTGGAGTGCTAATTCGCTCCGGAACCACGTTCCGAACAAGGAGCCCAGCTAGGGCGTATGAGTACTGGAACCCATGGAGGCGGGCAACCGCTGCAAGGACGAGTGCCTGCCCGAGGAGACGAGCCGCCGCATCGTGGACGTCATCAGCGACGTGAACTCGCCTACAGCGATCACGCGCGGCGCTACCTGCTCGCGACGGGCTGCGTGACGGAGCGCACCTACGTGACGGGCTCGCCCATGGCGGAGGTGCTGCGCACGAACCTGGCGGCCATCGATGCGAGTGACGTGCTGGAGCGCGAGGGCCTGGAGCCGGGAGGCTACTTCCTGCTCTCCGCCCACCGCGAGGAAAACATTGACACCGAAGCGAACTACACGTCCCTCTTCGGCGCGATAAACGCCCTCGCCGAGGAATACGGAAAGTCCATCCTCTACAGCTGCCACCCCCGCTCCCGCAAGCGCCTGGAGGCCTCGGGCTTCCAGGCGCATCCCCTGGTGCGCACCCACGAGCCCATGGGCTTCCACGACTACAACAAGCTGCAGTCCAGCGCTTACCGCGTCGTCTCTGACCCCGGTACCCTCCCCGAGGAGTCGAGCTTCTTCGCGAGCGTCGGCCGCCCGCTCCCGGCGGTCTGCATCCGCACGAGCAGCGAGCGCCCCGAGGCGCTTGACAAGGGATGCTTCGTGCTCGCGGGCATCGACGAGCGGGGCCTGCTCAACGCCGTGCGCACGGCGGTTGCGCTCACGGAGGATGGCCTCCACGGAATCCCCGTGCCGGACTACCAGGACGACGTGGCCCCCAAGGTCGTCCGTATCATCCAGTCCTACACCGGCATCGTTGACCGCATGGTGTGGAGGAAATACTAATGTCTCTTTTTACGACGGGTTCGCCGTTGGTCGCTGAATCGATGGGTATGCAGGCTCTATGGCAAGACTCACACGTTATGGTCAAGTGGCTCAAAGATATTATATCGTCTAGTTTGACCGTTGAAGAAAAGACTCACTGCATGGCCTGTGCCTTCATGCTTGCGTAGAGGAGGTGTCTGATGTATCAGCTCATCGTAATCGGCAACGGGTTCGATCTTTCCTGCGACCTCAAATCGAGCTTCTCCGACTTTCACGACTACCGAGCGAAATCCGATTTGGTTGCCCATCCGGAGAACACCACTATCTGGGATCTCATTCTCAAGCAGGAGAAGGGGCATAATTGGCGCTGGTGCGACGTCGAACACCAGATTAGGCGGTGGCTGTACAAAAGCGGGCAGAAGGATCCCCAGATGCTCCGGCTCCCGGAATGTGTCCTCGATCCTTCGGTCAAGCCCTCGCAGACCGCGCGCACCAATGCCGTCTATTCCTATGTGCTGAGCAATTGGCTGAGGGACCGAAAGCTGGACGGCAGCGTGCTCGCCGCGCTGTCCCTTGCCGACCTGAACCGCTACGAGTCGTATTTCGCCACCTACCTCAACGACCTTGTGCAGCGGACGCCCGGCTACCTCGACTCCGCCGCGACCCGGATGGAGCGCATCTGCATAGACCTGGTTGACGAAGATGGCGTGCCCCCCTCGACCTCCGTCCTCAGCTTCAACTACACCGAGCCCCTGTCGAGCAACGTTCGCCTTTCCGACGCCCTCGGCATCGACTGCTTCTGCAACATACACGGTAGGGCGAGCGACTACGAGCACGGCATCGTCTTCGGCATAGACGCGAAGGGGATCAGGCCCACCAGCGTGGCCATACCGTTCACCAAGACCTACAGGCTGCTCGCGCAGGACCCCGTCGACTTCCAGAGGGTCGTTCGGCCGAAGTCGTCAAACGGCGCTTCGATGGGCTTCATCAAGTTCTTCGGCCACTCCCTTTCCGAGGCCGACTACTCCTACTTTCAGTCGATCTTCGATGCCGTGGACCTCTACGGTGGCGATACGAGGCTCGTCTTCTACTATAGGCCTCATGGCAAGAAGGGTGAGACCGAGAAGGTTATGGTCGAAAAGGCTCGCAGGGAAGTTCATAAAAACGTGACGAAGCTCTTGGCTGCCTACGGCGAGTCTTTCGACAACAAAGACCACGGGAAGAACCTCATGCACAAGCTCCTCCTCGAGGGCCGCCTCATGGTTCGCAGACTTCCATAGGGCTTCGGCGACGCATGGCTGGTCGTCGGCGCGTTTGCACCAACATTCCCGGCGTGATCTTGAGTCTAGATTCAACATGGCTAAGGAGGGGCTTGATTGATCCTCAGTGGAGTCCAATGGGTGGTTGCAACTCTCATCGGACAAATGGATAACCGTGAATATGCATCAATTATATTGATGGGTCTTATAGCGATTTATCTTCTGACTAAGGGTAAGTTGTTAAGCGTTATTAAATCGTTTGCTGATGTTGTCAAGTGTGCGCTAAGCCCCAAAATTCTGATTCCTGCGCTCATTCTTGTAACGTACTCTGCGCTTTTGATATACGGAGCGTTTGAATTCGGGTTTTGGAATACGGGTATCTTGCTGGACACGATTCTTGAGGTTGTATTTGTTGGGTTTCCCTCTATGTTAATTGCATCTAAGGCAACATCGGTCACTTCAATTAAAAACGAATTGATTGTGCCTGAGGTCCGCTTTGGTGCACTAGCGTCTTTCTATATCAATCTGGTCTGCTTCCCTATTCCGTTTGAAGTTGCTCTTCAAGTAGTCCTTTTGTTTCTGGGTATTGGCCATGCCCAATTTTCATCCAGACGTGATGTATCCAATCTATGCTTGTTTGAAAACATGAGGGTTGTTTTGTGCATCATTGTTTGTGTTGCAACAACGTTGCTGCTTTCAAATGCTTGGTTTTCTATGGACTGGGGCGTTGAATTAAGTTCGCTATTTCTTTCAATTTGGTACCCGGTATTTATCATGCCTTATGTTCTTGCCCTTGCTTATTATGCCTCGCTTGAATCGATGGCCATGCGGATTAAAGTTTCGGAAGAGAACCTGCCTACAAAGGAGTTTATTAAGATTGCAATGGCGTTGCTTCCAAACTTTCGATATATCAGGCATTTCAACGGATGGAATGCCCATGAGTATCTAGAGTGTTTAAACCCGTCTGAAAAAGCTTGCTACTTGGGTACTTTTAAGCGCGAGATCGACACGGTCGCCGCTAACGCCAACGCTAAGGTTAAACGGTTTGAATCGGGTAAGGGGAGTAACGGGTTTGATGAAGATGGGATATGGCTTGACTGGACACATCTGGAAGAGATGAAGTCCTTTCTTTGGACAATTGCAAGCTTGGAGAATCGGAGTTGGATGGAATCCGGTGCCTATTCGTCTTTGGATGAGGCGTTTAACTGCTTCTTGCCTAAAGGCTGCAATGGATCGTTGTTGCTTTCTCGCGGAAAGGATACATACGTCTGTTGGGTAATTAATTCATCAGGTTTTGTGTTTGCTGCCGGTTCCAGAGATGGTGCTTTTCCTTTTATGAAATACGAGGGCGATCGCCGCCCAATTACTGACGGTGCGGATATGCTCTCTGAGTTTGTTGATGACAGCGGGGATGCTGATACGCGACTTAAAAACTGGCACTTCAGCTTTTATGTTGATAAATCTTACTTGTGATTACGCTTGAGACTGGATGATTTAACGATGCTTCTCTCTATGACGGGGCACGCTCCATGTTCCGCTGCACGGTGGTCAATTAGCAAAAGAAATTATGCGTCACCGTTTGGGATATATTTATATTCGTCAAGCTACGTTGTTTCTTCAGACTTCCTCTGAACGATCCGGAGGCATGATGTTTCTTGGATTATAAACAAGAAAAATGTTTATAATTGAATTGCCTAAGAGGAGGTTGCTGTGAAACTTCTTAAATTAAGAATCGATGGGGTCACGCTGTTTAAGGACAAGCGTTTGGAACTTGATTTTATTGCCTCCGATCGCGTTTCTCGCGATGAAGAAGGTAATGTCGCCGACGTGTTCCCGCTACCGGTGGGGTCTTCGATCTATTCTCAAAATGTAATGGGCGTTGTTGGCGTAAACGCATCCGGTAAGACAACGACTCTCAACCTTGTGCGCTTTGTACTTGGTTATATGTCTGGCAGCTTTGTTATGCGCCGCTTTGCAACTGGCTCCGATGTTCTCGGAAACTTGGAGCGCCAGGTCAATGTCGCCTGTGTATTTTTCGAAAAAGGTTCAGTCTATCTTATTGAGTCTCGGCTTCGCAAAGTAGATGGCGTAGCTGCGGAGGATACTTCTTTTGCGGAATCACTTGCATTTGAGAACGAATGGCTTTGGAGATGCCCCGCATCACGCGTCTCTAGAAAGGTCGTTTTGAATATCGAGCGTCTGAAGGATGTCTCTGAGCCTATTCTGGTTCGTGAGGGGCCTGATGATGGTGACCTTGTTCTTAACGATGCCCAACGAACTTTCCTGGATGACAACATGTCAATCGTGTCTGTCATCACGGGTAAAAAGGTGGTCTCGGTGGAGTCCCCCGAGCGCACGCTGCCTTTGACGAGCTTGCCAACCCCTGTTGTTCAGGCTTTTGATCCGAGTGTTGAATATCTTGTCTGGAACAAAGAAAACCAAGTGTTCCATCTTAAGTTTAAGGGTGAGCGAGCGGAGCGAGTGATGAATGTCGCTATTGCGACTTCTGTTCTGTCAAATGGAACGATCTTGGGCGCTGAGCTGGTCAATCAAGCGATAACTGCTCTCAGAAATGGGGGTTATCTGATTGTGGACGAGATTGAAACGGGTCTTAATAGATCACTTGTTGGCACAGTGATTGAGCTTTTTGCTTCTCCTGTTACGAACCCACATGGGGCAACCTTGCTCTTTTCGACTCATTACTCGGAGCTTCTTGATGTGCTGAGGCGCAAGGACAATGTCTTTGTTCTTGTGCGCGACGATTCGTTTAAGACGGAGCTCATCAAGTATTCCGAGCGTATCAATCGGATTGAGAACAAAAAGAGCGATGTGATTATCAACAATGTAATCAAGGGATCTATGCCTAAGTACCCCGACGTTCAAGCGATGCGCGAGTATGTTTGCGAGCACATCAATGGGTAATCAGGCAAAAGACATTCTATCAAGTTGTTTTGTCTTGTTTAGCTGTGAGGGAACTGCGGAGGGCGCTGTTATTCAGGTGCTGTATGACAACGATTTGTTGATCGTCCCAAGAGACCGAGTGGTCAAAGATGCCCTCATTGTTGATCGTCCTTACACGCGAAAACGCAAGGCTTCCGAAATTGCAAACGACTATTTCTCGATGAACTACGAGACTGCTGGGGCTGAAGGACTTGCGGTCGCACGGATTGTGGATAGCGGTGCTCCCAAGTTTGAGTTTCCAAAGCGCAGGCAGAACGGTACTAAAGTGCTGAGTTTTGTTACGCGACCGGAGATCGAGATGCTTGTGATTCACGCCGAGGGTGCCTATCGGGATTGGGGAATTGCGACCAGAAGGGACAGGCAACTTAAGCCTAATGAATTCTGCAAACAGCGTCTTGGGCTAGGCAAAATTAAAGAGAAAGATTTTCTTGAGGAATATTGGGGCAACGGCGAAAAACTTGTAAAAGCAATTAAGGCCCATGCGGAGACGAGTAAGCGTAAGAGCGGAGAGTTTTTACTGGTTGACTTGTTGAAATAGCAGCTGAATGCCCGACGGAAGTATGCGGCAAATTTCGGAACCCTCGAACACATCGCCCTTTTCATGTAAAGAAACCGCAGGTAGAAGCGTTGCCGTTATCCAGTATGGTCGGCATGTCAAGAATTTGCCGCATACTTCCGGATTGAGCGCTCATTTAGCACTCTTAATGTCCCCTCATCCTCTAAAAAAGTTCTAAAACAGCCTTAAAGGCGTTTCAACTCGCGTTGACAGCGTAAAATACGCATGTTTGACTATGAACGAAGTGGATTTTAGGGGAGGAGAACGCCATGGAGGTGCTGGTTGTTGGCAACACCGCATATGTTGACGATGACTTTTGTGCCAAGGCGTTCCCCGGGGACCATGTCCAGGTCGTCGCTGCCGCGGAAGCGCGCCGCGATGAGGCGTCGCCCCATGCCTCGTGGAAAGAGCTTCTGCAACACCTGGATCAGGCCTATGAGTTCGACCGCGTGGTCTATCTTTCTAATTACCTTACCCCGCATATCGATAGCGTGGGCGATATCGAGCTGCTGCGTTCAGTCTTTCGCGCGTGCATGGGTCGCCGGATCCAACTGTTGTATATAGCAGGTCCCGCAGGTGCCGAGGGTGCCGCCGATGCCGCGGGGCGAACGGGCAAGGGTATTATCGCGCACGCAGCTAACGACCTGTGCCGCTACTACGCTGCTCGCGAGGGCGTTCAGGCCAAGATCCTGCGCGTGCCGTTCCTGTATACCGCGTCTGCCGCGATGGAGGACCCGTTTTTGGTGCCGCTGTTCGATGCGTGCTCGACCGGCTCGGTTGCTCTGCAGGGCGCGGAGGATGCGGCGTTTCCCCTGCTGTGCGCCGAGGAACTCGCGGTGCTGATTCGCCGCATCTTTGATAGCTGGGATGCCTCCTTTGAGACGCTCGACGTTGCCGATGCCTTCCATCACACGGCGGGTGAAGTGGGCGACGCCCTCAAGGCGCTGTTCCCCGGTCTTGCCGTTGCCTATGGCGATTCCGCCGGCTACGCCCTGCCCGTCAGCGACGTCGCTCGAGTGCGCTATGGCTGGTTTCAGCGCTACGACTTGCTGCGCGATCTCTCGACCATTCAAGCGCGTTGGGATGCTGGCCGCGCAAAGAAGGTCAACCCCTTGCGCGCCGCCATCGACCGCATCCAGATGCGCTCGCTGCCCATCAAATGCCTGGAGACGGGCGTTGCCTGGGTTCTGTTCGAGGTGCTGGAGCATCTGTTCTCCCAATCTGCCCAGCTCAACGTGCTCGATTATCGCCTGCTCTACGTGGTGCTGATCGGCACGCTGTATGGCTTGGACTTTGGCCTGGTTGCGGCGCTGCTGGCGTCGGTGGGTTTGGCCGCGAGTTACTTTACTCAGTACGGCTATACCTTCCAGGGCCTGTTCTACGAGCCGTCTAACTGGCTACCGTTTATTGCGTACTTTGTTGTGGGTGCCGTGTGTGGCTATGTGCAGCTGCGCAACAGCGAAGCCATTAGGGCGGAGCGCGATCAAAACGAGCTCGTGCGCAACCGCAATACGTTCCTTACGCAGCTCTACCACGACGCGATCGAGGACAAGCGCGCGTACAGGCGTCAGATCGTGGGTCGCCACGACAGCTTTGGCAAGATCTTTGCCGTGACGCAGGAGCTCGACGTGCTTAACCCACGCGACATCTATCGCAAGTGCTGCGAGCTTCTGGGCGAGATCCTCGAGAACGATTCGGTGGCGATCTACCATGTTTCGGGCGGGGCATTTGCACGCCTGGTGGCAGCAAGTCCCGCGATTGCCGAAGATGCCGCACGCTCGCTCACGCTCGAGCAGCTTGCACCTCTTTTGGGCGACGGGGGTCGTTCGAACCTGTGGGTGAACCGCGAGCTGACGCCGGGGCTTCCCATGTTTGGATACACGATCGAGCGCGACGGGGCACCCGCCGTGTTGATCTTTGTGCGTAGTGCGGCCGAAAACCAAATGACCCTCTATTATCAAAATCTGTTCCGTATCTTGTGCGGGCTGGTCGAAAGCGCGCTGGGCCGTGCCTTTGACTATGAGGCGGTGGCGCAGGATAAACGCTGCGTTGACGGCACTTGCGTGCTCAAGCAGGCGGCCTTTGGCCAAGAGCTTGCGGCGGAGCAGGCGCTGGCAGATAGCAAGATGGGGAGTTTTTTGCTCCTGCGCGTGGTACCGGGCATGGAGCCTGTCGGCGAGCTGGTGGGCGCAATTGGGTCGGCAATCCGCGAGAGCGACGCGGCGGGCTTGGTCGACGGCAACGTGCTCTACCTGCTTATGCGCCAGGCAAAGGCGTGCGATCTTCCCATTATCCGCGAGCGCCTGAGCGCAAAGCAGATTGCGGTGGAGCCCGTCGACGGCGAGGGCATCGTGGAGCTGCTGCAGCACATCTCTTACACCGGTGACGGTGAGGGGGGCGCCGCTTGATCTCGCTTGTCGTTGCTGCCGTCTTGCTGCTGATTCATGCGCTGGTTTGCCTGATGCTGTGGACGCTCATGAAGCTGGGCCTGCTGCCGGTGCGCGGGCACATGCTGGCTGTGATAGTGCTGGTGCCGCTGTGGGGCCCGTTGCTGGTGGTTCTGCTATCGGTCCGCAGCGCGGTGTTTGGCGAGGGGCTGAAAGGGTCTGCGCTGGAGTCGCTGCGCTTCAACGATGACCCGCATCGTAGTATGTCGGTACCGAGTGGTGAGGACGATGCAGGCGTAGTTCCGCTCGAGGAGGCGCTCATCGTCAACGACCCGGCATACCGGCGCCGCCTAATGCTTTCCATGCTCACCGAGGAGCCCGACGCGTACCTGGCGCAGCTGCAGGCGGCTAAGCTTAACGACGACGTTGAGGTGGCGCACTATGCCGCGACGGCGGTGGCGCAGATCTCCAAGGAGTCTGACCTTAAACTGCAGCAGCTGGAGCGTGCCTTTAAGACGGACCCGAGCGCGCAAAACCTCAACGAATACTGCGATTATCTTGGTGAATACTTGGGCTCGGGCTTGGCTGAGGGGCACGTGGCTCAGATTCAGCGCCAACAGTACGCGCGCCTGCTTGCGCGTCGCTGCGAACGCGAGGATACCCTTAAGCTGCGCATTCGATACGCGACGGCGCTGGCCGATGTCGGACAGATCGACGAGGCGCAGACCGTGACCGACCAGCTGGTGCTCGACGTGCCCGAGGAGCAGGAGGTTTGGATGCTTTGCCTGCGCCTGGCCGTGATGCGCCGCGACGGTGACGAGGTCCACCGTGTGATCGATGCGATCGACAATCAGCATGTGTATTTGAGTGCCGCCAACCGCGAACAGTTGGCGTTTTGGCGCGACGGGGAGGAGACCAGATGAGCGTGGTGCAACATATCCGCGACCGTGCAGACCGCTTTCGTTGGATGGGGCTGCTCGTAGTGTGGGCTGTTTTTATCGTCATGGCCGCCGTGCTGCTGATCGAACGCGCCGGCGTGCAGTACAGCGCTGGACAGCACAAGCTGGGCATGCTCGCCGCCAACGACGCGGTGCCGGCCTCCTCGGCAATCTTTGGCCAAAAGCCCACGTGCCTGGTCATTACCGATTCCGATCAAGCTGGCGTCGAGGACGTAAAGGAACAGTTCGACCAGATCCTGCTCGACATGAAGATCGCGCACCGCGACGTGGACCTTGCCCTGGATGGTGCGGATGCCATTCCCTCGCTGACCTCCTTCGATCGCGTGATTTTGCTCATGCCGTCGCTCGATGGGCTCGGTACGCACCTGAGCGACATTATGAGTTGGGTGAGTGCCGGCGGTTCGCTTATGCTTGCCATGCCTCCGGATAACTCGAGCTATCTGCAAGTGATTGCCTCCAAGCTTGGCATTGAATCGGCCGGATATGACTATGTAAAAGCCGAAAGCATTGTGCCGAGCGAAGACTTTATGCTGGGCGGGGGAGAGCGCTACGAGCTCTCGGATCCCTTCGATTCTTCGCTCTCGGTTTCATTGCGCGAAACGGCCCACGTATGGGCAAAGACCGGTGACACTGGCACGCCGCTCATTTGGTCTAACGATTGCGGCAGTGGTCACACCGTGGTGTGCAATATCGGTATCTATGACAAGGTCATGCGTGGCTTTTACGCCGCGGCGATCAGTCTGCTGGGTGATACCACGGCCTATCCGGTCATCAACAGCGCCGTGTTCTTTTTGGACGACTTTCCTAGCCCCGTGCCCTCGGGCGATGGTACTTATATCAAGCGTGACTACGGCCTTTCCATTGCCGATTTTTACACCAAGGTCTGGTGGCGCGATCTGCAAAAGCTCGCGCAAAAATATGGCATTCGCTATACCGGCGTGATGATCGAAAACTACGAGGACGCGGTCAACCAGACCGAGCCCGCGCGCCAACCCGATACCACGCAGTTTCGATATTTTGGCGGCATGCTGCTGCAGATGGGCGGAGAGCTGGGCTTTCACGGCTACAACCATCAGCCGCTTGCGCTCTGGGACACCGACTATGGTACGTTGTACGCCTACAAGACCTGGAAGAACAAAGAGACGCTCGTCGCTTCGCTCAACGAACTTATCGCGGTTCAGGACGAGGTCCTGCCCAATGCTCATGGCTCGGTTTACGTGCCGCCGTCAAATATCCTTTCGGCCCGCGCGCGCAAGCTTATCGGTACCGATGTTCCGCGAATTAAGACCATTGCCAGTACGTATTTTGAGGATGGCACCGACCTGCCGTACGTGCAGGAGTTTGGCGTGGCGAGCGATGGCATTGTGGAGCAGCCACGTATTGTTTCGGGCGGCATGGTCGACGATTCCTATATGCGCCTGGCAGCCGTGTCCGAGCTCAACATGCACTATGTGAGCACGCACTTTATGCACCCGGACGACCTTTTGGACCCCGATCGCGGAGCCAAGGAGGGCTGGGAGGTCTACAAGGGCGGCCTGGTCGACTACCTGGAGTGGCTTACCAAATCCGCGCCCGACCTGCGGCACCAGACGGCGTCGGAGTGCTCCGGTGCCATCCAGCGCTTTTCGTCGGTTACGGTGAGCGTGGATACCAGCGCGGATGCCTGGACGCTCAGCCTGGGCAATTTCCACGACGAGGCGTGGCTCATGTTCCGCGCTAATAATGGCGAGCCGGGTGCGGTGACGGGTGGCGAACTGACGCACCTTACGGGCAATCTGTATCTGCTCAAGGCCACGGACAAGACCGTGACGATTGAGCGCAAGGAGGGCGGCGACAAATGAGAATCTGCTTGGTGCTCGAGGGTTGCTACCCCTATGTGCACGGCGGCGTATCTACCTGGATGCACGGCTATATCCAGGCCATGCCCGAGCACGAGTTTGTGCTGTGGGTGATCGGCGCGCATGCTGCCGACCGCGGCAAGTTTGTCTACGAGCTGCCCGGCAACGTGGTAGAGGTGCACGAGGTGTTCCTGGACGATGCCCTGCGGCTTTCGGGCGAGCAACATGAAGCCAGTTTTAACGACCGTGAGCGCGATGCGCTACGCCGTCTGGTGTCGCTCTCCAATCCGGACTGGGACGTGTTATTCGATATCTTCCACCGCCGTCGCGTGCATCCGCTCTCGTTTTTGCAGAGCCGCACGTTTATGGATATCTTTCGCGACGTGTGCCTGGCCGAGTATCCCTACACGCCCTTTGCCGATGCATTTCACACCATGCGCTCCATGTTGCTGCCCGTGCTCTACCTGTTGGGCAGCGAGGTGCCGGTGGCCGATGTGTACCATGCCATCTCGACCGGCTACGGTGGCCTGCTCGCCTGCCTGGGCTCAAGCGTTCACCATGCGCCGGTGCTGCTGACCGAGCATGGCATCTATACCCGCGAGCGCGAGGAAGAGATCATTCGCGCCGATTGGGTGGTGCCGTCGTTTAAGGACCGCTGGATTCGCTTTTTCTACCTGCTTTCGGAGGAGATCTACCGCCGCGCCTTCCGCGTGACGAGTTTGTTCCATAACGCCCGCAAGACGCAGATTGATATGGGCTGCGATGCGGACAAATGCCTGGTCATCCCCAACGGCATCCAGTTCGACCGCTTTAAGGATATTCCCTTAAAGACCGATGACGGCTGGGCGGACATTGGCGCGGTGGTGCGTCTGGCGCCCATCAAGGATGTCAAGACCATGATTTATGCCTTCTTTGAGCTGCACGAGCGCCTGCCCAAGGTGCGCCTGCACATCATGGGCGGCGTGGACGACGAGGAGTACGGCGCCGAGTGTCACGCGCTGGTCGAAACCCTGGGCGTGCGCGACCTGATCTTTACCGGCCGCGTCAACGTGGTCGAGTACATGGAAAAGCTCGACTTTACCATTTTGACGAGCATCTCCGAGGGCCAGCCGCTCAGCGTGCTGGAATCGCTTGCAGCGCGCCGTCCCTGCGTGACGACTGAGGTGGGCTGCTGTCGCGAGCTTCTCGAAGGCGCCCCGGGCGACGATTTTGGCGTGGCGGGTTTTGTGACGCCGCCTATGTATCGCAAGGGCTTGGCCGATGCCATGGAACGCATGTGCACAAGCCGCGCTCGTCGCATTGAGATGGGGGAGCGCGGCCAGCGTCGCGTTGCCACGTACTTCTTGCACGAGCAGATGCTCGCCAACTATCGCGCGCTGTACGACGAGACGGCGCAAGCGTTTGACCTGCCCAGAGAGGGGGAGTAGCCGGTGGCCGGAATTGGTTTTGAGCTCAAGCGCCTGTTTAGGCGCAAGGGCCTGTTTGCCACGATGCGCGCTTACGGCTACGCCGGCATTGTGTGCACTGGTCCCATGCTGTTGGGCGTGCTACTCCAGGTGGGTATCTTGGTGCTGTGCGGTCTGTGGGGTGTGGGCCGTGCCAACCAGGATCTGCTGGTGTGCATGGTGACCTACACACTGCTGGCCTCGCTTACGCTCACGAGCTTTTTCTCCATGTCGGTCACGCGTTTTTTGGCTGATATGTTGTTTGCCGAGCGCGAGGACGAGATTCTTCCCTCGTTTTGGGGCTCCAATGCTGTCATGCTCGTTGCGGGCACGGTGCTCTACGGCGTCTTTTTGCTGTTCTCGGGCGCCACGCTGCTGCAGGGGCTGCTATGCCTGTGGCTGTTCAACATTATGATCGTCAACTGGAACGGCATGAGTTACCTCACGGCCATCAAGGATTACCGCGGTATCCTATGCAGCTTTGCGGCTGCCATTGGCGTGGCGTGCCTGTGCGCCCTGGCCGCGCTGGCGCTGGGGCTGCCGCCGGTCGAGGGCCTGTTGGCGTCAATTGCTCTGGGCTACGGCGTCATGCTCGCCTGGGACGTTGTGCTGCTGTACCGGTATTTTCCGCAGGGCGACCGCAGCCCCTGGCTTTTTTTACGGTGGCTCGATCAGTTTATGCCGTTGGCGCTCACGGGCTTGTTTACCAACCTGGGCCTCTTTGCGCACTTGGTGATAATTTGGGCCGGTCCCATTGGCGTGCAGGTCAAGGGCTTGTTTTATGGTGCGCCCTACTACGATGTGCCGGCGCTCATCGCGTTTTTGACGATCCTGGTCACGTCCGTCAACTTTGTGGTCTCGGTCGAGGTCAACTTTTATCCGCGCTACCGCGACTACTACAGCCTGTTCAACGACGGCGGCGTGGTGGGCGACATTGTGGTGGCCGAGGAGGAAATGCTTGCCACGCTCAACCGAGAACTGCGGTTTTGTGCGCTCAAGCAGCTGTTTGTGACGGCGGCGGTCATCTCGCTCGAGACCACGGTGCTGTCGGCCCTACCGTTGGGCTTTAACAACCTGATGCACGGGTATTTTCGCACGCTGTGCGTGGGCTACGGCCTGTATGCCGTGGGCAACACGATCCTGCTGATCTTGCTGTACTTTACCGACTACAAGGGGGCCGTGCTGGCCTCGGGACTGTTTGCCGGTGTGGCCGGGCTGGCGACTGCCGTGTCGTTGCTTTTGCCGCAGCAGTTTTACGGCTTTGGCTTTTTGTTGGGTGCGGCGGTGTTTTTTATCGTGGCGCTGCTGCGGCTCGATACCTATACCGCCAACTTGCCTTATCGTATCCTGAGCCAGCAGCCCATTGTGGCGACCGACAAGACGGGCTGGTTTACACAGCTGGGCCGCTTGCTCGACCGTGCCGAGCAGCGCTATGAGGAAGGTCGCCATAAGGGTGAGTCACATGGCGCGTTTGAGCGCGCAGTAGTTCACGTGTATCGCAAGCATTGGGGAGGTTCTGATGACCGATAGGATGATGTCTCGCCGTCGCCTGTTTGAGGCGGCTGCCGGTGCGCTGTTGCTTTCGGGCTGCTCGGTGCAGGAAGACTCCTCGACCAAAAAGGTCAAAAAGCAGGGCAAGATAAAAAAGGCCGAGGCCTCCGACCAGTCCAAGCACCTGCGCGATAAGGACGAGCTGTACGAGGTTTACGACGACTCGGGCATTGTGACCATGTACCTGACGGTCTCACGCGGCAACAGCTCCGAGAACACCGACCACAGCTGGGCCGAGATCAACACGTACTCGGTGTATGACTATGCCGACATGGGCGTGGCGCGCTATCAGGTTATGGGCCTTTTGCAGGCGGGCGACGAAGACGGCCCGGAGGCCGGCGAGGTTGGCTATGGCGAGGAAGCGCCCAATGCTACCGTGCAGGTGCGTGGCCAGACGTCGAGCTCCTACACGCAAAAGAATTACAAGGTGGAGCTCAAAAAAGGAAAAGGTACCTGGCGCCAGCAGCGTGCGATTGCGCTCAACAAGCACATGGGCGAGGGTATGCGTTTTCGCAACAAGATGGCCTACGATCTTATCCGCGGGATTCCCCAGATGATGGGCCTGCGTTCGCAGTTTGTGCATCTGTGGGTGTGCGACCAGACCGAAAAGTCCAACGATACCTTTGAGGACTACGGCCTGTTTACGCAGGTGGAGCAGCTCAACAAGACGGCGCTTAAGGCACATGGCCTGGATAAGAGCGGGCACCTGTATAAGGTGAACAGCTTTGATTTCCATCGCTACGAGGACACCATTAAGCTTGCCGATGATCCCGACTACAACCAGGCAAGCTTTGAAGGCATGCTCGAGATTAAGGGCGATACGGACCACACCAAGCTCATCGAGATGCTCGATGCGCTCAACGACGAATCGCAAAAGATCGATGACGTGCTCGACACCTACTTTGATACCGAGAACCTGGTCTATTGGTTGGCGTTTCAGATCCTGACGGGCAACTGCGATACGCAGAACCGTAACTGCTATCTGTACAGCCCGCTTAACTCCAAGGTCTGGTATATCCTGGATTGGGATAACGACGGCATGCTGCGTAAGCTGGAGCTTTCTCTTACCGGGTTTTCGGACTACGCGAGCTGGGAGCGCGGCGCAAGCAACTACTGGGGTAACGTGCTGTTTAACCGCGCGTTGCGCAGCAAGTCGTTCCGCAGCGAACTCGACCGTGCCGTCAAGGACTTGCGCTCGTATTTGACCGAGACTCGCCTGACCAAGATGATCAAGCACTACCGCGAGGTGACTGAATCCCTGGTCTTTGCTTCGCCCGATATCGACAATCTGCCTGTCACCAAGGACCAATACGAGCAGATCGCCGCGGCGATTCCCTCCGAGATCGAGGAGAACTACAAGAGCTTTCGCGAGAGTTTTAAAAAGCCCATGCCGTTCTACATCGGCGTGCCGCAGATCGATAACGGTAAGCTGCGCATTAACTGGGATGCGTCCTACGACTTTAAGGCGCGCGACATTCGCTACACCGTAGAGCTTGCGCGCGACTATGCCATAAGCGACGTGGTCTTTAAGGCCGAGGACGTGCTGCTTCCCGAGGTGACCTGCGATGCGCCCGATGCCGGCCAGTATTTTGTGCGCGTGCGTGCCACCAACTCCGACGGTTATACGCAAGATGCGTTTGATTACTATGTGACCGACGACGGCAAGCACTACGGCATAAAGTGTTTTTACGTGCAAGACGGCGGTAAGGTCGTGGAGGACACGTATGAGGAGGGCTAGCGCGCTGCTTGAGCGCTTGTCGGCCCCGCCTGCACGTGCCACGCAGGAGCGTTACCGCCACGAGCTCAAATATCTCATTAACGAGGGCGAGCACGCCGCGCTTGCCTGTCGCATGGCGCCGGTGTTTAAGCTGGACAAGCATGCGCGCTCGGGCGGTTACACCATTCGCAGCCTGTACTTTGACGACTACTGCAACTCGGCCTACGAGGAAAAAGACGCCGGCATTCTCATGCGCAAAAAGTATCGCGTGCGCATCTATAACGGCAGCGACAAGGTGATTAAGCTCGAGCGCAAAAAGAAGTACGGTAGCTGGATCTATAAGGAGGACGCGCCGCTCACACGTGGCGAGTTTGAGCAGATTCTGGCTGGCGACTACGGCTTTTTGCTGAGGAGCCCCTATCCGCTCTGTCGCGAGTTCTACATCGAGTGCATCTGCAACATGATGCGCCCGCGGACCATCGTGGATTACGAGCGCGAGCCGTGGGTGATGGACGAGGGCACCGTGCGCATCACGTTTGACATGAACGTGCGTGCCGCGGTGGGAAGCTTCGATATCTTTGACGCGACGCTGCCCGCGCTGCCGGTCCTGGAGCCCGGCAAGCTGGTGATGGAGGTCAAGTTTACCGAGTTTTGCCCGCAGCTGGTGCGTGATATGGTGCCGCCGGGAGCGGCCGAGCTTACGGCGGTCTCCAAGTACTGCCTGTGTTACGAAAAGACCGCCTACCTGCGCGGATTTAATTACTGGGAATCGAATTTTGAGAACCGAGGGGATATTTAGACCATGAGCACCAGGGACTTTTTTAAGAACTCCGTCTTGGAGGCGTTTGGCCAGGTCGACCCTGCCAAGATTGGCCTTTCGCTGCTCGTGGCGCTCGCCATGGGCATCCTGATCTATTACGTGTACAAGCGCTTTTTTACCGGCGTGGTGTATTCGCGTAGCTTTGCCGTGACGCTCGTAGGCATGTGCGTGCTCACGTGCATGGTGACGCTCGCGATCTCGACCAACGTGGTCATCTCGCTCGGTATGGTCGGTGCTCTGTCTATCGTCCGCTACCGTACGGCGGTCAAGGATCCGCTCGACCTGCTGTATCTGTTTTGGGCCATTACCACGGGCATTACGGCAGGCGCCGGCATGTACGCGCTCGTGGGGCTCACGGCTGTGGTGATCGTGGTGATGATCGCCGGCTTTGCGAGCCACCAGGATAAGGCACGCGTGTACATGATGGTCATCCACTACACGGGCCAGACCACCGGCGACGATATCGTGCGCGCATTTGGGCGCACCAAGTTCACCGTCAAGTCTAAGACCATGTGCGGCGACAAGGTCGAGATGGCCGTGGAGGTGTTCTCGGACGGTGTGGATATGCCCTATGCCGATGCGATTCGCGCGCTCGACGGCGTTGAGGACCTGACGCTCATCCAGTACAACGGCGAATACCACGGCTAGTTTGGTTCAGTTTTATTTAAGGGACGGTGTCGCATGGACGTGCAGCAGCTTGAAGAGACCTGGGCCGTAAGGGCTGGTGCGCGTGAGGCGCGTCTTGTTGCGGCCTCGCATGTGCCGGCGGCGCTGTCTCTGCTGGGGATTGTGCGTCCTGGCGATCGCCTGGTTGCGTATGCCGACGATTTTGCCGGTGCGTTTGCGCACGGCTTTGATGGCCGCGACGTTGTACTCGCGGGGGAGCCGTCGGCTGCAGCGTTCGCTGCTGCGTCCGAGGGCTTTGATGCTTCGTTTGATGCTGAGGGGCCGCACCTGTGGTGGTTCGTCAACTCCATCGGCGGCTTTGGTCTGCGTGTGCCCGATCTGCGCGCTCTGGGCCGGGCGGCTCGTGAGGCCCACGCGCTGTTTGTGGTGGATAACACGGTGGCTGGCGTCTTTGGCTGCGATCCGCTGCGTTTGGGTGCCGTCCTGTCGCTCGAGGCGCTCGACCGCGTGTGCGCAGGCGAGGCTCCGTGCAAACTCGTTGCCGCTTCGGTGGCGCGCTCGCAGCTCAAGCGCCATCGTGTGGATGCCGCGGCTGAGTGCGCGCATGCCCTGCTTGAGGGCCGTGGCTTGGCCAAGCTTGATTTGACTGCTGACGAGGCCGGTGTGCTGAAGCGCGGGCTGGACTCGCTCGATGCCCGCATGCAGGCACACTTCGACCGCGCCCGTGCGCTGGCCGAGTATCTGGCCGCCAACGAGATGGTGCGCAACGTGCGCTATCCCGGGCTGAGCTCGCATCCCGATCATGCGGTTGCAACGGGAATCCTCGAGCACGGCTTTGGTCCGGCAGTTGAATTTGATCTTATCGAGCGTAGCACAGGGGAGCTGTTCGATGCTTTACCGGGGGAGTTCCGTACATCGCCGGCCGGCGGCGCAACGACGCGCCTTTCGGCCCCACGCGGCAAGCAGGGGAGCACCATCCGCCTCTACGCCGGCACCGACAACCCCCTGGTTGTAGCGGCCACCCTAGACAACGCCCTTCGCAGCTAGCTAAATCATCCTCGACTCCATAAGTTGCGGTGAAATAGGGATTGATTTACGGCTTTAACCGCATAAACAGTCCCTATTTCACCGCAACTTAATAGGAAGGGGTTGCGTAGCTAAAAAAGCCCGGTCCCAAATTAGCTACTCTGCATTGATGCTGGCGATGAGGTCGTTTGCTTTGGTGGCAATGACGTTGTTGATGTTGGCCTGCAGCTCCTCGTAGACTGCTATGGCTCGCTCGCCGGCCGGCGTGAGCGTGGATCCGCGGGCGCCGTCGCGCTCAATGAGCTTGCAGCCCAGTTGACCTTCGGCCTCGTTCACGATGCGCCAAGCCTTGGAATACGCCATGCCCATGCTTTTGGCGGCCCGGTTGAGCGAGTGCTCGCGGGCGATACCCTGCAGCAGCAAGACGCAGCCGTGGCCGAACACGCCCGGCAGATCTTTGTCGCACGCTTGAATGACCAACTTTGCCGTCGTCTTGTACTCCATGTGCTCCGCGTCTCCCCGCTAAAGTGTTTGCTGGGCAAACGCAAAGCCTGCGTCAAACCCTCGTGTGCTCTTCTTAAATCATGCATTGTAGCAGTCAAAGTGCGTTAAGATACTTGCCCAGTATTGGGCGCCCAAGGTTGGGCTGGGTCCTACGAGGCCTGCAGCCGACCGGTCGCATGAAAAAAGGAGAAACATGGCTACGTTCTTTCCCGGTGAGTCCCACACGTTTTCGGAGTATCTGCTGGTCCCTGGTTACTCGTCCTCGCAGTGCATCCCCAACAACGTCTCTCTTAAGACGCCGCTGACCCGCTTTAAGCGCGGTGAGAAGCCGGCAATCACCCTGAACATCCCCATGGTTTCCGCCATCATGCAGTCCGTCTCGGGCGTCGACATGGGTGTCGCGCTCGCTACCGAGGGTGGCCTGTCCTTCATTTACGGTTCCCAGAGCGCCGAGTCCGAGGCCGCTATGGTCAAGGCCGTCAAGGATCACAAGGCCGGCTTCGTTCAGTCCGATTCCACGCTGACCCCCGACATGACCATGGAGCAGGTCATCGAGCTCAAGGAGAAGACCGGCCACTCCACCATGCCGGTTACCGACGACGGCACTCCCAAGGGCAAGCTCCTGGGCATCGTCACCAGCCGTGACTATCGTCCCAGTCGCGATGACCACCAGACGAAGGTCTCCGAGTTCATGACCCCGCGTGAGCAGCTCATCGTGGGCGACAAGAACATCAGCCTCAAGGTTGCCAACGACGTCATCTGGGACAACAAGCTCAACGCTCTGCCCATCGTCGACGATAACGATCACCTCATGGGCATCGTCTTCCGCAAGGACTACGACAGCCACAAGACCAACCCCAACGAGCTGCTCGATAACGACAAGCGCTACATGGTCGGCGCCGGTATCAACACCCGCGATTATGCCGAGCGCGTGCCGCTGCTCATCGAGGCCGGCGCCGATGTCCTGTGCATCGACTCCTCCGAGGGCTTCAGCGAGTGGCAGAAGCGCACCATCGAGTGGATCCGCGCCAACTATGGCGAGGACGTCAAGGTCGGTGCCGGTAACGTCGTCGATGCCGAGGGCTTCCGCTTCCTGGCAGACTGCGGTGCCGACTTCATCAAGGTCGGTATCGGCGGCGGTTCCATCTGCATTACCCGTGAGACCAAGGGTATCGGCCGTGGCCAGGCCACCGCGCTGATCGACGTCTGCCGCGCTCGCGACGAGTACTACGAGGAGACCGGCGTCTACGTGCCCGTGTGCTCCGACGGCGGTATCGTCTACGACTACCACATGACGCTCGCCCTTGCCATGGGTGCCGACTTTATGATGCTGGGCCGCTACTTCGCTCGCTTCGATGAGAGCCCGACCGAGCGCGTCAATGTGAACGGCCAGTACATGAAGGAGTACTGGGGCGAGGGTTCCGCGCGTGCCCGCAACTGGCAGCGCTACGACCTGGGCGGCGCCGCGAAGCTCAGCTTCGTCGAGGGTGTCGACTCCTACGTTCCCTACGCCGGTTCCCTCAAGGACGGCGTGGGCGGCACGCTCTACAAGGTCAAGTCCACGATGTGCAACTGCGGTGCCCTCTCGATCCCCGAGCTCCAGGAAAAGGCACGCCTGACACTGGTCAGCTCCACCTCCATCGTCGAAGGCGGCGCCCACGACGTAGTCGTGAAGGATTCTCAGCAGAGCGTTTCCTATCGATAAGGTAAGAGCTGCATATCAAAGGTTGATTCCCAACCACGTTATTTAGATAAAGCGAGATGCCCGCAAGTCGCAGGCATCTCGCTTGTTGTATTTGCTATCATCATGCGAGTTAACGATGTGGCGGGGCGTTCTTACCTTTGCTCGCTGCAAGTTCCGCACGAGCCGAAGAGCACTTAATGTGCTCTTCGTGCGAGCAGGACTGTCCGCAGCAGCGAGTAAAGGTAAGAACGCCCCGTCCCAACCCAGCTAACAAAGGAGCTGATATGTGCGATTGCACAGATCATAAGGACGAGATCCCTGCATACGACGCGCAGGCCATTGAGTCCAGGTGGATGAAGGCTTGGGAGGATTCCAACCTCTTTGCTGTCGACACCGACGTCAGCAAGCCCAAGAAGTATGTGCTCGAGATGTTCCCGTATCCGTCGGGCGACCTGCACATGGGCCACGCGCGCAACTATACCATCGGCGATGCCATGGCCCGTCAGGCCCGCATGCGCGGCTACGACGTGCTGCATCCCATCGGCTTTGACGCCTTTGGCCTGCCCGCCGAGAACGCCGCCATCAAGCACAACACGCAGGCTGCTGCCTGGACGTACAAGAACATGGACCAGGCGCTCGCCACGATGAAGCGCATGGGCTTTTCCTACGATCTGGATCGCATGGTCAAGACCTGCAGCCCCGACTACTACCGTTGGGGTCAGTGGATCTTTGAGAAGTTGTGGGAAAAGGGCCTGGTCTACCGCAAGAAGAACCCGGTCAACTGGTGTCCCACTTGCAAGACCGTTCTGGCCAACGAGCAGGTCACCGAGGGTAAGTGCTGGCGCTGCGGCACCGAGCCCGAGAAGCGCGACCTTGAGCAGTGGTACTTCAAGATCACCGAGTACTCCCAGGAGCTGCTCGATGATCTGGAGAAGCTCCCCGGCTGGCCCGAGCGCGTCAAGCAGATGCAGGCCAACTGGATCGGCCGCTCCGAGGGCGCCGAGGTCGACTTTACCCTGTGCGACCAAGATGGCGAGCCCATCGAGGGCGACGAGGGCAAGATCACCGTCTTCACCACGCGTGCCGATACGCTCTTTGGCGTGTCCTTCTTTGTCCTGGCTCCCGAGTACGCCGGCCTGCACGAGCTCGTCGAGGGCACGGAGTACGAGGAGGCCGTCACCAAGATCGTCGAGGACGCCAAGCATATCTCTGCCGTCGAGCGTGCCCAGGGCACCCTCGAGAAGCACGGTGCCTTTACCGGCCGCTACGTGGTGAACCCCGTCAACGGCGAGAAGGTCCCCGTGTGGGTTGCCGATTATGTCGTTGCCGACTACGGTACCGGTGCCGTCATGGCCGTTCCCTGTGGCGACCAGCGCGACTTTGAGTTTGCCCGCAAGTACGACCTGCCGATCGTGCCGATCATCCTGGACGATGACGATCGCGCTGCCGTCGAGGCCAGCGGCGAGACCATCGATACCTTCCATGCCGAGACCGTCGACTGGGATTGCGCTCACGCTGCCGAGGGCACGCTCGTCCAGTCCGGCAAGTACACCGGCATGCGCGGCGGCAAGCACTCCGAGGGCGAGGCTGCGATCGTGGCCGACCTCGAGGCCATGGGCTGCGGCCGTCGCAAGGTCGAGTTCCGCCTGCGCGACTGGCTCATCAGCCGCCAGCGTTATTGGGGCAACCCCATCCCGGCCATCCACTGCGAGCACTGCGGCATCGTGCCCGTGCCCGAGGATCAGCTGCCGGTGACGCTGCCCGAGAACCTGGACCTGGGCGCCGGCGAAACCCTCGCCGAGTGCAAGGAGTTCTACGAGACCACCTGCCCGGTCTGCGGTCGCCCGGCCAAGCGCGAGACCGATACCATGGACACCTTTACCTGCTCCAGCTGGTACTACCTGCGCTATACCGACCCGCACAACACCGAGCTGCCCTTCTCCAAGGAAGCCGCCGACCGTTGGATGCCCGTCGATAACTACATCGGTGGCATCGAGCACGCCATTCTGCACCTGCTCTACAGCCGTTTCTTTACCAAGGCCCTGCGCGACCTGGGTCTGCTGAGCGTGGACGAGCCCTTCACCAACCTGCTGTGCCAGGGCATGGTCAAGGACGAGAACGGCGACACCATGTCCAAGTCCAAGGGCAACGTCGTGCCCCCGAGCTCGGTCATCGAGCCCTACGGCGCCGACACCATGCGTTTGGCGATCCTGTTTATCGCCCCGCCCGAGAAAGACTTCGACTGGGATCCCAAGGCCGTTGAGGGTGCCAATCGCTTCATCAAGCGCGCCTGGCGTATCGTGTGGCAGCTCGTCCAGTCCGGCGACGCCAACGTGGCCTTTGACAAGTCCGCGCTCGACGAGGTTGCGATGAAGCTCTATCGCGAGCGTCACCGCACCATCGCCAAGTGCACCGAGGACTTCGATCGCGGCCAGTTCAACACCGCGATCTCGGCCGTCATGGAGCTCGTCAACGCGGCGAGCGCCTACCTCAACGCCACCGAGGGTGCTACCCGCGACAAGGCGCTGTGCTACGGCGTGGCTAAGGATATCGTGAGCGTCCTTGCCCCCATCTGCCCGTTCTGGGCCGACGAGCTGTGGCACGAGGCCCTCGGCTGCGAGGGCAACGCCTACACCGCCGCCTGGCCCGAGTTCGACCTGGCCGAGTCCGTTGAGGACACGGTGCAGATCGTGGTCCAGGTGCTCGGCAAGGTCCGCGGTCGCGTCGACGTTGCCCGCGATGCCTCCAATGAGGATATGCAGGCTGCCGCCGAGGCCGCCGTCGCCAAGTGGCTCGAGGGCAAGACGGTCGTTAAGGCCATCTGCGTGCCCGGCAAGCTGGTCAACCTGGTGGTCAAGTAAGCACTGCGTGCTTAACTGACGCATAAAAGACGGGGGGGCGATCCGGCTGGGTTGCCCCCCGTTTTGTTTTGTCTGCCCAAAGCGCCTGCGGTCAATTGTCCTATTCTTGTGGAGAAGCTGTGCGCACGCTGACCTGCAGATTCGTACTGTGCTTGCACGTTTCCGCAGCTATTGGTATAGTTTGCTTGCAAATGAAGTTGTAATTGAAAGAAGTGGGGTTTCGGCCCCGCTTCTTTTTTGTATGGATGGAGGTGCCGCAATGGTCAAGACCAAGACCGAGCAGGCGATCATCGACGCGCTCGAGGCCGTCGCCCCCCAGCACGATGTCGACATCGTCGACGTCGAGCTCGTGGGCGCCACCAAGGCCCCCTGCGTGCGCGTGCGTATCGAGGGTGCCGAGGGTCAGAGCCTGTCGCTCAACGACGTCACGGCCAATACCAAGTGGGTCGGCGACGTGATTGAGGAGCTCGACCCCATCTCTTCGAGCTATACGCTCGAGGTGTCGAGCCCGGGTATGGCGCGCCCGCTGCGCCGCCCGAGTGACTTTGCCCGCTTTGTGGGCGAGAACTGCGAGCTCACCTCCACCGCCACCGAGGGCCGTCGCAAGTACGCCGGCAAGATTGCCGCCGCCACCGAGACCGACGTGACCCTCGAGCTCGAGGACGGCGAGTCCGTCACCCTCGATTTCTCTGATGTTAAGAAGTGCAAGTTGAAGCCCACCTACGACTTCAAGCCCGCGAAGGAAGGAAAGTAAGATGGCAGCATCCGACATGATGTCCGCCCTGATGGAGCTTTGCCAGGAGAAGCACATCGACCAGCTCTACCTGATCGACCGCCTGGAGCAGTCGCTCGCCAAGAGCTATGCCGAGATCCTGCATCTTGAGTGGGGCGCCAAGGTGACCATCGACCGCACCACCGGCAAGATCTACGTCTACCGCCTGGAGCCGATCGACGATTCCATGGACGAGGAGGGCAACTTCACCGAGTTCGAGGAGATCGACGTCACCCCCAAGAATACGAGCCGCATCGCTGCCCAGCACGCCAAGGCCGAGATCAACGCAATCGTGCGCAACTCCGCCCGCGAGCAGATCTACGAGGAGTTCTCCGGCCGCATCGGTGACCTCATCAGCGGTACCGTGCTGCAGTCCACGCCTGACTTCACGATCGTCAAGATCCGCGAGGGCGTCGAGGCCGAGCTTCCGCACTTCGATCAGCGTCGTTACGAGAACGAGCGCAACGAGCGTCCGATGGGCGAGCGCTACCTGCACAACCAGCACATCAAAGCCGTGATCATCGACGTTCGCGACCCCAATTCCAACCTGCAGCCGGTTCGCGGCGAGCACAGCCGTCCGCCGATTGTCATCTCCCGTACCCACCCCGAGCTCATGCGTCGCCTGTTTGAGCAGGAGGTGCCCGAGATCTATGAGGGCACCGTCCAGATCAAGTCGATTGCCCGCGAGCCCGGTCAGCGCTCCAAGGTCGCCGTCCACTCGCTCGACGACCGTCTGGATCCCGTGGGCGCCTGCGTCGGCCCCAAGGGCAGCCGTGTTCGCGCCGTCGTGGGCGAGCTCCGTGGCGAGCGCGTCGACGTCATCCTGTGGGATGCCGATCCTGCCGTCTACGTCGCCAACGCCCTGTCGCCCGCTAAGGTCACCCGCGTCCTCATCGACGAGGAGAAGGCCTACGCCGGCGTCATCGTGCCCGACGACCAGCTGTCCCTCGCCATCGGCAAGGAGGGCCAGAACGCCCGCCTCGCCGCGCGCCTGACCGGCTGGCACATCGACATCAAGTCCGAGACGCTTGCCGCCGACATCCTCAAGAACGTTCCCGTTCACGAGGAGCCCGCCGCCGACCTGATCGGTGACGAGGAGGACGAGGACGTCCGCCGCTGCGAGTACGTGTCCGAGGACGGCATCCAGTGCCGCAACCAGGCTCGTCCCGGCTCCCGTTTCTGCGGTGTCCACGACACCGACGCCTTCGATGATGCGGAGGACCTGATCTAGCGCGCGGTCGCGCCGGGCGGGTCCCGGCGCATCTCCCACGCTCGTTCAGTCTCTAGGCACCCAAGGTGCCAGAAAGGGTAGGTGAAGTCATATGGCAAAAGTCCGTGTGTCCACCCTGGCCAAAGAGTTCGGCATGACCTCCAAGGAACTGATGGGTCATCTCGCCGATATGAAGATTCCCGCTAAGTCCGCTTCCTCCACCTTGGAGGACGCCTACGTTGCCATGGTCCGCAAGCAGCTCGCCTCGGTGATCGAGGCCCGCGCTCAGGAAGTCGAGGCCGCCAAGCAGGCCGAGGAGCAGGCAGCCGCCGCCGAGGAGGCCGCACGCGCCGCCGAGGCCGAGCGCGAGCGCATCGCCGCCGAGAAGGCACGCGAGGAGGAGCGCCGCCAGTTTGCCGCAGCCCAGGCTGCCGAGGAGGCTGCCCGCGCCGAGGCCGAGGCCAAGAAGAAGGCCGAGCAGGAGCGCCTTGCCCGCGAGAAGGAGGAGGCTGCCCGCGAGGCCCAGCGCCGCGCCGTTCCCGCTTCCGACTCCGGTTCGCGCTTCCGTTCGCTGCTTGACCAGATCGCCGCACAGGAGACCGTGCTCAAGGAGAAGAAGGACGCCGAGGACAAGGCCAAGGCCGAGCGCGCCGCCGAGCGCGGTAACCGTCGTGGCGGCAACAACGACCGCCGCGGTGGCCGTCGTAACGATCGCAACGCCTCCGACAACAACTCCGAGCGCAACGCCTCCGAGAGCCGTCCGCACAGCCATCGCACCAACGCCAGCAACAACGTCGCTGCCGGCATGGACTTCCCCAACCCCGATAAGCAGGGCAAGGGCAAGAAGCGCAAGGGCGGTCACAACAACGAAGAGGACCACTACAGCCGCATGGCTCGCGAGGCCGAGGAGTACAGCCGCGAGAAGGTACTCGAGGAGGCTCGTGCCGCCGTCGAGGAGGCCTCTCGCGAGTCCACCGGTCGCCGCAAGAAGCGCAAGGAGAAGCGCGAGCGCGAGGCAGCAAAGGCTCAGGAGGAGCGCAAGATAGAGGAGGCATTGGCGCAGGGTGTGAACCCCGAGGAGCTCGATGCCATCAAGGTCTCCCAGGGCGTTACCGTCCAGGAGCTTGCCGAGGCGCTCGACGTTCCGGCCAACGACATCATCAAGCGCCTGTTCCTGCTGGGTACGCCGCTTACCATGACTCAGTCCATGTCCGACGACCTCGTCGAGCTCGTCGCCGACGACCTGGGTCGTCAGATCAAGATCATCACCCCCGAGGAGGAGAACACCTTCTCGTTCTACGACGATCCCGCCGACCTTAAGCCGCGCGCCCCGGTCGTTACCGTCATGGGCCACGTCGACCACGGTAAGACGTCGCTGCTCGACGCCATCCGTCACACCGGCGTTGCTGCCGGCGAGGCGGGCGGCATTACGCAGGCCATCGGCGCTTCGCAGGTCATGATCAACGACCGCAAGATCACCTTCATCGATACCCCGGGTCACGCCACCTTTACGGCTATGCGTGCCCGTGGCGCCAAGGTGACCGACATCGTCATTCTGATCGTGGCTGCCGACGACGGCGTCATGCCCCAGACCATTGAGTCGATCAACCACGCCAAGGCCGCCGGCGTACCCATCGTCGTCGCCGTCAACAAGATCGATAAGCCGGGTGCCAACCCCGACCGCGTGCGCCAGGAGCTCACCGAGTACGGCATCATCCCCGAGGAGTGGGGCGGACAGAACATGTTCGTCAACATCTCGGCCAAGCAGAAGATCGGTATCGACGACCTGCTCGAGACCGTGCTGCTCCAGGCAGACGTGCTCGAGCTCAAGGCCAACCCGGACACCTTTGCCTCGGGCAACGTCCTCGAGGCCAAGCTCGACAAGGGCCGCGGCTCGGTCGCTACCGTGCTCGTGACCCGCGGAACCCTGCATGTGGGCGATACGCTGGTCGCTGGCCTTACCTACGGCCGCGTCCGCGCCATGCTCGACCCCAAGGGCAACGCCGTCACCGAGGCCGGTCCCTCCGACGCCGTCGAGATCCTGGGCCTGCAGTCTGTGCCCAATGCCGGTGACGAGTTCCGCGTGTTCGAGGATGAGCGCGAGGCTCGCGCCCTTGCCGACGAGCGTTCGCTCAAGGCCCGTATCGAGGAGCAGAGCCGCGTCAAGCACGTCACGCTCGAGAACCTCTTCGAGACCATCGCCGACGCCGAGGTCAAGGAGCTCAACCTGATCATCAAGGCCGACGTCCAGGGCTCTATCGAGGCCCTTCAGGACTCGCTCGACAAGATGGATCAGTCCGAGGTTCGCATCAACACGATCCACTCCGCCGTCGGTGCCATCAACGAGACCGACGTCGTCCTGGCCGACGCCTCCAACGCCATCATCATCGGCTTTGGCGTCCGTCCCGACGGCAAGGCCCGCTCCGCCGCTGAGCGCGAGGGCGTCGAGATCCGTTGCTACGACGTCATCTACAAGTGCCTCGAGGACCTCGACGCTGCCCGCATCGGCATGCTCAAGCCCACCGAGGTCGAGGTCTCCACGGGTACTGCGACCGTCCTGGACACCTTCAAGGTGCCCAAAGTCGGTATCGCCGCCGGTGTCCGCGTCGAAGAGGGCGAGATCGCCGCGACCGATTCCGTGCGCCTGGTGCGCGACGGCATCGTGGTCTTCAACGGCAAGATCGCCTCGATGCGCCACTACAAGGACGAGGCCAAGAGCCTCAAGAGCGGCTCCGAGGGCGGTATTGGCCTGGAGAACTTCCAGGACATCAAGCCTGGCGACACCATTGAGGGCTACCGTATCGACCAGGTTGCCCGTACCGAGTAGGGGGTAGCGCTATGAAGCAAACGCAGGCAACCCGCCGTCTGGGCGAGCAGCTTCGCGAGAAGCTCGGTTATATCCTGCTCTTTGAGGTTTCCGATCCGCGTCTCGACCTGGTCACCCTGACCGCGGTCGAGGTCGCGGTGGACCGTTCGTTCGCGCGCGTGTACGTGTCGTGCGACGCGAGCCGCTACGACGAGGTCATGGAGGCGCTCGCCAGCGCCAAGGGCCGCATCCGTAGCCTGTTGGCCCGCTCGCTCGATTGGCGCGTCACGCCCGAGCTCGATTTTCGCATCGATCGCTCGACCGATGAGGCCGAGCGCATCACTCGTGCGCTGGAAAACGTTCCAGCCACGCTTGCGATCGAAAAGGACGAGGACGGCTACCCCATAGCGGATGCCGCCCAGGAGGCAGCTTTAGATGAGTAATTCCGCCGACCTCGCATCGTGCGAGTCTGCAGATATTCAGCGACGCATCCTCGAGCTCATCGAGGGTGCGTCCTCCATTGCGATTTCGGGACATACGTCTCCCGATGGCGACGCCCTGGGCTCCGTGCTGGGTCTGGGCTTATCGCTTATGAAGTTTTTCCCCAACAAGGACATTGCCCTGCTGCTGGCAGACGATGACCCGGTTCCGCGCATCTACCGCTTTATGGAGGGCGCCGACCGTCTGGTGCCGGCATCTGCGTATACCGGCAATCCGGACCTGTTCATCTCAGTGGACGTGCCGGTCGTCGAGCGTCTGAATAACTCCGCCGAGGTGCTCCGCCGCTCGTCCCATGTGGTGTGCTTCGATCATCATCCGGCGCGTGAGGAATTTGCCGAGCTGAGCCTGAGGTGCGTTGGCGCCGCGGCCTGCGCCATGATCATCGACCGCTTTTTGGACAATTGTGGCATTGTGGCTCGCGATGGTGTCGCGACCTGCTTGCTGTGCGGCCTGGTGACCGATACCGGTCGTTTTCAGTATCAAAACGCCGATGCCGCCGCGTTCCATGCCGCCTCGCGCCTGGTCGCTCACGGTGCCGATCCGGCGCGCGTTGCGCTCGAGGTCTACCAGAGCATGCGCGTCGAGTTCTTGCATCTTAAGTCCATCGTTATGGGCCGCATCAAGACAGTGGCCCACGGGCGCGTCGCGTATAGCTACGCGTACCAGAGTGACCTTGAGGCTTGCGGTGTCACCTCGGATGAGTGCGACGGCCTGGTTGACGTGGTGCGCTCGGTGATGGGCGTCGAGGTCTGCCTGTTCCTGAAGGGTATCGAGGGCGATACCAAGGTGCGCGGCAACCTGCGCTCCAAGGGCGACCTCAACGTGTCCGAGATTGCTGCTGCCTTTGGCGGAGGCGGACATTCCGCTGCCGCCGGTTTCTCCAACAACGGAACGATTCTCGAGACGCTCACCGTGGCACTTCCCATGCTGGCCGAGCTGGTAGGGGAGGATCCCGCTTCGGTGACCGTCGAGCTTTAACTTTTTGGATGGTACATGGCTCGTCGTACGCCTTCTCAACTGAATATGCTGCTCGCCGTTGATAAGCCGGTGGGCTGCACGTCCCACGATGTGGTCTCGCAATGCCGACGCGCCCTCCATGAGCGGCGCGTCGGCCATGCCGGCACGCTCGACCCCATGGCATCCGGCGTCATGGTGGTGGGCGTGGGCCAGGCTACTCGTCTGCTGGGTATGCTCACGCTCGATACCAAAAGCTACGTTGCCGACATCTCGTTTGGTGCCGAGACCAATACCGATGACGCGGAGGGCGAGGTGGTCCGCACGGTGGCTGTTGCCAACGAGCTCCGCGATCCTGCCTATGCCCGTGAGCGCTTAGCCGTCATGCTGGGTCCGCAGATGCAGGTGCCGCCGGCGTTTTCGGCTATCTCGGTCAATGGCGTTCGCGCCTACAAGTCTGCTCGCGAGGGCAATGCGGTGGACCTACCTCCGCGCCCTGTCGAGGTCTATGCCGCCGACCTGATCGCCGTGGGCGGCGAAGGTGATACGTGTGTGTGGACCGTGGCGTTCTCGGTGAGCAAGGGCACCTACATTCGTGCGCTCGCTCGCGACCTGGGCCGCGTCTGCGAGAGCGCCGCGCACATTTCCGCGCTGCGCCGCACGGCTTCCGGTGTTGTTTCCATTGGCGCCTGTCATGCGGTGGAGGAGCTTTCTCCCGAGTCCGCCGCTGACTTTGCCCTGGACCCCATTGTGGCCCTGGGCGCCACGCGTGTTGACTTGCCGGGCAATCTTGCCGACGACCTTCTCTGCGGCCGACGCATTCCCGTTGAGCGTGCGCTTGCCGATTTCGATGCCTCGAAGGTGCCGTTTGCGCTGGTGCTCGATGGGGGACTCAAGGCGCTCGCCCGCATTGAGAGTGGCCGCTTTGTTATGGAGCACGTGTTTCCGCAGGCAATCGGCGGTGTTCGATGATGTTGTCCGCTCGCGAGCTCGCGCGTGTCTTTTTCGCGAGCGAGTCGGACGAGGCTCGCATCGTTACTGCCGATACGTTTGATGAGTGTGAGCACTTGGGTGCCGCATCGATTGCCATCGGCGTGTTCGACGGCGTTCACCGTGGACACCAGGAACTCATCGAAGCGCTTGTCCGTGATGCACGTGCCCATGGCTGTAGGGCGGTCGTGGTTACCTTCGATCCCGACCCGGACGTTGTGGTGAGCCTTTTGCCCGCTCAAAAATTGATGACGACGGCCGACCGTCTGCATGCCTTGGCTCAGACCGGGGTCGATGCGGTGGTGGCCGTTCCCTTTACACCAGAGGTTGCGGCACTCGACCATGTTGGTTTTCTCACACTGTTGTCGCGCGTGGTCGACATTCGTTCGATTCGCGTTGGCAGCGACTTTAGGCTGGGTCGCGGCGGTGCTTCTGGTGTTGCCGAGATGCGCGCCTGGGGTTCCGAGCACGGCGTTGACGTGTATGGCCACGACTTGCTTTGCGAGGGCGGTGAGGCCATTTGCGCCACCCGCATTCGTCATGAGCTGGGACAGGGCCATGTGGAGCTTGCTGCTGGGTTACTCGGCCGTCCGTATATGGTGCGTGGCGGTGTTATTCGCGGCCGTCACGAAGGTTCTGGCATGGGCTTTCCCACGGCAAACCTACAAGTTCCCGATGGTATTCAGGTGCCTGCCGATGGCGTGTATGAGGGTCTGGTGCTGGTCAATGACGCCGTGTGGCCCGCTGCCGTGAACGTCGGCCTGCCGCCAACGTATGCTGACGATGCAGCATCTGCGCATCTCGAGGCTAATTTAATTGGTTATACGGGCGACCTGTACGGCGTTTCCCTTTCGCTGGCGTTTACGCGCTGGCTGCGTCCGTCGCGCGTGTTCGATTCGTTGGATGAGTTGATCGCGGCCGTCGAGGGTAATATCGAGGACATTCGTCACAACTTGGGTGAGCAGGGGGTGAGCATCCGTGATTAGCGATGAGGAAAAAGACCAGGTCCGCGCTGCGTCCGACCTAGTTGCCATCGTGCAGGAAACGGTTGAGCTCAGGCCTCGCGGCCATGAGTTTTGGGGCTGCTGCCCCTTTCATGGCGAAAAGACGCCGTCCTTCCACATTATTCCCGCCACGCAGGTGTGGCATTGCTTTGGCTGCGGCGAGGGTGGCGACGTCTTCACCTATATTATGAAGCGCGAGAACCTGAGCTTTCCCGAGTCAATCCGTTATTTGGCCGATCGCGCGGGTATTGAGCTGCATGACACTGGAGATCGCCGCGAGCGCGGTACCAAGCGTGCCCGCATCTATGATCTGTGCGCCGAGACCGCCCAGTTCTACCACACCATGCTTATGCGCGGCAAGGACGGCCGTCCGCGCGAGTACTTTGCCAGCCGCGGTATGGGCGGTGATGTCTGCCGCCGCTACTGCCTGGGCTTTGCGCCGGGTCGCAACGCGCTGGTCTCGCATCTGTCACAGGCGGGTTTTACCCCGCAGGAGATGATCGACGCCAACGTGGCCGTGAGCCGCGGGCGCGGGCAGCTTGCCGACCGCTTCTACGACCGCGTGATGTTTCCCATCTTTGATGAGCAGGGTCACAACATCGCCTTTGGCGGTCGCATCATGGGAGACGGCCAACCCAAGTACCTCAATACCGCCGAGACGAGCGTGTTTCATAAAAAGCGAAACCTCTACGGCTTTAATTGGGCCAAGGAGTTTATCGTCGCGCAGGATACCGCCATCGTGGTAGAGGGCTATACCGACTGCATCGCCTGTTGGGAGGCGGGGATTAAAAACGTCGTCGCTACGCTGGGCACCGCGCTCACGGAGCATCACGTCAAGACGCTCACCCGCTTTGCCAAACGCATCGTGTATATGTTTGACGGCGATGCCGCGGGCCAGAAGGCCGCCCGTCGCGCGATTCAGTTTATCGAGCAGGATTCGATGGACCTGCGCTGCGTGGTACTGCCCGACGGCAACGATCCCATGGAGTTCATCACGGCGCATGGTGGCGAGGCGCTGCAGGCGCGCATCGACGCGGCCGAGCCGCTTATGGACTTTGTTTACCGTTCGCTGCAGGAGTCGAGCGACATCACCACGCCAGGCGGTCGCGCCAAGGCGCTGGAAGATGCGCTGACGCTTATCTATCCGCTGCGCGATAGCTATATGATCGACACGTACTTTATCCAGATTGCCGACCTGTTGGGTTTGGATCTGGAGACCGTGCGTGCGAGCTCGGGCCGTGTGTTTCGCGATGTCGCCAAGCGCGAGGATGCGGAACGACGTCGTGAGCAGAACTATGAGCGCCAGCGGGCACAGGCTGAGCGGTCCGGTAGCGCGGGCGGTCGGTCGTCTGGTTCGCAGGGAACATCTCGTGGTGCTTGGGCGTCGGGCGCGACGCCGCCGGTGTCCGCGCCGGTCGAAGAAGAGCCGTACGACTACGTCCCACTCGATGCCTACGGTGCCACGCCGGTCGAGGTCGTCGACGACCTGCCGCCGATCGATGCGCCTGACGGTATGGGCTCTACGCCTGCCGGTGCCCCGGCAGACGCCTCGGCCCCTATGGTTTTGACAGATCTAGAGCGCAAGTCCTTGGCAGGGGAGCGCGAGCTGCTGACCATGCTCACGAGCTACCCCGACCTGTTCCGCACGTATGCCGACCGCATCTGCTCCATCGAGTGGGTCGACCCGCGCCACGAGTCCATCGCATGGGCCGTACTGGCGACGCCGCCGGGCACCGACCCCACGGCGTGCATGGATGCGGCGCGTGCGGTGTGTCCCGAGGCGGCAACGCTTGTGAGTACCGGGCGCATCTCGGCGACGAGCAAGCACCCCACCGAGACGAACATCGTGTTTATGCTCGATACGCTCGAGCTCTACACCATCAAGCGCCGCATGCGTGCCGCACAGGCCAAGCTGCGCCAGGACCGTTCGCTCGATGATGAGGCCCGTCGTGCGCTGACCGTGCAGGCCGCGCAGGATTCGCAGCGTCAACGCGAGCTGCAAAAGTCTATCGGCGGCGTGGCGGACCCGTTCCGTTTGATCGGCTTGGAGGCCGCAGGCACCGAACAAGCCTAGATGTTGTGGTCAACCAGCGTATTCTCGCCTATATCCAGTTCTCTTTTTGGGTATAGACGTCAATGTGTGTGCTAAAGTATTGAGTCCTGTGGACTATGAAGGGAGAATCTGTGCCAAAAAAGACTGAGAGCACGGGTACTGGGCTGGAATCCTACGTTGCAAAGCTCATGGGCAACGGCTCAAACAGGACTTCGGTAACCGAGGACGAGATTCAGGTCGCCCTGAAGGATATCGATGTTTCTGACGAGCAGCTCACCGCGGTGTATTCCGCGCTGCGCAACAGCGGCATCCAGATTATCTCCGCGAGCGGTAACGACGACGCCCCCATGGACGTCGACGATGACGATAACGATACCGATACCGATGATTTCGATGACGACGACGAGCACGATTCCGGCTCGCTCGACGATCATGAGCTCAAGATGGCCCGTCAGGCCGACGCCGAGATGGGTTCTTCCAAGAGCAAGAAGAAGCGCACCGTGCGCACGTCCCGTTCACGCTCCCGCGTGCGTGGCATCGATGCCTCCACGGTGATGCTGACCGGCGATCCGGTCCGTATGTACCTCAAGGAGATCGGCAAGGTCGACCTGTTGACTGCCTCCGAAGAGGTCGATCTGGCCATGAAGATCGAGGCCGGTCTCGAGGCCACCGAGAAGCTCGAGGCTGCCGAGTCAGGCGAGCTCGAGCTCACGCGTGCCGAGATGCGTCGTCTTACGCGCATTGAGAACGTGGGCCTCGAAGCCAAGCAGGCACTCATCAGCGCAAACCTGCGTCTGGTCGTTTCCATCGCCAAGCGCTATGTCGGTCGCGGCATGCTGTTCCTGGACCTGATCCAGGAGGGCAACCTCGGTCTGATCCGCGCCGTCGAGAAGTTCGACTACCAGAAGGGTTTTAAGTTCTCCACGTACGCCACGTGGTGGATCCGTCAGGCCATCACGCGCGCTATCGCCGACCAGGCCCGTACCATCCGTATTCCCGTGCACATGGTCGAGACCATCAATAAGCTCGTCCGCGTGCAGCGCCAGCTTCTCCAGGATCTGGGCCGCGACCCGACCCCCGAGGAGATCGGTGCCGAGATGGACATGAGCGCCGACCGCGTCCGCGAGATCCAGAAGATCTCGCAGGAGCCGGTGTCGCTCGAGACTCCCATCGGCGAGGAAGAGGATTCCCAGCTGGGCGACTTTATCGAGGACTCCCAGGCCATCGTTCCGCCCGATGCGGCCAGCTTCTCCATGCTGCAGGAGCAGCTCACCCAGGTGCTCGACTCGCTTGCCGATCGTGAGCGCAAGGTTATCGAGCTGCGCTTTGGCCTTGTCGACGGACATCCCCGTACGCTCGAGGAAGTCGGCCGCGAGTTTGGCGTCACGCGCGAGCGCATCCGCCAGATCGAGTCCAAGACCCTGGCCAAGCTCCGTCACCCGAGCCGTTCGAGCAAGCTCAAAGACTATATCGAAAGCTAGTCAAGCAAGAAGCGCCCTCAAGCACATCCGCTCGGGGGCGCTTTCATGTAGTCGTTGGGGACGTTCTTAAACGACTAGGTCGGAAAAATTCTCAAAAAAGTTCTTGCCCTGAGCTGATTCGTCCGTATAATAAATTTCGTTGCTTGAGAGCACGCACCTATTCCTCGGTAGCTCAATGGTAGAGCACGCGGCTGTTAACCGCGCTGTTGTAGGTTCGAGTCCTACCCGGGGAGCCAGGTTGTAAAACCCGTCGCTTATGCGGCGGGTTTTTTTATGCCGCGACCACTTGACTCGAACGTTGCCATATCAACATTTCGTGTCGAGGATGTAATCCCGCGACCCACCACCTCAACATGGCGCGGTCGTTGTAGAATATTGCAATGATTGCTCCCACGAGATGGTGCCGCGAGCACCAGATAAGGAGATTCTTGTGTCTGAGACCATTAACGGCAGCCTGAGCGTCTCGAACGACGTTATTGCCGATATTGCCGGCTATGCCGCGATGACGTGCTATGGCGTTGTCGGTATGGCTGAGCAGCTCCAGGGCGCCGAGAGCGTGCGCCTGCTTGCCGGTCAGCGCCTCCGCAAGGGCGTGCTTGTCTCCGCCGACGAGAACGGCCTTACGGTCGATCTTCACGTCGTGCTCGAGAACGGCGTCAACATGAAGTCCGTCTGCCACAATCTTTCGAGCTCCGTTGCCTTCACTCTGCAGGAGATCGCCCAGATCGATCCCGCCAGCCTTAAGATCGGCATTCACATCGACGCGCTCAAGAGCCGTCTGAACTAGCATCCGAACACGGAGATTTCACCACTCATGATTGCAAAGACCATTCGCACCTGTTTTCCGATCGCTGCGGCTGCTGTTTCCGACAAGGCCGAGGAGATCAACAAGCTCAACGTCTTCCCCGTACCCGACGGCGACACCGGTACCAACATGTCGCTCACGCTCGCTTCGGTGACCAAGGAGCTCTCTGCCCTTCCTGCCGACGCCGACATGGAGGCCATCGCCGGCGCCATCACCCACGGTTCCCTTATGGGCGCCCGTGGCAACTCCGGTGTCATCACCTCGCAGATTCTGCGTGGTGTGGCCGAGGGCCTTGTCTCTGCCGATGAGCCCATCACGTCCGCTAACATCGCCTATGCGTTCCGCCGAGCCGTCAAGGTTGCCTTCCAGGCCGTCCGCAAGCCCATCGAGGGTACGATCCTCACGGTGCTGCGCGACGTCTCGACCAAGGCAGACGAGTGCGAGAAGAAGAAGTTCTCGGCCGAGGACGCGCTCGACGCCATCGTCGTCGAGGCCTACCAGTCCGTCGCCCGCACGCCCGACTTGCTGCCCGTCCTCAAGGAGAACGGCGTGGTCGACTCCGGCGCCTTTGGCTTTGCCATCTTCCTTGAGAACTTTGTGGCTGCAGCACTTGGTCGCAGCACCGTTGTCGAGGATTTCTCCGCTACGTTTGACTCCGCCGGCTCTGCCCGCGATGCCGCTCTTGGCCGCGTTGAGATCGAGGCCAATGACGACTGGGAGGGCTCGGAGTTCCGCTACTGCAACGAGTTCCTCTTTAAGGCCGACGCTCCGTTTGACGAGGACGAGTGCCTTAAGTTCCTGGGCTCCATGGGCGACTGCGAGCTGCTCGTGGGTGCCTACCCCGACTACAAGATCCACGTGCACTCCAACACCCCCAACCTGGTGCTCGAGCACATGCTGCAGCTCGGTCAGATCTATGAGGTCTTTATCCACAACATGGAGATGGAGGCCCACGACCGTACCGCCAAGATTCACGAGGACCAGGAGAAGGCCGCCGAGCCCGCGAAGGCCCTGGGCTTTGTCGCCGTTGCCGCTGGGTCCGGCGAGGCAGACATCCTCAAGTCTCTCGGCGTCGACGTAATCGTGTCTGGTGGTCAGACCATGAACCCCTCGACTGCAGACCTGCTGGGCGCCGTCGACCAGGTCAACGCGACCTCGGTCATCATCCTGCCCAACAACGGTAACATCCGCATGGCTGCCGAGGCCGCTGCCTCTGCCTGCACCGATAAGAAGGTCGCCGTCGTTCCCACCAAGACCGTTCCCCAGGCGTTCTCCGCGCTGTTCGCCGTCCTGCCCGATTCCGAGCTCGAGGACGCCGTTGCCGCTATGGTCGACGCCATCAGCGAGGTCCGTGATGGCGAGGTCACCCGTGCCGTGCGCGATTCCAGCGCCTCCGACGGCTCGCCGATTCACTCCGGTGACGTCATGGGTATCATTGCCGGTTCCATTGACGTGGTCGGCTCCGATGTGAAGCAGGTCACGCTCGATTGCATCAACCGCATGCAGGAGGAAGAGGAGGGTGACGCGCTGACGATTCTGGCCGGCGAGGAGCTTTCCGACGAGGCCTTCCAGGAGATCGTCGACGCCATCGAGGAGGCTCAGCCCGATCTGGAGATTGACGCCCATCGTGGCGAGCAGCCGCTCTATCCCGTGATCTTCTCGATCGAGTAGGCATCTGCCCATGTCCGAGCTGTGCTCTGTGCCGCGCGTCTCGGAGCGCTTTGCCCAGAGCAATGCGCTCGACGAGGATATCGCGCGACTTAAATATGTTTCGGGTAAACGTGAGGAGGCCCTTCGCCGTCTGGGAATTCGGACGGTGGGGGACCTCCTTCTCCATATCCCTCATCGATACCTCGACTTTACCCGTTCTTGGTCTATCGAGATGGCGCCCATCGGTACCGTGTGCACCATCATCGCCACGGTCGACCGTATCGTCCAAAAGCAGCCGCGTCCGCGCATGCAGGTGACCGAGGTCTCACTCGTTGACGAGACGGGCGTGCTGCAGGTCGCCTTTTTCCGCCAGCCCTGGATTGCCCAGCAGCTTAAGCAGGGCGACCGCCTGGCCGTGATGGGCAAGGTTGAGTTTGCCTACGGTTTTAAGCAGATGGCCTCGCCGCACTTTGAAAAGCTCGAGGAAGGGCGTGCCGCGGGCACTATCCTGCCGGTCCATTACGTGAGTGATGGCGTGAGCCAGGCGTGGATGCGCCGCATCGTAAGCGGCGCGCTCGAGGTCGTCGGCAATCCCTTTGATCCCATTCCGGCACGCTTACGCGTTAAGCGTCGCCTGATGAGCAATGCTCGTGCGCTTCGATCGATCCACTTTCCCTCGAGCATGGCCGAGCGCGACATCGCACGCCGGCGTCTTGCCTACGAGGAGTGCCTCTACCTGCAGCTGGCGCTGCGTCTGCGCAACGACGGCGGCCTGGTCGATGTGGTGCCCTATGCCCACACCGCGGGCGAGCACCTGGCCGTGCTCAAGCAAGCCCTGCCGTTTTCGCTGAGCGACGAGCAGGAGGCCGCGTTCCAAGACATCCTGCATGATATGTGCGATGGCGGGCGCGTGATGAACCGGCTGCTGCTGGGCGATGTTGGTACCGGCAAGACCGCCGTTGCCGCCTGCGCGCTGGCTGTGGCTGCCGATAGCGGCACCCAGGCCTGCGTTATGGCGCCCACGGGCGTGCTGGCGCGCCAATATGCCGACAAGACCGGCCCTCTACTCTCGCAGGCCGGCATGTCCTGGGCGCTTCTGACGGGTGCCACGCCGGCCTCTGAGCGCGAGCAGATCCATGCCCAGCTGGAATCGGGCGAGCTCGACGTCCTCTTTGGAACCCACGCGGTCCTTTCGGATAACGTTACGTTCAAGCATCTGTCGCTCGTGGTCATCGATGAACAGCACCGGTTTGGTGTGGGCCAACGCAACGCCCTGCGCGCGAAGGGCCCCGGTGCCGATCTGCTCGTTATGACGGCAACGCCCATCCCGCGTACGCTGGCGCTTTCGGTCTACGGCGATCTGGACACGAGCATCATCCGCCATCGGCCTGTTCCGGGGGCGGGCGTGATGACACGCGTACTCACCGAGTCGAGCCGTGACCTCGCCTATGGAGCCATCCGCGAGGCGCATGAAAAGGGTCAGCAGGCCTACGTGATTTGCCCGCTCGTGGAGCCGAGTGACTCGGCCGATGAGCTGGAAGACGTGCCCGGTATTGCCCGCGACGATGAGGGCCGCGTAACCGTCCCCGTGCCGCTGCACGATACGGCGACCGAGCTCGATCGCCTGCGTCTGGCGTTGCCGGGTCTTGCCATCGAGCGCCTTCACGGCCGCATGCCGGCGGGGGAGAAGGATTGCGTGATCGACGCCTTTAAGCGTGGCGAGATCGATGTGCTCGTCTCGACTACGGTGGTCGAGGTGGGCGTCGACGTGCCTAACGCTACCGTCATGGTCATCGAGAACGGCGAGCGCTTTGGTTTGGCTGCCCTGCACCAGCTGCGCGGTCGCGTGGGCCGCGGCAGTGTGTCGGGCACGTGCCTGGTCATGACGCACTCCAAGGGCAACGGCGGCGCGTCGGCGGCGCAAGACCGTCTCCAGTCGCTCGAAAAAACTTCGGATGGTTTTACGCTTGCCCAGATGGACCTGCGTCTGCGTCACGAGGGCGAAATCCTAGGGTACCGCCAGCATGGCGGTGTGACCCTGCGCTTCGTCGACCTCGATGCCGACGAGGAGCTGATCGAGTGGGCCCATTTGGACGCGGTCGAGCTCTTGCGGTATGCTTGCACTCTTGACTCCCTGGCGACTCGCCCCCTGCGCGATGCGGTTGCCATGCGATATCGACACATTTTTAAGGAGGTCAGCGGAGGATGAGAATCATCGGCGGCGAATGGCGCGGTCGTAAGATCGAGGAGCCCCGTGGTCGCGATGTCACCCGCCCCACGACTGATCGCGTGCGCGAGGCGTGCGCATCTATGGTCATGTCGGCATTCGATTTCGATTTGGACGTGGTTCGTGTGCTGGACGCCTTTGGCGGCTCCGGTGCCTTAGGGTTAGAGATGCTCTCTCGTGGGGCCCGCTCGCTCACGACGTTTGAGATCGATCGGAATGCCGCGCGGCTCATTACCAAGAATATCGAGTCGCTCTGCCGTGACCGTGCGCGTTGGCGCGTGGTTACGGGCGACATGCTGGCGAGTGCCTCGCGCGGTCGTGTACCGGGCGGCCCCTTTGATCTGGTCCTGCTCGACCCGCCCTATGCTTTTGGTGCCGAGCCGGTCGAGGAACTGCTGCAGAATCTGGCCCAGCAGGGTTTACTTGCGTCTGGCGCTTACGCCCTGTTTGAGCATGCCGCCGCCGATGCGGGCGCGCATCCGGCAGGTTTTGAGACTGTACGTGAGAAGCGCTACGGCATTACCTCGGTCGACCTGCTTCGTTGGGTCGGCGATGACGACGGTGAGGGTGATAGCGCCGGCACCGATGCTGGCAACAACGATGCTACGACGTTTCAGGAGGACGCCCATGAGTGACACCATCAACCGCGTGATCGTCCCGGGCACCTTTGATCCCATCACGTTTGGCCATATCGATGTGATCCGCCGCGCCCGCCGCATCTTTCCCAGCGTGATCGTCGCTGTTGCCGAGTCGCAGGGTAAAAACGGTGTGGGCACCACGTTTACGCTCGATGAGCGCGTGGCGCTGGCCCGCGAGGCGCTTGGTGATATCGACGGCGTCGAGGTCCTGCCCTTTACCGGCCTCTTGGTCGACTTCGCTCGCGAGCAGGGGGCGGGGGCCGTGGTCAAGGGCCTGCGCGCCATGACCGACTTTGAGTACGAGCTGCAGCAGGCCGACCTCAACTATCGCTTGGATAACGAGCTGGAGTCCATCTTTGTCATGAGCGCGCCGCAGTACGGCTATATCTCGAGCTCGGTTGTTCGCCAGATCGCCTCGCTCGGTAGTGACGTATCGACGTTTGTCCCGCCCAACGTGGTCGAAGCGCTCAAACATCGCTTTTCGTGACGTTTCTTATTGCCTGGTGGCATGTGGTAAACTAGCACGATGATATGTTACCTATGAAAGGAGACCGGATGCCGGGCGAGAATTTTCCTGGCGATAGGATCGTCAGCTTGGTCGATGAGCTCGAAGGGCTGATCGAGGAAGCCAAGCCGCCTTTCGGCAAGAACGCTCAGTTCAAGGTCATCGACGCCGACGTGTTCTTCAACATCCTCGACGAGATCCGCATGAGCTATCCCGAGGAGTGGCAGAAGTCCCGCCGTATCCTTAAGGAGCGCGAGGAGCTCATGGCTTCCGCCGCCGCTCAGGCCGATTCCATCATCGCCGATGCTCAGCAGCAGGCCCTCACCATTGCCGGTGAGCAGGAGATCGTCCGCTTAGCGCAGCAGCAGGCCGACGACATCCGCGATCGTGCCCAGCAGTACGAGCGCGAGACGCGTTATGCTGCCGAGGACTATGCAGAGCAGGTCTTTACGCACCTGGAGGAGAACCTCAAGAGCCTGACCGGCACCGTTACCCGTTGCCGTCAGCAGCTCAACGAGGGTGCCGCCCAACAGAATGGTCAGTGGTAATGGCTGAGTTCCCGAGCGTTACCGTCGATCTTTCCGAGCAGCTCGAGTTTCCTGGAGATTCGTATCCGCTGACCGGTAAGGTCGATGTCGCCACCTACACGGTGGGCGAGAAGGAGTACCAGCTTCAGGACGGCATCGACTACGACGTTGTCTTTACCAATGCCGGTACCGGTGTCTTGCTCACGGGCATGGTCCGCGCGCACGCCACCGGCGAGTGCGACCGTTGCCTGGAGCCCGCCTCGTTTGATATCGCCGGCGAGATCGAGGAGTTCTACCTCTTTGAGGAGCCCGAGGATCCCGAAGCCTACGAGGACGGCTACGAGCTCCTGGGTGAGGACCGTCTAGTCGATCTGGGTGAGCCCATCAATGACGCGGTCGTTATGGACACGCCGTTTGTAGTGCTCTGCAAGCCCGATTGCCGTGGTCTGTGCCCCACATGCGGTTGCAATCTCAACGTCGAGCAATGCGATTGCGCCGCCCAGGCAGAGGCGGAATGGGCCGCTGCCACGGAAAATCCATTTGCAGCATTGAAGAATCTCAAGCTCGATGAGTAAAACTGTGGTAGTATCGCTACTTGCGCGTAATCGCCACACTGGATAGTTCATAAGGAAGGTCACTATGCCCGTACCTAAACAAAAGCAGGGTCGTATCCGCACTCACACCCGTCGTTCCGCCAACATGAAGATCTCGGCTGCGGCTCAGTCCACGTGCCCCCGTTGCGGCGCTGTCAAGCTTCCGCACCACGTGTGCCTCAGCTGCGGTTTCTACAAGGACCGCGAGGTTATCGTTACCGAGTAACGGTATACTCTGGATGCGATGCCGTTCCAAATGGAACCACAATGGCCGGCTCAATGAGTCGGCCATTTTTGTATAAGGAGCATGTATATGAGTAACGTTCGCGTTTGTGTAGACGTTGTGGGTGGAGACGAGAAACCTCAGGTCGTTCTCGATGGTATCGAGGCTGCACTTGCCGCCGATCCCGATATCGAGGTCTTGGCAGCTGGCCCCGCCGAAATCGTCAATCCCTTTGCTGCTTCCCACGCACGTGTTGAGGCCCTTGAGGCACCCGACGTTATCGCCATGGATGACGATCCCATTCGCGCCGTGATGACCAAACGCAAGTCTTCGATCGTGCTGTCGTGCCGCGCCATCAAGAAGGGAAATGCGGACGCGTTTTTCTCCGCCGGCTCCACCGGCGCCATGACCGCCGCTGCGACCGCCTACGTCACGCCGTTTAGATATATGGCCGAAGGTAAGAAGCAGCCGGTGCGTCCCTGTCTGACCAATGCGCTGCCCAATCGCGCCGGCGGTCTGACGGTGCTGTGCGATATGGGCGCCAACCCCGATGTCGAGGTCGATGACATGGTGCGTTTTGCTCAGATGGGTAGCGCCTATGCTCGCGTCGTCCTGGGCATCGAGCATCCCCGCGTGGGCCTGCTTGCTAACGGCACCGAGGACGAGAAGGGCTCCAACTTTACCAAGGCCTGCTTCCCAGCCATGAAAGCCGCCGTTCCCGGCTTTGTTGGTAACTGCGAGGGAACGGACATCACCTCCGGTAACTTCGATGTCGTCGTTGCCGATGGCATGTCGGGCAATATTGCGCTCAAGGCCACTGAGGGCGCTGCCAAGTTTTTGCTACAGGAGCTCAAGGGCGCCTTTATGGCCTCGCTCGGCACCAAGATCGCCGCGCTGCTCATCAAAAAGCAGATGCGCGAGATTAAGGCCAAGCTCTCTGGTGATGCCAAGGGCGGCGCGATTCTTTTGGGCCTGCGTGGCGTGGTCCTGATCGGCCATGGCGCCACATCGGTCGAGGCTGTTAAAAACGGTACGCTCGCGGCGGCCGAAGCCGTGCGCGCGGGGCTGGTCGAGAACGTCGCCAACTCCATGGACGGCATCGTTTTGTAAGAGCGAGTTAGAGCGCTGTTATGTGCCTCGCGGCCTGCTTCGTGGGGTAGAATCAGAACCGTGTCTTGGTACCGCCCGGGCGGTACCATTCTTTTGGTATTCATGCACTATGAGAGGAAGCGCTATGGACCGCTCCGAAATCTTCGACAAGATCGCCGAGGTCGCTGCTGACGTTCTGGGCGTCGATGTTGCCGAAATTAGCGATGAGACCACCTTTGACGACCTCGATGCCAACTCGCTCGAGCGCCTGCAACTGGTTACGGCTATCGAGGACGAGTTCAATCTCGAGATCGATGACGAGACCCTGCTCTCGCTCAACTCTGTCGCCGACGCCGTCGACGCGATCGAAAACGCCAGGGAGGCTTAGGTCTTGGCTTTATCCGAACGACTTACGCGCGCCCAGGAGATTCTGGGCCACGAGTTCAATGACAAGGTGCTGCTGCGCGCGGCCCTTACGCATCCTTCGGCCGTCGAGGGCCAGCCAGTCTCGGCAAGCTACGAGCGCCTTGAGTTCTTGGGTGATTCCATTTTGGGCGCCGTTGTCGCACGCTCCCTGTTTGTGTCCTATCCGGAGTTTGACGAGGGCAAGCTCACGCGCCTGAAGGTGTCCCTTGTCTCGGGCGCCACGCTGTCCGAGGTGTCGCACGAGCTGGGTATCGATGACATCATCATCTTTGGTGCCTCCGAGACCGGTACCGGCGCGCGCGGTCTGCACTCGGCGCTCGAGAACGTCTACGAGTCGCTCGTGGGCGCGCTGTATCTGGACGCCGGCTGGGATGCCGCGGCGGAGTTTATCCATCGTACGCTCAAACCGCACCTGGCCTCCGAGCGTGCCGAGCACCCCGCGAACCCCAAATCGTTCTTGCAGGAGTGCGTGCAAGCCGACGGTCACGAACCCCCGGCGTATAAGCTCGTTGGCTCCGAGGGCCCGGCGCATGCGCCCACCTTTACCGCCGTGGTGTTGATCGATGGTATTCGCCAGGGTCGCGGCTCCGGCTCCTCAAAGAAGGAAGCCGAGGGAGCCGCTGCACTTGAGGCACTTGACCGCATGGGCTACACCACCAACGGCGTGATTCTCAACAAGAAGCCTGTTTAAGCGAGGAACCGTGTATCTCAAGTCCCTCACGCTCAAAGGGTTCAAGTCGTTTGCCGACCGCGCCCATATGACGTTTGAGCCGGGCCTGACCGTCATCGTCGGTCCCAACGGCTCGGGAAAATCGAACATCTCTGACTCGATTCTGTGGGTCCTGGGCGAGCAGAGCGCCAAGCAGCTGCGCGGCCAGGCCATGGAGGATGTCATCTTCTCGGGCTCGTCAGCGCGCAAGCCGGTGGGTGTCGCCGAGGTCACGCTGGTGCTCGATAACTCGGACCATATGCTGCCCGTCGACTTTGACGAGGTCGCCATCACCCGTCGTATGTATCGCTCGGGCGAAAGCGAGTACCTCATCAACTCGAGTCCGTGCCGCCTGATGGACATTCAGGACATCCTGCACGATTCGGGCTTGGGCAAGGATACGCATTCCATCATCAGCCAGGGCAAGCTCGACGCCATTTTGCAGAGCCGCCCCGAGGAGCGCCGCGCCCTCATCGAGGAGGCCGCCGGCATTTCCAAGCACAAACGCCGCAAGGAGCGTGCGCTCAAAAAGATTAAGTCGATGGACGAGCACCTGACGCGTGCCCGCGACATCAATAAGGAAATCGCCCGTCAGCTGCGACCTCTGGAGCGTCAGGTCGATCGTGCGCGCAAGTACAAAGAGCTGTCCTCGCGCGCGAACGAGCTTACGCAGATGCTAGCCGTCGACGAGCTGCGTTCGCTGCAGTCGCAGTGGAACGACTTGGAGAGCCGCTCCAAGGAAGGTGCCGCCGAGCTGGAGCTTGCGCAGTACCGCTTGGGCGAAAAGGAACGCGAGCTCGAGAAGCTCCAGGTCATGCTCGAGGAAAAGGGCCTGTTTGTGGGCGATCTGGGCGAGCAGCGCCGCCATATGCAAGACGTGGTCGGCCGCATTAACTCCGATATGCGCCTGCTCGAGGAAAAGGGCCACAACATGGTGTCGCGCCTGTCCGACATGCGCGGCCAGATCTCGAGCTCCGAGCATCAGCGTCGTCGCGTGGTAGAGGAGCTCGAGGACGCGCGTGCGCAGCTTGAGGAAGTGACCGGCGCGCACATGCAGGCCCAGGAGGACGTTGACGCCGCTGGTCCTGCCGCCGCTCAGCTCCACGAGCGGCGCGTGGCGCTCGACAATCAGATTTCGCAGCTTACGCGTGAGCAACGCGATGCGCAGCGTGTGGCCGATAACGCGGCGCTCGAACTCGCCAAGGTGAAGGACTCGCTGAGCAACGCCGAGGTCGAGGACAACATGTACGCCTCACGCCTGGAGCAGATCGACGAGCAGCTCGAGGAAGTCACGGCCTCACTCGAGAGCCGTCGCGACCGCGCCGAGGAGCTCGACAGTGCACTTGATCAGGCCCGTCAAGCCCAGATTGATGCTCGCGAGGCTACCGAGGTCGCCCGTGCAGCCCTTAAGGACCTGCGTGTCCGCGAGAGCGAGGCGCGCAACAAACTGTCCGAGGTGCGCTCGGAGCTTGCCAGCCAAAAGAAGCTCGATGCCCGCATGGCTGACAGCTCGCCGCTGGTGAGCCGTCTGATGGGTGCGCTGGGCGACGATGTCTCGGGTCGTCTGGGCGACGTGCTCGAGGCCCCGCGTGAGCTTGAGGGCCTGGTTGAGCAATTGCTCGCCGGCGATATCGATGCGCTGCTGTTCGACGATGCGTCCGCGCTTGAGCGTGCCGGTCGTGCCGCTCTGGACCAGAAGAAGGCCTCGGGCGAGGCGCTGCTGGTCGCGCGCGGTGTGAGCGCCTCTGCTGCCGCTAAGGGCGCTGCCGGTTCCCGCCTGGTCGATCGCCTGTCCGTACGCGCCGGCTATGGCCCGGTTGTCGAGGCGCTGCTCGGCGGCTATTACGTTGTCGACGACTTGGCGGCTGCGCTGGCCGCGCCTGTCGTTGACGGCGTGACTTACGTGACCCCCGATGGCGCCCGCGTCGCCTGCGGCGGCCTGGTGCGTGTGGGGCTCGACGCCGGCGAGGCTTCGGGTGCTTTGGAGCGCAAGCGCCGCATCCGTGAGCTCGAGGGCCTGGAACCCGATCTGGCTGCTGTGTTTGAGCATGTGTCGGATCAGGTCGTCGAGGCCAATGCGGCCGTTGAGGAGGCGCGTGCCGCCGAGGGCGATGCCGCCGGCGAGATCGCCCGTCTTGAGGGCGAGCGCCGCTCGCTGCTCTCCGAGATTGGCCGCCTGGAGCAAAGCGCCAACAACGCCGAGGTCGAGCACGTGCGCATCTCCAAGCGCCGCGAGCAGGCCGCCGAGGCCGTTCGCGCTGCGCGCCCGCGCGTTGACGAACTCACCCGTTCGCGTGACGAGGCGCGTGCACAGGCAAGCGACCTGGGTCTCCAGATTGCCGAGGCCAACGATGAGCTCGATCGCGTTCGCCGTGACGATTCCGAGGCCGCCGGTAAGCTCGCCGATGCCAAGGTGCGCCTGGCCCAGACGAGCGAGCGCCTGCGTTCGCTGAAGGGCCGCGTGCCCGACCTTGAGCATCGTCTTGAGGGCATCGACCGTCGTATCCGCGGAACACGCCAGGCTTCGCGCTCGCTCGAGCTGCTGCGCCTGCGCGTCGACCCCATGCACGAACGCTATTCTGCCCTGTTGGAACGCGCATCGGATTGGGCAGCGCGCCTGCGTGACCAGGCCTCTCTGGAAGAGGCGGACTCCGCTTCGCTCAAGAAGACCATCGAGGATGCCAAGGCCGAGGTTGCCCGCGCTAAGGAGCGGGTCGATACCGCCACTGCCACGCAAAACGAGTTCAAGGTCGCACGCGGCAAGCTTGAGGTGCAGGTAGAGGCTGCCATTAAGGCCATTACCGCCGATGGCACCACGGTGCTCGAGGAAGCGCTCATGCTTCCTGCTCCCACCGACCGCGACGCCGCCGAGCGGGAGCTCAACCAGCTCGTGCGTCATATCAACAATCTGGGCCCCGTGAACCAGGTTGCCATGGAGGAGTACGAGCAGCTCAAGCGCCGCGCCGACTACATCGAGGACCAGCTGGCCGATCTGGAGAGCGCGCGCAAGGCGCTCACCAAGATCACAGTGGCCATTGATCGCAAGATGCGCAAGGCGTTTCTGGTGACGTTTGAGAAGGTCGACGCGAACTTCCGCGAGATCTTCGCCATGCTGTTCCCGGGTGGCCAGGCTCATCTTGAGATGACCGATCCCGAGCATCCTGCCGAGACGGGCATTGAGGTTGTGGCGCAGCCGCGCGGCAAGCGCATTACTAAGATGATGCTCATGTCGGGTGGCGAGAAGAGTCTGACGGCGCTCGCCCTGCTCTTTGCCGTGTACCGCACGCGCACGGTGCCGTTCTATGTGCTTGACGAGGTCGAGGCGGCGCTTGATGACGCCAACCTGTCCAAGCTCATCGGAGCCCTCGATGTGCTGCGTTCCGATACACAGCTCTTGGTCATTTCGCATCAGCGCCGTACTATGGAGGACGCTGACGTTCTCTATGGCGTCTCGATGCAAGCCGACGGCGTCAGCCGCGTCGTCTCGCAAAAACTCGATCGCGAAACCGGAAAGGTCGTGAATGCATAATGGGATTCTTTGACGCTCTCTCGCGCGGACTTGAGCGCAGCCGCGAGGCCCTCAACGAGGTCTTCTACTTTGGTGGCGAGGTCGACGAGGACTTTTGGGAGGACCTTGAGGACACCCTCGTCATGGGTGACATGGGTGCCGAGGTCGCTATTCAGGTCTCCGATGACCTGCGCGATGCTGCTGCCAAGAAGAACCTTAAGACCGCCCCGCAGCTTCGCCGCGCTCTGGCCGAGCAGCTCGAGGGCCATTTTGTGCCTGTTGAGCGTGATCCGTTTTCCGATACGCCGAGCTGCGTGCTGTTTGTGGGCATCAACGGCGCCGGCAAGACCACAACGGTCGGCAAGATTGCGAGCGCCATGGCTGCCCGCGGCAAGAACGTGGTGATCGGTTCGGCCGACACCTTCCGCGCCGCCGCCATCGAGCAGCTCGATGTGTGGGGCCAGCGTGCCGGCGTACCGGTTATTAAGCGTGACCGCGGCTCCGATCCGGCGAGCGTGTGCTATGACGTGCTCGACGAGGCCGATAAGCGCGGCAGCGACCTGGTGCTCATCGATACCGCCGGCCGTCTGCACACAAGCCCCGAGCTCATGCGCGAGCTTGCCAAAGTGGTCAACGTGACGCGTAAGCGCGCCGCCAATATGGCTGCCGGCCCCATGCCTGTCTCGGTCGTCCTCGTAATCGATGCCGCGACGGGCCAAAACGGTCTGAACCAGGCGCTCGAGTTTAACGAGGCGCTGGGCCTGGACGGTATTATCATGACTAAGCTCGACGGCACGGCTAAGGGCGGTATCGCCATGGCCGTGGCCGAGAAGCTCAAGCTCCCGATCCTGCGCATCGGCGTGGGCGAGCAGGTCGATGACCTGCAGGAGTTTAACGCCAAAGATTTCTGCCGCGCCCTGGTGGGCGAGTCCAACTAAGGAGTAACCAGTGTTTGATTCCCTGAGCGATCGCCTCAACGACACATTTGACCGCCTTCGCGGCAAGGGTAAGCTGACCGAGGCCGATATCACCTCGGCCATGCGCGACATTCGCATGGCGCTGCTCGAGGCCGACGTTAACTTTAAGGTCGTCAAGGAGTTCGTTGCTAAGACCAAAGAGCGCTGCATGACCGCCGAGGTCATGGAGTCGCTGTCGCCGGCGCAAAACGTCGTCAAGATCGTGCTCGACGAGCTCACCGAGATGCTCGGTTCCACCGAGAGCAAGCTCGTCTTCAGCAATCGCATCCCCAACGTCATCATGCTCGTGGGCCTGCAGGGCTCCGGTAAGACCACGGCAGCTGTAAAGCTGGCCTACCTGCTCAAGAAGCAGGGCCGCTCGCCGTTGCTCGCCGCGTGCGACGTCTACCGCCCTGCCGCTGCCGACCAGTTGGCCACGCTCGGCGGAGAGATCGGCGTACCGGTCTTCCGCGGCGACGGCGCACACCCGGTCGACATTGCCAAGGGTGCCATTCAGGAGGCCGTCGACCACCTGCGTGACGTCGTCATCGTCGATACCGCCGGTCGTTTGCAGATCGACGAGCAGATGATGCAGGAGGCCGTGGACATCAAGAAGGCCGTCAAGCCCGATCAGGTGCTGATGGTCGTCGATGCCATGACCGGCCAGGATATCGTCAACGTTGTCTCGACCTTCGCCGAGCGCACCGACTTTGACGGTGTGATTATCTCCAAGCTCGACGGCGACGCCCGTGGCGGCGGCGCACTTTCAGTGCGTCAGGTGACCGGCAAGCCCATCAAGTTTGTGAGTATGGGCGAGAAACCCGATTCGCTGGAGCCGTTCTACCCCGACCGCATGGCCAAGCGAATCTTGGGCATGGGCGATGTTGTCGGCATCATCGAGAAGGCCCAGGAGGCGGCCGACGCCGAGCAGCTCGAGGCTGCCGAGCGTATGCTGCGCGAGGGCTTTACCATGAACGACATGCTCGACCAGATGAAGGCTGTCAAGAAGATGGGCGGCATGAAGGGCATTCTGGGCATGCTCCCCGGTGGCCAGCGTGCGCTCAACCAGATGGGCGGCAACCTGGATGAGGGCATCTTCGACAAGAACGAGGCCATTATCATGTCGATGACTAAGGAGGAGCGCCTGCGTCCCTCCATCATCAACGGCCAGCGTCGCGCGCGTATCGCCAAGGGCGCCGGTGTGACCCCCACCGAGGTCAATAGCCTTATGAAGCAGTGGGGCGAGATGAACAAGATGATGGGCCGCATGCGCTCGATGGCCAATCAGGCACAGGCCGGCGGCAAGAAGGGCAAAAAGGGTAAGAAGGGCAAAAAGATGCGCATGCCCAATATTCCCGGTCTGGATGCCATGGGCCTGGGCGGCATGGGCGGCCTTGGCGGTCTTGGGACGGGCGGCCCTAAGTCCGATATGGATCTGCTGCGTCAGATGGAAGCGCAGATGCGTAATAAAAAGTAACGGCTGGTTAGCCGAGTGCAGCGAAGGCCGCCCGGATGGTGTTCCAGGCGGCCTTCGCCGTTAGACCATTGTTTGTTGCGCACGTGGAAGTGCGTTCGCGCCAGGGTATTTGCCGCTAGTGGCAACCGCAGCCCTCATGGCCCTCGTGCTCGTGATGGCCGTGGCAGCCACAGGATTCGCCGTGCTCATGGGCGTGCTCGTGGTCATGGTCGTGGCAGCCGCACGTGGCCTCGCCGTTCTTTGCGAGCGTGCCGGCAATGAGGGCCTCGACGCAGGCATCGCAGCTGCCCTGGGCGCCCGCATAGACCGTGATGCCGGCCTGGGTGAGCGCGTTGATAGCACCGCCGCCGATACCGCCGCAGATGAGCGTGTCGACGCCGGCGTTGGCGAGCAGACCCGCCAGCGCGCCATGGCCGGTGCCACCGGTGCCTACGACCTGCTCGTTGAGCACCTTGCTATCCTGGATGTCGTAGATCTTGAACTGCTCGCTGCGGCCAAAGTGCATAAAGATGTTGCCGTTGTCGTACGTCGTTGCCACCCTCATGGTGTCGACCTCCTTTGCTGGCCATGCGGCCGTCGTCGTGGTAATGGGGGAGTACGCGATATTGCCACCTTCGATGACAAGTGCTCGCCCGTTGACCAGCGCGTTTGCCACCTTGCGATGTGCGCGGCTGCAGATGGCCGCCACGGTGGCACGAGCGATACCCATGTGCTGGGCGACTGTCTCCTGATTAAGGCCTTCCAGGTCGCATAGGCGCAGGACCTCGAGCTCGTCGACCGTCATATCGATAGCGTCTCCGCTGGCAAGGCCATCGGGGGTAAAGCCGCGGTATTCGGGGATGATCCCGACGCGGCGCAGTTTTTCGCGTCTTCCTGCCATACACTCTCCAAATCTGACATATGTCAATAATAGGATAACGAACGCGCGGATTTGCGCAAGGAAATTCTGGCATATGTCAGAAAATGAGGGCTTATGTTTGGGCTGTGGGGCCGCGTGCGCCTGGGCTACAATGAATCTCGCTTGTAGGCGACTGACAGGAGGGTCAATGAGCAAGGCTGATCAACAGTTTGTAACCATGTGCCGCGATATTCTGGACCATGGCACCACCACCGAGGGGCAAAAGGTCCGTCCGGTGTGGGAGGACGGCACCCCTGCCTATACCATTAAAAACTTTGGCGTTACGGCACGCTACGACCTGCGCGAGGAGTTCCCCGCGCTTACCCTGCGCCGCACGGCTCTTAAGTCTGCGATGGACGAGATCCTGTGGATCTATCAAAAGAAGTCCAATAACGTCCATGACCTTAACAGCCATATTTGGGATGAGTGGGCCGACGAGACCGGCTCCATCGGCAAGGCCTACGGGTACCAGATTGGCCAGAAAAGCCATTATGCCGAGGGCGATTTCGACCAGATGGACCGCGTACTGTACGACCTTAAGCATACACCGTACAGCCGCCGCATCATGACCAACACGTACGTGTTTAGCGACCTTTCCGAGATGCACCTGTATCCGTGCGCCTACAGCGTGACTTATAACGTCACGCAGCGCCCGCAGGACGATAAGCCCACGCTCAACATGATTCTCAACCAGCGCAGCCAGGACATTTTGGCCGCGAACAACTGGAATGTGTGCCAGTACGCCATCTTGCTGATGATGGTCGCGCAATCGGTCGATATGATTCCCGGCGAGCTGCTACATGTGATTGCCGATGCCCACATTTACGATCGTCATGTCGATATCGTCCGCGAACTTATCGAGCGTCCGCAGTTTGCGGCGCCTAAGGTAACGCTTAACCCCGACGTGCACGATTTCTATGCGTTTACGACCGATGACCTGATCGTGGAGGGCTACGAGCACGGCCCGCAGGTCAAGAACATTCCCATTGCGGTGTAGGTGGTGCTCATGACGTGTAAGCTATCTGCCATCGTCGCCGTGTGTGACGATTGGGGCATTGGGTGCGAGGGCGACATGGTGGTGTCCAATCGCGCCGACATGCGCCATTTTGTGGCGTGCACCAAAGGGTGCCCGGTTATTATGGGACGCAAGACCCTGCTGAGTTTTCCCGGTGGGCGTCCGCTCAAGAACCGCCGCAATATCGTGCTCACGCGTGACGAGAGCTTTGCTGCCGAGGGCGTCGACGTGGTGCATAGCGTCGACGAAGCGCTCGCCGTGGTTGCCGATGAGCCCGTTGCGTGGGTGATCGGCGGTGGCGAGGTGTATCGTCAGTTTTTGCCGTACTGCGTGGAGGCCGAGGTCACGCATGACCACTGCGTCCATCCCGTGGACACGTACTTTCCCGACTTGGACGCCGATCCCGCGTGGGAGATTGCGCGGCGTGGCGGGGTTGCCACGATTGCCTCGGGCGAGGGTGACGAGGGTGTCGATTATGAGTTCGTGACGTATCGTCGCGTTGAGGCATAAATCGCCTGGCGTGAACGGTATCATCGGGTTGATTGAGTGCATGGGGCGGCGCTTAGCGTCGCCTCGTTTGGTATAGATGTGCTGTAAAGAAGGGTGCGGGCTGGCTGCTATGACTGATGCCGTTGAGGTGCTGCGAATCGATTCGCTCGAGGACGAGCGGCTCGATGCCTACGTGCGACTGACCGAGCGTGAGCTTCGCTGCGTGCTGGAGCCGCAGAAGGGCATTTTTATCGCCGAGAGCGCCAAGGTCATCGAGCGTGCGGTTCGCGCCGGATACGAGCCGGTGAGCTTTCTTTTGGGCGAACGCTGGCTCGATCAGATGATGCCGCTGTTTGAGCGCCTGGTTGTGCGCGAGGGCGCGGGTCCGGTTCCTGTGTTCGTTGCCTCCATGGAGCTCATGGAGCAGCTGACGGGTTTTAACGTGACGCGCGGTGCGCTCGCGGCATTCCGTCGTCCACGCCAGATTCCGGTAGCCGAGTTCTTGAGTGGCGTCGTCGAGGCGGCGGGTGAGCGCCCGGTGCGCGTGTGCGTGCTCGAGGGCATTGTCGACCACACCAATGTCGGCGCGATTTTCCGCTCGGCGGCTGCGCTGAACGTCGATGGCATTTTGGTGAGCCCCACTTGCTGTGACCCGCTGTACCGTCGCTCGGCCCGCGTGAGCATGGGCACGGTGTTCCAGGTGCCCTGGACGCGCATTGGCAGCGAGGCGCGCGTATGGCCGCATGATGGGCTGGCGGCGCTGCACGATGCCGGCTTTTCGTGTGCCGCCATGGCGTTGACGGATGATTCGGTGTCGCTGGACGATCCCGTGCTGCAGGAGATTGACCGCCTAGCGATCTTTATGGGTACCGAGGGTGCCGGCTTGGGCACCAAGACCATTGCCGGCTGCGACCGAGCCGCGCGCATTCCGATGGCGCACGGGGTCGATTCACTCAACGTTGCCGCTGCGAGTGCCGTCGCCTTTTGGCAACTGTGCCCGCATGTGAGCAACGAGTACCACTACCAGCCGGGGCTGTATCACTAGGCAGATATTTCGCACCGGGCTCTGGTTCGGGACGTTTCGGCCGACGTCGGTCGGTGCTAAGCTGGTTTTGGCTTTCGTTTTAAAGTGCCGTTTTGTTGTTTGACGTACGCTGGTGGGGAGGGCGTGTGGCTAAGAAATCTACGGCTATCGATGTAACGCAGGGCGTTATTTGGCAGCAGCTGCTGTCGCTGTGCGTCCCCATCTTCTTTAGTTCGTTCTTTCAGCAGGCATACACGCTTATCGGTACCTATATCGTCGGTCAGTTTGGCGGCAAGCTCGCGCTGGGTGGCATTCAGGCCACGATGGTGCTTACGGAGCTCTGCATTGGTTTTTGCGTCGGTGTTGGTGCTGGATGTGCCGTTATTACCGGCCAGTTTTTTGGTCAGCACGATGACGAGCGCTTGAGCCGATCGGTCCATACGGCCATGACGCTCGCGCTGGTGGGCGGCATTGTCATTTCCATTCTGGGCATGGTGTTTGTCGAGCCGATGCTTGTGCTGATGAATACACCGCATGAGCTGCTGGCCGAGGGTGTGGCGTATGCCCGTTGCTACTTTGCCGCCATGTTTGCGGCGCTGCTGCTCAATATGGGCACCGCGCTGCTGCGCGCCGTGGGTGATACGCGTGGCCCTGCCGTGATCATTGCCTCCGGCTGCCTCGTGAACGTGGTACTGGATATCATTTTTGTCGCCGTGCTGCATATGGAGGCCCTGGGCTGCGGTATCGCTGTGGCGCTGACCATTTGCTCCAATGCCACGATGATTGTGATTCGCATGATGCGCGCTCCGGGCGCGTGGCGCCTGTCGCTCTCTAAGCTCGGCATCGATCGCGGCATTTGCAAGAGCATGCTTTCGTGCGGTTTGCCGCTTGGTTTTCAATCGGCGGCGTATTCGATCTCCAACGTCTTGATTCAGGTGTCGGTCAACTCGTTTGGAGCCGATGTCACGACCGCTTGGGGTCTTTCCGGTCGCCTGGACGGCATTATCTGGATGGTGACCGAGGCGCTTGGTGTGTCGATTACTACGTTCTCGGCGCAGAACTTTGGTGCGCGCAATTACGATCGCATGCGAAAGGGATACCACACGTCGCTCGTGCTTTCATTTGTGCTTATCGGTGGCCTGTCTGCCGTGCTGCTGGTATTCTCGGGCCCGCTTTCGCGTCTGTTTATCGACGATGCCGCAATTTCGGCCTACACCACGACGATTCTTCATTTCATCGCGCCGTTCTACGCGATCTTCTCGATTATCGAAAACGCGTCCGGCTCCATCCGCGGCGCTGGCGTGAGCTTCCAGCCTATGATGCTCACGATATTCGGCACGGTCGTGCTCCGCGTGGCGTGGGTGTTCGCGATTATGCCGCTCGACCCCTCGCTCGAGCATCTGCTGCTGGTCTACCCCGTAACCTGGGTAATAACCGCCACGATGTTCACCATCTACCACCACAGCGGCAACTGGCTAGGCCGCGCCACTGCCTAGCCGGCACTTGGGAACTGGCTAGGCCGCGCCACTGCCTAGCCGGCACTTGGGAACTGGCTAGGCCGCGCCACCGCCTAGCCGGCACTTGGGGACGTTCCTTTTCTGCCGGCACATAGGGACGTTCCTTTTCTGCCGGCACATAGGGACGTTCCTTTTCTGCCGGCACTTTGGGACACTCCTTGGGAAGTAATTTCGCCTTTTTCGGAGACTCTGTTTGTCGTGCCCTGTAAACTGTCAAAACGGGCTTAGCAAATTAGATCGTCCGCGCCTATCAGATGTTGCCCGGTGGGTTTGTGATGGGAGGGCGATATGCCAAGAACGGGTAGAGTCGTTTCGTTAACAGGCTATAACCACATAATCGCACGCGGTAATGGCGGCATCTGCATCTTCGAAGACGATGAAGATCGCTATCGGATGCTTACGCTGTTCGAGGATAAACTTGTCGGTAATGGCGTTGGCGTTACAGCATGGTGTCTCATGTCGAATCATTTCCATCTTATGGTCGACGATCATCATGAGAAGATATCTTCGTGCATGAGCGGCGTTCTTACCTCGTATGCGATGTATTTCAATCGCAAAACAGATCGAGTTGGGCACTTGTTCCAAGATAGATTTACTAATATTCCGGTCGAGAATGATGTACAAGCAATTTCGCTTGCCGACTATATTCATATGAATCCGGTCAAGGCAGGCATTTCCGCCGTTGATACATATCGTTGGTCCAGTTACCGAGCGTATGCTTACGGTTATGATGGATTTGGATTCTGTGACCCCGGGATTGTTCTAGATCTCGTGGGTGGATCTCTTGAGTATCGTCACTATCTTGCCGATCGAATTGACCAAGCGCCCTACGATGCTGAGCCTCGACCACGCATCCTGGATGATGAGGCTCTTGAGGTCGCCAAAAGCGTTGCCGCCCCTATATCACTTCCCGAGCTTGCTTCCATGAAACCATCTGAGCGGAAGCCCATTCTCTGCAAATTGAGAAGAGCGGGTCTCACGATTAATCAAATAGTGAGGGTCGTTGGCATTGGTCGTACGTCTGTTGTTTCTGGTACGGCAGGTTGGAAGAAGATTTAGGTTACTGGATAGGTGACGGCGCAGGAGTGTCCCCAACTGCCGGCAAAAAAGAAACGTCCCCAAGTGCCGGATTAGTATTCGATGCCTTGGCGGGCTAGGAGGCCTTCGTCGAAGTAGTGTTTGATGGGACGCATTTCGGTTACTAGGTCGGCAAGGTCGGCGAGGGGCAGCAAGCCGCGGCCGGTGAGCACGAGCTCTGTGGTGGTCGGTTTCATTGCGATCAACGCTTCGACATCTTCGCGCGTCACAAAGCCTCGGCGCATGGCTTCTCCCAGCTCATCCAAGATCAGCATGTCTACCTGGCTAATCTGCTCGCGTGCGAGCTCCATGATCTGCGCGGCGCAAGCCTCGGGCGTGTCGCGATCGGCCTGCACAATGCGCAGTCCCAGGCGCGGCGCGGCATCGTGTTCGGCGCAGTGCAGCTTCTTGGCAAACTGCAGCATGAGTACGTTGAGACCATAACCTGTGGCACGCAAAGCCAGCCCCAAGGCGGCCGTGGTTTTGCCCTTTCCGTCGCCCGTGTAGATCTGAACCTTGCCGACTTCCAGTGATGCCATCTCTGTCCTTTCGTGCCCGGCGTCGGTTTATCGTCGCTCGGGTTGGGTATTCTAGAAACCATTATCAACCCCAGTAGATGGAGTTCAAGCAGATGGAGATGGATGACAACAAACGTAGACGGAATATGATCCTCTACGTGCTCATCGCCTTCGTCGTCTACCTCGTGCTCTCGACCGTTCTGTTCCCCAACATCGGTCACACGCAGCAGATTACGAAGACCGATTACTCGACGTTTGTCAAAGCGCTCGATAAGAAGAGCGTCAACAAGGTCGAGTACAACACGGACGATTACACGATTTATTACACCAAGAAGGGCGAGGACGAGAACATCGCCTACAAGACGACCGGTGTGCCGAATGATGCGGGTTTTACCGATCGCGTGCTTGAATCCGGTGCGTCCCTGGAATCGGTCGTTCCCGACAAGAACTCGGGTTTGATGACCTACTACCTGCTCACCCTCATTCTTCCCATGGCGATTTTCTTCCTGATTGGCTGGTGGCTCAACCGCCGCATGAAGAAGGCCATGGGTGATGACGGTCCGTCGATGAACTTTGGCGGCGGTGGTTTTGGCGGCGGTGGACTGGGCAAGTCCGGCGCGCGCGTGATCGCCTCCAAGGACGTGGGCGTGACCTTTAAGGATGTCGCCGGCCAGGAAGAGGCCAAGGAGTCCCTCAAGGAGGTCGTCGACTTTCTGGAGAAGCCGCAGCGCTACGAGGAGATCGGCGCCAAACTGCCACGCGGTGCTCTCCTTGTCGGCCCTCCGGGTACCGGTAAAACCCTGCTCGCCAAGGCTGTGGCCGGCGAGGCGGGCGTGCCGTTCTTTAGTATTTCTGGTTCTGAGTTTGTTGAGATGTTCGTTGGCCGCGGCGCCGCTAAGGTTCGCGATCTGTTTAAGCAGGCCAAGGAAAAGGCCCCGTGCATCGTGTTTATCGACGAGATCGATACCATCGGTAAGAAGCGCGATGGCGGCGGCTTTAGTGGCAACGACGAGCGCGAACAGACGCTCAACCAGCTGTTGACCGAGATGGACGGCTTCGATAACCACAAGGGTATCGTCGTTCTTGCTGCTACCAACCGTCCCGACAGCCTTGACCCGGCCCTGCTGCGCCCCGGTCGTTTTGACCGTCGCATCCCCGTTGAGCTGCCCGACCTGACCGGACGTAAGAACATCCTCGAGCTGCATGCAAAGAGCGTGAAGACGGAGCCGCCGATCGACCTGACCGCGATTGCCCGCGCCACGCCCGGTGCCTCGGGCGCCGACCTGGCCAACATCATCAACGAGGGCGCGCTGCGTGCCGTCCGCGAGGGTCGCAAGCGCGCGACTCAGGATGACTTTGAGGAGTCGGTGGAGGTCGTCATCGCCGGCCAGCAGCGTAAGTCCACGGTTCTGTCCGACCACGAGAAACAGGTCGTGTCCTATCACGAGATCGGCCATGCCATCGTTGCCGCCCGCCAGAAGGGTTCTGCGCCGGTTACCAAGATCACCATCGTGCCGCGTACGAGCGGTGCTCTGGGCTACACCATGCAGGTCGAGGAGGATGAGCGCTTCCTGACCACGCGCCAGGAAGTCCTGGACAAGCTCGCTGTCTATTGCGGTGGCCGTGCAGCCGAGGAGCTTATCTTTGGCGAGATGACGACCGGTGCCGCCAACGATATCGAGCAGGCCACCAAGCTCGCCCGCAACATGGTGACGCGCTTTGGCATGTCCGATGAGTTTGGCATGATGGCGCTTGGTACCGTTCAGAATGCGTACCTCAACCAGGATACGTCGCTCACCTGCGCCCCCGGTACGGCCGAACGCGTGGACGCGATAGTCGCCAAGCTGATCGAGGATGCGCACGACCGCGCTCTGCAGATCCTCAAGGAGAACAAGTTTAAGCTCCATGAGCTGGCTCGTTATCTGTACAAGAAGGAGACGATCACGGGCGAGGAGTTCATGAATCTCCTCACGCGCGAGAATCCGCTGATGCCAAAGCAGCAGTAATACTGGTTGCGCAGTGTCTATCGCCCCATTTGAGTGTCCATCTCAAATGGGGCGTTTTGCGTGGGGAGAGTTGAATATGAAAATCGTGGTAAGTGCCTGCTTGATGGGCGAGAGCTGCAAGTATAACGGGCTCGATAACTACCATCGCGAGCTGGTCGAAGCGTGCGAATGCACGGGGACCGAGGTACTCTTGGTGTGCCCTGAGGTCTTTGGCGGCCTGCCCACGCCGCGCAAGCCGTCCGAGATTGTGAACGGCGAGGTCCGTACCTGCGAGGGCGTCTCGATCGATCGCGAGTTTCGCCTGGGCGCAGAGCGCGCACTCGATATGTGCGAGCAGGCGGGCGGCCCGTCCGAAATCGCTGCGTGCATCCTTCAAGATCGTAGTCCCTCGTGCGGTGCGGGTCGCATCTACGACGGAACGTTCAGCGGTACGCTCACTGCGGGCAACGGTGTTTTTGTCGACCTACTGCTGCACCACGGGTATCGTGTGATTCCCGCAAGTGAGTTCGACCCCAGCATACTGGAACATTGTCCATAGCACTCGAACCCAACACTTCCTCACGGGTGACCGTTTTGGCATCATCCGTGAAGTTTATATTGAGTACGACCCGGTCATCAAAGACGTAGACCGAGTTGACAGGCACGTACCCAGGCAGCCCCTCCCCGCGGCTCTCGCGCAGGAACGCGTACACGGCCCTCCCGTCTCTTGCGCCCCTCCTGGAATTGTCCACATCAGTGTAGCCAATTCAGTCCGCCAAGGGCTGAAGCCCGGACAACGCGGCGATGGAGGGCTTCTTCGGCCTGCTCAAGAAGGAGTTCTGGCACGGCAGGGACTGGTCGGACTGGACCCCCGCCCGCTTCATCGAGGAGCTCGGGGGCTGGATCGGTCGATACAATACGGAGAGGCGCAGCGATGCGCTCGGTGGCCGCACGCCGGCCGAGTTCCGCTCCGCGCTGGGAAGGGCCGCGTAACGGTCCAAGAAATCGTCCGCAGTCCCCATTCTTGCCCCTTTGGGACAGCTTCTTGTTGGGGCGTGCCTGCCCCTAACCCTGCTAGGAACGAGTACAGCAAACTGGAATTTTCAAATTAGTCTTTGCAAATTACCTTTGAACCTTCACCATCAATTACAATTCCCTGACGGTTGTTAATTGGGCATAGATTCAAATCCGAAAACTCAGTCATTATTTTCTCGGTAACTTTCTTAAATGGTGCTGTAAGAAAATGCGGAAGAACATAGAAATCAATCAAATTAAGCCCTGAATCATCTTCTTGTGAGTAGTCCTCCGGCTTTTCATCCATTTGCTCGATATATTGGATGCTTGGAGCGCATACAATCGCACCTGCCGATTCACCAATCATCAGTTTTCCCTTTTCCAATTCTTTCTTCAACAGCTCATCCGTTCCCGTTTTACGGAGCTGGTCTATAAGGAAAAAAGAATTTCTGCCGGTAAAATAGATCACATCTGAATCTTCAAAAAGAGACTGTATCGTTGAATAAGCCTCCGTTGAAATATCAATTTCAGTTACGATTGCTCCCAACTTTTTGAATAATTTTCGAGCCGAGCCGACATAACCGGTGTAGCCTTCACGCAGCGAAGCTGTTGGAATAAATGCGACTTTTTTATTTTCAATTTCTTCCTTTACCAGACTTCCTACACTTGAAAAGTGAGAACATAAAAACAGTTTCATCAATATTCTCCTATATATAAATTCTTATTTGTTGAACTAAGCCGTGTATACCATACTCTCCAATGAAAGAACGCCCTGATATAGCGAAATTTTGCCGTTTTCCTGCGTACGTGCGTACACACTCCACAGGAATTCTAAGGGGCCTGCCCCCTTAGCACACGGACTTTGGAACAAAGTCTAGTGTGTTACGCCTTGCCAGAGGTGTACGGGCTCCCGGTATGCACGTACGCAGCAATTGCCATCAATGCGCCATATAAGTGGCGATCAAGTTCGCATAAAGCGACCTTGATCCCGCAAAACAAAAGGCAGGATACCATCACCACGATGATACCCTGCCTCTGTTCGTTCCTGTTTACCGTTCCGAGTAGTCCTTCCGCAGAATTTCCGATAAACAAAAAACGTACCCGAACCCTTTCTCGTAAAGAATCGGGTTCGAGTACGAACTGAATGCTGGAGCAATAAAAAACCACCAGAAAGGTGCCTGTCCCCTTTGTGGTGGTTTTGGGCCAGTCCTAGAGCGTGTGGCCGTAGGTGTTGGCAGCCTTGATGGCGGCGGCGAACTTTTCGTCGGTGAAGGGCTCGGGGTTTCCCTGCTTCCACTCGTTGGTGGCGTGCGCATACTCGCACAGGGCGGGGATATCGGACTCGGAAAGCCCGACCTGCTCAAGCGTTACGGGCAGCCCCATCTCCTTGTTAAAGGCTGCGTAGCGCTCAAGGTTCTCGGTGTCGCCCGTGTAGGCAAACAGCACCAGCACGCCCAGGCTCACGACCTCGCCATGCAGGTAGGTGCCCTCGCGCGGAATGCTGCAGGTGGCGTTGTAGAACGCATGCGCCACGCTCGAGTTGTAGTAGTAATCGTTTTGGTTGGTCAGGTTGGAGACATAGCCCGTGTTGACCACGATATCGAGCGCGATCTGCTTGACGGCCTCGGTCGACAGGTTCTGGCGAACGTCCTCAAGACCCTGCACGCCATAGGTAAACAGCGGCTCGGAGCAGGTGTGCGCGAGCGCCAGGCCAAGACCGGCGGTGTGCTCCAGGTTGCCGGCGCTCGTGGCGTATTCGACCTCGGGCTGCTTGGACAGGGCGTCGCCTACGCCGGCCCAGAAGTACTCCGCCGGAGCCTCGGCAATGATCTTGGGGTTGATGAAGATGTGTGCGGGGCGGTTGGGGTACGAATAGCCCTCGAGCGAGCCGTCGTCGTTGTAGACAACGGCAATGGCGGTCGCGGCCGAGCAGTTGGAACAGATCGTCGGCACCGTAAAGACGATCTTCTTGAGTTCGATGGCCGCCGTCTTGACGGTATCGAGCGCCTTGCCGCCGCCGCACGCGATAAGTACGTCGGCCTCTTGGCAGGCGGGGGAGTTCACAACCTTGGCGATATTGGCGCGCGTGCTGTTGGTGCCGTAGACACGCGTCTCCAGAATCTCGACGTCGGTTCCCGCCAGCGCGGTTTCGATTCCGGGAAGCGCCGCGGCCAGCGCTCGTTTGCCACCGATGATTGCGACCTTGGTCGCTCCGTACTCGGCCAGCGCGCCGGGCAGCTCGTCAAAGCAATCCTCGCCGACGGTATAGTCGCTCATTCCAATCGTGCGCATAGCAGCCTTCTTTCGTTAGATAAAGTGCTTTCAGGTATTTTGCTCCAAGAGAAGGCTAGTGACCGTGAGAAATTTCTAAAGTATGAAACCGATGTTGAGGGTTTTTCGCCAGCGTTGACCGTGCTACCATACAGCGCAGAAGCGTTGATGGGGACGAGTAGTCGGCCGTCCGCATGCTACAGAGAGCGGGGAGCGCTGAGAGCCCGTGCATGCGACCGATGAAAATCACCCCGGAGCTGCGATCCCAACGGACGCGCCGTGCAGGCACGTCTTAGTAGACATCGCCGAGATGGTCGTCGATACAGGCCAGCCGAGTAACGGATGCGAGCGCGCGATAACGCGAGCGAGGGCATCTAAGCTGGGTGGTTAAGCGAAGAGCTTTTGCGGGCACGCTGCCCGTTTTGTGGCGCTTCGTCCCAGCTTGTAAGGGACGGGCGCTTTTTTGGTGCCCAACGGGCGTGCGCGCCCACGACATGAAAGGGGTACCGTGGCAAACGAGTACAAGCAGACGATGAATCTGCCCAAAACCGGTTTTCCCATGCGTGCCGGTCTTTCCAAGTCCGAGCCCAAGCGACTCAAGGACTGGCAGGACAACAAGGTCTACGAGCAGGTTTTGAAGAAGAACGAGGGTCACAAGAAGTTCGTGCTGCACGACGGCCCTCCGTACGCCAACGGCCCGATCCACATCGGCCACGCCATGAACAAGATCTCCAAGGACATGATCAACCGCTACTGGATGATGCAGGGCTATGAGGTTCCCTACGTCCCCGGTTGGGACTGCCATGGCCAGCCGATCGAGCACAAGGTCGAGGAGAAGCTCGGCACCGAGAAGTTCAACCAGACCTCCACGGCTAAGATCCGCGAGCTCTGCAACGAGTTTGCTGTCGAGAACATCGAGCTGCAGAAGGCTGGCTTCCGTCGTCTGGGCGTGCTCGGCGACTGGGACAACCCCTACCTGACGCTCTACCACCAGCATGATGCTGCCGACATCGAGGTCTTTAAGGCCATGTTCGATAAGGGCATGATCTATCGCGGCCACAAGCCGGTTCACTGGTGCAAGCACTGCCACACCGCTCTGGCCGAGGCTGAGATCGAGTACTCCGACGAGACGAGCCCGTCCGTCTTCGTCCGCTTTGAGATGACTTCCAAGCCCGCTGGCCTCGAGAGCTTCGACGGCCCGGTCGACTTTATCATCTGGACGACCACGCCGTGGACCATCCCCTCCGACCAGGCAGTTTCTCTCAAGCCCGGCGCCGCCTACGTCGCCGTTGAGCATGATGGCCGCGCCGAGGTCATGCTCGAGGACCTGGCCCCCAAGTGCTGCGAGGAGTTTGGCTGGGAGTACACCCCGGTCATGGTCGACGGCAAGCCCTATGTGGTTCCCGCCGAGACCTTCCACCACATCCACTATAAGCAGCCGATCTTTGACGGTGTCGAGGGCGTGGCCCTGCTGGCCGATTACGTCGGTGTCGATGACGGTACCGGTATCGTCCACAACTCGCCCGGCCACGGCGTCGACGACTACTTCGCCTGCCTCAAGGAGGGCATCACCGACATCTGCATGCCGGTCGATGACGACGGCAAATTCTACACCGGTGAGGAGTTTGGCACCGGCGGCCCCTTCAGCGGCATGGATACCGACGAGGCCAACCCGCACATCATCGAGTTCCTGCGCGAGCGCGGTACCCTGGTCCTCGAGAAGAAGATCACGCACAGCTATCCGCACTGCTGGCGCTGCAAGCATCCGGTGCTCTTCCGTGCCACCGACCAGTGGTTCGTCTCGATGGACAAGACGGGTCTGCGTGAGCAGGCTGGCAAAGAGGTTCGCGAGAACGTCAAGTGGTATCCGGCTCACGCCGCCAACCGCATTGGCGCCATGGTCGAGCAGCGTCCCGACTGGTGCATCAGCCGTCAGCGCAACTGGGGCGTGCCTATTCCCAGCTACACCTGCGCCGACTGCGGCGAGAAGGTCATGAACGACGACACGCTCGATGCCGTCATCAAGCTCTTCCACGAGAAGGGCTCCGACGCCTGGTTCACCGACGCTCCCGAGAGCTACCTGGGCGAGGCCTGCGTCTGCCCCAAGTGCGGCGGTCATCACCTTAAGGCCGATAAGGACATCCTCGACGTGTGGTGGGACTCTGGCGTGTCCTGGAAGGCCGTCTGTGAGTACCGTCCCGAGCTGGAGTACCCGGCGGACGTCTACCTCGAGGGCTCAGACCAGCACCGTGGTTGGTTCCAGAGCTCGCTGCTTACCTCGGTGGGCGCCAACGGCCACGCTCCGTACAAGGCGGTCGTCTCGCAGGGCTTCACCCTCGACGGTCAGGGCCGCAAGATGTCCAAGTCACTCGGCAACGTCATCGACCCCAATAAGGTCTGTGACGAGATGGGCGCCGACATCATCCGCCTGTGGGTTGCCTCCGTCGACACCAGCTCCGACGTTTCCATCGACCACGAGATTCTCGCCCGTACGTCCGATGCCTACCGTCGTTTCCGCAACACGCTGCGCTTCCTGCTCTCCGAGCTCGAGGGTCAGTTTGAGCCCGAGACCGACGGCGTCGCCTTTGCCGATCTGCTGCCGCTCGACAAGCTCATGGTTGCTCGTCTGACCCAGGTCCAGGCCGAGGTCGACGACGCTTACTCTTGCTACGAGTTCCCGCGCGCCTACCGTGCGCTCTACGACTTCGTGGTTACCGAGCTTTCCAACGTGTACCTCGACGCCCTGAAGGACCGTCTGTACTGCGAAAAGCCCGGCTCGCTCGAGCGCCGCAGCGCCCAGACCGTGCTCGCCGAGCTCTTCTCGATGCTCATGCGCGATCTGCAGCCGATTCTGTCCTACACCGTCGATGAGGCCATGGCCTATGCGCCCGCCGGCTGCGTCGATCATCAGAAGTACGCCGCGCTGCTCGATTGGTACAAGTCGCCCATCACGATCGACGAGGCCAATGAGTTTGAGGGCGTGCTCGAGGCTTCGCTCGAGCTCCGTGGCGCCGTGACCAAGGCCCTTGAGGATGCCCGCTCCGTCGGCACCTTCACCAAGAGCCAGCAGGTCCGTGTCAAGGCGGTCGTTCCCGCCGAGATGTATGCGCTGCTGACCGGCGACAAGGCCGTCGACCTCGCCGAGTTCTACATCGTCTCCGCTGTTGAGCTCACCCAGGGCGAGGAGCTCTCCGTTGCCATCGACGCTGCCGAGGGCGAGTGCTGCGACCGTTGCTGGAACTACCGCACCACCGTCGGCGAGTACAACGGCCACGCTCACATCTGCGAGAGGTGTGCGAACGCCCTTTAAGGCACGGTAACTCGGCATTTTAGTTATAGGGAGAATCTGGGCGCCTTCGGCCCATTTGCTCTGTTGAATAAAAGCGGCATTCTGTTTTCAGAATGCCGCTTTCGTTTTTAGCTGGTTATTTCGCTTGTGTTGGTGGATATGTCGTGCGCTCTGCGTGTGGCAATATAAGATGGTTACTTGCACTTAACGTTATTTGAGCTTTGAGGGTAGGGGATTTCTTTGGGTCGTGGTGCGGATATGACGCCGCCTTTGCGTTGGCGCCTGGGCGTTGCTGGTGGGGTGGCGCTCGTTGTGCTGCTTGTTGACCAGCTGACCAAGCTTGCGGTTCGTGCCGTTGGCGATGCTCTGCATGTGACTGTTATCCCCGGTGTGATCGATTTCGTGTTTGTTCGCAATATCGGAGCCGCCTTTAGCATGGGTGAGGGCCATGGTATGGCTTTTGCCGTGCTGGCGCTAGCGGTCATTGTCGCCATTGCCGTGTACCTGGTTCGTGCGCCTCAGCTCGCTCAGCTGGAGGTCGTGGGCATGGCTATGGTTGCGGGCGGCGCCATCGGTAACGCGATCGATCGCCTTGTCTTTGGCTTCGTGACCGATTTTTTCGCCACCACCTTCATCGACTTTCCCGTCTTTAATGTGGCCGATATCGGCATTACGGTCGGTGTGGTGCTGGCGCTCTTCGGTTACATGTTCTTGAGCCCCGCGGCTCGTGAGGTCGATGCGACCGCCGAGCTTAACGCCCGTGACGAGGCCCGTGCCAAGCGCAAGGCTAAACAACGTGGGGAGCGTGCCCGCAAGATTCGCGAAAGGACTGAGCGCTAATGGCCGACATCCATATCCTTGTTGCCGACGATGCCGCTGGTCAGCGTCTTGACGCCTATCTGGGCGCCAATGACGGCTGCCCTACGCGCTCTGCCTGCGCACATCTGATTGAGGGTGGGGTCGTAGTGGTCAATGGCGAGACCTGCCTGTCCAAAAAGTACGCCGTGCGAGCCGGTGACCGTATTTCGGTTGATTTGCCCGAACCGCACGATCCCACCGACGTGATTCCCGAGGCCATCCCGCTCGACATTCGCTATGAGGACGACTACCTCATCGTGCTCTCCAAGCAGCGCGGCCTGGTGTGCCATCCTGCGCATGGTCATGAGAGCGGTACGCTCGCGAATGCGCTGGTCTATCACTGCGGTATCGACCATCTGGGCACCGTGCAGGGCGAGGACCGCCCCGGTATCGTACATCGTTTGGATCGCGATACCTCGGGTCTTATGCTTGCGGCAAAGGACGACGATACCCAGCGCGCGCTCCAAAATCTTATCCGTACGCGCACGCTCGACCGCCGCTACATTACGCTCGTTCACGGTCATATCGCCATGGATGAGGGCACCATTAACACCGGCATTGCCCGTTCTACACGTGACCGTGTCAAGATGGCGGTTTCCGATGATCCTTTTGCACGCCAGGCCATCACGACCTTTAAGGTCCTTGAGCGCTTTGATTCCACGCGCTTTGATGACGGCTACACACTCGTTGAGTGTCACCTGTTTACCGGTCGCACGCATCAGATTCGCGTGCACATGCGCCATATCAACCACGCCTGCGTGGGCGATCCGCTCTACGGTAAGTGCGATGCGCGTGCCGATCAGGGTCTGACCAGGCAATTCCTCCATTCCTGGCGCGTGGCGTTCGATCATCCCGTGACGGGAGAGCGCATTGAGTGCCGCGACGAGCTGCCGTGGGATCTCGCCGCCGTCCTCGACGACTTAGCCCCGCGTTCGCTTGGCCGCACTGCTGCCGGCGACGAAATCGTACCGCAGCTCGGCCTGCTCGAAGCCTAGCCAGTATTAGGTGGTTTCTTGAACTCGGTAAGCCTGCGGTAAGATATACGGTTGTTTACGTAACACGTTCCTGGGAGCCTGCATGCTCGCCTTTTTACAAACCAACACACCCATCGTGATCTTCAACCAGATTGTCGTCACGCTGCTCACGGTCTGCTTCTTGTACCAGGTGGTCTTCTTTGTCATCGGTGCTCTCCGCGGCGAGGTTGCGCCTCCCAAGGCCAAAAAACTCCACCGGTATGCCTTCTTTATCGCGGCGCATAACGAGGAGGCCGTGATCGCCAACCTCGTTCGCTCCATCAAGGACCAGGATTATCCGTCCGAGCTCATCGAGGTCTTTGTCGTCGCCGATGCCTGCACCGATAACACCGCGCAGCTCGCGCGCGAGGCGGGCGCTGTCGTGTACGAGCGAAACGACCTGGCCCGTAAAGGCAAGAGCTGGGTCATGGACTTTGGTTTTGACCGCATTCTTAACGAGTATCCCGATACCTTTGAGGGCTACTTTATCTTCGATGCCGACAACGTTATCTCCCGCGATTACGTCTCCAAGATGAATGACGCCTTTGACCAGGGCTTCCATGTGGTCACAAGCTACCGCAACTCCAAGAACTTTGGCAGCTCGTGGATCTCGGCAGCGAATGCCACTTGGTATCTGCGCGAGGCGCGTTTTCTCAACAACGCGCGCAACATCTGCAAGACGTCCTGCGCCGTATCGGGTTCGGGCTACCTTATCTCGGCTAGCGTTATTGAGGGCATGCACGGCTGGCAGTTCCATACGCTGACCGAGGATATTCAGTTCACCACGTTCTGCGCTATTCACGGCATTCGTATTGGCTATGCGCCGGCGGAGTTCTTTGACGAGCAGCCTGTGACGTTTAAGGCGTCCTGGAAGCAGCGTATGCGCTGGACCAAGGGCTTCTACCAGGTGTTCTTTACCTACGGTAAGCATCTGGTCAAGTCGACCTTCCGCTATCATCGTTTTGCCGCCTACGACATGTTTATGACGATTGCCCCTGGTATGCTGTTATCGCTGATTTCGATGCTCGCCAACGCCACGTTCCTGATCGTCGGTGGTCTTTCGCATGGCTTTTTGGCTACCGAGGTTGAGATGCAGGCTTGTGCCGCCTCGCTCATTATGACCTTCGCGATGATGTATCAGACCTTCTTTATCCTGGCGCTACTTACGACCATCTTCGAGTACAAGCACATTCATTGTGCGCAAAAGTGGCGCCTGGTGACCAACCTGTTTACCTTCCCGATCTTTATGTTCAGCTATATCCCCATCACGGTGGCTGCGTTGTTCCTGAAGGTCGACTGGGTCCCGACGCAGCATGCCGTCAGCGTTACCCTCGACGAGGTCATGCAGGGCGCTAAATAACCACCACCAAAACCACCACGAAGGGGACAGGCACCTCTGTGGTGGTTTTTGCTTTTGAGAGACTGCCCCGGGAGGTGTTCAATGGTCTATATTCCCTTTTGGATCTGCGCCTTTGCCGGTGCGGTGATTGATGTCCGTGAACGGCGGTTTCCCAACGCGCTTGCCGCCGCATGCGCCGTGGCGGCGTTTGCAGGCGTTTGGCTGGACAGGGGCTTGAACACGGCGCTTGACCACGCCGGTCCTGCCGTTATCGTGTACCTTTCCCTTGTGCTCACTGAGTCGCTCTGGCGTCGTGCTCGCCAAGCCTCCGGCATCGGCATGGGGGATGCCAAGGCGCTCTTCGCGCTTTGCACGTTCGACCCTCTGGGGGGCATCGTGGCATTTGCCGTCGCGCTCCTGGTCCTGGCCCTCTCCTGCCTCTTCACAAAATCGCGCTCCCTGCCATTGCTCCCGTTTTTGGTGCCGATATTTGCCATAATCGAGGTCGTGGGCTGCACATTGTAACCGATTGCGCATCCTTTTTAAGGAGCATGCCATGGCAACTAATCAAGAAACGGCCGTCATTAAGGCGCGCATGGACCGCATTCCCGCGGCGTTGTCGCCCGAGCTGGTCGAGCGTATCGCCGCCGACCGCGCCTCGGGTGTCGTTAATCCTTATCGATGCTGCGACGACCAGGTCATTCGTCGTATAGATCGCGCTGCCGACAAAGGCACGCTTATGCGTCCGGCGTTTATGCGCGATACCGAAAAGATTCTTCATCTTCCTGCGTACACGCGTTATGCAGGCAAAACGCAGGTCTTTAGCTTTCGCAGCAACGACGACCTGTCGCGGCGCGGCCTTCATGTGCAGCTCGTCTCGCGCATTGCCCGCGATATCGGCCGTGCCCTGGGCCTCAACTGCGATTTGATCGAGGCGATTGGCCTGGGCCACGATTTGGGCCACACGCCCTTTGGCCATGCCGGCGAGCGTTTCCTCAACGATATCTATCACGAGCGTACGGGTCGTTATTTTTTCCATAACGTGCAGTCCGTCCGCGTGCTCGACGCGTTGTACGGCCGCAACGTGTCGCTCCAGACGCTCGACGGCGTGCTGTGCCATAACGGCGAGTACGAGCAGCGTGTCTTTGAACTCTCGGACATGGCGTCGTTTGACCAGTTCGACCGTACCGTCGAGGACTGCATTGCCAAGGGCTATGGCGCGATCGAGCACCTGCGCCCCATGACCCTCGAGGGCTGTGTGGTGCGTATCTCGGATATCCTCGCCTACGTCGGTCGTGATCGTCAGGACGCCATTGCGGCGGGCCTGCTGTCGCCCGACGCTTTTGACGATGGTCGGGGCGGCGCCTATAACAGCTGGATTCTCACGCACGCTTCCATCGATATCGTTGAGCATAGCTATGGTAAACCGCGTATCGAGATGAGCGAGGACCTGTTTGAGGAGATCCGCCGGGCGAAGCGCGAGAACTACGAGAAGATCTATAGCAAGGGCGGTATCGAAGGCGATTCTGAGGCAGAGTTGCGTGAGGCCTTCGAAAAGCTCTACGACCGTTGCCTGCAGGATCTAAATAAAGGCGACGAGTCCTCTTACATCTTTAAGCATCACGTTTCGCGCATTGAGCAGCAGCTTTCCTACTACGATCGCACCTATGCCTGGCAGGACGACAAGGATCAGGCCGTCGTCGATTACATCGCAAGCATGACGGATGGTTATTTCTGCGAGCTGACGAGCAAATTGTTCCCAGGTCTAAAGTTTCCGCACCGCACCTATATTAACGAACGGTAGTTCGTATCCTTTCGGTATACTGTTGGTCAACAACGATTTTGATTAATGCACGGGATGGCTATGGACGACCTTTTTTCTGCTTCGACGCGCGAGCGCTCCTTTAAAAATGCGCCGCTTGCGGTGCGTATGCGCCCCAATTCGCTCGACGAGTATGTGGGCCAGCAAAAGGCCGTCGGTAAGGGCTCGTGGCTGCGCGCCGCGATTGAGCATGACGTGCTGTCGAGCGTGATTCTGTACGGCCCGGCTGGCACGGGCAAGACGACGCTGGCCCACATTATCGCCAACCATACCAAGAGCGAGTTTGTCGAGGTCAGCGCCGTGACGGGCACTGTGAAGGACCTGCGCCGCGTAATCGATGAGGCTAAGACCCGTCTGAACACCTACGACCGCCGCACCATTCTGTTTATCGATGAGATCCATCGCTTTTCGAAGTCGCAGCAAGATGCCCTGCTGCATGCGGTCGAGAACCGCACCGTCATTATGATTGGCGCTACGACGGAAAACCCGTACTTTGAGGTCAACTCGGCATTGCTCTCGCGTGGGCGTGTGGTAGAGCTTGAGCACCTGAAGGACGAGGATATCGCCACGCTCATTGAGCGTGCGCTCGAGGCGCCGCAGGGTTTAAACGGTAAGTTCTCGGCCGATGAGGATACGGTTAAGACCATCTGCACGCTGGCCGCGGGCGATGCTCGCTCAGCGCTCACGACGCTCGAGCTTGCGAGCGAGATTGCCGTTACGCGTCCCGATACCGAGGGGACGCCAGCGCCGGCGGCGGGGGAGCGCTATCCCATCACTGTTGACGATGTGAAGATCGCCAATCCACGTCGTGGGTTTTCGTATGACAAAAACGGTGACATGCACTACGACATTATCAGTGCGTTTATTAAATCTATGCGCGGCAGCGACCCCGATGCCACGATCTATTGGCTCGCGCGCATGATCGATGCAGGGGAGGATCCCAAGTTTATCGCTCGCCGCATCATGATTCAGGCTTCCGAGGATGTTGGCAACGCCGACCCGCAGGCGCTTTTGGTGGCGCATGCCGCATTTAAATCTGCCGAGGTCATTGGCTATCCCGAGTGTCGCATCAACCTGGCTCAGGCTGCGCTCTATGTGTGTCTGGCGCCTAAGTCCAACGCGTGCGAGGCCTCGATCGATGCGGCGCTGGCCGATATCCACAGCAGTGGTCTTCGCGAGGTGCCCAGCTACCTGCGCGATCGTCACCGTCCCGGCAGCGACGAGTATGGTGTATACAAGTACCCGCACGATTATCCCGAAGGCTGGGTCGATCAGCGCTATTTGCCCGAGGGGTTGGAGCGCGGCGCGTTCTGGCAGCCTGCCGGCCGCGGTTGGGAAGAGTGGCGTGTGGAGCAAAGCGAGCGCGACCGTACCGGCAACGCTCCCAAGTAGGCCATTGGCGCCTCGCACATTCCCTTTGGGTATCTTTGCCCTTCTTTGGGGTACCATGAAAAACGTCTGTATTTCGATTCCTTCGGGAGGCTTGTATGAGTCCCATTCAAATTGCCCTGCTGGTGCTCGCCGTTGCCGGCGTGTGGGCTGTTGTCGAGCTCGCGCTCACGCTGCGCAAGACCCGCACCGTCGTCGACTCGCTCGACAAGACGGTGAGCGACCTCAATAATACGCTCGCCGAGGCACAGCCCGTGGTGGCAAAGCTCGATGGCGCCGTTGACGAGCTTACGCCGGCACTTGCCCAGATGGAGCCGCTCCTCAAGTCGAGCAAGACTGCCGTTGACGCCCTGACGTCTAACCTCGTTGAGGTTGAGGCGGTCGTTCGCGACATTTCCGAGGTTACGGGCAGCATGGCCGAGGCCAGTAATGCCGTGTCGAGCGTGACTGATTCTGCGGCCGGCGCCGTGCAGAAGCTCTTCAATAAGGTGAAGGCTCCTGCAGCCGACGCCGATCGCAAGCTCGCCGCTGCCGCCGCCGAGGCCGAGCAGCCTACTGAGCGCGTTCTGATTGGCGATGACGATGCCGCTGCTGACGACGAAGATGTTCAGAAGCCCGCAGCCAAGCCTGCTCAGTATTACACCTATACGCCTGCCAAGACTTCCGAGGAGTCCTGCGATGAGTAGTGAAGCAACCTGCCCCATCACGCTGAGCGTTGCCGGTGATCCTCGTCTCGCGCGCTTGGTGCGCATGACGGCCGCCAACGTCGGCGCCCTGTGCTCTATGTCCGTCGATCGCATCGAGGATATCCGCATGGCTGCCGAGGAAGCCTTCATCTTTGGGTGCACCGCGGTCGACTGCGACGACATCACGATCAATTTCGATGTGGACGAATCTCACGTCGGCATGACCTTTACCTTTGGGGAACAGGCCACCGTCGACGAGGATGACCAGGCTACTGTGTATGCCGAGCTCATTCTTGCAAGCGTGTGCGATTCCTACGAAAAGACTGCGGCGCCCCTAACGCTTTCCCTCGACCTCAAGGCGGATATCTAATATGACCGAACGTTCCCGGAGCGGCAAGACCGCTTGGGACAAGGAGAAAACCCGCGAGCTGTTTCGTCGTTATAAGGAGACCGGTGATCCGGATGCCCGCGAGCAGCTCGTCATGTCCCATATGAACCTGGTAAGGTTTCTTGCCAACAAATTTAAGAATCGCGGCGAGCCGCTCGACGACCTGATGCAGGTTGGCTATTTGGGCCTGCTCAAGGCAATCGACCGCTTTGACCCTGAGCGCGGACTCGAGTTCACCACGTTTGCCACGCCCACCATCTTGGGCGAGATCAAGCGTCACTTCCGTGACAAGGGCTGGAGCGTGCGCGTGCCTCGTCGCCTGCAGGAGCTTTCTGCCAAGGTTAACCAGGCTACCGACAAGCTTACCAACGAGTTGCAGCGCTCGCCCAAGGTCGAAGAAATCGCTGAGTACCTGGACGTGACCGTCGACGAGGTCCTGGAGGCTATGGAATCGTCTTCGGCCTATACCTCGGTGCCCATTGAGGCTCCTGGTGCGTCCGATTCCGACGATGCGCCCTCGATTCTCGACCGCTACGCCGACGACGACAACGAGCTCGACTTTACCGATGACCGCCTGGTAATCGAGGAAGCCATCCGCGATTTCTCGCCGCGCGAGCGCGAGGTTATCGAGCTGCGTTTTGTGAAGGGCATGACCCAGATCGAGATTGCCAAGAAGCTTGGCATCTCGCAGGTGCAGGTCTCGCGCCTGCTGCGCCGTACCCTTAAGAAGATTCAAGATAAGATTGACCCCGACGGAGTGATGATTCGTTCATGAGTGAGCACCCCCAACAAATCGACCGCACGCTTCGCGATACCCGCATTCTGACGCTGCGCATTTGGGGCGTCGTCGGCTGCATTGTCATCGCTGCCGTCATCTTTAACCTTATGGGCATCCTGGCACCGGTCATCGAGTTTCTCGCTGTCGGTTCCATCATCGCTTTTGTGATGTCTCCGATCACCAACTGGCTCGAGCATCACGGCGTCGGACGTGGCCTCGGTTCGCTCATCGCACTCATTGTGGTTGTTGCCGTGCTCGTCGGCGTCGTCTGCATCCTATCGCCTATTTTGCTCGGTCAAATCATGGAAGTCCTGAGCCGCCTGCCCGAGCAGCTTCGTGTTGCGGGTGGCGATCTCAACGAGATGCTCTCGCACGCTAAGACGCTCAACAACACGCCGCTCAAGGAGTATCTGGACGACAATCTTTCTTCGTTGGTTACCGTAGCGTCCAAGTACGTCTCGCAAATCGCTGCTGAGCTCGGCCGCGGTGTGTTTCCGCTCATTACCAACACGGCCTCGCAGCTGTTCGTCATCTTCCTGGGTCTGGTGCTTGCCTACTGGCTTGCCTGCGATTATCCTCGCATGCACCACGAGGTCTGCACCATCATCGGGCAGGAAAAGGAGACCTCGTACCGCTTTATGGTGGCCATCCTTTCGCGTTCGGTCGGCGGCTACATGCGTGGCATGGTCATCACATCGATCTGTGGCGGTTTTCTTGCCTTTATTGGTTTTACGATCATCGGCCATCCGTATGCAGCACTCATGGCTATCTTTACCGGCATTATGCACCTGGTTCCGGTTGTCGGTCCCTGGGTGAGTGCGGCGATCGCCACGGTGCTCGGCTTTATGTTCAGCCCCATGCTGGCGTTGTGGACGCTTGTCGTGACCATGGTGGCTCAAAACGTCACCGATAATGTCATTTCGCCTAAGGTCATGCAGAGCTCGGTGCAGGTGCATCCCGTTATGAGCCTGACGGCTCTCGTTATCGGTTCGGCACTCATGGGTCCCATCGGCATGGTTATCGCCATTCCGCTGTGCGCGGCCCTCAAGGGCATTTTCGTCTACTACTTTGAGAACGAGACCGGCCGCCAGCTTGTGGCCTATGACGGCGCCGTGTTTAAGGGCACGCCGTACCGCGATGCCGATGGCAACCCGGTCGCCGCCTACGACGCGCTCGGCGACGACACCTTCATCTACGAGTCCGAGCTCATCGGCAACGAGACCGCGCCCGAGGCCAAGGCTATGCCCAAGCCCGAGCTCGATAATCCCTGGATCAAGCTCTCGGGTCTTCAGCCCGATGCCACGGGTTTCTTCAAGAATCCCTTCGCCAAGGATGACGATTCCAACTCTGATGACGATACCAAAACCGGCATCGACGGGTCCATGGACGATTCGGATTCTAAATAGGCCCCATTAACGTTTCTTGAAGTTGTAAATGACAAGAAACGCGAGCAAAGCGATTGATAAGGGACCGGCAACATAGAAAAAGAGAATGTCAATTGCGCGTAAAGTGTAATAAGCCTTATCGCCGGACATTACTGCATACAACACGTAGCCAAATGCTGGTTGGTTTGCGTACCAGCAGGAGAAAGCCAATAGCGTTAAAAGTGCCGCTAACAGAAGTGCATTGAGGAAAAATCGTTTGCTTTTCATCGATCGCTCCTTCCGGGTGACTCTTATATGTAATTCTACAGCAGTCCTTTTTCAAAGGATCGCACAGTACTAAATAACGTGCACTTTCGCTGGAGGGTCGCTGTTTGGCGGCCCTCTTTTTTGCACAGGCGCGGTGGGATGGTAATATCTTTACGTTTGAACTGTTTCGATGTGAAACCGAGGAGATTCCCTCTATGAGTGCTGACTACCCGTCAATGACTACGGCCGAGATTCGCTCTAAGTTCCTCAACTTCTTTGAGGAGCGCGGTCTTAAGCTCTATCCTTCTTCGTCCCTCGTCCCCGACGATCCTTCGCTGTTGCTTGCCAACGCCGGCATGAATCAGTTTAAGGAGTACTACCAGGGCAAGAAGACCATGAAGGAGATCGGCGCGATCTCCTGCCAGAAGTGCGTCCGCACCAACGACATCGATTGCATCGGCGAGGACGGCCGTCACCTGTCCTTCTTTGAGATGCTCGGCGACTTCTCCTTTGGCGGCGTCTCCAAGCAGCAGGCCTGCGCTTGGGCCTTTGAGCTCATCACCAAGGAGTTCAAGCTGCCGCTCGATCGCCTGTACTTCACCGTCTTTACCGAGGACGACGAGACCCATGACGTATGGCGCTCCCTGGGCGTTGCCGAGGATCACATCTCCCGCTTGGGCGAGGACGACAACTTCTGGGCCGCTGGCCCCACCGGTCCCTGCGGTCCGTGCTCTGAGATCTACTTTGACATGGGCGAGGAGGTCGGTTGCGGCAGCCCCGACTGCAAGCCTGGCTGCGACTGCGATCGCTTCCTTGAGTTCTGGAACCTCGTGTTTACCCAGTACGACCGCCAGGAGGACGGCTCCATGCCGGAGCTGCCGCACCGCAACCTCGATACGGGTATGGGTCTGGAGCGCATGGCCGCTATCATGCAGCACAAGACCGCTAACTACGACGGCGATCTGATGCAGCACCTCATCAAGCTCGGTGAGAAGATCAGCGGCAAGACCTATGACGCCGACGATTACTCCGGCGCCAGCCGCTCCCTGCGCATCATCGCCGACCACTCCCGTGCCGTCGACTTTATGATCTCTGACGGCATCCTGCCCGGTAACGAGGGTCGCGAGTACGTCCTTCGCCGCCTGCTCCGCCGTGCCGTGTTCCACGGTCGTCTGCTGGGCATCGAGGGCGCCTTCCTGACCAAGTTCATCGACGAGGTCAACGCTCAGATGGGCGAGGCCTATCCCGAGTTGCTCAAGAACGTCGCGCTCGTTAAGGGCATCGTCGCCTCCGAGGAGGAGCGTTTCTCCACGACGCTCGACAACGGCCGCTTCTACCTGGATGAGGCTCTGGCCGCGCTTGCCGAGGGTGCTGTCCTTCCGGGCGACGTCGCCTTTAAGCTGCATGACACCTTTGGTTTCCCCATTGACCTGACCGTCGAGATTGCCGGCGTCGCTGGCCACGACGTCGACATGGACGGCTTTACCGCCTGCATGGAGGACCAGAAGGCCCGCGCTCGCGCCAATGCCAAGGGCGACGCCTGGGGCAGCTTCAACGACGTGTGGGTCGAGCTTTCGGACAAGGTCGCTGCGACCGAGTTCGACGGCTATGACAACGATGTGATCGAGGATGCCAAAGTTGTCGCTATCGTTCGCAACGGTGAGTCCGTCGAGTCCGCCGCTGCGGGCGAGGATGTCGAGGTTGTTCTCGACTGCACCCCGTTCTACGCCGAGATGGGCGGCCAGCAGGGTGACGCCGGCGAGCTTTCCGCCGAGGGCGTTGCGCTGACCGTTTCCGATACCAAGAACCACAACGGCCTGTATGCTCACGTCGCCCACGTCACCGAGGGTACGCTGACCGTCGGTACTACCGTGACCGCCGCGCTCGACGCCGAGCGCCGTGGTTTCCTGCGCCGCAACCACACCGCCACCCACCTGCTCGACGCTGCGCTTAAGCAGGTCCTGGGCGAGCATGTCTCCCAGGCTGGCTCGCTGGTGACGCCCGAGCACCTGCGCTTTGACTTCACGCACTTCGAGGCCCTGTCCTCCGAGCAGCTCAAGGCTGTCGAGGACCTGGTCAACCAGCAGATCTTCGCCTCCAAGCCGGTCGTGACCCGCGTCATGGGCATCGACGAGGCCAAGGCCGCCGGTGCTGTCGCCCTGTTTGGCGAGAAGTATGGCGACGTCGTCCGCGTTGTCTCCGTGGGCGCCGAGGACCAGCCGTTCTCCCGTGAGCTCTGCGGTGGCACCCATGCCGCCAACACCGCCGAGATCGGCCTGTTCAAGATCATTTCCGAGTCCTCTACGGGCTCCAACGTCCGCCGTATTGAGGCCGTGACATCTAAGGGTGCTCTCGACTACATGGCCGACCGTCTGGCGCTCGTCGACGCCGCCGCTGCTGCGCTCAAGTGCCGCGTGGATGAGGTTCCCGCCCGCGTGGAGAACCTGCAGGCCGAGCTGCGCGAGACTTCCAACAAGCTCAAGAAGGCGCTGACCGGTGGCTCCTCCGACGCTATCTCCAGCGCCATCGAGGGCGCCGTCGAGCTCGACGGCTACAAGCTCGTCGTCGCTGAGCTCCAGGGCCTTGAGGCTGCCGACCTGCGCAACGTCTGGGATACCGTGCACCAGAAGGTCGCCGGTCCTGTCGCCTGCGTCGTCGCCAGCGTGACCGAGAAGGGCACCCCGGCCCTGCTCGCCGCCGGCTCCGATGACGCCGTCAAGGCCGGTTTCCACGCCGGTAACGTGATCAAGCAGATCGCGGGCCTGGTCGACGGTCGCGGTGGCGGCCGTCCCAACATGGCCCAGGCCGGTGGCAAGAACGCCGCCGGCATCGCCGATGCCCTCGCGGCCGCTAAGACCGCGCTCGGCGCCTAAGAATCTAGGTAGTCGCTGTGGTCGCGCTTGCGCTGGACATAGGGGAGACCAGGATCGGCATCGCCGTCTCGAGCCGTGATGGCAAGATGGCGATGCCTGTCAAGGTGCTCCCGGCTGCAGAGGTCACCGGTATGGCCAAGACGTTCCGCTACCTGGTTGAGGACTATGAGCCCGATATCCTGGTAAGTGGGCGTCCCCTGACCATGGCCGGTGAGCCCGGTCCCCAGGCCGAGCGCGTTGCCGCTGTTGCGCAAAAGATTGCCGACGAGCTCGATCTTCCGTTGGAGTTTGAGGACGAGCGCCTGTCCTCGCAAGAGGCAAAGCGTATCCTGCGCGAGCAGGGCCTCAACGAAAAGCAGATGAGGGGCAAGATTGACATGATTGCCGCCAGCCTGTTTTTGCAGACGTGGCTTGATCGTAAAAACGAGGAGGTTTCGCATGCCTAGCGCTTCCGATCCGCGCCAGCCGAATTGTACACGTCAGTCGGCGTCGCGCCCTGCCCAGCCTGGCCAGCGTCCGGCACAGCCGACCCAGCGCGCAGCTCAGTCTGCCGCGCGCCCGGTGCAGTCCTCCTCTCGTTCGGCCCAACCTGTTCAACGGACGGGTCAGCAGCCTTCTGCTCGTTCGGTTCAGTATCCGGCTTCTCACGCGGCTCAGCAGCCCACTGCTCGTTCGGCTCAGCCTGCAGGCGGTGCTCGCTTTAAGCAACAGGCACCTACCCAGCGAACGCAGGCCCCCCAATCGCATTCGCATCACGCTCGCGGGTCGCATGGCGTTGCTCCGGCGACTCGCTCGAGCTACAACACGCATGCTCGTCGCGGTGCTCAAAAGAAGAGTTCTCCGGTTCCTATGATCATCGGCGTTGTGGTGGCCGTAATCGCGCTTGCTACTATCGCTTTCTTTGTCGTACCTTCCGTTAAGGGCTTCTTTGCCGGTGAGGATGCGAAAGTCGCTGCTGGCCAGCAAGTTACGGTGACCATTCCCGACGGTGCTTCGGGCGATACGATCGCCTCGATTCTCTCCGAGAACCATATCGTCGAAAATCCCAAGGATTACTACGCGGCGGTGAAAAAGCTTAACGCCGATATGTCGCTTAAGCCTGGCACCTACTCGTTCACCACACTCATGGATGCGACCAAGGTTGTTCAGCAGCTCATGGAAGGCCCCAACGCGGGCTCCAATGCGCTGACTATCCCTGAGGGTCTGACAGTCGATCAAGTCGCCGATCGCGTGGCCCAGGCCTACGACAGCATCTCTAAGGAAGACTTCCTCAACCAGGCCAAGGCCTCCAACTACGTGGACGACTATAGCTTCCTTAAGGGCGCCGCCAACGACTCGCTCGAGGGTTTCTTGTTCCCCAAGACCTATTCGTTGGGTGATTCGCCGACGGCCGATGACGTGATTCGCGCCATGCTCGATCAGTTTAAGACCGAGTACAAGTCGCTTGACTTTGCGAGCTGCGAAGCCAAGATCAAGGAGCGCTACGGTGTGGAGATGTCCGACTACGACATCGTCAACTTGGCCTCTATCGTTGAGCGCGAGGGCCTCAACGCCGATCAACGTGCACACGTGGCCTCGGTCTTCTACAACCGCCTTGCCGGCAAGCTCGACGGTCTGCGCTATCTCAACAGCGATGCGACCATGATGTATGTCACCGGTGGCGAGGTTACCGCCGACGACCTGCAGAGCGATAGCCCGTATAACACCTATAAGCACGAGGGCCTGCCACCCACGCCCATCTGCTCTCCGTCGCTCGAGGCACTCAAGGCCACGCTTGAGCCAACCGACTCCGATGACCTGTATTTCTACATTACGCAGGACGAGGAGTACTTCTCGCAAACCTACGAAGAGCATCAACTGTCTTGGAATTAGCATGAGGATTTTTAGCCCCAAACGATACGTTGCCTCGGTCGATCGCATCGACCTTGATACCCTGTGGGCCGACGGCAAACGCGCCATTCTGCTCGATCGCGATAACACTCTGGTTCCGCGCGACACCGAGCAGGTTCCCGCCGCGGTTTCCGCTTGGCTCGATACCGCCCGCGCCAAAGGCTTTAAGCTGTGCATGGTGTCCAACAACTGGCATCGCGATCAGGTCATGAGCTCTGCACGCGAGCTGGGACTCGAGGCCATCAGCCACGCCATGAAGCCCGCCCCGTTTGCCTTGAAGGCGGGTCTTAAGCGCCTTGGCGCCACGGCAGACGAGGCGGTGCTGATCGGCGATCAGCTGTACACGGACGTGTGGAGCGGTAACTTTGCCGGCGTTGACACTATTCTGGTCAAGCCGCAGGCAACCCAGGACCTGTGGTACACGCAGATCTTCCGTATCTTTGAGCGCCGGGCCCTGCGCGACCTTCCCTGCGAGGAATAGGTTTCGCCATGTCTCAGCACATCAAACACGGCTGCGACCATATCTTCTTTATCGGCTTTTTGGGCGCGGGCAAATCGACGCTCGCGCGCAACGTCGGCACTATGTTCAAGCGGCGTTTTATCGATACCGATCGTTTGGTTGTGCGTCGATGTGGCAAGTCGGTGACCGAGATATTTGAGACCGAGGGCGAGGATCGTTTTCGCGAGCTTGAGACCTCGGCACTCCGTTCGCTTCAAAGCGAGCGCAGCCTGCTGGTGTCGTGCGGGGGTGGCATCGTCGAGACGCCGGTGAACATTGAGCTGATGCATGAGATGGGTATATGCGTGTACCTCGAAGGCGACTTTGAGGACTCGTTGCGCCAGATTCGCCGCTCCGATACCCGGCCCGATTTCCGCTCGCCCGAGCACGCTGCGCGCCTGTTTGAGCATCGCCGTCCGCTGTATCGCCAGGCCGCCGATATTACCCTTGATATTCGCAACAAGTCCTTCGAGGACGTTTCCTACCTTTGTGCCGAGATGCTTTTGGAGCGTGGACTGCTATGATTCGCCGTCAACTTATCAATTTCCAAAACCGCAGTGTCGATGTCCGCGTTGGATTGGGCGCGTTCGAGGAGCTGTCGCGCATGTTTGCCTCGGCTGTGGGCAAGCCTAAGCGCGCGATGGTGGTTTGGAACGACGCTACATCCGAGCGTTTTGGCGAGGTCGTCGAGCATGCGCTGGTCGACGCCGGTTTTGCCGTGTCGCTGCTCGTCCTCGAGGTTTCTCCTGCCGGTGCTACGCTGGCCGATGCCGATACCGTCTTTGGCGCCCTGTCGGCTAACGGCATTACCTGCGACGATCTCGTTGTCGCTGTCGGTGACACGGCGACCTGCTCGGTCGTTTGTTGGTGTGCCAATCAGTGGTGCGGTCGCACCGAGTGCGCCTTGCTGCCGACGACGTTCGACGCCATGCTCACGGTTGCGACGACCATGAAGCCGCTTGTCGCCTCGTCCGCGCATGCGCTTCCCGCTATCGCGTTCTGTCCCGAGCCGGGCTTGGTCGTGTGTGACCTCGACCTTGTTCGCGAGGCGGCCCCCGAGGACCTCAAGCTCGGCTATGCGGTACTTGTTGGCACCATGCTTTCGAGTAGTAAGTCCCGCTGGAATCAGTTTACCGAGACCGTTCCCGAGATTCTCGCGGGCGAGGAGGTCGCGCTCGTCAATGCCGTTCAGTGGTCTCAGACTGCCCGCAAGGACGTGCTGATGGCTACGAACCCGAGCGCCCGCCATGCGCTCGATTTTGGCAAGACGGGGGAGCGTACCCTGCGCGCCTGCTTGGGCGATGCCGCTTCGCAGGTGCCTGCCTACCAGCTGTTGTCCGAGGGCATGCGCTTTGAGGCGCGCCTAGCACACGATGCCTGCGACTTCGATATCGATTACGTCTTTGAGGTCGATGACTGCCTGGAGGACTTTGGTATCGAGGAGCTCGCCTTCGATCTGGAGCCTGCCGCATATATCGAGGAGTTCCGCAGGCAGCAGTTTGTCCGCTCGAACCGTAGTATGTTGCCGCTGCCCGTGGCACTCGGCGCCATTCGTCTAACGAGCGTTGAGGACGAGGTCCTCGACCGCCATGCTCACGCCTACTTGGCTTCTCGCAAAGAACTTCTCTAGGATTTATTGACATACATCGTCTTTCGTATCATGTTGAGGGGCGGGTTTCCAATCGGTTGCGAATCGCGCGCGATTCCGTACGCTGATTGAGCCCGTCCCGTCTTTATGAAGACAACAAGAAAGGAATCTGCATGTCAGAGTTTGCTGCCGGTCCTGCCGGTCGTATTGAGCGTGTCCGTGCCCTGATGGCTGAGCGCGGCTACGACGCTATCGTGGTGCGCGACGAGGCCAACCTTCGTTGGCTTACGGGCGTGAAGGGCGTCTTCGATTACACCTTCGAGTTCCCGCACGCTGCGTTTATTACAGCCGACCAGTGCCTGTTCCATACCGACTCGCGCTATCTCAACAGTTTTGAGGAGAACACGCCCGCCGGCAGCCCCTGGGTTTACGACATGGACGAGGGCGCCATCCCCGGTTGGGTCGCCGGCAAGATCGCGGCCAACAAGTGCCGCGTCTGCGCTGTCGAGGACGACATGCAGATCAATTTCTACCAGGGTATTCAGCGTGGCCTGGAGGACCGCTCCGTTGCCTGCATGCTGCCGCTGATGCATGACGACATCCGTAAGATGCGCGCCATCAAGGACGCCGAGGAGATCGAGCTCATGCGCCACGCGCAGTCGATCACCGACGCCGCCTTCCAGCACATGCTCGGCTATATTAAGCCCGGTATGACCGAGAAGCAGGTCCGCAACGAGCTCGAGAACTTTATGTTCGCTAACGGTGCCGACAGCCTGGCCTTTGGCTCCATCGTCGCGAGCGGTCCCAACACCGCCAATCCGCATGCCGTCCCGAGCGACCGTGTGATCGAGAAGGGCGACTTCGTTCTCATGGATTATGGCGCGGGCTACTGCGACTATCGCTCCGATATGACGCGTACCGTCGTGATGGGCGAGCCCACGCAAGAACAGCTCGACCTGTACGCGCTCGTGCGCCGTACGCACGAGGAGTGCGTCGCCGCCATCCATCCGGGCGTCGAGGGCAATGACATTTTCAAGCTTTCCAAGAAGATCATTGGCGATGCCGGCTATGGCGATTACTACAACCATGGTCTGGGCCACGGCGTGGGCATTGACATCCATGAGCTGCCCAACTTCAACCGCAGCAAGAATATCATCGAGGTCGGCTCGGTTATCACCATGGAGCCCGGCGTCTACCTGCCCGGCGTGGGCGGCGTGCGTCTGGAGGACTACGGCGTGGTCACCGAGAACGGCTACGAGCCCTTCACCAAGACGCCGCATGACCTTCACGTCATCGATTGCTAGCTCATTTCGATAGATTTTTGGGGCGGGACGTCCGGATCGATTCGGACGCCCCGCGTTCTCTTTTTATGCGCTCGCTGCAGGCGCCGTCTGCAAGTGTATAATTTCGGTCGTATGTAATTTGGACGCTTGTGCGTTCTGCCCATAACAAGAAAGGTCACTATGCCTACCATTTCTACCGCCGACTTCAAGAACGGCCTCGGTCTTCGCATTAAGGACAAGGTCTACACCATCGTCGAGTTCCAGCATGTCAAGCCGGGCAAGGGCGGCGCGTTTGTGCGCTACAAGACCCGCGACATCAAGAGCGGCCGCGTCGTCGAGAACACCTGCAACGCCGGCACCAAGTTCGAGAGCGTCATGCTCACCACCCGTGAGTTCCAGTACCTCTACAACGATGGCACCGACTACATCTTCATGGACAACGAGTCCTATGAGCAGGTTCCCGTTCCCGAGGACATGGTGGGCGAGAACTCCAAGTGGCTGCGCGAGAACGACATCTGCCAGCTGCTCTTCGCTGACGATGAGCTCATGGGCGTGACTCCGCCGATGTTCATCGAGACCACCATCGTCCAGACCGACCCGGGCTTTAAGGGCGACACCGTCCAGGGTTCCACCAAGCCGGCCACGATTGACACCGGCGCTGTCATCCAGGTCCCCATGTACCTCAACGAGGGCGAGGTCATCAAGGTTGACACCCGCGACGGCAAGTTCGTCTCCCGCGTCTAGCAACCAACTCTTCTAGGAGGACTCATGCCCCAGGAAATCAAGATTGACGGCATCGGCATTTCACCCGATGTTCTGACCGCCATCGTCTCGCGCGCCGTGTCGGATGTCGAGGGCATCGCCTCCGTTGGCGTCAAGGACCTTGCCACCAACCTTGTCTCCATGATGCTCTCGTCCAAGGCCCCGGCTTCCGAGCCGGCGGTCGAGGCCGAGGTCGTCGGCGACAAGCTCGCACTCACCGTGCGTGTCGTGGTGTTCTTTGGCTATCCGTTCAAGAAACTCGCCGAGGCCGTTCGCGCTGCCGTGGTCGCTGCCATCGATGCCCAGGTGGGCGTTGAGGTCGAGCGCGTTGACGTTTGCATCGACGGCCTCGTTTTCCCCAAGGAGTAACCTTTGAGCCTTAAGGTTTATCGCGGGCGTACGCTTGCCCGCAGTCAGGCGCTGCAGCTGCTGTTTCAGGCCGAGGCCACGGACAGCCCGCTCGAGCGCGTCCTCGAGGGCGATTTCCTGATCTCGAAGGGCCCCCTCGACCCCTATGCGCTGGAGCTGTGCCGCGGTGCCTACGAGCATATCGATCGCATCGACTGTGCCTTGCGCGCCGTCGCCAAGAACTGGGATCTTATGCGCATGCCCGGCGCCGACCGCAATCTGCTGCGTATCGCCGTCTACGAGATGCGCTTCCCTACCGACGAAGAGGTCTCGGACGCCATCGTGATCAACGAGGCCGTTGAGCTTGCCAAGGCCTATGGGACCGACCAGTCCGCGTCGTTCGTCAACGGCGTGCTGGGCAAGATCGCTCGCAGCGAGGAGCTGCCGGGTGAGGACCTGTACCAGGAGCTGCTGGCCGAGGATCGCGCTCGCGAGGAGGCCCAGGCTGCCGAGGCTGCCGCTAAAGTTGCGGTTGCTCAGGCTGAGGCTGGTGTGCTGGCCGAGGACGCGGACGCCTCCGAGGTTGTCGTCGACTCCGTCGAGGAGTAGTCATGCCAGAGGGTTCTGTCCGCAACTTTGACGAGATCTCGGACCGTCTAGACCAGATTATCGCTACCGTTCGCTCCAAGGATACCTCCTTGGAGCGTTCGCTCGATCTGTTTGACGAGGCGATTGAGCTGGGCTCCCGCGCGGTCGATATGGTCGACAAGTTTGAGCTGACGCCGCGTGAGGCCGATAAGCTCGAACAGGAATACGATGAGGATGCGGCAAACGAATCCCGCGATAGCTAGCCGCATCTCCGGATACGAATGGTTGATGGCATTCATGAAACGCGTGCGTCTTGATGACGAACTGATTTCACAGGGCATCTGCGCCGATCGCGCGGATGCCCTTCGCACTCTTATGGCCGGCTTGGTCTCGAGTGGCGGCGAGCGCTTGACTTCGCCGGGCCTTAAGGTGACCCCGGGCCTGCCGCTGCACGTGAAGGGGCGCATTCCCTATGTTGGCCGCGGCGGTCTTAAGCTCGAAGGCGCGCTTGATGCGTTTGGCATCAATCCGACGGGCCTTGCCTGTCTGGATGTGGGCTGCTCTACCGGCGGCTTTACTGATTGCCTGCTCAAGCGCGGAGCTGCGACCGTTGTCTCGGTGGACGTGGGTCGCGCCCAGTTCGATTGGTCGTTGCGTCAGGACGATCGCGTGACGCTGCATGAGCGCACCAACGTGACGCAGCTGCCTGAGCTTGGCTATGCGAGTGCCATCGACCTGGCTGTATGTGATGTCTCGTTTACCGGCATCGCGAACATTATCGATGCGGTGCTGTTGTGCCTGACGTCTACGGGCGCATTCTGCACGCTCGTAAAGCCGCAGTTTGAGGCTCCGGCGGCGCTGGTGGGTGAGGGCGGCATTGTGACCGATCCTGCCGTGCGCCGCGATACACTCGTGGCGGCGGTTGAACTCTTTGCTGCCAAGGGTCTGTTCCCGGTCGATGTGTGCGTGTCACCCATTCATGGTGCCAAGGGCAACGTTGAGTTTTTCCTGTACGGCACGAGGTTTGCTCCTGGTGAACGCACCGACGATGAGCTGCAATCCCAGGTATCGGCTTTGAGCGAGAAAGCGGCAACGCTATGAAGGTCTTTCTGGTTCCCAATTACTACAAGCAAGAGGCGGTCGAGAGCGGCCTGATACTCGAGCTTTGGCTTTCACGCCAGGGCTACGAGGTGGCATGGGCTGCCGATCAGCGCTCCAAGATCCAGAGCGCGCCCGATGTTGACGATGCCGACCTGGTCATTACGCTCGGCGGCGACGGCACGCTGCTGCGTGCGGCCCGTATCCTCAACTACCGCGAGATTCCTATCCTTGGTCTTTCCTATGGTCATCTGGGCTTTTTAACTGCTGCGAGTCCCGAGGAGCGCGACATTCTGCAGGTCGTGAGCGACGCCCTGTCCGGCGAGCTGCACGTGAGCCGTCGCGCCACGATCGCCGCGGATATCGTGTCCGTGCGCGACGAGGGCACGAAGGATGTCGTGCGCACGTTCGCTCTCAACGACATGGCGCTTACGCGCGGCCCCCTGTCCGATATGGTCGAGTTCGACATCACGGTGTCGGGCCACCATATCGATCGACTGCGTGGCGACGGCGTGGTCGTGTCCACGGCGACTGGTTCTACGGGGTACGCGCTGAGTGCCGGTGGCCCCATCGTGAGCCCCGATTACACGGGCATGGTCTGCGTACCCATTGCGCCGCACACCATTCAGGCTCGTGCCTTTTTGACTTCGCCGAGTGATGTCGTCGAAATCTTTATGTCTGACGACCGCCCGAGCGTTCCGGCGATCGCTATCGATGGACAGTTTATTACTTGCGATGGCACCGTCGAGAGTGTGGCGGTGCGCCGCGGGCCCGGAGATGTGCTGCTGCTCGATTACGGCCCCGAGAGCTTTTATAACTCGGTGAGCCGCGTATTCTACGGAGTCCGTCATGATCGATGAGCTGCAGGTTTCTAACATTGCACTCATTCGCGAGGCGACGTTGGTTCCGAGTTCGGGCCTAACGGTTTTGACTGGCGAGACTGGCGCCGGCAAGACCGCGCTGCTCTCGGCCCTCAAGCTTATTTTGGGTGAGCGCGCGGATTCGTCGACGGTGCGCGAGGGCGAGGCGCTGGCGAGTGTCGAGGCGCGCTTGTTCGACGGCCCGCACGACACGGAAGGCTTCACGGTCCAGCGCAGCCTTTCCGCTGAGGGCCGCAGCCGCGTGAAGATTGACGGCCGTATCGCCAGTGTGCGCGAGCTTTCGGAGCGCGTCGGCGTGATGATGGATCTGTGTGGCCAGCACGAGCACCAGCGCTTGCTCGATCCGGCGCATCATGTTGCCATGGTCGATGCCTGGGCAGGGCGCCCGGCACTCGAGACGCTGGATGCGTACCGCGCCTGCTTTAAGGCATCGCGCGCGGCTGCCAAGGAAGTCCGTCGCGTCGAAGAGGCCTCGCGTGCGCAGGGGAGCCGCGTCGAGGAGGCGCGCTTTGCCCTCGAGCGCATCGGCGAGGTCGATCCCAAGCCGGGCGAGTATGAGGAACTCGAGGAACTGCTGCCGCGCTCCGAACATGCCGAGGTACTCGTTGCCACAGCTAACGATGTCCATGCATCGCTTGCCGCTGAAGGGGGAGCGCTCGATGTCGTGAACAACGCCGTGGCAGAGCTTTCCCGTATGGCTACCGTCGATCGCAAACTGGGTGACATTGCCGATACGCTTTCGGATGCCTGTATCTCCCTTGAGGATTGCGCGAACGAGCTTCGTGCCTATCGTGATGGCATCGCCTTCGACCCGCGTGAGCTCGCTCGCATGCGTGAGCGGTATTCCGACCTCAAGGGCCTGTTGCGTCAGTGGGGTCCAACCATGGACGATGTGTTTGCCATGCGCGATCGCTCGCAAGAGCTGCTGTCCCTGGTCGATGATGGCGATGAACAGATCAAAAAGGCGCGTGAGGCGCTCGGGATCGCCGAGCGCGAGTTGTTTGCCGCCGCCAAGGCACTTAAGCGTGCGCGCAATACGGCAGCCCCGCGTTTTTGTCACGAGGTGGGTCGTCAGATGGCACGCCTGGAGATGGGTAGTGCCGAGCTCGTCTGGGAGTCACGTGATCTTCCCCGTGCTGAGTGGACGCCCGTTGGTCCTTCGAGCTACGAGCTGCTATACCGCAGCGGTGCCGGTTTGACGCCGCGCCCCCTGCGCCGAATTGCGTCGGGCGGCGAGCTCAGCCGCGTCATGCTGGCAAGCAAGGTTGTCCTCGGTAACGCGGACGGTGTCGATACGCTCGTGTTTGACGAGGTCGATGCTGGTGTCGGTGGCTCCACGGCGCGTGCGCTTGCGGGCGTGCTGGCAGATCTCGCCGCTACGCATCAGGTGATTGTCGTAACCCACTTGGCACAGGTCGCCGTCATGGCCGACAAGCATTATGTTGTCAGCAAGGAATCGGGCGATGTTCCCCAGACGCATTTGGACGAGGTAACCGGTGATGCGCGTACCGCCGAGATCGCCCGCATGCTCAGCGGCGATCAGTCCGAGGCAAGCTTGGCCCACGCCAAGCAGATGCTGGAAGAAGCTCGAGGCTAGGCCGTATCAGCGGTGTTGGTGGGACAAAAATATCAGTAGTTCTTGTCCCATGTGTGAAAGCCGCATCGTGCTTGTTACCGCGGGCGACCCTGGGACAAAACTACTGATATTTTTGTCCCACCACGTGCTTGCGTGGCCCATGTGTCACAAAACTATGCCGGTTTACTACGATGAATTGGCGTAGCTCGAGCATGGCTAAAATTGTAAAAAGAAAACCGCAGGTAGAACGCCTGCGGTTTTCTTTTAAAACGCGATGTGTTCGCATATTCCGAATTCATCGTAGTAAACCGGCATAGTTTTGTGGGAACGGTACATAACGACCCTTACTAAAACCTACTCCACGACCTTATCCGGCTGGATGAGCTCCTCGTAGTAGCTGATATGCTCGCGCGCGTCCTCGATTTCGGGCAGCAGGAAGTTGTAGATAACCTCGATGATCATCGTGGCGCTGATCTTGGAGAACGCAAAGTCGCCCGTCGTCAGCAGTGCTTCGTGGTTGACGGTATTAAAGGTGTAGTCTGCCAGGCGCGCGAGCGGGGATTTGCTGTCGCTGCTGATGACGACTATTGTTGCGCCGCAGTCGCGAGCCGCTTTTGCCATGCGATTCAGTCGACGCGATTTGCCGGAGTTTGAGATGAGCACGATGACATCACCTGGACGCAACGTGAGCGCAAAGCCGATTGATGTCTCGCTAATGGTGCTCGCCATGCAGCGCAGGCCCAGCTGCGAAAACTTAAACGTCGCATCGAGCGCGACCGCGTTCGTATTGCCCACAGCTGCAAACTCAATAACCCCTGCATGCTTAAGGGCATGCACAACAGCCGCCAGCGTATCGTGGTCGATCCCGTCGATGGTCGCATTAAGCTCGCTCACCTTGGCAGCCAGAATGTTCTTGAGGCTCTGCTCCATATTGTCGAGCGAGACCTCGTCAGTCAGGCCCTCGTTGCGCTGGCTTTCCAAATCCCTTGCCAACGAAAACTGAAAGCTGCGGAAGCTACCAAAGCCAAGCTTGCGGCAGAAGCGCGAAACGGTCGCCTCGGACGTGGCGGCGGCGCGCGAGAGCTGAGCCGCCGTGAGGCGTGGCGCCTCGGACTGGTGCTCCAGTATATAGTCGACAATGCGCTGCTCGGACTCGCTGTATCCCTGATGGGTACTAATGAGGGAAAGTGCGCTCTTGCTACTATCGGACATGGATGGCTCCTGGTTGGCATGAAAATCGGACTCGCTTTGTAATGTCATAGTATAGGGGGATTTTCAATTACAAGATACACCTTGCCGTTTCAAGAGTTGATGGTAAACTTTCACCTACCGTTTACGGTTATGAAAGAACCTTTCACCGGAGAATTGCGCCCTGTCTCTTCTCACGCGGACGGTAGGTTGGTATCTTTCAGTTGTGGAAAAGCGCGCAAGGACGCGCGTGTAGGGGAGCGCCTGCGGGCGCAAAACTTAAAAAGGAGGGACACATGGCTAAGTTTGACATCATCGCCGCGACCGGTTGCCCGACCGGCATTGCGCACACCTTCATGGCGAAGGAGGCGCTGGAGAAGGCAGCTGCCGAGCGCGGTCTGACCATTAAGGTCGAGACTCATGGCCAGGTCGGTGTCGAGAACGAGCTCACCAAGAGCGAGATCGCCGGTGCCAAGGCCGTCGTCGTCGCAGCCGATAAGGATGTCCAGGCTGAGCGTTTCGCCGGCAAGCCCATGGTTTCCGTTGGTGTTTCCAAGGCCCTGTCCGTTGAGGCCGCCGGTAAGCTGATTGACCGCGCACTTGCCGCCAAGGGCGACAGCACGGTTGCGGCCGCTGCCGATGTCGAGGACGAGGTCGAGGAGAAGGAGTCCATCGGCCACGTCATCTATAAGCACCTCATGAACGGCGTCAGCCACATGCTGGTCTTCGTCGTTGCCGGTGGTGTTCTGACCGCCGTTTCGTTCCTGTGGGGCATCACGTCCTTCGATTCGACGGCTGCCGACTACAACAGCTTCGCCGCTATGCTCAAGATCATCGGCGGCATTGCCATGAACCTCATGGTTCCGGTGCTTTCCGCCTACATCGCCGAGTCCATCGGCAAGCGCCCGGCGCTCGTCCCCGGTTTTGTTGCCGGTATGATCGCCATCCAGGGCCTGCCTGTTAACGCCGAGACCGGCATGATCGACGCCGGTGGCGCCGGCGTGGGCTTCGGCTTCCTGGGCGGCATCGTCGGTGGCTTCCTCGCCGGTTATGTCATCCTGCTGCTCGAGAAGGTCTTTGCCGGTCTGCCCAAGAACCTGGACGGCCTCAAGGCAATCTTTTTGTACCCGCTGTTCTCGACGGCTATCGTCGGCCTGGTCATGCTCGGCATTTCCGGCCCCATGGCTGCCATCAACACCGCCATGATGGACTTCCTCAAGGGCCTGTCCGCCTCTGGCGCCGTTGTCCTGGGTCTTGCCATCGGCTGCATGTGTGCCTTTGACATGGGTGGCCCGGTTAACAAGGCTGCTTACGTCACCGGTACCGCTATGCTCACCGAGGCCCTGGCCGCCGGTGTTGGCACCGACACCTATAACTTCGGCACCAACTTCATGGCTGCCGTCTCCGCCGCTTGCATCGTTCCGCCGCTGATCACCACCTTCGCCGTCGTTGTCGGCAAGAAGTACTTCAGCCAGGAGGATCATGACGCCGGTATCGTCAACCTCATCCTTGGTTGCACCCACATCACCGAGGGCGCCATTCCGTTCATGACCAAGAACATCTGGCCCGTTATGCCCATCATGATGCTCGGTTCCTCTATCGCTTCGATCCTGACCATTATGTTCAACGTCCACGATCCGGCGCCTCACGGTGGCTTCCTGGTCCTGCCCGTTGTCGAGAACGGTCCCCTGTGGGTCCTCGCGATCCTCATCGGCGCCGTGGTCGGCGGCATCCTTTTCGTGGCCTTCAAGAAGTACGACTTCGAGAAGAACCAGAAGGTCGCTCCTGCAGCCAAGCCGGCCGAGGCTCCCAAGCCCGCTGCTGTCGAGGCCCCCAAGGCCGAGGCTGCCGACTTCGTGAAGGTCGAGAATGTCTTTGTCGCCGAGGACTTCGCTTCTCGTGACGAGGCCCTGAGCTTCGTTTCCAACCAGGCTGTCAAGGCCGGTATCGCCGGCGACGCCGACGCCGTGATGAACGCCTTCCTGGCCCGCGAGGCCGAGGGCACCACGGGCATGATGGAGGGCTTCGCCATCCCGCATGCCAAGTCCGACGCCATTACCGAGGCTGCCGTCATCGTCGTCAAGGACGAGTCCGGCGTGACCGGTTGGGACACCATGGACGGCGCTCCCGTCAACGTGGCCATCGCGCTGCTCATCCCGGGTGCCCAGGCTGGCACCACGCACCTCAAGATCCTGTCCAAGGTCGCCGAGGCGCTCATGGACGAGGACTTCCGTGCCACTGTCAAGGGTTCCACCGACGCCGCCGAGATCGCCAAGACGATCAACGCCCGCCTGGTCTAATTCCACGGTACGCGAATAACATCGCCCCCTGTAAAAAAGGCGGAGACCCTCTCCAGGGCCTCCGCCTTTTTTCATGCCCCCCTTAAGTTGCGGTGAAATAGGGACTGTTTAAACGTTTCAACCCCATAATCAGTCCATATTTCACCGCAAGTTAGAAGAAGGGGATAGCGCTGCCTGTCTATCGGATCGTCCGGGCGGACAAATATTCAGCCTGAATTCCTTTCAGCCGACATTACTCTGGATCGACCGAGTTTCCGCAGCTTGCTCGCCCACAGGGGCCCGTGCGCGGCCTGTGAGATTTATCGCGAGTTCCGCACGAGCCGAAGAGCACTTAATGTGCTCTTCGTGCGAGCAGGACTGTAGAGCAGGAAATCTCACAGGCCGCGCACGGGCCCCTGTGGGCGAGCAAGCGGACGACAAACACATCTGTCCAATAATTCGTCTGAAACACAATGAAAAACCGTTTGATGTGAGTTAATATAAACAACGTCGTGAATCTGACTCCTGCCACATGCATGACAGGGGTTAAACACAAAAAAGGAGTCAACTATGGTTTCTGAGAAGGCTACCCTCGTTAATCCTCAGGGTCTGCACATGCGTCCGGCTGGTCTGTTCGCCTCCACCATGGGCAAGTACGCCTGTGACGTGACGGTCGTCACCCCCGAGAAGGAGGTCAACGGCAAGTCCCCGATGGCCCTCATGGCTGCTGGTATCCCCTGCGGCACCGAGGTCGAGGTCAAGTGCGACGGCGCTGACGAGGCCGAGGCTCTGGCTGCTGCCATCGAGCTCATCAAGAGCGGTCTTGGCGAGTAGAACTCAAACGGGTCGCATGTTGAACAACTAAGTTCATATTTGGGGGCGCAGTGACCTGTTGTAAGGTAGCTGCGCTCTTTTGTCATGGATATGGCAAAACGCTTTATCACATGACACGGAGAGAGGAATGGGAATGTATCAGGGAGTCAACGCTTCCGAGGGCATCGGTATCGGCACCGTCATGGTCGCCGTCGATCCCGACTTGACGTTTGAGCCGCACGAGGTTGCTGATTCGGCCGCAGAGAAGGAGCGCTATCAGACCGCTCTTTCGGTCTTCTGCGAGAAGACCCAGGCTCAGGCCGACCACATGAAGGAGACGGTGGGCGAGGCCGAGGCCGAGATCATGAGCGGACACATTGTCCTGGCTCAGGACCCGGGCATGACCGACGCCATCAACGCCGCCATTGACGGCGGCACCTGCGCCGAGCAGGCGCTCATGGACACCTCGACCATGTTCGAGAACATGTTCCTGTCCATGGACGACGAGATGTTCCGTCTGCGCGCCGCCGACATCGCCGACATCCGCACCGGTATTCTGGCCGAGCTGCTGGGCAAGGAGGTCGTCGACCTCTCCGTCCTGCCCGAGAACACCGTCGTTGTCGTGCACGACCTCACGCCGTCCATGACCGCCACGATCGATAAGGCCCACGTTGCCGGTATCGTCACCGAGACCGGTGGCCGCACGTCGCACTCCGCGATTATTGCGCGCGCCCTCGAGATCCCGGCTGTCCTTTCGGTTTCCAACAGCTGCACCGCGCTGCGCAACGGTATGACCGTTGTCGTCGACGGCGGCAAGGGTATCGTCGAGGCCGATCCCGACGAGGAGACGCTCGCCGCTTACACTGCCAAGGCCGAGGCTTTCGCTGCCGAGAAGGCAGCCCTCGAGGCCTTCCGTGGCAAGCCGTCCGTGACTGCCGATGGCATCAAGAAGATCATCGCCTGCAACATCGGTAACCCCGATGACGTGCCCAACGCGCTCGATCACGACGCCGAGGCTATCGGTCTGTTCCGCTCCGAGTTCCTGTTCATGGACTCTGCTGAGCTTCCTTCCGAGGAGGAGCAGTTCAACGCCTACCGTAAGGTCGCCAGCGCGCTCAAGGGTGCTCCGGTCATCATCCGCACGCTCGATGTGGGCGGCGACAAGGAGATTCCGTATCTGCACATGGTCAAGGAAGATAACCCCTTCATGGGCTTCCGCGCCGTGCGTTACTGCCTGGCCAATCCCGACCAGTACAAGGTACAGCTCCGCGCTCTGCTGCGCGCTAGCGCCTTCGGTGACGTCAAGATCATGATCCCGCTCGTCACCTGCGTCGAGGAGGTCTTGGCTGTCAAGGAGCTCGTCGAGCAGTGCAAGGCCGAGCTGACCGAAGAGGGTCGCAAGTTCAACGAGAACATCGAGGTCGGCATCATGGTCGAGACGCCCGCCGCTTCGCTGCTCGCAGACCGTCTGGCCGAGGTCGCCGACTTCTTCTCTATCGGCACCAACGACCTGATCGGATACACCATGTGCGCCGACCGTGGCAACGACACCATCTCTAACCTGTACCAGGTGTACTATCCCGCCGTGCTCCGCTCGCTCAAGAACATCATCGAGAGCGGCGTTAAGGCCGGCATCATGGTCGGTATGTGCGGCGAGGCCGCTGCCGATCCGCTGCTCGAGCCGCTGCTGATCAGCTGGGGCCTGGAGGAGTTCTCGATGAGCGCTCCGTCGATCCTACGCGCCCGCAAGACCATCAGCCAGTGGACCAAGGCCGAGTGCGACGAGCTCGCCGAGAAGGCGCTCGCCTGTAACACCGCCGCCGAGGTCAAGGCACTGCTTGAGTCCGCAGCTCGCTAATTTGGTATCAGAGGTATCCGCGTGGTTGGAATGGGCCGGCCACGCGGCCCTCACATATACAGGGGGTACTGTAAATGTTCTACACGCTAACCGCTAACCCGGCTGTCGACATGACGGTTTCGAGCTCTCCGCTCGAGCCCGACGAGAACGTCCGCACCGGCTCGGCCAGCTACACGGCTAACGGCAAGGGCCTCGACGTGTCCTTCGCCTTTAAGAAGATGGGCGTCGACACCGTCGCGCTCGGCTTCTTCGCTGGCTTCACGGGCAAGTTCATCGTCGAGGAGGTCATGAACCTGGGTTGCCTCTGCCGCCCGGTCTGGACCGACGGTATCACGCGCATTAACACCTACGTCAACGATGGCCAGCACGAGTACGGCATCCTGAACCCTGGCGCTCCTATTACGCCGCAGCACCAGGAGGAGCTCTACAACATCCTGGACACCGCGGGCGATCTTGAGTGCCTGATCGTCTCCGGCTCCGTGCCTCCCAAAGCTACGCCCGACTTCCTGGCTCAGGTCATGGAGCACGCTCAGGCTCGTGGCGCCGACGTCGTCCTGGACCTGTCCTCCGACAAGCTCAAGGAGCTCGCTCACAAGAAGCCGCTGCTCATCAAGCCGAACCATCACGAGATGAAGGCCATCTTCGGCGTGCCGGTCGACACCGACGACGAGGTTCGCGTTGCCATGAAGATGGCTCACGACGCTGGCGTTCAGAACGTGCTGCTCACCCGTGGTAGCCGCGGCGACGCTTACTTCTCCAACGGCGAGGACATCTGGTACGCCAAGCGTGAGTTCAACATCAAGCTGGTTTCTTCCGTCTGCGCCGGCGACTGCACCCTCGCTGCGTTCCTGCACAAGTGGTACAGGGATCGCGACAACGTCGAGGAGGCCATGAAGCTCGCTATGGCCACCGGCGCCAACGTTGCCGAGTCCGTCGGCATCGGCGACTTCGGTCACGTCGACGAGTACAGCAAGCGCGTTGCTGTCCGCAAGCTCGATCGTCAGTAATCGAAACGCGACATATTCGTGCGCATGCGGCGCCCCGGTTTCGGCCAGGGCGCCTTTTTTGTTCGGCCATGGGGGAGAGGTGTCCTTCCGTACTTCATCGCTTCCACACCGTTCGCCGAGTTGTCCTAGCCTTTTACCGATGTGTGGAATATACTTTCATTAACACGTTGCTTCGTGAAAGGAACATTCATGATTTACACGCTCACTGCAAATCCCGCCATTGACTACAACATCGCCTGCGACGGCCTTGCTGCCAACACCGTCACGCGTACCCGCAACGCCGTCTACACGCCCAACGGCAAGGGTCTCAACGTCTCGTTTACGCTTGACCACTACGGTGTCGACACCACGATCTTGGGCTTTTTCGCCGGCTTCTCGGGCGAGTTTATCGTTAAGGGCGCTGAGGCCCTGGGCGTGCCCGTCAAGCCCGTGTGGACCGACGGCATCACGCGCGTCAACGTGTTCCTCAATGCCGGCCCCGACACCGAGTACAACATGGTCAACGCCGGTGCCGCCATCAACGATGCCAACGAGCAGGAGATGTTTGAGCTTATCGATTCGCTTGATGACATGACCTGCCTGGTCATCAGCGGCTCGCTGCCTCCCAACACTTCCGAGGGCTTCCTGGCCGAGGTCCTGCGCCGCGTCAAGGCCAAGGGGGCCGAGTTCGTCCTCGATATCTCGAGCCATCAGTTGGCCGACCTCATTGCTATGGAGCCGCTCCTCATTAAGCCTAACGACGACGAGCTGCTCGACATCTTTGGCATTAAGGTGAGCGGCGGCGACGACGAGTCCGTTAAGGGTGCCATGGCCGAGCTGCACGCCAAGGGCGCCAAGAACGTGCTGCTGACCCTCGGCGGTGCCGGTGCGTACTTCTCCAACGGCGAGCACATCTGGTTTGCCAAGCGCACCTTTGACGTCAAGCTGTTGTCGACGGTGTGCGCCGGCGATTCCTCACTGGCCGCCTTCCTGTCTGTGTGGCACGACGCCCCCGAGCGTGTTGAGGACGCTCTGCGTCTCTCGATGGCCACCGGTGCCAACGTGGTCGAGTGCCCGGGCCTGGGCGATTTTGCTAAGGTCGATGAGTATCAGAAGGGCATCGCCATCCGTCAGGTCTGCTAACGCAGCGCACGGACCTTGCATCTTTGCTTTGTAGAGCACCCGTCTCGGATTGCCGAGGCGGGTGCTTTTTCATGTTTGTAGTCGATGCCTTGGGATCCAATCGTGCTTGAAGCGCGTTCGCGTGTGCGCCCGCTCTCATTTCTTGCTAGACTTCATGGAAACCATCAATCGATATGCCCGCAATTGCAGGAGGCCACAGGAATGTGCAATGTTTCGCTCAACGCTACGCAGCCGTCAGCTGCCTCTCTGCGCGTGCTGTGCGCTCTTGAGGATGCTGGTCTTGAGGCCTGGTACGTGGGCGGTTGGGTGCGCGACGCCCTGATGGGTTGCCCCAGCCACGATGTTGATATGTGCTGTAGCGGCCTGTGGCAGGAGTCCAAGGTGGCGCTCGAGGCCGCTGGTATCGCGGTCGTGGAGTCGGGCATTAAATTTGGCGGAATCACGGCTATTTCCGATTGCGAGCGTATCGAGGTCACCACGTACCGTCTGGATGGCTTTTACACCGATGGTCGCCATCCCCAGAGTGTGGAGCGTGCCGCCTCGCTCGAGGACGATCTGGCGCGCCGCGACTTTACCGTCAACGCTATGGCATGGCATCCCGAGCGCGGGCTTGTCGACCGCTACGACGGCCAGGGTGACTTGGAGCGCAAGCTGATTCGCGCTGTCGGCGATCCCAAGCGTCGCTTTAACGAGGACGCCCTGCGCATGTTGCGTGCGGTGCGCTTTGCCTGCCGCCTGGACTTTATGATTGAGCCCGAGACTAAGCGCGCGCTTGCCGAGTGCGCGCCGCTGCTCGACGCCGTGGCGCGCGAGCGTGTGGGTATTGAGCTTGAGGGCATTCTTTCGACCGGTCATGGGGGAGACGCGATGCTGCGCTACCCCGAGCTCATCTGTGCCTCTGTGCCTGAGCTGGCAGCGGGTCGCGGCTTTGATCAGCGAAGTGTCTATCATGCGTTTAACGTTTACGAGCATATCGCCCGTGTGCTGACGGTGGCAGGGGAGCTTGCGCTGTGCGACGGCGTCGCGCCCTCGTCGAGCCTTATGTGGGCGGCGTTTTTGCACGATGTGTCCAAGCCCGATTGTTTCACGGTCGATCACGCCGGCAGCGGACACTTCTACGGTCATCCCGAGCTCGGCGCCAAGAAAGCGCGCGTCATTATGGATCGCCTGGCGCTCTCGCACGACCTGGTGCGCGACGTGTGCCTGCTCATCAAATATCACGACAAGCCGCTGCGCCCCGAGCGCTCCTGCCTGCTCAATATGATGCGCGCGCTTTCGGGCGAGGGCGTCGACACGCCGCGTTTGATGGACGAGCTCATGGATCTTAAGCGTGCCGACACGCTCGGCAAGGCCCCGTCGTGCTTCTATTACGTTGAGACGATTGAGGAGATGCGCGCGATGGCGCACGAGCTGCTGAAGGCGGGGGAGCCCTATACGCTCAAGATGCTCGCCATCAACGGCGGCGACCTGATCCGTGCCGGTGTGAAGCCGGGGCCTGAGCTAGGCCAACTACTCAACGCTGCCCTCGATGCCGTTATCGAGGACAACATCCCCAACGAGCGCGAAGCTCTTTTGGTTCATCTCAACTTGAATTAGCTACCAAGTTTACCTGCGTATTCCATAACCTGCCGACAATTTTTCGGCAATTTGGAATTTCTTCTTGCGCTGACGTTTTTTGTCCCGTAATATATTTCCTCGCAGCACGGCAGTGCAGATGTCATGTGGCCCGTTCGTCTAGCGGTTTAGGACGCCGCCCTCTCAAGGCGGAGATCACCAGTTCGAATCTGGTACGGGCTACCACGCATCTGATACCCGGTCTTCCCTTGGAAGGTCGGGTTTTTTATTTTCAAACAACCGTCTGCAATTCCCGTTTGAACCAGAGCTTTGCGTTCTGTCTATGGCCCTTACGGGTACAATATCCAAGATATTTTGACTGTTAGAAGGAGTCTCATGACGGAGTCCTCTCAGCATACGTCTAAGCCCCAGGTCGAGGTTGAGGCCTCGGGCGGAGATGACAATAAGAGCGCACGCCGCGGCGCCATCTTTATCGGCGTCGTGCTGGTGGGTTATATCGTCTATCTGGTGGTAACCGGGCAGATGGGGCAGTTCTGGGCCGCAATGTCGAGCGTCCAGGCGCCATGGCTCGTTGTCGCGTGTCTCTGCATGTTCATGTATCTGTTCTTTGGCATTGTGGCCTATGCGATCGCCGTCTGGCTCGACCCATATTCGCCCGTCGGTATTCGCGACCTCATTTCGGTCGAGGCGAGCGGCATCTTCTTTGGCAACCTTACGCCCATGATGATGGGCTCGACTCCCGCCCAGATCTACCGCCTGACCAAAGCGGGCCAAAACGTCGGCGAGGCCGGAGCCACGCAGTTCACGCGCTTTATCGTGTACCAGTTTGGACTCGTTGCCTGGGGCGCTATCCTACTGCTTGCTCGCATGCCGTTTTTTGCCGAGCGCTATGGCGACATGACGCTGCTGTGCGTCTTTAGCTTTGGTGGACACTGCTGCATCTTGCTTGGCATCTTCGCCGTCGCGCTCATGCCTAAGACCGTCACGCGCGTCGCCCATTGCATCATTAATTGGCTCGAGCGCATAGGCGTCTCGTCCACTAAGATCGAGGGATGGCGCACGTTTGTCGATGGCGAGATCTACTCGTTCTCCGAGAAGTTCAAGCTTTCGGCTGGCCACTTTTCGTCCATGCTGCTCACGGTGGTCATCACCATGCTGCAGCTCGCGTTTTTCTACCTCGTGCCGTATTTCCTGATGCTTGCCTTTGGCCACCACGAGGTCGACTTTTTCTCGGTCATGGCCGCGAGCGCCTTTGTCCAGCTGCTGAGCTCTGCGGTCCCCCTGCCCGGTGGAACTGGTGGCGCTGAGGGCGGCTTTGCATTGTTCTTGGGTCATTTCTTTGGGTCGGCTTCGACCGCTGGCTATCTGCTGTGGCGCCTCATTACGTTTATTGCGCCGACCATTTTGGCTGCGCCCCTGCTGGGCCTTAAGAGCGCCCACAACGAGAGCATCCATGCGCGCTGGGATCGCGTGATGCGCAAGCTCGGCCGCACGCCTCAGACGCCCTCTGCGCCCACTATGCCGCACCCCACGAATGCTGTTACCGTTGATCCCAAGAAGCGCGCTCAGAAGGCTTCTGGGACCGCTAAGCCGGCTCATAAAGCCTATGTGCGCCAGACAGGCGATGGTATTCGCGTATCTCCGTCGGCACTCAATAAGAAGAAGCATCCCAAGTCGCAGTAGGGCAGTCGTGCGTTCTTCATGATGCGGGGCATATTTGTGCTGTATGGGGGATAATCCTCTTACGTAGATTATCTCTCATCTGTTGATGAATGCTCGCATATCGAAGGGACACGCCCATGGCAACCAGCAAACCGCGTCTTGATCGTCGCATCATTCGCAGCCGTAATGCCATCCTTTCGGCTTTCGAGCGCCTGCTCATGGAAAAGCCGCTGGCAGACATTACGGTGAGTGCCATCGCGCGCGAGGCCAATGTCGACCGCAAGACCTTTTACGTTCACTTTGGTACGGTTGACGGCCTGCTCGATGCCATTGCCGTCGATGTGGTGGAGATGATTGTCGACTCGGTCGAGAAAACGCTTGCTTCTATGGACGGTGACACCAGCGAGCGCGCTCTTGGCGCGGCGGCGACCTTCTTTAAAACCGTTAATGAGGCGCTGTGCAACAACTTAGTGCTCAATCGTCAGCTGATCGAGAATATTCCGCTCGATGATTTCATGGCTCGTCTTCGTGCGCCGCTCGAACATGAGATTGCCGAGCGCGATCTGCTGCCCCAAGGTCTCAAGGACGAGATGTTCGACTATTATCTGGCGTTTTTGCTGTCGGGTATTATCGGTATCTATCGCACGTGGGCACTGTCTGACGGCTCGGTTCCTATCGAGCGCGTCTCTGAGGTCGCCAACGACCTGACTCTCAACGGTCTGTCGAGTCTGGAATCTCGCTTCGAATAGCATCGATAATTCAACAACTTAAAGAAGTTGCGGTGGAATAGGGATTGTTTTGGTTATTGGAAGGCCGTTCCGGTCCCTATTTCACCGCAACTTAGTAAAACTGTTTTGATGGTAAGGCGGAGCAGCCTCGAAGATGAGCCTCGAGACTGCTCCGCTTCATTTCTGAGCGTTTGTCGTGTAGGGCAGCATTAATCGCCGTTTTTGAGTATGCGGCCCTGTTTTTCGAACTTGTGCATGTCGCTATCGGCCATGCCCTGCGACTTGTCCTCGTGACGCTTGGCGTATAACGGATCGTCGAAGTCGTTCCAGATGCGGTCGGCGACAGGTGACCATGCCTCGGCGGCAGCCTGGGTCTTTTCGCGCAGCTGCTCGGGTGACTCCTTCTCGATTAGGTCGGTGCTCATTGCGCCACTCTCGGCGACCAGTTTTGGCAGCACGTCGGGATTCTCGAGCATGGGGCATGGTTTGAGGTAGTTGTCGTTAAACGGCATGTTCTCGTAGTACTTCATAAAGAGGGGAGAGCGCAGCGCGTCGAGTAAGCTCACATCGTGGATGTTGGCGTTTGAGTAGTGGATGAACACGCACGGCTCCACGTCTCCGGCGGCGTTGATGTGCAGGTAGCGGCGGCCGCCGGCGATACATCCGCCTACAAACTCGCCGTCGTTTTGGAAGTCGAGCGTAAACAGCGGCTTCTTCTCACGCATTTCGCGGATAAAGTGATACATGTGCTCGCGCTGCTTGGGCGTGGGCATGAGCTCGGGGGTTGCATTGCGGCCAACCGGCATAAAGTGGAAGTACCAGCAGAAGAGTGCTCCCTCGCCGATCATCCAGTCCATGTTCTCCTCGGTAGCAACCGTATCGGCATTGGCGCTGGTCCAACAGGTGGAGATACCAAACGGCAAGTCGCGCTCGCGCAGGAGTTTCATGGCGTGCTCGATCTTTGCGTAGGTACCCTCGCCGCGACGGGCGTCGGTGGTGTGCTCATTGCCCTCGGCGCTGATGGCGGGGACAAAATTACCTACGCGAATCATATCGTCGCAGAAGGCCTCGTCGATCAGCGTGGAGTTGGTAAAGCAGAGAAACACGCAGTCCTGATGTTTTTCGCAAATTCTGATCAGGTCGTGCTTGCGGACGAGCGGCTCGCCGCCGGTATAGATGTAGATATGCGTACCGAGCTCTTTGCCCTGTGTAACGATAGAGTCGATGTCTTCGAACGAGAGATTCTGCTTGTAGCCGTACTCGGCGGCCCAGCAGCCCGTGCAATGCAGGTTGCAGGCGCTCGTGGGATCGAGCAGGATGGCCCACGGAACGTTGCACTGGTACTTTTCGCGGTTCTTTTCCTGCTCTGGCCAAGCAAGCAGGTTAGCGTCGACAATGAGGGTCTTAAGCAGCTTGGTTCGCATCTGGGGATTAAGGCTGAACACACGCATGATCAGGTCATACCAATTGCCGCGGCTCTTGATGACATTGGTGAATGCCTCTCGCTGTACAGGAAATACGCGATTGGGGACCAGCTTGTTCACGAGGTCCATGATTTTGTCGATGTTTTCTTGCGGGTTGTCGTCGAGATAATCGATGAGCTTGTTGAGCGCTGCACGCTCTGCTGACTGTGTAAGCGACATGGGTATATCCTTTCACGTGTGCTCTGTGTGTGATAATACCCACTTGTGGATTAAACGAAGTCTAAAGATTTGTAATGTGTCTATTCAACGAATCAATTTAATTTGGGGTGAAGCGTTATAGCGGATGCTCTCTAAGTTGCGGTGAAATAGTGTCAGATGGGGATGCGGACGATTTCTTGGACCGCGCCTAGGCGTATCCAATTGGAATCCTCCGATTCGCCTTTGCACGCTTGCATGACCTCGATACCATGCGAGCGTGCGAACTCGATGAGCTCTGCGTTGCGGGCGTTTATGGTGCCGAAGGCGGCGGGGCACACGATAAGGCGCGCGCAGTGGACGAGGAGCTCTTTGGCGCGGGCTATGGTTTTATCCCCGATCGGCTCGAAGGCGCGCTCGGCCACGCATTCCGTCGCCAGGTCGCGCGCGAGCTCGCAGTCGATGTCCCCTTCGTGCAGAACGCCCGCGTAGAACGCCTTGCCCTGCCGGATGAGCTGGCGAAACACAGCCGACCCCGTACCTGCGCCGGCGATGACGAACGTGTGCGCATCGCCGTGTGGGCGCCCAATTTCCACGCTGCCGAAGCGCTCGTTGAAGGTGCCATGTTGAAGGCCGTAGAGCTCGCCAATCGTCTCGCGCGTGAATATGTCCTCGGGTGCGCCGGCGCGGAAGACCCGGCCGTCCTTCACGCAAATCACTTTGTCGGCGCTTTTCTGCGCGAGCTCGAGTTCGTGGATGGACATGATGACAGCCACATTCCGCGATTTCGCAAGGTGGCGAAGTATTCGCAGCAGGTCGATCTGGTAGCGGATATCGAGATACGATGTGGGCTCGTCGAGCACGAGCACACGCGGATCCTGCGCGATGGCGCGTGCGAGCATGACGCGCTGGCGTTGCCCGTCGCTTATCTGCATGAAGTCGCGCTCGGCGAGCTCTTCCACATGTGCGGTTTTCATGGCCTCGTCGACCCGACTATGGTCGTCGGGCGAGAGTGTGCCCATTCGCCCGGTGTAGGGATGCCTTCCCGCCTCTACGATATCGCGGCAGGTGAGGAGCTCGGTCCGGGGGCGATCTGTCAGCATAACGGCAAGGTTCCTTGCGAACTCCGCCGTCTTCCATCGGGAAATCTCCCGCCCGTCGAGCTCGACCGCGCCGGCAAGCGGTGCCAGATGGCGTGTGATGGTTTTCAAGATGGTCGACTTGCCCGAGCCGTTCGGCCCGATGAGTGCCACGACGTCGCCCGCGCGAACCTCCAGATCGACGCCTTCGACTACGACCTTCTTGTCGTAGCCCGCCGACAGGTCGCTTATGCGGAAAAGCGGCGCTCCGTCAGCCTGCGTTGCGACCGGGGTTTCGAGGTTCGACTCCGCTCGGAGGAGGCGTCCCGTGCGCAGTTCCGCACGAGCCGAAAGTGCATTCTGGCGCTTTCGTGCGAGCTCAGGATTGTCTAAGCATGGAATGTCCCCTCCGAGCGTTTTGGGCTGCGGCACGAATTTCCCCATCTACCTCACCCGCTTCTTCAACATGAGTGCGATAACCACCGGCGCGCCGAAGATGGCGGTGACGGCGCTGATGGAAAGCTCGACGGGGGAAAACAGCGTGCGCGCGATCAAATCGCAGCCCGCGCAGAAGATGGCGCCTCCCAAGAAGCACGCAGGAATCACTCGGATGGGCTTCGACGACTTCAGCGCCGACTTAACGAGATGCGGAACCGCGATGCCTACGAACGACACCGGACCAGCGAACGCGGTCACGCAGGCGGAGAGCATGCTCGCTAGAAGGACGAGCACCACGCGGAAGCGTGCGACGTTCACGCCGACGCTTTTCGCGTAGGCTTCTCCCAGCTGGAAGGCGGAAAGGGGCTTCGATATCGCGAATACGCATGCGCTCACGGTGATCACCACGACCGCGATGACCGCGACGTCGTCCCAGCTCGAACCCGAGAAGCTACCCAAAGACCAGTTGTGCAGGTTCACGATGGACTGGTCGTCGGCGAAGGCGATGAGGAAGTTCGTCGCCGCCGAGCAGATGTATCCCACCATGACGCCCGCCACGATGAGCATGGCCATGGAACTTATGCGCCGTGCGATGAGGAGCACGAAGCCGATGGTGATAAGCGAGCCCAGAAACGCTGCGACCACCATGGCCGGCGAGGACATGGCCTGGTTCGCGCCCAGAAGTACGATCATCGTAAGCGCGACGACGAACTTTGCGCCCGAGGAGACGCCCAAGATGAACGGGTCGGCGATGGGGTTGTTGAAAAACGTCTGCAGCAGGAACCCGGAGAGGGAAAGCGCCCCGCCGAGAAGCACGGCTGAAAGCACACGCGGCAGGCGAATCTCCCAGATGACTTGGCTTTCCATGGAATTGGCCGCGCCGCCCGAAAGGATGCCGGGGATGTGGTCTGCGGGCACGAGCACGCTCCCGATGCACAGGTTGGCCCCGACGAGCACGATGAGGGCAACGGCGAGCAGCGCCGTCACGACGCGACACCGCGCGGCGCGCCCCGATTCGTCGTATGTCATGGAAAGTCGGCTTCTCATGGTGCTAGCCGAGCTTCCTCAGATAATGGAAGTCGCTCGCGTCATCGCCGGTGAACGCCCCGTGCAGCTCGTCGATAATGTCGGCGGTAGAAGTCATCTGCTGGTACATGTCGGCGCTTGTGACCCAGACGTTGCCGTTCTTCACGGCTTTGAACTGCGACAATAGCGCGTTTTTGCCTACGAAGTCGTTCAAGGTGGCAACCGATTCGTCGATGGTGCCGTTGTAGACGATGATGTCGGCATCCTTCGCCGTCGCGTAGAAGCGCTCCATTTCGAGCGTTACTGACGAACCTGACGTCGACGCCGTCTGCGCGTCATCGAGCGCGTAGTTGCCGCCTGCAAGCTCGATCATCTGCGCCACGTAGTCGCCCGCCCGCCGCGTGACGGCGGCCCCGTTCGAGTTAATGTAGAAATACGCCACGGTTTTACCTGACGACGCAAGCCTCGACGTTTGCTCGACGCGGGCCTTCTGCTCGTTGAACAGGTGCGCGGCCTCGTCTTCCTTGTCGAATAGGACGCCGAAAAGCTTAATCCACTCGACGCGCCCGAGTGCTTCGGGCTCGCTCGACGACTGTTCGGTGAGCACGACGAGTCCGAGCTTCTGCAGCTTTTCCTTCACATCGGGCGTGTGGTTGATCATAGTGTTCTCGATGGCGAGCGTGCAGCCCGAGGCCGATATTCGCTCGTAGTCGGGCGCGCTGTACTTGCCGCCGTAGGCGATCGCCCCACTTTCGAGCGCGCTTTTGAAGCCCGCGACCGAGCAATCGTCGGCCTTCGTGCCCGACATAATGATATTGTCGTTCGCATCGAGCGCGTCGACCAGGCACATCGTCGCCGACGACACGAGGTACACCTTGTCGGCGGGGCGCCTTATGACCGCGATGTCGGAGCTCAACCCATCAGGTACCTTTGCATTTTGCGGCACCACGAGGAAGCGCTCCCCGTTCGAAATGCAGATAAGCCGCAGGCCGCCTTCGTACTCGTCGACAGTGAAGTGCTCGGCGTATTCAAGCTGAAGCGTCCCCGTCGGCTTCCAGCCGCAGCCCAAATCGGCGTTGTGGAAGTCGGCCGCGGCGTTTGAAGCCGTTCCCGCAGGGGAGCCGCCGCTTGCTTCGTCGCCCGATTTCTCCTTCATGGTGGATGAATCGAAGTGGAGCGTGTAGTCGATGGTGTGCGGCGTTGACATGGCGACGGTCTCGGCCGACACGGCGATGTCCTCGTCGAGCGTGACGGGTATCTCGAACGTGGAGTTGCCGCCGTCGTTTACGGGCGCGTAGTCTACGCCGTCGACGGTCATCTTGTCGTAGTTCGAACTCGACCAGGTGATGGTCGCGGTGTAGGCGTCGCCATCCTTCACAATTGTGGTGGGTGAGGCGATGCTTGCGCGCCCTGACCCGCCGGCAAGCGAGACGCTCACAGTGTATTCCTGAGAGCCTGCCGTGCCACCGGTCGCGTTCGGGCTCGCACTGCACCCCGCGAAGGGAAGCGCGAGCAGGGCGACGAGAACGCAGGCGATCGCGCGCACCGCGATGCTGCGACGCTTCCTGCTTTCCCCCTTGGGAAGAATCGACCGCATGGCGTTACTTCTGTGCGTCGGCGCGCAGATCGACGCCGGCGGATTCGAACACGAGCGTGCGGTCGTACCACTGCTCTTTTCTAATACTCCACGCGGCGCAGGCGGTGTCCTCGTCGAGCGCTTCAACGGGCACGTCGTAGGTGTACTTGCCTTCCGCGTTTTCCACATAGGGGATGAAGTCGGCCTCGCTCGCGGCGGCAGCCTCGTCGCCCGTGCCCATGAAGAGCTTGCCGTAGCCCGTGCCGGAAAGCGTCATCACGCAGTGCATGGAGCCGTTTTCCACGATGAGCTGGGCGTCCACAATCCTGAACATGTTCGAGCTGGAATCTACGGTGATCGGATAGGTGCCGTCGGCCACCTTGTCGGCGGTGATGGGGGCAGCGCTTGCGCCCTCGGGCGCATCGGCCGCCTGTTCGGTCTTTTCCTGGGAATCGGCATCGCTTGCCTTTGCGCTGTCGATTGAATTTCCGCCGCAGCCGGCGAGCGAGAACGCGAAAAGCGCCGCTGACAGGGCGAAGGCGAGGGTTTTCTTCAACATGGAGGGGGTTCCTTTCAATCGCTTCGACCGCCCGCGCCGTGCGGTGGGCTGACGGGATGCGAATGCAACGGGCATGCGCCGTCAGTCGGGGAAGGCGCATGCCCGTTGCACGGGGACGCGACCGGCGCCCCCGTGCGCGGCGAGTTTACAGCTTGGCGATGGCGTCGTCCACGTGCGAGACGTAGATTTCGTCGACCGCGACGTTCTGTCCCAGACCCTGGAGCAGGCACGTCACTTCGAAGCCGGCGGCCACGAACTTCGCAGCCCAGCTGTCGGGGTCGGTCTCGTCTGCCATGTCGTTGTTCGCGTGGTCGCCCGCGACCACCATGAACGGCGCGAGCACGGCCTTCTTGTAGCCTGCGGCGCTCGCGGCGGCGATAACATCCTCGCAGGTCGGTTCAGCCTCGACGGTGCCGACGAAGAACTGCGTCAAGCCCTCGTTCTTAAACACTTCCTGCATCTTGGCATAGTCGGCGTTGGAATCGGCTTCGGTGCCGTGACCCATGAGGCACAGCGCCGTCTTGCCGTCGTCGAAGGACGCCATGTTCTCCTTAATGGCTGCGGCCACCTTCTTGTAGTCGTCGTCGGAGGTGAGCAGCGGGTCGCCGAGCGAGATCTTGTCGAACTTGTCGGCGTACTTGTCGAGCTCGTCTTTCACGTCGGTGTATTCCAGGCCACCCATGAGATGCGTCGGCTGCACGACGATTTCCTTCACGCCGTCTTCCACGCAGCGGTCGAGCGCCTCGGTCATGTTGTCGATCGTGATGCCGTCGCGCTTCTTCAGCTTGTCGATGATGATCTGCGCGGTGAAGGCGCGGCGGATGTCGTAGTCCTGCCAGTACTTCTCGCGGATAGCGTCTTCGATGGCGCCGATGGTAATGTGGCGCGAGTCGTTGTAGCTCGTGCCGAAGCTCGTGACGAGGATGACCGGCTTCACGGCCTTCTCCTTTTCACTCGATTTCTCGGAACTCGCGGAGGTGTTGGAGCAGCCCGCGAGCGCGACTCCGGCGAGCGCGACGGCTCCGGTTGCTGCGGCGCCCATGAAGCCGCGGCGTGACATCTGGTCGGACATGGTATTTCCTTTCCTCGGTTTGCCGGTCCCCCGGCGACAGTTGCTTGTCGGCACAAGCGAAAGAAAAGCGCACCCCTCGGGGTTCACAAGGAGCTAACGCCACGGCGATGCCGTGAGGAAAAGGCGAAGCAGTCTGGCTTGGGGCGCGAGGCGGTTCGCCCGCGCGTCCTATACAGTAATGTCCCTTGCCCAGGATTCCCACCTGGTTCCCTCCGCAAGCCAGCGCGGGCTGTGCGGGCGCCGCGCCGGTCATTTCCTTTTATCCGATTGTCATATGCTCGTTGCCGAAACTTTTACTATGATAGTGGGCACTTGTGAACGTGTCAAAGCCAGGGCGGGCGGCATTGCGCCTCCTGCCTGCGTATTTGCGCCGATTGCCGCTGCGGGCGCCGTGTTTTGCCTGCTGCGCGAATGGCGGCGTAAACGGTTGCGATGAGAAACGGGAAGGGAAGGCTCGGATGATTCATATCGTTGGCGCAGGCTCGGGCGCCGCCGACCTTATCACGCTGCGCGGGGCGCGCCTTCTGCGCGCAGCCGACGTGGTCGTTTGGGCGGGAAGCCTTGTGAACCCCGAGCTGCTCGCTGAGTGCAAGGAATCCTGCATCGTCTACGACAGCGCGCACATGACCTTGGAGGAAGTGCTCGACGTGATGTGCGCGGCAGATGCGCGGGGCGAGGAAGTGGTGCGCCTGCACACGGGCGACCCGTGCCTGTACGGCGCCATCCAGGAGCAGATGGACGCGCTCGACGCGCGCGGCGTGGACTACGAGGTGGTGCCCGGCGTGTCGAGCTTTTGCGGTGCCGCGGCGGCGCTTCGCCAGGAATACACGCTGCCGGGAATCAGCCAGTCGGTCGTGATCACGCGGCTTTCCGGACGTACCCCCATGCCCGCGGGCGAGGGCATGCGCACCATGGCGGAAAGCGGCTCGACTATGGTCATCTTCCTGAGCTCGGGTATGCTCGCCGAGCTTTCCGCCGAGCTTTTGGCCGCGGGCCGCAGCTCCGACGAGCCGGCGGCGCTCGTGTACAAGGCGACCTGGCCTGAGGAACGCGTGGTGCGCTGCACAGTGGGCACGCTCGCCGATGCGGGCGCGCGAGAGGGCATCGACCGCACGGCACTTGTGGTGGTGGGCCGCGTGCTCGGAGCTCGCGGCGGGCTTGCGCACGACGGCGCGCAAGCGGAGTCGTACGAGCGCAGCAAGCTTTACGACCCTTCGTTTGCCACGGGGTATCGGAAGGCGAGCAGCTAGCGTGGCCTTCGAGCACTACATATATACCGGGACGACCCGCCTGCGCTGCGGCTACACCACGGGGAGCTGCGCCGCGCTCGCGGCGAAGGCGGCCTGCGAGATGCTCTTGTCACGAAAGCCCGTCGGCCTCGTGTCGATCGTCACCCCCGGCGGGCTGCCCGTCGAGGCGAACGTGGTCGACGCATGCATCGGCGAGGGGTGTGCCCAGTGCGCCGTGCGAAAGGACGCAGGCGACGATGCCGATGTGACCGACGGCGTGCTCGTGTACGCGCGCGTGGAACATGCGGGGTCCGGCACGGGCGCTGCGGGCAGCAAGGGCGTGCCCACGCGCGAATCGGAAGTTTCCGTCGATGGCGGCGTGGGCGTGGGGCGCGTGACGCTGCCCGGGCTCGAGCAGCCGGTGGGGGCGGCCGCCATCAACGCGACGCCGCGCGCGATGATCACTTCGGCGGTGCGCGAGGTGTGCGCCGCGCACGGCTTTTCTGGAAATATTGCTGTGACGATTTCGGTACCCGAGGGCGTTTCCCTTGCCGAAAAGACCTTCAACCCGCACCTGGGGATAGAGGGCGGCATCTCCATCCTGGGCACGACGGGCATCGTCGAGCCGCGCAGCCTCGCTGCCTTGCGCGACAGCATCGTGCTCGAGATCCGGCAGCATGCGGCTATGGGGCGGCGCGGAGTCGTGCTCACGCCCGGCAACTACGGCGGGCAGTTCATCTCGGGGCATTTCCACCTAAACGGTGCGCCGGTGGTCTTCATCTCCAACTTTGTGGGCGATGCGATTGATTGCTGCGTTCGCGAGGGATTCACCAATGTCCTTCTTGTGGGACACATCGGCAAGCTGGTTAAGGTCGCCGGCGGCATCATGGACACCCATTCGCGTACCGCCGACTGCCGCGCGGAGATTCTGGCCGCCCACGCGGCCTTGGCCGGCGCGGGCGCGAAGACCGTGCGCGAGATCATGTCGTCGGTCACGACCACGGCGGCGCTCGAGGTAATCGAGGCCGCCGGCGTGGGGGACGCTGCGCGCGCATCGCTCGCTGCGGCAATCGAGGACAGGTTGCGCCGCCGCGCGGCGGGCGCATGCGACATCGCCGCGGTCGTGTTCGACGCCGAGCGCCGCGAGCTTTTCCGCACGTCGGGCGCCGATGCAGTTATCGGGGAATTGGGGGCGACGTATGAATAAAGGCGTGCTGTACGGGGTGGGCACGGGGCCTGGCGACCCCGAGCTGCTCACGATCAAGGCCGTCCGCACAATCGAATCGTGTCCGGTCATCGCCGCACCGCAGACGGCGGACGGGGCCATGGTCGCGCTCGACATCGTACGCGGCGCCGTCGACCTTACAGGCAAGACGGTGATCCCCGTGCGATTCTCGATGACGCGCGACGTCGAGCGCCGCGCGGCCGAGCATGCCTCGCTTGTTCGCGAGCTTGTCGCGCACCTGGATGCGGTCCGCGACGTCGCGCTGCTGAACCTGGGGGACCCGAGCATCTACGCCACCTTCCAGCGCATAGCGCCCGACGTGCGCGCCCGCGGGTTCGAGGCGCGCGCCATTCCCGGCGTGCCGAGCTTCTGTGCGGTCGCCGCGGCGCTCGAGCGCGACCTCACGCCCGAGATGTCGTCGCCTCTGCACATCGTGCCCGGCGGCTACGACGACGTGCGCCGCGCAATCGGCTGGCCGGGGACGAAGGTGGTCATGAAGGCGCGCCGCTCGCTTGCGGACACGAAGCACATCCTTCGCGAGGAGGGCGCCTTCGACGGTGCCGAGCTCGTAGAGGACTGTGGGCTTCCGGGCGAGCGCGTGTACCGCTCGGTCGACGATGTGCCCGATCGGGGCAGCTACTTCTCGACGATGGTGGTGCGCTAGATGAGGGTTTCCTGCATAGCGTTCACTGAGAGGGGGTATGCTTTGGCGGAGCGCACCGCTCGTGCGCTTTCCGATTGCGCGCAGACAGGTGAAGATGACCCTGGCTGGGACGTTTCCGTTTCGCGCGGGTTCGGCGAGGGGAAGGCCGACCTGCGCGCATGGACGGCGCTCGCGTGGGAAGCGTCGGACGCGCTTCTGTTCGTGGGCGCGGCGGGCATCGCCGTGCGGGCGATCGCGCCGCATGTCGCCTCGAAGGCAAACGATTCCGCGGTTGTGGTGATCGACGAGGCAGGGCGCTTTGCCGTCTCGCTTTTGTCGGGGCATTTGGGCGGTGCGAACGAGCTTGCGCAAACTGTGGCACGCGCGGCAGGGGCCATCCCCGTCATCACCACGGCGACCGACGTCCGCGGCGTGTGGGCGGTGGATACGTGGGCGCGCTGTGCGGGGCTCGCCGTTTCGAATCCCGAGGCTATCAAGCGAGTGTCGGCGCGGCTGCTTTCGGGCGGGCGCGTGGCGCTCTATTCCGCCATGCCGATTTCGGGACAGCCGCCTGAGGGGGTTGACATTGTGTCCGACCGCGCTCGGGCCGATATCGTCGTGTCGCCGTTCGCTGGCGCGAATGCAGGTGCGTCCGTTCGCACGGCGGAGACAACGGACGAGGTCGTGCCCGCCGGTGAGACGGGGAAGCCGGCGGGCGTGCGGGCGCAGGCGCCTGCGCCCGAGCCGCTTCACCTTGTCGTGCCCTGCATCGTTGCGGGCATAGGGTGCCGTCGCGGTGCGTGCGCCGAAGCGATCGGGGAGGCGTTTCTTCTCGCGTGCGGGCAGGCGGGCATCTCGCCTTCGGCCGTTCGCGAGGCGGCGACGATCGACGTGAAGGCGCGCGAGGAGGGCCTGCTCGCCTTCTGCCGCGCGCGCAATATCCCGCTCGCGACGTATTCCGCAGAGGAGTTGTCGCAGGTCGAAGGCAGCGTTTCGCCATCTGATTTCGTGTGCGCGACGGTGGGGGTCGACAATGTGTGCGAGCGCGCGGCGCTCGCGGACGGGGGTAAACTTATCTTCCCGAAGCTCGCTCACGGCGGCGTGACCGTCGCGTTTTCCAAGGTAACTTTCGAACTTTCGTTTAAGGAGCGGTGATGGGAAAGCTCTTCGTGGTGGGGATCGGCCCGGGCGGCCCCGACGGCATGACGATTGCGGCTCGGCGCGCGCTCGAGGCGGCCGACATCGTTGTGGGGTACACGAAATACGTGGAGCTCGCGCTCGCCGCCGTGCCTGACGCGGCGCATCTCGCGACGCCGATGATGCACGAGGTCGAACGGTGCCGCCTGGCGCTTTCACGCGCGCAGAGCGGAGAAGCCGTGGCGCTCGTGTGCAGCGGTGACGCGGGCGTGTATGGCATGGCGAGCCCCGTGCTGGAGCTTGCGGAGGACTACCCCGATGTTGACGTGGAAGTTATCGCCGGGGCCACCGCGGCTCAGAGCGGGTCGGCGGTGCTCGGCGCCCCGCTTGCCCACGACTTCGCGGTCGTGTCGCTCTCCGACCTGCTCACGCCGTGGGATGTCATCGAGCGCAGGCTCGCCGCCGTGGCGAGCGCCGACTTCTGCATCTGTTTGTACAACCCGCGCAGCAGAAAGCGCGCCGACAGGCTCTCGCGCGCGGCGAAGATTATGCTCGAATGGAAGGCCCCCGACACGCTCTGCGGCTGGGTACGCAACATCGGGCGCGAGGGGCAGCAGTCGGGCATGTGCAGGCTCTCCGAGCTGGAGGAGTTCGACGCCGACATGTTCACCACCGTGTTCGTCGGCAACGCGGACACGAAGCGCGTAGGCGGCCGTATGGTCACGCCGCGCGGGTATCGGGAGATTCCATGCGAAAGGTAACGATCATCGGGGCGGGGCCCGGAAACCCCGACTTGCTCTCGCGTGCGGCGCTCGACGCGATCGACATCGCCGACGTGGTCATCGGCGCTCATCGCGCGCTTGTCGGCATCGACGTGCCGCCCGACGTGGTGAAATGCGAGCTCGTGAAGACGGCGGACATCGTCGCCGCGCTCATTGATGCGGCGTCGTGGCAGCGCGCCGTGGTCGTGATGACGGGCGATGTGGGGCTGTTCAGCGGCGCGCGCCGCCTGATGGAGGCTCTCTCCGGCGACGCGCAGGTGGACGTGCACGTCATTCCCGGCATAAGCTCAGCGTCGTATCTCGCCGCGCGCCTCGCGCGTCCATGGCAGGATTGGCGCTTCGCGAGCGCTCACGGCGTGGCGTGCGACATCGTGGCCGAGGCCGAGCGCGCAGGTGAGCTCTTCCTCGCCACGTCGGGCGGGGAAGACCCCTCGCGGCTTTCGGGCGAGCTTGTGCAGGCGGGCTTCGCGGACGCGCGCGTGACGGTGGCCGAGCGCCTGTCGTACCCCGACGAGCGCATCACCTGCGCGACCGCAAGTGAAATCGCAGGTCAGACGTTCGACGACTTGAACGTGATGCTTATCGAGTTCGCAGGCTGCGCCGGGTCGCCTGCGGGCTCTAGCGCAGCCTCCGAGGCGCCGGCCGGCGCGTCTGCGCCCGCGGCGGCTTCTTTCGCGGCGGACTCTGCGGGCGCATTCCGCGCCGCGAGCTCCCGCTGGCCGTACGCTTCCTCGGGCATTCCCGACGAGCTCTTCATCCGCGGCGAAGTTCCCATGACCAAGCAGGAGGTGCGCGCCGTCGCGCTCGCGAAGCTGCGCCTTACCGCGACCGACACCGTGTGGGATGTCGGCGCCGGCACGGGGAGCGTGTCGATCGAGGCGGCGCTCGTCGCGCGAGCGGGGTCGGTATGGGCGGTCGAGCGCAACGCGGCCGGCGTGCGGCTCATCCGAGAGAACGCGGATGCATTCGGGTGCGGCAACGTGCATGCGGTCCCCGGTGTCGCCCCCGAAGCGCTCGCGAAACTGCCTGTCCCCGACGCCGTGTTCGTCGGCGGGAGCGCGGGCGAGCTTCCCTCCATCGTGGAGGCGGCGCTCGAGAAGAACTCGCAGGTTCGCCTGTGCGTGCCATGCGTCACCGTTGAGACGCTCACCGAGGCGTGCGCGCTCCTCTCGGGTTCGCGCTTTAAGGGGTTCGAGGCGTGCCAGGTGTCGGCCGCCCGTGCCGAGGCTGTAGGCTCGCACCATCTTATGAAGGCGCAAAACCCCGTGTTCCTCGTCAGCGCGCGTGGTGCGGGCGCGGATGCCGAGGAGCTTGCCGAAGTCGGCGCGCTTGCTGAGTCGCCTGTCGGGGAGGACCTCTCTGTCGAGGGGAACCCATCCGTTGAGGTGGTCTCGCTTGCTAACTGCAGCGCCGCAGGTGGGGAAGGCGGCGCCCGGTGAGCACGTCCATCCCGCGCTTCATGGTCGCTGCGCCCTCGAGCGGGAGCGGCAAGACGGTCGTAACGTGCGCGCTCCTGCGCGCGCTCGCGCACCGCGGCATTGCATGCGCGGCCTTCAAATGCGGCCCCGACTACATTGACCCGCTCTTTCATCGCCGCGTCGTGGGCGCGCGCTCGGGCAACTTAGACGGCTTCTTCACCGACGCCCCGACGCTTCGCGCCCTGCTCGCCCGCGGCGCCGCGGGCGCGGATATCGCGGTGCTCGAGGGGGTCATGGGCTTCTACGACGGCATGGCGCCCGGCGTGGCCGATGCGAGCAGCTACCAGGTTGCGCGCGACACGGAAACGCCGGTCGTTTTAGTGGTGAACGGGCGCGGGGCGTCTTTATCGCTCGCCGCCGTAATCCGCGGCATCGCCGAGTTCCTGCCTTGTGCGAACGTGCGCGGCGTCGTGCTGAACAAGACGAGCGCCGCTGCCTGCGCCTACGCGAAGCCTGCGATCGAGAAGCACGCGGGCGTCGCGGTTTTGGGTAATATCCCCGCCGACGAGGCGTTCTCGCTCGAAAGCCGGCATCTGGGGCTTGTGACCGCCGAAGAAGTCAAGCAGCTCTCCGCGCGCATCGACAAGATGGCCGAGCTGGTGGAAAAGAGCGTCGACGTCGACCGCTTGCTCGAAATAGCGGCGACGGCACCCGATATCCGCGAGGATCCTTACCGGTTGGAGCCGATCGCGGGAGCGTGGCCCATCATCGCCGTCGCGCGTGACGAGGCGTTCTCGTTCTACTACGAGGAGAACCTGCGCGCGCTCGAGGACCTGGGTTGCGAGCTGGCCTTTTTCAGCCCCCTGTGTGATAGCGAGTTGCCCCGGGGGACAAGCGCCCTCTATCTGGGGGGCGGCTACCCGGAGCTCCATGCGCGGCAGCTTTCCGAGAACGCGCTGATGCGCGAGGCGGTGCGGCGCGCGGTGGAATCCGGTATGCCGACGGTCGCCGAATGCGGTGGATTTCTGTACCTGCAGCGCGAAATCGCCGATAGCGAGGGGCGGCGCTGGCCTGTTGCGGGCGCCCTTGAGGGCGCAAGCGAGAACGGGGGAAGGCTGTCCCATTTCGGGTACGTGGAGCTCACTTCTCAACGCGACGGGCTCTACGGGCCGCGCGGCACACGCATCCGCGCGCACGAGTTCCACTACTGGCAGTCCACCTGCCCGGGCGGCGACTTCTGGGCGCAGAAGCCCCGGCGCGACAAGGGCTGGCCGTGCATGACGACCACCCCGTCCCTGGTTGCGGGCTTCCCGCATGTGTACTATCCTGCGAACCCCGACGTTGCGCGCGCGTTCGCGTCTGCCGCAGCGTCGTTCGCAGAGAGGAGACGGCATGGCTGAAGCAACTGAAACCGCGCTTGCCTGCATCCGCGAGGAAGTCGAGCGCGCGTTCTCGTCGGCGCCGGGCGCCGTGCTCGAAGCCGCGCTCTCCCGGATTGCGCCCGCAGACGAGTGCGCCCGCGCCGCCGCGTACGCCGCGTGGGACTCCATCGCGCACCCCTTGGGGGGATTGGGCGACTTTGAAGACGCCGTCGCGCGTATCGCCGCAGCTCAGGGGAGCGCCGAGGTGGCCGAGTTTCCCCGTGCGCTCGCGGTATTCTTCTCCGACAACGGGGTTGTTGCCGAAGGCGTGTCGCAAAGCGGGCAAGACGTGACGCGAGCCGTCGCGCGCAACATGTGCGAGGGGGCCACGAGCGCCTGTCGCATGGCGGCGTTCGCGGGTGCCGAGGTCGTGCCCGTCGACGTGGGTATGGCCCGGGGCATAGAAGACGCGCGCATGGTGCGCGCGAACGTGCGGCGGGGGAGCGGCAACATCGCGCACGGGTCCGCTATGTCTCGCGATGGGGCCGTGCGCGCGATCGAGGTCGGAATCGCCGTCGCGTGCGGGCTAGCCCGCGCCGGCGTACGCCTTCTCGCCGCGGGCGAGATGGGCATCGGCAACACGACCACCTCGGCGGCGGTGGCCGCAGTGCTCATCCGGACGGACGCGCGGAGCCTCGTCGGGCGCGGCGCGGGGCTCTCGGACGCCTCGCTCGCGCTCAAGCGCGACGTGGTCGAGCGCGCTATCGACGCGAACTCGCCCGATCCCGCCGACCCGATCGACGTGCTCTCGAAGGTGGGCGGCTTCGACATCGCGGCGATGTGCGGCTTCTACCTGGGGGCCGCTGCCTCGAAGGCGCCGGCGCTCCTCGACGGGGTCATATCCTGCACGGCGGCCCTGTGTGCGGCGCGCCTGTGCCCCAACGCCTTGGGCTACCTCGTGGGCACCCACGCATCAAGCGAACCCGCAAGCCAGGAGCTCCTTCGCGAGCTCGGCATAAAGGCACCCCTCGACGCAGGCATGCACTTGGGCGAGGGTGCGGGCGCCATGGCGTATCTGCCCCTTCTGGATTCGGCGCTGCGCGTGTACCGGGATGGGAAGACGTTCACGGCGACTGGCATGGCTGCTTACGAGCATTTCGAGGCCGGGAAATGACGGTGACGCTCGTCATCGGCGCCGCCGCGAGCGGCAAGAGCGCCTACGCCGAGTCCCTGTGCCTCGGGCGCGACGGCCCTCGCGTGTACCTGGCAACGATGGAGCCCTTCGGGGAAGAGGGCGCCCGCCGCATCGCGCGCCATCGGGCGCTGCGCGAGGGCAAGGGGTTTTCCACCCTCGAGCGCACGCGTGACGTGGGCACTGCAGTGTCCGGGCTTCCGCGCGGCTGCACGCTTCTTTTGGAGGACGTGGGCAACCTGGTTGCAAACGAGCTTTTCGCGGAAGGCGGCTTGTCCCCACGTGACCCCGACGCTGCGGCGCGCGAGGTGCTCGGAGGCATCGAACGGCTCGCTCAGGCCGCTGCGTATACGGTGGTGGTCACCGTCGACGTGTTCGCCGATGGGATGCGCTACGATGAGGGGACCGAGGCATGGAGGCGCGCGCTCGCGCGCGTGAACGCGGGCGTGGCGGCGCTGGCCGACCGCGCAGTCGAAGTGGTATGCGGGATTCCCGTGTGGATGAAAGGCGAAGGACCTACAAGGTGAAGATAGCTGAGGCAATCGGCGCGGCGTTCGGAACGTTCTCGCGCATCCCCGTCCCGAAATCGGCCTGGACCGATTTCGGATCAACCCATGCGCTTGCCGCGTTTCCCCTGGTGGGCCTTGCGGAAGGCTTCCTCATGACGGCGTGGGGGCACGTGGCGAACCTGCTCGGCGTGCCCGCGACCATCGTCGCGGCCGTGCTCGTGGCGCTGCCTGTGGCGGTGACGGGAGGCATCCACCTAGACGGGCTCTGCGACACCTCCGATGCGCTTGCAAGTTGGGCCCCGCGCGAGCGAAAGCTCGAGATCATGCACGACCCGCGGGCGGGCGCCTTCGGGGTCATCGGTGTTGTCGTGTACCTTATTCTGCAGTTTTCCCTGTTCACCGCGCTGCCGCTTACGGCGGGGGCGTTCCTCGCGCTTCTGTGCTCGCTCGTGTTCTCCCGCGCGCTTTCGGGGCTCGCCGTTGAATGCTGGCCTGCCGCGCGGGCGGACGGCATGGCCGCGGGGCTCTCGCCTTCGAAGAAGCGCTCGGCGATCGCCGTGCCGCTTTGCGCTTTCGCTGCGGCTTCGGCTGCAGGGATGGTCGCGTGCGCTCAGGCCGTCGGCGCCCTTATGGCGGTGGCGGGGCTTTTGGCGCTCGCGTGGTACCGCCATGTTGCCCTGTCCCGCTTCGGCGGGGTGACGGGGGATTTGGCCGGATGGTTTCTGCAATGGGCCGAGCTCGCGATGCTTGCCATGCTGGTGGCGGGGGGCATGCTCCTATGATGCTCGTGGTAGGTGGCGCGCATTCGGGGAAGAGGACCTTCGTGCGCGAAAAGCTCGGGTTCGCGGCGGACGATTTCGTCGACGCGGCGCAGCTAGCGGAGGGCGGCGTGCCCGCGGCTTTTGCCGGCCGCGTCGCGTACCGTGCTGAGGAACTCGTACGCGCGCTCGACGCTGACCGGGCGCTCGAGTGGCTGATCGGCTTCGACGCAGTGATTCTGACCTTGGTCGGCTCGGGGGTCGTCCCTATGCGTGCGGAAGACGCCCAATGGCGCGAGCGCGCGGGGCGCTTGGGATGCGCGCTCGCTGCGCGCGCCGACGTCGTCGTGCGCATGACGTGCGGGATTCCCCAGGTCATCAAAGGAAACCTTGCCGATGCGCCTCGAGGGACGCAGGGCGTGGGCGCGCCTTTGGAAGTCGTCTTCGTGCGCCATGGTGCCACGGCGGGCACGGAAGACCATCGCTACAGCGGGGCGGGCACCGACGAGCCCCTGTCGAGCGCGGGCGAGCGCGCTTTGCGCGACCTCGCGTGCGCTCGTGACGTGTTCCGTGTTATCACGAGCGGCATGGCCCGCACCGACCAGACGGCGCGCATCCTCTTCCCGAACGCGGAGCTTATGGCGTGCCCCGGTCTGCGCGAGATGGATTTCGGTGACTTCGAGGGGCGAAGCGCTGCCGAGCTTAAAGAGAATGTGCGCTACCGCGCCTGGGTAGACTCCTGGTGCGAGACGCGCTGCCCGCATGGCGAGGGCAAGAGCGATTTCACCCGCCGCGTCGTCGCGGCGTTTCGGGAGGCGTGCGAATCGGAGCGCGCCCAGGGGAGTGGGCGCGCCGTCTTCGTCGTTCACGCGGGTACCGTGAAAGCGCTGCTCTCCGAGCTAGCTGTCCCGAAAATGGGATACTTCGACGTGCATACCGAGCCGGGCGGCGCATGGGCCGCCACCTGGGATGGGCGCTGCCTTCGCGACGTTCGCCCCGCTTCGGGGGGCGATGTCCGGTGATGACCATTCTTGCCGTCGCCACCGGGTTCGCGGCCGACCTTGCCTTCGGCGACCCGCGCTGGCTTCCCCATCCCGTCGTCGCCATGGGGCGCGCGATCACGTGGGCCGAAGGCCGCCTGCGGGGCGCATTCCCGCAAACGTCCGCGGGCACGCGTGCCGCAGGGCTTGTGCTCGCCGTGGCGCTTCCGCTTGCGTGTGGGCTTTTGACCTGGGGTATCCTACATCTTTGCGGCATGGTTCACTCCGGCTTGCGCTTCGTGGCCGAGGCATGGGTGAGCTATCAGATTCTCGCGACATGCGAGCTGCGCCGCCAGAGCCTGGCCGTGGCCCGCGCGTTCTCGAAGGGCGGCCTTGTCGCGGCGCGCGAAGCCGTCGGGCTCATCGTGGGACGCGACACGTCTGTTCTCGACGAGCAGGGCGTCGTGCGCGCCGCCGTGGAAACTGTGGCGGAGAACGCGAGCGACGGCGTCATCGCGCCGCTTTTCTACCTTATGATCGGGGGTGCGCCCTTGGGCATGGCGTACAAGGCGGTGAACACGCTCGACAGCATGGTGGGCTACAAAAACGAGCGCTACATCGACTTCGGCTGCGCCTCGGCGCGCCTCGACGATGCGGTGAACTGGATTCCCTCGCGCTTATCGGCCTTGTTCATGATCGCCGTGTGCCCGATCGTCGGGCTCGACGCGCGTGGGGCGGCGCGCATCTGGCGCCGCGACAGGCGTCGCCATGCGAGCCCGAACGCGGCGCAGACCGAGTCAGCGTGCGCGGGCGCGCTTGGGCTGCGCCTGGCAGGACCCGCGGTGTATTTCGGCAAGCTCGTTGAGAAACCGACGATAGGCGACGCGTCCCGCGAAATCGAGTGGGGCGACATCGCCCGGGCGACTAGGCTCATGCTCGCCGCGTCCGTATGCGCGCTTGTCGTCTTCGGCGCCGCGCGCGCGGCGGTCGTGCTCGTCGTGGGGGCGATGGTATGAGGGAAGACCACGCGGCGTCCCGGGCTGCCGGGGGAATCCTGCGCGCCCGTGCGCATGGGGGCAGCTGGCAATCGCTCGGCATCGCTTGCGAAGGGGGCGCCTCCGACCTCATCGACTTCTCGGTGAACGTGAATCCGGCAGGCCCATCCCCGCGGGCCGTCGCCGCAGCTTGCAAGGCACTTTCTCGAATCGACGCATACCCCGATAGGGAAAGCCGCGCCCTCGTTCGCGCCCTAGCGCGCGCCCAGGGCATTCCCGAAGATACTATCGTCTGCGGCGCGGGCGCGTCCGACATCATCTGGCGGCTCGCCGCAGCGGTGCGCCCGAAACGCATCGTCGTGTGCGCGCCGACGTTCTCTGAATATGCGGAGGCGGCATCGTACTACGGCGCTTGCGTGCAGGAGTTCCCGCTCTCCGAAGCGGACGACTTCGACGTGCCCGCCTCCTTCGCCCGCGCGATCGAGGGGCCGAGAGACGTGGCGTACCTCTGCAATCCGAACAACCCGACGGGGCGCCTCGTCGACCCCCGCGTGATCGATGCCGCGGCTTGCCGCTGCGAGCAGGTGGGCGCGCTGCTCGTCGTGGACGAGTGCTTCCTCGGATTTGCGCCCGACGCCCGCGAAAGGAGCGTGGCCACACGCGCCGCGTGTTCGCGCCATGTGGCCGTGCTCTCCGCATTCACCAAGCTCTACGGAATGGCGGGGTTGCGGTTGGGATATCTGATCAGCGGAAACGCCCAACTCATCGAGGGGATTCGCCGGGCGGGGCAGGCGTGGCCCGTCTCCTCGGTCGCCGAGGCCGCTGGCATAGCCGCCCTGGAAGACGTCGAATACGTCTCGCGCACGCGCGATGTATTGGCGGGCGAGCGAGCGTGGCTTTCCCACGAGCTCTCCTCGCTCGGGCTTTCCGTCGTGCCGTCGGATGCGAACTTCCTTTTAGTCCGCACGCCGGCGAAAGACATCCCCGAGCGCCTGTATAAACAAGGGGTTTTGGTCCGCACGTGCGACTCGTTTTCGGTACTGTCCCGTTTCTGGTGCCGCGTCGCGGTGCGCACGCGCAAGGAGAACGCCCGGCTTGCGATGGCGTTCAGCCGCGCGCTTCGGGCGGAAGGCACATCGGGCGAAGGCGAACCCGACGAACGGGGCGGCGCTTCTTGCAGCGGCGCTATGGCGGTCGCGGATGGCCGAGGCTCGGCGAAGGAGGTCGATACCCGTGGGTAGGGCGAAGCCCATCATGATCCAGGGCACCATGTCGAACGCGGGGAAGAGCCTGCTTGCGGCGGGGCTGTGCCATGTGCTTTCGCAGGACGGCCTGCGCGTGGCTCCCTTCAAGAGCCAGAACATGGCGCTCAACAGCGGTGTCACGGCCGATGGGCTCGAGATGGGGCGCGCCCAGATCATGCAGGCCGAGGCGTGCGGCATCGCGCCCGACGTGCGCATGAACCCCATCCTGCTCAAGCCCGAAAGCGACCACCGAAGCCAGCTCATCGTGGCCGGCAAGGCGCAGGGAGCCTTCGCTGCGAGGGACTACTTCGCGCGAAAGAAGGCGCTCATGCCGCAGATTTTGGAGGCGTTCGATTCGCTCGCGGAGGAAAACGACGTCATCGTCATCGAGGGCGCCGGCAGCCCCGTCGAAATCAACCTTGCCAAAAACGACATCGTCAACATGGGGCTCGCGCGCGCCGTGTCCTCCCCCGTGCTGCTCGCGGGCGACATCGACCCAGGCGGGGTGTTTGCCCAGCTCTACGGCACGGTCGCGCTCTTTGCGCCCGAGGATCGCGCTCTTTTGCGGGGGCTTGTGGTGAACAAGTTCCGCGGCGATGTGGAAATCCTGCGCCCGGGTTTGGACCCGCTCGAGAAGATGTGCGGGGTTCCCGTCGTGGGGGTCGTGCCGTATCTTACGCTCGACCTGGACGACGAGGACTCGCTCGCACCGCGCCTATCTGCCCGCGAGGCGCGCGGTGTCATCGACGTTGCCGTCGTGCGCCTTCCGCATCTGTCGAACTTCACCGACTTCGACCCGCTTTCGCGCGTGCTCGGCGTGGGCGTGCGCTACGTTTCCTCGACGACCGATCTGGGCCGGCCCGACCTGGTGGTGCTCCCCGGCTCGAAGACCACGCTCGACGACGCGCGCTGGCTTGCGGCTAGCGGCATCGGAGCCTGTGTACGCGCGCTTTCGGGCGCGGGCACGCCGGTGCTCGGCATATGCGGAGGCTACCAGCTTTTGGGAGACGAGCTTTCCGACCCGCACGGCAGGGAAGGCGCTGGCACCGCGCGCGGGCTCGGGCTCATTCCTGCAAGTACGGTGTTCAAGGAGGAAAAGCGCCTCGCCCAATCGGAGCTGCGCATCACGGGCGCCCAAGGCGCGTTCTCGGTGTGGAACGGCATGATGGCGCGCGGGTACGAGATTCACGACGGCGAAACGACCGTCTCCTGCGCCCCTGCGGGCACGATTGGCGGCAAACCAGAAGGCGCGGCCTGCGGAAACGTGTTCGGAACCTATCTCCACGGCCTGTTCGACGAACCGGGGGTGGCACTCGCCCTCGCGCGCTCGCTCGCGCGCATGCGCGGCCTGCCCGAGAGCGTCGTGGGTGCTGAGGGCGCGGTGTCCGCGGCCGATCATCGTGCGCGCGAGTTCGACCGCCTGGCCGACTCCGTGCGCGGGGCGCTCGACATGGAGTATGTCTACCGCATTATCGAGGAGGGCGTATGATCCACGTGTATCATGGCGACGGCAAAGGCAAGACCACGGCGGCGATGGGCCTCGCCCTTCGCATGCTCGCCGCAGGCCGCCGCGTCGTCGTCGTGCAGTTCCTGAAAGACGGCGAAAGCGGGGAGGTGCGCCTGCTCGCCGAGCATTTCGGCGTGCCCGTGTTCGCGGGGAAGGCGTCGGACAAGTTTACCTGGTCCATGACGTCGGAAGAACTTGCCGCGACGCGCGAGCTGCACGATGGGAACCTCGCTTCCGCGCTCGCCGAGCTCGAGGGCGCGCAGGAGGGGCTGCTCGTGCTCGACGAGGCGCTCGACGCGCTTTCGAAGGGGCTTGTTGACGAGGCGCTCGTGGACCGCGCGCTCGATATGTCCGCGCGCGGCGTCGAAGTAGCGCTCACCGGGCGCGCGCCTTCCCGCAAGATCGTGGAGAAGGCCGACTACATAACCGAGATGCGGTGCGAGAAACACCCCTACGAGCAGGGGATATGTGCAAGGGAAGGAGTGGAGTACTAGATGGATTCCAAGGAGATGGCGCCCGGCGACATCGAGCGGCGCAGCTTTGAGATCATCACCGAAGAGCTCGGCGGCCGCACGTTCCCGCCGCTCGAAGAGCCCGTCGTGAAGCGCGTCATCCACACCACTGCTGACTTCTCGTACGCCGATTCCCTCGTGTTCACCCATGACGCCGCGCACTGTGCGCTCGACGCGCTGCGCGCAGGGGCCACGGTGCTCACCGACACGAACATGGCGCTCGCAGGCATAAGCAAGCCCGCGCTCGCGAAGATCGGCTGCCAGGCCGTGTGCTACATGGCCGACCCGGATGTCGCCGCAACGGCGCGCGCCGCGGGCACGACTCGCGCCGTTGCGAGCATGGACAAAGCTTGCGGCATCGAGGGTCCGCTCATCGTGGCCGTCGGTAACGCTCCCACAGCACTTCTGCGCCTCGCCGAGCTCATGGACGCGGGGAAGATCGCGCCCGCGCTCGTCGTTGGGGTGCCGGTCGGGTTTGTGAATGTGGTCGAGGCGAAAGAGGAGCTACTCGCGCGACGCGTGCCGGCCATCGTCGCGAGGGGTCGCAAGGGCGGCTCGACCGTGGCGGCCGCCATTATGAACGCGCTGCTCTACGAGATCACGCGCCCAGGCGGCCTGAAGTGACGGCGCCCGCATCCGCGCCGGCGCTGCGTATCTTCGCCGGCACCACCGAGGGCCGCCTTCTGTGCGAATGGGCGAGCGGGGTGGGCATCCCCGCCCGTGCCTACGCGGCAACCGAGTACGGAGGCGAGCTTTTGGGCGAGCTCCCGGGCATCGAGGTGCATGCGGGCAGGCTCGAAGAGGCCGACATGGAGCGCGAACTTTCCGGCGCGCGCATCGTCGTCGACGCCACGCATCCCTTCGCTACGCTCGCAAGCGGCAACATCCGGGCCGCTTCGCTCGCCGTGGGTGCACGATGCTTGCGCCTTGCGCGCCCGGTCGAGGCGCTGCCCAAAGGCGTCGTCTCGGTCACGTCGATCGCCTGCGCGGCGCGCTTTCTCTCCGAGAACCCGGGTCGCGCGCTTCTCACGACGGGGAGCAAGGAGCTTGCTCCCTACACGAGCGTCGTCGATTACGCGGAGCGCTTCTTCGTGCGTGTGCTCCCGCTGCCCGGTGCTATAACGAAGTGCATCGACGCGGGGTTTTCGCCATCGCACATCATCGGCATGCAGGGGCCCTTCACCCGCGAGCTCAACGAGGCGATGCTTCGGCAGGTGGGCGCCCAGTGGCTTGTGACCAAGGACTCGGGAACCGTAGGCGGCACGGCCGAGAAGATCGCCTCTGCGCGCGACGTGGGAGCGCGCTGTATCGTGGTCGCCCGTCCCGCCGAGGGAGGCGGGGCCCTTTCGCTTAGGGAAGTGGAGGACGCGCTCTTACGGGAGTTCGCGCGCTAGGCGCTCGCCGCGCCTGTGCGCCCTCCCGCCAGCGAGGAGAAGCGCCTCGAGCAAGCTCGAACCGTACAAGACCGTCATCCGCCAATAGCTCGAGGACGAAGCCCGGAACTGGCGCAAGCAGCCCTTCAATAAGTTGCGGTGAAATAGTGTTTGTTTTTGCTGCTAGATAGCACATTCAGTCCCTAATTCACCGCAACTTGTTGGTGGTGGCTTACTGGTAGCGTAGACACTCCACCGGGTCGAGCTTTGCTGCGCGGCGAGCGGGGTAGAAGCCAAAGATTACGCCGATTCCGACGGAGACGGCGAAGGCCAGCAGCACGGTGGCGATTGAAAAACTCGGTGTGATTTGCCCGCTGGCACCGAGTTCGCCAAGAATCCCGGATCCGGAGGCAAACATCGCGAGGCCCCATGCCAGCAGATAGCCAATCAGGACACCTAGCAGTCCGCCGGTGACGCACAGCGCCGAGGATTCGGCCAAAAACTGCGCGGTGATATCGCGACGACTTGCGCCCAGAGCGCGGCGGATGCCGATCTCGCGGATGCGCTCCGTTACGTTGGTAAGCATCATATTCATAATGCCGATACCGCCGACAAGTAGCGAGATGCTGGCGACAGCGCCCATGATGAGCGAGAACGCGCCCATAAAGGAGTTGAGCGCATCGATGGCGCTTTTCATGGAGGTCGCCGATACACTGTCGTACTCATCCTCCTCCTCGATGCCCTTCATCGCGCGCACCTTGGACTCGATGGTCTTACAAAGCTCATCCATGTCCGTACCCTCGGCGGCAAGTGCTGTCACGCTGGGGAATGAAGGATTCTCGTCGCCAAACAGTCCGGAGATAGTTTCGCGTGGCATATACAGCGTGAGCGAGCCCATGGAGTCGCTGCCCCCATCAATCACGCCTACAATCTGCACCTCGCCGTTGGACACCTTGATGGTTTTCCCCAGCGCATCCTGTTCGTTGCCGTAAAGCTGATCGGCGCCGTTGCGGCTGATGAGCGCCACGCGCGAGCCTGATTGGGACTCGGCCTGGGAATAGGTGCGCCCCGCAACGAGCTTGCTGGCCCCCACGGCGTCGAGCATGTCGCTATCGACACCCTGTGCCATGACGGTATAGCTTTTATCGCCGGTCTTATACTCGGTATACGCGCTGTCGACAATGCCGATCTGCTCTATCTGCGGCACCAGTTTTTGAAGCTTCTCGATGTCCGACTCGGTGAGTTCTTGCGACGAATAGATTTGCACCATGCGTGCCGCATTGAGGCCCAGGCTGTTGACCAGGCTGTTTTGGATGCCGCCGATGAGCGAAGTCATGGCGATAACCGAGGCGATGCCGATGACAATGCCCAGGATGGTGAGCAGGCTGCGCCCCTTGTTGGCCTCGAGCGAGTGAAGGGCTTCCTGGATGAGATCGCGGGCGCTCATGCCATCTCTCCTTTCGGCGGGTTGGCGGAGGCGGAAATCATGGGCAGGCTATCTACGGCGCTGCGCAGGGTCCGCGGTGCATGTGGAATATACGCGCCGTCGTGAATGCGACCGTCGCGGATGGTCACGGCACGGTCGGCCTCGGCGGCGATGCCGGGGTCGTGTGTGATAAGCACGATGGTTTTGCCGCGCTTCTGGAGCTTATGGAAGGTCTCCATCACAAGCGCTCCGGTAGCGGAGTCCAGGTTTCCCGTCGGCTCGTCGGCCAGAATGATGGGCGGGTCATTGACGAGGGCGCGTGCGATGGCGACGCGCTGCATCTGGCCGCCCGAGAGCTCGGATATGCGGTGGTCCCAGTGGTCGACGGGCAGCGTGACAGCCTGCAGCGCGTGCACGGCGCGCATTTCGCGCTGGCTACGGGGCACATTGGTGTAGGCCAGCGGCAGCATGACGTTTTCGATAACCGACAGGCGCGGCAGCAGGTTGAAGCTCTGAAAGACAAAGCCAATGCTCAGGGCGCGAACTTCGGTGAGCTCGTCATCGTCAAGCTCGGCCACGTTGAGCCCTTGCAGGTAGTAGTCGCCCGCCGTCGGCTTATCCAGGCAGCCTAGGATGTTCATGAGCGTTGATTTTCCCGAGCCCGAGGGGCCAGTGACAGCGACGAATTCGCCGGAATTTACCGCCAGGCTCACGTTGTGCAGGATGTGGGCGCAACCCGCCTCGCTCTCAAAAATGCGGTGCACGTTGCGGATGTCGATGACGGGACGCATTACATGCCCTCGTCGGCAGACATGCTGCCCGAATTCGCGCCGTAGCCGCCGTCAGCCATTGCGTCCGCTCCGGTGTCCATGACGAGGGTGTCGCCATCGCGCAGCTTGGTAACCGGCACGTTAGGGTTGATCTCGTTGCCCTGGTCGTCTCGCTTGACCTGTGTCTTGCCGACTACGGCTTCGTTGTCGTTTTGCGTCACGACGGTCACCTTAACGCGACGGGTCTGCTTGCCCTCGTCATCAGTCGCCACGTTGACGTAATAGTGTTCGCCGTCTTCGGTGATGAGCGCCATCGTCGGCACCATTACCACGTCGTCGAGCTGCTCGGTCACCACCGATACCTCGGCCGTCATGCCCGGCTTCAGGCGCGCGTCGGGCGCCTCGATGAGAATGTCGACGTTAAAGGTTACGCTGCCGCCGCCACCGTTGGCGGCGTCGGAGTTTGCCACCGACGCGATAGCCGTGACGGTGCCCATGCTCACGATATCGGGAAACGCGGGATACGTGACGTTGGCGCTCTGCCCAACGGCGATCTTTGCGATGTCCTTTTCGCCCACCTGCACGGTCACCTTCATCTTGGATAGGTCGGCGATCTGCATGCACTGCTTGCCGCCGCTCGTATCGCTTTCGCCCATGATCATGCCGCCCGTTACCGTGGCGCCCACCTTGGCGTTGAGCTCCACGATACTGCCCGAGCTCGGGGCCGTGACCGTACGGCTGACTACCTTGGCGTTCGCCTGATCGAGGTTTGCCTGGGCCGATGCGAGGCTGCGCTGCGCGGCCGATACGGCGTTCGTGTCCGCCGATGCGGCGGAGATGCCAGCCGCTGCGGAAGCTCCCTCGACGTCCGTCATTGGGGTGGCCTGTGCGGCGGCTACGGCTTTCTGCGCGTTGGCGAGGTCTTCCTGGGCGGCTGCAACTGCACGCTGCGCCTCGGCAACGTTGCGATCGAGCTCGTCGTTTTTAATGGTCATAAGCACGTCGCCCTCGTTGACGGATTGGCCTGCCTGCACGTTGATCGAATCGACCGTGCCGTCGACAGAAGGGGAGACCACTGAGGACGAAATGGGTTTGAGCTGGCCTTTCGCCTCGACCGTTGTGGTAAACGTACCCTCGGTCACCATGTCGGTCACAGGCCCACTAGTGCCCTGTGGCTGCGCATTGATAACCAGGGTTGCGATAATGGCAATGAGCGCGATGACTCCCACGACGCCGGCGGCAATACCGCGTCGAATCAGCTTTTTACGTCGACGTTCGGCACGTTTTGCCTTGAGCTTGGCATATGCCTCTTCATCGGAAATCTCGGCCGTATCGTTTGTGCGTTCGCCTTGTTTGTCGGCAGGTATGTCTGTAATCAGAGGAATCGTTTCGGTGGCACCTTCGGGCGAGTGCTCGGTATCATCCGGGCCCGGGGTGAGCGTGGGGACATTCGGCATAGCGTCTCCTTTATAGAAAGAACCTCGATAATTATATGCGCCCACCGGTTGGGGCGGGCGCATATGGCGGATTCTTTCGGAACTGTTAGATTGGAGCGTCAGTTCCCCGTTGTGTGAAGGCGTGTTTTCCTACGAGTGCACGACCACGCACAGGCCGACTTTGATGCAGTCGTGAAGTGCCCTGGCGTCGGCCAGGCGCAGGTTGATGCAACCGTGGCTGCCGCACCACTTGTACGACTCGGCGTTATCGAAGCTCTTGTCGTTTTGCCAGGTGGCATCGTGGAAGCCGATCATATTGCCCTCGAACGGCATCCAGTAGCTCACCGGGCTTTCGTATTTGGGCTTACCGGTCTCGGGGTCCTTGGCTCCGATCAGGGTGCTGCCGCCGTCGTTGCTGTTGATCTGCCACACGCCCTCGGGGGTGGCGTCTTCGCCCGGTTTGCCGGAAATAAAGTTGGCCTCCCAAACGATATTACCGTTCTCGTCATAGTAGCGCGCGTGCTGCTCGGACAGGTCGACGTCGATATACGCCTTCCAGTCGGGCTCTCCCTTTGCGGTAAAGGTGTCGGCCTTCTGGGAGTACTTGATCTCGATTTCGCCGGTCTGCTTGTTGTTGATGGCGTCCTCGACCTGCTTGGCGAGCGAGCTGCTGTCGATGGACCAACCAAAGTCACCGCCTTCGACGGCGCACTGCTTGCCATCGGCGCGCGTCCACCAGCGAGTGGAGCCCACGGTATTAAAGCCGTTGGCGAGCTCGGCTGCCCAGCTGCTGATCTGCGACGTATCGAGCGTGGGGTTGGCCGGATCGGCAAAGCTGATCCACTGCAATACGGAGCTGCCATCAACTTTGCCGGCATCCTCGCCGTTGAGCTTAAGGGTCACGTTGACGCCCAGGAAGTTGTTGGCGGCATCGCATGCGGCCTGAATCTGATCATCTGTCAGCGTTCCATTGAGTGGCTCATAGGCATCGTTGCCGAGCTTGGAAAGATCTACGGTCTCGGCCAGCGAGGAAAGCTCGAGCTCGGCATACTTAATGACATGCTCGCGGTTGATTTTTTCGTTGGAGCGCGCCTTCTCGACGGTAAACTTGCCGGCCTGCTCGTCATAGGAGCTATTGGCCTCGAACGTGCCCGAACGGCCCTCGTTAAACTCGTCGATAGCGGCGCCCAGGTCCTCCTCAAACTTCTTTTGGTCAAAGGTGTCGGAGAGCATGGACAGGTCGACGTCTTGATCAAGATCGACTTCGTTGGAGGTAGCAGTTGTTTTGGTCTTGCCGCTTAAGGATTCCACAAGGCGGACCGGCCAAATAAAGGCTTCGTTGTGGTTGATGATTTCTTTTGCGGCAGCTTCACCGTCGACGATGGGTTCATCGGACTCGGGCTGATAGGTCCAGCTAAAGTCATCGCCTGTCACGGTGAGCTTATAGTGCTTCCATGCCGAGTTGACCTTGGTGGCGGCAGACGAAGCGTTGGAGAACGAGACGTCGACGCCGGCGATGGTGGTGTTGGGGTAGGCTACCTGCGAAAATGCTACGACGCCTACGATATAGACAATGACGATTAGACCCAGGACGACAAAGAGCGTCGTCTTTTTGCCCGACTTTTTGTTCTCGGCGGGTTTGCGCGCGGGGCCACGATCGCCCCGAGCGTGCGTGGGGGGCTGCTTGGGCGCATTGCCGTTTGCCTGGCGCTGCTGACGTTGTTGACGCTGCTGTCGCTGTTGGTTCGGGCGTTGGGAAGCGTTTGCTGCACTACGCTGCTGACCGTGGCTCGGCGCGATAGGACGCGGCGACTGAACGCCGCCGGTGTGCCTGCTCGGCTGCTGCGGATCGGGAATCAGTTGAGTTCGATCGTTTTGCGACATCGTATGCATATCCTTCGATTTTCGCCTTGCGGTTCATCGTGTTTTTACTGGGCTTGCATTATAGCGATTGCCCTGCTGTTTGTGGTACGGAAACGGTGGCATTCAAAAGAGGTGGGACATTTGTCCCACCTTTGAGTCGTTCTTTGCCGCTATCCGCACACACCGCATTTTGCACAGGCCGAAAGTGCGGCCGGAGCCTGCGCGATGCCGCCCTTTGCCGTCTCGCGCAGCGTGGCCGGCAACGCGTGGCCCACCGAGAGCATGACATGTGCCATCTGGTCAAACGGCACCAAGCTCTTAATGCCTGCGAGAGCGAGTTGTGCCGAGCTAAAGGCCGCTGCCACGCCAATGGCGTTGCGGTTTTGGCAGGGCACCTCCACGAGGCCACCGACGGGGTCACAAACGAGGCCCAGCAGGTTACTCAGCGCGATGGAACTGGCGTCGAGCGCCTGCTCGGGCGTGCCGCCGAGCATCTGCACCAGCGCGGCGGCTGCCATGGCGGCGGCGCTTCCCACCTCGGCTTGACAGCCACCCTCGGCGCCGGCGACGCAGGCGCTCGTGGTGAGGTTGAGGCCGATGGCGGCTGCGCAGTAGAGCGCGTCCATGACTTGCTCGTCGTCGAGCTGCAGGCGATCGGCGAGCGCAAGCACGCAGCCGGGTACAACACCCGCGGACCCTGCCGTGGGGGCGGCGACGATCACTCCCATCGTGGCGGAGCGCTCGAGCACGGCCATCGCGCGGGCCACGGCTTCGGTCTGGACGGGGCCCATCAGGCTTTCACTCAAATCGTTGCGGCCGGTGGCTTCGACAAGCTTGGCCTCGCCGCCGATTAGCCCGCCGAGCGAACGCTGCGGATTGGCGAGGGGGGCCGTGGTCTCCTCGCGCATAACCTCGAGCACGCGGCGCATGGCGGCGACGGCGTGGGCCTCGCCGGTCAGACGCGCCTCGCGAACGGCCATGACGGCGCCGATGCTGAGCCCCAGTTCCTCGCACGCATCGAGCAGCTGCTCACCGTCGTCGAAGATTTCCTTGGCCGAGACGCCGGGGGAGAGCGACGAGGCAGAACCGGGGAGCTCGATAAACGTTGCGTAATCGACATTGTCGAGCTTGCGCAGCATGGGGACGACGGTGTCGTCGGGCGCGCCGTCGGTCTCAAAGACGGAGTAGGCCTGGCCGCCCACTTCGGTGCGGTAGGTGCGGCAGAAGGCGATGTTCACGTGTGCGTAGGCGAGCAGGTTGGTGAGCGCGGCGAGTACACCGGGGACGTCCTTGTGCGCCACGAAGAGTGTGGAGTACATACCTGAGATGTCGACGCCGACGCCGTTAATGCGGCTGATGCGCATCTTGCCACCGCCCAGGCTCTCGCCGCGGACCTGTGCCGTGGCGCCCGTGTCGTCGACCATGTCGATGTCGACGGTATTGGGGTGGATGGAGGCGTCGTCGCCCTTGATGTCAAAGTGATATTCTAGGCCCTGCTCGCGCGCGAGGTCGAAGGCCTGCTTGATGTTCTCGTCATCGGTGTCGAGGCCCAGGATGCCCGCGACGAGCGCACGGTCGGTGCCGTGGCCGCGGTAGGTGTGGGCGAAGGAGTTCCACAGGCCAAAGGTGACCTTGGTGATGCGGCCTTCCAGCAGGCTGGCGGCAACTTGGGCGCAGCGCAGGGCGCCGGCGGTGTGCGATGAGCTGGGGCCGACCATGACGGGGCCCAAGATCTCGAATGCCGAGGTCGTAGCTAGTGTTTGCGGCTTGCCTGCCATGGGTGCTCCTGTTCTATCCCGTCGTCCCGAGGGGCGGGGCATACTCTATCCCGCCGTTCCGAGGGCTTTGGTATTTGGTCGCCTGCTCGGGCAGTCCTGCTCGCACGGAGAGCACATTAAGTGCTCTCCGGCTCGTGCGGAACTCGCGACCGACCAGATACCAAAGCCCTCGGAACTTAGGATACATGGTTGAAGTCGCTCTGCTGCGAAATTTATCGGCCTATGACCTATTCCATGTCCCAGGTCGGCTCATCTTCACCACCTTTAAATAAAAAAGAAGTACCGGTTGGAGCCGGTACTTCTTTTGGTGCGTTGTTTTTTGGCTGTAGCTTTTCGAGTTAGCTTACAGGCCGCAGGCTGCTTTGAGTTCTTCGACTCGGTCGGTCTTCTCCCAGGTGAAGTCGGGGTCTTCGCGGCCAAAGTGACCGTAGGCTGCCGTCTTTTCGTAGATGGGGCGACGCAGGTCTAGGTCGCGGATGATTGCGCCCGGGCGCAGGTCGAAGGTCTTCTCTACGGCCTCGACGATCTTGTCCTCGGCGACCCTAGCGGTACCGAAGGTGTCGACCATGATTGAGAGGGGCTTGGAAACGCCGATGGCGTAGGCAAGCTCGACCTCGCAGCGGTCGGCCAGACCGGCGGCGACCACGTTCTTGGCGACCCAGCGCGCGGCATACGCGGCGGAGCGGTCAACCTTGGTGCAGTCCTTGCCACTAAAGGCACCGCCGCCGTGACGGCCGTAGCCACCGTAGGTGTCGACGATGATCTTGCGGCCGGTGAGGCCCGTGTCGCCCATGGGGCCGCCCACGACAAAGCGACCGGTGGGGTTCACGTAGATGTCGGCGTTGTCCCACGGCATGTTCTCAGCGGCCATGACCGGGGTGATGACGTGCTCGATAAGGTCGGCCTTGATCTTGCCCATGTCCTCGATCTCGGCAGCGTGCTGCGTGGAGATGACGATGGTCGTGACCTCGACGGGCTTGCCTTCCTCGTAGCGCACGGTGACCTGGGTCTTGCCGTCGGGACGCAGATAGGGCAGGGTTCCGTCGTGACGCACGGCGGCCAGGCGCTCGGCTAGGCGACTCGCCAGGTAGTGCGGCATGGGCATGAGGGTCTTGGTCTCGTTGGAGGCATAACCGAACATCATGCCCTGGTCGCCGGCACCGATCAGGTCGATCGGGTCGGTGGTAGCGCCGGTCTGGGTCTCGAAGGACTCGTCGACGCCCTGGGCGATATCGGGTGACTGCTCGTGGATGAGGCTCATAACGCCGCAGGTGTCGCAGTCAAAACCGAACTTGGCACGGTTGTAGCCAATGCGGCGGATAACGCCGCGAGCGATTTCCTGCACGTCGACGTAGGCCTGGGTGCGAATCTCGCCGGCGACGATGACGGTGCCGGTGGTCACGAGGGTCTCGCAGGCGCAGCGAACGTTCTCCACGTTGGCAGGCACGCCGTTGGGGGCGATGTAGCCCTGCTCCTGGAGCTCTATTTCTTTGGCGAGGATTGCGTCGAGGACGGCGTCGCTGATCTGGTCGGCGATCTTATCGGGATGACCTTCGGTCACCGACTCCGACGTAAAAACGAAGGACCCGTGTTGGGGTGGGATGGAACGAAGTTCTTCTGACATGATTGTCCTTTCAAAAACGTGTCCCAGCGACCGTTACCATTCCGCCGGGCTCTCTATGCAAGGGCACATCATAGCGCGTAATTCAAACATTCACACCCTTTCCGCACCTACTCATTGGGGACAGACTTAAATAATCAGCTTTGCCTAAGTGCCGACAGGTTGCCCAACGGCTGGTCATTTAAGTCTGTCCCCAATGAGTACAATGAGTAGGTCGGTGCCCTTTGTGCGGAGGTTGCTTTGATGCTTTATACTGATGCGGTTAGACTTCCATCCTGCAATCGAGGAGATTTCCATGGCATCAGACGTTCGCGTCCGCTTTGCACCCTCACCCACGGGCAAGCTCCACATCGGCGGCGCCCGCACCGCTATCTATAACTGGGCTTTCGCCCGCGCAAATGGCGGCACGTTCATCCTGCGTATCGACGACACCGACCCCACCCGCTCTACCGACGAGAACACGCAGATTATCCTGCGCGCCATGCGTTGGCTGGGCCTTGACTGGGACGAGGGTCCCGAGGTGGGCGGCGATTTTGGCCCCTACGCCCAGACCGAGCGCCTGGACCTGTACAAGCAGGCCGCCCAGAAGCTCTGGGACGAGGGCAAGGCCTATCCCTGCTTCTGCACCAAGGAGCAGCTCGACGCCGATCGCAAGGCCGCCCAGGAGCGCAAGGACCCCTTCCAGGGCTATCAGCGCCGCTGCCGCGATCTTGATCCCGAGGAGGCACGCAGCCGCATCGAGGCCGGCGAGTCCTACGTCCTGCGCATCAAGGTGCCCGAGGACCGCGGAGACGTCGTCATCCACGACGCCGTCCACGGCGAGGTGACCTTCGACGCCAAGGAACTCGACGACTTCGTCATCTTCCGCTCCGATGGCACGCCCACGTACAACTTCGCGACCGTCGTCGACGACGCCATGATGAAGATCACTCATGTCATCCGCGGCGACGATCACCTGTCCAACACCCCGCGTCAGGTCATGGTCTACGAGGCCCTCGGCGCGCCCGTGCCCACGTTCGCCCACATCTCCATGATCCTGGGCGCCGACGGCAAGAAGCTCTCCAAGCGCCACGGCGCCACCTCGGTGGAGGAGTACCGCGACGCCGGCTACCTGTCCGACGCCTTCGTCAACTACTTGGCGCTGCTCGGCTGGTCGCTCGACGGCGAGACCACGATCATCCCGCGCGATGTCCTGGCCAGTAAGTTCTCGCTCGACCGCATCTCCAAGAATCCGGCGACCTTCGACCCCAAGAAGCTCGACTGGGTCAATGCCGAGTACATCAACGGCATGTCCGATGCTCAGTTTGCCGACGAGATCATGGTCCCCGAGCTGCACGAGGCTGGCCTGATCGAGGGCAACGTCGAGTACGGCGAGGACTGGATCGACGCACTTGCCGCCATCGTCAAGCCGCGCACCAAGATGCCGGCCGACGCCGTGACCGTCGCCGCTCCCATCTTCGCTACGGCCGAGACGCTCGAGTATGACGAGAAGTCCGTTACCAAGGGCCTGGCCAAGGAGGGCATGGGCGCCATTCTGGATGCCGCCAAGGCCGCGCTCGAGGGCGTGGACGAGTGGACGGCTGCCAACATCGACGCCGCGCTTGAGCCGCTGCCCGAGCAGATGAACCTTAAGAAGCGCGTGGTCTTCCAGGCTGTGCGCGTCGCCGTCTGCGGCAACATGGTGAGCCCTCCGCTGGGCGAGACCATGGCACTTGTCGGCCGCGACGACTGCCTGGCGCGCATCGACCGCGCCCGCACGATGGCGCTGTAATCGCTGCGCAAACGTTTGTATCCGAGCCCCGTTCACTCAGAGCGGGGCTCTTGTTTCTGTAGACGTATGGGATAGGAGGTGCTGGGGCCATGGCCGAGCAACTGTCGCTGTTTGGTTCACCGGAACCGGAGGAGGCTCTGGTGAATTCCGTGCCTGCCGCTGCCTCGGCTCAGCCTAAGCCTGCACCCGAGCCCATCACCGCCTATGCGAGCGTGGTCCTCGACATCCCGACGCGTGCGTTGTCCGAGCCATTCGCCTACGGCATCCCGCAAACCCTTGCTAACGAGGCCCAGATCGGATCCACGGTCCTAGTCCATTTTGGTAACCGTGCCGCCGCGGGCTATATCGTCGACATCGCGCCTGAGCTGGGCGATCTGCAGGGCAACAACGCCCTCGACCCTGCGCTCATCAAGCCCATCGAGGCCATCCTCAGCAAACCGCTCTTTACCGCCGAAGCCGCCCGTATCGCACGCTGGATGAGCCGCGAGTATGTCGCGACGCTTTCCGAATGCCTGCGCCTGTTCTTGCCCCCGGGCGGCAGCCCGCGTGTGGTTAAGGGTGACGACGGTGTGTGGACGGTTGAACGTCCCGCCGTGAAGCCTATCCAAAACCGCTGGGTCATGCTTACGCCCGAGGGCTTTGACTACACGCCGCCCAAGACCGCGGTCCGCCAGCGGCAGCTCATCGAGGCGCTCCAGTGCGGCCCGGTTACGACGCGCGATCTCAACCTTCTCTATAACAGCATGTCGGCGACCATCAAGGCGCTCGAAAAGCGCGGCGTCGTGGTGGTGGAGGAGCGCCGTGCGTGGCGTGGCTGCAGCGAGCAGACCACGCTGTCCTCGGCAAGTGGCAAGGCGCCGGTCTCCCTTACTAACGGCCAGCAACAGGCACTCGCGCAGATTGAGCGCGCCCGTCTGGACGCTCATGGCGACGTGGTGCTGGTTGACGGCGTCACCGGCTCCGGCAAAACCGAGGTGTACCTCTCCGCCATCGAGCGCGTGCTGGCGGCTGGCCGCTCGGCCTGCGTGTTGGTGCCCGAGATCTCACTGACGGCCCAGACCGTCGGCCGTTTTCGCTCGCGCTTTGGCGAGACGGTCGCCGTGTTCCATTCGCGCCTTTCGGCCGGCGAGCGCCTGGACCAGTGGGATATGGTCGCCAGCGGTGCGGCCCGCGTGGTCGTCGGCGCTCGCTCGGCGCTCTTTTGTCCGCTCAGGGACTTGGGCCTCATCATTATCGACGAGGAACACGAGACCAGCTACAAGCAGGGTTCCAGCCCACGCTACCATGCGCGCGAGGTGGCGGCTGAGATGGCGCGTCGCTATCGCTGCCCGCTCGTGTTGGGCTCGGCCACACCTTCTGCCGAGGCGCTCGACCGCTGCCGCCGCGGCACGTTCAATGGTGCCACCTGGACGCGCGTCGAGATGCCCGAGCGCCCGGGACACGCCGTGCTGCCTACGGTGCGTATTGCCGACCTGCGTCGTGAGTTCTCGCACGGCAGCCGCTCTATGTTCTCAAAACCTTTGATGGAGGGCTTGGAGCGTGTGGTCGAGCGCCGCGAGAAGGCCGTGCTGCTGCATAACCGCCGTGGCTTTGCACCGTTTTTGATGTGCCGCGAGTGCGGTTGCGTCCCCACCTGCAACCACTGTTCCACGGCGCTCACGTATCACGAGCGCACACACACGCTGCAGTGCCACACTTGCGGTTCGTCCTGGCGCGTGCAGCCCTATCCGGCGCCCACGAGCCGCTGCCCCAAATGCGGCAGCCGCTACCTGGCAAAAATGGGGCTGGGCACGCAGCAGATCGAGGACGCACTGCACCAGATGCTTCCCGAGGACGTCGCCATTATTCGCATGGATGCCGATTCCACGCGCGGCAAGGATGCGCACAAAAAACTGCTCGAGCAGTTCGATGCGGCCGATTGCGCCGTGTTGCTGGGCACCCAAATGATCGCAAAGGGTCTCGATTTTCCCGAGGTCACGCTCGTGGGCGTGGTCAATGCCGACTTCGCCCTCAAGCTGCCGGACTTCCGCGCAGGAGAGCGCGCCTACGACCTGCTGGAACAGGTGGCGGGCCGTGCAGGTCGCGGCGATCGCCCCGGTGAGGTGATCATTCAGACCTACCTGCCCGAGGATCCGGTCATTCGCGCCGTCGCTGAGCATGACCGTTCGATCTTTACCGACTACGACCTGAATCAGCGCCGTGACGCGCTGTACCCGCCGTTTGTTTGCCTGGTCAACATTTTGGTGTGGTCGGCGAACCGAGACGACGCGCAGGACTACATCGGGCACATTGCAAAGCTGCTTAAGCGCCGTTGGCATGCCGCCTCGCCCGACTTTTTGCGGGCGGGGAGCGCCTTTCCCCAAGTGCTTGGCCCGGCTTCGTGTGTAATCGAGAGAGCCAAGGACCGTTATCGCTTCCACCTGCTTGTGAAGTCGCCCGTGGGGTACCATGTCTCTGATGATATCGATGCCTGCCTCAAAGAGGTGGGCTCTGTGCGCGGCGTGAGCGTGAGCGTTGACGTCGACGCCTATGATTTGATGTAACAACCCGAAAGGATGGCCATGGAAGCCAACGGAATCGTACTGTCGCCCGACCCTCGTCTGCGCCAGGAGTGCGCCGTCATCGAGGAGATCACCCCGGCGATCGAGGCGCTTGCCGAGAAGATGAAGAAGATGATGTTCGAGAACGCTGGCTGCGGCCTAGCTGCCCCGCAGATCGGCGAGCTCATTCAGCTCGTCACCATCGACTGCGACTATAGCGACAAGTACGACTACGATCCGTACGTGCTCATCAATCCCGTCATTGTTGAGCAGAGCGACCATCTGGTGCCGTATAGCGAGGGCTGCCTTTCCATTCCTGGCATTAGCTGCGAGATCGAGCGTCCCGATCACGTTGTCGTCGAGGCGTATGACTTGGACGCCAACCTGATTCGCTACGAGGCCTCGGGCGATCTGTTCTGCGTGTGCCTGCAGCACGAGATCGACCACCTGCACGGCAACACCATGTTCGAGCGCCTTAAGCCTATGCAGAGGATTAAGGCAGTCAAGGAGTACCAGGACGCCCTGTCCCGCGGCGCTCGACCGGGCGAGACGGAGTAGGTCCCACCGTCCCCGGTGCTGAGCGCCCACATATCATCCCGTGCTCAAACATTCTCGCTTTGCTGCGAAACTGCGCGCGGGACGATATGTGGGCGCTCAGCACCGGGGACTGCGTTGTTCTTGCTCGGTTCGCCCGGGTGCCGTTGGGCCAGGGAGGGGCGTCTTCGCTGATAATTGCTTTGCTGAAAGAGCTGCTTTCATTGCGGCTCTTTCTTTGGTTTTGGGTATATTTGTTCTTGTTGAATTGTCATTGCGGATGGGCTGGGTACTTGGCTTTCCGCTGTTATTTGTAGCCGTCTCGGCTTTGGTTGAGGGGAGACGTTCTTTATGCGTATTGTGTTTATGGGTACGCCCGATTTTGCTGTGCCTTCGTTGACTTCGCTTGTTGAGGCTGGGAATGAGATTGCGCTTGTTGTTACTCGTCCTGATGCTGTTCGTGGGCGTGGTAAGAAGCTGGAGCCGTCTCCTGTTAAGGCTAAGGCGCTTGAGCTGGGGTTGCCGGTTATTGAGGCTAATCGTATGACGCCTGAGGTTGTTGAGGCGCTCCAGGCTGCCCAGGCTGACATTTTCTGCGTGGCTGCTTATGGCTGCATTTTGCCTGATAACGTGCTGCATATGGCACCGCTCGGCATTGTGAATGTTCATGCTTCGCTGCTGCCTCGTTGGCGTGGGGCTGCTCCTATTCAGCGTGCGATTCTCGCTGGTGATGAGATTGCTGGCGTTTCTATCATGCGCATCGGGCATGGCGTGGATACCGGCGCTTATTGTGCCCAGGCGTCTACGTCGGTTGCCGGTAAGCATGCTGAGGCGCTGACCATGGAGCTTGGTGAGCTTGGCGGTAAACTGCTTGCCGATACGCTTCCTTCTCTTGCCGATGGCACCGCTGTTTGGACTGAACAGGATGAGTCGCTCGTCACTCATGCTGCTAAGATTTCTAAGCAGGAGATGCGCCTGGATCCGCAGATGGCGGCGCTCGATTGCGTGCGTCATGTGCTTGCTTCGTCCGGTACCGCACCTGCTCGCTGCGTGATTGCCGGCAAGACGGTTCGCGTGCTCGATGCTGCGCCGGCCGATGTGTCGCTTGGCGAGGGCGCTGTTGCCGTCAAGAGCAAGCGTGTTTACCTGGGCCTTTCCGATGGCGCGGTTGAACTGCTTGAGGTTAAGCCCGATGGCAAGCGTGCCATGGCTGCTTCTGCCTGGGCTGCCGGCCTGCAGGGTGCCGACCTGACGTGGGGTGTTTTGTCATGAGTAAGCTTTCCCCCGCGCGCAAGCTTGCGCTCGATGTGTTGATGGAGGCCGATCGCCGTGGCATGTACGCGCGCGACGTGTTGTCTTCACGTGCTTCCGCCAAGGCCATTGACCAGCGCGATTCTGCTTTTGCCGCTCGTTTGGCGCTCGGTGTTGCCGCCACGCAGGGTATTCTGGATGAGCTGCTCGATCAGTTTTTGGACAAGCCCAAAAAGGTCGCGCCGCGCGTGCGCATGGCGCTTCGCATCTCGGCCTTCGAGATGCTCTATCTGCATACGCCGGGCCGCGTTGCCGTAAGCCAGGGTGTTGAGCTGGTGCGCAGCGGTGCTAAGTCTGCCGCGGGCTTGGCTAACGCGGTACTGCACAAGGTTGCGGACAACGTTGAGGACTTTGCCACGGCATCCGACGTGGATGAGTCCGAGCGCCGTTTGGTTCGCCTTTCGCGTTTGATGGGTCTTCCTCGCTGGTTGTGCGCACGTATTATGGCCTCGTTCGATACGCCCGAGGGCGCGCTCAATTTTGCCGGCAATCTCGCTCCCGCGCCGCTTGCGCTGCATGAGAATGCGTTTGCGACCAAGGACGACCCGTATATCTCGCAGCTCGTTGCGCCTGTCTTCCCGGGCTGCCATGCTCCGGTTGATGCCCAGGTTACCGTTGCTTCGGGTGTGTTTGAGCGTGCTGCCGCGGTGGCATCTGATCTCAACGCGCAGCTTATCGCAACAGCCGCCACGCGCCCTGGTAGCTGCCTTGAGATTGGTGCCGGTCGTGGCACCAAGACCTATGTGATAATGTGCCAGGCCAAGCGTGCGGGATATGAGCGTCAGCATACGGCGCTCGATCTTCATGATCGCAAGTGCGATCTGAATCTCGCTCGCCTGCATAAGGCCGGTATTCAGGGCGTTCGTACGGTTTCGGGTGATGCGTGCGAGCTTGATGAGGTGCTCACATCGTTTGATGCCATGCTTGGCAAGCCGGTTAAATTCGACACGGTTTTTATCGATGCACCGTGCTCTGGCACCGGAACCATGCGTCGTCATCCCGAGATTCCGTGGCGCCTGACCGAAAAGGATGTGGCGGTTGAGCTGCCCAAGCTGCAGCTGACGATGCTCAAGGAAGCCGCTGCGCGCGTTGCTGCCGGCGGCGAGCTCATCTATGCGACGTGCTCGGTCTTCGACGAGGAGAACACGCAGGTGGTGGACGCTTTCCTGAACTCACCCGAGGGTACCGGCTTTACCGTGGCGCCACTCTCCGAGGCGCAGATCCTGCAACTCCCCGAGTTCGATCAGGCTAAGAAGCTTGTCTCCGTACGTCAGAACGATCGAGGCCTCTTCCAAAGCGTGCCGGTAAACGCCGATTCCTACGACGGCCACTTCTGCGCCCGCCTGGTCCGTAAGTAACTACTAAGTTGCGGTGAAATAGGGATTGAATAGCGGCTTTTACCTGCCAAACAGTCCTTATTTCACCGCAACTCATAAGGAAACCTGGGTAGCTAAAGAATCAGCCCCGCGATCGGTGTTGATCGCGGGGCCGCGTTGTTTCTAGTGGCTGTGAGGGCAGTTGGCGCAACAGCCGCTGGTGGCGCTGGTGCTGGAGCCGCCACTGCGCTGGTCGGTGTTGTAGAAACCGCTGCCGTCGAACTTAATGCCGCTGGCCGAGAACGTCTTGGATGCTGGGGCGCCGCAGCTGGGGCATACGACCTCGGGCGTCTCGGACATGGGGTGCTCAACCTCAAACACGTTGCCGCAGCTCGAGCACTTGTAATCGTAGCGTGCCATAATACTTCCTTTTCAGCACAAAGCGGGCAGATCGCTCTGCCCGCAAAAATTCAAACGTCTGTAACTGTACCCTATATCGGGCGTTTTATCACGCCTCACCCCAGAATCTATGGGTGTTGCGCAGGAGCTGCCCAGTTTTGCCCTCGGCGGCCGCAACGTCGGCCTCGTCAGCCTGCCAGGTCCAGTTGCCCGTAGCCACGCCCGGTACGTTCATGCGCGCGTCGTCGCCAAGTCCCAGGAGATCCTGCAGTGGCATCATCACCAGAGGAGCGTCGCTTGCCAGCGCGTCGCCCATCAGCTTGGCCGCCACCTCAACTCCGCTCGGCTCATCGCCGCCCGCAAAGGAGCGCGTGCACCAACCGGCCAGCGTCGAGGTATCGTGCGTCGAGGTGTACAGGATCTTGCCAGGCGTGGGATGCACGCCGCAACGAACGTCGTAGTCGCTAAACTCCAGCACGTCCATGCCGGGGAAGCCGCAGGTCGAAGCCATGGCGCGAACACCGGGCGTCAAATAGCCCAGGTCCTCGGCGATAAAGTTGAGCGGACCCAGCTCGTCGTAGGCGGTCTGGAACAGGTCCTTGCCCGGTCCCGCCAGCCAGCGGCCGTCGGCGCAAGCCTTGCCCGCGGGGATACTAAAGTAGCTGTGGAAGCCCAGGAAGTGATCCAGGCGCACGCGGTCGTAGAGCGAAAACGCACGACGCAAGCGATCCATCCACCAGCCATAGCCGTTCTGCTTCATGTGGTCCCAGCGGAACGTCGGGTTGCCCCATACCTGGCCCTCGGGCGCAAAGTTGTCGGGCGGCGCGCCCGAAATTTCAATCGCCTTACCAGTGTCGGACAGCCAGAAGTTCTCGGGCTCGCTCCACGCATCGGCCGAATCGTCGGACACGTACATGGGAATATCGCCGATAACCTCGATGCCCTTCTTGTGCGCGTAGTTCATGAGCTCGCACCAAGCCAGGTCAAAGCGGTACTGCATGTACGCCTGAAGCTCGGCCTCGTCGTGGAAGCGCTTGTCGTCGATCAGATGCTCGTTGTAGCGCGCGACATCCGCCGGCCAATCGTGGCGCGACTCGCCCTCAAAGTACTTCTTAACGGCCATGTAGACGCAGTACTTCTCGAGCCAATCGGCATTGCGATGTTTAAACGCGGTGTACAGCGGATCGGCATCCTCGCCGCCGCGGGTCTTCCAGACGGTGAAGTCGGCGGCCAGCTCCTCGTGGCTCTCGGGCAGTAGGTCGATGTTGCCCGCAAAAGCCGAGGGCCCGGCATAGGGGGAGCGGAAGAAATCCGTCGGGTTGACGGGCAGGACCTGCCAGTAGCGCATGCCCATGGCGGCCAGATGGTCGATAAAACGACGCGTGGGCGCACCGATCGTTCCCGGTTTGCCATCGTCAGTCGGTACCGAGGTGATGTGACAAACGACGCCCGCGCCGTGATCGAGCGGCTCTTGCAGACGCTGCTCGGCGTGGTGATAGATGATCGACGACCCCAGCGGATACAAATCGAGCGTGACGGTACCGTTGTGGATTTCGCACTCGTGACCGCTGATCACGTCGCTCGCGCATTCGCCGAGCGCCGGGATCGTCACGCAGTGCGAATTGCGCAGGCTGCGGTTGATGATAACCGTCGCGGCCTCGCCGTCTTTACCGGTACGGTTGTAGGCCAGCACCTCGTCATTGAGCGCAAAGGCCTTGATCTCTCCGTCAACCATAAACGGCAGCGCGCGGCGCACAGCAGATGCGTTCTTGACGATTGCAAACGTATCGAAGTCGTGCAGGTCTTCCTTGGTCGGCATGGTGCGGCGATTACCCGGATCGGTCAGGCCCTCAAGGCCGTACTCGTCGCCATAGTAAATTGAAGGCACGCCGGGGAACGTCATCTGCATGAGCGTTGCAAGCCAAAAACGGCTCTTGGCCAGGCCCATCGAGTTTTCGTCCAGGCGCCACTTGCTGCGCTCGCACTCGGGTAGCTGCGACTCGTCAGGGCCGCCGCCGAGCACCGAGATAATGCGCGGACGATCGTGGCTCGAAAGCAGATTTAGTGCGCAAGACAGTGCCTCACGCGGATAGTTCTCGCGTAGGGTCTCGATATCCTCAGCTGCTTGGTAGGCGTTTTTGTAGCCCATCAAAAAGCCGATGACCATGTCGCGGAAGGGGTAATCCATGGCCGAGTCGAGCTCGGAGCCCTGCAGGTAACGACGCAGGTGGCCATAGCTGATCTTGTTGGAGGCGTCTTCCCAGACTTCGCCGAGCAACAGAGCATCGGGCTTTTCGGCGAGTACTGCCTTCTTGATTTCGGCCAGGAAGTCATCGGAAAGCTCGTCGGCCACATCCAGGCGCCAGCCGTGAGCGCCGGCGCGCAGCCATTTACGAATGACGCCGTCCTTGCCCAGGAGCCGCTCGCGTACCAGTTCGGAGCTCTCATTGATAGCGGGCATATTGCCCACGCCCCACCAACAATCGTATGAGCCGTCCTCGTGGAAATAAAACGCATCGCGCCACGGCGAATCCTCGCTCTGCCACGCGCCCACGCCGGGGTAGTTGCCGTAGCGGTTGAAGTAGATCGAATCGTCGCCCGTGTGATTGAACACACCGTCCAAAATGATGGAAATGCCCAGCTTCTCGGCCGCCTCGCATAGCTCGGTAAAGTCCTGCTCGGTGCCCAGAATCGGATCGATCTTGGTGTAATCGGCGGTGTCGTAGCGGTGGTTGCTCGCGGCTTCAAAAATGGGGTTGAGGTAGATGGCTGTAAAGCCCAGCTCGGCGATGCGAGGCAGGTCTTCCTGGATACCCTTGAGCGATCCGCCGTAGAAGTCCCAGGTCTTGATGGAGCCGTCCTCGGCGCGCTCGTAAACGGGCGGCTCGTTCCAGTCCTCGACCATCCGGCGCTGGATTCCGTTGCGCGGTTTTTCGACCTCGGCCAGCGTGCGCTCGCGCCAGTTTTCGTCGCGGGCATAGCGATCGGGGAAGATCTGGTAGACCATTCCGCGCTCGTACCACTCGGGTCGAACTTCGCGGTGCTTGTAGACGGTGACCTGGAATGACGGCACCTCGGCGTAGTCATAGGTTACGCCTTCGCCGCCGGTGCGGCCCTGTGGTGCGCCCAGGCGAACCTCGGGCTGGCCCTCGATATTGCAGATAAAGCTGTACCAGATGAGACAGGGCTCGGTGCACTCAAGCTCTACGGTAAATATGCCGTCGCCTTCGTGCGTCATGGGATATCGAGACTCGCCGATCTCATCGACCCAGGTGCGCAGCGTAAGCGTTGCCTGCGCGGGATCGGCATCCTCCAGAATCACGGAAAGCGAAAGGGTGGTTCCTGTGGTCACAGCGCCAAACGGAGTGCGAAACTGCGGAAGACGGCTGTTGTGTATCAATCTCATAGTATGGTCCAGTTCAATAGAATCATGGCCTGCTGGCCATGGGCTTTACGCACAGGATGTAAGTATATATGTTGTACACAGGCTGTATAAACAACATCCGTTTACCATCGGCGAACGGTTGTCCTAGAAAATCGTTTTACCAACTACCTACAGAGAAGGGGCGCCCGGTTGGAGCGCCCCTTACATAGGGTTTGATTAGGTTTTGAATCGTCTGTGGGCTAGCGGCGCTTGCGGGTGGCCGTTGCCTTGCGGACGGACGTCTTCTTGGTTGGAGCCTTTTCCTCGGCCTGAGCGGCGGGGGAGACCGGAGTCTCCTTGGCAGGCTCGGGCTTAGTCTCTGCCTTCGGGGCGGCCTTGACCTCAGCGGTCTTCGGCGCCGGCTTGGCCTTTACCTCATCCTTGGGCTCCACTTTGGCAGCAGCGGACTTAGCCTCTGCCTTGGTAGCTGCGGCCTTAGTCGTGGTCTTTTTGGTCGTCGTCGTGGTGCGCTTGCGCGTGGTGGTCTTGGCGGCCGGCTTTGTCTCGACAGTTACCTCGGCCTTGGGCTCGGCGGGGGTTTCCTCGACCTTGACAGCGGGCTTTGCGGCAGCCTTCGGAGCGGCCTTGGTCGCAGTAGCCTTGGCGGCCGTCGACTTCGTTGCCGTGGTTTTCTTGGCAGCTGTTGCCTTCTTGGCGGTCGTGGTCGTCTTCTTGGCAGCGGTCTTTGCCGGAGCCTTGGCGGCCGGCTTGGCCTCAGCGACCTCGGCCTTTACCTCGGGAGCAGCCTCGGCCTCGGCGGCCTTCTTGGCAGCGGCGGTCGTGCGTTTGCGCGTGGTCGCTGCCTTGGCAGCCGTGGTTTTAGTCGCGGCAGCCTTGGTCGTCGTAGCCTTCTTGGCGGTCGTCTTACGGGCCGTGGTCTTCTTAGCTGCGGGCTTTGCGGCGGGCTTGACCTCGGCCTCTGCCTCAGGAGCAACCTCAGCCTTCACCTCAGGCTTGGCCTTTGCGGGCTCAGCCTCAACCGGCTTCTCCTCGGCCTTGGGCTCCTCAGCGGCCACCGGCTCAGCAACAGCCTCAGGTTCGTCGACAACAGCCGCCGGCCTCACGATCTCCGGATGCATAAAGAAGTACAGGTCCAGATACTTATCGGCCGAGCGCGTCCAGCTAAAGTCCTGGCTCATGGCCTGCGTGACCAGCTGGTTCCAGGCCTCGCGGTTATCCCAGAACAGACGCGCCGCGCGGAACACGGCGTCGCCCATCTCGTCACCGTTAAAGTTGCTAAACGAGAAGCCCGTGCCCTCGCCGGTAAACTCGTTGTACGGCTGCACGGTGTCCTTCAGGCCACCGGTCTCGCGCACGATGGGCAGCGTGCCGTAACGCATGGCGATGATCTGCGACAGGCCGCAGGGCTCAAACTTCGAAGGCATCAGGAACATGTCGGCGGCGGCGTACATGCGCTGCGACAGCGCAGGATCGAACTCGATGCGCGCGGCCATGGTGCCGGGGTACTTGTCCTGGAAGTAGCGCAGGCCGTCCTCGTAGTCGCGGTCGCCGGTGCCCAACACGGCCACCTGCACGCCGCCGGCCAAAATGCGGTCGAGCGCGTACATGACCAGGTCCATGCCCTTCTGGCGCGTCAGGCGCGTGACCATGACCATGAGCGGACGGTCGTCGCGCACCTCGAGCCCCAGCTCTTCCTGCAGTTTGGCCTTGCACACGGCCTTGCCGGAACGGTCTTCGACCGTGTAGTTGGCGGCAATGCGCTTGTCGGTCGCCGGGTCAAAGCCCGCCACGTCAATGCCGTTGAGGATGCCCTGCAGCGCGTACGAACGCTCGCGCAGAACGCTGTCCAGGCCCTCGCCAAATTCGGGCGTCTGGATCTCGTTGGCATAGGTGGGGCTCACCGTGGTGATGGCATCGGCATAGCGCAGCGCGCCCAGCATGTAGTTGATGCTGCAGGCGTCGCAACGCAGCTGCGAGGCGGCCGCCGGAATATGCGCTACGCCCAGGATGTCCTCCATCACGGTGTCGCTAAACTGGCCCTGGAACGCCACGTTGTGGATCGAGAACACGGTCTTGACGCGGTCGTACAGCGGCAGGCCCTGGTAGAACTCGCGCAAGAACACTGGCGCCAGCGCCGTCTGCCAGTCGTTGCAGTGCAGGATGTCGCACTCAAAACCGGCCGGCAGGTGCTGCAGACTCTCGGTGATGGCCTTGGAGAAGAACGCAAAGCGCTCGCCGTCATCAAAGAAGCCGTACGGATAGTCGCGCGCAAAGTAGCGCTCGTTGTCGATGAACATATAGGTGACGCCGTCGTGCTCGAGCTTCTCGAGACCGCAGTACTCGTTGCGCCAGCCCAGGCTCACGTAAAAGTCGGAGAAGTGCTCCATCTGCGCCTTGTACTCGTCCTTGATGGTGGCGTACTTGGGCACCATGACGATGACCTCGGCGCCGGCGCGCACAAGCGCCGCGGGCAGCGAGCCCGCCACGTCGCCCAGGCCACCGGTCTTTACAAACGGTGCGCACTCGGCCGAGGCAAACACGATCTGCATCTTTTTGCTGGAATCTGCCATATTGTCTCCCATGTTGCAATTCGAGAATAGCCGCCTGGCGCTAACCGGGCGGCTATTCTACATGTTACGAGCGATGTTGCGGTGCCAACGTTAACGTACGATGGTGGTGTCGGAAGTTAACGGAGCCTTGCCCAGCACCAGGATGTTCTCGGGCGTGCCGCGAAGCTCGGTGTTGGTGGGAACCACGTTGTTCTTGTCTAGAATGGCGTTCTCAACGCGGGCGCCGCTCTTGATGATGCAGCTCTGGTTGATGATCGAGTTGGTCACCGAAGCGCCCTCCTCGACCACGACGCCGCGCGACAGGATCGAGTTGCGCACGGTGCCCTTGATGATGCAGCCGGCCGAGATGATCGAGTTGCACGCGTGGCTGCCGGTCGCATAGCGCGAAGGCGGCACGTCGTGGGCCTTGGTCAGAATCGGGCGCTCGGGATCGAAGAGCTGGTCGGCTACTGTCTGGTCGAGCAGGTCCATGCTGCGGCGATACAGCGACTTCTCGCTAAACACGCCCACGACCTCGCCCTTGTACTCGTAGCTGCACACGTCGATGTTGCCAAAGTCGCCCTGGAGTGCCTCTAGCAGGTCCAGATAGTCGGCGGCCTGGTAGTGGTCGATGATCTCGAGCAGCGTCTCGCGGTTGACGATGCAGCAGTCCATAGAGGCGTTGTCGCCGTACACGACGCCGGCGCTCACGCCCGTCAGGCGGCCGTTCTCGTTAATCTCGAGCTTGGTCTCGTCATCAACATTGCGCGTGGCCTTGCAGTACACCACGGTCATCTGGGCGCCAGAGTTCTCGTGCGCCTCGATGATGGTGTTGAGGTCCATGTTAAAGATGATGTTGGTGCCCATCATCACAACATAGGGCTTCTGCGAGCGCTGGAACAGTGTCTTGTTGGAGATGATGTCGCGCAGCAGGAAGCGCATGCCGCCCTTGGTGGTGCCATACGCGTTGCCGGGGACCATGAACAGGCCGCCCTTCTTGCGGTCCAGGCCCCAGTCCTTGCCCGAGCCCACGTGGTCGATCAGCGAGCGGTAGTTACCCGGCATGACGACTCCAACGGTCTTGATGCCGGCATTCATCATGTTGGACAGCGGAAAGTCGATCAGGCGGTAGCGGCCCAAAAACGGAACGGACGCGATGGGGCGGTCCTTGAGCAGGACACTGCCGTAGGACGAAGAGTAGTTAGCGGTGATATAACCGATGGCCTTGCGATTGATCATCGGATCATTCCCCCTTCCCGATAACGACGTCATTTCCAACGACGGCCGTATCCTTGGTGGTATCGACAGAGCCGAGCTTCACGCCCTCTTCGACCGTGGAGTTCTCGCCCAAAATAGCGCGGCAGATGTGCGCGCCGCTCTTAACGTGCGCGCCCGGCAGTAGCACGGAGTCCTCGACCACGGCGCGCTCCTCGATGATGACATCGGTCGAAAGGATCGAGTGGCGAGCGGTGCCGTAGATCTTGCAGCCATTGGAGACCAGGCAGTCGTCTAGGCGGCCGTCCGGGCCAATGTAGTGCGGCGGACGCGTGGTGATGTTGGACATGATGGGGAAGTTCTTGTCGAACAGATCGAACTCGGGGTTGTTACCCAGCAGGTCCATCGAGGTCTCATGGAAGCTGGCGATGGTGCCGACGTCCTTCCAGAAGCCGTGGAACTCGTAGCTGTACAGGCGCTTGTTCTCACCGAGCAGCTTGGGGATGATGTCCTTGCCAAAGTCGTGGCTCGAGCGCTGGTCCAGAGCGTCCTCCTCGAGCGCCTCGATCAGCACGTCGGCCGAGAAGATGTAGATGCCCATGGACGCGAGGTTCGAATCGGGCTTCTCGGGCTTCTCGGTGAACTTGGTGATGCGGCCGTCCTCGGGGTCGGTGGTCAGGATGCCAAAGCGGCTGGCCTCCTCCCACGGCACGGGCATAACGCTCACCGTGAGGTCGGCGTTGTTCTCAATGTGCGTCTTGAGCATCTTGCGGTAGTCCATGCGATACAGGTGATCGCCCGAAAGAATCAGGACGTACTTGGGGTCGTTGGCCTTGATGTAGTCGAGGTTCTGCGTAATGGCGTCGGCCGTGCCCGCATACCAGGCGCCGCCGGTCTGCGTCTCGTACGGCGGCAGGATCGACACGCCGCCGTCGCGGCTGTCCAGATCCCACGCCTCGCCGGATCCCACGTAGGCATGCAGCAGGTAGGGACGGTACTGCGTCAGAACGCCCACCGTGTCGATGCCCGAGTTGGAGCAGTTGGACAGCGAAAAGTCGATAATGCGGAACTTGCCACCAAAGCTAACCGCCGGCTTAGCGATCTTTTGGGTGAGTGCCCCCAATCGGCTGCCCTGTCCTCCTGCGAGGAGCATCGCGATGCATTCTTTCTTACTCATCGATTTCTCCTTCTGTCATCGATGTTCCTAACCCATTAGCGACGGGCGCGGCGCTCTGTCACGCCCGTCGAGTAATGCCGTACGGCAAAGGGAGCTCGCGCGCCTTTACGCGTGCCAGATCTCGTCGCGGTACTCGCGAATGGTGCGGTCGCTCGAGAACCAGCCGGAGGAGGCGGTGTTGAGCAGGGCCTTGCGGTTCCAGGTCTCCTGGTCGCCGTAGCTGTTCGTGAGCTTCTCCCAGGCGTCGACGTAGCTGCGGAAGTCTGCCATGACCAGATCGGGGTCGTTGTTGTTCATGAGCTCGTTGTAGATGCTCTCGAAGTTGCCCGAAAGACCCGCAAAGGTGTTGTCCTTGAGCTCGTCCATAACGCGGCCCAGACGCTCGCGGTCGCCGTTGAGGGTATCCCACGCAAAGTAGCTGTTGGATGCCCAGAGCTGCTCGACCTCGGGAGCGGTCAGGCCAAAGATGGCCTCGTTCTCGCGGCCGGCCAGGTCGGCGATCTCGATGTTGGCGCCGTCGAGGGTGCCCAGCGTAATGGCGCCGTTCATCATGAGCTTCATGTTGGACGTGCCCGAGGCCTCCTTGCCGGCCGTGGAGATCTGCTCCGAGATCTCGGCGGCAGGGTAGATGAGCTGGGCGTTGCTCACGCGGAAGTTGGGGATAAAGCAGACCTTCATGACCTCGTTGACGCGGGCGTCGTTGTTGATGACATCGGCCACGGAGTTAATGAGGCGGATGGTCTCCTTGGCAAAGGTGTAGCTCGAGGCCGCCTTGCCGCTAAAGATGAAGGTCGTCGGCGTCACGTGGAAGTTAGGATCGGCGATGCGACGGTTGTAGATGTCCATCACCTTCATTATGTTCATGAGCTGGCGCTTATAGGCGTGGAAGCGCTTTACCTGGACATCGAAGACGGTGTTGGGGTCGATAACCAGACCGGTCTCGGCCTTGACGTAGGCGGCCAGACGCTCCTTGTTGGCGCGCTTGGAGGCACCCACGGCCTTCAGGAACTCGGTGTCGTCCTTAAACTCCTTGAGTTTCTCAAGCTCAAAGGCGTCTTTGAGCCAGCCATCGCCAATGGTCTCGGTCACGAGCTTGGCGTAGGTGGGGTTGGCCTCGGCAAAGAAGCGACGGTGCGAGATGCCGTTGGTCTTGTTGTTGAACTTCTCGGGCGTCAGGGCATAGAAGTCCTTGAGCACGATGTTCTTGATGATGTCGGAATGGATCTTGGCCACGCCGTTGACGCTGTGGCTGCAGATCACAGACAGGTTGGCCATGCGAATCTCGCCGTCCCACAGGATGGCGGTCTGGCGCAGACGCTCCTGCCAGCCCTCCTTCGTGGTGTCGAACGACTCGTGCCAACGACGGCTGATCTCGTCGATGATCTGGTACACGCGGGGGAGGAGCTTGGAGAACGTGCCGATAGGCCACTTCTCCAAGGCCTCGGGCAGGATGGTGTGGTTGGTGTAGCTCACGACCTGCGTCACGATGTTCCAGGCGTCATCCCACTCGAGCTTCTTCTCGTCGATGAGGATACGCATGAGCTCGGGGCCGCACATGGCGGGGTGGGTATCGTTGGTGTGGATGGCCACAAACTGCGGCAGCAGCTCCCAGTTCGCGCCGTGCTCCTTCTCAAAGGTGTCGAGCAGGCTGTAGATACCGGCCGAAACAAACAGGTACTCCTGCTTCAGGCGAAGCAGACGGCCGTGCTCGCCGGCGTCGTTGGGGTAGAGGATGGCGCTGATGGCCTCGGCCTCAGCGCGCTCGGCATCGGCCAGAGCATAGTCGCCGCGGTTGAAGGCCTCCAGATCAAAGTGCTCCTCGACCGGCTCGGCGGCCCAGACGCGCAGCTTGTTGACGGTCTCGCCGGCATAGCCCACGACGGGGATGTCATAAGGGACAGCCAGGATGTCCTGCGTGTCCACCGTGCGGTAGAACGTGCGGCCGTTCTCCTCAAAGCCCTCAACATGGCCACCAAACTTAATGGTCACGGCCTTGTCCTGACGGCGGACCTCCCAGGGATAGCCATGGGTGAGCCACTCGTCGGTGGTCTCGACCTGGCTGCCGTTAACGATCTCCTGCTTAAAGAGGCCGTAGCGGTAGCGCATGCCGTTGCCATAGCCGGCGATGCCCTCGGCTGCCATGGAATCCAAGAAGCATGCGGCCAGACGGCCCAGGCCGCCGTTGCCCAGGGCCGGATCGGGCTCCTGCTTCTCGATGACGGACAGGTCGAAGCCCATGTCGTCGAGCGCCTCGGCGACCATGTCGCGCACGCCAAAGTTGAGCAGGTAGTTGTCGAGCAGGCGACCGATCAAAAACTCGATCGAGAAGTAGTACACGCGCTTCTTGCCCTCGGCGGTGACGCGGGCGTCACTCTTGGTGGCAACGGTGCGCGCCTTCTCGGCCACGAGCTTGGCTAGGGCGTTAAAGCGGTCGAGGTCACTGGCGGCCTCGACGCTCTTGCCGCTAATGCTCATGACGGCATCGCGATAGAGCTCGGAAAACTCCTGCTTGTTGTCGAAGATCTTATTCATACGTTCCTTCCCCCGGGGATGTTTCTCCCGGAACGGTTATGACTTGTATCCTACGCCTCGTCGGGGCGGGTAATTACAGCTGTAACGGTTTTGTTACGCATCCTTGGCAGATGCCTTAACAGCGCCTGTCTTGGACTTGGGAGCAGCCTTTTTGGTGGCCGTCTTCTTGGCCGTGGCCTTAGCGGCGGGCTTTGCAGCCTTAGTCTTTGCCTTCGCCTTTGCCGGAGCCTTCTTAGCAGCCGCAGGCTTGGGCTTCACCGAAGACGTACGCTTTTTGGGCGCAGCCTTGGGCTCCTCGACCACGGGCGGCTTATAGCTGCTGGGACCGCGGCGCTTAAGCACCACGCCTGCCAGACCGGGCACCTTAATCTCAATGGAGTCCATCTGCCCGTTCCAGGGATAGGGCTCGCTCGAGCAGGTGTAGGGCTCCTTGCCGGCATAGCCGCTGCCGCCAAACTCGGGACGGTCGGAGTCAAAGATGACCTCCCAGTCACCCTCGCGCGGCACACCCACGCGGAAGCTCTCGTAGCTCGCCGGGTCAAAGTTGATCAGGATCACCAGGTCGTCGTCGATGTCCTCGCCCTGGCGCACAAAGCTCACGATGGACTGCTTGGAGTTGTCCGCGTCGATCCAGGTAAAGCCGTCATCGGTGTAGCCGCGCTCGTACAGGGCGGGCTCGGCGGTGTACAGGTGGTTGAGCGCCTTGATAAACGCCTGATGATGACGGTGGGTCTCGTACTCCTCGGTCAGGAACCACTGAATGGACTCGTAGTAGCGCCACTCAATAAACTGGCCGATCTCGTTGCCCATAAAGTTGAGCTTGGCGCCGGGGTGCGTCATCTGGTAGAAGGCCAGCGTGCGCAGGCCGGCAAATTGGCGCCACCAGTCGCCCGGCATGCGGCCGATCAGCGAGCACTTGCCGTGTACGACCTCGTCGTGGCTCAGCGGGCAGATGAAGTTCTCGGTAAAGGCGTACATGATGGAGAACGTGAGCAGCCCGTGGTTGCTGGGGCGCCACGGAAAATCGGTCTGCATGTAGTGCAGGGTGTCGTTCATCCAACCCATGTCCCACTTGTAGTGGAAGCCCAGGCCGCCGTCCTGCGGCGGATAGGTCACGAGCGGCCACGCGGTGGACTCCTCAGCCATCATCATCACGTCAGGGAAGTGGGCCTCCACGGCGCAGTTGACCTGGCGGATAAAAGCGCTGGCGTCCAGGTCCTCCTCGGTACCGTACTTGTTGAACTTCTTTTGGCCCGGATCGTCGATGCCAAAGTTGAGGTACAGCATGCTGGACACGCCATCCATGCGGATGCCGTCAACGTGGAAGTTCTCGAGCCAGTACAGCACGTTGGAAACAAGGAAGGAGCGGACCTCGCCGCGGGCGAAGTCAAACTTGTGCGTGCCCCAGTTGGGGTGAATCTCGTGCTCAAACAGCATGTGGCCGTTAAAGGAGGCAAGGCCATGGGCGTCGGCGCAAAAACCGCCGGGTACCCAGTCCATGATCACGCCAATGCCTGCCTCGTGGCACGCATCGATAAAGTGCATGAGCTGCTGCGGGTTGCCGTAGCGCGACGTGGCGGCATAGTAGCCGGTCGTCTGGTAGCCCCATGAGCCATCGAAGGGATGCTCCATGAGCGGCATGACCTCGATATGCGTGTAGCCCATGTCGCGCACGTAGTCCACGAGCTCCACCGACAGGTCGTCGTAGGTGTAAAACTCGCCGCGCTGCGCGGGGAAGGGGTCCATGGGGCCTGGGTAGTTGCCGTACTCGTCCGGCTCGCCCTGCGGCGCATCGCCGTGGCGCTTCCACGAGCCAATATGCACCTCGTAGATGTTGAGCGGCTGCGACATGTGGTTGTGGCCAGCGCGGCGCTTGAGCCACGCGGCATCGTTCCACTTATAGCCGTCGAGTGTCCACAGCACGCTCGCAGTACCCGGAGGGCACTCGGCCCTAAAGGCATACGGATCGGCCTTGTAGAGCTTTTCGCCCTCGTTGGTCTCGATGAGATATTTATAGAGCTGACCTTGTTCTGCGCCAGGAATAAAGCCTTCCCAAATAGCGCTCGTATGCACGGGCACCAGAGGGTTGGCTTCCTCATCCCAGTCGTTAAAATCGCCAATGACATGCACGCTCTTTACATCGGGCGCCCAAACGCAAAAGCGCCAGCCGCGCGTACGGTTCTGCGTGTCGGGGTGCGCACCCATCTTTTCCCAGCTGCGCTCCCACGTGCCGATGCCAAATAGATAGACATCGTCCTTGGTGAGCTCCGGTGCGTGCGGGGCGGCTTTACGGGTTGCGGGCTTTTTAGCCGTTGGCTTTAGCTTTGTATCGCTCACGTTTGATCCCATCATGACGCGGCAGCGTGTTGCCTTGGTGACTAGATGCGAAAGGTCCAAGGCTGCACGAATCGAAGGGACGGCGATAGTTCTATGATTCGTTCCACCTCGCGTGCTCGGTGGAACTTTCGGCAGAAACTACGATAACACCTGTACGTTACTTTTATGAAGGAAAGTGGTTTTAGGGCGGCGTTTAATCGGTAAGCGCCATGTTTAGACCACTGGCAGAATTGCCGTGGTAAAACTCTTGACAGTTTTACCAATTAGGGTTTCAAGATTGTTAGTTTGACGTTTGGTAAAACGTTTTTAGCAGGATGTTTACCATTTGACATCGAAAGGTTCGTTTATGTCCCAGACCGCCGCCCCCAACGTTGCTTTTATTTTCGATTGCGACGGCACACTGGTTAATAGCACCCCCGTTTGGGCCTATGCCCAGCCCGAGTTATTGCACCGCCACGGAGTCGACGTGACGGTCGACGATTTTGCCCAGTTTGAGCATTTGTCGCTCGAGGACGAGTGCCAGGCCTACCACGACACCTGGGACATTGGCGCGAATGGCGAAGAGCTGTATCGCGAGCTGAGCGACATCCTGATCGATGGCTACTCCAAGGTGCCGCCGCGCGAGGGGCTCCTGGTATTTTTGGAGCAGGCGAAGGCGGCGGCCATTGCCATGTGCGTTGCCACGTCCACACCGGCCGAGCTGGTTAAGTCTGCGCTTGCGGGTGCCGGGCTCGATGCCTACATGGAGTTTGTGACCACCACGGGCGAGGCGGGACGCTCCAAGCAGTTCCCCGACGTGTACGAGCTGGCGTTGCGTCGCCTGGAGGAGCGCCATGGGCACAAGTTTGAGCGCACGTGGGTGTTTGAGGACGCGGTCTTTGGCCTTAAGAGCTGTGGGGCCGCCGGCTTTAAGCGTGTGGGTATTTATGATCCGCACGGCCGCATGAAGCGCGACGACGTACGCACCAACTGCGATATCTTTATCGACAGCTATGAGGACCTGGATTTGGCCCGCGTGCTTGCATTTGAGGGATAGGCGAGGGCTGTGGCTTGTAAGGTATTAGTGGTCTGCGGCTCGCCCGTGGTGGCGAGCGCGGACCTGTTGAGTAGGCTAGTGGGGGAGTGCGATCACGTTGTCGCCGTGGACCGCGGGCTCGATGCGCTGCTGGGCGCCGGCCTGGGCTGCGACGTTTATGTGGGGGATGCCGACACGGTGAGCGATGCGGGCCGCGCGCTGATCGATGCCGCCACCGACTTTGAAGTTGAGCGCCACGACCCGTACAAGGACTATACCGATCTTGCGCTGGCGCTTGATTCCGTCCGCCGTCGCTGGCCAGGTGCCGAAGTAGTTGCGACCTGCGCCACCGGCGGCCGCCCGGATATGGCGCTTTCCGTACTGGGCCTGCTCGCGGGCTACAATGACGCCCCCGTCTGGATTGCCGAGGACAAGGTGGTCGCCCGCATCCTTCGCGCAGGCGAATCGTGGACTATCGAAGGTGCCGAAGGAAAGACGTTTTCTATCATCGCCATTGCCCCCAACACCAAGGTAAGTGAACACGGTCTAGAGTGGGAGCTAGACCACAGCTCTCTGGACCTGCTAACCGACACAGGCGTCAGTAACATAGTAAGAACAACAGCCAACATAACCGTCCGCCAAGGAACCGCAATTGGATTCCTATTCGCGTGAGGGTTTTATCGGGACGGAGCAGGGATTTTAGGGCCTGTCCCAAAAATCCCGTAAGGCACCCCAACAACCCAAAAAAGTCCTTGCATCAAAGAAGGTCTTCCCCTATAGTATCTCCTCGTCACGGGGGCGTAGCTCAGCTGGGAGAGCGCTTGACTGGCAGTCAAGAGGTCAGGGGTTCGATCCCCCTCGTCTCCACCATTGTGATTTAAAAGGCCATCGGATATCCGGTGGCCTTTTTTCATACCCATCAACCCCACAAACCAAAGTGACGCGTACACCCGCGCCCACCCCATAAAAAGTTGCGCAATTCCTTCCCGGTTTTGTACAAAGTTTGTTAGCCAAAGATAATAGTTTGAGCAATTCACGCCGCCAGCAATGCAACTCAGGCAGTGCTCACCAACCCACACGCCCCCATAAACCTGCGGCAATGTTTGCAAGACGGCACAATATCCCCCATAACCACGGCAAATAAACAATATGTTGCTCAATACACCCCAAAACGCATGGGCTGCCTGCTGTGCTAGAATACCTAACGTTACATGGGTTCAACTGTGCTAACGGCTCCAGCAAGCCGCAATGCACAGGGTCGATCAGCATCCGGCCGTAACGGCGGTGCCAGAAAAACCACGAGCTCCAATAGCGTCGTCATGCGTATCGCATCGAAAGTGTTTGTACTTGACTTTGTTCAAGCTGTACTTTCGAATCGGTATCTCATGACAAATCGCAGCAGTTCTGCAGCTGTTTGCGTGCGGTCCAGTTTTGTACCCGCTTGACTGGTTCGCACGCAGCCAGCTGGAGTCGCGGTCATTTTGCGTTACACGTCCGCGTCTCCAGCAACTGCGCTTATACATACCGTTTACGGTGGGACAGAGCCACGTGCTTGTCTAACTGGGCTCAGGGTTTGAATATGGAGCGCCTTCGCGCATGAGCGCCCTGGCGAAGCCATACCCAAACCCCGTGAGCCACACGTAAGACAGCAAGGGGGTGGTGCTCGTGTGGTATGTGATCCAGGTCATTAACGGTCGCGAAGACGTAATGCGCGAGCGCATCGAGCGCATGGTGCCGGCGAGCGCCATGCAGGAGCTCTTTTACCCCCAATTTCAAACCGAGATCAAAGTACACGGCGAATGGGTCAATACGACCAAGCCGCTCTTTCCCGGTTATCTTATCTGCGATACGGCAGATCCCCGTACCGTGCAACAGTATCTGCTGCGTATGGACGACTTTGCCCGTGTGTTATCCCAGGATGGTCAGTTTGTGCCGCTGGCAAAAGAAGAGACCCAGCTCATTGGCAGTTTTACCAATAGAGGAGACCGCGTAGTGCCCATGAGCGAGGCCTTAAAAGACGGCGACCAGGTCGTAGTGACGGCAGGTCCACTGTTGGGCCACGAGGGCCTCATCAAAACCATTAATAGACGCAAGAGCACTGCTTATCTGGAGCTCGACCTGTGCGGCCGACGTGTGACTACGCGCGTTGGCCTTGCCGTGCTTTCGGCCGAACAGCGCGTAATGCGAAACCTAAAAAAGGCGATCGCCTAGCTGCTGGCGGACGCTACACAGAACAGGGAGGATCCCCGATCTGGGGACGAAGTGTTGAAAGAGAACGTGTCGGATAAACCTCAATATGCAACGGATGCGCCCGCGGGGGCGACGCTCATCGCTCAGGCCATGGACCGGCGTGAGGGCGGCGATCGCTACAAGGCCATGCAGTCCATCATGGACTGGGATCGTTCGCGCCTGGCCTACCGCGCCGTTAAGCGCGCCTTTGACATCGTGTTCAGCGGCTGCGTGCTGGCCGTCATAGCCGTACCCAGCCTTGTGCTTGCCGCGGCCATCCGCCTAGAGAGTGAGGGCAACCCCTTCTACAGCCAGATCCGAGTGGGGCAGACCCGCCCCGACGGCAGCCTGTCCACCTTCCGCATGTGGAAGTTCCGAAGCATGTACAAGGACGCCGACGAGCGCCTCGCCGAGCTCAAGGAACAAAACGAGATCGCCGGCGCCATGTTCAAGATGAGGGAGGATCCCCGCGTCACGAAGATCGGCAAGTTCATACGTAAGCACTCCATCGACGAGTTCCCGCAGTTCCTCAACGTGTTCCTGGGCCAGATGAGCGTGGTGGGCCCGCGCCCGCCGCTGCCGCGCGAGGTTGAGCAGTACACCGAGTACGACCTGCAGCGCCTGGCCGTGAAGCCAGGCATCACCGGCTGGTGGCAGGTGACGGACCGCAATTCGACCGATTTTGACGGCATGGTCCAGCGCGACCTTGAATACATCGCTAAGCGCGGGATCATCACGGACCTCAAGATTGTCGTCCTTACGGTAATCGAGGTCATCACCGGTAAGGGTGCGTGCTAATGCTCGATAATTATTCAAAGTATTCCGAGCTCAATCGCGTGCCGGTAATTGATGTCCCGATTACCGGCACGAATATGCCTCACTGCATTCATTTTCTTACTGAGCATATCGATGAGCTCCGTGGCGAATACATCTGCGTTTCTAATGCACATACGTCTGTAATGGCCCACGATGATCCTTCCTATTGGGCTTGCCAAGCTGAATCCGTCATGTCTGTTCCTGATGGAAAACCCCTGTCGATTGTTGGTAGAAAGGCTGTTGCATCAATGGACCGCGTTACTGGTCCAGACTTGATGCGAGAGATTTTTGAGATCTCCAGCCTGCACGGATGGAGCCATTACTTCTACGGAAATGAGACGAAGAACCTCGAGGCGCTCAGAGATGCGCTTCAAAAGGAATATCCGAGCTTGGAAATCGCAGGCATGGAACCCTCCGTTTTCCGTCCACTGACATATGGCGAAAAATGCGATTTATCCCAACGTATTGCCGACTCAGGGGCCGATTTCGCATGGATCGCGCTTGGTGCGCCTCGTCAGGAGCTTCTTATGCACGAACTCAAAGGGGGGCCGCAGCCGCTGATGATCGGCGTTGGTGGCGCGTTCAACGTTCTCGCCGGAGTGGTACCGGAGGCACCGATCTGGATGCAAAACCTAAGCCTTGAGTGGCTATACAGACTTATCCAAGAGCCGAAACGACTTTTCAAACGATATCTAGTTACTAATACCAAATTCCTCTTTTACCAGTTCACGGGCGCCAAGCGCAAGGAAGGCAAGTAGATGAAATCCACCACCGCATTCAAAGACAAGACCCTGATGATCACGGGCGGCACCGGCTCGTTCGGCAACACCGTCCTCAAGCACTTCATGGACACCGACCTGGCCGAGATCCGCATCTTCTCTCGCGACGAGAAGAAGCAGGACGACATGCGCCACCGCCTGCAGGAGAAGTCGCCCGAGCTCGCCTCCAAGGTGCGCTTCTTCATCGGCGACGTCCGTAACGCCCAGTCGGTGCGCGACGCCATGCACGGCGTGGACTACATCTTCCACGCCGCCGCCTTGAAGCAGGTGCCCTCCTGCGAGTTCTTCCCCATGGAGGCCGTGCGCACCAACGTCATCGGCACGGACAACGTGCTGCACGCCGCGATCGACGAGGGCGTCGACCGCGTCGTGTGCCTGTCCACCGACAAGGCGGCA
>NZ_QRVE01000002.1:0-12236 GCF_003462685.1 Collinsella sp. AF23-4AC | reverse complement strand
TCGACCGCGTCGTGTGCCTGTCCACCGACAAGGCGGCATACCCCATCAACGCCATGGGCAAGTCCAAGGCCATGATGGAGTCCATCATCTACGCCAACGCCCGAAACGGCGCCGGCCGCACCACCATCTGCTGCACCCGCTACGGCAACGTCATGTGCTCGCGCGGCAGCGTCATCCCGCTGTTCATCGACCGCATCCGAAAAGGGGAGCCGCTCACGGTCACCGACCCCAACATGACCCGCTTCCTCATGAACCTGGACGAGGCGGTCGACCTGGTGCAGTTCGCCTTCGAGCACGCCAACCCCGGCGACCTGTTCATCCAGAAGGCGCCTGCCTCCACCATCGGCGACCTCGCCGAGGCGGTCCAGGAGGTCTTCGGCCGCGTGGGCACCCAGGTGATCGGCACCCGCCACGGCGAGAAGCTCTTCGAGACCCTCATGACCCGCGAGGAGCGCCTGCGCGCCGAGGACATGGGTGGCTACTACCGCGTGGCATGCGACTCGCGCGACCTGAACTACGACAAGTTCGTCGTGGACGGTGAGGTGGAGACCCAGGCCGACGAGTCCTACACCTCCCACAACACCGAGAGGCTCGACGTTGAGGGCACCATCGCCAAGATCAAGACCGCCGAGTACGTGCAGCTGGCGCTCGAGGGCCGCGAGCACGAGGCGGTGCAGTAGGGTGCGCGTCCTCGTCACCGGCGCCAGGGGCTTCGTCGGGAAGAACCTCTGCTGCGCGCTGAAAAACATCCGCGACGGCAAGGACCGCCGCGCCAAATACCGAGCCCTGCTGCCGCTCGAGGTCATGGAGTATGACGTCGACTCGACGACCGAGGAGCTGGACGGCTACTGCTCCCGCGCCGACTTCGTCTTCAACCTGGCCGGCGTCAACCGCCCCGAGGACCAGGCGGAGTTCATGGAGGGCAACTTCGGGTTCGCCTCCACGCTGCTTGATGCCCTCGAGCGCCACGGGAACACGTGCCCCGTCATGCTCTCCAGCTCCGCGCAGGCGAGCCTTTCCGGCCGTTTTGAGGGCTCGGTCTACGGCGAGTCGAAACTGGCGGGGGAGGGCCTGTTCCGCGATTATTCCGAGCGCACGGGCGCCCCGGTGCTCATCTACCGCTTTCCCAACCTCTACGGCAAGTGGTGCCGCCCGCGTTACAACTCCGCCGTGGCCACCTTCTGCGACGCCATCGCCAACGGCCGCCCCTACACCGTGAACGACCCCTCGGTGGAGCTGGAGCTCCTCTACATCGACGACCTCGTCGACGAGATGCTGGGCGCCCTGCTGGGGGAGGAGCACCGCTGCGGATACGAGGGGCTCGAGCGCGTCGACGGAGATGATTTCTGCTACGTCCCCGGGACCGACGTGAAAACCCTGGGCGAGATTGTCTACCTGCTGGGCAGCTTCCGCGACAGCCGCGAGACGCTTTCGGTGCCGGACCTTTCCGAGGGATCCTTCTCCAAGAAGCTCTGGAGCACGTTCCTGTCCCACTACGAGCCGGGGCACTTCGCCTACTCCCTGAAGCCCAACACCGACGAGCGCGGCTCGTTCACCGAGTTCCTGCGCACGCCGGAGCGCGGCCAGGTCTCCATCAACGTCTCGAAGCCCGGCATCACCAAGGGCAACCACTGGCACATGAGCAAATGGGAGAGGTTCCTGGTGGTCTCCGGTACCGCGTCGATCAGGCTGAGGAGGGTGGGGGAGGACGCCGAGGGCAAGCCCTTCCCCGTCGACGAGTATGTCGTCTCTGGTCCCGACATGCGCGTGGTCGAGATGATCCCCGGCTACACGCACTCCATCACCAACATGTCCGACACCGAGGACCTCGTGACGGTCATGTGGGCCAACGAGCCCTTCGACCCCGAGGACCCCGACACCTACTACGAGGAGGTCTAGCCGCATGGGCAAGGACTATTCCGATATCCGCTTCGGGGACGACGGCCGCCTGAAGCTGCTGATCATCGTGGGCACCCGCCCCGAGGTCATCCGCCTGTCCGAGGTCATCAAGAAGTGCCGCCGCCACTTCGACTGCCTGCTGGCTCACACCGGGCAGAACTACGACTACACGCTCAACGGCATCTTCTTCCGCGACCTGTCGCTGGACGACCCCGACGTCTACCTGGACGCTGTGGGCGCCGACCTGGGCGAGACGGTGGGCAATATCATCGCCGCGAGCTATAAGCTGATGGTGCAGGTCCAGCCCGATGCGCTGCTGATCCTGGGCGACACCAACAGCTGCCTGTCCGCCATCGCGGCCAAGCGCCTGCACATCCCCATCTTCCATATGGAGGCCGGCAACCGCTGCAAGGACGAGTGCCTGCCCGAGGAGACCAACCGCCGCATCGTCGACGTGATCTCCGACGTCAACCTGGCCTACTCCGAGCACGCCCGCCGCTACCTCAGGGACACCGGCTGCGCCCCGAGCGCACCTACGTCACCGGATCGCCCATGGCGGAGGTCCTGCGCGCCAACCTGGGCAAGATCGAGGCCTCGGACGTCCTCTCCGAGCTCGGCCTGGAGCCCAAGCGCTACATGCTGCTCTCGGCGCACCGCGAGGAGAACATCGACACCGAGGCCAACTTCACGAGCTTGTTCACCGCCATCAACGCGCTGGCCGAGAAATACGACATGCCGATCCTGTACTCCTGCCACCCGCGCTCCCGCAAGCGCCTGGAGGCGACGGGCTTTCAGCTCGACCCGCGCGTGCGCATGCACGAGCCCATGGGCTTCCACGACTACAACTGCCTGCAGATGAACGCCTTCGCCGTGGTCTCCGACTCCGGCACCCTGCCCGAGGAGTCCAGCTTCTTCGCGAGCGTCGGGCGCCCGTTCCCGGCGGTGTGCATCCGCACCTCCACCGAGCGCCCCGAGGCGCTGGACAAGGCCTGCTTCACGCTCGCCGGCATCAGCGAGCGCGGCCTGCTGCAGGCCGTCCACACCGCCGTCGAGCTCGACGCGGAGGGGTCGCTTCCCGAGGCCCCCGTTCCCGACTACGCCGATGAGACCGTGTCCACCAAGGTGGTCAAGATCATCCAGAGCTACACCGGCGTCGTGGACAAGATGGTGTGGAGGAAATCTTAGCCATGGGCGCTGGGTACAGATTGCTTGATGGTATCTCGCGAGCTTATAACAAATTGCTCTTGCTTCCTGCCCTACGACGCTCCTTTGCATCATGCGGTAAAAACGTAACCATCGGTCGTCGTAGCGAAATTCAGGGGATTGAAAATATTTACATGGGACATGATGTATATATTGGCCCAGGAGCAACGTTTCTGACGACCCGTGCGAAGATTCATATCGGCAATTACGTCATGAGCGGCCCTCATCTCACAATTATTACTGGAGACCATCGTACAGATGTTCTCGACCGACCCATGATGACGCTTGATGAGTCGGACAAGCTTCCAGAGAATGACCAAGATGTCGTCATCGGCAATGATGTATGGATTGGCAGCGGCGTAACGATTCTTAAGGGCGTTAGGATTGCCGACCATTGTGTGATTGCTGCCGGTGCGGTAGTGACAAAAGACGTTGGCCCGGAGTTTTCAATCTGGGGGGGGCTTCCAGCTCGCCGTCTAAGCTTTCGGTAAGAGGAAATCAATGACTAAAGGTTATCCGCACGTCCATGCAAAGGTGTTGATGGTCGGACCCGATCTCTCTCTTCACGGCGGAATTGTCTCAGTCGTGAAAGGTTATCTAGACGCAGGTCTCCCTGAGGCATGCGATGCCTTTGAGTACCTAGGGACGGGCATCGGTTCCTCAACGCTCGGTAAATCCGTCGCATTTTCCCGAGCGTTGATTCGCTATGCGATGATCATGCCATCCTATGACATCATTCATTTACACATTAGCGCCCGTGGCTCCTACAAACGTAAGTCAATTATGGCTCGTATGGCCCACAAAGCAGGCAAGTACGTAATACTCCACGATCACGATGGCGAGTTTAAGAAGGCTTTCGAAGAGGGCGGAGATCCCTACCGTCGTGATGTAAGAAAGACCTTTAGTATCGCCGACCGAGTTGTGGTTCTGTCGGAAGAGTGGCGCGACTACTTTTCAAAAAACGTTTGCGACCTGGAGAAGATTGACGTTGTTCATAACGGTGTCAAAGTTCCAGACCAGCCGTGCTCACCTTGTTCGCGTCAAGACGTCCTTTTTTTAGGACGTCTTGACGCGAACAAGAGCCCTGACGTGCTCTTGCGCGCGTCAAGAGAAATCCTGTCGCGTTTTCCCGGCACCAAGGTCGTATTTGGCGGAGACGGAGAGGTCGAAAAGAATAAATCTCTTGCGGCAGAGCTCGGTATTGCCGACCGCTGCGAATTCCACGGCTGGGTCGCGGGCGCAGAACGCGAAGAGCTCTTTGAGCGTGCCGCGGTGTACTGCCTCCCCTCCAAAAACGAGGGGCTCCCCATGAGCGTTCTTGAAGCCATGGCTAGAGGAATTCCAACTGTTGCCACTCCCGTTGGCGGAATTCCTCAAGTAATTAATGATGGTGTTGATGGGGTTCTGATTCCGGTTGATAACCATCAAGCTCTGGCCGTTGCATTGAGTCATCTTCTCGAATTAAGCGAGCTTAGAAAAGAAATGGGAACTTTGGCCCGAAAAAAGATACTCAGCTCATTCGATATCAATCTACTCTTGAGCGAAATACTCGACATCTACTGCAATGCTACCAGCGGTAATTAGAGGATTAAATTGAATTCAAATAAGTTAACACATGAAGCTGGGCATATTGTTTTTGTTCACCCTTCCCTGATGGGTGGCGGGGCCGAGCGCGTCTCGCTTGCGCTCGCGTCGTACTTCGTTGCTCATGGTATTAGGTTTACCTATCTCCTGACTAAAAGTAACGTTGTTGAATACGATGTTCCCGAAGGAGTCGAGGTGCGTTCTGAGTTTGCAAGCGCTACGCTCAAGCCATTCGACCAAATTAAGCTTATACGACGTTTTATTTCCGAGTGGCCCAATGCTACGGTAATTTCCTTTTTACCTCATCAAAACATGTATACGCTTATCGCGACTATCGGACTTCCAAACAGGGCTATTGTTTCGGTGCGAAACGATCCGAGATATGATTTTCCTGGCAATAAGATCCTCCCATTCATTAGAAACATGTTGTATCGAAGGTCCGATGCAATTGTGTTTCAGACAAAAAGCCAGGCAAGTTTAATGCCGAGATACCTTCAGGCGAATTCAAAAATCATCTTAAATCCAATATCTAGCGAACTTCCTGAACCGTATTCTGGGCTTAGAAGAAAAGCAATCGTCACAGCAGGACGACTTGAACATCAAAAAAATCACTCGATGACAATCAGGTCATTTGCGCTGTTTCATAAAAAACACCCTGAATATATTCTTGAAATCTTTGGCAAGGGAAGCCTTCAATCAGAACTAGAAAACCTTGTTCAGAGCCTTGACATGGATGATTCAATTAAATTTATGGGCTTTTCTTCTGACGTTCTTATGCACATTAGAACTGCATCGGCTTTTGTAATGTCATCAAAGTTCGAGGGCCTATCTAATTCTATGCTTGAGTCCTTGTGTATGGGGGTTCCAACAATTTGCACCAAATGTGGCGGTGGTGGAGCAGAGGCAGTTATTCGGAATGGCGAGAACGGCATTTTGGTCGATATTGATGACGATCTTGCTGAGAGCGAAGCGTTTAACAGGATCGTCGAAGATCAATCATACTCGAATCGACTGTCTAATAATGCCCTGATGTTAAGGCAGTCTCTCTCTTTAGAAGCTATTGGCAATGAATGGGCGGATCTTATTTTTAACTAGATTTCCCCGGGAGCCTCCAATAAGGAAAACAACATTGCGCAAAAAAATGACACTGCATAATCAAAACAAAAGTATATCTGAGTTGCTATTAGGAATTGCAATAATATCTGGTCTAATGGTCCCCTTTGTTCGAGACCTGGGCGCCTCATACTCATTTGCAACAGATTGGGAGATTAACCGTTTTGCATTCAGCACCTCTAATGGGCGCTTTGCTTCATTATTTAATCTCATTCAGCAAATCTGCTTTTCCATTCTTTTGTTGCGCGCAATAAGTAAATCCCGAAAAGCAAATTGGCTCATCATATCTTGTTCATTTTTTGGACTAATAATTTATAGCTTATTCGCCATTGCCAATAACGAGGGCGATTTATCCAGTGTGCTCTTTGGAGATGTCCCAACCACAGTATTTGTAATTCCCTTGTTTTACCTATTGGCGGAGGAGCCAAGCATCAAGTTGCTTATAAAGAAATGGGTCCCTCTTCTTTCTCTGTTTTGCTTTATCGCTTCACTTATTTCAATTCTAAAATTTAAATCTCTTTGTGGCTTTGGATCTTATATTGGATGGTGTCCTGCGAGGGACTATTTTGCATTTGGCATCAGTTTATATTGGTCAACCGTGGTGCTTAAATCTAATGATGAACACGCGTATTTCATAACGATGGGTATAGGCATTCTAGCCTGCATCGCCGCATTAATGCTGGCAACCAGAAGTTGGTTAATTCAACCAATGTTAGTCATGCTTGTTGCAACTTTTATGGCTAAAGGAATTGACAAAGTTTTTAAACGAACAGTAATTGTAATTTTTGCAACTGGAACAGCACTTTTGGCGTTGTCGTTTATCTATCCTGAAGTTCTTGATTCGTTTTTAAACAGAATCGGAGAAGATACACGGTCTAACCAATATGAAATTTTCTATAGCCAGGTTGAACCGGCATCGCTTATATTCGGTAACGGTATTAGCGCTGGATATAGATATGGCACGAATTCAAATTATCTCTTTTTCGATAATCAAATAATTTATTTGATGTTTCATTTTGGCGTTTTAGCCGTTGTTCCGCTTATGTATGTCCTGTCGCGATGCTTATTTGGTTCTTCCAAAAATAGCCACTGCAAATTTGTTGCCCTCTTTTATCTCATGGCGATTCTAGGATTATCAACTTATTACTCTTACACAATTAATGTCGGGGTCGTTCTTCTATTTTCATCCTTTGGTTTTGCCCTAAACAACGTAGAACCAGAAAGATCTAAGCGTATGTGCAATGCGGATGGTGAAAAATAATGGCTTCGAACAAGGCTGCAACCAGTATGTTTTGGGCAATAGGTGAGAGATTTGCCACGCAAGGTGCCCTATTTGTAATTTCCCTAATTCTGGCGCGTTTGCTGTCCCCGAGTGATTACGGTACTCTTTCGCTGCTGCTTGTATTTACAAATTTGGCAGACGTGCTTGTCACAAATGGACTTGGCGAAGCGCTAATACAAAAGTCTGATATCAATCAAATTGACTACTCGACAATGTTGTCATGTTCAATTGCATTGTCGAGCATCTTATATGTATTGATATTTATTTCGGCTCCAAGCATTGCAGACTTCTATGGAAATGCAGATATGTGTCTTTACCTAAGGGTTCTGGCATTACGTCTTCCTCTTTCGGCACTGAATGCAATTCAAAAGGCCTATATTGCAAAGAACTTTTTATTTAGATTGCAATTTTCTGCATCGTTCCTCAGCTCCTTGATCTCAGGATTAGCAGCTATCGTAGTTGCAATGTTGGGTTTTGGTATTTATGCGCTAATCATTCAACAGATACTTACTGTTCTGATGACAACGGTACTAATGGCTTGGTTAACAAAATGGACGCCTAGACTAAAATTCGTGGTTGGTTCAGCAAGAGAGCTGTTGCCCCTTGGAATACAATTTACAAGTGCCAACCTTATTAATTCTGTTTATACAGAAGGTCGTTCTTTAGTCATCGGAAAATTCTATTCCTCCGCAGACTTGGCTTTCTTTAATCGTGGCAACCAATTCCCGGCTTTAATTGTAGGCAACTTAAACACTCCAATTAGCAATGTTATGTTACCTCTAATGGCTGAAAAGAAAGACAGCCAAAATGCGCTCAAATCAGTTCTTAGAAAAGCGATGCAGCTTTCTGCTTATCTCGTTTTCCCCATGATGGGAATTTTGGCTGCGTGTGCGCGTCCTCTGGTTCTTGTTCTTTTGGGTCAAAAATGGGCGGAATGCGTCCCGTATCTTCAAGTTGCGTGCTTGTTCTATCTATTTCAACCCCTTCAATCTATGAATTGGCAGGCACTTAAAGCAGCAGGTCAAGGCGCCCTTTGTTTTAAGCTTGAGGTCATTAAGAAGGCTATTTCGTTCATCGTTTTAATTATGTCGATTCCTTTTGGTGTATTTGCGATTTCCCTTTCAAGTGCCTTTTGCGGATTTGTCTCAATGTTAATTAACATGACCCCGAATAAAAAAGTGCTCGGCTATGGCATATTTGAGCAGCTTATTGACGTTCTTAAGCCGTCAATTGCCACATTGTTTTCCGTGGTGATCGCATTATTATTAATCCACATTTCAAACGGGAATCTTATTTCGTTAATCGTTGCCCCTCTCGGGTCCTTAGGGTGTTACATCGTGCTATCTAAGCTGATGAACATCGAAGGATTCAATTTGCTTATGGACAAATTGTCCCTTCGTCGGAATTAACCGTTATTTTCTAACGGCATTGATGAATCGATCAGAAATGAACTACAGAATGAATAAACAGGTTTTATATCTAGTTCAATCAATTCCGGGGGATAATGCTCCTACAAAACATGCTTTCGCAATTTCCGATTTGCTGGTTAAATGTGGCTTCAACGTCCATTTTGTTCTTGCTGGAATAATTGAGCCGTCATCCGACGCCATAAGCAGCAATTACGACTATCCCTTTGATTTTCCGTATGAGGTGAAATTCGGGCACCATCAAATAGCAATAAAGTATTACGAGCGGATCTCTTCTTCCTTCAGCTTTAAAGCCTTCACTCGATGTTTCGATCAAATACAGCCCGACTTGGTTATTTATTACGGGATACAACATAAGCTTGCAAAACGGGTTTTAGATCATTGCCATGATTTTAACGTTCCCGTAATCGTTGATGAGACCGATTGGTTTACTCCGAAATTTACAGGAGATTTAGCTGCTTGGCTTGTGGAGAAATCTCGTTCTAAACGGGTGGCTGAAGTGGATAGATTGCTAGATGGAGTTATCGCAATCTCGCCCTTTTTTAAAAAACATTTCGATTCACTCTACTCCTCTCAAGGATATCCAAAGGTTTTTTATTTGCCACCCTTAAATAGGGCCGGAGACTCACTTAGTGACCCTTGCTCTTTAGAAGGATTGAAGCGGAGAACTATAACCAAGTTTGTCTATGCAGGTTCACCCGCTGGGGGAAAAGACTCACTTACAGAGTTTATTTCGCTTATAAGTAATGACGCTATTCCTGCAATCACTCAACCAGTACTCGATGTAATTGGAATTGATTTAAACCAGGCAGTCAGTTTAATGGGAAACATTGCCAGATCTAATAAGGTTCATTTTCACGGCCGTGTTTCCCATGACAGCGTAATCAAAATGCTGCAAGAATCTGACTTTGGAATTCTATTTAGAACTCCTGATTTATATTCTCGCGCCGGATTTTCAACAAAATTCGCTGAGTGTATGTCAAACGGTGTTCCGATGTTATGCAACGCGGTCGGAGGAGCCGATCTTATTCTCGAGAATATGATTGACGGAATTGTTATTCCGGATTTAAGCAATCAAGCTCTTCTAGACGGAATCACAAGCGCATGCAATTTGACTGACCATGAGTTGACCAGCATGAAACGAGCTGCACTAGAAAAGGCTTTAGAACTTTTTGAGTCAGACAATTACATAGATTCATTTTCATCATTTCTCAAATCAGTACTTTCAATTCGCAACTAGTTATTTCGATCGTCCAAAGGAGCAATATGTCAAATAAAGTACTCGTCACCGGAGCAGCCGGCTTTATCGGCGCGTTCCTCGTCAAGAAGCTGCTCGAGGAGACCGATGACGTTATCGTCGGTCTCGACAACCTCAACAGCTACTACGACCCCGGTATCAAGGACGCCCGCCTGCGCATGCTGGCCGAGGCCGACGCAGACGGCCGCTTCACCTTCGTGCGCGGCGACCTGTGCGACGCCGCGCTCGTCGAGCGCCTGTTCGCGGAGAACGGCTTCGACGTCGTGGTGAACCTCGCGGCCCAGGCCGGTGTCCGCTACTCCATCGAGAACCCGCGCGCCTACCTCGAGAGCAACCTCGTCGGCTTCTTCAACATCCTTGAGGCATGCCGCCACCACCCGGTTAGGCACCTCGTCTACGCCAGCTCCAGCTCGGTCTACGGCGGCAACAAGAAGGTGCCGTTCTCCGAGGAGGACCGCGTGGACTCGCCAGTGTCGCTCTACGCCGCCACCAAGAAGTCCAACGAGCTCATGGCCGCTGCCTACTCAAAGCTCTACTCCATCCCGGCGACCGGCCTGCGCTTCTTCACCGTGTACGGCCCCATGGGCAGGCCCGACATGGCCTACTTCGGCTTCACTGAGAAGCTGCGCCGCGGCGACACCATCAAGATCTTCAACATGGGCGACTGCCGCCGCGACTTCACCTACGTCGCCGACATCGTCGAGGGCGTGAGACGCGTCATGGACGCCGCGCCCGAGGTGAAGATGGGCGAGGACGGTTTGCCGCTCGCCGCGCACCGCGTCTACAACATCGGCAACTCGCACCCCGAGAACCTACTCGACTTCGTCGACACGCTGCAGCGCGTGCTGGTGGAGGAGGGCGTGCTGCCGGCCGACTACGACTTCGAGGCCCACAAGCAGCTCGTGCCCATGCAGCCCGGCGACGTGCCCGTCACCTACGCCGACACCACGGCGCTCCAGCGCGACCTGGGCTACAAGCCCGCGACGCCGCTCGAGGACGGCCTGAGGGCCTTCGCCAAATGGTATAAGCGCTACTACAACATTTAGGAAATCATGGCCCTGTAACAGGGGCCATTTTTAATGCGAATTATTGTTCTTTGACAATTGGAGAATGACATGAAGATCGCTGTCGCCGGTACCGGCTACGTCGGCCTGTCCCTCGCCGTCCTGCTCTCGCAGCACAACGAGGTGCACGCGCTGGACATCGTGCCCGAGAAGGTCGAGAAGATCAACAGCTACGTATCGCCCATTCAGGACGACGAGATCGAGCGCTTCCTGGCGGAGGCCAAGGCGGGGGAGCGCGAGCTCGACCTGCACGCCACCGTCGACGTGGCGGAGGCCTATTCAGGTGCCGACTACGCCGTCATCGCCACGCCGACGAACTACGATTCCGATAAAAACTTCTTCGACACGAGCTCCGTCGAGGCCGCCATCGCCGCCGTGCGCTCGGTGAACCCGGACGCCTGGATCGTCATCAAGTCGACCATCCCCGTCGGCTACACCGCGGGCCTGCGCGAGAGGCTGGGCGACAGCAAGATCTTCTTCAGCCCCGAGTTCCTGCGCGAGAGCAAGGCGCTCTACGACAACCTGCACCCCAGCCGCATCGTGGTGGGCGCGCCGAAGGAGGACGCCGACGCCGTCGAGGCTGCTGAGAAGTTCGCCGGCCTGCTCGCACAGGGCGCCGACCCGGCGGAGCTCGATCGCGCGAACGCCGACGGCACCGTGGGCATCCCGGAACTCGTGCTGGGCACCACCGAGGCCGAGGCCGTCAAGCTCTTCGCCAACACCTACCTGGCGCTGCGCGTGGCCTACTTCAACGAGCTCGACACCTACTGCGAGGTCCGCGGCCTCAACGCCCGCGACGTCATCGACGGCGTGTGCCTGGAGCCTCGAATCGGATCGCACTACAACAACCCCAGCTTCGGCTACGGCGGCTACTGCCTGCCCAAGGACACCAAGCAGCTGCTGGCGAACTACAAGGACGTGCCCCAGAACCTGATCGAGGCCATCGTGGAAGCCAACCGCACCCGCAAGGACTTCGTGGCCGACGAGGTGCTGCAGATGGTGCGGGACCGCGTGTACGAGGGCAAGGAGAAGCCTGTCGTGGGCGTGTACCGCCTGACGATGAAGTCCAACTCCGACAACTTCCGCGCGAGCTCCATCCAGGGCGTCATGAAGCGCGTGAAGGCCAAGGGCGTGCCCGTGGTGGTCTACGAGCCCACGTTGGACGCTGAGGACTTCTTCGGCAGCGAGGTCACCCATGACCTTGAGACCTTCAAGCGTGAGTGCTCCATCATCGTGGCCAACCGCTGGAGCGACGAGCTCGCGGACGTGGCGGATAAGGTGTACACGCGCGATCTCTTCAAGCGCGACTAGCGAGCTTTCTCGGAGCGATAAGAGGCCCCCAGCCACCACGCGGTGAACTGCCTCCCATTTCTTGGACACAAGAAATGGGAGGCTTTTTTATGGCT
>NZ_QRVE01000019.1 GCF_003462685.1 Collinsella sp. AF23-4AC | reverse complement strand
CGCAAAATGGATTCTAAAAAACACCTTGCCAAATAGGAGCGTCAGGACGAAAGTGCCCCGCCGCGCGAAGCGCACGGCGGGGCACTTTCATGTCCGAGGACGTTCTGGGGAGAAGCCCATTACGCCCTCGCGATCCTGCAGGAGTTAAATCCCTTTAGAACTTGTCGTGGAAAGTACGCGAAATGACCTCGTCCTGCTGCTCCTTGGTGAGCGTGTGGAAGTTCACGGCATAGCCGGAAACGCGGATGGTCAGCTGCGGGTACTTCTCGGGGTGAGCCTGAGCATCGAGCAGCGTCTCACGGTTGAAGACGTTGATGTTCAGGTGGTGGCCACCCTTCTCGGCGTAAGCGTCGAGCATGTGGACCAGGTTATCGGCCTGAGTCTCGGAAACTTCAGAAACCTTCATAATGTGTCTCCTTCGATCGATAGGCGCCGGCCGAAACCGGCGCGCTAATCAGTAATCGTTATTGTTAGTATAGCACTAACAATAGTTACTCGCCCAGCTGATCAAGGTCGATATCGCCAAAGAACACCTGGTCCTCCTTGCCGAGCGCACCCGGGATGATGGAGAAGGTGTTGGAGATGCCGTCCTGAGCATCGCGGAACGGGAGCTTGGAAACCGAAGACAGCGAAGCGATGGCGCCGTGGCTATCGCGCTTGTGCATGGGGTTAGCACCCGGGGCGAACGGCTGACCAGCCTTGCGGCCGTCAGGCGTGGAACCGGTCTTCTTACCGTACACGACGTTGGAGGTAATGGTCAGAACCGAGGTCGTGGGCACGGAGTTGCGGTAGGTGTCGTTCATGCGGATGTACTCCATGAACTGGTGCACAACGTCGTGAGCGATCTGGTCGACGCGGTCGTCGTCATTGCCGTACTTGGGGAACTCGCCCTCGGTCTCGAAGTCGACGATGATGCCGTTCTCGTCACGGACGGGGTGGACCTTGGCGTACTTGATGGCGGACAGGGAGTCAGCCACGACGGAAAGGCCAGCGATGCCCGTAGCGAACCAGCGGTGCACGTGCTTGTCGTGCAGAGCCATCTGGATGCGCTCGTAGCAATACTTGTCGTGCATGTAGTGAATGATGTTCAGCGAGTTGACGTACACGCCAGCGAGCCACTTCATCATGTCGTTGTACTTGGCCACAACGTCGTCGTAATCGAGCGTATCGCCCTCGACGGCGCGATACTTGGGGCCGACCTGCTTCTTGGAGACCTCGTCAACACCGCCGTTGAGCGCGTAGAGCAGGCACTTGGCCAGGTTGGCACGGGCGCCGAAGAACTGCATCTCCTTGCCGATGCGCATGGAGGACACGCAGCAGGCGATGCCGTAGTCGTCGCCGTGGTAAACGCGCATGAGGTCGTCGTTCTCGTACTGGATCGAGGAGCTGGCGACAGAAGTCTTGGCGCAGAACTTCTTGAAGTTCTCGGGCAGACGGGTCGACCACAGAATGGTCATGTTGGGCTCGGGGCTGGTGCCCATGTTCTCGAGCGTGTGCAGGTAGCGATAGCTCATCTTGGTAACAAGCGTACGGCCGTCAACACCCATGCCGCCGATGGACTCGGTGACCCACTGCGGATCGCCGGTAAACAGGGCCTGGTACTCGGGGGTACGGGCAAACTTGACCATGCGAAGCTTCATGATGAAGTGATCCACGAACTCCTGGATCTGCTCCTCGGTGAAGGTACCGTTGGCAAGGTCGCGCTCAGCGTAGATGTCAATGAACGTAGAGGTACGGCCGATGGACATAGCAGCGCCGTTCTGCTCCTTGACGGCAGCGAGGTAGGCGAAGTACATCCACTGGATGGCCTCCTGCGTGTTGGTAGCAGGATTGGAAATATCGAAACCATAGGTCTCGGCCATCATCTTGAGCTCGCCGAGGGCGCGGATCTGCTCCTGCAGCTCCTCACGATCGCGGATGTTGTCGGCGGTCATGACCGTCGGGGTGGAAGCCTTCTGGGCCTCCTTGTCCTTGATCAGGTAGTCGACGCCGTACAGGGCAACACGACGGTAGTCGCCGATGATGCGGCCGCGGCCATAGCCATCGGGCAGACCGGTGATGATGTGAGCCGAGCGGCAAGCACGCATTTCGGGGGTGTAGACATCGAAGACGCCAGCGTTGTGGGTCTTGCGCTCGAAGGTGTAGCGCTCGACAACGCTCTCGTCGACCTTGTAGCCGTGCTGGCTGGCAGCCTGGCAAGCGATGCGGATACCACCGTTGACGTGCAGCGCGCGCTTGAGCGGCTTGTCGGTCTGGAGGCCGACGATGGTCTCCTTCTCGCGGTGGGCGTTATCGATGTAGCCAGCGGGGTGGCTCACGATACCCGTGACAGTCTTGGTGTCCATATCGAGGACACCGCCCTGCTCGCGCTCCTTGAGCAGCAGGTCGAGAACCTCGCCCCACAGCTCCTTGGTACGCTCGGTCGGACCGGCGAGGAACGACTCGTCGCCCTCATAGGGGGTGTAGTTCTTCTGGATGAAGTCTCGGACGTCAACTTCTCCCGTCCAGATGCCTTCCTTGAAGCCTTCCCATGCCTCCTGCATTGTGTAACCACGCTCCTAGTTACGTGTAATGCGGCGCTCTCTCACACCGCTGCTTATTGAATTCTTGAATTATCGGCTTGCACTACCGGCTTCTTCCGTTCTTCACCACACGTTGGTACAGGGAAAAACGTTTGTCCACCTTGGAACTGCAACCCAAAACCCAAGATTTCACCCGTTTGAGAAGGATAACATAGCCACCCCCTTCATCAGGGCTGTTATATGTTTCTTTTTTTATACCATTAGGGCGTTTTTAACAAATCCGCAGGAAATGCGAGCGCGAGCAACTACCGTTCACCGATTTGTTTGGTATTTTTCCTTGCCTTTGTACGACGTTCGCTCTAGCTGTTATGCCAGCTTTAGCAGAGTAAAGTGCCTCTGAGTAGGCTTTGGGACATGCCTTACGATCTACCCCTTACTTTGCTGATACCGACGGTGTACGGAGGTCGCCTAAAGGTTGTTTTCTAGGCATGACCCAAAATCTACCGTATAGGGTGCGCGTGCAAGGGTATCATCTTTCACCGAAAATAGTTTCTAGTGTTAGGGGTTTTCGGTGGAAGATACCGATTTCCATGAGCTTGGACGTCAGCTCCTTACTGAGTTTGGCGGCATTCACCAGCGCGTTTCGCGCTTTGTGGACAAAGTTCTCAGCGGCGAGATGGCCGTCATGCGCGCCCTCATGCTCGCTGGCGGTTCGCTCACGCCGAGCGAACTCGCTGATCGTGCCTGGGTCTCGAGCGCCCGCATCGCCAATATCTTGCGCGCCCTCGAGGCCAAGGGTTGGATTGAGCGCGAGCATTCAAAGACCGACCGTCGTCGCGTACACGTCATAGTGACCGACAAGGGATTCCAGGATCTCGAAATCAAACGCCGGGAATTCGAGGAGCGCACCGCGGCTTTCCTCGAGCAGCTCGGCGAAACAGATACCCAAGAGATGGTGCGCCTTCTAAGACGTGCCAACGAAATTATCGACCGCAATCAAGAAAGGAGAGATGCCGAGTGAGGATTCTCAAGCTCTTTAAAAAGCATGTCCTGGCACTGTTCGCAGCTATCGTACTTATCGTAATCAGCTGCAACGCCGACCTGGCGCTGCCTACCTATATGAGCGACATCGTCGACGTGGGCGTGCAGCAAGGCGGCATTGCCTCGCCCGTGCCCGACACCATTCGCGCCGAATCGCTCGACGACCTCGAACTCTTTATGCGCGCCAAGGACGCCAAAGCTGTGGAGGCCGTGTTTGGCAAGGCAGACAAGAACGGCATTCGAACGTACAAGGGCACCGAGGAAGAGCGTGCCGACGGCAGCAAGATTGCCGACATTATGAGCCTGCCTGAGACCGTCGTGCTCGCCTTCAACCAGGGCATCGACGCCGACTCCATGGGCGACATGACCGGCACGTCCAGCGAGAAAGACAGCGACGCCGCTCAGGCCATGCCCACGCCCGAGCAAATGGCGGCGATGACGCCCGAGCAGCTCGCCGAGATGCAGCAGAAGGCCGCAGCGGCGCAGAATATGCAAAAGCAGATTGATGCCGACGGCGGTAAGATCACCATGAAGGGTCTGCGTCTAGGCGTTGAAGGCGGCCTAATCGACCAGGGCAAGCTCGTCGAGGGCGCCAACGATATGGCGGACAAAATGGGCTCCATGTCGGGCTCCATCGTGACCCAACGCGCCGTGAGCTATGTGCAGGACGAGTACAAGGCACAGGGCATCGACCCCGCCGACGTGCAGAACGCCTACCTGGGCCGCATGGCGACCACGATGTTTGGGCTGTGTCTGGTGTCGCTGGTCGCCACCATCCTGACCGGTGCCGTTGCTTCGCGCACTGCCTGCTCCATCGCCCGCGACCTGCGCCGCGAGACCTTCAACAAGGTTATGCACTTCTCGCCGGCCGAGGTGGGCAAGTTTAGCCAGGCCTCGCTCATCACCCGCTGCACCAATGACATTCAGCAGATCCAGATGGCCGCAACCCTGTTTATCCGCATGTGTCTGATGGCCCCCGTCATGGGCATCGTCGCCGTCATGCGCGTCCTGGCCAACCATACCGGCCTGGAGTGGACCATCGCCGTTGCCATCATCGCGGTCTCGGCCGTCGTCGGCGTGCTCATGGGCCTCACCATGCCCAAGTTCAAAAAGATGCAAAGTTACGTGGACCGTGTGAACCTTACCGCCCGCGAGCTGCTCGACGGCCTTATGCCTATCCGCTCGTTCAACCGCGAGGAGCATGAGCTCGAGCGTTTTGACAAGGCTTCGCTCGACCTGATGACCACGCAGCTCTACACCAACCGAGCCATGAGCTTTATGATGCCGCTCATGATGCTGGTCATGAACTGCATCACCGTGCTTATCGTCTGGTTTGGCGCGCAGGGCGTGTCCGACGGCGTGATGCAGGTCGGCAACATGATGGCGTTTATCTCCTACACCATGCAGATCGTCATGGCGTTTATGATCCTCACCATGGTTTCGGTCATCCTGCCCCGCGCCGAGGTCGCAGCCGAGCGCGTAGAAGAGGTCATCACTTGTCCCACGAGCATCAACGACCCTGCCTCGCCCAAACTGCCCGCGACCAGCGCGTCACGCGGTGAGCTCACCTTCCGCGACGTGAGCTTCCAGTATCCCGATGCCCGCGCCGATGTCATCAGCGGCGTGAACTTCACCACGCATGCCGGTCAGATGCTCGGCATCATTGGCTCCACGGGCTCGGGCAAGTCCACGCTCGTGCAGCTGATTCCGCGCCTGTACGACGTCACAGGCGGCAGCATTTCACTCGACGGCATCGACGTGCGTGACATGACCCTTTCCGAGCTACGCCGCCGTATTGGTTATATCCCGCAGCAGGGTCGCCTGTTCTCGGGCACCGTCGAGAGCAACCTCAAGTTTGCCGGCGATATGGTGAGTGACGAGGATATGCGCCAGGCGGCACGCGTCGCCCAGGCGGAGGACTTTATCGCCGAGCGCGAGGGCGGCTACGACTCCCCCATCAGCCAGGGCGGATCCAATGTCTCGGGCGGCCAGCGCCAGCGCCTGGCCATCGCCCGCGCGCTGGCCAAAAAGCCCGAGGTCGTGGTGTTCGATGACTCGTTTAGTGCCCTCGACTACAAGACCGACGCGCGCCTGCGCGAGGAGCTGGCCAAAAACGTTACCGACGCCGCACTCGTGGTCGTGGCCCAGCGCATCGCGACCATCATGCACGCCGACCAGATTATCGTGCTCGACGACGGCCACGTGGTGGGCACTGGCACACACGAGGAGCTGCTGCACAGCTGCCCGGCGTACCTGGAGATCGCACAGTCGCAGCTTTCAGCCGAGGAGCTGGGGCTTACCCAAGAAGAAATTGCAGCCGTCATGGAAGGAGGCGAGCGCTAATGGCAGACGAGACCAAGACTCAGATTCCCAAGCCCACCCGCCGGCGCGGTCCTATGGGCCGTATGGGTGGCATGGGCCGCGGCGAAAAGGCCAAGGACTTTAAAGGCACCATGAGGCAGCTGCTCGGCTATATCGGCCAGCACAAGATTGCCGTGTTTGCTGCCGTCGCCTTTGCCGTGTGCTCGGTCATCTTTAACATTGTGGGGCCCAAGGTGCTCGGCCAGGTTACCACCAAACTGTTCGAAGGCCTGGTTGCCAAGGTCAACGGCACCGGCGACGTCGACTTTGCCTGGATCGCCAAGACGCTCGGCTTTTTGCTCTGCCTGTATCTGGCAAGCTCTGTCTGCAGCCTGGTCCAGGGCTGGCTCATGACCGGCGTCACGCAAAAGATCTGCTATCGCATGCGCAAGGAGATCGCCGCCAAGATCGCTGTCGTTCCAATGAGCTACTTCAACGGCCACAGCAAGGGCGACGTGCTCAGCCGCATCACCAACGACGTCGATACGCTGGGCCAGTCGCTCAACCAGAGCGTGACCCAGCTCATCACGTCGGTGACGCAGATTATCGGCGTGCTCGTCATGATGCTGTCGATCAGCCTGCCGCTCACCGGCGTCACCGTGCTCACGCTGCCGGCCGCCGCGATTATCCTGACCGTAATGATTCACTTCTCGCAGCCATACTTCCGAGAGCAGCAGCAGGTTCTGGGTGCCGTCAACGGCATTATCGAGGAGGATTTTGCCGGCCAAAACGTCATTCAGGTGTTCGACCGCGCCGAGGCCTCAATCGAGGAGTTCGACCGTCAAAACGACCGCCTCTTTATTAGTGGCTGGCGCTCGCAGTTCCTGTCGGGCCTGATGATGCCGCTTATGAGCTTGGTGGGCAACATGGGCTACGTGGGCGTCGTCGTGGTGGGCGCGCAGCTCGCACTGACCGGCAATGCCACGCCCGGCGACATCCAGAGCTTTATCCAGTACGTTCGCAACTTTACGCAACCCGTACAGCAGCTGGGCAACGTGAGCAACACGATGCAGTCGATGGCCGCCGCCACCGAGCGTGTGTTTGAGTTCCTTGCCGCGCCCGAAGAGGAGCAGAAGTCCGACGCCCAGATTCCCGAGAAGCGCCCCGGCCACGTGGAGTTTGACCATGTCAAGTTTGGCTACACGCCCGACAAGACCATCATCCACGACTTTAGCTGCGAGGCACAGCCCGGCCAAACCATCGCCATCGTCGGCCCCACCGGCGCCGGCAAGACCACGCTCATCAAGCTGCTGCAGCGCTTCTACGACGTGGACGGCGGTTCACTGCGCGTCGAGGGCGTCGACGTGCGCGACTGGGACCGCGCGGCACTGCGCGGCGAGTTTGCCATGGTGCTGCAGGATACCTGGCTGTTTAACGGCACCATCCGCGAGAACATCCGCTACGGACGCCCCGATGCGAGCGATGCCGAGGTCGAGGCCGCTGCACGCGCCGCACGCTGCGATCACTTTATCCATACGCTCGCCGGCGGCTACGACTTTATGATCAACGAGGAGGGCACTAACCTGTCGCAGGGTCAGCGCCAGCTCGTGACCATTGCCCGTGCCATTTTGGCCGACCGCCCGGCGCTCATTCTGGACGAGGCGACATCCAACGTCGATACCCGCACCGAGGAGCTCATCCAGCGCGCCATGGATGCGCTGATGCAGGGCCGCACGAGCTTTGTCATCGCGCACCGCCTGTCCACGATCCGCAACGCCGACGTGATCTTGGTAATTCGCGACGGCGACATCGTCGAAAAGGGCACGCACGACGAGCTGCTCGCCCAGGGTGGCTTCTACGCCGATCTGTACAACTCGCAGTTCGACGAAGCGGCGTAAAACTGGCGCCAAACAACCGCAATACCCAAAAACGGGGGCGCAGAATGAACTGCGCCCCCGTTTTGTGTCCTTTGGGCCTCGAAACGCCTCCCCTGAGGCCTGATTGACGCTCTCCCTCAAGGCCCCGTGGGCAAAAAATGGCAAAAATGAGTACTGTCACCTTTTTAGTAACAGCCAAAACTGCCCCAAACGACGTCTTTGCGGCCTAGATATTCCTTCAAATTGATCAAAACGCCCGTTAGCAGGCTTCTGCGTGCCAACGTTAATGAACATATTTATCACTTTGTCTATTATCTCGCTAGACGGATATGTTACTAGGTTAGCAACATTACTCATATTTGGCATTTTTTGCCCGCAGGGTGTTTCCTGGGGAACCGACAATAGCCTTAGGGTCCCGCACGACGCCACTCCCTCCCGGTATCCGCCGACGTTCCCCCATATAAAACCTGCCAAAATAAACCTGTCCCTTTTGGCAGGTTTCGGGGTGGCAAGGGCTTGCACTTTAGCATGCGACAGCGGATAATGCCGAACACTCGACAATACGCTTATTGCTCTTTCTATAGATTGAGGAGGCCCCTATGGCCATGGAATTCAAACGCAGGCTGCCGATCCCCATGGAGATCCGCGAGGAAATGCCGCTTTCTGCCGAGCTTACCGCCAAAAAGCAGGCATTTGACGCCGAGGTCGCCAAAGTCTTTACCGGCGAGGACGCACGCAAGGTGCTCATCATCGGCCCGTGCTCTGCCGACCGCGAGGATTCGGTCCTCGAGTACATGAACCGACTGGCCAAGACCGCCGAGGAGGTCAAGGACAAGCTCATCATCATTCCGCGCGTCTACACCAATAAGCCGCGCACCAAGGGCACCGGCTACAAGGGCCTGCTGCACAACCCCAACCCCGAGGCTCCCGACGACCTGCTCGAGGGCGTCAAGGCCATCCGCCATATGCACCTGCGCGTTATTAAGGAAACAGGCTTCTTCACCGCCGACGAGATGCTCTATCCGTCCAACTACCAGTACCTCGTTGACCTGCTGAGCTATGTGGCCGTGGGCGCACGCTCGGTCGAAAACCAGGAGCATCGCCTGGTGTCGAGCGGCATTTCGGTACCCGTCGGCATGAAGAATCCCACTGCCGGTTCCACCACCGTTATGCTCAACTCCATTTACGCCGCGCAGGCGCACCAGAGCTTCATCTTCCGCAACTGGGAGGTCGAGTGCGACGGCAACCCGCTTGCGCACGCCGTTATGCGTGGCTACATCGGTCTCGACGGTCGCACCTACCCCAACTACCACTACGAGCACCTGGAGCGCCTGGCCGAACGCTACACCGAGCACGCCGGCTATGCCAATCCGGCAGCGGTCATCGACTGCAACCACGACAACTCGGGTAAGCGCCCGCTTGAGCAGTATCGCATTTGCAAGGAGGTGCTCGACAGCTGCCGCCGCAACGAGTCCATCTCCAAGCTGGTCAAGGGCTTTATGATCGAGTCCTACCTGGAGGACGGCAACCAGCCGGTCGACGGCGGCGTCTTTGGCAAGTCGATCACCGATCCGTGCCTGGGCTGGGAAAAGACCGACTACCTCATCCACGAGATCGCGGAGCGGATTTAGAGTTACGGCGTTTTACCAAACGCCGTAACGGCTCGACGCTGCAAGCCCGCCAGAGCGGCAATCTGCCTTTCAGCTTCGGCGGCATGACCAGAAGGTCAATGCCGCCTCGCTTCAAGGCACCTTGCTCGCTCTGGCGGGCTTTCGCTGACTTTTGCTCTACCTGCGGTGTTGGCGGGGTAGCTAATTTAGGATGGGGCTCTTTTAGCTGCCCGCAAAGTAGTCATTGGGGACGTTCTTGTTTGACTAGTCGTTTAAGAACGTCCCCAACGACTACCCGGGGGAGTTGCCTTCCCTCGTGGCGGTCTTCTAGCAGAAAAACCAAGTGAGTAGGCTTTTTGCAGAAGGCCGAGCACGCCCCAAAACGACACAGCTCTGACCTACGGTTTTATTGAGCATTTGTCGCGATGTGCTCGGCAGGTTCAAAAAAGTCTACTCACTTGTATCTGAGACGCACCAGATTGGCAAAAACCGCCGCGAAAGGGCCCCTGGTCCCTTCGCGGCGGTCATACGCCTCTGATTTTGCGACGATTTTGCCCGCTTGTTACTCGCTGTAACGGGTGGCGATGGCAGCTTGTACCATGCCGGTGCTCATGAGATAGGTCACCAGGAAGTAGCCACCATAGGCTGCCAGGAAGATTGCACAGGTGAGGCCCACGGTGCCGCCGATGCTCATATTTCCGAAAATGCTCACCAGCTCGATGATCACCTTAAGTGCCACAAAGGAGTGTGCCAGGCCCACTGCCAGCGGGAACAGGAAGAATACCGCTTGCTGCGCCATCACCGAATGGCGAATCTGGCGGTCGTCGCAGCCGATCTGTGCCAGCACACGATAGCTGCGGCTGCCGTCGGCCACGTTGGAGAGTTGCTGGATCGACAGAATCGCCGCGCATGCAACGACCAATACAAAGCCGATGTAGATGGCTAGGTAGCTAATAAGACCGTTCATTTGCGCTGCTTGCACGTACATCTCGGAGCGTGTGATGAAGGTTCCCCACGACCCCGGCTCCTTGCCGTCAACGAGCAGATTGTCGAGCACAGTGTATTTAATACTCTCGTCTGCCTCGGTCGTATCCATCCCCTGTTTGTAGTTAACGAGCAGGCTACTGGAATACGGCTGCAGATTAAGTTGGGACAACAGCTCGTCGGCAACGACGACGGTACCCGGATTACTGCCCATCGCCGAGTTGGCGATGGCCGCCGCATCTTCGTCCGACTTATCGGTTGCGGGCTTGAGCGTATGCCCGCCGAAGGTAAGGGCATGGCCGCCAGCCATATACTTGGTGTACAGGTCGACCAGCTCGCCGCCCATATCACACGTGAGCAGATACTGGTCGTGACCGATGTGCACCGGCTCCTCGCCCATCATCTGACGCAGTTTGTTGTACTGGCTCGCCGGCGTCACAAACAGACCCATCGTATCGGCATTGCTACCCCCGAACGCCTTGGGAAGCTTTTCGCCCATGGCCTTGCACATTTCACTTGGAGTCACCGAAGGATCCGAACCGCCAAGCGGGTAACTCAGATACGAATCGATCTGCACATGCTCACCGGCAACATCGGCAATATTGACCTTCTTGCCGGTCTCGTCGTTGTTGTCCGCCGACTTGCCCTTACGATCGCCGTGCCATGGATCGCCGTGCCATGCGGAGTACAAATCGACCGTACTATCGGCCAGCACCATGCGATCGGCTTCAGACGGATTGATGTACTCTTTGTAGTAGTCGAGCGTATCGGGCGTGTAATAGACATACGTCTGTGACACGTCAACAGGGTTATAGCGCTCCAGGTTCTCGTTCATCACGTTGGCAATCGACATACCGCACGTCACCGAGGTGATGGCCAAAAACAGGAGCATCGCGATGACGCCCATCGAAAAGCACACCGTGTTGACCTTGGCCGCAAGCTGGCGCACGGTAAACATGTTGAGGCCGCGCCAATACACGCCGCGCAGGCTCTGCAGCAGCTTGATGAGCATGCCTGAGAGTCCCCAGAACAGGGCAAAGGTGCCCACGGTAACCATAGCGGTCGTAATACCAAACTGGTTCATGGCCTCTTGCAGCTTGCTGTCCGTCGCGGTTAGCGGGAACCCATCACGTAGCAGACGGTAATAGGCCACGCCCACAAGCGCCACGCCCACGGCAAAGATGGCAATCGCAATCCAGGGGTTGCGTGTCTTGATGCTCTCGTTGCGACGCTCGGCACCCATAAGCTCGATAAGTTTGGTACGACGCACGGCGCGAAGGTTCAGCAGTAGCGTGAGCACAAACATCACGAGCATGCAGACAAGGGTCAGGTTGAACGCATGCACCGAGAAAAAGAAGTGGAAATTGGCGATCTGCGTCTTAAAGAGCGAGGCCGTAAAGAACGTCATGAGCTGGGAGAGTCCCACACCCAGCACAATGCCGGCGACAAAGGCGCCGACCGAGACAATCACCGTCTCGAGCGCCATGATCGTGGCGACGCGCCCGCGCCCCATGCCGAGCACCTGGTACAGGCCAAACTCCTTCTTGCGGCGTTTCATGATGAAGTTATTGGCATACACCATTAAAAAGGCCATGACACCGGCCAAAAAGTACGTCAGGTCGCCGAGCATGCTGCCCATTACCTGCGCCAAGCCTTTTTCATCGATTCCGGCGATGTCGACCTGCATCGAGATGGTGTTAAAGGCATAGAAGACCGTGACACCCAGGGTGAGCGTCAAAAGGTAGACGAGGTAGTCGCGGCCGGCGCGGCGGACGTTGCCCCAAGCGAGTTTACAGAGCATCGGAGCCCTCACCTCCCATCATGGCAACGACCTCCATAATGCGGTCGAAGAACTCGCGACGGTCGGTGTCGCCGCGGCGCAGCTCAGTGAAGATCTTGCCGTCGCGAATAAACAGCACACGACTCGTGTAGCTGGCGGCAAAGCTGTCGTGCGTGACCATGAGCACGGTGGCGCGCAGGCGGCGATTGAGGGCCTCCAGGCTCTCGAGCAGCAGGCGAGCGCTCTTGGAATCGAGGGCACCGGTGGGCTCGTCGGCCATGATCATGGTAGGGTCGGTGACAAGCGCACGAGCCGCGGCGACGCGCTGCTGCTGACCGCCGGACATCTGGTAGGGATACTTGTCGAGCACCTGACTGATGGACAGGCGCGCTGCCACATCCTGCATGCGGGTCGAGATCTCTGCCGAGTTTGTGCGGGCGATGGTGAGCGGCAGGGCGATGTTCTCGCGTGCCGTGAGCGTATCGAGCAGGTTGGAGTCCTGGAAGATAAAGCCGAGTTCCTCGCGGCGGAACTGCGAAAGCTTAGCCTGCTTCATGCGCGTTACGTCCTGGCCGTTGATGCGGATCGTGCCGCTTGTGGCGCTATCGATGGTCGACACGCAGTTGAGCAACGTCGACTTGCCCGAGCCCGAAGCGCCCATGATGCCAACAAATTCGCCGCGGTTGACGGTAAAGCTGACGTCGTTGAGCGCGCGGGTCACGTTGCCCAGCGCTCCGTATACCTTTTCGAGATGCGCGGCCTCCAGTACCGGGGTCGCCATGTGCGTGGTTTGCATACCGAGTCCTTTCTTGCAATTAGTCTACGGCATCTATAGTCGCAAGAAGACGAGTCGGCTACCATCGATATGGCTTACGCTTGCCTTACCGTTGTGTAAGGTACGCGTAGCTACCCTGCCACGTGTTGATGTTGAGAGAGGACTCCTGTTGAAGACTGTTCATGTTGCCGCTGGGATCATTCGCAAGGAAGGATCCGACGAGCTACTGGCCGTGCAGCGCGGCTATGGCGACATGCAGGGACTTTGGGAGTTCCCCGGTGGCAAGCTCATGCGCGGCGAGACGCCCGAGGACGCCGTATGCCGCGAGCTCATGGAAGAGCTGCAGGTCAAAGTCACCAACCTGCGCGATTTCTATACCGTTGAGTATGACTACCCCGATTTTCATCTCTCCATGGAGTGCTACTACTGCTCGCTCGCCGATGAATCCGATGAGCCTCAGAAGCACGACCGCCAGCTCGATATCCGCTGGATTCCGCGCACCTCGCTTGCCACGGTGGAATGGATGCCCGCCGACAAGGGGCTTATCGATGCCCTGATTGAGCTGAAGGAAGATCGGCTTGAGGCCAACAGCACTGCCAAAGATGCCAAGGCCGCCACGACCGAACACCCCGCCGCCAAACCCAAGCGCGCACCTAAGCGCCGCAGCAAAAAGCGTCCCAAGCCCGGTCTGCTCGACGGCATCGATACCTCGGACCTCTCCGCTGACGAGCGCGAACTGGTCCGCCGTCGCGCCGCCATCAAAAAGTCCATGAAGGGCAACAAGCGCGCCAACACCAAGCCCGAGCTGCTCGTTCGCCAGCGCCTGCGCGCAGCGGGCCTTACGGGTTATCGCTTGGAATGGAAGGTTCCCGGCAAGCCCGACATTGCCTTTCCCGGGCGCAAGATCGCCATCTTCGTCAACGGCTGCTTTTGGCACCGCTGTCCTAAGTGCAATCCAAGCCAGCCCAAGCGCAACGTTGAGTTTTGGGAGGCAAAGTTCCGTCGCAACGTCGAGCGCGACCGTGCTGCTGTGACAGCACTCACTCAAATGGGCTGGACACCCATAACCATCTGGGAATGCGAGCTCAAAAAAGACCGCATCGACGCCACGATGGAAAAGGTCATCGAGCAGGTGCGCGCCGCAGAGCCGCAGCGCTAACAGTGAGCATTCACACGCTCCGCACGTCCGCGCCACATCCACGTCACAAACCTTAGAAAGCCCTTAAGCCCAAAACCTTTCAAGAGTGTTACCCGATAGCTTTGACCTGCGGTTTCATCACAACGTCAAACCTCATTAAGCTTTTCTTTAGCGATTCTTTGCAACAGCCGCGGCATAATACTGCCAACGCACGGGACCTAGCAGCACACCCCGTGCGCAACCTTTTGGTGGACATCGAGGAGGCCGCATAAGCATGCATTCTTCCAACGACGCAGCACAGCAGCCATCCCTAACACATGCAGACCTTTTCTCCTTCCCCCCGACACAGAGAAACGGCCTCCTCGACTCCCCCACCACAAAAGCCAAACGCTCAACCGACCAGAGCCACAACTTGCGAGCATCGTTCGAAAAGCTCCAAGCATCCCTAGACAAGGCGTTCCCCGAACAGGCAAGAGCAATCTAAGCCCATCGCGCTTTATACTGATGCCATGCGAAACATGGATCACATAGAATTGCACCGCGGAGGACGCGAGGAAGCTTTTCCCGAGACCGCCGAAGACTGGCCCTATATTGCCGAACGCGCAGAATTCGCTCGCTATCCGGGCAATTCCATCCCCTGGCACTGGCATTCCGAAGTTGAGCTTTTCTACATGGAGCAGGGAGCGATTGACTATCGAACGCGCGCGGCTCATGAGCACGTACGCTTTGAGGAAGGGTCCGCCGGCTTTATCAACGGCGGCGTTTTGCACAGCACGCTGCAATCACCCAATTCGGCGCCAGCTATTCAAATGCTGCATATCTTTCAGCCGTCGATGCTCGGCGATCCCGCGGGACGTCTCCAAAAGCGCTACATCAACCCATTGCTTCAATGTCGAGGCGTCGATGTGCTCAAATGGTCGCCCACCAATCCCGACGATATGCCCTTTATTGATTTGCTGAAGAGCTCCTTTAGCCACGACCTTCAACGGCCGCAGAACGAGATGGCGCTTCGAAATAGTTTGTCAGAGCTCTGGATTCAGATTAACGCCAAGGCCGAACCGCTCTTTTCCTCCGACAACGCCTCTTGGATGACCAACCGCGACGTACAGTTCAAGGCAATCCTGGACTATATCCGCGCAAACTATGCAGCCGCTATAGATGTGCCCCAGATGGCATCTGCAGCCGGCGTAAGCGAAAGAGAGTGTTACCGCATTATCGAAGCTTGCGCAGGAACGACCCCGGCGGCATATCTGCGTGCATACCGCGTAAACCGTGCTTGCGAACTTTTGGCACACACCACGCGAACGGTCCAGACAGTCGCGCGCCAATGCGGCTTTGCGACAGCAAGCCATCTTGGCCAGGTATTTAAAGAACAAATGGGATGCACTCCTTCGAGCTATCGAGCAGCGAGGCAGAATCTCGATAGCACCAGGCAGAAATCCCGCTAGCCCTTCTTCTGTCACTGCATCAAACTTGCAGGCAAACAACAGAGAGGAGCAATCATATGAAGCACTTTGACCATATCGTATTTGACGTTGATGGGACATTGGCAGATACAGAAGAAAGCGTTCTGTCATCGCTTGTCCAGATTGTCCAAGAAGAGACCAGCAAAACGCTCCCCCGACACGAGCTTGATTTTGCCCTCGGCATACCCGGCAAGGATGCCCTTGAGAAACTTGGGATCTACTCGCAGGCAACGTTGGATCGCTGGTGCCAAGTTGCCGCCAGCTTTAAAAGCACCATCAGCGTGTTTCCAGGTTTGCTTGAAGTCATCGCAACACTCGCCGACAACGGCTGCAAACTTGGCATCGTCTCCTCACGTGCGCGCGACGAATACGCAGAAGAAATTGCACCCCTTGGCTTCGATAAGTATTTTGAGCACATCATCCTTGTCGAAGACACAACCGAACATAAACCCGCACCCGCTCCCATGCTCGAATATCTCCGGCGTACGGGCGCGAATCCTGGCAACGTCGTCTACGTTGGCGACACCGTCTACGACGAACAATGCGCAACTTCGGCAGGGGTCAGTTTTGCCAGAGCGGCATGGGGATCACACCAAGACATCCCAAATGCCACCTACAACCTCGAAACCCCCAACGACCTGTTAACCCTAACAACCAAATAACCCACGCGTCCCACCCTTTCAGTCCCAACGCCACAAGGGCGACGACCTCGAGTAGGTCAACCTGGGAGGGACGAGGGCTTAGTTCCCCAATCTTTCCGCAGGGGGCAAAAAGCCTCGCCGCACGAAGTGCGCAGCGAGGCTTTTTGCATGCCCGAGGACGATTGGGGAACTAAGCCCTCGTCCCTCCCCGGGATATGTAGCGAGTCAGAGTACCCTTGCTGTTACTCTGCTTTGCCCACAGAGTTGAGGTTGGTCATGCGGATCTTAACCAGCTCGGTAATCTCACGCATGCCCTCCTTGGCCGGCTTCTTGGGGTCGAAGCAGGCGGGGTTCTCGGCCATGTAGGCCATGAAGCCCTTGGTGTAGGCCTGACGCAGCTCAGTGGCGTAGTTGACCTTGCAGATGCCGTTCTTCACGGCCTCGGCGACCTGCTCATCGGGCACACCGGAAGTGCCGTGCAGAACCAGCGGCACGTCGACGGCGTCGCGGATGGCCTTGACCACGGACTGCTCGATGTGAGGATCGCTCGTGTACACGCCGTGGCTGGTGCCAACGCCAATGGCCAGCGAGGTGCAGCCGGTGCGCTCGACGAACTCCTTGGCCTCGGCCGGATCGGTGTAGGGGCTCTCGCCCTCAACCGCGGGACCGTCGTCCTCCTTGCCGCCAACCTTGCCAAGCTCGGCCTCGACGGGCACACCCATGGCGCGGCCAGCGTCGGCGACGGACTTGGTCAGGGCGATGTTGTCCTCGAAGGACTCGTGCGAACCGTCGATCATGACAGAGGTGTAGCCAGTGCGGAAAGCCTGCATGCAGCGGTCATAGCCATCGCCATGATCGAGGTGCAGGGCGACGGGCACGGAAGCGCGCTCGGCGGCAGCCTTGACCATGCCGTAGAAGTAGTCCAGACCAGCGGTCTTGATGGTGCCCGGGGTGGTCTGCATGATGACGGGGGACTTGGTCTCCTCGGCAGCGGCCAGAACGGCCATAACAAACTCGAGGTTCTCGACGTTGAACGCGCCAACGGCGTAATGGCCGGCCTGAGCGTCCTTGAGCATCTTTTCGGTGGTAACAAGTGCCATGAGCGTTTGCTCCTCTCCCTCGCCCGCATCTGGACATCGGGCGTACGTGTCCGCAAGGCGTTTTACCTTGCGTTTTGCTGCGTCCATTGTATGAAATTCAGCGGCTTTGCATGTGCGAGATATTGAGCCCATGCAGGTCAATACAGTCGTTTTTGAAAAGTAAACGGAAGGAATTGGAGCCGAGTGGGCGTATTCGATATTGAATTTTGGGCGTTCAGCGTCTTTCTTTTATAGAAAAGATAAGTAATCGAAAGGCGTTTTCTTACTCAAAAAGAAAATGAACGAAAATAGACTCAACACAATTCCTACAAATTTAGCCGAGAATGGAGCAGCTATGGCCCATGCGACAACCCGAGCCTTCGCCGATGAGCGTCGTGCCGCCATCATGGAGATGCTCGAGCATAACGCCTCGGTGCAGGTGGCAGAAATCGCCCAGACCTTTGGCGTATCCTCTGTCACCGCTCGCGCCGACCTGGACTCACTCGCCGAGTCCGGCAAGTTGCGCCGCACGCATGGTGGCGCCGTGTCTCTCCAGAAGCGACTGACCGTATCCACCCAGGATCGCCGCATCAACGTCAATGTCGCCGCCAAGCAGGCCATCGCGCAAAGCGCCATCGAGCTCGTCGGCAATGGCGACACGCTGCTTGTCGACTCGGGCACCACGGCGCTCGAGTTCGTCCGGCTCCTCGATCAGCGCGACGGCATCACCGTCATCACGGCCGACATTACCATCGCCGATTACATCGACGAGAGCATGCCCTCGGTCGATGTCGTCATGCTGGGTGGGGCACTGCGCAAAGGTCATCGCTATCTGTACGGTCCACTTACCATGCAGGCGCTCCAAATGGTCCACGCCGATCTGGCCGTCATGTGCCCCGGCGCTTTTGTCCCCCGCTGCGGCTTTACGACCGACTTTCCCCAAATGGCCGAGACCAAAACGGCTATGATCGCCGCAGCCCATCAAAGCGTCGCCCTCATGGACGCCAGCAAGGTTAACGGACGCGGCATGTACCGCTTTGCCGAGCTGGCAGATGTCGACACCATCGTGATGGACCGTGACCCCGATCATGCCGTTGCCACCTCAATCGCCGAGATCGTCGACGACGCCCGCCCAAATCTCCTCATCGCTGGCGCTTAAACAAAAACCACCACAAAGGTGCCTGTCCCCTTTGTGGTGGTTGAGCGTTAAAAGCGAAATATCGCTACTTGGAAAGCTCGTCGGCGAGGGCCTCGATCTGAGCGCGCGAGGCGTCGTTGAGCGACCCCAGCACAGTCACCTTGTTCTGCGCCAGAGTGATGTCCTTCATACCCTCGAGCTCCTTAGTCATAACCTTGGCAGCGGTGGGCGCCCAGGAGCCGGCCTCGACGAGCGCCACGGTGCGGTTCTGGTAGGCATGCTCGGCGAGCGTGTGGATAAAGGTGCTCATGAACGGGAAGATCTCGCCCTGATAGGTGATAGAGGCGAGCACCAGACGGTCATAGCGGAACGCATCCTCAACAGCCTCGGCCATATCGTCGCGAGCCAGGTCAAAGACGGAAACCTTCTGGCCGCGGGCCTCGAGCGCAGATGCGAGCTCTTCAACGGCAGCCTTCAGATGCCCATACACACTCGCATAGGCAATCGTGATGCCCTCGTCCTCGGGCTGATAGCTCGACCAGGTGTTGTAGGTGTCGAGGTAATAGCCCAGGTTCTCGGTCAGCACGGGGCCGTGAAGCGGGCAAATGATCTGGATGTCCAGATTGGCGGCCTTCTTGAGCACGGCCTGCACAAACTTGCCGAACTTGCCCACGATGCCAAAGTAGTAACGGCGCGCTTCGCAAGCCCAGCCCTCGGGATCCTCGATGTCGTTGGCGCCAAACTTGCCAAAGCCGTCGGCACTAAAGAGCACCTTGTCGGTGGCCTCGTAGGAGAACAACACCTCGGGCCAGTGAACATTGGGGGCACCGACAAAGGTTAGGCTGTGGCCGCCCAGGTCGAGCACGTCGCCATCTTTGACGACCATCTTGCGCTCGGAGAAGTCGGTGCCAAAGTAGTTGACCATCATGCGGAAAGCACCCATGCTAGCCACAATCTGCGCCTGGGGATAGCGCTCCATAAAGGCGGCGATACCGGCGGAGTGATCGGGCTCCATGTGATGGACGACCAGGTAGTCGGGCGTACGGCCATCGAGCGCGGCCTCGAGGTTGCCGAGCCATTCGTCGACAAAGCCAGCGTCAACCGAATCGGCGACAGCGATTTTATCGCCCAAGATAACATAGCTGTTGTATGCCATGCCGTTCTCGGACACGTCGTACTGGCCCTCGAACAGGTCAATGTCGTGATCGTCGACACCGATGTAGCGGATATCCTTGGTGATCTCCATCAGGCAAAGCCTCCTAGATAGACAAAAGAACCCGTCTATCATAACACTCGCCTTTAGAGCCACAGCTATCTACCGGCATCCTTATCGATTGTTATTGATGCGGAATATACCGCTTTTGACCTGCAAAAACTATGCGCGAGGCTCTGCCGTGCTATGTCGAACGATGAGCTGACCGGGGATGCGAATGGCGACGGTTTTGTCCGTTGCCCCCGCCTTGGGAACCGCGTGCTCGAATACCTCGCGCCCACGCTGATGCAAATCGAATCGAACGGTCGTGAGCTCGTTATGCGCGACAAAGTCGTCGAGCGAGTCATCGACGCCCACCACGCTCACGTCCTCGGGCACGCGCAAGCCGCTATCGCGCAGCGCTGCAATGACGCCATTTGCCGTCTGATCGTTTGCCGCATAGATCGCCGTCATGGTGCGATCGTGTTCGGCCAGGTACCTACCGGCCTCGTAACCGCTGTTGGCAGACCAGTCGCCCTCAAGCGGCTCTACCGGCTCGATGTGCTTACGCTCGAGCGCATCCTGCCAACCGGCGCGACGGAACTGCTCGTCGACCGAAAAGGACGGGCCGCCGATATAACGAATCTGCTCGTGTCCCAGCTCAAACAGATGATCCATGAGCAACAGCGAGCAGCCGTAATGATCGGAGTCAACCGTAGTCACCCGCGGGTGCGCATACATGGTAACGATGACCGTGCCAATACCCGGCAACGGATCGAACGTCTCAAAATCGGGAGCCATACGGCTCATGCCGATAATGATGCCGTCCACGGGCAGCGCGGCCATACGACGTGTTGCCTCGGCAAGAGAGAATTCCTCGGTCTTGGACATCTCGACCAGTGTGATGGCGCAATTATGCTCGCGAGCAGCGCTGGCGATGCCGTCGATCATTGAGAGGTTGCCAAACTTGGTGACATCGTTGACGCACAGGCCGACCGAATGGTAACGGCCGTCACGCAACGAACGGCCGGCATAGCTCGGACGGAAGCCGAGCTCTTGCATAGCGGCTTGCACGCGCTGGCGCGTCTGTTCGTTAACGTTGGGCAATCCGTTGGCAACGCGCGAAACCGTCTGTTGCGAAACACCGGCAGCGCGGGCAACGTCGGCCATGGATACCGGACGCGTACCCGTATCGTTGGAAGGGCGCCTTGCCACAAAATCACCTTCGCTCTCGCAGGATCTGAATAGTGCGAATGTCGGCCCGGGCAGAAACACACCCCGCGCCGAAGTCCGCTATCGTCGGACGCATGTTAACGTACTCTACTTTTTCTATCAGCGGTTCTTTTGCTCCATATGTCCATACGGCCACACCGTTCACGGCCGAAAATCTACCGATTACCAGATTCTCAAAAATAGATATGCGTTGTGTTATGAGTACGTTAACATACCCATTAACGTGCGGCGCCGCGACGTCTGGTTTGTGGTGCTCAAAATTGTTAACGTACTCATAATGACACGGACCAATCTCTCCGGCGTCAAGGAAAGGACCCATATGACCACCCCCGACGAAAAGACACTCGCCACCCTCACCAAGCTGTTTGAGGAGGAGTTTGGCCCCATCGGCGACCGCCAGGTGCTCTACGTGCACGCGCCCGGGCGTTCCGAGATCAGCGGCAATCACACCGATCACGAGGGCGGCCACGTTATCGCCGGCTCGCTCGATGTCGCCGTTGACGGCATCGCCGTAGCAACCGACTCCAACAAGGTCCGCGTCGCCGACGAGGGCTACCCCACGTTTGAGATTACGCTCGACACGCTGGATGTTCAGGAGTCCGAGAAGGGCACGTCCGCAAGCCTCGTGCGCGGTATGGCCCACGAGGTCGTAGCACTTGGTGTTGAGCCCAAGGGCTTCGACTTCGCCTTTACCTGCTCCGTTCCCTCGGGTGGCGGACTTTCGAGCTCCGCCGCCGTCGAGGCCGCGTACGGTCGTGCCATGGAAACCCTCTGGGGCGCACCCGCCATCGAGCCCGTCGCGCTCGCCCAGATGAGCCAGCGCACCGAGAACAACTATTACGGCAAGCCCTGCGGTCTGATGGACCAGGCCGCTGTGTGCCTGGGCGGCCTTGCCTACATGGACTTTGAGGATCAAGCCCAGCCTAAGACCCAGAAGCTCGAACTCAACTTTGAGGATCACGGCTACGCGCTCGTGCTCGTTAAGGTCGGCGCCGATCACGTGGCCGCCACCGACGACTACGCCGCCGTTCCGCGCGAGATGCAGGACGTCGCCGCCGAGTTTGGCAAGGCACGCCTATGCGAGGTCGACGTTGCCGACTTTGACGCCAAGCTCCCCGAGCTGCGCGCCAAGCTGGGCGACCGTGCCTGCCTGCGCGCCGTTCACTACTGGTACGAGAACGGCCTGGTCGATAAGCGCTGGGCCGCCCTGAACGCCGGCGACATCGACCAGTTCCTGGTCCTGACGCACAAGTCCGGCGCCAGCTCTGCCATGTACCTGCAGAATGTCGTTGCCAAACTGGGCTCCGAGCAGCCCTCGATGTATGCCCTAGCACTGGCCGAGCATGTGCTTGACGGCCGCGGCGCCGTCCGCATCCACGGCGGCGGCTTTGGCGGCACCATCCAGGCCTTCGTGCCGCTCGACCTAGTCGACACCTTTATCACCAAGATGAACAGCTGGCTGGGCGAGGGCTCTGCCCGTCACTACGCCATCTCTGACAAGGGGGCTTACGCGGCATGGCTGTAATGACCGACGTGTGCGAGGCCACGCAAGGCCTGATTGAGTATGCCATTCATCGATCCATGATCGGTCAGGACGATCGCATCTGGGCATACAACACCATTCTGGAGTGCATCGGTGCTACGGGCCCGGCGCTCGACATGGCCTGGGCGCTCCAGGTCGAGAAACTCTCGCTCTTGCACCCCGATACCCTGCCCGACTTTGACCTGGAGGGCACGCTCGCCGCGCTTTCCGAGGCCGCCGTTGCCAACGGTGCTGCCGAGGACACGGTGTCGGGCCGCGACCGCATCGCCATGCGCATCATGGGCGCGCTCATGCCGAGGCCTTCGGTTGTAAACGAGGAGTTCAACGGCCGCATGGGCGTCAACGAGCCCCGCGCCGCGACCGACTGGTTCTACGGTCTGTGCTGCGACGCCGGTTACGTGCGCCGCGCCGCCATCGCGCGCAACATCAAATGGCGCACCCCCACCAACTGGGGCGACCTGGAGATCACCATCAACCTGTCGAAGCCCGAGAAGGACCCGCGCGACATTGCCGCAGCCGGCGCCGCAAAGAACACGGGTGAGAAGTATCCCGCCTGCCAGCTGTGCATCGAGAACGAGGGCTATCCCGGACGCTCCGCCGCAGCCGACGGCGGCGCTCACCCCGCTCGCCAGAACCTGCGCGTTATCCCCATCCAGCTCGACGGCGAGCGCTGGGGCCTCCAGTACAGCCCGTACGCGTACTTTAACGAGCACTGCATTGCTATGAGCTCCGAGCATCGCCCGATGCACGTCGACCGCAAGGGGCTGACCTGCCTGCTCGATTTTGTGGACCTGTTCCCGCACTACTTTATTGGCTCCAACGCCGACCTGCCCATCGTGGGCGGCTCGATTCTGTCGCACGACCACTTCCAGGGCGGCGCGCACGAGTTCCCCATGATGCATGCCGCCGAGGTCTCGCAGTTTAGCGTGCCCGGCTTTGACCAGGTCAGCGGCACCGTATTGCAGTGGCCGCTTTCGGTGCTGCGACTGCGCTCGCACGACCGCGCCCAGCTGCTCGACGCCGCCGAGAAGATTATCCTCGCTTGGCGCGAGTGGACCGATGAGTCGGTTGGCGTCGTCGCGCGCACAGCCGACGGCGTTGCGCATAACACCGTGACGCCCGTCATCCGCCGCGTCGACTCCCGCGGCAATGCTGGCGGCGAGATCTACGAGGCCTACCTGGCGCTTCGCTGCAACATCACGACCGACGAGCATCCGCTGGGTGTTTTCCACCCGCATGCCGAGTATCACCATATTAAAAAGGAAAACATCGGCCTGATCGAGGTCATGGGCCTGGCTATTCTTCCGCCGCGCCTGGTTCCCGAGCTCGGCGCTGTCCGCGAGCATCTGCTGGCAGCCAAGGCCGATGCCAGCTACGACCTTGCCGGTGCGCTCGAGGGCGATGATCTATGCCGCAGCCACGCCGCATGGGCCGAGGATGTCTATGCCCGCCGCGCCGACGAACTTACGGCCGACAACGCCATCGATATCCTGCACGAGGAGGTCGGCGTGGTATTTGGCCACGTGCTCGACAACGCCGGCGTCTTTAAGTGGGACGAAGCTGGCCGCGCCGCCCAACAGCGCCTTATCGACTCACTGTAATGATCCCTTGGGGACGGAGGAAAACGGATCATTTCGTCTTCAAGACAACTGCGCCCGCCGGCAACATCGCCGGCGGGCGCAGTTTTTGAGTGTAGTCATTGGGGACGTTCTTGAATGACTAGTCAAACAAGAACGTCCCCAACGACTAATGACTCGAGCGTGGAAAATCTCCCACTTTGAGCTCGCATGGGCACCAAAAGCGGGAGATTATCCACGCTCATTCTATTAGGAGTCGCAACCGCTACAACTCTACGACCTCAACGTTGTTGTAAATCTCTTCCCAGCGGTCCATGACCAGGTGGCCGGTCTTGGGATCCATGGCGTTGAGCTTGCCGCAGGTATTGGCGGTCTTGAGCACCGTGACGTCGTCGGCACCGGCAGCAATGGCATGCGCAAAGCCGGCGATGGTCGAGTCGCCGGAACCCGTCGCGTTCACAGCCGCAATCGCGGGCGTCTTGGCGCGGAACGCGCGACCCTCATGGAAGCCCACCGAACCGGCAGCGCCCATCGAAACGACAACCCAGGGAATACCGGCAAAACGGCTATCGGCGGCAAGCGCCTCGCGCAGGGCATCGACATCATCGGTCGTAAAGGACGTACCCAGCAGGCCGTTAATCTCGGTCAGATTGGGTTTTACGAGCTCAGGCTTAGCGTCGGACTCCAGCGCAGCCTCCAGCGATGCACCCGAGGTGTCGAGCAGCACCTTGGCGCCCGCCTCCTCGGCGATCTTGACGAGCTCGGCATAGTAGCCGGCATCGACGCCACGCGGCAGCGAGCCCGAAAGCGTCACAACGTCCGCCTTCGCTGCAAGCTCGGCGAACTTGGCCGTAAAGGCCTCGAGCTCGGCCGGGGCGATCTGCGGGCCGCTCTCCAGCAGCTCGGTCTGATTACCCTCGTGCAGAATATTCAGGCAAATGCGCGTCTCACCGGCGATGGGCACAAAGTCATTCTTGACGCCATCGGCATCCATGAGCTCGGCCATATAGGCACCCATGTGGCCGCCAAGCAGGCCGGTCGCGAGCACGTCGTCACCCAGCTGCAGCAGCACACGGCTCACGTTGAGGCCCTTGCCACCAGCGGTCTTTTCGGGCGTGACGCGGTTAACGTCGTCAATGATCAGCTTGTCGAGCTGATAGCGCGTATCAATCGACGGGTTCATGGTAACGGTCAGAATCATGTTGAACTCCTGTTCCGGGGCGGCATGACCCGCCCCAAACATACGATAACTCGTTAAAGGATCTCGATCTCAAAGCCGCGGGTGACGGTCTCTCCCGGCTTGGCCACCAGGCAGCCACGCTTGTGCTCAAGAATATCGTCCTCGTCGGAGCAGGTGGACAGGCCGCCCCACGGCTCAACAGCCACAAAGTCGCCCTCGGGCTTGCTCCACACAATCAGGTACGGCATATCGGGGAACGTCAGGCGCACGCCCTTGTCCTCGGTTTTCTTGGTCAGCGTAACCACGCGGCTCTCGAGCACGTCGAAGATGGTCTCCGCGAAGTCGAAGAGTTCGTGGGTAAGCGGCAGGTTCTGGCCGATCATGGGATTCTTGCTGCGATGCTCAACATCAATCAGGCCCGTCGAGGGGACGGCAGTACAGAGCTCGGTGGCCTCACGCTGCTCAAAACGGAGCTCGTAGTCGTCATAGGACTCGCCCTCGTCGAGCGGGCACTTAAAGCCGGGGTGACCGCCCACAAAGAACGGCATGTCCTCGGTGCCCTCATTGGTCACCTCGTACGACACGGCCACCTTTTCCGAATCGATCGTGTAACGAGCGACGATCTTAAACGGATACGGGTACTGCTCGAGCAACTCAGCATGGTCGGCAGAGCTTAGGCTCAGCGCAACCATGCTGTCGCCCTGCTCCTCGAGCTTCCACTCCTGTTTGCGCGCAAAGCCGTGGCGGGCGAGCTTTACCTCGCGGCCGCCCATGGTCATTGCGTGACCGTCACGAAGGCCACCGCAGATCGGGAAACAAATGGGTGCCTGGCCCGACCAGACTGCCGGGTCACCCTGCCACAGGTACTCACGGCCGTTGGCCGCGATAGAAGTGAACGACCCGCCCGCCGTGCTCAACGCCACACGAATAGAACCGTTATCAAGAACAAACTCCATAGGAGCCTTCCCTTTCTTACGACAGCCCGCCAAGTCAATAGGGCTGATAGAAAACCGGCCCGCGCCCCCTCACAGAAACGCGAGCCGTAAATTGAAAAGCTGCAAATCGCCAAATACAGCCGAGAGCGAAGCACTCAAGCCAAGCAAGCAAACGTGTTATCGGAGCAGCTCGCCCGCCGGATTGCCTCTAAACAACAGAGATAAACCCCACAGTTCACCTCAACGTCAGCGAGAAGCCAGCTGGTGAGGCAAGGTGCCGTGAAGCGAGGCGGCATTGACCTTCTGGTCATGCCGCCGAAGCTGAACGGCAGATTGCCCACCAGATGGCTTCGCAGCGTCGACCCGTTACGCGGTTTGGAAAAACCGCGTAACCTCCTTAGTCGTGGTATTCGCCGCGGTCCCACTTCTCCAGGAACTCGTCAAAGAAGTGCGGGTCAGCCTGAGCCTCGGCGTCGGCCTTATTGCAGGCATCGATCTTGGCAATCAGGGCATCGTGCTCGGGGGTCTTCTCGTAGGGCTCCTCCAGGAAGGCAAGCATGATGTCGGCCATCAGGAACTCGCCGGTGATCTTGCCGCCAAAGCCCACGATGTTGGCGTTGAGCTCGCGACGGGCATACAGGGCAGAGGTCATGTCGCGAACCAGGGCGCAGCGGGCGCCGGGAACCTTGTTGACGGCGTTGGTGATGCCGATGCCGGTGCCGCACAGGGCCACGCCAAAGTCGGCCTTGCCGCTGGCAACAGCCTCGCCCACGGCCTTACCGTAGATGGGATAGTGCGTACGGGTGTGGCTGTAGGTGCCGCAGTCAAGCACCTTGTAGCCAGCCTGCTCCAGGCGGTCGGCCAGATAGATCTTCTCGTCCGTAACGATATGGTCGCAACCGATTGCGATGGTCTTCTTCATCAGAACGTCCTTTCGTCTGAATTCACAAGTTGAGGTAGAAGTTCGAGTTCTCGGTGGCTCTCGTTAGGCCATCTTGTTGAGCATGTCGACACGGATCTGGTGACGGCCGCCGGCGTACTGGGCGCGCAGGAACTCGCGGGCGATCTTCTTGGCGACCTCGGTGCCCACAACGCCCGGGCCCATGGTGACCATGCGCGAGCCGTTGTGCTCGCGGGTCATGTAGGCGGAACGCTCGTCGGAAATGTTGGCGACGACCATGCCCTTAATCTTGACGGCGGCCATATAGGAGCCGACGCCATACTTATCGAATGCGAAGCCCTGGGAATCCTTGTGCTCCAGCAGGTCCTTGGCAACGGCGGTCGCGGAATCAACAAAGTCCGCGGCAGGGGTCTCGGAATAGTCGACGACCTCGTGACCGTCGGCGATGAGCATCTCCTTGATGGACTCCTTCATCGACATACCGTCGGCATCGGAAGCGATTACAACCCTCATGACATCCTCCTTGAGAGATACGCAGGTGCGTAGTTTCTGTTTGGAAGTGTTGAATCGCGTTCAGGTCCGGGCATCTGAATGTGCGGTTCTTCACTGTTCATGTTTATTTGAACACATTCGAACATCGACTGCAACAACTATTTGTTTATCTTTGTTCTTTTTTGAACAAATACCATTCACAGATGATTGCTGACCACTTGGGCCCGGCGCAGACGTAGCGACCGCGTTTTCAACAAACAAAAGGGCGGCCGAGAACATGTCTCGGCCGCCCTTCTTGCGGTTAATCTTCCAAAGATCGCGTTGCCGCCTACTCAGACTGCCCGCTCTTCTTGGCATGTTTGGACGGAGCGCTCAAAAAACGACCCGTCAGATAGTTCGCGGGACCGGAGATATCGATCCCCAGCAACACGTGTCCTAGCCATAGGAACGCCACGAGCACCAGTAGAGGAATCACGCACGAGGTCACGATCATCACGATGACACCTTCGATCAGATCGGTCACCTGCTGCACGATCTCGTCGGTCATCTGTTTGGCACCACTGGTTACCGACGTGACGAGACCCGAGGCGCCGTCGGCAAGCTGCTCAAGCACATTCTTGGACTCTGTGGACTCGGTCTTTTTCTTGCTTACTTTGGAGCTGTCGCTATCTGCCGCACCCGCAGCGTCGGCCGCCTTTTGCTCGGCGTGCTCGATGCTAACGCGATACGTTTCGTCGACCTTCTGCGACACCCAAACGCTTGCAGGCACCAACGCCATTCCGATCATGGCGACCACCAGCACGCGAGTCGCCACGCGGCGCAGGACGGCGCTCGTGCTCCAGCGCCCGTGAATGCCGAGTGACACCGCAAAGAGCACCAGCGCAAACGGGATCAGGATGCCCAGGCCAACCGACCACAAAATGGTCAGCAGGTATTTCTCGAGGTAGAGCACGGCAAGCACGATGCCCAAGTTACCCGAAAGCTGTGCGAGCTGCTCGGCAACCGGTGTTCCTGTATCACCCGGCAGCGCGGTAATACCCGCAGACAGCGCCACGCACGAGGTCGTGAGCGCCAGTACGTTACCTTTCTTTTGATCGATGACCTCGATGGTGGAGTCCCAAGTCTTGGTATCGGCGAAATGCGGACGAGCCACAAAGCCCGACAGCAGCGCCAGTACCACGAGCGCAACGATAAAGCCAATCTGCAGCTTTTTGTTTGCGCACACGACATCGGACAGGCTGGGCTGCAGCTCGGTTACCGTCGTGTGCTCGGTTATCTGGACAGGACGCCCATGAGCCATCTCATGCGCATCTCTCTTTTGAATCGATCCGTTGTCCGGCATTTGGATACCTCCTCATTCCGGCGTTTAATGCGAAAGGAAGTATACCCACCGAGCAAAAATCGAACGGGAAGACGAACGGAGCGCACCAAGGCTGTCCCCAATGCCTGTCTCCGGATGAGTTGCGGTGGAATAGGGATTGTTTTGTGCCCGCCGGCCCCTATTCAGTCCCTATTCCACCGCAACTTGGAGGAGGACAGAAAAACCCTGCCGCGGGTAGCGGCAGGGTTTTTGGAAGGGGACTTAGTTGTGCGGGCTCGTTAGGCGAGCTTAGCCTCGAGTGCGGCGATGCGCTTGTAGGCATCGATGGTAAAGCGGGTCTGCTTCTCCAGGATCATGGTGGTCATGAGAGTATCCTGAGCATGGGCCATGATGAAGGTCATCTCCATCTCGCCGCCGCCAGCCTCCTGCGAAAGCAGCTTGGTCTGCGTGTCGTGAGCGCCGATGAGTGCATCGCTCGCATCCTTGTGCAGCTGCTCGGCCTTCTCAAAATCGCCCTCGCGAGCAGCATCGAGCGCTGCAAGCAGATCAGTCTGGGCGTCGCCCGCGTATGCGACAATCTCGAATCCAACCATCGAGATTTCTTCTTTGGTTGCCATATTGCGTTCCTTTCACATATGAACCAACGGAGAGCATCGCGTCCGGGCATACGCGCTGCGCTGTGTATGACAGGAACAGTAACATTCAAACAAAAAAGAACAGCGTAAAACGCAATTTCGAGCTATGAACGGTTGCTTTTCGCCCGTGAACGGTTTTTTAACCAATCCGGACAATATCAAACACCAAACACAATTATCGGCAACCCAAACAGGTCTTTACCCTAGCGTACATCGCGCACCGTATCGCCCTCGACGAGCACGCCCGGAAACAGCATGTGCTCCACACCAGGTGCAACGCCCTCGGCGCCAGCAATCTTGTCGACCGCCCACATGCCGACGCGCTTGTTGTCAAAACGCACCGTGGTCAGGCGACGATCGGGCACGATATCGCCCAGGCTGTCATCAACACCCACCACGCTCACGTCCTGGGGCACGCGCTTCCCGCGCGACTCGAGTCCACGGATGCAGCCGTAGGCCATGGCGTCGTTGGAAGCATAAATGGCCGTACAGGTCGGATCGTCCGCAAGCACCTGGCCGGCAGCATATCCGCTCTGTGCCGTCCAATCGCCACGGACGAGTCGCGGCGGCTCAATACCATGCGCACGCAATGTCTCACGCCAGCCCTCCTCGCGCCGCATGCCCGAAAGCGAGCGCTCGGGACACGAGATAAAGTGCACGGTCTTGTGCCCCTGCCCCAGCAAGTACTCGACAACTTGGCGCGAGCAATCGAACTGGTCGTTATCGACCGTCGAGCACAGCGGGTGCTCCAGCATGGTAACGAGCACCGTCTGCATACCGGGCAGCGGCTCGAAGGTGCCAAAGTCCGCCGGCATGCGGTTCATGATCACAACCATGCCATCCACCGGCAGCGCGCTCATGCGCGACGATGCGCTCTCGAGGGTATAGGGGTGTCCGTCTACTTTAGTAAGGGTGATGGCATAGCCGTGTTTGTCGGCAGCGGCGGCAAAGCCCTCCATACGGTCGAGGTTGCCGGTGCCGGTAATGTTGAACATGGCGACGCCGACCGTCTTGAACTTGCCGCGGCGTAGTGACCGGCCGGCAAAGTTTGGACGATAGCCGAGCTCGCGCATGGCGGCGCGCACGCGCTCCTTGGTCTCGGGGCGCACGCTGGGCGAATCGTGCACGGTGCGCGAGACCGTCTGCTCCGAGACGCCCGCGAGGCGCGCCACATCTTTGACGGATACCGATTTTTTAACAGCGGCCATAGGTCGATCTTTCTATGTCAACGATGCCATTGACGGCATCCTGCACAGTCATTTTGAACACATTTAAGTATATCCAACGTCTCTCCAACGATACGCTTACCACCCAAAACCTACCGTTCACCGACAATTCTGCTTCGCCGAACGGCTTTTGTCGCCCAAATGTTAACGTTGCCATTGTGCAAACACAGAGCCACCGGGCGGCTCAATCGTTTACACGCAAGGAATCGACGGTCTACAGGCACAGGGGCCACCGATTCACATCTTTTTTTGTGTCGCAAAATGGCAACGTCAACATTTTGGCAACCAGACGTCAAAAGCTACCATCGTTGCTAACCCACCGACTCTTAGGAGCTTTGCATGGAGCAACTCATCGCCACCATCGAAAAAGGCCAGCCCTTTTTCAACGCGATCGCCCGCAACAAGTACCTCAAGGCGATTCGCGACGGCTTTATCTCCGTCATCCCCATCATCATCTTCTCGTCCATCTTCTGCCTGGTAGCCTCGGTCCCCAACATCTGGGGTTTCTACTGGCCCGATGACATCAACAACGCCCTGTGGAAGTGCTACAACTACTCCATGGGCATCCTGGCCATCGCCTGTGCCGCAACCACGGCCAAGCACTTCGCCGACGCTCAGAACCGCGACCTGCCCAAGAACAATCAGATCAACTTTATCTCGTGCATGTGCGCGGCCATCATCGGCTTCTTGCTCCTTTCGAGCGACACGATCGCCACGGACGCTGCCAGCGGCTTCAACACGACCTACCTTGGTTCCAAGGGCCTACTGACCGCCTTTATCGCTGCGTTTGTGACCGGCATCATCTACAAGTTCTTCATTAAGCGCAACATCACCGTCAAGATGCCCGAGCAGGTTCCGCCCAACATCTCGCAGACCTTTAAGGACATCATCCCCTTCTCCGTCTGCATCACCGTCTTTTGGGTCTTTGACATCGTCTTCCGCGCTGCCTTTGGCTTCTGCTTTGCCCAGGGCGTCATCCAGGTGTTCCAGCCCCTGTTCACCGCTGCCGACGGCTACATCGGTCTCGCTGTGATCTACGGTGCCATGAGCCTCTTCTGGTTCGTCGGCGTCCACGGCCCCTCGATCGTCGAGCCCGCCATCGCCGCCGCTCTCGTTGCCAACATGACCGACAACTTGGCTGCGTTCCAGGCCGGCCAGCACGCCACCGCCGTCCTGACGCAGGGCGCCCAGTACTTCGTCGTCTGCATGGGCGGCACCGGTGCCACGCTCGTCCTGGTCTTTATGTTCTGCTTCCTGGCCAAGTCCCAGGAGATGCGCGCCGTCGGTAAGGCCGCCATCGTCCCCGTGTGCTTTGCCGTCAACGAGCCGCTGCTGTTCGCCGCACCTATCGTGCTCAATCCCGTCTTCTTTGTCCCGTTTGTCTTTGCCCCGATCGCCAACATCTGGATCCTCAAGGTCTTTATCGACTTCTTGGGCATGAACGGCTTTATGTACACCCTGCCCTGGACCGTCCCCGGCCCCATCGGCACCATCATGGGCCTGGGCTTCCAGCCGCTCGCCTTTGTGATGCTCGCCATCATCCTAGTCGTCGACTTTGCCCTGTACTACCCGTTCTTCCGTGCCTATGACGCCCAGAAGTGCGCCGAGGAGGCCGAGATCTCCCGGGAGGAGCTCGCCGCCAAGAACGCCGAGAAGGCCGCCAAGCTCAACGACGCCTTCCAGGGCAAGGCCGACGCCAAGAGCGTTGCCGCCGGCGCCGCCGCCGAGGCCGTGAAGGCCGACGCCGCTCCCGCTGCTGCTACCGCCGAGGCTACGGCCGCCAGCGACCTCAACGGCAAGCGCGTACTCGTGCTCTGCCAGGGCGGCGGCACCTCGGGCCTGCTCGCCAACGCGCTGGCCAAGGCCGCCAAGGAGCGCGGCATCGATCTTGAGACCGCTGCCGACGCCTATGGCAACCACGTGGACATGCTCCCCGACTTTGACCTGGTCGTCCTGGCCCCGCAGGCCGCAAGCTACCTGGCCGACCTGCAGAAGGACTGCGAGCGTGTGGGCAACAAGTGCGTCGCCTGCCGTGGTAAGCAGTACATCGAGCTCTCCCAGAACGGCGACAAGTCTCTCGCCTTTGTGAGCGAGCAGCTGTCGAAGTAAGTAACGCTTAGGGCCAGCCGACTATCCAAGACCGGCTGGCCCTTCGATTTAAACGATTGGATCATCATGTCCGTTAACCCCGCCAGCGTCACCAACCCGCCCGCGCAGTTTCCCGAGGACTTTGTCTTTGGCGGCGCCACTGCTGCCTACCAGGTAGAGGGCGAGACCCGCACCCACGGTAAGGGCAAGGTCGCCTGGGACGACTTCCTGGAGGCCCAGGGCCGTTTCTCCCCCGATCCCGCCTCCGACTTCTACAACCAGTATCCGGTGGACCTGGAGCTGTGCGAGGAGTTCGGCATCAACGGCATTCGTCTCTCCATCGCCTGGAGCCGCATCTTCCCCAACGGCACCGGAGAGATAAACCCCGAGGGTGTCCAGTTCTACCACGACCTCTTCGCCGAGTGCCACAAGCACCACGTTGAGCCGTTTGTCACGCTGCATCACTTCGACACGCCGCTGCCCCTCTTTGAGAAGGGCGACTTCCTCAACCGCGAGACCATCGACGCCTTTGTGGACTTTGCCACCTTCTGCTTTCAGGAGTACGCCGACCAGGTGACCTATTGGTTCACCTTTAACGAGATCTGGGCCGACGCCTCCAACACCTACATCGAGGGCACCTTCCCCGGCGGCGTCAAGGCGCACCTGGCCGAGGCTTTCCAGTGCGAGCACAACATGATGCTCGCCCACGCCAAGGCAGTGCTGGCCTTCCACAACGGTGGTTTTAAGGGCAAGATCGGCGTCATTCAGTCGCTGGAGTTTAAGTACCCGCTCAACGAGAACGACCCCGCCGACATCAAGGCCGCCAACAACGAGCACGTGCTGCAGAACCAGTTCCTGCTCGACGCCACCTTCCGCGGCGACTATGCCCCCGACACCCTCGAGTGCGCCAACCGCCTGGCTGCAGTCTCCGGCGGCACCATCGAGATCCGCGAGGAGGATCTCGAGATCATGCGCGAGGCAGCGCTCTACAACGACTACCTGGGCGTCAACAACTACCAGTGCCGTTTCCTCAAGGCCTACGACGGCGAGAACGACCTGCACCACAACGGCACGGGCGAGAAGGGTACCGGCCGCTGGCGCGTCAAGGGCATTGGCGAGCACGTGAACAAGCCCGGCATCCCCACCACCGACTGGGACTGGATCATCTATCCCGAGGGCCTGTTCGATCTGCTCGTCTACATTAAGCAGCGCTACCCCAACTACAAGCAGATTTTCATTACCGAAAACGGTATGGGCTACAAGGACCCCTACAAGGACGGCTTTGTGGACGACCAGCCGCGCATCGACTACATCGAGCAGCACCTGCGCTGGCTGCTTAAGGCCATGGAGGTGGGCGTCAACGTGGGCGGCTACTTCCTGTGGAGCCTGCAGGACCAGTTCTCCTGGACCAACGGCTACAACAAGCGCTACGGCTTCTTCTACGTAGACTTTGAGACCCAAAAGCGCACGCCCAAGGCAAGCGCCTACTGGTACAAGCACGTGGCGCAGACCCGTCGTCTGGACTAGTGGCTTGCGACGAGCGGAATTGCCCCGCTCACATAACTTGTCCCCATTTCTCAGCCGGGGGCGGCACGTCACACGGCGCGCCGCCCCCGGCCTTTTTGTTTTTGAGCGAGTCAGAATCCGTTTGTCTCAATCTGTAACATCCAGCCGAGTTTTTCGGTACTAACTGTTACAGATTGAGATGAACGCGCGGGCCAGTTCCCTCAATCTAAATCTGTAACATCTAGCGGGCTATTTCGCCTCCACCTGTTACAGATCGAGACAAACGGAATAAGCCGAGCCGAAAGATCTCAATCTGTAACATCTAGCAGGGATTTTCGGCCCTACCTGTTACAGATCAAGACAAACGAGCGGCCCGAACTTGCAAATCTCGATCTGTAACACGTAACCGAGTATTCCGGCCCTACCTGTTACAGATCAAGACGAACGTTCGAACCAATCCAAACAATCTCAATCTGTAACGTTTGGCCGAGTTTTTCGGTCCCAACCGTTACTGATTGAGACAATTAGATAGTCAAATCGCGCTTTCCAAGCAGCTATGAAGCACGGCTCTTTCCTTGCTTTCAGTATCACGAACATATTTTCGGTATCATTTAATGTTATTATGATACCGAAAATATGTTCGTGATACTGAACGGAGCAGCATGCGCCAGTTTGATTACGCCACAGTCCCAGCGGAACTCGAGGCAACTCCAATCACCAACCTTCTCCTCTCGATACGCGAGCATAAAGGCCGTCAGCTTGTTCTGGGTCAAGTCAGACCCGAGCTTCTATCGTCCCTTATGGAGGAAGCTAAGATCCAAAGCACCCAATCCTCCAACGGACTTGAAGGAATTGTTACTACCCAAAAAAGACTCAAAGCAATCATGGCGTATTCCGCCAAGCCAAGCTCCCGCGCAGAGGAAGAAATCGCTGGATACCGAGATGCGCTGTCGCTTATTCACGAGCAGCACGATTTCATTCCCGTAACGCCATCGGTCATTTTGCAGTTGCATCGTGACCTCATGGCACACACAGCAATCTCGTATGGGGGCCATTGGAAAGATAGCGATAACGAAATCATCTCCATCGACGATCAAGGCAATCGATTTGTGCGCTTTAGGCCGCCTTCGGCCCTGGCAACCCCCGGACTTATCGAAGAAGCCTGTCGGTCCCTCAACGATGCCCTATCTCGTCAAGTTTGCGACCCCCTCCTTATATCATTCCGCTTCATCTTCGATTTTGTCAGCATTCATCCCTTCAACGATGGCAATGGCAGGATGAGCCGGCTCCTTACAACGCTGCTACTCGAAAAGACTGGATACGACGTTGCGCGTTACATCAGCATCGAACGTCTCATTGAAGACAATAAAGCGCTTTATTACAACGCCCTCGCCGCAAGCTCCACTGGATGGAATGAAAATCAAAACACCGAAGTGCCCTTTATCCGTTTTATGCTCGGAACCATCCTGGCGGCCTACCGACAGCTCGAGCAGCACACCCAGATTGAATCTGGCACTCACCCCATGTCGAAGCAAGCACGTATAGCTGCTCTATTTCAGCAGAGACCCGGCGTCATCAAGAAATCCGACATCCAGTCCAACTGCCCCGATATCAGCGAGATAACCGTTAAACGAACCCTCAGTCAGCTTGTTGGTTGCAGCGCAATCGAGAAAACAGGAGCGGGTCGTTCGACGGGCTACATACTCAAAGACGTCCACGCCCTGGAATTATTCTTGCAATCCGCAATACCCGACGGCAGGTCAGAAATTACAAAAAAGTCCCCAAAGGACAAACTCCTTGAACGCATAAACCGCGCGGAAGATGAAAGCAAAGACGAACTCTACGAAGACTACGGTTCATTCTCAAGGAATATCAAAGCGAAATACGAAGTCTAGCCATACCTCAGAATGGCCTCACCCTTGTTGCCCAAAACTATTTGCGAGTCATTTTCCGCGTCATTGTAAAACGATAATCCCCGCGCCGGCTGGGGGACAGAAGTATCGTCTGTATCGCTAGCTAGCAAATGACCTGCGTGTGCTCCTCGATGGCGGCGCGATCTCCATCAGCAATACCCGGTTCGCACACCAAGGCGTCCAAATTGTCCAGGCGGCAGAAGGTGTAGAAGTCGCGCTTGCCGATCTTGCTGGAGTCGGCGATCAGGTAGCGCGAGTCGGCCTTGCTAAAGGCGAGCTGCTGGATGCGGCCCTCTTCCATGTTAGACGTGGACACGTCGCCGTTCAAAATGCCGTTGGCGCCGATATAGGCTGCGTCGATTCCCAGCGCGCGCAGGGTATCCTCGGCCATGGGCCCCACAAAGGCGGCGGTGCGGCGGCGATACATGCCGCCCACGAGGCACAGGTCGCAGTCTTCGCGCGCCTCGAGCAAGTTAAACACCGAAAGCGAATTGGTCACAATACGCAGGCGAAACGCCGGCAGCATCGAGGCCATCTGCTCAACCGTGGTGCCCGTACCCAAGAAGATGGTCGAGCCTTCCTCGATAAGCTCCACAGCGCGGCGCGCGATCTGCAGCTTTTCCTCGGCATGCTTAGTGCGCTTTTCGCTGTGCGAATACTCATGGCGCAGCATAGCGTGGGGACGGCCCTGTGCACTGCGGGCTCCGCCGTGCACGCGCTCGATCTCGCCTAGGCTCGCAAGTTCCTCAAGGTCGCGGCGGATCGTCATGTCCGAGACACCTAACGCATCAGAAATCTCTTTTACCGAGACCGTCCCCTGTTCCTCGAGCAGCTGACGAACCTTATCCTGTCGCTCTGCCTTAATCACGATGAATCCTCGCCGTTCTTTGCGCGCATATCATTCAAACAGTAACGAACAAATTGTATCAGACTCGTACGCGTCAAAAATGAACGCCCGAACAGCTCCAATCATCACTTTTTTGAGAAAAATACCCCCAGCTTTAGTGGGGTGTAGTGATAATCTCGCCTGTTCGCGCTACAGTTTGTCGGAAATACCTCGATGTTAGGAACCAAATGATCACTTCCGAGCTTTTCGGCACCGCGCCGTGCGGTACCCCCGTTCATCGTTACACCCTCGACGGGCCCGAGATCTGCGTTCGCATTATGGACTATGGCGCCACGGTGCTTGGTATCGATGTGCCCGACATTCCCGGCAACGTGCGCGATGTGGCGCTGGGCTTCGATAAGCTCGAGGATTACTTTGACAACCCCGCCTGCTTTGGCGCGACCATCGGCCCTGTGGCAAACCGCACCGCTGGCGCCACGATCGCCATCGACGGCACGGACTGGCATATGCCCGCCAACGAGGGCGCCAACAACCTGCACAGCGATCTTGAGCGCGGCCTGCATAAACGCGTGTGGGACGTTGAGCTCGACGAGGTCCACAACGCCGTGCGCATGACCACCTCGCTTGAGGATGGCGAGCTGGGTCTCCCCGGTAACCGCACCTTTACGGCCGTGTTTACCGTGACGCGCACCGGCTGCTTCCGTATCGAATATGGCTGCGAGAGCGACCGCGCCACGTACGTGTCCATGACCAACCACACGTACTTTAACCTTGCAGGCCATAACGCCGGCATGGACTGCGAACATTTCTTTGTCGCCAACGCCGCCCACTACCTGCCCATTAACGAGCAGAACATCCCCACCGGCGAGATTGCTCCGGTCGAGGGAACACCGTTTGACTTTCGCGAGCTTCGCCCCGTCGCACCCGGCATGGAGGCCGACGACCCGCAGATCAAGCAGGCCCGTGGCTACGATCACTGCCTGTGCATCGATGGCTATCAGTACGGCCGCAACCTGCGCCGCGCGATGCACGTCGAGGAGATGTGGACCGGTCGTGAGATGGACTACTACACCACTGCCCCGGGCGTGCAGCTCTACACCGGCAACTGGCTGGGCGACGAGCACGCCAAGGACGATGCCAACTATGGCTGGGGCGCCGGCTTTGCCCTCGAGGCCGAGATGTACCCCGACACGCCGCACCAGCCTCTGTTCCCGCAGGGCATTGTGGGCCCGGGTCATCCCTACAGCAATGTAATCGAATACCACTTTATGAGGCACTAAGCCCGCAACGCGACATATCGCACAGCAGCGCCCGCCGGCACCACCGCCAGCGGGCGTTTTTCTACCTAGTCATTGGGGACGTTCCTAAACGACTAGTCGTTGGGGACACTCTTTGCCGAATGTGGCCGCCGCATCATCGATGATGCCGTGTCCTCGCGCGCAATGGTGGCGTCCGTCCCGCTTCGACCGTCGCGTTACGGCGCGAGAACATCCAGCGGAACAACTTGGACGCCACGCTCGGTAACATAGGCTTGCGAACCAAACCCGATGATCACGACTTTCGAAACCGGCGGGTTGTTTCCGGCGGCAACCATGCGTTTCTCGACA
>NZ_QRVE01000018.1 GCF_003462685.1 Collinsella sp. AF23-4AC | reverse complement strand
TATACGGGTGCATCATCGACGTCTTCAATACAGAAGATATCAGTGCGGAGTGTGCCTAAAAGTAAACTGATGGCGGGCCCTGCGATGTCCGGTCTTCAGCGGATTGGCCGCTGGGTGAGGGTGGTGCTTGGGGCGACGTGCAAAAAACGGAGTTTTCAGCAGCCAAAGATTGATGCATAAGGCCATAGCCGGCTTTCGCTGCCTTTGTTGATGCTTTTGCACGACAATTGGGCCTTGGCGATGTCCATATATAGCTGGTTTCTCGCCGCATGCTATCCAGATGGGTCGAGTCATGAGGACTATCTACTTTTTGAAAGACTTTTGACACCAAAATCTTATCCCGCGATGCTGAATACTCGCAAAAATGCACGCTCCGGAGGGTACTACCCTGTTACGGCTAGAAATCCATGCGCCATTTTATGCAATTATTAACGCATTTATGCAAAATGCTTTACGTGCGTACGTCTCGGGGTAGATGTTTGCCTCGGCGCTGTGTAAGTCATCCTTTCTATTGTGTCTTTTACGGGCGGCCGCGGCTCCGTTTGGGATCGTGGCCGTTTTGTTGTGGGTCAAATATGAACGTTGTGTTAATGAGTCGGTGGACGGTGGTGTTTTTCGGTGAGCGGCGTATCCTTCCAACGGTTTATCTAGTGTGTCAGTTGAAAGGAAGAGGGCGCTCATCATTGTTTGAATGTGAACTGCCGTTTGACCACAAGACGTTGCATCTGGAGCTCGAGGATAAGAACTTCGCGGGTGTGATGGAAGGTCATCAAAACGAGTTTAAGACTACAAAATCTCAGGAAGAGCTGGTAGAGGAGTCGCTTGCCAACCCTTATGGCTCGCCTTCGCTCGAGGAGCTTTGTGCTGGCAAGAAGGATATCGTCATCATTAGCTCCGATCATACGCGTCCCGTTCCCTCGCGTGTGACGATGCCTATTCTGCTGCATCACATCCATTCCGCTGCGCCCGAGGCCCGTGTGCGTATTTTGGTTGCTACGGGTATGCACCGTCCGTCGACGCACGAGGAGCTCGTCAATAAGTATGGCGAGGAGATCGTTGCCAACGAGGAAATCGTTATGCACGTCGCGACTGATGACAGCATGATGAAAAAGATCGGCACCCTGCCTTCTGGTGGCGAGTGCATCATCAACAAGATTGCCGCCGATTGCGATCTGCTGCTTGCCGAGGGCTTCATTGAGCCGCACTTCTTTGCCGGTTTCTCTGGCAGCCGTAAGTCCGTCCTGCCCGGCATCGCCAGCTATAAGACCATCATGTACAACCACAACGGTCAGTTTGTGAACGATTCCCACTCGCGTGCCGGCAACCTGTGCCACAACCACGTGAGCGAGGACATGTTCGCCGCCGCCGAGATGGCTCACCTTGCCTTTGTGCTCAACGTGGTGCTTAACGGCAAGCACGAGGTCATCGGCTCCTTTGCCGGCGACATCCACAAGGCGCACGAGGCCGGCTGCGAGTTCGTGAAGAGCCTTGCCGGCGTTGAGCCCGTCGAGTGCGAGATTGCCATCACCACCAATGGTGGCTACCCCCTCGATCAGAACATCTATCAGGCTGTGAAGGGCATGTGCGCTGCCGAGGCCACGCTTCCCGAGGGCGGTGTGATCATCGATGTCGCCGGTTGTGCCGACGGTCACGGTGGCGAGGGCTTCTATCACAACATCGCCGACAATGATCCGGCGGAGTTTGAGCGCGCCTGCATCGACCGTCCTAAGGACGAGACCCTGCCCGATCAGTGGACGAGCCAGATTTTCGCCCGCATCCTGGCGCATCACCCTGTGATCATGGTCACCGATCTGTGCGATCACCAGATGATCAAGGATATGCACATGACGCCGGTCAACACCCTCGAGGAGGCGCTCAAGCTCGCCTTTGAGATGAAGGGTGCCGACGCCAAGGTGGCCGTCATCCCCGATGGCCTGGGCGTTGTCGTCGCGCAGCACTAGTGCGCGGCCTAAACGAATCGTTTTTAACCGACAAGAAAGATAAGGTTTTATGCTTACCAAACTCCTCTGCGAATTCGGCGCAACGGCCCTCATGATCATCTTTGGCGTGGGCGTGCACTGCGATACCGTGCTTAAGGGCACCAAGTATCAGGGCTCCGGCCATATGTTTGCCATCACCACTTGGTCTTTTGGCATCTCGGTCTGCCTGTTTGTCTTTGGCGGCGCCGTGTGCATGAACCCCGCTATGGTGCTTGCCCAGTGCATCGTCGGTCTGGTGCCGTGGGGCAACTGCATTCCCTTTATGCTTGCCGATATGCTCGGCGGCTTTGTGGGTGCCGTGATCGCTTGGTTTATGTATGCCGATGAGTTCAAGGCTTCCGAGGGTGTCGTCGATCCCATTGCTCAGCGCAACATCTTCTCGACCAACCCCACCACCGAGGGCACGAACTATGCCCGCAACTTCTTCTGCGAGGCTATCTGCACCTTCGTGTTTATCAGCGCCATCCTTGCTGCTGCTAGCCGTGCTGGTGAGAACGTTCTGTTGCTCGCCATCTGCGTCGGCCTGATTGTCTGGGCCGTTGGCATGGGCATGGGCGGCATCACCGGCTTCGCCATGAACCAGGCACGTGACCTTGGTCCTCGCATGGCCTATCAGGTGCTGCCGATTAAGAACAAGGCTGACAACAACTGGAAGTATGGCCTGCTTGTTCCTGGCATCGCGCCGTTTGTCGGTGCTATTGTGGCCGCGCTGTTTGTGCATGGTTTCTTGGGCATGTTCTAGTCGAAGGACGGCTCTATAAGGTTCGGGCTCGGCAAGGGTTTACTTTCCAACGCGTCCTCGGACATGCAAAAAGGCTCGCTGCGCACTTTGTGCGGCGAGCCTTTTTGCGTCCTGCGGAATGCGTTGGAAAGTAAACCCTTGCCGAGCCCTGGGCATTCTTGGCTGTGTTCGAACAAGCAACCCAACATATATATCTGAATTTGGATGGGAGGGGCTTGTTGCTGGTAGGGGCGTTGAAGCGCGAGTGACACTTTGGGATGCGTAGCGGCTTGGGTTGGGGCGATGCTTTGGGATGGGCTTCTTACTTAGCTGAAGAGAGGCTTAATGGCTGATAGGTAGTCTTTGGCTACTTCGGCCTTATCTGCTTGGAAGTTGTGCCAGGCCCACCATTGGACCATTCCTACGAAGCTTGAGGCTATGTGGTGCAGTAGGAAGCTTCGGTCTATGGCGGCGGCGGGGCCGTTTGGGTCGGTAGGGACGGTTTCGGCTGCTCGTGACATGATGGTCTTGCGTAAGCAGTCGGCGAAGACGCGTGAGCCGGCGCCGGCTACCAGCGCTCGGACGCCCTGGCGACGTTCCCATAGATTGTTGAGAATATGTTCGACCTGCACGAGTGGGTCGTCGAGCGGTGTGCCATCGTCATCGAGGGCGTGGGTGCAGATGTCGCTCACGAGCTCGGACAGTAGGTCATCTTTGCTCTTGAAGAGGCCGTAGAACGTGGCCCGACCCACATGGGCGCGAGCGATGATGTCGCCGACGGTGATCTTGCCGTAGTCCTCTTCGCGCAGCAGCTCGGAGAACGCCGCAACGATGGCAGCGCGGCTTTTTGCCTTGCGGGCATCCATGGCTATGCGTCCGCGTGAACGAGCAGGCAACGGAGCGTGCCGGAGCAACCCTCGTAGGGGCGCTTACCGGCGCCGTAGCCGACGGCCTCGATGCGGTAGCGGGCCGGCAGGTGCTCGGACGTGCGCAGTGCGGCGACGATGGCGGCGCCCGTGGGCGTCACGAGCTCGCCGGCGACCGGTGCAGGCGTGAGGGCGATATTGCCTGCCTGGCACAGGTTGACGACGGCGGGGACGGGAATGGGCATAAGGCCGTGGGCGCAGTGGATAGTACCGTGACCCTCGGAGAGCGACTCAACCACGATGTCCTCAATACCCAGGTCGTCGAGGCAGATGGCGACAGAGCAGACGTCGACGATAGAGTCGACGGCGCCCACCTCGTGGAACATGACGGTCTCGGGCGTTTTGCCGTGAGCCTTGGCCTCGGCGGCGGCGAGTGCGGTAAAGATGGCGAGCGCACGACGCTTGGCGCCATCGCTCAGCTGCGAGCCATCGATGATGGCGGTGACGTCCGCCAAAGAACGGTGGTGATGGTGGTGGGCGTGATGGTGACCCTCGTGTCCATGGCTCTCATGGTCGTGCTCGTGGCAGTGGTCATGCTCGACATGGTCATGATGATGGTGCTCATGCTCATGTGTGAGCTCGGCAGCTGCTTCGTTGCCGTAGAGCCAGGCCATATCGTGATCATGGTTCTCGAGGCCCTCTGCAAGCTGGACGTCGAAATCGCAGGCATCGATGCCGTGCTTGTTTACGCGCGTGACGGCGATCGAAAAGCCATCGACAGGCAGCGTGGCGAGCTGTTCGCGCAGATGCTCTTCGCTGGCGCCCAGGTCGAGCAGGGCCGCGACGGTCATATCGCCGCTGATGCCCGAGGTTCCGTCGATGATAAGCGTGTGCTGATGGTTGGACATGGGATGCTCCTTAGCGGGCGCAGGGCGTGCCGGCGCTCAGATGATTGATAAGACTTGCCTGGTAGGCGGCACCGAAGCCGTTGTCGATATTGACGACCGAAACGCCGCTGGCGCAGGAGTTGAGCATGGCGAGCAGCGCGGCTACGCCACCAAAACTCGCGCCGTAGCCCACGCTGGTGGGAACGGCGATGACCGGACAGCTCACCAGACCGCCGATAACGCTCGCCAACGCGCCCTCCATGCCGGCGATGGCGATGACCACCTGCGCCTGGGCAAGTTCCTCGGCATGCGCGAGCAGACGGTGCAGGCCGGCGACACCCACGTCGTAGAGGCGGTCGACCTCGTTGCCATAGAACTCGGCCGTCAATGCGGCTTCCTCGGCGACGGGCAGGTCGCTCGTACCGGCGCAGGCGACGACGATGCGTCCGTTGCCGGTAGGGGAGGGCTTGCCGCCCACGAGGGCGAGCTGTGCGTCCGGGACATATCCCAGGTCGATGCCGTTGCCGAGAAGCTCAGCGGTGCGCGCGGCTTTTTCGTCGTCCAGGCGCGTGACTAGGATGCGCTCCTGGCCGGCATCGCGCAGCGCTTCGATAATGGCGGCGATCTGTTCGGCGGTTTTACCGGCACCGTAGACAACCTCGCCGGCTCCCTGGCGCACCCCGCGCGAAAGATCGAGCTGCGCAAAACCCAGATCGGCGGTTGGCGCCGTCTGGATGCGTGTGAGGGCAACTGCCGGGGTGACTGATCCGCCGGCAACATCGCTCAGCAGCTGCTCAAGATCTCGCTTATCCATATATGTTCCCTTCGACGGCGCAAAGTCTAGCACTCAAAGGGTATGTTTCCGAACACTAAGATAAAATTGTTCGGAAACTATAGGACAGACTGATTCAGTTGTTAGACGGATCGGCTAGTCACGCAGGATGATGTCCATGGCGAGCATCAGGTTACGCTCGTCGATGGTAAACGGGGCTGCCTCGCGCGTCTTGGGCTTGGCGCAAAATGCGATGCCCGTGCCCGCGGCCTGGATCATGGGGATGTCGTTTGCCCCGTCGCCAATAGCGACCGTGTGAGCCATATCGACGCCGCACTCAACTGCCCAGTCCAGCAGCTGGATGAGCTTGGACTCCTTGGTCACAATGTCGGCAGCCAGCTTACCGGTGAGCTTGCCGTCCACGACCTCCAGACGATTGGCCAGGCAAAAGTCGATACCCGCGGCAGCCACGATCTTGTCGGCGACCTCGTGAAAGCCGCCGCTTACCACGCCGACCTTCCAGCCCTTGCTGTGCGCCGAGCGCACAAGCTCCAGCGCGCCGGGGGTAAACGTCACGCGCGCAAAGGTGCGCTCGAACACGCTCTCGTCCAAGCCGGCAAGCAGCCCCACGCGCTCCTCGAGCGCCTGCTTAAAGTCAAGCTCGCCGCGCATGGCGCGTTCGGTGATCCGCGCAACTTGCTTGCCCACGCCGGCTTCCTCGCCCAACAGGTCGATGACCTCCTGGTTGATGAGCGTGGAGTCGATATCCATAACGATGAGGCGTGCAGTCATGGCGGGCCTTTCCGAGTGCAGTTGTATTGGGGCACATTGTCGCACGTGGCACGCCTTGGCGACGGCCGCGGTGCACCAATTGTTTCGTCTCCGTCAAGTCTTTGGGCATGAGCTACTTTTCCGCGGCACATCGACACAGGTGCGATAAGATAGAACGCCATGTCTGGCTGCGCGGTTTACGCAGGCTGGGCAAATCTGTACGACGCCGCCCGGAACGACACGGGGCGGCACAGATCCATAAAGGAGGATCACTGGTATGAGCCAGACCCGTCCCATCGACGAGCATTCCATGCACACCCGTACCTGCGGCGAGCTTCGCCGCGAGAACGTGGGCGAAGAGGTCACCCTCACCGGTTGGGTGAGCCGTCGCCGTGACCACGGCGGCCTTATTTTCTGCGACCTTCGCGACCGCGAGGGCATCACGCAGCTCACCTTCGACCCCGAGCACTCTGACGGCGACGCCTTTAAGATCGCCGAGACTATGCGTCCCGAGTGGCCCATCAAGATCCACGGCGTCGTGCGCGCTCGTGGCGAGGAGACCACCAACACCAAGCTCGCGACCGGCGAGATCGAGGTTCTGACCGACCACGCCGAGGTGCTCAACACGTCCGTCCCCCCGCCGTTCCAGATCGAGGACGGCATCGAGACCAGCGAGGACACCCGCCTGCGCTATCGCTATCTGGACCTCCGCCGTCCCGAGATGATGGCCAACCTCAAGCTGCGCTCCGACTTCACCTTTGCCATTCGCGAGGCGCTGCATAACCGTGAGTTCATGGAGGTCGAGACGCCCTCCCTGTTCAAGTCCACGCCCGAGGGCGCCCGCGACTTCATCGTCCCCAGCCGCATCCAGCCGGGCAACTTCTACGCCCTGCCGCAGTCCCCGCAGCTCCTGAAGCAGCTGCTCATGGTCGGTGGCGTCGAGCGCTACTACCAGGTTGCCAAGTGCTTCCGCGACGAGGATCTGCGCGCCGACCGTCAGCCCGAGTTCACCCAGGTCGATATCGAGATGTCCTTCGTGGACCAGAACGACGTTATGAGCGCGCTCGAAGAAGTCCTGGCCGATGCCTTCGGCCGTATGGGTGTCGAGATGCCCACGCCGCTGCGCCGCATGAACTACTGGGAGGCCATGGACACCTATGGCTCCGACAAGCCCGATACCCGCTATGGTATGCACCTGGTCGACCTGACCGACATCTTTGCCAACTCCAAGTTCAAGGTCTTTGCGACTGCCGCAAACGAGGAGGGTTCCGTCGTCAAGGCCATCAACGCCAAGGGCGCCGGTGCCTGGGCCCGCGCCAAGATCGATAAGCTCGCTGGCGTGGCCTCCACGTTTGGCGCCAAGGGCTTGGCCTGGATCGCCTTCCGCGAGGACGGCTCCATCAACAGCCCCATCGTCAAGTTCTTCTCGGACGAGGAGATGGCGGCTATGCGCGAGCGCATGGACGTCGAGCCCGGCGACCTCGTGATGTTCGCCGCCGGCCCGCGCCTGCTTTCCGACGAAATCCTGGGCGGCATGCGCTCCCACATGGCCAACGCGCTCGAGATCAAGCGCGAGGGTCACGACTTCCTGTGGGTCGTCAACTTCCCGCTGTTCCACTGGGACGAGGACCGCAAGGCCTATGCTGCCGAGCACCAGCCCTTCACCCTGCCGACCGAGACCGACATCGCCAAGATCGAGGCCGATCCGCTGGCAGCCGGTTCTTGCACCTACGACTTTGTCATGGACGGCTTTGAGGCCGGCGGCGGCGGTATGCGTATCCACAACGCCGAGATGCAGATGTCCATGCTCAAGCTCCTGGGCTTTACCGAAGAGCGCGCCGAGTCTCAGTTTGGCTTCCTCATGGAGGCGCTCAAGTTTGGTGCGCCCCCGATGGGCGGCTTCGCCCTGGGCCTGGACCGCGTGTGCATGCTGCTCACCGGCTCCGACTCCATCCGCGACGTCATGGCGTTCCCCAAGACGGCCAGTGGCTCCGACCTCATGTCGGGCGCCCCGAGTGCCGTTTCCGGCGCCCAGCTCAAGGACGTCAGCCTGCGCCTGATGTAGGCGAGCAGCTACATATTGCCCGTAACGAGGGAAGGACGCGTGCCTTCCCTCGTTTTTTATGCGCGGGCGTTGTGATGGCATGGAGTGACCGGGCGTCGCGGAAACTGCGACCCGGAATTTGCGTCCAAAACGGGTCGCAGTTTCCCAAACAGGGCCCCTTGGGAAACCGCGGCCTAGAATTCAGCCAAATAATGGGACACAGTTTCCGGTTGAGCTGTCTAACGGAAACTGTGCCCCAGAATGAGCGCTCAAAACGGGACGGGCTTTCCGCAACAACTGTCTGGCGGAAAGCCTGTCCTAGTTTCTTATAGTGAGTCTCTCTGAATCAGCTGCATGTGCATTACGGAGGTGGTAGGCTCGGCACCCTTGATCATGTCGAGCGCAATGTTGGCGGCCATGTGGCCTTCTTCGCGCAGGGGCTGGCGGACGGTCGTGAGCGCGGGGACGCAGCGCGCCGCAATCTCGTGATCGTCGAAGCCGACGACGGAAACGTCCGCCGGAACGGATAGGCCTGCCTCGTTGAGTGCGGTGATGACGCCAGCCGCGATACGGTCCGATCCGCAAAGCACGCCATCGAAAGCAATCTCGCGCGCGAGGATCTGGTGCATGGCCTGATAGCCGTCTCCGCTGTTCCAGCCGGTATAGATAACGTTTGCGTCTAGGAGGTCTTCGCCCAAGACGGCACGGTAGCCGCGAAGGCGGTCGATGACGGCGGGGTTGTCCTGAGGTCCCAGCACGGCAACGATATCCTTACGCCCGCGCTCTTTCATAGCGAGCGCTGCAAAGCGTCCGCCCTCTTCGTCGTCAGAGTAGACTGTCGAGAACACATCGCGATAGGGGTGGCCCTCGAGCTGGCCGCACAACACGGTGGGTACGCCCAGCTCGCGCAGTACCTCGAGCAGCTCGCTGCCCTTGTAGGGGGAGACGTCGATCACGGCGTCGAACGAGCGGCGCTCAAAGTGCTCGCGCGCGCGGTTGCGCTCATGCGTAGAAGACGCCTGCAAGATAACGGGCAGATAGGACGACTCCGACAGTTCCTCGGTAATGCCGCTCAAAAACTCGCTATAAGTGGGGTCGCTGAAGAGTTCACTCAGGGGCTCGGTCACGAGCACGGCGATGATTTCCGTGCGCCCGACAGCGAGCGCTCGGCCACGAGCGTTGGGGACAAAATTGACTTCCTTGGCCGCCGCGCGGACGCGCTTTTTGGTTTCCTCGCTAATGCGGGGCGAATCGTTGAGAGCGCGCGATGCCGTGGAGCGCGACACGCCGGCAGCTGCGGCAACCTCGGCAAGCGTAGGTGCGGTGCGAACTGGTTGGGTCATGGCGTCTCCTGGAGAATGCGGTCGATGTTGTCGCTGATACGGGCTGGTGCGGATACAGCTTACTATAGTGCGCCTGAACAGCGTTCATGATATCCGGTGACCGGTGTCGTTTTGCAACCAAGCCGCAATCGAATACGTCTCGTATGGGCGAGATATCAGCGGGCGTGGCGGTTGCCTACGAGCTTAAGAACGATGTCTTGCGCTGAGTTTCGATACTCAGGGTGACATAAGTGTCGCGGTTGTACAACCGGTTGCACCGTTAACCCGACCAAATCGACCGTTCAGCGGACAACCGGTTGCACAGTTTTTTGCATCGCCCGTAAGATAAGGACAACCGGTTGCACAAGAATCACTACGATGACGAAGGAGCATCACCATGGACGCCATTAACGATTGGGAAAACCAAGCGCTCACCCACAGGAACCGCCTGGCACCTCATGCGTACTTTATGGGCTACGAGACTGCCGATCTCGCTGCAACGTACAGCCGCGAGCTGTCGCGCGGGTTTGTCCAGCTGTCCGGCTCGTGGCAGTTCCGCCTCTTTGAGGGCCCCGCTGCCGTCTCCAACGAGGAGCTCTCCACGTACGAGCCCGAGTGGGATCACGTGGAGGTTCCGCACCTGTGGCAGGTAGACGGCTATGGCAACCTTGCCTACACCGACGAGGGTTTCCCGTTCCCGGTGGATCAGCCGTTCGTTCCCTCTGACGATCCCACGGGCGTGTACCAGCGCATCGTCAATCTTCCCGCCGTGCCTGCCGGCGCTCGCGAGATCATTCGCTTTGACGGCATCGAGAGCTATGGCGAGCTGTACGTCAACGGCAAGTTTATCGGCATGACCAAGGGCTCGCGCCTGTCTGCCGAGTTCGACGTGACCGACGCGCTCGTCGAGGGCGATAACCTGTTTGCGGTCAAGGTCCTGCAGTACAGCGATGGCAGCTATATCGAGGATCAGGACATGTGGTGGGCCTCGGGCATCTTCCGCGATGTGTACCTTATGCAGCGTCCCGCCGCGCGCCTGGTCGACTTTAGGTTCCGCACGCACCGCGAGGGCGATACCGCTTTGATTACGCTCGATACGGTTGCCGAGGGCGCTTCCCGCGTTGTGTTTACGCTCAGCGATGGCGAGAACGTGGTGGCTACGGGCGAGTGCGTCGACGGCCATGCCGAGTGCAACGTTGCCGATGCCCACTTCTGGAATCCCGAGGACCCCTTCCTCTATGACCTTACGTTTGAGGTCTACGACGGTGACCAGGTCAGCGAGTACGTTCCGCATCGCCAGGGTCTTGCCGAGGTGACGGTCGAGGGCAATCATATCTACCTCAACGGCACTTACTTTAAGATGCATGGCGTCAACCGCCACGATCACGACGATCACAAGGGCCGCGCCGTGGGCCTCGATCGCATGCGCCGCGACCTGGAGCTCATGAAGCAGCACAACATCAACGCGGTGCGCACGTCCCACTACGCCAACGACCCGCGCTTCTACGAGCTGTGCGACGAGTATGGCATCATGCTGGTCGCCGAGACCGATATGGAGAGCCACGGCTTCGAGAATATCGGCAATATCGCCCTGGTCACCGACGACCCGACATGGGAGCCGGCCTACGTCGACCGCATCGAGCGCCTGGTGATGCAGGAGCGCAACCACGCCTGCATCATTATGTGGTCGATGGGCAACGAGAGCGGCTATGGCTGTAACATCCGCGCGATGTACGCCAAGGCTCACGAGCTCGATGGTCGTCCGGTTCACTACGAGGAGGATCGCAACGCCGATACCGTCGACGTCATTTCCACGATGTACTCCCGTGTGTCGCAGATGAACGACTTTGGTGAGCATCCATTCCCCAAGCCGCGCATCAACTGCGAGTACGGTCACTCCATGGGCAACGGCCCCGGAGGCCTGTCCGAGTATCAGGAGGTCTTCGATCGCTGGGATTGCATCCAAGGCCAGTTTATCTGGGAATGGTGCGACCACGGTTTGGCTGCTGTGACCGAGGACGGCGTTGCCTACGATATGTACGGTGGCGACAACGGCGATTACCCCAACAACAGCAACTTCTGCATCGATGGCATGGTGTTCCCTTGGCAGCAGCCGAGCCCGGGCCTCACTGAGTATGGCCAGGTCATCTGCCCGGTTCGCATGGCCTACGATGCCGAGGCGGGCGAGCTGACCGTCACCAACAAACGTTGGTTTACCACCCTCGAGGATGTCTGCCTGTCGGCGGAGACCCTGGTGGACGGCGACGCGGTCTGCCGCAAGACGCTTATGCCCGGCGCGGTTGCCCCCGGCGAGTCCGTCCAGCTTCCGCTGGTGATTCGCGAGGCCGCGGTAGGCGAGACCCTGCTGACCGTGCGCGCTTACACCATGGCCGCTCACGTCTGGTGCGAGCCGATGTTCCAACTGGGCGCAAGCCAGTTTGCCATCGCAAACCATCCGGCGCCGGCCATTGCGGCTCCCACTCGTCCTGAGCTTACGGTCGAGGAGACCGAGCAGGAGATTCGCATTCACTTCCTCAACGGCGAGCTGACCTTCAGCAAGGTCAACGGTACCGTGAGCGAGTGGAAGGCATCCGGCCGCGACGTCATGGCCTCTGGTCCCCAGGTTGGTTTTTGGCATCCGCTCGTCGATAACCATGCGCAGGAGTATGACTCACTGTGGAAGGACAACTTCATCGATGTGATGCAGACGTCTACCCGCAAGGTTTCTTGGAAGCAGGATGGCAATGCGGTCGTCGTGACCGTGAGCCAGCGTATCGCTCCTCCCGTCCGCGCGTTCGGCATGCGCGTCGAGCTCGTCTACACCGTGCTTCCGAGCGGTCGTGTCGACCTCAAGGTTTCCGGCGAGCCCTACGGCGATTACTCGGATATTATCCCGCGCATCGGCATCTCCTTCGAAGTCCCCGGTTGCGATCGTGCCGTCGAGTGGTATGGCCACGGCCCGGGCGAGAACTATCCGGACTCGCTGCGCGCCAACCCGGTCGGTCATTACCACACTACGGTCGACGACATGTTCACGCCGTATGTCATGCCTCAGGACTGCGCCAACCGCGAGGGTACCCGCTGGGTTGCTCTGCGCTCTAGCCATGGCGACGGCGTGCTGGTGACCCGTCCGGCTGACGCCGCCTCCAACCCGTTCTCATTCTCGGCATGGCCCTATAGCTGCGAGGCCATCGATAACGCCAAGCACGTCTACGACCTTGTCAAGGGCGATACGGTTACGGTCAACATCAACGACCAGTTGCTCGGCCTTGGCTCGAACTCTTGGGGTTCCGAGGTGCTCGATTCCTATCGCACCCGTTTTGAGAGCTTCAGCTTTGAGGTGTCCCTGCGACCGCTGACGTCTGCCGATCTGGCTCAGGCGCTGGCACCCATTAAGGAGGCATAAGCCATGCATGTCTTTAACTCGCGCGCCGATTTCGACGCTCAGATGAAGTCCGTCAAGAAGTGGATGCGCACCGGCCAGGCGCTCGATGGTGTTGCCGACCTACAGCACGACGTGGCTTACTCCATCGGCGACTCGTTGGTTTACTGGTGGGTCTATGCCCGCGAGGCCGCAACCGCCGACCTGGTCGGTCACCGTCGCTACCATGCCGCGCTCGCTCCGCTCGACGGCGACCTGACCGTCGAGGTTGCCCCCAAGGCAGGCCTCACCTGCACCCGCGCTTACAGCGATATCGATGATCGCGAGCGCTTTGAGGGGGCGGGGGAGACCGTGACGATTCCCGCCGGCGGCGTTGCCGTCGTCGAAATTGACGAGGCCTACCGTGTCGTGGCCGATGCCGCGGATCCCCGCGTCGTGGTACTGCACGTGACGGTTGAAGGTTATTCCTTCCCCAACAAGTAGTATTCGTCCGTTTGGACGTTTGCTTCGCGCCGTTAAGGGGGATGGCTTTGTTGACTCCCTTTTCCCCATTCCCCTTAGCAGGTGCGCCGTCCGTGTTTGCACTTGCAGGTCGGACGGTTTTAGATGACATTTAATAGATGATTGGGAGGGCTTATGAGCTCTGAAAAACGAGGAACGATTGGTTCGTTCGCTCTGCTGGGCATGACGGTCGCCGCCGTGTTCGGTATCAAGAACATCATCAACAACAACGCGGCCATCGGCTTGGCAGCTGCGCCGTCGTTCTTCTTCGCCACGCTTTTGTACTTTGTCCCCTATACCCTGGTTACCGCCGAGTTCGTCGGCCTTAACAAAGACTCCGAGTCGGGCGTGTACGCCTGGATTAAGACCTCGATGGGCGGCCGCTGGGCATTCCTGACGGCGTTTAGCTACTGGTTCGTCAACCTGTTCTACTTTGCGTCCGTACTGCCCAATGTCATCATCTACGCGAGCTACGTATTCTTTGGCGCCAACGCCGAGCTCTCGCAGCTGTGGATCACCATTATCGAAATCGTCGTCTTTGCTATCGCCACGTGGGTCTCGACCAAGGGCGCTAAGTGGATCGGCTCCATTTCCTCCTTCGGCTCGACCGCGGCTCTCGGCCTGACTGCCGTGTTCATCTTGCTGTCCCTGGCTGCTGCCCTTGGCGGCGTCGAGTTCGCTACGGCTCCTACGCCCGCTAACATGGCTCCCGACATGAGCAACTTCGCAACTACGTGGGGCTTCTTCGGTACGCTTGCCTGGATCATCCAGGGCGTTGGCGGCGCCGAGTCTGTCGGCGTGTTCCTTAACGACCTTAAGGGTGGCGTCAAGGCCTTCGTGCGCACCGTCGTTATCGCCGGCCTGACCATCGGCCTTCTGTATGCAGGCGCTTCGCTGCTGGTTAACCTGTTCATCCCCGAGGGCGGCGTTGCCATCTCCACCGGCATCTTCGACGTGTTCGGCGCTGTCTTTGCCCACTTTGACATTCCCATGGAAGTGTCTACGCGCGCCATCGGCTTGATCCTTCTCGCCGCTACGCTGGGCTCCCTCATGATGTGGACCTCCGCTCCCATCAAGGTTTTCTTCACCGAGATCCCCAAGGGCGTCTTTGGTAGCAAGATCGTCGAGCTCAACGAGCACGGCATTCCTGCCCGCGCTGCCTGGCTGCAGTTCGCCATCGTCGTCCCCATCCTGATCATCCCGGCCCTGGGCTCTGGTAACCTCGACGACCTGCTCATGATCGTCACCAACATGACGGCTGCCACCGCTCTGCTCCCGCCGCTGCTGATCCTGCTTGCCTACTTTATGCTGCGCAAGAACTTCGATGCTGCTCCCCGTGGCTTCCGCATGGGCTCGCGCAGCTTTGGCCTGGTCGTTGCCGCATTCCTGCTTGTGGTCTTCTGCTTCGTGCTTATCTGCGGCACCATTCCGCTCGATCAGCCGCTGTGGCTGACGCTGGTCTACAACGTTGGCGGCGTGGTTGTCTTCCTGGGCCTTGCCGTGATGTGGTACAACCGCCACATCAACCGCCTGCGTGAGACCGATCCCGAGGCCGCCGAGAACGAGCTTCGCCCCTCCGTCCTCGACATGATGGAGTAGCGGCTAGGATTAATCTACGGCTGTGGAATAAATCGATTCCCTTTCCTAAGGAGGGGCCTTACGAGGCCCCTCCTTTTGTGCTTTGGGGCATGGTTTTGGACCCCGTGGTCAAAAAATGCCAAATATGAGTACTGTTGCAAAAGAGGTGTCATATTTTTCGGCCTGCTCTGAGCGAAAATGGGCTCATAATCAATTTATCTAACCCCCTTTAAAGGGCGTTTGACGGCTTTCAACCTCTTCGGATCGCTCAAATTAGGCAATTTGCTCTCGATTTTGCTGCTACTAAATTGGTGACAGTACTCATATTTGCCACTTTTTGCCCACGAGGTGTTCAGAGGAGCTCTCGACAAGCATCTAACGCTACAATAGCTACCACGTGGCTGGGTTTGCCGGCCGAATGTGCGATGTCGTGGGAGGGGACATGGTCGAGTTTACAAAGACGATTAAAGATCCGTTGGGACTGCATGCCCGCCCGGTTGCGCTGCTTTATGACATCATTGCCAAGCATCGTAGCGACGTGTCGGTTTCGATTGGCAATCGTCATGTCGATGGCCGCGACGTTATAGGGCTCATGGCACTCTGTGGCGAATGTGGCGAGGACATCGTGTTCCGCGTTTCGGGCGTGGATGAGGCCTCCTGTGTCACATCGATCAGAAATCTCTCGCTCTAAGCATGATAGGGCGCGGTAAAGGATGGTCCTTTGCCGCGCCTTTTTGTTTCGTATAGGAAACTTTTTCGAAATCTGAATGGGGACCCTTTCCAAAAAGTTAACCACATGCTAGTTTACTAAAGCGAACATAGACGTGGTTAACTTTTATCGCGTCGATGTTGAGGACGAACTGACGTTAGGAGCCACTCATGTCTTGCGGACCGCAGATGCCGGCAATGCCGCTTTCGATGGTAAAAGCGGGCGAAACCGTGCGCGTGTCTCGTGTAAAGGGCAATGAGGATATGAAGCACCACCTCAAGGACCTCGGCTTTGTCGAGGGCAACGAAATCCACGTGGTGAGCTCGAGTGGCGCCAATATCATCGTCACGGTGCTGGGCGCACGCTTTGGCATCGATTCCAAGGTTGCCATGCACATCATGACCGTCGGTTAGTCGACGGTATTTCTGTACGCACTGAAAGGGGGACAAGTAAATGAAGACGTTGGGTGACGTTAAGGTGGGCGAGAGCTCCACCATCGTCAAGCTTCACGGTGAGGGTGCGCTTCGCCGCCACCTTATGGACCTGGGGCTCATCAAGGGCACTTCGTTCAAGGTCGTGAAGGTTGCACCGCTCGGTGATCCGGTCGAGATCAACGTGCGCGGCTACGAGCTTTCCATCCGCAAGGAGGAGGCCGCCGTCGTCGAGGTTCAGTAAGGACTCGCGGCGCGTATTTCTGCAGATAAAGTTAGGTTTTTCTAACTTAATGCAGCATCTTTGAAGCACATTATCCAGCCTGCGCGGAGAAAGCAGCACAGGCACACAAGGAAGAAGGATTGAATGGCGGATTCTCAGATCCATGTCGCGCTGGCGGGTAACCCCAACTGCGGCAAGACCACGCTTTTCAACCTGATCACCGGCGCCAACGGCTACGTTGGCAACTGGCCCGGCGTCACGGTTGAGAAAAAGGAGGCCAAGCTCCTAAGCGACAAGAACGTTACCATTACGGACCTCCCTGGCATCTACTCGCTTTCCCCCTACAGCCCCGAGGAGCAATGCTCGCGCGATTACCTCATGAGCGGCGAGCCCGATGTTGTCGTCCAGGTGGTCGATGCCACCAACCTCGAGCGTAACCTGTACCTGGCGCTTCAGGTTATCGAGACCGGCCTGCCCGTGGTCGTCGCCCTCAACATGGCCGACTTGGTCGAGAAGAACGGTGACAAGATCGACACGGACAAGCTCTCCAAGAAGCTCGGCTGCCCGGTCATGATGATCTCGGCTCTTAAGAACAAGGGCATCAAGGAGCTGTTCGAGCAGGTCAAGAAGTCCGCTGCTTCCAAGGGCCAGGTGCCGGAGCACAAGTTCGATTCCTCCATCGAGGACGTTCTGGACCACATCGAGAACAATCTGCCTGCGAGCGTTCCTGCCAACAAGCGTCGCTACTACGCTGTCAAGCTGTTTGAGCGCGATGCGGACGCCTGCAAGCTCATCAACCTCACCAAGGAGAAGGCCACTCGCGTGGAGCAGCTGGTTGCCCAGTGCGAGCAGGACTGCGATGACGACGCCGAGTCCATCATCACCGGCGAGCGTTACGGCGTGATTGCCCACATCATTGACGAGTGCCTCACCAAGGCTCCGGCCAAGATGAGCACTTCCGAGAAGATCGACCGCGTGGTTACCAACCGTATTCTGGGCCTGCCGATCTTTGTGGTCATCATGTTCTGCGTGTACTACATTGCCGTCTCTACCTTGGGCGGCACGGTGACCGACTTCACCAACGACCAGCTCTTTGGCACCGACGGTTGGTATGTGGTTGGTCAGGGCCGCGACGCCTACGATGCAGCCGTCGAGGCTGCGGGCGAGGACGCTGCCGATTCGATCGACCCGGCACAGTACGGCCCATATGTTCCGGGTATTACCACCATGGTGCACGATGCCCTCGTGGCGGGCGGCACCGAGGACGGTGGCCTGGTCGATTCGCTGGTCTGCGACGGCATCGTCGGCGGTTTGGGTGCCATCTTTGGCTTTGTGCCGCAGATGTTCCTGCTGTTCGTGATGCTGTCTTTCCTGGAGGACTGCGGCTACATGGCCCGCGTCGCCTTCATTATGGACCGCGTGTTCCGCCGCTTTGGCCTGTCCGGTAAGTCCTTTATCCCCATGCTCGTGTCCTCGGGCTGCGGCGTCCCCGGCGTCATGGCCACCAAGACCATCGAGAATGAGAAGGACCGCCGCATGACGGTCATGACCACCACGTTCATCCCCTGCGGCGCCAAGCTGCCGATCATCGCCCTGCTCATGGGTTCCATCATCGGTGATTCTTCCACCACCGCCGCGTGGATCAGCCCGCTCTTCTACTTCCTGGGCGTCTTTGCCGTCATCGCCTCGGGCCTTATGCTCAAGAAGACCAAGCTCTTCGCCGGCCGCCCGACGCCGTTCGTTATGGAGCTTCCTGCCTACCACTTCCCGGCGATCCGCTCTTGGGCGCTGCACGTGTGGGAGCGCTGCTGGGCCTTTATCAAGAAGGCCGGCACGGTCATCTTCGCGTCCACTGTCGCGGTTTGGTTCCTGTCCAACTTTGGTAGCTACAACGGCACGTTTGGCTTCCTGCCTGCGATGGACGGCATCCCCGAGGAGTTCATGGACTACTCCGTGCTCGCCATGCTGGGCAACCTGGTCGCCTGGATCTTCGCCCCGCTCGGCTTTAGCACCTGGCAGGCAACTGCGCTGACCGTCTCGGGCCTTGTCGCTAAGGAGAACGTCGTCGCCACCGCCGGTTCGCTGCTGTCCGTCGCCGACGCCGGCGAGACCGACCCGAGCCTGTGGACCGCGTTCGCCGGCATGTTCCCGACTATGGGCGCTTGCGTTGCCTTTGGCGCTTTCAACCTGCTGTGTGCTCCGTGCTTTGCCGCCATGGGCACTATCCGCAACCAGATGGACTCCGGCAAGTGGACCGCGATTGCCATCGGTTACGAGTGCGCCTTCGCTTGGGTGATCGGCCTGTTCATCAACCAGTTCTACAACCTGCTTGTTCTGGGTCAGTTTGGCTTCTGGACGGTTGTGGCCATTGTGCTACTGGTTGCGATGCTCTTCCAGATCTTCCGTCCCATGCCCAAACATGCATGGACCGATGAGGACGAGACCAACACTGCTTCCGCCGCAGTTTCCGCTTAAGTCCGAATAAGGATCAACCCCTTTCCGAAAGCCCGGGTGTCCCAGCGACACTCGGGCTTTTTGGTAGGGAGATGTGGCGTTTCCGCAGATAAAACCGACCAAAACAAACCTGTCCCTTTTTGGTAGGTGGAGAATGGGGTAAAGTAAGTGATGGTTAACTAGAGGAGGCTTGCTATGGCACCTATCGATATTGTTGTACTGGCTGTTATCGGTATTGCGTTTGTCGCGGTATGTGTGCGCATCTACCGAAAGGGCACCTGCGCCGACTGCGCCCAGGGTGGCGTTTGTACAGGACATTGTTCCAACAAAAAGACCTGCGCCGCACTTAAGGGCGTGGACAAAATTGCCGAAGACTTGGGCCGCGGTATCAAATAGGGCCCAGGTATCCGTTCGCGGGGCGCTTTGCGCATTTGGGGGCGAGCGCGGCGAGTTGAAGAGTAATTTTGGGGTATCGTTACCTGTACTGTTGATTGGCAACTTATCTATAACGGAGTAACCCCATGAGCGCTCGCGTAACCATGAAGGACATAGCCGCCGAGCTTGGCGTTTCCATCAATACCGTGCACAAGGCCCTGACGGGCAAGGCCGGCGTGAGCGAATCCGTACGCGCCAAGGTGAATGCCAAGGCCGAGGCCATGGGCTACCATCGCAATACGAGCGCCTCGAGCCTGCGCCGCAAGGATATCAACCTGGTATTTTGCCTGCCCCGCGCATCGCGCGAGGGAGCGTACTTTTTCCGTTACCTGTGGGAAGGTTGCAATCGCTTTGAACAGGAGGTCATCGACCAGGGCATTACGGTTGAACGCGTTGAATTTGGCGTGGGCGGCTACGCCGATGCCCTTGAGCAAATCGATGAGCGTCTGCAGGTGGGCGAGAAGATCGATGGCTTGCTTGCCTATGCGCCGGGCGATGATCGTGCAACTGAGCTTTTGGGACAGATTGCCGAGGCGGGCGTGGTGATTGAGCTCGTCGACGGCGACCGCCCGCATTTGAACCGTTTGGGTGCGAGCTTGGCCGACTATTCGACGGCAGGCAGCCTTATGGCCGAGCAGGCGGCAAACCTGGTCCATGCTTCTGGTGCTGACGCTCGCGTGCTCCTCTTGACAGGCGACCCTTATACCGATTCGCACTATTTAACCGCCCGCGCCTTCCATAATTACCTGCGCGAACATGATATTCCGTGGCAGGTCGAGGACCTTGCCGGCGCCCATGCGCAAGTCAAACAGCTCGAGTGCGAGCTTGAGAAGCGCTTGAGTGCACCGAACGCCCCCGAACTTATCTGTAGCGTTTTTGCCGTTGGTTCCGAAGTGGTCGCCGACGCGCTCGTTTCGAGCGGCAAGGCTGGCCAGGTCATGGTAATTGGCAACGACCTATTTCCCGAAAGCGCTTTGGCTTTGCGCCGTGGCATCTTTACCAATATCGTCTATAAGGACCCGGTGAGTCTGGCATACCGCGGTGCTAAGACGCTGGGCGATTATCTGCTGTGGGGAAGGACTCCGGCGGAGCCCGTGCAGAAGGGTTCCGTCGAGATGGTGTTTGCCAGCAACGTCGACCGCTACTGCAAGCTTGCGGGAATTTAGCCGCTTGGGCGGGTACCCCCTCTTGCGACGTACATTTTTGGGAATATTCAGCAAACGCATGTTCCGATAGAGGGACAGAACGACTGTTTTAAGTGCCGCCGGTGGCGTAATTCGCCATCGGCGGCACTTATTTATGCCGATCGGGCGCAATATGCGTATCAAATAGGGCGTCAAGGACGGTACGCGGTGCGCTCCGATGCTGAATATTCCTAAAAATGAACGTCGGGACATGACCCACCTGGACAAAAGCGCTCATGTTTGGTGTTCGGGGACGCCAGCCGAGCCGCAACATATACAGATCACAGCTCCAACAACCGTTGAACGGGCAAAATCGACCGTTCGCCCCGTGAGGGTTAGGTGAACGTTCACCTTTTCAGCCGTAATGAACTAGTATAGTGAACGTTCACCTAAAGGATAACGAGCGCGCCGTGCGCCCGTTTTGCCAACAAAGGGGTTGTTTGATGAAAAACTTTATGGACGATCAGGATTTCCTGCTGAGCACCAAGACCGGCGAGGAGCTGTTCCACAACTTTGCCGAGGGCATGCCCATCGTCGACTATCACTGCCACATTTCTCCCAAGGAAATCTGGGATGACAAGCGTTTCGAGAACATCACCGAGGTTTGGCTGGGCGGCGACCACTACAAGTGGCGCCTGATGCGCGCCAACGGCGTTGACGAGCGCTTCATTACCGGCGACGCCCCCGCCCGCGAGAAGTTCCAAAAGTGGGCCGAGACCCTGGGCCGTTGCGTGGGCAACCCCGTCTTTGAGTGGAGCCACCTGGAGCTTAAGCGCTACTTTGGCTACGAGGGCGTTCTGAACGGCAAAACCGCTCAGGAGGTCTGGGACCTTGCCAACGCCAAGCTCGCCGAGTCCAGCTTTACTTGTCGCAACCTGATCAAGCAGTCTAACGTTCGCATGATCTGTACTACCGACGATCCCGCCGATAGCTTTGAGTGGCACAAAAAGATTGCCGCCGACGACAGCTTTGACGTTCAGGTCGTTCCTGCCATGCGCCCCGATGCCGCCCTGCGCATCGAGCGCGGCCAGGAGTTTGCCGACTACTGCAAGCACCTCTCCGAGGTTGCCGGCGTTGAGGTAAGCGACTTCGAGGGCATGAAGGCCGCCATCTCCAAGCGCTACGACGTTGCTCACGAGCTGGGATGTCGCGCATCCGACCATGCACTCGACTACGTTATGTACGCCCCGGCTACCGCCGACGAGATCGAGGCCATCTTTGCCAAGGGCCTTGCCGCCGAGCCGCTTACCGAAGACGAGGTCCTCAAGTACAAGACTGCCTTTATGCAGTTCGTTGCCGGCGAGTATGTCCGTCTGGGCTGGGCCATGCAGCTGCACTTTGGCTGCAAGCGCGACAACAACCGCGCCATGTTTGCCAAGCTCGGCCCCGATACCGGCTACGATTGCATCTCCAACTACACGCCGTCCGACCAGCTTGCCGATTTCCTCAACTCCATCCAGGAGACCTGCGGCCTGCCCAAGACCATCCTGTACAGCCTGAATCCCATCGATAACACCATGATCGATACCGTGATGGGCTGCTTCCAGGAGGCTCCGACCGCCGGCAAGATCCAGAACGGTTCTGCCTGGTGGTTCAACGACAACGAGGTCGGTATGCGCGAGCAGCTCACGGCCCTTGCCAACGAGGGCGTGCTGGGCAACTTTGTGGGCATGCTTACCGACTCCCGTTCCTTCTTGTCCTATCCGCGTCACGAGTACTTCCGTCGCGTGCTGTGCAGCGTGATCGGCGAGTGGGTCGAGCAGGGCAAGTACCCGGCCGACATGGAGCTGCTGGGCACCATCGTGCGCGACATCAGCTACAACAATGCGGTCCGTTACTTTGGCTTTGACCTGGACACCGTCGAGGCCTAGACCCGCACCGAATTACATCGAGATCGGGAGTGCCGTTGCCACACGCGGCGCCCCCGTTTTGCCTGCACGCTAACAGCTATCTAAGGAGAGACATAGATGGAGAACATCAGCTACGATGCGCTCGAGAAGATCGGCTACAAGGGCTACCTGCTGCCCAAGGACGCGCCCGAGAAGGTTCTGCAGTTTGGCGAGGGCAATTTCCTGCGCGCCTTCGTCGACCGCTTCTTTGACATGGGCAACGAGGCAACCGGCTGGAACGGCAAGATCGTCATGGTCCAGCCCATCAACGGCGCCTTTGGCTTTGCCGATGGCATCAATGCCCAGGACGACCTGTATACCGTGCTGATGCGCGGCAAAGAGAACGGCGACACGGTTGACGAGTCCCGCGTGATCAGCGCCTGCAGCCGCTGCCTCAATCCGTATCGCGAGGCGGACTACCGCGCCATCATGGAGGTCGCTGTTTCCAACGATCTGGAGATCATCGTTTCCAACACCACCGAGGCCGGCATTGCCTACGATCCGTCCTGCAAGGCCGACGACATGCCGCCTGCGAGCTTCCCCGCCAAACTTGTTCAGGTCCTGCATGCCCGCTGGGCTGCCGGCAAGCCGGGCGTTATCGTGCTCGCCTGCGAGCTCATCGACCACAACGGCGAGGAGCTGTTGCGCATCATGAACCAGTACGTGAGCGACTGGGGCTGGGAAGACGAGTTCTCGCAGTGGATGTCCAACGACTGCACCGTCTGCACCACGCTCGTCGACACTATCGTGCCGGGTCGTATCCGCGACGCATCCGAGGCTGCGGCGGTTGCCGAGCGCTTGGGCTATGAGGATCCCTTCCTGACTGTGCGCGAGCCCTTCCAGATGTGGGGCATCCAGGGTGACGAGTCGCTTGCCGAGAAGCTTCCCTTTGTGAAGGCCGGCCTGCCGGGTGTCTTTGTGACCCCCGACGTCACTCCGTACAAGAAACGCAAAGTCCGCATCCTCAACGGCGCCCACACCGCCTTTGTGCCGGGTTCCTGGGTCGCTGGCTTTGATATCGTGCGCGATTGCATGCACGACGAGACTGTTCGCGGCTTCATGAACACCATGCTCTACGACGAGGTCATCCCGACGCTTGCCGCCGACCTGGATGTCGAGGACTGCAAGGCCTTTGCCGCCGCCGTCGAGAACCGCTTCGACAACCCGTTTATCGACCACGCGCTGCTCTCCATTTGTCTCAACTCCACCGCCAAGTGGCGTGCCCGCGACCTGCCCACGCTCAAGGACTACGTTGCCAAGACCGGCAGCTTGCCCAAGTGCCTGGCGACGAGCCTCGCTACGCTCATCGCTTTCTATACGCAGGAGCTCGTTGCTCGCGAGGGAGACGGCCTGCACCTGCGTCGCGCCGACGGCACCGAGTACACCGCTCAGGACGATGCCTTCGTGCTCGATTTCTACGCCGCCCACGCCGGCACCGACGATGCCGAGCTGGTGCACGACGTGCTCACCAATGAGCAAATGTGGGGCGAGGACCTTACGCAGATCACTGGTCTCGAGGAGTTTGTCGTCAACGCGCTCGCTGTCGTGCGCGTCGAGGGCGCCAAGCAGGCCTTCGCCAACGCTCAGGCGTAAATTCCCGGTGCGGGCGCCAGACGGCTTGTCCGCGCCTCGACTTCTGCTCAACCTGTAAGGTTAGGACCATTTGTAATGAACACTATCCAGATCAATCCGGCCGATAACGTGATCGTCGCGCTGTCGCCGCTTGCCAAGGGCACCGCCGTCGCGGTTCCCGGGGTGGGCGAGGTCGTGGCCGCGGAGGATATTCCGCAGGGCCACAAGATGGCCGTGCGTGCCATTGCGGCGGGGGAGGACGTCGTCAAGTACGGTCTTCCTATCGGCCACGTGACGGGCGACATCCAGCCCGGTCAGTTGCTTCATACGCATAACGTCAAGACCAACCTTTCGGGCGAGGTCGAGTATGCTTACAACCCGACGCATCCGGTTGTTGAGCCGGTTGAGCCCGAGACCTTTATGGGTTTCCGTCGCGCCGACGGCCGCGCCGCCACGCGCAACGAGCTGTGGATCATCCCCACGGTCGGCTGCGTCAACGAGGTCGCACGTGCCATGTGCGAGCAGGCTCAGGATCTGGTCGAGGGCTCGCTGGAGGGCGTTTACTACTTCCCACATCCCTTTGGCTGCTCGCAGACCGGCGCCGACCATGCCCAGACGCGTCGTCTGCTGGTGGCGCTCTCGCGTCACGCAAACGCTGCGGGTGTACTGTTCCTGTCCCTCGGTTGCGAAAACTGCACGCACCAGCAGGTGCTCGATGAGCTCGGTGACTTCGATCACGAGCGCGTTCGCTTCCTTACCTGCCAGGATGTAGCTGACGAGCAGGTCGAGGGCCACAAGATTCTGTCCGAGTTGGCTGACCTGGCCAAGCAGGCCAAGCGTGAGCCCATTCCGGCCTCCGAGCTGGTCATTGGCCTTAAGTGCGGTGGTTCTGACGGTCTTTCGGGCATTACCGCCAACCCCACGATCGGCCGCGTGAGCGATATGGTTGTCGCCCGCGGCGGCACGTCGGTGCTCACCGAGGTGCCCGAGATGTTTGGCGCGGAGAGCATTCTGCTCGATCGCTGCGAGAGTCAGGACGTCTTTAACGCGGCGGCCGACATGCTCAACGGCTTTAAGGACTACTTCATTAGCCACGGCGAGGTCGTCTATGAGAACCCGAGTCCCGGTAACAAGGACGGCGGTATTACCACGCTCGAGGACAAGAGCTGCGGCTGCGTGCAAAAGGGCGGATCTGCCCCCATCGTCGACGTGCTGCCGTATGCCGGTCAGGCCACCAAGCATGGTCTGAACATGCTGTGCGGTCCGGGCAACGACATGGTATCCACCACGGCCCTGACGGCTGCCGGCTGCCACGTGATTTTGTTCTCGACCGGCCGCGGCACGCCGTTTGGCGCGCCGGCGCCGACGCTCAAGGTGTTTACCAACCAGCGTCTGTGCGACCACAAGGCCAACTGGATGGACTTTAACGCCGGCGTGGTCGCCACAGGCGAGTGCACGCTCGACGAGGCTGCCCACGACCTGTACCAGCTGGTGCTGGAGACGGCGGGCGGCAAGCTTACGAGTGCCGAGCGTCGCGGTTGTCACGAGATCAGCATCTGGAAGGACGGCGTCTGCCTGTAGCGGCAAGCGGGTTCGCATAGGGCGCTATTGGCCATGGCCCCGTCGGGAGTGTTCCCGGCGGGGCCATTTTTGTCCGGGCTGCAGAAGCGCGTCTTCCTGGGAGCGCGGGGGGCGGTGAATACAATAAACGTTCACCCAGTCACCCTGAAATTAAAACCCACCGAATGCCCCTGTAATCGAGAATATTTTGAGTTAGGTGTCCGTTCAGCGATGAAAAACGACCGTTCAGGGATATTATTCAAGTGAACGTTCACCTATCATAAGCAATCGCGCATAATCTAGCTAAACGTTCACCCTGAACGACATGCAGACGGATGTCGGTATGGATTCCAATGTCTTGTTACAAGACAATCGAGAGAAGAGAGGGAGCTCGATGACTAATAAGATTGGAAAAAAGCGCAAAATCACATTCTGGACGCGCTTGGGCTTTGGTATGGGCGGCATGCTCAACTCCGGTGCCCTGAGCTTTACGCACAGCTACATGGTGCTGTTCCTGTCCACGGAGTGCGGCCTGTCCGCAGGCGAGGCTGCGCTGATTAGCTCGTTCGCCATCTATCTCAACGCCATTCTTTGCCCGCTGATGGGTTTTGTGGCCGATAACTTCTATGCCACCAAGATCGGCCGCATCTTTGGTCGTCGCCGTTTCTGGATCTTGCTCGCTATCCCGATGATGGTCGCTGAGCCGCTCATCTTTGTGGCTACGCCGTTTGGCTTCCCGTACTACTTTGCGCTGTACCTGATCTACAACGTCGCGTACACGTTCTGCACCGCCAACCTGTCGCCGCTTACCATCGAGATGACCGACGACTTCAAGGAGCGTACGTACCTCACCGGCTACAAGCACCTCTTTGGTAACGCCGCCGGCTTCCTGATGGCAGCGCTCGTCGGCTTTGGCTTTGGCACCTTCGGCGAGACCAACCCGTTCAGCTATTTCATCATCGCTACGATCAACGCTTCGGTCATGGCAATCTCGCTGCTCTGCGTGTACCTGTCCACGTGGGAGCACACCCCCGAGGAGGTCGCTCAGGAGAAGATCGAGAGCGTCGGCGAGGGCATCAAGAAGTTCTTCATCGACGTTATCTCCACGTTCCGCAACAAGTCCTTCCGCAAGGTCCTGTATGCACAGGTCTCCACGAAGCTCGCTGCCGCCTGCTGGTCTGCCTGCCTGTCCTTCTTCATCGTCTACTGCCTGCAGATTCCTAAGTCCTACGAGTCCGTGATGGAGATGCCCGGCAAGGTCGTCGCTATCGTCTGCACTGCCATCTGGGTCGCCCTCATGGCCAAGAAGGGCTTCCACAAGTCTTGGTACCTGGCCAACGTCGGTTGCGCTGCGTGCATCATCGCCTACAACTACTTCGCCTTTGGTCAGATCAACGGCACCTCCACGGTCGCCATCGCCATGATCGCCTATCCCATCATCTTCGCCATCTGGAAGTTCTTCTACGTTGGCTTCCAGTATCTGCCCGATGTTCTGCTCAACTACATCCCCGATGTCGATGAGCTCATCACCCTGCGTCGCCGCGAGGGCATCTACAGCTCCGCTCAGCAGCTCTGCCAGCAGATTGCCCAGGCTGTTGCCGTCAACGTATGGGCTATCGTCCTTGCTGCCTCCGGCTTCATTCAGACCGCCGGCAACAGCGACGCCGTGACCCAGCCCGCCACCGTGCCTCTGTACATCTGCGGCTACATGCTCATCGGCTGCGCCGGCTTCTTCCTGCTCGCGGCTGTCCTTGCCCGCGGCATCAAGATCGACAAGGAGCAGTGCGACATCCTTTGCGACGAGATTCACCGTGTCAAGGAGGGTGGCAAGATGGCCGACGTCAAGCCCGAGGTCAAGGCGCTTTGCGAGGAGCTCTCCGGCTTTAAGTACGAGGACTGCTTTGCCCACAACAACGTTGGCTTCCAGGACGGTAGCGTAATTCCCGCCGAGTAGGACATACGCATCGTTCAAACCACAGGGCCGTGCCACCGGAATTCCGCCGGCAGGCACGGCCCTTTTTCTACAGCGTACAATTTGCCTTTAGAGCATCTTTTTTGAGGGAGAAACCCATGGAGACGAACGTTATCTGGCGCAACGCGCGTGCGGCCGTTATCGAGCTTGACGATGGCGGCTACTTTACCTGTGCCGATACGTGGGAGGTCTTTGTCAACGGCGAGCCCGCCGGTACCACCAATACGGTCGAGACCTATGTCGACGGCCTGATTCCCGGCAAGCGCAACTTGATTCGTTTTGTCTGTGGCGAGCGCGAGCTGAGCGTGGGAGTCACCACGCCGGCCGAGCCCTTCACCATCAACGTTCGCGACTGCGGCGCCAAGGGCGATGCCGAGCACGACGACACCACCAATATCCAGGCTGCCATCATGGCCTGCCCCAAGGGCGGACGCGTGCTGATTCCCGCCGGCAGCTACCGCATCAAGTCGCTCTTCCTTAAGAGCGATATCAATATTGAGCTTGCCGAGGGTGCGGTGCTGCTGGCCCGCTACGACCGCGCGGCGCTCGCCTACATTCCGGGCACGGTCACGGGCGATGAGGGCGCCGGGTATGCCGGTACCGACATGCTGCCCCTGGGCCGCTGGGAGGGCGAGAGCTTCTCGACCTACTGCTCTACCTTTACGGGCCTGGGTGTGCACGACGTGTGCATCTATGGGCGCGGCGCGATCGATGGCCAGACCGATTTTGCCGAGGACAACTGGTGGAACAAGGACTTTAAGAACATCTTCCGCCCCGAGGAGGGCCGCGAGATCGCCCGCCCGCGCATGATCTTCCTGTCCGAGTGCGAAAACGTGAGCATGGCTGGTTTTACCGTGTGCAATAGCCCCGCGTGGAACATCCACCCCGTCCTGTGCGAGCGCGTCGATGCGCTCTGCCTGTCCATCGAGGGTCCCAAGAACTCTCATAACACCGACGGCTTTGATCCCGAGAGCTGCGGTTTTGTCCGCATCCTTGGCTGCCAGTTCTCGGTGGGCGACGACTGCATCGCCATCAAGAGCGGCAAGCTGGGCATTGAGCCCGAGCTTCGTCCCGCCACACACGACGTGTTGATCTCGCACTGCTACATGCACGACGGCCATGGCGCCGTGGTACTGGGATCCGAGGCCGCCGGCGGTATCAAGGACCTTACCGTGAGCAAGTGCCTCTTTGAGCGCACTGACCGCGGCCTGCGCGTCAAGACCCGTCGTGGCCGCGGCAAGGATGCCGTCAACGAGGGAATCACCTTTGAGCACATTCGCATGGACGAGGTGCTTACGCCCTTCGTGGTCAACTCGTTCTATTTTTGCGACAAGGACGGCAAGACCGACTACGTGCAGTCTCGCGAGGCGCTGCCCGTCGACGACCGCACGCCCGGCTTTGGCGCCACGACGTTTTGCGATATCGAGGCAACCAACTGCCATGCTGCCGCGGCCTATATCACGGGCCTGCCCGAGAGCAAAGTGACGCGCCTGACGTTCCAGGACGTCCATGTGACCTTTGCCGACGATGCCGAGCCCTTTGTGCCGGCCATGGCCTGTGGTGTGGAGCCGATGGTGCGCCAGGGCATCATCGCGCAGAACGTTGCCGTGCTCGACCTGCAAAACGTGGTGATCGAGGGTCAGGACGGTGACGAGCTGCAGCTGCAGAACGTCGACAAGGTGATTCGCGCATAGGGTAGTGCTCCTGCACAAGTGAATACGGCATGTTGAGGCGTGCGACGGACGGGGCTGCCCGGGCGTCGCACGCAATCTATAGGCGCCGGTATTGCATGGTGAGTATTCTGCGACAGAAAGCGTAGTGACAGATGAGTGGGAAAGAACAGCTCTTTGAGGTATCGCTCGAACGCGAGGGCGCGTATCGCAGCATTTCGGCAGCGCTCGAGGCGGCGGAGCGGTGTGTGCCCGATGCGACCGTGCCGGTGCGCGTGCTGGTGGCGCCGGGTGAGTACCGCGAGCGGGTTGAAATTCGTCGTCCGCATGTGACGCTTGAGGGCGAGACGGCCGAAAGCGTGCGTATCGTGCGCGGTCTGGGCGCCAAGATGCCTTCGGAAGACGGTAGCGGCCAAGATGGAAGACTCGGCACCTTCCGTACGTACACGGTGCTGGTCGATGCCGACGACGTGACGCTTGCGGGCCTAACAATCGAAAACGACGCCGGTGACAGTCGCAAGGTCGGCCAGGCGATTGCCCTGTATGCCGACGGCGACCGCCTGGTGGTCGATACCTGCCGCATCCTGGGCCATCAGGACACGCTCTTTTTGGGGCCGCTGCCGCCGCGCGAGGCTAAGCCGGGCGGCTTTATAGGCCCCAAGCAGTTCGCCCCGCGCCGGGTGGGGCGCCAGTATTTTCGACGTTGCCGGATCGAGGGCGATGTCGACTTTATCTTTGGCGGCGCGCGTGCCTACTTTGAGGGGTGTGAGATTCGCTCGCTCAACCGCGACATGGACGTGAACGGCTACGTTACGGCGGCCTCGACGCCCCAGGGCGAGCCCTGTGGTTTTGTGTTTCACGGTTGTTCCTTCACGGCGCCGGACGACATGGCGCCCGGTTCGGTCTATCTGGGTCGCCCGTGGCGCGAATGGGCCCAGACCGTGCTTATCGATTGCTGGCTGGGCTCGCATATCAAGTCCGAGGGCTGGTGGGATTGGAATAAGCCAGCGGCACATGACGGCACCCTGTATGCCGGCGGTACCCTGTTTGGCCCGGCGGGTGATGCTGCCGCTTGGGTGCCGTGGGCGCATTGCCTGACCGGTCAGGATTCCGAACGCTATGCGCGTGACCGAGTGCTTGCCGGCACGGATGGTTGGGATCCCGAGGGCGGCGACGGTGATGCGGTAGAGACGGCCGGGCTATCTGCCAATGGCCGCACCGTGCACATCGAGACGTACTACGAGGACGAACCTGCGCTGCGCGCCCGACTGAAGCGCGAAGGGCGCTCGGCCGCATTTACGGGCAAGACTCCCACAGACTTTGAGGCATGGAAGGCTGCGACCAGGACTCGTCTGTACGATATTTTGGGTCTTTCGCTTATGGACCGCGTCCCGATTGAGATTCGTGAGCTCAATCGCGTGCGGGTTGCCGGCAGCATCGTGCGTACTCATGCGGTGTTGCAGGTTGAGCACGATGTGTGGATGCCGTTTTACCTGTTGGAGCCGTCCCGCCCCAAGCTTGACGAGCGGGGACTCAAGCGCTGCTATATCTGCCCGCATGGTCACCAGGGGGCGGGTGCTGCAAGCATAGCCGGCGTTGCGGGCGTGCCGGCGGTCGACGATGCCGTGCGTAAGTTCAATTACGATTACGGTCTGCGTTTGGCGCGCATGGGTTACGTGACCGTCTGCCCCGATGCGCGTGGTTGGGGATACCGTCGTGACTGGAAGGGTCAGGGCGACGACGAGAATAGCTACCTACGCGGTACGTGTCTGAATCAAGCACGTATGGCCGAGCCGCTGGGTCTTACGGTCGCGGGTCTCAACGCCTGGGACAACATGCGCTTGATTGATTACTTGGAGACACGCGGTGACATTGCCATGGACGACCTGGGCTGCTTTGGTTTTTCGGGCGGCGGTTACATGACGCTGTATCTGGCCGCACTCGACCCGCGCGTGCGCAAGGCGTTTGTCTCGGGCTACCTGTACGGTGTCGATGACTCGCTGCTGCATCTCAACGGCAACTGCAGTTGCAATTACACCCCTGGACTCTGGCGTCTGCTCGACATGGGCGACATTGCATCGCTTGTCGCGCCACGGCCGTTGTTGGTCCAAAGTTGCGAAGAGGATCATTTGAATGGGGTACGCGGGCTCAAAAATGTTGACGAGCAACTCAAAATCGTGCGCGATGCCTACGAGTTGCTGGGCCGCAGAGGAGGCCTGCGGCACGAGGTGTGTCCGGGTGGACACCATCTTGGCGTGGCGCATCTTGCCGAGGATATCGAATGGCTCGATTCGCAAGTTGCGGAATGCGCCCACGCATAGCCCCTCGGCATGTTGCGAATGAACGGTATGTACCTGTATGACCGCCGGTGTGCGGGTGAGGAGAAGAATATGGAAACGAAAAACTTGAGTGAATCGACCATCTGCTGCTTTGGCGATTCGACCACCTGGGGCGATAACGGATGCGGCGGGGGAGGCAACAATATCTCCTGGACCTCGCACCTGGGTGCGCTGCTGGGCGGCGCTACGGTCGAGAATTTTGGCATTAAGGGTTCGCGTATTGCCGTCAAGGCCGACCGTACCGATTCGTTTGTTGAGCGTTTGGACGGCATCGATCACGCGGCAGACATCTGCATCGTCTTTGGCGGCGTTAACGACTTTAGCCGTAACGTGCCGCTGGGAGAGCCGGGCAGCACCGACGTGCACGAGTTCTATGGCGCGCTCGACTACCTTATCCGCACCATCACGGCGCGCTCGCCTCAGGCAAAGCTGGTGTTTATGACGCCGTGCAAGACAAGTGGTAAGCACGAGAAGGATATCCCGGCAAGCAACGAGGCCAACCATCTGGGCCTGACGCAAGACGCCTATGTGCGCGCGATGCTGGAGGTTTGCGATCGCTACTCGGTGCCGGTGATCGACCTGTATGCGCAAAGCGGCATCAGCCCGTTTTTGCCGGAGCACCGCGAGCTCTACATGCCGGACGGTCTGCATTACAGCCCTGCCGGCTACGAGCGCCTGGCGCATCGCATCGCCGCGGCTCTCACCGCCGTTTGCCGCTAAAAGGATGCCGTTTGCGGGGATTATAGGGTTAACGTTCACCCTATAATCCCCTTCGCGTTACACTAGGGTTAACGTTCACCCATCAAAAACGTCAGAGGGGACAGCAATGGGTTGCAATCAGATTCTGGACCGTTATATCGAGCAGTTGATCGAGACCTCTACGCCGCAGGCGCCGGCCTGGAACATCGAAAAGCTTCGCGCCGGCAAGGAGAACACCTGGAATTACATTGACGGCTGCATGATCAAGGCACTCATCGAGCTGTACGAGATCACCGGCGAGCAGCGTTACCTGACCTTCGCCGACGACTATATCGACTTCTTTGTCCAGGATGACGGCACCATCAAGCATTACGATCCCCAGGAGTACAACCTCGACAACGTCAACGCGGGCAAAACCCTCTACAAGCTCTATGACCTGGTGGGCAAGCCCAAGTACCGTGCCGCCATGGATACCATCTATCGTCAGCTCGAGACCCAGCCGCGTACCAAAGAGGGCGTGTTTTGGCACAAGGCCGTCTATCCCAACCAGATCTGGCTCGATGGCATGTACATGGCTCAGCCGTTCTACATGCAGTACGAGCTGAGCTTCCACAACCGCCGTGCCTGCTCGGATAGCTTCCATATGTTCCAAGTGGTGCATGACCTGATGCGCAACCCCCTCAACGGCCTGTACTATCACGCCTACGACGCGAGTCGCAAGCAGTTCTGGTGCGATCCCGTTACCGGTCTTTCGGCCAACTTCTGGCTGCGCGCCGAGGGCTGGTTTGCCATGGCGCTCATCGATACCTGGGAGCTCATGCCGCCTTCGATGTCGGCCGAGAAGGACGAGATCCGTAAGATGTTCCACGACCTGATCGACGCTATGCTGCCGTATCAGGACGAGAAGACCGGCATGTGGCACCAGGTCATCAACCTGCCCAATATCGCCCCCAACTATCTGGAGGAGTCGGGCAGCGCGATTTTTGCCAATGCCATCATGAAGGGCGTGCGCCTGGGCGTGCTGGGCGAGCGCTACTACCAGTACGGCCGCCGTGCGTTTGACGGCATCTGCGATACGTGCCTGTCCGAGCGCGACGGGCAGCTGGCGCTCGACAACATCTGCCTGGTGGCGGGTCTTGGCAACGCCGCGCACCGCGAGGGCACGTTTGAGTATTACATGAGCGAGCCTGTGGTCAAAAATGATGCAAAGGGCGTGGCGCCGCTGGTGCTTGCCTATATCGAGACCATGCATCACGACAAGCTGGCCGGCAAGCGCGATCCGCTCGCCCCTTCGGGTGTGTGCTCTATCGACGACCCGTTTGGCGGCTACACGCCGGGCATCAATGCTCATAAGGGGTGTGAATAGCGTGGGGGCCATTACTCCGGGCGTACGTTTGCACGATCTTGTGCAGGGAACCGTCGAGGAACGCATTCGCATGGCAGGAGAGCTGGGCTATTCGTGCATCCAACTGCCGAGCAAGGTGCTCTACGCATCGATGGGGATCGATCGGGGCGGCCTGACTCGCGAGCTTGCCGAGCACCTGCGTGCGGTGCTCGACGAGGCAGGCGTTGCGGTGGCAGTGTTTGGCTGCTATAAGAATCTGGCGACGCCCGATCGCCAGCAGCTCATGGATAACTATGCCGAGTATGAGGCGTGCTTGAACTTTGCCCAGATGCTCGGCGGATGTCCTGTTGGCACCGAGACCGGTCGTCCCAATGCGCAGAACCGCGTTGCTGACGACCGTATGACCGACGAGGCACTCGATGCGTTTATGGACGGACTCGCACGTGTCTGCGAGCGCGCCGAGGCCGTTGGCGGGCAAATACTGATTGAGCCCGGCTGGAACGAGACGGTCAACACGCCGGATCGCTGCCGTGTGGTGCTGGAGCGCGTTTCGAGCCCAGCGCTCGGCGTGATCTACGACCCGGTGTCGCTGCTGCACCCCAGCGTCGTTAACGAGGCGCAGGAAATCACAGCGCGTATGCTCTACTTGTGCGGCAGCAAGATTCGCGTGCTGCACGCCAAGGATTTTGAGGTCGTCGACAACGAGGACGAGGCTGGTTGGTGCGACGGTACGGGTTCGCGCCTGGTGTGCCACGGTGTGGGCGAGACGGGACGATATGACTTTGAGCCCGTGGTGGCCTGGGCGGCTGCCGCCTGCCCTGGGATTCCCTGCGTGGTCGAGAACAGCGTGCCGGCGACGGCGGCCGGGTGCCTGTCGACACTCGAGCGCATGTCTGCTCGCTGTGGGGCTTCGCATCGCGAGATATAGCATTGGCTTTTGCCGTGGCGGCCGATTGAGTTTGCCTGACGGGGGCGGCGGTGAAGGATCTTTATCGTCGCCCCATTGGATTACATCAAAAAGGGGAGTTGCATGGCTATCCACATTGTCGAAGAAGCGAATCGTTGCCTTGGGTGCAAGAAGGCGTTCTGCCAGCTTAAAGGCTGCCCGGTTCAGACGCCTATTTCGCAGGTCATCGACCTGTTTAAGCAGCGCCGTCTTGAAGAGGCGGGCGAGCTGCTGTTTCAGAACAATCCCATGAGCGCGGTCTGCTCCATGGTCTGCAACCATTCGGGCCAGTGCGAGGGCGCGTGCATCCAGGGCCGCAAGGGCGCACCGGTGCATTTCTCGAGCATCGAGAACTATATCTCGACTGCATATTTGGACCGCAAGGAGTGGAAGCCCTCGCCGTCGTGCGGCAAGCAGGTTGCCGTGGTCGGTTCCGGTCCTGCCGGCATTACCGTGGCCATTAAGATGGCCCAGTTGGGCTGTGCCGTCACGGTGTTTGAACAGCGCCCCGAGATCGGCGGCGTGCTGGAGTACGGCATCCCCGAGTTTCGCCTGCCCCGTGCTCTCGTGCAAAAGTATCGTCACGTGATGTGCTCGCTTGGCGTGCGCGTCCGTCCCTCGACCACCATCGGTGGCGCGCTGCATATCGACGACCTGCTGCGCGACGGTTACGATGCGGTCTTTGTCGGTACCGGTACCTGGCGCGCCCGCAAGCTGGGTATTCCCGGCGAGTCGCGTGGCAACGTACTGTTTGGTATCGATTACCTGGTCGATCCCGCGAGCGTGGCGATCGGTCAGAACGTGGCGGTTATCGGTGCCGGCAACGTGGCCATGGATGTTGCCCGTACGGCCCTGCGCTCAGGTGCTCGCAAGGTTACCGTGTATGCCCGATCGCGCCATATCTCGGCCATCGATGACGAGGTGGAGCTGACCGAGCTTGACGGTGCCGAGATCGTGCGCGGCAAGGCGATCTGCGCCATCGACGATAACGGTCCGGTGTTCGAGACGGCTATCTTTGACGAGGACGACAACGTGGTGGGCTACGAGGAAGAACTTGACCATGTGCCCGCCGACACGGTTGTGATTGCGGCCTCGCAGGTGCCTAAGGACAAGCTGGTGCTTACGACGGGCGGTCTGGAGACCGACCATCGCGGCCTTCTTTCGGTCGATGAGCGCGGCATGACCACCGTGCCGGGCGTCTTTGCCGCCGGCGACGTCGTCAACGGCCCGCTCACCGTGGTCCATGCCGTAGCGGGCGCCAAACTCGCCGTCGAAGGCATGACTAACTACCTGGGCCTCTAACCCATCCCATCCATCAGTTGCGGTGAAATAGTTCCTGTTTGACGCGCCAAGAGCCCCATTCAGGAACTATTTCACCGCAAATTTTTTGTGGGTCGAGCGAAAGCTGGGGGAGCGCGTGCGATCGGGTACTGCGCGGATACTGATACGATAGGTACGTCAGCAACTGCCGCCGAGCGGCTCAAATGAAAGGAACCCTGTATGGAGTCCTCCGCCTACCCGATGCTCTTTAGCCCGATCAAGGTCGGTACGACCGAGGTCAAGAACCGCGTCTTTATGCCGCCGGTGTCCACCAACCTGGCCGATCATGGCTATGTGACCGACGATCTGGTCGACCACTACCGCGCCCGCGCCAAGGGCGGTGTGGGCCTGATCATCACCGAGGTCGTGACGGTCGAGCCCACCTATACCTATCTGCCGGGTGACATGTGCTGCTACGACGACACGTTCATCCCCGGTTGGGAAAAGCTCGCCGCAGCCGTCCACGAGTATGGCTGCAAGATCATGCCGCAGCTCTTCCACCCCGCCTACATGGCCTTTAACATTCCGGGCACGCCGCGCTTGATCGCTCCGTCCTTTGTGGGCCCGTCTTATGCCCGCGAGGCACCGCGCCCCATCACGGTTGATGAGATTCACGAGCTCACACATCAGTTTGGCGATGCCGCTGTGCGCATGCAGAAGGCTGGCGTCGATGGCGTCGAGGTCCATGCGGCGCACGCTCACGGCATGCTTGGCGGCTTTTTGACTCCGCTCTACAACAAGCGCACCGACGAGTACGGCGGTTCGCTCGACGCCCGCATGCGCTTTTTGCTCGAGGTCATCGCTGAGATTCGCGAGCGCTGCGGCAAGGATTTTATCATCGACGTTCGTATTTCGGGCGACGAGTACACCGATGGCGGCCTGACCCTCAACGACATGATCTACGTCTCGCGTCGCCTGGAGAAGGCCGGCGTCGACATGATTCATGTGTCGGGTGGTACCACCATCAAGCGCGGCTCCGCGATTCCTGCCGCCGGCACGCAGCAGGCCTCGCATGCCGCCTGCTCGCGCGAGATTAAGAAGCACGTCAACATTCCCGTCGCCACCGTCGGACGCATTAACGAGGCCTGGATTGCCGAGGAGCTGATCGAGGACGGCGCTGCCGATATTTGCATGATGGGCCGCGCCAATCTGTGCGATGCCGAGTTCTGCAACAAGGCTGCTGCCGGCAACGCCGACGACATCCGCCCCTGCATCGGTTGCCTGCGCTGCCTGAACGGCATCATGTTTGGCAAGCGCATCTCCTGCACCGTCAACCCGGACGTGGAGCGCGACGAGGCCGGCTACGAGCCTGCCGCCGAGGCCAAGAACGTACTGGTTGTGGGCGCCGGTCCCGCGGGCATGGAGGCGGCGTTCATTGCCGCCAAGCGCGGCCACAACGTGGTGCTCGTTGACAAGCAGGACGAGCCGGGCGGCGAGATGCGCATTGCGGCCGTTCCGCCGGCAAAGCAGGAGCTCACGCGTGTGATCAAGTATCAGTACCGTCGCCTGGCCGAGGCCGGCGTGAAGTGCGTCTTTGGTACCGAGCTTTCTGCCGAGGACATCCAGCGCGATTACGCGGGCTACGAGGTTGTCCTGGCTTATGGCGCCGAACCCATCGCTCCGGCCTTTATGCAGAGCTTTAAGCAGGTTATGACGGCTGACGACCTGCTGGGTGGCAAGGCTTTCCCGGGCAAGAAGATCGTCATCGTGGGCGGCGGCACCGTCGGTTGCGAGACGGCCGATTACCTGGCCCCGCTGGTCAACGACCTGTCGCCGGCCAATCGCGATGTCACCGTTATCGAGATGACCAAGACGCTCGCCGCCAACGAGGGCGGCGCCGGCCGCGCGGTGCTCATCACGCGCATGCTCTCCAAGGGTGTCCACGTGCTGACTGAGGCCAAGGTGACCGAGATTACCGAGGATGCTATCAGCTACGAGAAGGACGGCGAGGTCCACACCATCGCCGATGCCGATACGCTGGTGCTTGCCATGGGCTATCGTCCCAATACCAAGCTGGCCGACGACCTGGCTGCAGCCGGTGTTGCCACCCACGTGCTGGGCGATGCCAACAAGTGTGGTAACATCCGCGACGCCATCGGCGATGGCTACAAGGTTGCCTGCGAACTGTAGGCTCTTGGCAAATAGGGGAGCGACCGCCTTGCAGTGGCTCAAGCGATAGCCAATCAAAAAAAAGGCGCCGCGACACATGGATTGTCGCGGCGCCTTTTGCTTGGTGGTTTGTTGGGGTTCGGTGCGCCCCGTGGGCCTTATTACAGGCCCAAGATCTCCTTGACCTTGGCGATGATGGCCTCGTCGGTGGCGTTGGCAAAGAAGTACTCCTGGAAGTGCTCGCCAGCGAGGGCGCCCTTCACCAGGTCCTGGTCGATCTCGCCCAGGACGTCGACGAGCGGACGCATGGTCACAGCGCGCACGCCATCGAGGATCTTCTTGTTGCGCTGCTCGGGCTCAACGCGCTCGGCGGGGTAGCCGTTGCCCGAGCCAAAGCCAAAGAGCTTCTCGAAGGTGTACTCGAGGTTGAGCTCCTGGCCCCAGCCGTTCTTGAGAGCGAAGGGCATGGCGACGGCGTTGCCATCGTTGACCTGGGCAAAGGTGTAGGCATCCAGCGGGTCGGCAACATGACCGCACAGCACGCCGGGGAAGGAGTTGCAGGCGAGCATGGCGCCCTCGCCGGTGCCGCAGCCGGTCACGACGTAGTCAGCGGCACCGGAGTTGAGCAGCACGGCGGCAAGGATGCCGTTCTGCACGTAGGTGAGGGGCTTGGAGTCGGCGTCGGCATACATGCCATAGTTAAAGACGGTGTGGCCCATGGGCTCGACAACCTTCTTAAGGGCAGCCTCGATCATGGGGTTCTTGGAGTTCTGAGAGTTCTCGTTGATAAGTGCGATCTTCATTTGAGTTAACCTTTCAGTTTTTCAGTTTTCTTACTGTGGCTGCTTGCCGATGTAGGCCAGGATGCCGCCATCGACGTACAGAATGTGCCCGTTGACAAAGTTCGATGCGTCGGAAGCCAGGAACACAGCGGGACCCTTCAGGTCCTCGGGCGTGCCCCAACGGGCCGCCGGCGTCTTGGCAATGATGAACTGGTCAAATGGGTGGCGGCTGCCGTCGGGCTGCGTCTCGCGCAGCGGTGCGGTTTGCGGCGTGGCGATATAGCCGGGCCCAATGCCGTTGCACTGGATGTTGGCCTCGCCGAACTCGGAGCAGATGTTCTTGGTGAGCATCTTGAGTCCGCCCTTGGCGGCGGCATAGCCGGCGATGGTCTCGCGACCCAGTTCGCTCATCATCGAGCAGATATTGATGATCTTGCCGTGGCCCTTGGCGATCATGCCGGGCAGGCAGGCCTTGGACACGATAAACGGTGCGTTGAGGTCGATATCGACGACGCGGCGGAAGTCCTCTGCACTCATGTCGAGCATCGGGGTGCGCTGGATGACGCCGGCGTTGTTGACCAGGATGTCGGGCGTGGTGCCAAAATCTGCCTCGATCTTGGCTATGAGCTCGGCGACGACGGTCTCGTCGGTGACGTCGGCAACATAGCCGTGAGCATCAAAGCCCAGCTCACGGTAGTGCTTTTCGGCCTCGGCGACTTTGTCGGCGTGACGGGCGTTAAAGGCAATCTTGGCCCCGGCCTCACCGAGTGCCTCGGCAATGGCCATGCCAATACCGTAGGTGGCACCGGTCACGAGCGCGACTTTGCCATCTAGGCGGAAGCTGTCCATAAGATCAGACATAGCAATCCTTCCTAAAGAAACGTTCATCTTTATGAGTCCTACTTCTAATACAAGCTCAGTATAGGAGAAGCAGAGGAATTTACTCGCAGCTTTTCCTAGAATCAGGTGAACGTTCACTTTTAAAAGGCGAACGGTTGTGGCCGATTGTCGCGATGCCCGCCATTCGCTCTGTGCCTGTGCACTCTCCGCAATCATGTTGCGGTTGTAGGGCAGGTGCAAACACATCGCATCGTGTGCCGCGGTGGGCTTGCGCGCTTTGTGGCCATGCTTGCCATCTGCGGCTCGAAGGGGAGGCGACATGCTCATAACCTGTGCGGGGAGCGTCGCAGGATGCGATAGTATTACGTGGAGAGATATTCGACAAACTGTGGGCTTCATCCGAGGGCTTTATGGAACAACACCAGCATTATCAGAGCCTGCAAGATCAGGCATACAACGCACTGCGCTCCAAGATCATCTATGCCGAGCTCAGGCCCGGCACGCGCCTTTCGGCGATTGGTCTGGAAAAGGAGACGGGGATCGGGCGCACGCCCATTCGCGAGTCTTTTGTGCGCCTGCGCGAGCAGGAGCTGGTGGAAACGCGTCCCAAAAGCGGCACCTATGTCTCTAAAATCAGCATGGAGCACGCCGAGAACGCCTGTTTCTTGCGCGAGAAACTCGAGAGAAGCGTGCTTATTAAATGCTGCTCTGCCGCCACGCCCGAGCAAAAGCAGCGGCTCGAGCAGGTTCTTGCCGAGTCCGAATCGCTCGACCATAGCGAAACGCGTCGCTTTTTCGACCTGGATAACCTGTTCCATGAGACGTGTTTCGTGATTGCTGGCCGTCACATGTTGTGGGATTGGATGAAGAGCGTCAACACGCATTTTGAGCGATACAACTGGTTGCGTATGGTGTCGCAGGATCTGGATTGGGAGCCGATTCGTCGGCAGCATCGCCGGATTCTCGAGGCCATTAAGAGGGGCGATACCGACGCGGCGAGCTATCTGGCAGAGACACACCTGCACTTGATGCCCGAGGAGCAAGGTCCGGTTATCGCCTTGCATCCCGACTATTTTGAGCTGTCCAAAGACTCGGCCATCTAATCGTCTCCCCCATAAGTCGCGATGAAATAGGGGTTGTTGTGCTGCCCAGGTGGTGCAGACGCCCCCCCCAGTTCACTCACTGAACTGCCTCCCATTTCTTGGACACAAGAAATGGGAGGCTTTTTTATGG
>NZ_QRVE01000017.1 GCF_003462685.1 Collinsella sp. AF23-4AC | reverse complement strand
CATCGAGATTGAAGAAGGGGGAGGCCTCGCGGCCTCCCCCTTTTTTGCGTTTATTGGGCGTAAATGACTCTATTACACCAGACGATCTTATCGTTTTTGGTATTGAGCCTTTATTTAAAGAAGATAAATCGAATAACAAGGGCAACCGCTATGGCCACAATGATCAAAAGCAGGATTGTCAGTCGATGCTGCTTGTGTCGTTTACTTGATGAAACAAAGATTGATTTTCCCTGTTTTGGCGTTTCGAGATAGCGAGCCGAATGCGTCAAGGTTTGCTTTGGCCGAGGACCTCTTTGTTGATGAGCGGCGGATGCTTTCAGTGGCTCCTCACTAGCTGCGCTGTTTTTTGATAACGGTGCGTCTTTCAGATATACAGGGTCTCCCGAGGCGACGCCCATATGTTTACGTTCCGTTTGGGCATCCTCGAGCGTTTGATATCGATTTCTCGTCACATACTCGGGCTCAGGATCATTAATGGGCTCTTGTGAGATGTGGGGGCGATGGAACCGTGGCGGCTGCGTGGAAGTATCTTCCCCCTGCGTCGGCATAAACATTTTGTTCTGGTTTTGGTCGTCCATGATGCCCTTTAGCTCGTTACCAACAACGTGTACGCGCTCATTGTAAGCCCCTTGTTATTTGTAGCTGCGAACATACTCGTTATTATAGCTCTGGTTCAAAGAACCTTAATCTTACTAAAACCTGAGTCATACACACTTAGATATGCTTATAGTACAGGACTCAAAAAACTTTATAGTCGATGTATATATAAGAAGCGGTTGGGCATATATAAGAGCGTCAAAAGAAGTCCCAGTCACCTAAAAGATGGCTCGGCAGTCCTTAAAAGGAGTGGTAAACATGGCAAGCATGGTTCCTTATCGTTCGGTTTTTGGCGTTCGTCCTTCTGCTAGCTCGCTGTTCGATCTGTTTGATGATATGACCGACCTTGCAAACAACTCGATTGCTTCCAAGGCGTTTCCCGTTGACGTTGAGGATAAGGGCGACGGCTATGAGGTCAAGGCCTATCTGACCGGCGTCGCCAAGGACGATATTGATGTCGAGCTCAATGAGGGCCGTCTGTCCATTAGCGTGAATGTCGAGGAAGACGAGGAGAACGAGGGCAAGAACTTCCTGCAGAAGGAGTTCAGCTCGTACAGCGCGACGCGTGGCGTGTATCTAAAGGACGCTTCGAGCGAGGGTCTCTCGGCTAAGTACGCTGACGGCATCCTGACCGTTACGGTTCCCAAGATCGTCGAGAAGAAGAACGTTACGAAGATCTCCATCGACTAACTTCGTTGGTGTTCTGCGCTATTAAAAGACAGCAAAAGGGGCTGGGAAGCGATTCTCGGCCCCTTTTGCTGTCTAGGACAGTTTATTGAATGGTTGCCGGCTGATACTGACTCGCAGGGCGTATCGAGAGTTTTCGCAATCCTTGGAGGAGGGTTGCGGAGCTGCCGACCTCGTCATCCAGGGTTGCGGCCAGAGCTTTGGCATAGCTTTTGACGGTAAGGCTCGGACGATTGTTATCTTGGCTGATATGCATGGCAATGAGCTGTTCGGTGCGATCGGTAACAAGTTCGCGCGCGGCTTCGGCGGCTTGGCCATTGGAGAGGTGTCCCCTTGCAGACAGGATGCGCTCCTGAAGAAAGCGGGGATATTCTCCCTCGCGCAGCATGGTCACATCATGGTTGCTTTCGAGCGCGAGGACTCGACAATCTTTGAGGGCGTTCATGGCTTGGCTCGATAGCTCTCCGGTGTCGGTGGCAAAGCCGATGGAATCATCGAGGGCGTCGAATCGATAACCGACTGGATTGATGACATCGTGTGATGTTGAGTAGGTTTGCACGTGAATGCCGGCAATGGATAGGGCGTCGCCGGGATCGAATTCCTCGACAGGCAGATGCGAAAGATTTTCTTTGTTCGAAAGGGTGCCCCTGCTGGCAAAGAGGGGGCCGTGCCAGTGCTTGCACCAGACATCGAGGCCCTTGATGTGATCGCTATGCTCATGAGTAATGAGAAGAGCCGAGACGTTGTCTGTCGAGAGCCCCAGTTCTGCCATGCGCTTTAATGTCTCGCGGCGAGACAGCCCGTCATCGACCATAATGAGCCCCTGCGGGCCCTCGATGAGTGCGCAGTTGCCTTTAGAGCCACTGCCGAGGATATGAAGGTGCAGACGAGACATAAGATTCCAAAGGATACAATGGGTGCGGACGAATAGAGGAGGAAGCAAATGCCTACGGTATCTCAGCATTATGGACACCATGCCGTGCCTGGGGCAGTCGATGAGACCCGGACGAGGCAGCAGGCTGCTCCTGTCGTGCTCATGGTATCAGGCGGCGCGGACTCGACGGCGCTGCTTCTTATGGCGTGCACATCAAAGCTGGATATCCAAGACGGACGCGGTGTTGCCCCCATTGCTCGCGAGCGCCTGCATGTGCTGCATGTAAACCATCATCTGCGCGGCAAGGCGTCCGATGGCGACGAGGCCTTTGTGCGTGAGCTTTGCGCGAAATATGGTTTACCGCTGTGCGTGGAGCACGCTTATTTTGATGGGGAGTCGGGCAATATTGAGGCCGCGGCCCGCGAGGTGCGCTATGCCGCGGCGCGGAGGTATGTTCGCGAGCTCTGCGCCCAGACGGGGGCACCGCGAACGGCGGCTCGTATCTGCACCGCGCACACGTCTTCGGATCGCGCGGAAACGTTTTTGATGAACGCGATTAAGGGTTCGGGGCCCGCTGGCCTATCGAGCATTCCTCGCCGGAGGAATATCGTGGTGCGTCCCTTGCTCGACCTAACTCATGGCGAGCTCGTGGGCTATCTGCAGGTACATGGTCAGCCGTGGCGTGAAGACGAGAGCAATGAGGATATCTCGTATCTGCGAAACTACGTGCGCCATCGAGTGATGCCGGTGGTGGCGCAGCGCAACGCGAGCGTCTGCAAGACGATTGGCGCCGCCTGCGAGATCTTAGGCGATGAGGACGCGTTTTTGTCTCAGCTTTCAGCACAGGCGTTTCGAAGCTGCCTGCGTAAGGAGGCGGCGGGCGCGCTGGTGCTCGATGCCAGGCGCCTTGCTGCGGCCGAGGTGGTAATCGCGCGGCGCATCGTGCGACTGGCGATTAAGCGCATCGATCCGGACGCTCGTCCAGAGATGCGACATGTGGAGCGAGTCCTTTCCTGCGTTGCCGAGGGCGCCGGCTCGGTCACGCTTCCGGCGGGGATTGACGCACGCATTGAGTTTGGCATGCTGGCGTTCAAGGCGCCGGCGGCTCGCGAGGGCCTGGTCGCGGACTGGGTTACCGTACCCGGTCGTTTGCCGTTGGGCGGGGGACGTATGCTGGTCACAGAACCGATGGCCGTTGAGCCGGGATGCGATATCGTGCGCCGCGCCCGTGAGCTTGCAGCTGCCGGGGAAGTGACAGCTTTGGTAGACGCGGCTGCCCTGGGTTTTGCCGACAGCGATAGTGAGCGGATCCTGGCGGGCTCGCGTGGCGAGATCCCTGCCGAGGCGCGATTGGCGCGCCTGTGGGTGGACGGTCCTGCACCGGGAGACGTGATGTGCCCGTTAGGGATGAGTGGTCGAAGCAAGAAAGTATCCGACTTGCTAGGTGAGGCTCGCATTCCCGTTTCCGAGCGCGCCGGCGTGCCCATGGTGAGGACGGCGCCGGGGGGTGTCGTGGTGTGGGTCGCCGGAGTTCGCGCGGACGAGCGTTTTAAGTGCACGGCCGCAACGCGCGTGGCATATCTGCTTCGTGTGGTCGATGCGGAATAGCGTCCCACGCCAGCTATTCTGTGCGACGTTGACGGTATTCCCGCGCTGATGGCGTACGGGCTGGAAAATATACCCCGTGCGCTGCTAGAATGTGAAGTTCGCGTCCATACGGCGGTGTGTGGGCGATAAGCACAAGAAAGGGTTGTCATGGCTTCTCAACATCCGGATATCGAGAAGGTTCTGTTCACGCAGGAGGATATCGACGGTATCGTCTCTCGCTTGGGCGAGGAGATTACTCGCGACTACGCGGGTAAGGATCTGGTGCTGATTGCGGTCCTGCGCGGCGCCGTGGTCTTTATGGGCGACCTGATGCGTAAGATCGAGCTGCCGACCAACATCGATTTCATGGCTGTTTCGAGCTATGGCGACGGTGTGAAGTCCTCGGGTATCGTGCGTATCATTAAGGACCTGGATATCGACATCCGCGGTCGCGACGTGCTGATCGTCGAGGACATTCTGGACTCGGGCCTGACGCTCAAGTATCTGATGAAGAACCTCGAGAGCCGCAAGCCCGCTTCTCTGGAGGTCGCCGCCTTCCTGTGGAAGGACGTTGAGGACCGCGTCTCGGCCATCACGCCCAAGTATGTTGGAACCCATTGCCCCGATGCCTTTGTGGTGGGCTACGGCCTCGACTATGCCGAGCGCTATCGTAACCTTCCGTATCTGGGCATTTTGAAACCGGAGGTTTATTCGTAAGATGCCCGACGACCGTAACGACAACAATTCCCAGACTCCCCGGGACCCAAAGATCCCGGGGATGCCCGGAGGCAAGAAGCCCACGCGTACGGGCTGGCTGTATTTTCTTTTGGCTTGCGCGCTTCTGGGCTATGCCTTCTTTAATATGGGCTCCGGCTTTGCCAGCTCCAGCAATACCGTTAAGCTCGCGACGAGCGAGATGGTCAGCGCCATCAAGCAGGATCGCGTCGAAGATCTGACCTATACGGTTCAAGACGGAAGCGTGACGGGTCATTACTGGAAGACGAAGAAGGACAAGGGCGATACGAGCGAGCTCAAGAGCTTCTCCTCGACCTATGTCGGCTCCGATTCGCTTGCCGAGCTCATGGCGGAGCACCCCGATACCAAGTACATCGTCAACACCAACGATCCCGATTTTTGGGGCGACTTGGCGATGAGTGTGCTTCCGACGATCGCCCTTATCGCCATCATGTTCTACTTTATGCGCCAGATGATGGGCGCCAACAACAGGAACATGCAGTTTGGCAAGACCAACGCCAAGACCAACGAGGCCACACGCCCCAAGGTCAAGTTTGAAGACGTTGCCGGCGTGGACGAGGCAGTCGAGGAGCTCGAGGAGATCCGTGACTTTTTGAGCGATCCTGATCGCTATCGCAAACTGGGCGCCAAGATCCCGCGTGGCGTGTTGCTGGTTGGCCCTCCGGGCACCGGTAAAACGCTGCTGGCCAAGGCCGTTGCCGGCGAGGCGGGCGTGCCGTTCTTTAGCATCTCGGGTTCCGACTTTGTCGAGATGTTCGTAGGCGTCGGCGCCAGCCGTGTGCGCGACCTCTTTAAGGAGGCCAAGTCCCAGGCCCCGTCGATCATCTTCATCGATGAGATCGATGCCGTGGGACGTCAGCGCGGAGCTGGCTTGGGCGGCGGTCACGACGAGCGCGAGCAGACGCTCAACCAGCTGCTGGTCGAGATGGACGGCTTTGAGGAAAGCGAGTCGGTCATCCTGATCGCTGCGACCAACCGTCCTGACATCCTGGATCCGGCATTGCTGCGTCCCGGCCGTTTTGACCGTCAGGTTACGGTCGACCGTCCGGATGTGAAGGGCCGCGAGCAGATCTTGCGCGTGCATGCCGAGAACAAGCCGATGGACGAGGACGTTAAGTTTGAGAAGCTCGCCCAGATGACCGTTGGCTTTACTGGTGCCGATTTGGCGAACCTGCTCAACGAGTCTGCGCTGCTGGCCGCTCGCCGTCATCGTTCCGTGATCTCGATGGACGAGGTCGAGGAATCGATGGAGCGCGTGATTGCCGGGCCGCAGCGCAAGGGTCGCGTGATGACCGAGGCCGAGCGCACCACGATTGCCTACCACGAGAGCGGTCATGCCCTGGTGGGCCACATCCTGGAGCACTCCGATCCGGTCCACAAGATCTCGATCGTCAGCCGCGGCCAGGCTCTGGGCTACACGCTGCAGCTTCCGCAGGAGGACCATTTCCTCAAGACCAAGAACGAGATGCTCGACGAGCTCGCCGTGTTCTTGGGCGGTCGCGTTGCCGAGGAGCTCATGTGCGATGACATTACGTCGGGTGCGAGCAACGATCTGGAGCGCGCAACCAAGATGGCGCGCGAGATGGTCACGCGCCTGGGCATGAGCGAGGAGCTGGGCACACAAGTGTTTGGCGAGGCGCAACATCAGGTGTTCCTTGGTCGCGATTACGCCGATCACCAGGATTACTCCGAGGAGACGGCACGCCGCATCGATATCGAGGTTCAGCGCATCATGCGCGAAGCCCATCGTCGTGCGGTCGAGATTTTGGATGCCCGTCGCGATCAGCTCGATCTGATGGCGAAGGTGCTGCTTGAGCGCGAGACCGTCGAAGGCGACGCCGTGAACGCCCTGCTCGACAACGAGTGGAATGCCTACCTTGAGCGCGAGGGCGATATCCTGGCGGCCAAGGAGGAGCGCAATGCCAAGGCGGCCGGCATGCCGACCAAGAAGCGCGCGCCTCGTATGAGCGAGGAGGAGCTGGCGGCTGATGCCGCGGCCTTTGCGCAGGCGGCCATGCAGGAGGATGCCGAAGCCGCATCCGATGATACTGACGATGACCATGCCGTCGTCGATGCCGATGCCGATGCCGACAAATAGTCTTTGTGGCGAAAGCCTCCGCGGGGAAACCTGCGGAGGCTTTTTCTTTTGAGCGATATGGGGCCGTCTGTTGATTGGGGACAGACTTAAATGAGCGTTTTCACGCATTTAAGTCTGTCCCCAATCAACATTGCTGCGGCACTTTGCTCGGCTAAAGCGTACAATAGCGCCTATGCGAAAGGGGAACAGATGATTAACGAAACTATGTATGCTCGCGGTGCGGAAAGCTCCATCATCCGCGAGATCTTTAGCTATGGTCTTGAGCGCAAGGCACAGATCGGTGCGGAAAACGTATTCGATTTTTCGCTGGGCAACCCGAGTGTTCCGGCGCCAGCTGCCGTGGCGGAGTCCATTAAGAAGGCCTTGGGGCTGCCGAGCGACCAGTTGCACGGCTACACCCCCGCTCCGGGCCTGCCGCAATGTCGAGCAGCCGTCGCCGAATCGCTCAACCGCCGCTTTGGAACGAACTATGAGGGTAAGGACGTCTTTATGACGGTGGGTGCCGCGGCTTCGCTCACCTGCACGCTCAACGCCGTTACGAACCCGGGTGACGAGGTTATTGTTATCGCCCCGTACTTTCCGGAGTATCGCGTTTGGATTGAGAAGGCCGGCTGTACGTGTGTTGAGGCGCTCGCCGATGAAGACACGCTCCAGCTGAGCGTGGACAACGTGCTCAAGGCGATCACCGACAAGACGGCAGCCGTCATTATCGACTCGCCCAACAACCCGACCGGTGCCGTATATACGCGCGACACGCTGACGCGACTGGCCAATGTTCTGCGCGAGGCCAACGCTCAGCGCGATCCCGAGAATCCGATTATGCTCATCTCGGATGAGCCGTACCGCGAGATCGTGTACGGTGCCGAGGTGCCTTGGGTGCCCTCGATCTACGAGCACACCATCGTGTGCTACTCGTATTCCAAGTCGCTGTCGCTGCCGGGTGAGCGCGTGGGGTGGATCTTGGTTCCCAACACCAATCCGCAGGCTGCCCGTCTGATGCCGGCTGTTGCGGGTGCTGCCCGTACGCTGGGTTTTGTATGCGCACCGGCACTCTTCCAGCGCGTGATCATTGATTGCATCGATGAGCCGAGTGATGTCGGGGCCTATGCCCGCAACCGCACGGCGCTCACCGATGCTTTGACGGACTACGGCTATACCTATGTTGAGCCGGACGGCGCGTTCTACCTGTGGGTGAAGGCACTCGAGCCCGATGCGAATGCGTTTTGCGAGCGCGCAAAGAAGTATGAGCTGCTTGCGGTTCCCTCGGACAGCTTTGGTATGCCGGGTTGGTTCCGCCTGGGCTATTGCGTGAGCTACGAAACGATTGTCAATTCGCTACCCGCTTGGAAACAGTTGGCGGACGAGTATCGTTAAAAGTAAAGCGCTCTGCCTACAATGTTTTACGTGAAACGGGGTTTGGTGTTAAGCCGGACCCCGTTGTCATGGACGTTGTGTCTTTGGGATGGAGTGGTTTTACGACTATCGAAGGCTATGCGTACAATGAATATAAGCGACGGCCGTGCCAGATAAGGAGACCTGATGCCCTACCTGCTTTCTTGTGACATTCATACCCATACTATGTTCTCTGCGCATGCATATTCGACCATTGAGGAGAATGTGTACTGGGCGGCAGAGCGTGGTCTGCAGGTGCTCGGATCTGCCGACCATTTGAGCTCTATGGTTACGGCTTGCCCCAATGACCTGCGCAGTTACCAGTTCTTTATCAACCAGGATATCTGGCCGCGCATTTGGAGCGGCGTGCTGGTGCTGCGTGGTGCCGAGGCCGATATCGTTTCGCTGGACGGAAGCCTGTTTGGCGAGGACACCCCTGTCACGCTCGATATTGCCGGCGATTCGTACAGCCGTCAGCATTCGCTGTTCGATTTGGTTACGCGTAATTTGGATTATTTGGTTGCGAGCGTGCATAATCCGCAGATTGCTGAGGGCGCGACGCTGGCCCAGACGACCGAGATGTATATCAATGCCCTGGAGCACCCCAAGGTGTTCATGCTGGGTCACACGGGGCGTTCGGGCGTGCCGTTCGATATCGACGAGGTGCTGTTGGCAGCTAAGGCCAAGCACAAGATTATCGAGATCAACAACCATAGTTTTGAACACGGTGTCGACACTGAGCATTGGGCCGTATGCCGCAAGATTGCCGAGCGCTGCGCCGAGCTGGGCGTGGGCATTGGCGTTTCGACCGATGCGCACATTGGCATGGCAATTGGTAAGCTCGATTACGCTCGCAAGATGCTCGACGAGATTCACTTCCCGTTGGATCTGATCGTGACGCGCGATCGCGAGACACTGCTGCGCGAGATGGCGGCAGCCGGCGTGTGCGATCTGCGCAATGGGATGTAGCGGAATTTATAAACCAAGCGAAGGGGGGCGGCCCGCCTGGGCCGCCCCCCTCGCTTGTGCCGGTGGATTAGCGGCGTTCGAGGACCGCTACGGTTTCGGTGTGGTCGGTGTGAGGGAACATGTCGACCGGCGTGATCTTGAGCAGGCGATAGCCTCCGTCGAGGAGCTGGTGCAGGTCGCGCTCTTGGGTCACGGGGTTGCAGCTGATATAGGTGATGCGGCGCGGCTTGAGCGCGCAGGCGGCCTCGAGGAACTCGGGGGTGGAGCCGGCGCGCGGCGGGTCGATGGAGAGAACGTCAACGCGCTCGTTGTTATCGGCGGCGTCCAGGATGTAATCGGTGGCGTCGTCGGCCATAAACCAAGCGCTGCGGGTGAGGCCGTTGAGCTCGGCATTGCGACGTGCGTCGGCAATGCCCGCCGGGTTGCGCTCCACGCCGAGCAGCATAATGCCGACACCTCTGTCCTGGGCATCCTTCGCGGCGCACAGACCGATGGTGCCGCTGCCGCAGTAAGCGTCCATAAGAATGTTGCCCTGCTGCAGGTCCATGCCGTCGATAGCGAGCTGATAGAGCAGCTCGGTCTGTTGCGGGTTGGTCTGATAAAACGCGGTGGGGGAGATATCGAACTCGCAGCCGAGCAGCTGGTCGCGCATGCATTCGGCGCCATACACGATGCGGGTTTCCTCGCCGAGGATGGCGTTGCCGGGGCGTCCGTTGATGTTTTGGGCGACGGTGACGATGTGCGGATTGAGTGCGGCGACAGCCTCAAAGAACTCCTGCGCATGCGGCAAGTCGCGCTGAGCGGTTACGAGCGTGACCATGACCTGGTCGGTACGCCAACCGCAGCGGACGACGGCATAGCGGAGCAAGCCCAGATGCTTGTCCTCGTTAAAGGCGGGAATGTGCAGGCGCTCAGCTTCACGCGCGATGCCGTTGAGAATCTGACGGGCGCCCGGTGCCTCGACGGGGCATTCGGGTACGGCAACGATCTTGTGCGTGCCGCGCTCAAAGAAACCGCAACGGATGGCGCCCTCCTTACCGGGAGCAAAGGGAGTGGCAGCCTTATGACGAAAGCCACGCGGCGCAGGATATTTGCCCGGGTCGCCCAGGGTGACTCCCATACCGCGAATGGAGTCGACGCTAATACCCTCGCGCTCGCAAAGAGCAGCAAAAAGCTCCTCCATAGCAGCCTGCTTGGCGGCGAGCTGCTTCTTATAAGGACGATTGAGCGCTGTACACCCACCGCAAGCTTTCATGATGGAACAAGGAGACTTGGGGTCCACAGCCTTACGCGCAGACGAAACCGGATCTTTATGCGAATGCTTGGAACGAGCTTGAGGTGCCTTATCCCCGCTCCGACGAGAGCCGGGACGCTTGGCCTTAGCCTTGCCCTTGGCCGACTTACCCTTCGCATCCAGAGACGACTTGGATTTCTTAGAAGATTTTCTCCCCCCCGACCCCTCAGCCGCCTCGATCAAAGCACGACGAGCCTTACGCTCCGCACGAGATTCTGCCATGAATTAACCCCACTAATTTACAAATTGAAATCTGAAAGCATTGTACCGTGCCAAGCTAGCGGACGATATGCAAGCGCCCATTTCATGTCAGTGATAAGCCCAACGACGTTTGCCCGCCGGGTGCCGGGGCAGGGGTTAAGTTTGTCGCGAGTTCCGCACGAACAGGAGAGCACTTAATGTGCTCTCCGTCGTGAGCAGGACTGTAGAGCAGCAAACTTAACCCCTGCCCCGGCACCCGGCGGGCAAGCCCTCCCTTGTACTCCATCTCACTAAAGTGTATGATTCTGAACGTTACATGACTCACTTTACCTAACTAAAGTGCCATCAAGGGGGAATACTATGAATACCGATATGTCTCGTCGTCAGTTTGTTGGTCTAGCCGGCTCGTTCGCCACGGTGCTCGGCCTTGGTCTTGTCGGTTGTGGCGGCGGGGCCGCTAAGGGCTCTGCTGCCGGCTCTGCCGCGGCAAAGGACGTGAAGGGCGCCGCCGAGTCCAAAAAGCTCGTGGTGGGCTTTGACAAGTCCTATCCTCCGTACGGCTTTGTGGGCGATGACGGCGAATATACGGGCTTTGACCTTGATCTGGCCAAGGCCGTTGCCGATAAGCAGGGCTGGGAGGTCAAATACGAGGCCATCGATTGGGATGCCAAGGATACGCTGCTCAACTCGGGTGCCATCAACTGCATCTGGAACGGCTTTACCATGGAGGGTCGCGAGGACGACTACACGTTCTCCGAGCCGTACATGCTCAACGAGCAGGTGCTCGTGGTCAAGAAGGACGCGGGTATCAAGAGCTGGGACGATCTTGCCGGCAAGACCGTGATTACCCAGACCGATTCCGCCGCACAGGATGTGCTCGAGGGCGACCAGAAGGATCTGGCCGCGACGTTCGCCACGCTCGACACCATCGGCGAGTACAACACGGCCTTTATGCAGCTCGAGAGCGGCGCGGTCGATGCCGTGGCTTGCGACCTTTCGATTGCCCAGTATCAGCTTGCCGCCAAGCCCGATGCCTATACGCAGCTTGATGAGCCGCTGTCCAGCGAGCACTACGCCGTCGGCTTTAAGAAGGGCGACACCAAGTCGGCCGATGCCGTGACCGAGTCGCTCAAGGCACTCTATGAGGACGGTACGGTCGAGGACCTGTGCGACAAGTATGCGAGCTACGGTCTATCCTTCGACAACTGGGTTCTCAAATAGCGGCTTTCCCAGGCACCCGATTTTGCCGTTCAAACCGTCGCTTGCGTACATTTAGTACGCGGCGCTCCTCTTTCACGGCAAACTCGAGCACCTGGAAAACCCGCTTAAGCATTGGGTTTGCTGTTCTGTTGTCGCGAAAGAGAGCTTAGGTTGTCTATTCAGGTCATGATGCAGATGCTTGGCCAGGGATTCTTGGTCAGTTTGCAGTTGTTTGTGCTGACGCTGCTGGGGTCGATTCCGCTGGGAATCCCCGTGGCGTTTATGCGCATGAGCAAAATCGCGCCGCTCCGCTGGATTGCGCGCATCTATATTTCGGTGATGCGCGGCACGCCGCTCATGCTGCAGATGTTTGCCATCTACTTTGCCCCGTACTACGTGTTTGGCATTTCGCTCACGCCCGATTCCAAGTGGACGGCGTGCGTCGTGGCGTTCATCATCAACTACGCCGGTTACTTTGCCGAGATCTATCGCTCGGGCCTGCAGTCCATTCCGCGCGGTCAATACGAGGCTGCCGAGGTGCTGGGCTACTCGCGTCTGCAGACGTTTCTGTATATCGTGATGCCGCAGGTCGCCAAGCGCATTTTGCCGGCGATGGGCAATGAGATCATCACGTTGGTCAAGGACACGTCGCTGGCGTTTGCCATTGGTGTGGGCGAGATGTTCTCGACGGCCAAGGCGCTGGTCGCCTCGCAGGTGAGCATGGTGCCGTTTGCGATCGCGGCGCTGATCTACTGGATCTTTAACTTTGTGGTCGAGATGCTGCTGGGCGCCGCCGAAAAGAAGCTGGACTATTATCATGACTAACTCAGTGATGAAAATCGAAAGCGCGCGCAAGGCGTTTGGCGGCAATGAGGTGCTCAAGGATATCTCGCTCGAGGTCAAGCGTGGCGAGGTCGTGGCGATTATCGGGCCTTCGGGTGGCGGCAAGTCCACGCTGCTGCGGTGTGCCACGCTGCTCGAGACACTCGACGGAGGCTCGCTCTCGTTTGGTGACCTTGCCGTTGCGACGGATGCGGGTTCGGGCGCGGTCTATGCGAAGGGCGATGTGCCCAAGCGGGCACGCTCGCGATTCGGCCTGGTGTTCCAAAATTACAACCTGTTCCCGCACTATACCGTGATGAAAAACATCATCGACGCGCCGATCCGCGTGCTTAAGCGCCCGCGCGAGCAGGCGGAAGCTCGTGCGCGCGAGTTGATCGCGCAGATGGGGCTTACGGGCAACGAGAACAAGGTGCCATGTGAGCTTTCGGGCGGTCAGCAGCAGCGCGTGAGTATTGCCCGCGCCCTGGCGCTCGATCCGGAAATCCTATTCTTTGACGAGCCGACCTCGGCGCTCGACCCCGAGCTGACGGCCGAGGTGCTGCGTGTCATTAAGGACCTGGCAGCGCAGAATATGACGATGGTAATCGTGACCCACGCGATGCAGTTTGCGCGCGATGTTGCCGACCGCGTGGTCTTTATGGACGGCGGCCGTATTGTCGAGGAAGGTCCTGCCGAGCAGGTCATCGACCATCCACGCGAGCAGCGTACCCGCGAGTTCTTGAGCCGTATCGAGGGGTAGGCTCAACTATATATTGAGATGAAGCCGTCGCAGGTCTTATGGTCTGCGGCGGCTTTTATTTGTATCGATGGGGTTTAATAATCGTCTCGCCTGCTCGCCCCCATCCTCTCGCCGCCTGTATTCATACGTGCGCCGAAAGGTATGCATGGACAGCCGCCCGTGAGGGTAGGGTGGTGGCATAGGACATTTGGAGGGTGAGTCGGCTCGGCTGCCGACCATGCTGCTCCCGGGATGGCACCGACCGCGAACTCTCCCCGTTGGCGTCGCGCATTGCGCGCGGCCCTGCAAGGAGGTCATCATGGGTGCTCCCAAGACCGGTAACGTAAGGAACGTGGTGCTCGTAGGCCAAGGCGGGGTGGGCAAGACTTCACTCGCCGAGGCCATGCTCCACCTTTCCGGTAAGACCGCCCGTCTGGGCGGCCACGACGGCACCAAGCCTACGCTCGACTATGACCCCGAAGAGGTCAAGCGTGCATTCTCCATCTCGACGACCATCGCGCCGATCGACTGGAAGGGCGCGCGCATCAATGTGCTCGATGCCCCGTGCTACCCCGATTTTATCGGCGACGCCTTTGCCGCGATGAGCGTCTGCGAGACGGCTCTGTTTGTGGTTGACGCCGAGGCCGGCCCGCAGCCTACGACGGTTAAGCTCTGGTATGCCGCCGAGGACCTGCGTCTGGCACGTGCGGTATTCGTAAACCGCCTGTCGCGCTCCGAGGCCAGCTTTGCGACCACAATGGACCTGCTGCAGGAGCGCTTTGGCACGCGCCTGGGCGCCGTGACCCTTCCCTGGGGCGAGGGCGAGGACTTTGACGGCATCATCGACCTGGTGCGCATGAAGGCGCGCCATTGCAACGGCACCGAAGCCGTTGAGTCGGAGATTCCCGAGGAGTATCGTGTCCAGGCCGAGGAGGCTCACGACCATCTGTGCGAGTTGGTGGCCGAGGCCGACGATGAGCTGATGATGAAGTACCTGGAAGGCGAGGAGACGCTGACGCAGGAGGAGCTTGAAGGCCTGCTGTCGAAGGCGATCGCCGAGCGCATCTTTGTGCCGGTCTTTGCGGGCGATTGCATTAAGGAGCAGGGCGTCAACTCGCTGATGGACGACATTGCCACGTACTTCCCGGCGCCGACCGACTACGGCGAGATGCCGCTTATCGACGGCGATTCGCTTAAGATCTCGAGTGACGATGATCGTCCGGTGGCGTTTGTGTTTAAGACGCTGGCCGATCCGCAGCAGGGTCGCATCAGCTTTATCAAGGTGCTGACGGGCACGCTTGAGCCGGGCCTTGAGCTGATCAACGCGCGTACCCGCAAGAGCGATCGTCTGGCTCACCTGTATGTGATGTGCGGCCGCGATATGACCGAGGTCGGTCACGCCTATGCCGGCGACATTATCGTGGCGCCCAAGTTGGCGGCCGAGACGGGTGACACGCTCTCCATTACCGGCAAGGTCGAGGCTGCGGCGTTTAAGTTCCCCAACTCGCAGTATCGCATCGCTATTGAGGCCGAGAATCGCGGGGACGAAGAGAAGCTCTACACGTTTATCGAGAAGGCCTGCAAGGCAGACCCGACCATGAGCATCGACCGCGACGAGGAGACTGGCCAGACCATTATCTCCGCCGTTGGCGAGGCGCAGGTTTCGGTGCTGCTCAACCGTCTGGAGGATCGCACCAAGGTTGCTGCCAAGAGTGTGCCGATCCGCATTCCGTATCGCGAGACCATTCGCCGTACGGCAAGTGCCCAGGGCCGCCATAAGAAGCAGACCGGCGGCGCCGGTCAGTACGGCGACTGCTGGCTGCGCGTGGAGCCGCTCATTGGGCCCGACGGCACGAGCGATGGCTATGAGTTTGTGGACGAGGTCGTGGGCGGCCGCATTCTGCGCTCGCTGATTCCCGCCGTGGACAAGGGCGTCCAGGAGACCATGAAGGACGGCATCATTGCCGGCTATCCGCTCACGGGCATTCGCGTGGCTGTGTACGACGGCTCGTATCACAGCGTCGACTCCAACGAGATGGCGTTCCGCGCGGCGGCTCGCATCGGCCTGCGCAAGGCATGCGCCGATGCCGACCCGGTGGTGCTGGAGCCCATCGAGGAAATCACGGTGACAATCCCCGAGAGCTACGCCGGTGCCGTGATGGGTGACATCTCGGCCTCGCGCGGTCGCGTGACGGGCATGGAGACCGATGAGCGCGGCGATACCGTGGTCATTGCCCAGGCCCCGTTGGCCGAGCTGACGGATTACTCGACGCGCCTGCGCTCTATCACGCGCGGCACGGGCGACTTTACCATGAAGCCCGCAGGCTATGAGCAGGTGCCTTATGACGTTCAGGCCAAGCTGGTCGAGCGCTATGAGGAGGGCCGCGCTAAGTAACTAGACGATAAAAAACCGCCGCGATGGGGTAGTTCCGTTGTGGCGGCTTTTTTGGCGGGCGAGGTGCCCGCCCCAGCATCTGTGGGGCGGGCACCTTTTTGTGCCGTTGCAGTAGAAAAAGTCCTCCTTTGCTAGAATAAACGTATATAGACGTCTACTTGAACAGGGAGGCAATATGTACGAGGCGGTTATCTTCGATATGGATGGGCTTATGTTTGACACCGAGCCTATCTGGGCTTCTTGCTGGCCTAAGACCGCAATCGAGTTTGGGGTTGAGTGCATGGAGGGCCTTGCGGACGCCATGCGCGGAACCAATGGAGCCGAGGCCGTATCCATTATTCGCGAATGGTATGGTGACGAAGTCGACCCCAAGGCATTTGTTGATCGTTTTTACGAAATAGCCCATGAAGCATTGGCCCATGGCGCAGAGAAAAAACCTGGATTGGATAGGCTTCTCGAGTATCTCAAGACTGAAGGGATTCCGATGGCGGTTGCCTCCTCGTCGAGCAGGGAGATGATCAAGGCCAACCTGATAAGGGGAGGAATACTTCCATATTTTGATTCGATCGTTTCTGGTATCGAGGTCGAGCATGCCAAGCCCTATCCTGACGTCTTTTTAAAAGCGGCGGACGAGCTAGGGGTGCCGCCGCAAAAATCCCTCGTCTTGGAGGATTCCTATAACGGGGTGCGCGCGGGCTTTGCAGGAGGTTTTCACACCGTCATGGTTCCTGATCTCTCCGAGCCAACAGAAGAGATGGAAAGATTAGCCACGGCGATTGTCCTGAACCTTAATGATGTTGTCGACATGCTGGCAAGCGGAACATTGGGGTAAAAAGGTTGAACGATGGGCTGTCGAGTGTTTCTCGGCAGCCCTTTTTCTAATTCGAGACATTTAATGCTATGCGCAAGAATCAAAAAGGTATATAGTCGTCTATAAACAGGTACATAGACGTCTATATAAGTATCTGGAACGTAAACTCAACTCGAATTGCCGTAACCCGGTTGGAGGAATCATGGCAGTTGTAACTTCGACTGAGCTGATCCAGATTGCACGCAAGAACGGATGGCTCCTTCCCGCATATAACACGACCAATATGGAGATGACCCTGGGTATCTTGGACGGATTGCAGAAGGCCGGCATGCCGGGCATCCTCCAGATCGCCCCTACCAACGTTAAGCTTTCCGATTACGGCATGATCGCCTCTATCGTTAAACGCGCGGCGGAGGACTATATCGTTCCCACGTGTCTGCATCTTGACCACGGCAAGGCGCTCGAGGATGTTCGACAGGCGGTTCAGGCCGGCTTTACCTCCGTTATGATCGACGGTGCCGCGTTGCCCTTTGAGGAGAACATTCGCTTCTCGCGCCAGGCAGTTGACTACTGCCATTGCTACGGCGTGCCCGTCGAGGCTGAGCTCGGTGCCATCAAGGGCAAAGAAGACGATCATGTTTCCGAGGCGGATCTTAAGACCGACCCCGATCAGGTTTGCGAGTTTGTGGAGCGCACGGGCTGCGACCTGTTGGCCGTGTCTATCGGCAACGTTCACGGCCTTGAGGATACGCCGCGCATCGATTTGCCGCTGCTTGAGAAGCTTGCCGAGGTGTCTCCGTGTCCCCTCGTTCTTCATGGTGGCTCGGGCATTCCCTATGAGACCATCCACGCTATGCAGCCACACAAGATGTCCAAGATCAACATCGCAAGCGACCTGCGCAAGGCCTACATCACGACGGTTGGCAAGGCGTACGAGGCAAACAACAACGAGCATAATCTCGCCAAGGTACTGATTGATACACGTAAGGCAGTTGCGGACGTTGCTTACAAGACGACGCGCGCCATCAACGGCATCGCTGAGTAGCGCGGAATTACGAACATGGATGAGGCGATAATGGGTGCGCTCTACCTTGGTGTCGATGTGGGCACGTCATCGGTGAAGCTCACGTGCATTGATGAAGGCGGAAAAGTTGTCGCGACTGCGAGCGAGGCTTACGAGTGCTCTGAGCCTCATCCCGGTTGGCGGGAAATCAATCCCGAGACATGGTGGATCGCCATTTGCTCTGCATGCTCCCTGCTTGGAGAGAAAGTTGACCTGTCTCTAATAAAAGGCGTTGGCGCTACCGGGCAGATGCACACGACGGTCTTGATCGATGCCGATGGGGTGCCAACGTGTCCCGCCATAATGTGGAACGACCAGCGCACGATTGACGCTGTCTTTACCGAGAAGCAGTGGGCGCTGTCTGCGGGCTATCCTAGGGTCGCCAGCTTTCTTTCGACTGGGGTTCCGGCGATTAACCTTGCATGGATAGCTAAGAATAATCCTGAGGGCCTTTCAAAGAGCGAAGTGTTTCTTTCGGTTTCAGATTGGATTGCTCTCAAGTTTGGCGGGCGTGCTGGTACGGACTATTGCGGGGCTTCGACAACAGGGCTCTACGATAACGAGAGGCAAGCTTGGATCGGTGAGGTCTGCGAGCATTTTGGAATCCCCGAGTCGTTGCTTCCCGTTGTCGAGCCTTCTGATGCCGTAATTGGGACCGTGGTTGAGAGAGCTTCAAGCGAGACGGGAATTCCCGCAGGTGCCATGATCGTGAGGGGAACGGGCGACAATCCCGCGGCAGCGATCTGCACGGGATGCCTTTTGGAGGGCGTCCCCACCATCTCACTTGGAACAAGCGGCGTGCTGATGTATTCATCTGAGGGAGTTGACCTTCCGGCTGTTGGCAAGCCCGTGTTGTTCAAGTGGGGAAATACCCTTAAGACCCAAATTCAGCTGAGTATCAGATCGTGCGGCGGTGCCAAGGAATGGTGGTACGGGCAGATTCTAAGCAGTGAGTCCTACGATTTGGAGGACAAGGCCGTCGAGGACCCCTTCTACGACATGAGGGATCTCATGTTCTACCCCCATCTATCGGGAGAAAAAGTCCTGCACGGTTGCCCGTCGGTACGCGGTGCCTTTCTGGGGCTTGATCTTGACACGACTCGTTCCGAGCTCGAAAGGGCTCTGATGGAGGGCACGGCGTATGCCTTAAGGGAGCTCAAGGAGTCCGTGGACCATTCGGAAGAGTGGCGCAGCATCAGGCTCGTTGGAGGAGGGGCCAAGAACGATTTTTGGGCGCAAGCGCTCTCCAACGTGTTGGGGGTCGATATGGTGCGGATGGAATCCTCCGGCGCCGGTCAGGGCGCGGCGCTGCTGGCTCTCTCGGCTTCTTGCGGCCAAGACTTGACGGCGGTTGCCGCAGGGGTCTGCAGAAAACTCGATTCCATTGAAAAAAACGACAGGGCCCATGAGCTCTACGACGCGCGTTTTAGCAGGTATATGCGTATATTTGAGGCACTCCAAATTATCTTTGAGCTAAATAGCGCGTAGCCGTTTGTCTTGTAAAATCTACCGTTCACCGAAAGGAATGCGAGAAGGCAACTCGAAGAGCGGTCCCTTTGTAAGATATAGACAATCGTAGACAACCATGAGCGTATATGGCCGATTGAAAAGGAGGAGGGGGCGCTCAGGTAGAACGATAGAAGTAACGAACATTAACTAAGGAGAATGAAAATGGGAGCAGTAAACGATTTCCTTATCTTCCTTGCGGAGGGCTTTACCGGCCTGTTTAATGCGGCTGGTGATCAGTTTGCCTCGTTTATTACGGGTATGATCCCCATGCTGATCTGTCTGATCCTTACGATCAAGGCAGTCATCCAGCTGATCGGCGAGGAGCGTGTCTATGGGTTCATGAAGAAGTGCACCAAGTATGCAGTTCTCCGCTATACCCTCATCCCGTTCCTTTGCACTTTCTTCCTCTGCAATCCGATGGCATACACCTTTGGTGTGTTTGTCGAGGAGGACTACAAGCCCGCATTCTACGATGCGGTCGTGTCCATGATGCACCCCATCGTTGGCCTTTTCCCGCACGCTAACTCTTCCGAGCTCTTTGTTTGGCTTGGTATCTCGGCCGGCTACGAGGCACTGGGAAAGAACTCCTCCGAGCTTGCTATCCGCTTCCTCATTGTTGGTCTAATCGTCTGCCTGATCAAGGGCATTGTCACCGAGAAGCTGTACCTCATCATGAAGAAGCGCAACGAAGCTAAGCTTGCCGCCTAGCAGTTCAGCGCAAAAGGAGAGTCTAAATCATGAGTGAATTCAAAAGCGTAAAGGCGTCCCACGGCGGCAACGGTTGGGGCGGTCCCCTCATCATTACCCCCACGGCCGAGAAGCCTTATGTTCTGAGCGTGACCCTGGGTGGCATCAGCCCGGTCGCCCTTCGCATTGCGGAGCTTACCGGCGCCGAGGCGCACGACCAGTTTAAGGACCCGATCGAGACCGATCAGGCATGCGCCGTTGTCATCGACTGCGCCGGCGTGGCTCGCTGCGGCACCTATCCCAAGATGGGCCTTAAGACGCTGAACATCAAGCCCGGTTCTCCGTCTGGTCCTCTGGCCCAGTTCATCACCGAGGATCTCTTTGCATCTGACGTCAATCCCGATTGCATCGTCCTTGCCGATGCGGCCGATGTTCCCGCTGAGCCGGTAAAGGCCGAGAAGGCACACGAGGAGACGACGAAGGAAAACGTCCACGCCAAGATCGCTGAGGGACGTGCCGAGATTGCGTCCAAACAGTCTAACGGGTTTATGGACGTTGTCTCTAAGATCGGTACCGGCGTTGGTCGCGTCATCAGCATCATCTATCAGGCTGCACGTGATACCGTGAATGACGTTATCCGCAACATCATCCCCTTTATGGCGTTTGTCTCGGTGTTGATCGGCATTATTAACTACACGGGTTTCGCGAACGTTCTCGCCGGCGTTCTCACTCCGCTTGCGGGCTCGCTGCCCGGTATGCTGGCAATTGGCATGTTCTGCTCAATCCCGTTCCTTTCGCCTTTGATCTGCCCGGGCGCAATCATCGCTTCTGTGCTTTCTGTCCTTGTTGGCAACCAAATCGCCAACGGCACGATTCCCGCCAACTTTGCCCTTCCCGGCTTCTTTGCCGTCAACTGCCAGGTTGGTTCCGACTTTGCTCCCGTTGGCATGACTCTCATGGAGGCAAAGCCCGAGACGATCGAAATCGGTTACCCTGCATTCCTGTTTGGCAAGCTGATTACCACCCCGATTCAGATTATTCTTGCCTACGTACTGTCCTTTGGCCTGTAAACTGAAGCTTTAAGAGGGAAAGGCCCACTATGCTCAACGCGCTCATTACAATAGCCTTCTTTATTCTCGTATGGCTTGCAGGAACATTCACCCAGTATCGCTACTGGAAGAGGGTGCGCATTCTTATCCATGAGCGCGCTCGCGATCATGAGGGATACTTGGGCACGGGTATGTGCAAGGTGAGTTTTAGCCGAAAGGCGTTTGTGATGATTCTGACTGATCATGATGGCGCGATTAACGGTTGCTATGAGCTCAAAGGGCTTTCCCTCAAACCAGAGTTTTCGGAGATGAGCGAGATGCTGGGGCTGAATATCGAGACCGCCCTAGACCATCTGGCCAACGAAAGCTATCACGATGCTTTTGCCCAGGCTATTCGTGTTATCGACAGGTCAATGACTGCGCCTGCGGCGTAACAAAGATAGGAGAAATCAAATGTACAAGGTTAAGGTCACTGAGATCGGCTCGTTTGTTGAGGAACTTCTCAACGAGAAGATGGTGGTCCTGTTTGGCCCGACCGCTCCTGCAGAGTTGCGCGACATCTGCGTCGTTCACGATGGAACTCCCACGGAGGATAACGTGCTTGCTGAGGGCGGCACCATTTCCATCGGCGATCAGGTCTACACGATTAAGGAGTTTGGTGAAGCTGCGAACGAGAACATGGGAGGGCTCGGTCATCTAACCATTGCGTTCGATGACGAGCGAGAGCTGCTTCCTGGAACGGTTCTCGTGACACCAAGCGTGCTTCCCAAGCTGGAAACCGGCATCGAGATTAGCTTCAACGGCTAAATCGCTCGGTATGGCAGGCCATGTATTAGTCGGAAAGGACGTGTTCTCATGAAACGTTCCGATTTAAAACTGCCACTTTTCACGGTCAGTCCTAAGACCTATTTGCTTGCGGACGATTCAATTGCAGCGGCTCATCTTACGGATGAAATCGCAAAAGATCGAGATCATTCGATTTTTTGGACTGCTCCCGTTCCCGAGCTCTGCGCAGTTGCGAAGGATTTGAAATTTGCAATTCCCACAGCGCAGCATGCCGATCTTATCGGTGACGGAAAAGGAATGGGACTGACACCTCTTGAGTCGCTTAAGAGCGCGGGAGTTCAAGCTGTCTTTCTAAATCACACGGCACACCCCCTGACCGTTGATAAGTTGGCGGCAACGATCGATCGCGCTCGTGAGCTTGAGATTCTAACCATTGTTGCAGCCGATAGCGTGACTGAGTCCAAAGCGGTTGCGGCGATGGATCCGGACGTGATTCTTTGCGAGCCGAGCAGCCTTGTGGGAACCGGCCATACAAGCGGCGATGATTACATCGCAGAGACCATCGCTGCCGTACGGTCCATCAATCCCGACATCGTTATCATGGAGGGAGCGGGAATCAGGTGTGGAGGCGACGTTCGTCGCTTGATTGGACTTGGCGCGCAAGGCACCGGCATTTCGAGTGCCCTGGCGATTACGGATGACAGGGCAGCGTTGCTTACGGAGCTGTTTGACGCGCTGGACTAAAACCGTTTACAAAAAGGCGAACCCACGGGTTCGCCTTTTTGCGTTTTGGAATTATATTTGGCGTAATGCCGCCGCTCTCAAGAGCTTTAATGGCGACGCTGAAAAACGGTGCCAAGCTGGAACCTGCTGGATTTAAGCCATACGCGCGCATATTCAATTGCAGAGTCATTGTCCAAGTAGACTGTTTGAAGCTGCTGAAGAAGCGGGGACTGCGTAGAGAGACCGAGCGCATCCGCGCGTTGGGTGTCCGCGAGCTTTGCCACAAAGGAGGTCTTTGAGTATTCGATCTGGTGGCCTGAGAGCCGCTCGATTATTGCAAAGAGACCTTCGTTAACAAAGTCGGCTGTTTCAATACCTGGGACAAGCGCCATATTGATGTTGTTTTCGATGAACATCACAGGTTCACCCTCAACGCTGCGCACTCGCTCGAGATGAAGGTAGTCAGAACCTTCGACAATACCGAGATGTCTGGAAATATCCTCGTCCGACTTACGAATTTCGCAATCGAGAATGTTTGTTTCGAAAGAAAGGCCTTGCTCGATTAGAGATTCGGAGAAAGAGATAAGACCCTCTGTAAGGGGGAAAGAGATGTCTTTTGACTTAACGTAAGTCCCCTTTCCCTGAATTTGCTCAAGCAGGCCCTCATCAACAAGCTTGGAAATGGCCTTTTTGATGCTGCCGCGGCTGACGCCGAGCGTACTCATGAGCTCGACTTCCGACGGGATTTTGGATGCTTGCTCCCAAGCTCCTGAGGCGATGTTCTCGCGCAGATAGTCGACCACCTGCATATAGATGGGGGTGGGACAATCCTTTTTAATATGTGAATTGTTGACGCGATTGGTCACAGTTTCTCCTGATTACTTTGAAGCAAAATTACCTTCATTTTACGTTGTTTTGCTTCGATTAACCTATCGAGATTGTGATTGCAAAGAATAAATCACGTATTTAATGTAGGGCTTCTGCTGCTTTGGCTGCCTGTCTGGCGTTTGCCTTCTACTCTTATCGACAATACGGGTATCTTGGAGAGATGGCCCCATGTCACTGAAATGCGCCGTAGGAGGCAAGAATTAGCCTCCCGTGCGCGTCGGTGACAAACGATGCGGGCGTGGCCCCGGTTGAACCTACTCTCCGGCGGCCTGATTGCGGCCGGTGGCGTAGTCGATCTGCACATGCGGCTGCAGGTTGTAGCAGTATACGTGGAAGCACAGCGTCTTGCCGTGGTCCTCGACCGATTGCGCCTCAAGGCGCACGCCGCGGCAGACAAGTTCCTCTTCGTTATACATAGGCGTGACGCGGTAGAGCACGTGGTTGCCCGTTTCGCGGATGTAGTCGAGAATCTGCTCCTCAAACGGTAGCATGCCCGTCTCGTTGAGATAGCGCGTGCCGGTGAGGAGATCCTTGCGATTGGCGTTTTCGCCGCAGAGCGACCAGGCGATGAGGTGGCAGCGGTTGTAGAGGCTCTGGCCCGGAATAAAGTCGTAGCGCTGCTGATGCCATCCGGCGGGATGGATGCGCGAGATATCGCCGCGCTTGCCTTGACCGAGCGATTCGGGGCCCACGCAGGCGAGCGCTTTGCGAGTGCGGCCCATACTGTCGAGCTTGGAGAATTTCTTAAAGCAGCCCTCTTCTGCAGCGCGTTCGTATTCATCGAGTGTGAATGACGGCATGCCGAGCGGGTGCGTGCTGTCGGCGCGAAGGGCGACGTAGGGATTGCCGGCGTAGTCTGGAATGCTGCTGAGATATACGCCGCGGGCGCGGTTGAGATCTGGGTTTTCCACTTCGTCGATGGGGGTGGCGGCACTGTCCGCGGAGGCAACGTTGCCGTTGGTGTTGGTCGCGGTGGATTCGGAGCCATCGCCGGAGTCCTCGGAGCTTGCTGTTCCCGATTCGAGCCGGGCAACCAGGTCTGCCTCGTCGTCGGTGCGGCTGGGACTCTCGTTTTGTTTTTCGGCCAGAGCCGTCGCCTGCTCATCGCTTTGCGGCGACAACAACTTGGGCGCTCCGTCGAGCGACCCTGTGAACAACGCAAACCCCAGCACCACGGCGGTGCCGATGGAAAGTACTTGCTTGTAGGCGGACTTGCGCGACATTGCGGCTCCTGGATGGACGGTTGGGAATCTACCAGTCTAGCAGGAGCCGGCAGGGGCCGTTCTGTCGAACAAATACTCAAGATTTGGGATAGACGTTACTGATTCATTTGCCTCATATGGAGCTGCGGCGGTTGTGTACATGGAATCAGTCGGCGTTTCCCCAGATAAAACCTGCCAAAATAAGCCTGTCCCTTTTTGGTAGGTTAATCGTGAGCTATTTCACCGCAACTTAGGGCACGGTTAGGATGTGTGCACTTTAAAGAGAAGAACCCATGATTAGAGAGGTCGCGCTCGTCTCTCTAAATGTCTCTATAAAGAGAAAGTCAGTTAAAGAGATAACATTGGGCAATCTAACAGTGAATTCGGTACATCTCTCTAAATGTCTCTCTAAAATAAGGTGCTTATCTCTCTAAAGTTAGAGAGATATACTATACTTTAGAGAGATAAATCTATCGTTTTAGAGAGACGGAATGTCAATGCTGCTGGATGAACCCCTTGGCCTTATCGTTGAGCGCCTTCGCAGGCGAGGGACTGATGACGCATCGGTAGAAGTTAAAGCCTGCACGAATAAATTGAGCGCAGACGTATGGGAGACAGTGAGCGCTTTTGCGAACACTGCGGGTGGGCTCATTATTTTGGGCCTGAACGAAGCCGAAGGATTTGTTCCTTCGGCTAACTTTGCTATCGATAGGGTGCGCGATCAGTTTGTTTCGGGTATCGGAGACGGAGGCTCAGCGGCAGTGGTGACCCATGCGCCGCGGTACGAGCTTGATCGAGGCGAGGTCGACGGGCTCCAGGTGCTTCTGGTGCGCATCTTTGAACTTGAGCTTAAAGCGAAGCCTTGCTATATCGGCGCGCGCGGCGTGCAGAACGGTAGCTACAAGCGCGTGGATGATAAAGATATCAAGATGTCACCCGCTGAGCTATATGAGCTGCAGAGTGCGTTGCTTCCGAGCGATGCAGACGACACGGTGGTTTCGGAGGCAACGGTCGAGGATTTGGATCCAGATGTCGTGCGGTCTATTATCGCAAATCGCCGGCTGCAGACCCCGCGCGTTTTGCGCGGGGCCGATACGCTGGAAAAGCAGCTGGTCAGACTCAATATCACTACAAAGGATGGTGCCGTGAAGCTCGCGGGGCTTCTGTCGGCGGGAATTTACCCCCAGCAGTTCTATCCCAAACTGATGATCGATGTCGCCGTTCATTCCGATGTGGAAAAATCTGCACCCGGGCAACCCCGGTTTATTGACCGCCAGTTGTGCGATGGCCCGATTCCGGCTTGCATCGAAGATGCCCTTGCCGCGATTGGACGAAACTTGCGCAAAGCGGCGATAGTGCAAGGCGCTGGCAGAAGGGATGATTGGGAAGTTCCCCAGGAGGTTTTGCGCGAGGCCTTGGCAAATGCCTGCATCCATCGAGAGTATTCGCCCATGTTTGTGGGGCAGGCTGTGAGCGTCGATATCTACCCAGACAGAATAGAGATCAAAAACCCCGGCGGGCTTTGGGGCGGAAAGACGGTGGACAATCTTGCGGACGGGGAATCGCGCTGCCGAAACCCAAAGCTCATGAGTCTGATGGGGGCGACGCCGTTAGAGCATGCTGAGGGGGCTGTTGCGGAAAGTCAGGGATCTGGCATCCCGGCTATGATTCGCGAGATGGAGTCTCGTTCGCTTGGCAGGCCGAAATTTATCGTTAAGGCCGATTCGTTTACGGTGCTGCTTTCCCGGCACGGGGCGGAGCTTGCTGAAAACCGCATGTGGATTCAGGGCCATGTGGACACCGAACTGACGCATCGCGAGGAAACATTACTCATGTTTATGCGGGAGCATGGGTGCGTATGCGATGTTCAAAAAATACGAGAGGCTTTGAAGTGGGATTCGGATGACATTCGCCTGATCTGCGGGGACCTTGTCGATAAACATGTCCTGTCAAAATGTGGCAAAGACACGTTTGAAATTATCGATATGAGCAGAGAATCGTCAGCTTCGACGGCGGATAGGATCCTGGAGGCTCTCAGCGCCGGAATGGATATGACGGCGCGAGAAATAGCGGTTGCATCGGGGGTCAAGATTTCGTCCGTCCGTTACCATCTGCCAAAAATGGCGGATAAAGGACTCATTGAAGTAATGGGTTCATCGACGAGCCGCAACCGCCGCTATCGGAAGAGGTAGATGCAGCCGAGTCGCCTCTCTAGTGTCTCTCGAAGTTAGATGGATACTAGAGAGGCGGTGGCTCCGCGATATTTCCCCAGATAAAACCTGCCAAAATAAACCTGTCCTCTTTTGATAGGTTAAACGGCGCAACCTACTGGTTCATGTTGCCGTGGATGTAGGGGGTGACCTCGGGGGAGATATGGCCGCAGCCCAGCTCGCGCAGCGCGGACTCGATGGCGGCGGGCAGCGGGGTTTTGCCTTTGTCGTCGACGGCGGCACCGCCGAGGGCGGCAATCTTGGCAACGTCTGTCGGCGCGGCCTCGATATGCATGCAGCCGCCGACGAGGCGTGCGCGGACCTGGTCCAGGCCAAGGTCGTGCAGGTAGTCCTCACAGGCGCGGATTACATCGACCTTCTCGCGCGTGAGCTCCTCGCCCGTGGGGACACGCGTGGCCAGGCAGGCTCCTGCCGGCAGGTTCCAAACGGGATAGTCCCAGGCGCGCAGCAGCTCGCGCTCTTCGTCCTTGGTAAAGCCGACCTCCATGAGGGGCGAGCGCACGCCGAGCTCCTGGGCGGCGCGCATGCCGGGGCGGTAGTCGCCGCGGTCGCTTGCGTTGCTGCCGTCGATGACGGTGGGAAAGCCCAGCGACTTGGCGTGGTTGACGATGGCGGTAAAGCCGGCGCGCTTGCAGTGGTAGCAGCGGTCGGCATCGTTGCAGGCTACTTGGGGGAGCCGCAGCTGATCGACCGAAAGATTGAGCACGGGGAGCTTAAAATGCGGCCCTTCATTGGCCTGCCCGTCAACGGACCGCTCAAACGAAGCCTGCTCGGGCGTGCCGATGAGCGGCGTGGTGAGGTGAACGAGAAGCGTGCTGGCGGGCATGATGCGGGCGCAGACCGCGGCCAAAAAGCTGCTGTCGACGCCACCGGAAAAGCCGATGGCGACGCGTCCGTATGCCAAAAGCAGCTGCTCGAGCGCTACGAGTTTGTCCTGAAGCCCCTCTGCAGGTGCGGTGGTGTCTGAAAGCATGAATCGATCCTTGCCGTTGAGTACTCGGTCGAAAACTATAATCCTACCGAGCCACTTGTCATAAGACTTCTATCTATGTAACGAAAGTGCAATATGCTATATACGTTATATACAAGTTTACAAGTGCGGTAAAGTTGCGGGAGTACAGCAGCGCGAAGCGATGGGGGACCGATATGATCAAGGCTGTTATTTTTGATATGGACGGAACGCTGGTCGATACCGAGCGTTTGGGTATCAAGGCGTGGAAGGCGGGAGCGGCCGAGCTGGGATTCGCGATTGATGATGCGCTGATCCATCAGTTTATCGGTCGCACGCTGCCCGATGTCATGGAGATCCTTGATGGGCATTACGGCAGCCGCGAAACCGCTGAGGCAATCTATCGTCGCCATAGGGAGATTCGCGACGAGATGGTCAAGACCGATCTGGAGCTTAAGGCCGGCGCCGCCGAGTGCCTGGACGAACTGCTGGCTGCGGGCTATCACGTGGGCCTCGCGACGTCGTCGCGCCATGTTACCGCCGAGCGCAACCTTAAGACGGTCGGCCTCTTTGACAAGTTTGAGACGGTGACCTGCGGCGAGGACGTCGTACACGGCAAGCCCGACCCTGAGATGTACCTGCTCGCCTGCGAGCGAGCGGGCTTTGCGCCCGAGGAGTGTGCCGTGGTCGAGGATTCCCGCAACGGCTGCGTCTCGGGCATCACGGCCGGCTGCCATGTGTTTGCCGTTCCCGACATCGTGCCGTTGCCGCAGGACGTGGTGGATGGCTGCGAGGCCGTGCTCGATACGCTGTTCGATCTGCCGGCGGCGGTCAAGGCCGTGCGCTAGCGTTTGCACGCGAGTCGCCATGCCCCGCGCCCGATCTCGCAGGACGGTGGCGGCAACGGCGCCTGCGTGAAGGCGCTGACGCAGTCAGCCCCTCTTATCACGCCAAGATTGCTGTTTTGGCCGATAAGAGGGGCATTGTGCTTTAAGCGACTGGGGCTGCGGCCTTGGTAAGGAGCTGGCGGAGGGTTATGACGTTACAAGTTACTCCAGGAGCCAGTCGATCACGTTGCGCTTGCGGACTCCTTCGTAGTTCGCGTCCGCAAACAGCGTGTCGAGCGTAAGAAGCGTCTTGGGGTAGTTGTCTCGGACTTTCTTAAAGGGGGCCAACTCTCGATTGAGGGTAGTTTCGTCGAGCGTTGTGGCTGAAACCTGAAAATAGGCTGTCTCGTCTGACTTTAGGGCAACAAAATCGATTTCCCCGCCGTCGATATCGCCCACGTAGACGTCGTATCCACGGCGTAGGAGCTCGAGATAAACAACATTTTCGAGGATATGACCGATATCGCTGCTTTGGGTTTTGACGAGAGCACCTCTAAGTCCAAGGTCAACGGCGTAGTATTTGCCGTTTGTTGAAAGAAGCTGCCGACCGCGCACGTTATAGCGCGGAGCAAAGTACAGCACAAGGCTGTCTGTTAAGCCTTTGAGGTATTTGGCTACGGTTTTCTGGTCGGTTTTGCTGCCGTTGGACGAGAGCGTGTCGGAGATTTTTTTAATCGAGATCCGGTTTCCAATGCTATGGAGTAGGAACTTGGTGATATCGCGCAGGGTCGGGACGTCCGAGACCTTCAGGCGTTCGATAACGTCGCGTATGACGATGGTATCGTAGAGGCTCATAAGATAATCGCGCGCCTGGGGTCCCTGAATACCCGTCTCGGCGATAAAGGGAAAAGAGCCCCGAGTGATGTACTCGTCAAACAACTGCGCGGGAGCCTTTCCGTCATTGGTTTTTGCCGAGCAAAACTCTTTAAAGGATAGGGGCAGCATCTTGAGCTCTACGTAGCGGCCGGAGAGCAAAGTTGCCAGCTCGCTCGAGAGCAGATAAGCGTTGGAACCGGTTATGTAGAGGTCGACATTGTCCTTGATAAAAAGACTGTCGACGGCTTTTTCGAAATGCTCGACGTGCTGTATCTCGTCTAGAAAAACGTAGTTCATCTTATCGGGGACGAGTCTGGCGGAAATGTAGTCGTAGAGTGCTCTATACGACGTAAGCGACTCGAACTCCAGGTCTTCAAAGTTGAGGGATATAACCTGGTCGCCTGTGATTCCATGATCGCGCAGGTAGCTGCGGTAGATTTCGAATAGCTTTGATTTGCCGGACCTTCGCACGCCCGAAACGACCTTGATGACGTGTGAGTCTTTCCACGAAATGAGCCAGTCGAGGTACTGTTTGCGATCAATCAGATTCATGAAACCCCTTTCTTGGCGAGAAAAAACTGGAGCAAAATCAATACTTATAGGAAATATCTAAAAATATGGAATTGAGTCTATTTTAACAAAAAAGCTAATGAAAAATGGATTACATTCCATAAATATCCGTAGCCGCAGGTCCGGCTAAATGGGGAAGGCCCGTGGGGCCAGCAAAAACGCCGCAGCGGGGCTGTTCCCGTTGCGGCGTTTTTTGTTACAGGTAGGCGCCCAGGTTGATGTCGGTTATTGGGGCCGCGGATGGGCCCGTCGGGTGCTGCTCGGCCTTTTGGGTGCTCATACGTTCGAGCAAGAAGGGGCGCACGAGCTCCTGACGGTTAATGTCCTCGGTGGCCGTGACCGTGGTGACGGTGCGCGCGGCGGAGCCGATGCGGACTCGTTTGGTCTTGGCGGCAGGTTTATCCTCGATTTGTTCCATGAGCAGCTGCACGCCCTTGCGGCCGATCTCGTAGCCCGGTGGTGCTACCGTGGTGAGGGGGACCGATCCGCTCCAGGCAAGCGGGTTGCCATCGCAGCCGGCAACAAGAATCTGGCCGGGGACGGAAATGCCCTTGTCGACCAGCGCCGAGATAACGCCCGAGGCCAATACGTCGGTCAGGCCGATGACAAAATCGGGGCGCTCGTCAGCAGGGCGCTCGGCAATCTGGGCACCGATACTGTAGCCGTCGGCTGCGGTATTCCATTCACCGGCGTCGATGACCTCAATTTTGATATCGGGATGCAGGGCAAGTGCCTTGTGGATGCCAAGGACGCGCAGAGTGAGCTGCATGAATGCTGCTCGACCCACAACGACAATATGGCGTGCGCCGCGGGCGATGGCGAGCTCGGCGATAATGCGCCCCTGTGCCTCGTTGTCGGCGGCCACGTAGTAACCGGGCTCGGAACAGTGGATATCCAGGTGGACGATCGGCACGGGCATCTTGGCCATGGCGGGGTGCCAATCGGGGGATGCCATGGGCTGAACCATGACGCCGGACATCTGCGTGCCCATAAAGTAACGCAGGTAATGGTCCTCGAGAATATCGTCGTTATCGGCGTTGGCGATGAGCAGGTCGTAGCCGTGCTTACGGGCCTCGTTGTGGGCGCCGCTGGCGATTTGGAGCGAAAAGCCGTGATCGAGACGGGGGAGCACCAGGCCAAAAGACTTGGTGGCGCCGCCCGCGAGCTGACGAGCGCTTTGGTTGGGCAGGTAGCCAAGGCGATTGATGGTCTCGTTGATGAGCTTGAGGGTCTCGGGGCGCAGCTTTTCGGGGTGGTTGAGCGCGTTGGAAACCGTGCCCAGCGAAACCCCGGCCTCGCGCGCGACGTCGCTGATTTTTACCTTTGCCATAGCGGCCCCTTTGATGCGTTTCAAGTACAAGCCAGATTGTAGCATCCCAAACCTACCAAAAAGGGACAGGTTTATTTTGGCAGGTTTTATCTGGGGAAACGCTGTTGCCAACGCGACCACCACGAAGGTGCCTGTCCCCATTGTGGTGGTTTGGACCGGCTGGGCATGTGTGCATCGGGTGGTATCTAAGTTGAGATACCACTTCTGGTATATCAGCTTGCGCTTGCGTGAGTACAATACTCGAACGTTATACGTCTCAGCGCCCCCTGTGCGTGGACGTCTTGCAGTCACGCGAACGAAGGGATTTATCCTATGTGCGGAATCGTCGGCTACACCGGCTCTGATATTGCAAAGAACATCCTGGTCACGGGCCTCAAGCGTATGGAGTATCGCGGCTATGACTCCTCAGGCGTCGCGCTCGAGGTGGGCGAGGGTGCCGCGGCGCACCTCGACGTCATCCGCCGCGTGGGCAAGGTTGCGGGCCTGGAGAGCGAGCTTTCCAACATCGACAGCGACGCTACCTGCGGTATCGGTCACACCCGTTGGGCCACCCACGGCAAGCCCTCCGTCGTTAACGCCCATCCCCACACCAGCTGCGACGGTCGCATCGCCATCGTCCACAACGGCATCATCGAGAACTTCGCCGAGCTGCGCGAGGAGCTGGAGGGCCGCGGCCATCACTTTAAGAGCGAGACGGATACCGAGGTCTTCGCGCATCTGATCGAAGAGGCTTATGCCGAGACGCACGACCTGATGGCCTCCGTGCGCGAGGCGTGCACCCACGTGGTCGGTGCCTATGGTCTGGCCGCCGTGTGCGCTGACGAGCCCGGCGTGATCGCCGTGGCCCGCAAGGATTCCCCGATCGTGGTCGGCGCGGGCGAGACCGGCGCCTATGTCGCCTCCGATGTCATCGCGCTCATCGACGCCACCCGCGATGTCGTGGTGCTCGAGGACGGTCAGTTTGCCAAGCTCACGCCCGCAGGCGTCGAGTACACCGACGAGGCCGGCAACGTTATCGAGCCCAAGGTCACCCACATCGACTGGGACCTGGACATGGCAGAAAAGGGCGGTTATCCCGACTTTATGCTCAAGGAAATCCACGAGCAGCCGCGCGTCGTGCGCGACACGCTGGTCGGTCGTATGACGCCGGCCGGCGAGCTCGACATCGACGAGCTGGGCCTGTCCCTCGAGGAGCTCAACGACATCGATCGTGTCTACGTGATCGCCTGCGGCACCAGCTATCACGCCGGACTCATCGCCAAGAACCTTATTGAGGGCTGGGCTCGCATTCCCACCGAGGTCGAGGCTGCCAGCGAGTTCCGCTACCGCAACCCCATCATCACACCGACGACGCTCGTCGTCGCCGTGTCCCAGTCGGGCGAGACGGCCGATACCCTTGCCGCCATTCGCGACGCGCGCATCAAGGGCGCCAAGGTCTTCGGCATCACCAACGTGGTGGGCAGCCCGGTGGCGCGTGAGAGCGACGGCGTCATCTACACCAAGGCCAACAAGGAGATCGCGGTCGCCTCGACCAAGAGCTTTATCGGTCAGGTCGTGAGCCTTACGCTGCTGGCTCTGCTGCTGGCGCAGGTTAAGTACCGTCTGACCACCAAGCAGGCGCGCATGCTGTTCCGCGAGCTTTCCGATACGGCCGAGCAGATCCAGTGGATTTTGGATACCCAGACCGAGGCCGTTCATGAGGCCGCCCTGCTGTGCAAGGACGCGCAGTCGGCGCTGTTCGTGGGCCGTGGCATGGGTGCCGCTATTTCCTACGAGGGCGCACTCAAGCTCAAGGAGGTCAGCTACCTGCATGCCGAGGCCTACGCCGCTGGCGAGATGAAGCACGGCCCCATTGCCCTGATCGACCCGGGCTTCCCTGTCATCGCTGTGGCCACCAAGAGTGCCACCTACGACAAGACCGTGTCGAACCTCATGGAGTGCAAGGCGCGTGGCGCCAAGGTCATCGTCGTTGCCACCGAGGGTGACGAGGAGATCAACAAGATTGCCGATTGCATCATCCGCGTGCCGGCCGTCCGCGACGTGTTCAGCCCCATCACCGCGAGCGTCCCGCTGCAGCTGCTCGCCCGCGAGGTCGCCATCCTGCGCGGTTGCGACGTTGACCAACCTCGTAACCTGGCGAAAAGCGTTACTGTCGAGTAGTTGGTTCCGCCGTTCTAACGACCAAGGCCCGGCTCCGCGTCATCAGACGGAGCCGGGCCTTTTTGTACGGAGAAACCAGCACAAAGGTGCCTGTCCCCTTTGTGGTGGTTTTGGCAGGTTAGCGGAGCTTACTGGTCTCGAAGTACTCGGGGAACTGGTCCAGAACCTCGGTTTGGTTGCGGAACATCATGTGCAGGTGCTTGCTGACCAAAAAGCTCGCTTCGATGGGGTCGCGACCGGCGATAGCGCGGCGAATCTGCTTGTGCTCGTTCACGATGTCCTGATTGTCGAGAACCTGCGTGGCGGCGCGCAGCCAGCGGAAGCGCTCCAGGTCGGCATTGGTCTCTTCGAGCCACGACCACACGGTGCTACGGCATGCGATGCTAAAGATCATGCGGTGCATGAGGTTGTCGCTTAAAAAGAAGCCGATGCGATCCTCTTCGGTCATGGTCTTTTCCTGCAGCGCGATGGCTCGGTCGAGCTGCTCGATGCCTGCCGAGGTGGCACGGGCGCAGCACTCCACAATCACCTGCTTTTCCAAGTGCTCGCGAATGTAGCAGGCGCTCTCGGCAAGAGTGAGGTTGATGGGCGAGACATAGGTGCCGCTTTGGGGCACGGTGCGCACCAGGCCCTCTTGCGCCAGACGCACCAGCGCCTCGCGCACAGGGGTTCGCCCCATATCAAGGTCGTCGCAAAGCTGCTTGACGCCCAGCTTTTCGCCCGGCTTGTAGTCCAGGTAGACGATTTTGCGTCGAATGGTGTGGTAGGACTGGTCCTGTAGGCTCGTTTCCTGCTCGCCGACGTGCATCGATTCTTCCATAGTGCCTCGCAACCGTTCTATCACACTGATATGTCAGCTGTTAATTATGACGCGAATCAGCTCTCCACGGTGGGTAATTCGACTGTTGCCCGAGAACTATTGCGGCATCTTGGTCTGTGTTTGTGCGGAGTTGTGTTCAAATTGCCGTATCATAAGCCGTCGCAAACGTGAAATAGAAAGAAGGAATCCCATATGCAACTGGCGAATATCGTACGCGAGCGCTGGAAGGGCGTCTTGTTCTGCCTGATCGTCGCCATCCCCGCGATGTTGCTCGGCAAACAGATTGAGGTGGTCGGCGGGCCAGTGTTTGCCATCCTCTTTGGCATGGTCCTGGCGCTCGTCTTTCCCAAGAATCGTCGCGAACAGCTCGCCGCCGGTGTCACCTATACGTCTAAAAAAGTCTTGCAGTACGCGGTAATCCTGCTTGGTTTTGGCATGAACCTCTCGCAGATTCTGTCCAAAGGCGCTCAGTCGCTGCCGATTATCGTGGCGACGATCTCGACCTCGCTTGTCATCGCCTTCGTGCTCTGCCGCGTCATGAACGTGCCGGGCAAGATCGCGACGCTTGTGGGTGTGGGTTCGTCGATTTGCGGCGGTTCTGCCATCGCCGCGACCGCGCCCGTCATCGATGCCGACGATCGTGAGATTGCCCAGGCTATTTCGGTCATCTTCCTGTTTAACGTTATCGCGGCGCTCGTGTTTCCGACGCTCGGCGGCATGCTCGGGCTGACCAACGAGGGCTTTGGTCTGTTTGCCGGCACCGCCATCAACGACACTTCGTCCGTAACGGCTGCGGCGAGCGCTTGGGACAGCATGCATCCCGGTGCCAATGTGCTCGAGAGCGCCACGGTGGTCAAGCTCACCAGGACGCTGGCCATTATTCCCATTACGTTGGTTCTCGCATGCTGGCAGATGCATCTGGCGCGCAAGGCCGGCGGCGACGCCAAAAGCACGTTCTCGCTTAAACGCGCGTTTCCCATGTTTGTGCTGTTCTTTGTGCTGGCGAGCGTAATCACCACGGTGCTTCAGCTTCCCGCGTCCATTACGGCGCCCATCAAGGAGCTTTCGAAGTTCTTTATCGTGATGGCCATGGCGGCTATTGGCTTTAATACCGATATCGTCGAGCTGGTCAAAAAGGGCGGTAAGCCCATCGCATTGGGCTTTTGCTGCTGGATTGGCATTGCGTGCATGAGTTTGGGAATGCAGCACGTGCTGGGAATCTGGTAGAGAAGTAGCTTATTTGCGTGCTGCATGCTGGTGAGCGCATGCCTGCGGTGGAGCGATAGGAGCTCTTGCGGGTATGGCTTGTCCGCAGGTTTATAGGTCCCGAAGAGCTCTTATCGCCCCGCCAGGATGGCGATGCGGGGCAACTCATATACTCGCAGGACGGCGGCCTCTGCCCTATAGTGTTTGGTGAGCAATATCGTTCAATTTTGAAACACTCGCCCGCGCGGCCGTCGGTGGCGGCGTGGCGTCGAGGACGGGACGCAATATGAACAGTGACGCCAAGCTACAAATCTTGATCGAGGCCTTGGCTGCTGCCGGGGCCTCGGCGTTGGCAATCGATGGGCATGGACACGTGGCGATTTCGACCATGGATGATGTCGCGCTCGAGCAAGATGTCGCGGCATTTGTCGCCGAGCGCCTGGGGCGCGTGGGCAACGGCACGCGCCTGGTGATGGGGCATGCGGGAGGGCGCTTGAGCCTCACGGTGCGTCCGGTCGCCAAGGAAGACGGCGCGCTTTGGGTGGTCGTGATCCGCGAGGTGCGCGGTGTGGCGGCACACGCGGGCATTGAGTGGCTTAACGCAGATGAGGTCGAGGCGCGCTACGAGGCAAGCGCGTACGGCATTGTCGAGGGTGCCGCTGCGGTCGCTGCCCCCGTCTGCGAAAGCTATGCCCGCGGTGTGCCCCTCATGCTGGAGGGCGAGCTGGGTGCTGGCCAGGCAGAGATTGCAAAACGCCTCTATCTGGATGGGCCTTATGCCGACGAACCCTTTGTGTCCGTGGCGCTTGACGAACTCACGGATCGCGGCTGGCGCCATCTGCTCAAAAGCTCGGAATCGCCGCTGTTCCAGGCAAGGCTGACCCTTTGTATTGGCGGCTGGCATGCACTTTCGCCGCAGCGTCTGCGCGAGCTTGTCTCTACGATGACCGACACGGCGCTGGCCGCGCGTTGCCACGTGGTTCTGACGGCAAACGATATGCCAGGCGGTGGCGAAAGCGATCAGGCCGCTTTTGTAACCGAGCGCTTGGCGTGCGCAGTAAGTGTGGCGCCTGCGATTGCCGAGCAGGGTGGCGCATCGAAAAAGGTTGCGCAGTATTTGTCGTATCTGTCAGATGTCTTTGGAACTGCCGCTCCGAGTATGTCCGAGGAGGCCGCCTCGACGCTCAACTGTTATCGCTGGCCACGCAACTATCTGCAGCTTCGCGAGGTCTCGGAACGACTCTATATATTAGTAGGGTCGGGTGTGGCGGAGCGCGCGGTGGCGGAGGAGGTGCTCGCCCAGGAGGACGTCATCAAAACCGCAACCTTTGGCACTCCGACGCTCGACAGCGACCTGTATATCCTGCGTCCACTGACCGATACCGAACGCGACATCGCGCGGCTGGTCGTAGGCTACCTTCAGGGCAACCGGACCCGCGCTGCCGAGGTGCTGGGAATAAGCCGCACGACCCTGTGGCGCTTGCTGAAGGACGACGACCGCTGAGCGAGGCGCTCGTGACCGCATGCAGCGCGTGTGCTACAGTCCAAAGCGGTAATGTTTCGATTGCGTTACGGCGTGCGGGGGTGTATGACGGAGACTTCAAAACCAAATCGGGCTCGAAAGCCCACGGCGCCGGTCAACCGTCGCACGACTTCGCGGACGTGGGGCAAAAGCGCCTCAGGCTTCGACGGCTCGTTCAAACGCACTAGATATGGCTATCCTTCGGCAAGCGCTCGCTTGGCCATGCAGGCCGAATCGTCGCTGTGGGGCCGTAAGCGTGTGGTGGGGTCAAAGCTCAAGCACGATGGAACGCTCGGCTTCATTAGCCGTGGCGCTGCTCGCCGTAGCGGCCTCAATCCCGCAGGCTGGCATCGCTATGTTCCGATCGCGGTCGTTGTTGCGGTGGTTGTCATCGCGCTCGCGGCGCTTGGTTACGCCGGCGGCGGGGCCGACCTGAGTGCGATGTTCGGGTCTGCTGAGCTCGCGCATGCCGGCACGGAGCTTATCGAGGGCGCTCAGGCCCAGACGGGCGTGGCGCCTCAGCGTGGTATCGTTGCGGCGGCCTCCACCATCGCCGACGCGCAAAAGGACGAGGACGAACAGGGCGACAGCGCCGAAACGACCCACGCGAACGAAACGACGACAACTCCATCGGCAAGATAAGTTGCGAGTAGAGCAGCAAATTTGGGACGGGGCCTTTTAGCTGCCCAAGTGCCAGATGTCACCAGTGGCGCACCCGATGTCAGTCACCAACAGCGAGCGAGCCGCATTTGCGCCAAGGTGACGTGAAATGAGAGGGCGCTAACCTTTTGGTCGCGCCCTCGAAATTGAACGTCAGATTGGCGTGAATGCGGCTCGCGCAGCGTCAGCGGGGCCGCCGTTCGTTAGAGCGGCGGAACTAATTACCTGACGTACACGATGTTGTCGCGGCGGGGTTTGGCCTGGGGAAGCATGTCTTCGGCATAGCCCAGAATGCAGTTGCCCACACCGCGCAGGCTTCCGTCGGCGGGCAGACCCCACTTGTCCAGCAGTTCCAATCCTTCGGGTGAGTCAAAGACCTCGTGTGCGCGGTGGATCCAACACGAATCGACGCCCAGCGCATAGGCTGCGTTGAGCAGGTTGCCCATGGCGAGCGAGCCGTCTTCCAGGTGCGTGGGCACGCTGCGGTCGACGAGCACTACCACAACGGTCTTGGCGCCGTAGAAGGGATCTCCCTCGCTACCCATAACTTGGACGTTGAGCTGCGAGAGGCGCTCGACGGTTGCGGGATCGGTGACGGCGACGAACGTGACCGGCTGGCGCCCCATGCCGCTCGGCGCATACTGGCCGGCTTCGAGAATGCGTGCGAGCTTCTCGGCCTCGACAGGGCGATCGCTGTATTTGCGGCAGCTGCGGCGGTGGATGAGCGCCTCGATGGTCTCCATGTGTCCTCCTGACGTTGGTTGCGATGCCTCGTTCTTACCCGCCGAACCAAAACCGTAATCGCGCCGTCGGCCCCAAAAAATGCAAGCTACCAGGTGGAAAAGTTGGTTTGCATAAAACTTCAGCCAGAATGTGACAAACCGGTGGGATGATTAAACGTTTTATCCCGTCTACCCTGCGGTTTTTACCATTTGCCTAAATGATGCGCGCATAAGCCCTGATAAAGGTTTTACTAAAGGAGTACCAACGTTTATCAACGCGCCATGGTGGCGCCGGGCCAGGAGGTAACATCATGTTCCAGGCTGGAGATGTCGTCGAGACCGACTTCGAAGGATTTCTGAAGCTGTTGCGTTCCAAGACGCGCGCTTTCGTGTCGATCAACGATCACGAGTACTACATTACGCACACCGATGGCTATTGGCGTGTTCAGGATTGCGAGGCCCTCAACGATAAGGGCCATTTTACTGACTGCTCCGAGCTGGTCAATACGGTCTGCGAGGTCGTCGAGCTGCCTTGGATCTGCGGCAAGAGCCTGCACGACAGCTTCTCGGGCGCCACGGTCTACGAGGCCGTCGCTGCTTAACAGCCAACAATCGATATTCTCTCGCAACCGTCGGCGCCGCCCCGCGCCGGCAGTCTTTTTTGTCGATATGTTATATAGGTCGCACGTCTTGGTTGATTTCCGATCTCAGCCGAACACATTGAGCGAATAGGCCGTTCCCGCAGCTAGCCGAACGCCCCCGAGGTCCCATTCGGGCCCCCGGGTCGGCATTTTCCCAGTTGAAGGAACGGTGGAGATGTGTTTCGATGGGTCCGGTGGCCATGCTCCGCCCGCCGCCCGGCACCTCCTCCCAGACCCAGCCGAACGGTCGGTCAGTCTATTCCGTTTTTCCCTTTCAGGCTAGGACAGCGGGGCATCGCCCCTCTCTGCGCGCGCCCGCGCGATGAGCCCCGGCGTCAGGTCGAGCCCGTCGACGGGCACGTCCTCGATGCCGTACGCCTCCAGCAGCGCCGCCGCGTCGTCGCCGAGCATCGCCCGGAAGGTGCGGGCGGGCGTCGCGAAGCCGAGCGCGCCGCGGGGCTCGGAGTTCACGTGCGACATCGCCAGCGCAAGGTCGGCCGGGGCCAGCCGGTCGAACCTGAGGCCGCGGCCCTTGGGCAGCAGCTTCCTGATCTCGACGTGGTTGCGCTCGCAGGCGCCCTTCTGGTCGCTGCGCCGGGGGTCGCAGTAGAACAGCCTCGTCTCGCCCGGCCCCTCGCCGATCAGCGCGGCGATCGCGCCCTCGTCGGAGAACTCGGCGCCGTTGTCGGTGAGGACGGCGCGGAACACGCGGCGCGTCCCGCCGGCGCCCAGCACCGAGCGCACGCCCCCGAGCGCCGCCGCCACGCTCTCGGCGTCCTTCGCCGCGAGCGGCAGCGCGAGCTGCAGCCTGCTGGGGCGGTGCAGCAGCGTGAGCAGGCAGGCGCTGTCCTCCCGCGAGCCCTCGACGGTGTCCATCTCCCAGGCGGCGGCGCACGCGTCCTCGCCCAGGCCGAGGAACGCGGCGTGCGACCTGCGGGGCGAGTGCGGCGTCGCCCTCTTCGGGGCCCGGTGCGACCTGGGCCTGTAGCCGACCTTGCGCCTGAGCTCCATGTTGGTCATGCCGTCGTAGCCCGCCGCGACCCAGCGGTAGATCGTCGAGGGCGACAGGTCCACGGGCCCGCCGTTGCGGGCGGACAGCTGCTCGGGCGACAGCCCACGGCCCAGGCCGTCGCGGATGAGGGCGAGCGCCGCGGCCGCGGCGGGCTCGTCGGCGTCTATCCCGCGCCTCGACGAGACGAGGACCGAGTCCGCGCACAGCTGCGCGGCGCGGGCCTCGTAGAAGACGTGCGGGCGGCGCTTGCAGCCGATCGCGCGGTACCGCCCGCACCCGTTGCAGCATCGCGGCCACGCGGCCAGGCGCGGGCATGCCGCGGACAGGTCGGCGGAGGCGTCCACGCGCTCGCCGCGCCTCTCCCTCGGCGCGGTCACGAACCTGTGCGACGCCACCTCGGCGCTCACCGTCGAGGGCGACCTGCCCAGCTCCCTCGCGATCTGCCTGCACGAGGCCCCTCGCTCCAGCATCCTCTGGACCGTGTTCCGCTCGTGCCTGGTGAGCCTGCCGTAGGCCCTCGGGGCCGCCTTCCCGACGCCCTTCTTCCTCTTTCCGGACATGCCGTCCTCCGATCTCCCGGGGCCGGCCGGTCCGGCCCTCAGGGTATCGGATTCCCACATTCACCCGCACATGTGCGGATGAATGTGGGAAGTGTTCGGATGAAGTTGCCAATCAAGGGAGGTGCAGTGACAGGTTGATTTTCAATCTCAACGCAACAGCCTGAACGGGTCCCGCGTTTCCGCAGCTAGCGCAACGCGGGAATAGCTCCCGGCGCCTGGCCGTCGCCTCGTTTCCGCAGGTGGAGAGGCTGTGGAGGCCGGGGCCCCCATGCCGCCGCCGCATGCTCCGCCAGCCCGCCGCGCAGCCGTTCCGGCCTCAGCGCAACGGGCCCTCCGGCCCATGTCCCGGCCCGCCGCCTACCCCGCCAGCGGCCCCTCGCCCCTCGCGGCCCTTGCCCTGTCGATGCAGCCGGGCGTGAGGTCGAGCTCGCCGGGCGCCAGCTCCTCTATCCCCAACGCGTCCATGAGGGCGGAGGCGTCCTCCCCGAGGGCCATCCGCAGCACGCGCGCCGGCGTCAGGAAACCGAGCGCGCCCCTCGGCTCGGAGTTCACCTGCGACATGAGCAGCGCGCAGTCCTCCGCCGTCAGCCGGTCGAACCTGGCCCCGGCGCCCTTGGGCAGCAGCTTCCTGATCTCCACGTGGTTCTTCTCGCACGCGCCCTTCTGCTGGCTCTGCCGGGGGTCGCAGTA
>NZ_QRVE01000016.1 GCF_003462685.1 Collinsella sp. AF23-4AC | reverse complement strand
ATGTGCGGCGTAGGCCGCTTATTAGCCCGTCCAAGAATTGGGGCGCAGTTCACGGTGGCTGGGGGCCTTTCTTGTTTAGGGCAAGCCATGGAGGCGTTGTGCATATCATTCGTTCGTCGCGACGCCACTTTCCATGACAGCGGGTGCCTTACCGGTCGTTGGCGCAATAGTATTTATCAAAATGTATATGTCAATGATTATTTTGGCATGTTATGCTCGCGAAATATGGCCGTCTGGGCATCGAAAGCTGACACTCGGAACGGGAGGGCAGCGCTATCATAGCCGGGCATCAAAACCCCAATTCAATCTCCGTCGTCCGTAGGGAGGCCGCGCCATGCTTGCCATCGCCGAGCTCCTCACCAAGGCCCTCGAGACCCTCTTCAGGCGCAAGACGGTCAATGTGGCCGCGTTCGCCAACAGCGACGGGCCCGTTAGCGACATCCCCCTGGGCTACTTCTCCAGCGACCGCATCAAGAAGCACCCCGAGAAGCCGATCAACAGAATTGCGACTGAGCGCTTCGTGATTATGGCGAGGGCCGCGCTTTCGGGGGACTCCTACTACGACGTGCTGACCGTCTCCTCGCGCGCCGCATCCTCGTGAAAAGCTTCGACGCTGTGACGCGCGACTTCGTGATCGTGGGGGCCAATGCCGGCGAATACGGGTTCATAGCGGGAGCCCAGGTCGCGTTCCTGCAACGCGTCATGGGTCTGGTCGTCGGCAAGGAGGCCGTTGATAAAGACGAGGTGGCGCGTGCCCTTGCCAACGAAGCACGGGCCGCGCTCGCGGCCCAACCCTCGACGGGCAAGCACCTGCGTGTGGCGGCTCCGGGCGGCAGGCGCTGTGGCCAAATTAAAGGGTCTTCGAGAACAACACAGCTTCGCGCGGACGCGCCGTAAACGCTGTCGCCCCCACACGGGGCCACTTCATGAAGCCCGCCGTCAAACAATGGAGCATCCGAAAAATTCTCGGGCGCTCCAAAACCAAGTCCATCTTTATTTGCTGCTACCGCTTCTTGAGCAGCACCCAATCGAGGTCGGGCTCGAACACGCGCGGCTTCCAATCCCCGGCGATTTCGTCGATGTGCAGTGATATGCGCCTGTCACGCTCGTCAAAGTAATCGAGTCTGAGCTCGTCGAAATCGGGCACGTTTTCATGCTTTAGGCAGAAAAGGCACTTCTTGTTCACGATGCTGTTGGGAGGCAGCGTGAAAGAATACGAGTTATGGGCATCCTCCTCGCCATACTCTGAAGTTGTCGCTTCAGTAACCTTTTCCCCCGCAGCTCGCTTTTTCTCTGTGTATTCGATTTGCACAGTTTTAGCGACTTCCTTGCCGTTCCTGTAGGGAACAACATCGACGTTTCGGACCACCCGCGAACGTCCCGTCGTGTTCTGGAACTCGAGCTTGAGCGGCACAACAAGCAAAGATTGCCCGCCGTCCTCGTGAAATCCCCATCTCTTCTTATTGTCAACGACCGTGCGTTTAGCGTAAATTCTAAGCTTTCCCTTGCGATCAAGCCACCTTGTAATGAGCATAATTACAAAGCTGCTAAAGAAGCCTATGAACCCGCCAATGAGAGTATCGGCACTGCCGGCTAAGAGGAATGCGAGATGTTGCACAAGGCCTTCCCTTCTAGTCTCTTAAACAAATTGCGAGTCTACACCTTGTCCGCAACGTCCGCGAGCTCGTTGCCCAACGTTTGGTGACAATCACGTGGCACCCCTCTTGAACGCCTCAAGGTCGTGTGTGTCTCCTACAGGTGGAACTGCTGCTCGGTGAGCCACCTGCTCGTCGGAAGGGAGGTCAACATCAGGGTGACCGAGTCGACGGTCGAGGTGTTCCTGGCTGGAGAGCGAGTGGCGCACCCGCCCATGCCCTCCGGGCCGCGCAACCGCCACTCCACCAGGGAGTCCGACGTGTCACTTACAGGGTAGCGTCCCGAATGACGCTCCTATGGGCTGTCAAGTCCTTTACTGGCCGACATTTTGGCATTCAGGTAGCGGTCGTATTCGCGTCTGATTTCCTCGTGGGGGCATACGTCTCTTTCTATTTCGCTGAGTCTTACATTCGGCACGTTAAGCTCTCGGGCAATCTGCTGCTGGGTCAGGCTGAGCGATTTTCTCATCGCCGCAAGTTCCTCGCCCCGGGCGTACTTCAGCCTCATGGGGTGCCGCAACGTCGAGTAAACCTCCCTGGCTATGAATCTCTTTAGGCAGCGCATGGCCTCTCGCTTCGTCTTGCCGTCGGACTTGCGCTTTGCCATGTAGGCGAGCGTTCTCTCGTCCCCGCTCATCCTGCTTACGGCAATCATGTGGAGAGCTTTATTGGCCTGCCTGTTCCCGCCGCGGTTGAGCCTGTGCCTGTCGGTCTTTCCGCTGGAGGCGGGAATGGGGGACACGCCGCAGATCGAAGCGAAACTTGCCTCGCTCGGGATGCGCTCCGGTTTGTCGCCCGCGGCGATCGCGAGTTCCGCGGCGTTGACGGTGCCGCACCCCTTCACCTGCAGGAGGGCTGGCGCATTGGCCTCGATGAGCCGATGCATGGCGCCCTCCAATTGGCCTGCTTTCTCATCGAGCTCCAGCCAGGTCCTGGCGAGCGCCCTCGGGGACGCAAGCAGCGGCCCGGCGACGTCGTCTTCCGCATTCGGGCGGCAAGACCCCAGTTTCCTGTACAGGCTCGCTCCCTTGAGCGGCCGGTATTTGGTCCTGACCCGCTCCGGGGCCGACACCAAGAGGGAGCCTATGGCGTTGGATACGCTGGTCATGGTGTTGACGTGTATGGATCTCGCCACCGTAAGGGCGCGCAGGCCCTCAACCCACTCGTTGTGGGACTTCGGCACTATGCCCTTTCCGGCAGCCACCGCGCGGGCGGCGTGCTCGGCGTCGATGCCATCGGTTTTGCCCTCTCCGACTCGCCTCTTTTCCCTCTTGGGGCGAAGTACTTCGAAGACGTCATAGCCGCGTTCCATGAGGTAGGAGCATAGACCGGCGCCATACGACGTCGTCCCCTCCATGCCTACCGCCACGCAGCCCGACGGGTCGCCGATTTCCTCCGCAAGTTGTTTGTAGCCCCATGTGGGTAAATTCAGTCGGCACTGACAATGCTGTTGTCAGCCATGTTGAATCCTCCCTATTCCACGAGTAAGGCGACCTCGCGCTAGTTCACATTGCGTACGGCCTGCCAGCCGCAGCTCCTACTCTGCGCGCTCGTCTGCCGCCCGGGCCTTCACCTGCTCGATCACGCCGCGTAGGGCATCGGCTGCCTCTGCGGTCTTGGCGGCCTCGGCCACCTGGCCCTCAAGCTCCTTGATACGTACCTCTTGCTTGGCGAGAAGGACCTTGAACTCGTCGGGGCCATCGTCGGTGGCGGCAACTTCTTCTACCGCATGCTGCACTTGTTCGTCTGTTTACCCTTGCGGGTGCTGCTGCGTCTCCGTCGTCTGCCCACATCGGTGTCCTCCTTCATGGGAACCACTTTCGTGAATCACGCAGGCAGGAGCCCGCCCGAATGCATGTTAGGAGCAGGGTATTTCTCTGTCACAAGAGCGTAGTCAGCTCGAACTAAATCACATTTAGTATTGTGCCACTTTCGAAGAGCTCAAAGCTTTAGCACAATCTATAAGGTAGCAGCTGTAAATCTGCTATCCTAAGCATGTTCCAATTTTCCGCAATAGAGAGGAAATGGTATATGGAGGCAATAGACTACATACCTAGGCTGGTGAGAGCCTGTTTAGAGAATGACAGAAGACTCGTAGAGTCAGTCTCGCTCACGGTGTCCCGCAAGCTGAGACGTGATCGTCCTGATCTCGCTTCGGAGATCGCTGGGGCGCTTGCAGCATCTGACATGAGAAGCGAGGCTACCCGTGCAGCCGAGATAAACCCGCTACCGATCGACCGAGAGACCCGCTTCTCTCTCGTAGAGTTCATAGAGCCAATCGAGCTACCGGACCCCATTCTTGATGCTGCAACCACAAAAGAGCTTGCCGACTTTCTCAAGGAAAGAGGTCTGATTCAGCGGTTTTTCGAGGATGGGATCGAACCCTCGAACAGTATCCTCTTCATTGGCGCTCCGGGCGTGGGTAAGACATACGCGGCCAACTGGCTTGCATACAAGCTCGCTCTTCCGCTCATAACGCTCGACCTCGCAACTTCGATATCCAGCTATCTCGGTCGATCCGGACAAAACATCAAGAGCGTCTTCGACTATGTCCGCGCACAGCCTGCGGTGCTCTTCCTGGACGAGTTCGACGCAATTGCGAAGCGGCGTGATGACGAGGGTGACCTCGGCGAATTGAAGCGCCTAGTGAACGTTCTTCTCAAAGAAATCGAGACATGCCCTAAGGGCAGCATCGTGCTTGCAGCTACAAATCATCCGGAGTTGTTGGATAGGGCGATTTGGCGGCGCTTCGACAGAGTTATAGAGGTGCCGCTTCCCGAGGAGAACGAACGCATGCGACTCTTCGAGAGACACTTGCCCAGCGACCGCTTCACGCTCTCGCAAGAGATGCTCTTCCTCATGGTCGAGAAGAGCGCGGGCATGAGCGCCGCAGACATTTGCAAGCTTTGCGAGCACATTAAGCGCCAATCAGTGATGAATCCGGGCGAGAGCATAGAGATCATTTCTCTGAGCGAGCTGTACTCCAAATGCAAACCTCAAACGAAGCAGGAGAAGAGTGAGGCGTGCATAAAACTCAGAGAAATTAACCCAGCCCTTACCGTGCGAGACATTGCGCGGATCGTCGGAGTCGGCGCCTCGACGGTCTCCCGCTACATGAAGGAGGCATAAGCCATGTCCGACCCGCTGCCAATCCTTGCTCACGGCGAATCATATGCTCAGCCAGTTCAGAAGAAAACCGGTGGAGGTTCCAAGCCACGGCCACACGAGTACGAAGAGGCTAGGAACCGCCTCCTTGCTAATATCGGCGCTGTGTCCAGGCAGATGCAGACCGACCCTGATTCCTACCTCGAGGAAAAGGTGGTCTGTATACGTATGGAGCCCAAGTTCGAAGCAAAGTCCTATGCACCCTCGTCGGTGCTCACCTCTTCGGACGAGTTGCAAGTCATCGGCGGCAGGAGATACAAGACAGGTAACGTGCAACCTCAGAAGAACAGTAATGACGAAGATGCAGGAGAGCAGTTCGAGTTCGCAAAGCTCTACTTCCTGCGCACGACCTCAAAGGGTCTTGCCGATTTTGAAAACGCGCTTCGCACCGGGTCAAACGAATCGGACGCATGGCGCAACGAGGTAATGTCCATCCGTTCCTTCGACCTGCTTGAGCCGGGCGAAAAGATACTTGGCTTCGATGCGGAATGGAAAGAGGGCCTGGTCGAAGCCGTGCTTCATCCGCTCCAAGAAAGCGCCGAGGATGCCGTAGACCTGTTCTGCAAGGCAGCAGGACTCGGTCGTGACGAAATCGAGGTACGGTCATACAAAGACGGCGTTACATTCATCGCCGCACAGTTGAGCAGGGAAGCTACTATGGCAGCAGCGAGAATCAACCCGCTGCGCACGGTTCACCCGATGGGAAGAATCGCCTTCGAGCCGATACGGAGCGCGATGAGCGCACCAGCACCGCAGGTTGCTGCGGCCCAGAATGTCCCACCTGTGACCGTCGGCGTCTTCGATGGTGGATGCAATCCCAATGTCCCGCTCCTCTCCGGCTATGTCAATGCGCATGATGCCGTTGCATCGCTGCCCGACCAAGACGGCATCGACCATGGAACGGGTGTATGCGGAGCCGTGCTGCATGGCGAGCTTTCTGGTAAGGGAGCTAGTGACGTCCTTCCTGCGCCCGAGGTGAAGGTTGAGAGCTTTCGAGTGCTGCCACCGAGCGATCCCATCGACATTGACCTCTACGAATCGATCGACGCTATCGAGTACGTAGTCGGGCATAATCCTGACATCCAACTGTATAATCTCTCATTTGGCCCCGCTGGCCCCATTCTCGACGATGACATCAGCCGCTTCACTTATGCGCTTGATGTGCTGTCGTACAACCGCGATGCCGAGCCGCCCCTCTTTTGCATTGCGGCCGGCAATGACGGCGATTTGCCAAGCCCAGATAATCGTGTGCAGTCACCAGCGGATCTGGTCAACGGCATCGGAGTTGGCGCGTTTTGTATATTGCCTGATGGTACGAAGGCACGCGCTCCGTATAGCTGTGTTGGTCCGGGAAGAGAGGGTGCCAAAATCAAGCCCGACCTCCTTGAGTATGGAGGGGACATCAACAAGCCATTCGTGGTGGTTGCCTCAAGCGGAAATGCTTTAGGCGCAAGCGCGGGTACCAGCTTTGCATCTCCTTTACTCGTCCACAAGCTTGGCAGAATGATGTCGCGAAGCGAGGATATCTCACAGCATCTCGCCCGGGCTCTGGTCCTCCACAATTCGAAGCACAGTGATAGCTTTGTTCGAGAAGAGTACGGTTTCGGCATTGCCCCAGATGATCCATCGAGTTGTCTGAGCTGTGACGACAACCGCGTCACCACGCTATATCAAGGCATGCTCAGACCTAAGCAGCTTGTCTCGCTGCCGATATTTGCCCCCGGCATCGAGTCGGCGAAGGGGCTTATCACAATCAGCTGGACCATCGTTGCAGTCTGCGAAACGAATCCCAATGATTCGGATGCATACACCTCAAGCTGCATAGTAGATACCCTCATTCCTCATGCCAACAAATACACGTACTCGCTCAAAGGTACAAGCTATAGGCATACGGTGAATCTCGCCACCGAGGAGGGGCGTATCAAGGCAGCTGAACTTGAACTGCAGGGCTACACCTCATCAACCTTGCCGGTGAGCAAGCCTGCAAAGAAGTACTGGGAAGAGTCAGAGTTACGAGCCAACGATATGAAGTGGGACAGTGTCATTAGCAGGACACAGCGCATGAAATCAAGCTCATTGTATGACCCGAAGCTGACGCTCCAATCCTTATTCCGTAATAATAACGATCCCGATGCGCTCACTCGTTACTATGTGGTCGTGACGGTCGATGCTCCAGGCTACAATGGCAGTCTTTACAACAGTACGCTCCAGGAGTATCGCAACTTGCAGCCAATCAAGCTCAGGATTGAGCCGCGTCTTGAGGCACGGAGTTAATAGAATGGACGGCCATCGTGCATAATTGCCTGATGGCCGTCCTGCTACATACAAAGCAATAGGATAATATTAGGCAGACAGAACGATGCCTCTCTCGTCGAGCAATCTGTCTACCGCGTTGAACAACTCTTGAAAGTTTCCAAGGGTCACATTAACGAACTGATACTTTAGGTCTTCGGAATGTGAACTCTCTCCGAAGAGCTCAGTAATCCCTGAGTTGAATTTCGACTTGCCATGGCGGCCTTCTCCTTTGAAGAAGGTCGCCATGGCCCCATTCCGGTCTTGTGATTATTCGCTGATTATTGCATCAGTTTTGCTACGCCGTTCCATGCCGCACTGCAACGCCGCTCCATGGTAGGCTGATACACGTTGACACGAAGAGCCTGTACGCGCCTAGCATGAGGCGTTTTCTTTTCCAAAACAATCCAGATGGCACGAAGCGTGCGGTAGTGTCGCGATCGTTGGTGTAGGTCTCGGTTCTCAAGGGTAGCCGGAGTCGACCCGAGGAACCGAGAATCGCCTAGAATGCCGTCATCCTAGCGTATGTCACGCCGTCTTCCCGCCGGGAATCGGGCTGTCGGCCACGACGAGCGCGATGAACCTGGCCACGTGCTCGGCGACGGCGCCCTCGACGGCCCTGCCGATGGAGTCGTCGTTGAACCAGCGGCGGCCGACCCACTCCTTGTCCATCTCGGCGAACACGGCGCCCATCATCCTGATGGGCTACTTCCTGCTCGGGAACACCTGTATGACGCGGCTGCGGCGCTTGAGCTCGCGGTCGGTGCGCTCCTGCACATTCTTGGTGCGCAGGCTGACGTGGTGCTCGCAGGGGAAGTCCAGGTAGCCCAGGGCGTCGGCCTCGGCCTTCTCGAGCACCTCGGCGGCCTTGGGGCAGACCCCCCCGATCTGATCGGTGACGAGCTGGGAGCTCGAGTCCGGGCTCGCCGACTGCAGAACCAGGCTCGCCGCAGCGGCACGCGTGGACGGCGTGTACAGGGAGCGCGCCCGCGCCATCAGCGGGGGGGGGTGCTGCGACCGCGAGATACGCGGTAGCGACCTTGGCCGCATGTGGGCGCTTCTGCAGGTTCGAGCGGAAGGATGTGAAGTGATGGGCGAAGACGTGAAATGGGCGTTGTGCATTGCGGTCACGGCGCTCGTGCTCGTGGCGTTTCTGGCGCTCGTGCCGGTCGTCCTGGTGCCGGGGCCGTGGAAGACTAGGGGGCGCGTCCGAGACCGAAACCCCCCGTTGGAGGGGCCGTCCGGGCCGTCCGTTTTTTGTCCGGGCGAGCTGAGATGCTTTTATCGCGATACGCGCAGATGGGAAGCACATCACTGGTATGATGGGCAAAAGGAGGAGATTATGAACACGACCGCAAGCTACACCGCCATGGGAATCGCCAAATACGTAGTTGACAAATGCTATAAAGACAACAAGCCAGTCAGCAACCTACAGCTACAGAAGATGCTGTACTTCTTGCAACTAACTTTCATCAAGGGGTACGACTCGCCCCTGTTCGACGACACGTTCGAGGCATGGCAGTACGGCCCGGTCATCCGCGACGTATACGTCAAGTTCTCCGAGTTCGGCGGTTCGCCCATAAAGATGATTTTCCCTGACGCAGTCCGCTTCGAGAACGACGAGCAGGAAGATTTCATCAACACCATCATCGAAAAACTGCGAGGACTTTCTCCCTGGAACCTCGTACGGGTCTCCCATGCGAAGGGGTCCCCGTGGGATGAGGTCTACAATAGGCGCGGACAAGACAAGGGAATCATCCCAAACGGTCTCATCGTCGCGGCCGCAAAGGCGGACCAGAATGGCTGAGAATCAAGAAGTGCCCGCCGGCATGAAAAGAGCCCTTGAGATTCTGACGAGCGTTCTCCAAGCCGCAAACGGCGACTATCTTGAGAAATCGATGCTCATTGTTCCCGACGTCGAGGCGGACTCCGATGAGACACAGAAAAGGGATGCGCTGACCAAACTTCTGGAAACCTTAGCGTCCGACGACCCAGGCCTCTCCCTCTCGGATGAAAACATCGCCGACGTCAAGGCCTTCTTCGAAAAGCTGTACGGCGGGCAGGTGAAGTTCCGCCATAGATACTCGGACGTCTGCAACGTCGTGTTTGACTACAAGGATTGCGAGCTCGACCCGACGAACGTCCCATACCCCGTAAGCCGCTTGGCCGACAACATGGGCAAGGTCCTGACAAGCATGCTGGAAGACCGACCCCGCTCGGAGCAGGCCGATAGTGTACGTAAGCTGTGCGACCACATCGAGCTTGAGAAGACGCGCCTACTCCACTACACGGAGCAGATGAAGATGATGTGCTCCTTCGAGGAAAGGAGCACGCAACTCGACGAGCAAATCAAAGAGCAGCAGGAAAAGACGGAAAGCGAAATCAAACGTCTGGAAGATGACTCGCTGAAGCGAATTGAGGAGGAAAAGAGAGAGGCGCAGCGTGAAAACGTGTCCGTCCTCGGCGTGTTCACCGGCATCGTCGTCGCCTTCGTCGCGGGCCTGACCTTCTCCTCATCCATCCTGCAGAGCATCGACAGGGCGAGCATCTACAGGCTATGCGCGATGGCGACAGTGATAGGAGTATTCCTATTCGACACGATAGCGATCCTGCTCTCGTTCCTGGGAAAGGTGACCAGAGTTGAATGCCCTGACCTGGCCAAGATCGTGAAGATCGCAAACTTCATCGCCCTCGTCTTCCTCGCCGCCGCGGTCTTCGCGAGATTCTTCATCCCTATGCCAGCTTACAACTAGCAGGAAGCGGAAACACCTACGACTAATCAGGGCCGCCCTCCGGGGCGGCTCCCCGCTTTTCGCGGCGGGGCGCGATTGATTGGAGGTGACGCTTGGACGCCGACGAGCCGCTGGCGAACCCGCGTCACGAGACATACTGCCACGAGCGCGTTGCGAGCAGAACCCAGAGGCAGGCGAAGCTCGCCGCGTGGCCCGAACGCTCGCGCTGGAAGCCCGAGACGGTGGACAACAAGATCTGCAAGCTCGAGGCCGAGCAGGAGGACAAGGCTAGGATTGCGAGCTCCATCCAGGGCGTCATGAAGCGCGTGAAGGCCAAGGGCGTGCCCGTGGTGGTCTACGAGCCCACGCTGGACGCGCCGGAGTTCTTCGGCTCCGAGGTGACCCACGACCTGGAGGCCTTCAAGGCCGGCTGCGACGTGATCGTCGCCAACCGCTGGAGCGACGAGCTCACGGACGTGGCGGACAAGGTGTACACGAGGGATCTGTTTAAGAGGGAATAGGGGAGAGCTGACGGCTGCGGCGACTCTGTCCTTGTGCATAAATCCAATTATTGAAAAGAGGGTGTATCGGCGCAAACCGATACACCCTCTTTTGGTTAAACAAGTCCCATTAGCCTTTGATTACGCTTTTATAGATATACGTACGTTCTCCGGTCCTACTCTTCAATTACCACCTCAGGGAGCCGAATCTGGATTAGGTGTTAAAGCAAATATATATTGGAAGGTAAGACTGATATATTCTCGTCAACGTCTTTAATGAGCAACCTTTGCTCTAGAAGAAGTTTATGCATGAGATTCTTTCCATGGTCTTTATTGTCGAGTGTGCTTCCATACTCATACAGAAGATGCGATATGCGTGAGTACAGATCTTCTCGAATTGCCTGCTCATCAACTGTTTTATCTGACTTGTTTGGATATTTTTTGTATAGAAATACAAGCTTAGTAACTCCACCGTATAGATTGACGGTGTCAAAAATCGATTGGAAGTAGGAATAGTCAGCCCGAGAAAGCGAGTGTCCGGATATCTTGATGAAACGGGTATTGCTGTCGCAGAGTTTTGCAGTTTCGCTTTCGTATGGCACTAATGACATAAGCCTATATGTTTTTGTAAACGGCACCGCCGGATGGTCTTCAGCGACGTCTTTTCCGTCAATGCCAAATATTGTGTCCGTTTTGTCCAGTGAGCCATGAATATTCCGGGCAGCAACAATTCCCAGCTGCTGATCTTCCGATTTTAATGGGGTTGTATAGTTAAAGTTTAAGATAGATGTTTCATAGTTCTTTTGCTGGGCCTTATTAATGCAGGCATTGCGAATGGCTGCATAATACTCCACAGCCTTTTCCCTGTATTTATTGTTATTATCGACTTGTTTTTCTAGATAGCTCGCAAAGATGTGCTCGTAATCTTTTAGTGAGGTTAGAAGGAAATGGGTGAGCTCATCCTGGGAAACGTTTTCCTTACCCAGACTAGTTGAAACGTAATTGTATACGGCGTTATCTGGATGTTCAGAACGATTTGGTTTTGACGGATCAATTGTCCACACCAGTTGCTCATACATGTGGTCCAATCTTGAACCCAAGTCGTCATCATGGAACACATACGCTGAAATAAGGCTTTCTATATTGCACCACAATGGGTCGTTTTCACCGATTTCAGAAAGAATGACATCCCAGACATTTCTTTCGTCCTTAGGGATCGATTCAATTGAGCATGCTGCGTTCATCCTATTGCGATAAAAATCTGAGAACTTTGACTTCAGTCCGCAGGTCAAGTCGAATCCATTTCCAAGAATTATTAGTTGGCGCATTATTTAAATCCTTCAATCGTAGTGAACTCCGTGAATAGATTCTCAACTATTTACCCGATTACTAAGGTGTTGCTACAACGGTATCCAACTTGCGAGGACACGACATGGGGCGTCATTGAGGAAAGGTTTTGGTAACTTGATATTGTCAATTTCCCTGTGCTGCTAATTTTGGAATCAGCGGTCGGCATATTTGCCTAACGTGAATCTTCCTTTCACCGACTGGCAAAACGATTTACACCTAATTTTGGGGTTCGTTTACAGCTAATTCGTTCGCCACTCGCCTGATCTCGCTACACTAATAACTGCTGCTACCAGGTAGTTTTCTGGCGCAGCCCCCATTGGCTCTTGCGAAGATCGGAGCGGTTATGTTTGCTGCCGCGTTCCACACTAGCCGTCACTACATCCTGTTTACTGCCATGGCCTGCCTATGCGTTTTGCTGGGCGGGCCTTCTTATGCCGCGGGCGCGGACAGCCTGTTCATCGCGGGCGCCACGTACTACGAGCCGGGTGTGTCGGGCCCCGGTTGGGTCTGGACCGATGTCGACCATCTGCATCTTAACGGCTACACGGGCGAGGCCATCGGCGCCGACGGCGAACTGGTGGTGACGCTGACCGGGCAGAACACTGTTGTCGAGACGAGCGCGCCCGACGTGGACATCTCGCGGTGCGGCATGGAGGTGTGGGGCGATCTGACGCTCCGCGGCACCGGGTCGCTGGTGGCCACGGGCTCGCAGTGCGGAATCTACGTGTCGGGGACGCTCGCGGTGGACGGCTGCAAGGTTGACGCGCGGGCCGACGGCGCCGGCATCGCGGATGCGCGGGTGGCCGGCGTGATCGCGGACGGTCTTGCCGTTCGCGGCGGTGGGCGCGTTGTCGCCGCAGGCGCGGGCTCCGGGGCGGGCGTGCGCACCTATGGTGTGTGTCTGCTGGGCGGGGCTGCCGGCGGTGGCGCGGCCGGGCAGCTTACCGTCGATGCGTCCTGGCTGGATGCGTCGGGCGCCGACGGTGGCGTCGCCTGCCTGGGCGGGTCGCTTGCATCCGCACGCTTTGTGGCGCCTGCGGGCGGGGCCTTTGGTGCGGGCGGCGTGGTGAATGCCGACGGGTCCGTGGCAGCGCGTGTGACGATCGAGCCCGAGGGCGCTGCTGGCCCGGCGGGGGAGAGCGATGCGCGCGATGTGCCGGGGGATGGTCCTTCCGTCCCTGGCACTGACCCCGCTACCGGAGAGCCAGCTACGGATCCGTCGACGAATCCCACTCTGAAGCCAGCGGCCGCGACTAAGACGGTGACCACGACCACGACCACAGTGGCCAAGACCACGGCCGCCAAGACCTCTAGGCCCAAGGCCACCACCAAGACCCCCTCGTCACTCCCCAAAACCAGCGACACAAATTGGATCGCCGTGTCCCTAACGCTATTTCTGCTTGGCACAGCGTTCCTCACCACCTCACATAGTTGCTGATGTGGTGAGGATCATCTGGCTTAAATGTAGGAGTTCTGTAGACGCTTTAGAGGCAACGCTTTCAGTGAAGGAGTGTTGCCTTTTTCATGCGAGCAATACCGGACGTGCTGGTAATGTTTGCCGGAGGATACTCAGTGCATGTGCTTGACAGCGCGCAAGTTTGAAGATAGTATCATGTCAGTGATTAGGGTCCAGAAGCTTTCGATGCCTGGAACCGGAGGGGAGCCTGCGGGTTCCCCTTTTATTTTCGGGAAGAGCGACGATGCCCAAAGAATTCCTTACCTACCAGCAGCAGATGGAGAAGCTCAGAAGCTCCGGCCTCAGAATCGAGGACGAAGAGGTTTGCCGAAGGGTGCTTGCGGACATCGGCTATTTCCCGGTCGTGAACGGCTACCAGTCGTTTTTCCGCGACCCGAGCACCCGGGTATACCGCGAAGGTGCCACTTTTGGAGACATCCTAGCGCTTTACGAGTTCGACGTGGATCTTAGGGAGATAATGCTCGATGCGCTGCTCAAGGTCGAGGCGAAGATCAGGTCGGCGCTGGCCTACGAGTTCTGCGCTGCATATGGCGAGTCCCAGAGCAAGTATCTAGACGCCCGCTGCTACGCGACGTCGAAGGGCGCGAAGCGAGTTCTCCCAAAGCTGCTGAACATGCTTGACTATATCGCCAACAAGGATACCAGCCACGAATGCCTTGTCTACTACCGCGGGGCATATAAGAACGTGCCTCTATAGGTCGTCGTGAACGCCATGACCTTCGGACAGACTTCAAAAATGCTCACGGCGCTCAGGGACAGCGAGAAGGCCAAGATTGCTAAGAGGTTCGGGGTCGGAAACCCGAAAGAACTCTCGTCGTTTATCCGCGTACTCGCCCTCTACAGGAACGTCTGCGCACATGGCGAGCGACTCTTCTCCCACAGGTGCCACGTTGAGATTCCTGACACGGCCTTGCACGCCAAGCTCGGCATCGAGAAGATTGGGCCGGATTACGTTTGCGGCAAGGTAGACGTCTTCTCGGCAGTGATCACCCTTCGATACCTCCTGCGCGACGATGAGTTCAAGGCATTCAAGGCTAAGCTCGTCAAGTGCGTTAACGGATACTTGTCATTGGATGAGAGCATCGGCGAGGAGCGCCTCCTTGAGGCCATGGGTTTCCCAGCCGAATGGAAAAAGATAACTAGGTATAAAATTTAGATTCGACCCGCCTAAAAGTAATTCACTTGTTTTAGGAAATTATTGACGATGAAATTGAGTGTGAATACCTTGGTTCAGGCGCGTTGTGGTTATCGGATGCCATAATGGACGCAAGGCTGGGGGGGGTCGGATGGCTCGGGCGCAATTTTCTTAACGCTCTTCTTACCTCGCATAGCACTCTTGGGCACCGCATATCGTTGCTGAATGACCCGATTTTCGGAAGTGCGGGTAAAAATTTAAAACCGCCGAGCACAACTTGATTTTTAGCAACAAAACCGCAGGTCGCGGAAGCTCGAAACTGGGGTCTGGTCGGCAGATCTCGGGTTTCCCCGCACTTTCGGAATCGCATAACGGAAGTATGCGGCAAATTCCGGAACCCCCGACCACAACCCCTTCTAACGTAAAGAAACCGCAGGTGGAAGTGCTGCCGCTTTCCGGTGTAGTCAACAAGTCTGAGATTTGCCGCATACTTTCGGAGATGGCCTGTTGTCAGAGTTCGTGTCTTATAGGAATAATTCAATTCACGCCGCGTTACATCCAGTCTGCTCTTTTTACTCGGATATAAACACTAAGGGGGTAGTCATGTTTTGGAGCTATGTTCAGCTCGATGATGGCACCCAGTTTGCCTACTCAGAGACCAGAGAAGACGGAACCGTTCACGTAGCCGTCGAGTGCCCGGTTGACTTTGGCTTTGACCATGCGGAATGCTTCTTGCCTGCGGTTAAATGGTTCAATGTCGAAGGATTTAATGCTGATGACCTCAATTTCTTGACTGAATTTGTTAGATCAAACGCCCCGTTTATCTTTGGGCTCGCCGAGCGCCAAAAAGCTGGACCGACGGTTTCGGCGCTGGTCCCTTGATGTTTTACTGTTGAGCGGCAATTATCCATGATCTCGCCTACCGACATATCCACTGCGGCCTCCCGCATGCTGGCTCGCTACGACGTCCGCGAGGCATATCTGTTTGGCTCGTTCGCCCGAGGCGAGCAAGCGCCCGATAGCGATATTGACTTGTGCCTAGTCTGTGGCAACACCATGACGTTCGGCACGCTATATGAACTTTCACTTGAGCTGGAAAAGGAGCTTGGGCGAAAGGTTGATATCGTCACCAACCCACCAGAGCACATGCGCCCGCCCTTCCGCAAAAATCTCGAACAGGATGAGGTGCGTCTCTATGAAGCGAAGTAAACGTGACAAGGAGCTTACAGATACCATCCCACGGCTCATTCCGCACGCCGAGCCCAACACGGAAAGCCTTGAGGCAATCCACGAGAGCGATGCGTTCTTTGCCAGGGGGGAATCCCGGCCGCTTCGACAATGCCGCCGCCCTAATCGATGTGGCTCTAAAAGCCCCTGAAGTGTGAGAGAATTCAATCACCGAAGAGGAGATTGTCTCGGAAGTGTCAGACTGGCGAGGTACGTACCTCGCCATTTTTATGCGAATTCCGGAAGTGTGGGAAAAATCAGTAATCGCCGAGTACAACGCGATTTTTGCCAACAAAACCGCAGGTCGCGGAAGCGAAAAGCCGGGGTCTGGTCGGTAGAACTCGGTTTTTCCCGCACTTCCGGACTCGGCGAGCCTTAGAAGCCAGTATTGAATATCGGGAGCTACTTGCCGAAAATCCGTTTGAGGGAATTCGTATCGTCGATATCATTCGAGAGGGGATGACGGGCGATGACCCACGCCTACAGTGAGATGTATCTCGAGGATGCCATGAGAACGCTGGGCGAGGCGGTCGACTTTGCCCTCTGTGACCAAGGGTTGACTTCAGTCGAGTTGACGGCGATCCTGTCGAACGCTTTTGAGATGAAACAGTTTGAGTGCGGTATACCTCGCGTCGTCTGCGGCATGGCGGGCGACGAGCTCGCGCGCGATATTATCGCCCATGCGGGACTGACCCCCGTCGAACGCAGGGAGACCTATCCGTTCGACCGTTCGCCTCAGTATTGGGCGGGCTGGGTTTTGGCCTATGCGCAATGGATGTGCAGCTTGGGCTTTGATGAACTATTCGAAGTCGCTCCGCTCGATTGGATCATCGGCTCGTATCATCCGCTCCACGAGGCCTCCGAAGACAAATTCGCCCAGATTGTCATTGATAAATGGAACGATGCCCAGGCAGACAAAAAGGGCCTCAAAGCGGCGCGAAAGGCTGCCGGCCTAACGCAAAAACAGCTCGCCGCCCAATCGGGGGTTAAACTTCGCGCCATACAACTCTACGAGCAGGACCAGCTCGACCTGCGCCGCGCCTCGGTCTCCTCGGCATTGGCGCTCGCAAACACCCTAAGCTGCGCCATCGAAGACCTCGTCTGGCAACCGATCGCCCTAGAGTACGACTCCTAATGCCACTTTTTTGGGCTCCCCGGTATTACATCACACGTATAGAATCTAAGCATCCGCACGCATGCCATTATCTTGATTGGAAGCCATATGGAGATCCCCAGCACTCTGTGCAGCAATGTGTACGACTTCGCGTTTTGCCCCAAGCCCTGCTACGAACGCTTAGCCGACCTTGCTGACCCCGAGGACTGGGGTTCTAGCAACCGCATCCTCAAAAACTACCTGTCGTTTTCGTTTAGCCGCGCGGTGTTTTTGACCGAGCGTGACGTGAATCAGACTGCGCAGTCCAACCTGCCGCTGGTGTTCGACGACGACCGCTGCCTGTTTAACACCGGCCTGTACACGCACCGCTACGAGACCATCTACGGCCTGTTTGAGCCTAACACCAAGCCCGACGCGCGCCAGCGCTGGTTTTTGAAGGGCTTCTTTAAGGAGAGCGACCCTATGCTGGTCTCGTTTGAGTACCTGCCGTGCCGCGTACGCTTTGCCGAGGACCCATCCGAGCTGGTCTTTGACTACCGCCTGCCAATCCGCTCCAACATCGACCACATTCTGGGCGACGAGGAAAACCTTACGCGTATTCCCGCCAGCCTGATGGGGGAGGGCAACTCGCTGCTGCTGCGCCGCGCCTTTGAGGGCGCCGTCGTCGAGGCCGCCCGCCGCGCCGCCGCCAACTACACGCTCGCGGTGCCGCAGTTCTATGGCGGCCGGATTCAGCTGCTGCCGCCGCTGTGCCTGACCGGCGATAAGCCCGAGCTGGCGCTGACCATCCAGCGCGAGGACGGCTTTTACGCCGCGCGCACCTGCCTCACGCTCGACATGGCCTACAACAATGCGCGACTGATCTGCCGCCCCGAGACTTCGTGGATCAAGCGATAAAGGGTGGTTAAGCTGCTGGTTTGTCGATTGCTTTGCTTACTTCTGCTTGGCTTGAACCCACGAATTTCAAATCGAAGGCAAAAAGTTCTTGGTAAACCACGCGCGGCTATGATAGTATCTCTTTTGCCGAAAGGCGACGGGCGATTGGCTCAGGGGTAGAGCATATCCTTCACACGGATGGGGTCACAAGTTCGAATCTTGTATCGCCCACCATCTAAAGCACAGGTCAGAGGTGTTAAGTCTCTGGCCTTTTTCTTTTTGACACCAAGGGTGACACCAAAACTGACACCAAATTTTTGATTTTTATTAAAATGGGGTCCCGTTTTTTATTGATCATGTCCCCTTCACAATTCCTACATATTGAATAAAGATTCCGTTCGTTGACTAACATTAGGTGACGTCATTGACCATTTCGAAGAAAGATCACGCGCTCTTTCAATGAATTCTTTGCATGATTCATACGCAATTGTGGAGACAGAGACCACTGACTCACGGCTCGTACCAGCACATTCACGCCTCGTGACAACCTTTCAACACATCCCATCCATTTTTTGGTCAGCGTTTGGTCAGCTTCCGGTACTTACCCGCATGATGCCCCAGTAGATAATCGTCGATGTCCGCAATCCGCGCGGTCAATGGCCGATACCAGGGGAGACGCAAATGGACGAAATCGTCTGCGCAAACACCGCATTCCGCTACTGGCGTTGCCCGCCTCAGGTGCGCGATCTCTACCCGCGCCTGCCCAACTCCGAAGACGGCTGGCGTGCCCTATCTCAATCGCCCTTTGTAGTCGACGTCCTCAAGACCCCGATTATTACCACAACAGTTCCCGGTGGCGTTAACTACCATTCGGGATTACGGACAACTATCCACTGCGATGATGCTTCTGGGGTGGACAGCACGCTGGAAACCGCGATGAGCTTTAGGGTTACCAATCCACTTGCGACGCTATTTACCATGGCGCGCTTTGTGTCTCCAACCGATCTTGTCCTTGCCATGTACGAATTCTGCGGATGGTTCTCAGTCTTTGAGCCCACCGCCGCAGCAGAAGCGGAACTAGACAAAGCCAAAGACGCTGCCGAGAATGCAACGACCGAATCCCTCTTTGACCTCGATGAAAGTCAAGACGAGCCACAATGGAAACGCGTTTATGCTCGCATAAAAGTCAAGGAACAGGTAAATACGAAGGGGACCAACGGACAAAAGAAGACGAATGAGGTCACAAAACTAAAGGGCACTTCGCTCTGGATGAGAAAGCCACTCATCGAATTACACGAGCTTCATGAGTACGCCAGTAAGATGAAAAAACGAAAGTGGGGGACGAAGTTTTACAACGCCGCGCAGCTGGTGACGGGTATAGCCGCTTCTCCGCTCGAAGTTGCAGGAATTTTATTGCTATCGCTTCCTCGCTCTCGCGGCGGTGCCGGCTTTAGAAACGTTTACGTCAACGACCTTACGCCGCTTACCGCATCGGCGCAGAGCATTGCAGGGCAAAAAGTCTGCTACGGGGATATCGTGATCGTGAATCCAACCATAACGAAGGCAGGCATCGTGGAGATTCAGGGCGAGGTCATCCACGGATCAGGCGCTGTGCTCGACCACGATGCCAAACGCATGACGGCGCTGCAAAGTATGGGGCATGACGTCTTCCTGGTTACGCACGACATGCTTAACGATGCCGAGCAGCTTGATGCGATCGTACGAAGTCTTTGCTCGCGCTTGGGTTTGCGCTATAGGTGCAAAACTAAAGCGCAAAAGACAACGGAAATGGAGTTACGAGCCAACGTCCTGTGCAATTGGCTGGAAATCGGTCGCTAGACGGTTGCCTTGCCCACTTCCGGGCGTCCTCGGTCGGCTGCCTGCGATGACGCCGCCACGAAACCGGCCCATCTACTACGTTTAGCCCCGACTCCTCGACCATACCCCGTATTTCTCGAAAACCGCAGGCCGTCTACCTGCGGTTTTATTTTTGCCCGAGACGCCATGGTCGGGGGATGTGGGCCAAACGTAGTAGATGGGCCGCATCCGTGGCGTGAGGTCCCCGGGGGCGGCCGGGCGGGTGCCGGGAAGGAGGGCGGCGGCCACGCCGCCGCCCGCGGGGCGCGCCCCGCGGGCAATTTCGGGCATCGTGTGCCTCTTCGGCCTCGTGCCCGTTCCGCGCGCCGCAGAATATTTTCCAAAATTGTCCTTGCATCGGCGGGGGAGTTCCCGTATAGTACTTCTTCGCACGGGGGCGTAGCTCAGCTGGGAGAGCGCTTGACTGGCAGTCAAGAGGTCAGGGGTTCGATCCCCCTCGTCTCCACCCGAGCATTGAATGAGGCTCCAACGCAAGTTGGGGCCTTTTTTCATATAGGCACACAAGGTCAAAGGCGGCACCATGATCCTCCTGGTCGACAAGATCGTGCGTTGAACGGGTGCCGCGTGCATGGTAGTATTTCACGTCGTGGCTCAAGATGGGCGGGGCGTTCTGGCGACCTCTATCACATCCGCCGCATTACAAGGGCTCTTGGCGCAACGGTTAGCGCAGGGGACTCATAATCCCTGGGTTCTGGGTTCGAATCCCGGAGGGCCCACCAGTTTTTTAACAGGCCAGGCAATATGTCTGGTCTGTTTTCTTTTTCATAGCAGTGGTTTTCACTTGCAAATAACCTGCTTGCTCATTTCCGGGCGTCCTCGGTCGGCTGCCTGCGATGACGCCGCCACGAAACCGGCCCATCTACTACGTTTAGCCCCGACTCCTCGACCATACCCCGTATTTCTCGAAAACCGCAGGCCGTCTACCTGCGGTTTTATTTTTGCCCGAGACGCCATGGTCGGGGGATGTGGGCCAAACGTAGTAGATGGGCCGCATCCGTGGCGTGAGGTCCCCGGGGGCGGCCGGGCGGGTGCCGGGAAGGAGGGCGGCGGCCACGCCGCCGCCCGCGGGGCGCGCCCCGCGGGCAATTTCGGGCATCGTGTGCCTCTTCGGCCTCGTGCCCGTTCCGCGCGCCGCAGAATATTTTCCAAAATTGTCCTTGCATCGGCGGGGGGGTTCCCGTATAGTACTTCTTCGCACGGGGGCGTAGCTCAGCTGGGAGAGCGCTTGACTGGCAGTCAAGAGGTCAGGGGTTCGATCCCCCTCGTCTCCACCCGAGCATTGAATGAGGCTCCAACGCAAGTTGGGGCCTTTTTTCATATAGGCACACAAGGTCAAAGGCGGCACCATGATCCTCCTGGTCGACAAGATCGTGCGTTGAACGGGTGCCGCGTGCATGGTAGTATTTCACGTCGTGGCTCAAGATGGGCGGGGCGTTCTGGCGACCTCTATCACATCCGCCGCATTACAAGGGCTCTTGGCGCAACGGTTAGCGCAGGGGACTCATAATCCCTGGGTTCTGGGTTCGAATCCCGGAGGGCCCACCAGTTTTTTAACAGGCCAGGCAATATGTCTGGTCTGTTTTCTTTTTCATAGCAGTGGTTTTCACTTGCAAATAACCTGCTTGCTCATTTCCGGGCGTCCTCGGTCGGCTGCCTGCGATGACGCCGCCACGAAACCGGCCCTCAGATCACCCCCGGCGAGCGCTTCGCGCTCGTGGGACCCAACGGAGCCGGCAAAACCACCATGCTCAAGATCATCATGGGCATCGACAGCCCCGACGCCGGCCAGGTCCAGTACGCCAAGGACTGCCAGGTGGGTTACCTAGAGCAGGAAACCAACCTGGAGCAAAAGGACACCACCATCCTTGCCGAGGTCATGGCCGCCGCCAAGGAAATCCGTCGCATGGGCGAGCGCGCCAACGAGCTGCAGGCCCAGATCACCGAGCTCTCCGAGCAGGGCAAGGACGTCGACGCACTCCTTAACGAGTACGGCCAGGTCCAGGACCGCTTTGAGCACTTGGGCGGCTACGAGCTTGAGAGCAACGCCCGCAAGATCCTGTCCGGCCTGGGCTTTAAGGTCACCGACTTTGAGCGCCCGTGCTCCGAGTTCTCGGGCGGCTGGCAGATGCGCATCGCGCTGGCCAAGCTCTTCCTGCGCCACCCCGACTTGCTGCTTTTGGACGAGCCCACCAACCACCTGGACCTCGAAAGCGTCCAGTGGCTGCGCGGCTTTATCGCGAACTACGACGGCGCCGTCCTCATCGTCAGCCACGACCGCGCCTTCATGGACGCCTGCGTCGACCACGTCGCCGCCCTCGAAAACCGCCGCGTAACCACCTACACCGGTAACTACAGCAGCTACCTCAAGCAGCGCGAGGACAACCTGGAGCAGATGCGTGCCAAGCGCGCCGCCCAGGAGCGCGATATCGCCCATATGCAGGTCTTCGTCGACAAGTTCCGCTACAAGCCCACCAAAGCCGCGCAGGCCCAGGAGCGCATCCGCAAGATCGAGCAAATCAAAAAGGAGCTCGTCATCCTGCCCGAGGGCCACAAGCACATCGATTTTAAGTTCCCCGACCCGCCGCGCTCCGGCGACATGGTCGTGGGCCTCGAGGTCGTATCCAAGTCCTACGGCGACAAGCACATTTACAGCGACATCGACCTCAAACTCTACCGCGGCGAGCACGTGGCGCTCGTCGGCCCCAACGGCGCCGGCAAGTCTACCCTCATGAAGATCATCGCCGGCTTGGAGCCGCCCACCACCGGCACGCGCGACTTGGGCACCAACGTGGGCGTCGCCTACTACGCTCAGCACGCGCTCGAGGGCATGACCGAGTCCAACACTGTCCTGCAAGAGATCGACACCGTCACGCCCAAGTGGACCGTGCCGCAGCAGCGCAGCCTGCTGGGCGCCTTCCTGTTTAGCGACAACGATTCCATCGAGAAGCAGGTTCGCGTCCTCTCCGGCGGCGAAAAGGCGCGCCTGGCGCTCGCCAAGATGCTCGTTGCCCCCGAGGCGCTCCTGTGCCTGGACGAGCCCACCAACCACTTGGACATCGACTCGGTGGACATGCTCGAGAACGCCCTGCAAAACTTCCCCGGCACCATCGTGCTGATCAGCCACGACGAGCACCTGGTGCGCGCCGTGGCCAACCGCGTGATCGACATCCGTGACGGCAAGGTCACGGTCTATGACGGCGACTACGACTACTACCTCTACAAGCGCGAGGACCTTGCGGAGCGCGCCGCCGCCGAGGCGGCAGGGGAGAGCGCGCCTGCCGCGACCAAGTCCGCTAAGGTCACCGCGGCCCAGCCCGACACCCCCGCCACCGCTTCCAAGCCTGCCGAGGGCAAAAAGACCAAGGAGCAAAAGCGCGCCGAGGCCCAGGCCCGCGCCGCGCTCAACAAAAAGCTCAAGGGCGTGCGCAACCAGCTTAAGAAGATCGAAGCGGAGCTCGACAAAAAGCGCGCCCGCTATGACGAGCTTATGGAATTGATGGCCAGCGAAGAGCTTTATGCCGATCAGGATAAGTTCAACGCCGCGCTGGGGGAATATAACGGCCTTAAGCAAGAGCTACCCAAGCTCGAGGACGAATGGCTCGAGCTTTCCACCCAGATCGAAGAGGAGACCGCGCGTGAACTCTCGTAAGGCCACTGCCGTGGCGATGAGCATCATCGCCATCGCTTGTCGCATCTGCGGCATCTTTATGAGCGCGATGACCGTGCTGCTGTGTTTTAGCGGCCTCACCGCCAAGCTGCAGATCGTGGGCTTTGTCGTTGAGCTTTCGCGCGCGCTGCCGAGCGCTATCGCCGGCTACGGCGTCATCACGTCGCCCTTTGGCGGCGTGTTCCGCCTGGATTACGCCATCGTTGCCGTAATTCTGTTTGTAGCCGACTACCTGCTCACACGCGCCTCGCGCCGCGTCCGCTAGGGGAGCGCTATGTCCAGCAGCTACCTCATGAACCTGCTCGCGAGCGCCGTTGCCGTCATCGTGGGTATCGTCATCCACGAGAGCGCGCACGCTGCCGCAGCCTGGGCGCTCGGCGACAAGACGGCCCGTTCGCGCGGGCGCGTCTCGCTCAACCCGCTCAACCATATCGACCCGTTTGGCACTATCATCCTGCCGCTGCTCATGCTTGCCGCCGGCGGCCCGGTATTCGCCTTCGCCAAGCCCGTGCCCGTGTACCTCAACAACCTCAAGCACCCCAAGCGTGACGAGGTCCTGGTGAGCGCGGCCGGCCCCGCGTCGAACATCGCACTCGCGTGCCTCGCGGCCGTCCTCATGCACGCAACCTACGGCAGCCTCTACACCAGCATGTCCTTTGCCCTGGCGTCACAGATCATGAACTTCGGCGCCGCGTTCATCGTGGTCAACCTGTCGCTCGCGTTCTTCAACCTCATCCCGATCCCGCCGCTCGATGGCTCGTCGATCATCGTGCCGTTCCTCAAAGGCAAGGCGCTCAACAACTATTACCGTCTGCAGCAATACGCTATGCCCATCCTCATCCTGGTGCTGTACCTGCTGCCTATGTGGACCGGCATCGATGTAATCGGCCGCTATTTCGACGTTACCGTGTATCCGCTGGCTGAGCGGCTGCTCAACTTCGCAATCGCCGGCATCTAGGGTAAACTTACAGGTCGACCGTGCAAAACGGTCTCAACATGCACCCAAACCGCGCCGCGAAGGCGCCGTCAAAGGAGGTCGAAGATGTCGTATCGCGTGTCGACGCAGGTCTACAGCGGACCGTTCGACCTGCTACTGCAGCTGGTAACCCGCCAAAAAGTAGATATCGGCGCCATCTCCATCAGCGAGGTGGCCGATCAGTACCTTGCCGAGGCCGAGCGCATCGAGGCGCTGGACCTGGACGTGGCGAGCGACTTTCTGCTGGTCGCGGCAACCCTTTTGGACATCAAGGCCGCCTCTCTGGTGCCGCAGGAGGCCCCGCGTAAAACCGACGACGATGACGAGGACGACGATGAACTCGAGGAACTCAGCGCGCTCGACGGCGATGCCCTGCGTGAGGTCCTGATCCAGCGCCTGATCGCCTACAAGCAGTTTAAGGGCGCGGCGGCGGCCCTTGGCGCGCGCATGCAGGCCGAAAGCCGCATGCACCCGCGTGTGGCCGGCCCCGATCCCGAGTTCTTGGGCCTCATGCCCGACTATCTGGCCGGCATTACCCTGCGCGGTCTCGCCGTCATCTGTGCCGACCTGGACGGCAAGCGCCAGACCTTCCTACTGGAGGCCGAGCACGTGGCGCCGCATCGCGTGCCGCTCGACCTGACCGTGGCCTCAGTCGACCGCTTTACCATGGCGCACCAAACCTGCACCTTCCGCGAGCTGCTGGACGGCGACGCCACGACCGAGCAGCTCGTCGTCACCTTCCTGGCCATGCTGGAGCTCGCCAAGCGCGGCTCGCTCACGCTGAGCCAGGACGAGATCTTTGGAACCATCTGCATCAACCGAGTCGAGGGCGCCGAGGCATACGTGCCCGGCGAGGGCCCCGAACTCACCGAATAGGAGCCGCAATCATGTCAACCCTTTCCACGCTGGAGGCAAACAGTCTCAAAGGCGCCCTCGAGGCGCTGCTGCTGGTGTCGAGTGACCCCGTGAGCGCGCCTGCACTGGCAGGTGCGCTGGATATCGCCCCGGGTGAGTGTGCGTCACTGCTCGCAGAGCTCAAGGTTGAGTACGAGGAGGCCAATCGCGGCTTTCAGCTGCGCGAGGTCGCCGGCGGCTGGCGCCTGTTCACGCACCCCGCCTACCACGACGTGGTCGAGGCCTATGTGCTGAGCTGGGACACGCAAAAGCTGTCGCAGGCGGCGCTCGAAACACTGGCCGTCATCGCATACCACCAGCCCGTTACGCGCGAGGCGGTCAAGGGTATCCGCGGCGTCAATTCCGACGGCGTCATCGCGTCGCTCGTGGACAAAGGTCTGGTGCGCGAGCTCGGCCGCGACCCCCAGCGCGGTCAGGCCATCATCTACGGCACGACCAACGCCTTTTTGGAGAAGTTCGGCCTGCGCTCCACCCGCGACCTGCCCGATCTGGAGCAGTTTGCCCCCGACGAGCAGTCGCGTCAGTTTATCCGCGAGCGCCTGAGCGGCCGCAGCATTCAGTCCACGCTCGAGGAGCAGGCCGATGACCTGGATGAAGAGCGCGAACTGCTCGATACCGATGTTGAAAATGTTGAGGCAGTTGAGGACTTGGAGGCTCTGGTCGTCGACGAGACCTCGGAGGATTTACATGACGAGGACTAACGAAGTAGGGGAGACGCGCGCCATGGGCATCGCAGTACCCACCACCGACGCCCAGCCCGTCTATCCGCACACCATGCGCCTGCAGCGCTTTTTGGCGCGCGCGGGCGTGGCGAGCCGCCGCGGCTCGGAGGACCTGATGACCGCCGCCCGCGTGACCGTTAACGGCGAGGTCGCGACCGAGCTGGGCACCAAGGTCGACGTCGACCGCGACCATATCGAGGTCGACGGCATGCCCGTCAAGCTCAACCAGGGCGCCGTGTACCTGATGCTCTACAAGCCGACCGGCTACCTCACCACCATGAGCGATCCACAGGAGCGCCCTTGCGTGGCCGACCTGGTCCCCCGCGACCGCTTTCCGGGCCTGTTTCCAGTGGGTCGCCTGGACCGCGACACCACAGGCCTTTTGCTCTTTACCACCGACGGCGACCTGTCTCAGGATCTGCTGCACCCCAGCAAGCACGTCTACAAGACCTACCAGGCGCTTGTGGACGGACGGCTGTCCGACCGCGACTTGGAACCACTCCGCAGCGGCATCGAGCTCGACGACGGTCTATGCCAGCCGGCAATCTGCCGCGTCATCAACGCGCGCGAGGCCGAGGCTGTAGCTCCCCAGGGCGTCAAGCCCGGCACCACCGCCGTGGAGATCATCATCCGCGAGGGTCGCAAAAACCAGGTTAAGCGCATGCTGAGCAAGATTCACCATCCGGTAATCCGTCTGCATCGCTGCAACTTTGCCGGCCTTGAGCTCGAGGGCGTGGCCAAGGGCTCGTGGCGCGAGCTCACCGACCGCGAGGTGCAGATCCTCAAGGCCGGCGGCATCCCGCCCAAACAGGCGAGCGCAAAGAGCAACGGCGGCAAGCCCCAAGACACGTCCGCCAGCCGCACGCGTCACCATGGCAGCCACGGCTCCGCGCCCAAGCGCAACACCTACCGCGAGCGCTACACTGGCTAGGCAAACCGCCGCGCCCCAACGCCCGCGAACCATACCAGCACGTCAACCACCGAAAGGAAGCATTGCATGATCGTCGCCATCGACGGCCCCGCCGGTTCCGGCAAGTCCACTATCGCCAAGGAGATCGCCCGCCAGCTGGGCTTTAACAAGCTCGACACGGGCGCCATGTATCGCGCCGTCACCTTCGCCGCGCTCGACCGCGGCATCGATCTGGACGACGAGGCGGCCATAGACTCCCTCGCCGAGCAGATCGAGATTCGCTTTATCAACGGCACCGGCGAGGATACGCGTTTGACCATTGACGGCCAGGACGCTTCGGCCGCCATTCGTACCCCGCAGGTCGACGCCAACGTTTCCAAGGTCTCGGCCTACCCGGGCGTGCGCGCCGCCATGCTCATCCACCAGCGCCGCGCCGCCGAGGATCGCGATATCGTCGCCGAGGGTCGCGACATCGGCACCGTCGTATTTCCCAACGCGCAGGTCAAGGTGTTCCTGACCGCCGACCCGCGTGAGCGCGCTCGCCGCCGCGTGCTGCAGCGCCACCAAAACGACGTCCAGCCGCTTACTGCCGAGCAGCTCGAGGCCGAGGTCGACGAGACCCTCGACGCCCTCAAGCAGCGCGACAAACTCGACAGCAGCCGCGAGGTCGCACCGCTCGTGCCCGCCGAGGACGCCGTGCACGTCGACTCTACCGCACACACCATCGACGAGGTCGTTTCGATTATCGAGGATCTCATCAACCAAAGGAGGTAGCCCATGCGCCTGTTTAAACAGACGCCCGAGGATTACTACAGCGCCCCCTACGCCGAGTTCCCGGCGCTCATCCGCGGCACTGTCGCCGTAGTCATGGGCATCCTGTGGGTCTTCTCCAAGCTCATGTGGCGCTGGAAGGTCGAAGACGCCGACCTGCTGTTTGAGCGCCAGGAAGGCCGCGGCAGCGTAGTTATTTGCAACCACACCTCGATGGCCGAACTCTTGGCCGTGGAGACGGCGCTGTTCTTTGGCGGCCGCCGCATCCGCCCCATCTTTAAGTCCGAGTTCGCCAAGAGCAAGATCGTACGCTGGGCCTTTAGCCGCGTGGGCGGCATCCCCGTCGAGCGTGGCACCGCCGACATGAAGTGTCTGCGTGCCGCCCAGCATGCGCTGCAGCGCGGCGAGGACGTCCTGATCTTCCCCGAGGGCACGCGTATCCGCTCGCGCGAGATCAAGCCCGAGGTCCACGGCGGCTTTGCACTCATCGCCCAGATGGGCAAGGCGCCCGTCAACCCGCTCGCCATTTGTGGCTGGTCCGACATCACGCCCAAAGGCAAAAAGCTCATGCGCCCCAAGAAGTGCTGGATCCGTGCCGGCAAGGCCGTCTTACTTTCCGACGCACCGGCCGAGCTCAAGCGCAAGGAGCGCCTGGCATGGTTTGAGTCCGAGGCCATGAGCCGCGTATACGCCATGCGTGACGACCTGTGCGCCGAGCACCCGGGCAGGTTCTAGCCATGGGTGAGAACGTCATGAATACCGCTGCGGCCGCCGCTGAGGAGGTCGTCCCCACCATCGAGATCGCTGCCCACGCGGGCACCTGCTACGGCGTGCAGCGCGCGCTCGACATGGCACTGGCCGCCGCGCCGCAGGCAGGGAAGAGCGCTCAGGTCCACACGCTGGGTCCGCTCATCCATAACCCCATCGTGGTGCGCGAGCTCGCCGAGGCAGGCGTTGGTCTGGCAGACACCTTGGACGACGCCGCGTCGGGCACCGTGATCATCCGCGCTCACGGCGTGGTGCCGCAGGTGATCGATGCCGCACGCGAGCGTGGCCTTACCGTGGTCGACGCCACCTGCCCCTACGTGAAGAAGGTCCATGTGGCGGCCGAGCGCCTAGTGCGCGAGGGCTACCGCGTGATCGTCGTGGGCGAGCCGGGCCATCCCGAGGTCGAGGGCATTCTGGGCCACGCCGGTGATGACGCTCAAGTCGTGAGCTGTGCCGCCGACGCCGACGCGCTGACGCTCAAGGGCAAGGTGGGCCTCGTTGTGCAGACAACCCAAACCGCGCAGAACCTTGCTGAAGTTGTGGCCTCCATCACTCCGCGCGTGCAGGAACTGCGCGTGATCAACACCATCTGCGCCGCCACAAGCGAGCGTCAGCAGGCGGCGGCAACCCTCGCCAACCGCTGTGATTGCATGGTCGTCGTGGGCGGAAAGAATTCGGGCAACACGCGCCGCCTGGCGCAGATTTGTGCCGATGTCTGCGAGCACACGCATCACATCGAGGAAGCTTCCGAGCTTGAGGCCGCGTGGTTTGCCGACGCGCGCCACATCGGCATCACTGCCGGAGCCTCCACCCCGCAAGAACACATCGAACGCGCCGTTGCGCGCATCAAGGAGCTTTGCCGCTAATCATGGACCAGACCGTACCCGCATACGCCGCCGAGGTGGCCGATTACGGGCGCAGCCGCGACCCCGAGCCGGGTGAGGGCGCGCTCGTTAAGAACGTGCGTCCCGAGTCGCCCGCCTGGGATGTAGGTATCGAGCCGGGCATGCGCGTGCTCACGGTCAACGGTGAGCAGCTCACCGACATGATCGTATGGCTTTGGGAAGCCGACGACGACACCGTCGAGTTGGAGGTTTTCGACCCACGCGATGGCACCGTCACCCCCGTGGAGCTCGACCGTTTTCCCGGCGAGGATTGGGGGCTTGAGTTCGATGGCCCCATCTTTGACGGCATGCGCACCTGCGTCAACGCCTGCGTGTTCTGCTTTATGACCATGCTGCCCAAGGGCGGCCGCTCCACGCTCTACATTCGCGACGACGACTACCGCCTGAGCTTTTTACAGGGCAACTTTGTCACGCTTACGAACCTTTCCGACGAGGACGTGCAAAACGTTATCGATCGCAACATGAGTCCTATGAACGTGTCGGTCCACGCCGTGAGCCCCGACGTTCGCCGCCGCATGATGGGCCGCAACGCCCAGCGCGGCATGGACGTTCTCGAGGCCATTATGGCAGCCGGCATCGAAATCCACGCGCAGATCGTGCTGTGCCCCGGCATGAACGACGGCGAAGAACTGCTAAAGACGCTTCGCTTTTGCGAGGATCACGAACAGATCACCAGTCTGGGTATCGTGCCGCTCGGTTTTACCAAGCATCAGAACCGCTTTAGCTGGTCCTACAGCGACAAGCCCGAGCTCGCGCGCGAGACCATTGCCATGATCCGGCCCTTCCAGGACCGTGCCTTCGAGCGCTTTGGCCGCCACACCTTCCAGATGAGCGACGAGTTCTATCTGGACGCCGGCATCGAGCCTCCCGAGGCGGACTTTTACGACGGCTACCCGCAGTACTACGACGGCATCGGCATGATTCGCTCGTATCTGGACGAGACCGACAACGTGCTCGCCGCCGATGCCGAGCGCCTGACCCGCGTTCGCGAGGGAATCGCCGCCCGTGGTCAGCGCTTGCTGTGCCTCTCGGGCGCCAGCGCGCGCGATACGGTAGCGCGTTTTGTGGAATCGCCGCACGGCCTCGCCGGCACCGTCACAGCCATCAAGAACCGCTACTTTGGCGGCAACGTGGATGTGACCGGCCTTATCGTCGCCTGCGACATCTTGGAGCAGCTGCCACAAGACCTGTCGGGGGTTATGCTCTTTGTGCCTAAGCTCATGTTCAACGCTGACGGCATGACGCTTGACGAGTATCATCGTGACGATTTACTCGCAAGCCTTACCAGTCGCGGCGCCGAGGTTCATGTGGTGTCGACCATGCCGCATGAGCTGCTCGATACCCTGGAGCACATCCTTGGCATTGTGCCTGCCGACTCTACTAATTCCGCTAACCCTACCCATTAAAGGAGAGCAGATGAAACCTATCGTCGCCGTCGTCGGACGCCCCAACGTGGGCAAGTCCACGCTCGTCAACCGCCTGGCCCAGACCTCGGACGCCATCGTCCACGAGTCCCGCGGCGTCACACGCGACCGCTCGTATCACACGGCCGATTGGAACGGCCGTGAGTTCACCATCGTCGACACGGGCGGTATCGAGCCGCTCAAGAGCGACGACGTCTTTGCCACGTCCATCCGCGACCAGGCACTCGCCGCCGCCGAGGAAGCCGCCGTCATCCTGTTTGTGGTCGACGGCCGCACCGGCGTCACTGAGGAGGACGAGTCGGTCGCCCGTATGCTCAAGCGCTGCGACAAGCCAGTCTTTCTGCTGGTGAACAAGCTCGACAACCCCGATCGCGAGAATGACAACATCTGGGAGTTCTATTCGCTCGGCATCGGTGAGCCCACGCCGCTCTCGGCCCTGCACGGTCATGGCACGGGCGACCTGCTCGACGACATCGTGGCGCTGCTGCCGGAGGAAAAGGACGTGGTCGCCGACGAGTTCCCTGACGCCCTGAACGTCGCCATCATCGGCCGCCCCAACGCCGGTAAGTCTTCGCTGTTCAACCGCATCCTGGGTGCCGACCGCTCCATCGTCTCGAACATCGCCGGCACCACGCGCGACGCCATCGATACCGTCGTCGAGCGCGACGGCAAGCACTACCGTATGGTCGACACCGCGGGCATTCGCAAGAAGAGCACCGTGTACGAGAACATCGAGTACTACTCCATGGTCCGCGGCCTGCGCGCCATCGACCGCGCCGACGTGGCGTTGCTCGTCGTCGACGCCTCCGTGGGCGTAACCGAGCAGGACCAGAAGGTCATGGGCTTGGCCATCGAGCGCGGCTGCGCCATCGTCGTGCTGCTCAACAAGTGGGATCTGCTCGACGATGACCGCAAGCGCGAGGCCTGCATGGAGACCGTCGACCGCCGTCTGGGCGTCATGGCTCCCTGGGCCCAGTACCTGCGCATCTCGGCCCTGACCGGCCGCAGCGTCGAGAAAATCTGGGCGATGGTCGACGCCGCCGAGAAGACGCGTTCGCAAAAGATCTCCACCTCGCGCCTCAACACGTTCCTCACCGACCTGCGCGAGTTTGGCCACACCGTGGTGGACGGCAAGCGCCGCCTGCGCATGCATTACGTGACTCAGACGGGCGTCAACCCGCCGACGTTCACGTTCTTCGTCAACCACAGCGACCTGGTCAACGACACCTACCAGCGCTACGTGGAGAACCGCATGCGTTCGACCTTCGACTTCACCGGTACGCCCATTCGACTCTTCTTTAGGAAGAAGGAGCAAAAGGATGCTTAATCCGATCCTGCTGACCGCCATCTGCGCCGTGGTCTCGTTCTTTATCGGAGCGATTCCGTTTGGCCTGATCCTGGGCCGCGTGTTCAACCACACGGACATTCGCAAGGCGGGCTCCGGCAACATCGGCACCACCAACGCCCTGCGCGTGGCCGGCCCCAAGGTGGCCGCGCTCACCCTGCTGCTCGACTGCCTGAAGGGCGCCATCTGCGTCCTTATCGCGCGTCCGCTCATTGCCGACTTGGGCTATGGCTTCCCCGTGAGCATCATGGCCCCCGGCGCCGCCGGCGACTGGATGCTCGGCGTCATTTGCCTGGCTGCCGTGTGGGGACACATCTTCTCGCCCTACCTCAACTTCCACGGCGGTAAGGGTATCGCCGTGGGCCTGGGCGTGATTCTTGCCTGGTACTGGCCCATTGGTCTGTCGCTGCTTGGCATGTTTATCGTAGCCGTCGCCATCACCAAGTACGTGTCGGTGGGCTCACTTGCCGCCGCCATCGGTCTTCCCATCGCTGCCTGCGCGGTCTTTCCGTACAGCAGCCTGGGCCTCAAGTTTTGCATGGCGATGATCGGCATCACCGTGGTGTGGGCCCATCGCGCGAACATCAAAAAGCTCATGACGGGTAAGGAGTCCAAGCTTTCGTTTACCAAGCGCGTCACCGAGCCCGACGATAAGTAGGAGAGAGTCATGAATGTTGCGCTGATTGGCTCCGGCTCCTGGGGAACCGCCGTCGCTGGCCTTGCCGCCGCGCGAGCCGAGCGCGTGACCATGTGGGCCCATAGCGAGCAGACGGCCGCCGGCATTAACTGCGAGCATCGCAACCCGCGCTATCTGGTGGACTACGTGCTGCCGGAAAACGTTGTCGCCACGACGGACTTGGCCCAGGCGCTCGACGGCGCCGAGGCCATCATCTTTGCCGTGCCTTCCACGCACTTGCGCGGTGTATGCCATCAGGCGGCACCCTGCATCGCCGTCGACACCCCGGTGCTCTGCCTCACCAAGGGCATTGAGCCCGAGTCCGGCCTGCTCATGAGCGAGGTCATTGCCAGCGAGATCGGCAACGAGCGTCGTGTGGCGGCGCTTTCGGGCCCCAACCATGCCGAAGAGATCTGCCGCGGCGGACTTTCGGCCGCCGTCATCGCCAGCGAGGACCAGAAGGTGGGGGAGACCTTTAAAGAGCTGCTGCTTTCCACGGCCTTCCGCATCTACCTGTCGCAAGACATGACCGGCGTCGAGGTCTGCGGCGCCATGAAAAACGTCATCGCTATCGTATGCGGAATCTCTGCCGGCTCGGGCGCGGGCGACAACACGCTTGCCCTCATCATGACGCGCGGTCTGGCCGAGATCAGTCGCCTGGTACACGCCCGCGGCGGCCAGGCCATGACCTGCATGGGACTTGCCGGCATGGGCGACCTTATCGCCACCTGCACCTCCGAGCATTCGCGCAACCGCACCTTTGGCTACGAGTTCGCTCATGGCGTTTCGCTCGACGAGTACCAGACGCGCACGTATATGGTCGTGGAGGGCGCCGTTGCCGCCCGAAGTGTGAGCGAGCTCGCCCGTTCACTTGGCGTAGACATTCCGCTCACCTTTGCCGTGGAGCAAACGCTCTACAACGGTGTTACTTTGGATAGGGCGCTCGAGATCCTTACCGATCGCGTACCCTCCCAAGAGTTCTACGGACTCACCGGCTAGCGCAGAAAGGCTTCTACCATGGGTTCCATCAAAATCGCTCCGTCCGTCCTTTCGGCCGACATGGCCAACCTCAAGGGCGAGCTCGACAAGATCGCCGGTGCCGACTACGTGCACTTCGACGTTATGGACGGTCACTTTACCGGTAACCTCACCTTTGGCGTTGACATCCTCAAGGCCGTCAAGCGCTCCACCGATGTACCGGTCGACGCGCACCTGATGGTGTCGAATCCCGACGAGACGGTCGATTGGTACGCCGACGCCGGTGCCGACATGATCACCGTGCACTACGAGGCCTCCACACACCTGCACCGCACGCTCACGCATCTGCAGCAGCGCGGCGTCAAGGCCGGCGTGGTGCTCAACCCCGCCACCCCCGTGTGCGTACTCGAGAGCATCATCGACGTCGTTGATATGGTGCTGCTGATGAGCGTGAACCCTGGCTTTGGCGGCCAGAGCTTTATCCCTGGTACTATTGCCAAACTGCACGAGCTTAAGGCCATGTGCGAGCGTCACGGCGTTTCGCCCCTCATCGAGGTCGACGGCGGTATTTCTTCCAAGAACATCGCCGAGGTCGTCAAGGCCGGCGCCAACGTGCTCGTAGCCGGCTCCGCTGTATTTAAGTCCGAAGATCCCGCCGCCGAGGTTGCGCTGCTGCAGAAGCTGGGCAACGAGGCCGCACAGGAGGCATAAACCCTTATGACCGCAGGTCAAAACCGCATACCAGTGAATCTTGACTATGCCGCCTCGACGCCCATGCGCGCCGAGGCGCGCCTTGCGCAGCGCGAATATGACGACAGTGAGCTTGCCGGCGTCAACCCCAACTCGCTGCACTCGCTTGGCCGCAAGGCCGCCGCACGCCTGGAAGTCGCCCGTCGCGAGATCGCCCGCAGCTTTGGCGCTCGCGTTCGCCCGTCCGAGATCATCCTTACCAACGGCGGCACCGAGGCCAACCAGCTGGCACTGCTCGGTCTTGCCGAGGGAGCTCGTCAACGCGATCGTAAGCGCAATCGTGTCATCGTTTCGGCCATCGAGCACGATTCGATTCTGGACAACCTGCCGCTGCTGCGTGCCGCCGGCTTTACCGTCGACCTGGTGCAGCCCTGCCGCGCGGGCCACATTGAGCCTGCCGCGCTTGTCGAGTTGCTAGGCGATGACGTTGCGCTCGTGAGCATTATGGTCGCCAACAACGAGACCGGCGTGGTACAGCCCATCCGCGAGCTGGCCGCCGTCGCACATGCCGCCGGCGCCTTGTTTCATACCGATGCCATCCAGGGCTACTTGCATATTCCGCTCGATGTCACTGAGCTGGACGTCGACGCTATGACCGTTGCCGCGCACAAGATCGGCGGCCCTGTGGCATCCGGCGCGCTCTACCTTAAGAACCGCACGCCGCTGCGTCCGCGTATCTTTGGCGGTGGACAGGAAGCCGGCCGTCGCGCCGGTACGCAGGATCTGCGCACGCAGCTGGCTTTTGCCGCTGCCGCCAGCACGCTGGCGCCCCACGTGGCCCAGGAGCGCGCGGAACTGCAGACCTTGTCCGACAAGCTCTACGCCACGCTTACGGCCCATCCTCGCATTCACGCCACGATGGGCGACTACGCGCAGGCGGATCGTCTGCCGGGTATGGTTTCAATCTACGTAGACGGCATGGACTCCGAGGAGCTCATCATCAAGCTCGATGCCGCCGGCTTTGAGGTTTCGGCCGGCTCGGCGTGCTCGAGCGGCAGCATGGACCCGAGCCATGTGCTCAGCGCCATGGGCATTGGTCGCGAGCAGGCTTTGGGGTCGCTGCGCATCTCGTTCGATGACCGCGTGAATCCGAGTGATCTGGACGAGATTGCCCAGACGCTGCTCTCGATCGTAGGTGCCGCATGATCGTCGCCGAGCTCGAGCGCGCCCTGCTGGCACGCTATCCCAAGACGGACGCCGAGGGCTGGGATCACGTAGGCTTATCCGTTGGCGACCCAGCCGCCGAAATTACCGGCGTGGCCTGCGCACTCGACGCGACCGAAGCCAACGTGCACCGCGCCCAGGAGGCCGGTGCCAACGTGTTGTTGACGCATCATCCTATATACATCAAGGCGCCCGAGGCCTTTTGTCCGGCAGACGCCACACGCCCCCAATGCAGCGCGGCGCTCTACGAGGCAGCGCGTTGCGGCGTGAGCATTATCTCGCTCCACACCAACCTGGACCGCTCGCACGAAGCCCGTGTCTGCCTGAGCAAGCTGCTGGGTGCCGCACCCGTGAGCTCACTGGAGCACGTGGACGACCCCGAGGCCACCGGCCTGGGCGCACTTGCAACGCTCAACGACTCGTGCACGCTGCGCGATCTTGCCACCCGTGCTGCCACGGCCTTTGGCAGCGACCCGCGTGTGTGCGGCAAAGCCGATCGCCCGTGCCGCACCGTCGCCATTTTGGGCGGCTCCCTGGGCGACTTCGGAGAGCTCGCCATCGCCGCGGGCGCAGATGTTGTCGTGACGGGCGAGGCGGGCTACCACGTGGCGCAAGACCTTGCCTTGCGCGGGCTGCCGGTGATCTTGCTCGGACACGACCGCTCCGAGGAGCCGTTCGTTGATATATTGATGAACTCTGCAGTTGACGCCGGGGTCGACCCCCGTCATGCGATTAAAATACTGAACCCTTGCCAATGGTGGACTGTGACAAAAGGAGAGAACCTATGAGCGCCGGCGCTACGCTACTCAAGCTGCAACAGATCGATTTGGAGCTCGCCCGCAACAAGAGCGAACTTGCCAATATGCCGGAGCTCAAGGAGCTCGCTTCCAAGCGCAAGACCTACGTTAAGCTCAAGGCCGAGATGACCAAGCTCTACGCCCAGCGCAAGGACCTGGATATTGAACTCGACGATCTCAACACCACCGAGATCCAGACCAATAACGCCATCGAGGCCGCCAAGAAGCGTCACGTCGACGGATCTGATTACCGCGAGGTGCAGGACCTGGAGAATGAGCTTGCCACCCTGGCAAAGCGTCTGGACAAGATCGAGCACACCCGCAAAGATGTCGTCGTCGCCCATAAGGAGGCGCTCGACCGCGAGGCTCGCGCGCAGGCCATCATCGCCAAGTTCGAGGAGGGCGTGAAGGCCGATACCAAGGCCGCCCGCGCCAAGGCCGCCGACCTCCAGGCCCAGATAGATGCCGCCACCAAGGAGCGCACCGCGCTTGCCGCCACGCTGCCGACCGACGTGCTCACCGATTATGAGCGCCTGCTCAAGCAGTTCCGCGGCCTGGCCGTCGAGACCATCAAGGGCAACATCCCCACGGTTTGCCACACCGCACTGCAGGCGTCGTCCATGAGCGACCTCAACCACGACGGTAGTGAGATTACGCATTGCCCGTACTGCCACCGCCTGCTGGTGCTTCCCAACAAGGAAGCCTAAATGATGACGGCGGCATCCAACAATTCAATGCAACTTGAGGGAAAAACGATCCTGCTGGGTATTACCGGCGGGATCGCCGCCTATAAGTCGTGCAATATCGTGCGCCTGCTGCAAAAGCGCGGCGCGCGCGTCAAGGTCGTTATGAGCGAGCATGCCACCGAGTTTGTGGGCCCGCTCACCTTCCGAGCGCTCACCAACGAGCCGGTCGCCGTTGGTCTATTCGACGACCCCTCCGACCCCATTCACCACATTTCGCTGGCGCAGGAGCCCGATCTGGTGGTCGTGGCGCCCGCGACGGCCAATATCATCGCAAAGATGGCCAACGGAATCGCCGATGACCTTATTTCCACCACGCTGCTTGCCACGCCGCGACCCATCGTGATCGCACCCGCTATGAACAACGGCATGTGGAAGGCTACGGCGACGCAGGCCAACATGGCCACGTTGCGTGACCGTGGCGTCCATGTGGTGGGACCCGGCAGCGGCTACCTTGCCTGCGGCGACGTGGACACGGGCCGTATGAGCGAGCCCGTGGACATCGTCGAGGACGTTTGCGAGGTGCTGTACCCCGTCCCGCAAGACCTTGCGGGCAAGCGAATCGTGATCACCGCCGGCCCCACACACGAGCCAATCGATCCCGTGCGCTTCATCGGAAACCGGTCGTCGGGCAAGATGGGCATCGCCCTTGCGGGGGAGGCTGCTCGCCGCGGTGCTGCGGTCACACTTGTGCTGGGACCGACATCGCTCGATGTTCCCCGCGGCGTGGAGTGCGTGTGCGTGCAGACCGCCGCAGAGATGCTGCAGGCGGCGCTGAGCGCCTTTCAGACGGCCGATGCGGCCATTTGTGCGGCTGCCGTCGCTGACTACACGCCCGCAGCCCCTGCCGACCATAAGCTCAAAAAGGCCAACGAGCGCCTGGATCGCATCGAACTGGTCGAGACGGTCGATATCTTGGCCGAGCTTTCGCGCCAAAAGGGAGAGCGGTGCGTGATCGGCTTTGCGGCCGAGACCGATAACGTCGTGGAGTACGCGCAGCGAAAGCTCGCCCGCAAGGGTTGCGATGCCATTATCGCCAACGATGTCTCGCGCGCCGATTCGGGCTTCGGAACCGATACCAACAAGGCCTGGATCGTGAGCACAGCGGGCACGCAAGAACTTCCCGTTCTAACAAAACCCCAGCTCGCAGATACAATTTTGGACTTGCTTCAAAATTTGTAAAAAAGTTCTTGCACAAGGGCAAAGTTTCGGGTTAATATACTCCCTGTTGCGAGCGAGAGCAGAGCAACAAACAAAAGCTTCGGGACGTGGCGCAGCTTGGTAGCGCACTTGACTGGGGGTCAAGGGGTCGCTGGTTCGAATCCAGTCGTCCCGACCAGAAGTTTGCAGGTCAGGCACCTAGTGCCTGACCTTTTTTGTTTTAAGCAATTGCTTAATTTTGATTAAGCAACAGGGTGCCAAAAATCTACCTACGCGATAACCGCCTTTTGCGGCTACTTGCGCGTTTTGCACACGGTTGAGCCGATTTATTAACGCGATATGAATCTACATACGCGTAGCTGGTATACAGCCGAGTACGGGCTGTATTTATCGCGGCGATTTACACAGATATAGCGACTGTAACGAACAAGCGTGTCGCTGTATTTATTCCAGTAGTCCACTTGATCGATGGACAAGTGGGCTGTTGCAACGAAACGCCAAGCAGGACGGGCTCCATATGAGGACGCCGCAGGGGTAATGGCGGGGGGGGGTGCGGTGGGCGCTCTTAGAGCCGCTGTATGACCCCATTCTTCCTCAGACCGATTACCTGCACCACGAACCTCAAATTGTTCGAGCAATCGCCAAAAGAAAGGCCCGAGCAGGATTGCACGGGCCTTTCAGTAGATGCAGATGAGACTAGAAACACCAAGCTGGAAACACACAGACGTGGCCCGATGCCTTGGCGTAGCTGCCAAAGTAACCGCTACTAGCGACACAGTCGAAGGTCGTGGAGCTGAACTCGCCCACAGAGCGTGTCAGATGGCCAAAGTCCGATGAAGCACCGGAATAGTTCGAGCCCGTCACGCCCCTCGATTTGTAATACTCGTACTGATCGCCGCCGCGATAGATATCTCCGTAGACCTCGGCCATGCTGAGAAGGAAGGCCTTATCGGTCGTGGCCGAGGGGTCGCCGTAGTTGCAATCCGCCTTGTTGTCGGTCATCTTCGTGACGGCCTTCGCCTTGGATTGGAGCTCGGACGGCAGGAGAGCCCAGAGGTCGCCGGAATTGAGGCGGCCACGAAGCTCGGACTTCTCCCAGCTGCCGGCGTTGGTGTCGGTGGCGTTCATTCGCTGTTGGCCTATTGCATTGTTAATTGCCTCGAACGTCAACCCAGCCTTGCCCGTGCCGTCCGCCAAGTCGTCGTGGTTGATGCCGATGATTCGATATTCCATCGTGATTCGGTTCGTGAGCTTGACGGAGAACTTCGTCCCCGCATCCATGGCGGCCTTCGCCTTGGCGTAGGCGGGAGACGCCTCGCCCTTGGCTGCGATGTCCTCGGCCACGGCCTTCTGCTCATCCAGCGTCCAGTCTTTGGCATCCTTGGCGACCGCCGCCTGGACGGTCGCGGAATCGGCGCCAGTGGAGCCTCCGCCGGATGCGCCGCCGCCCTCGATGCCAGCGCTGGCCCCGCTATTCACCGTGTTGCCGACCAGGTTGAACTGGTTTCGGATGGCACCGGCCACGCCGGGTCCCGCGAACACGATCACAAGGCCGATGACCGCGATGATCAGGACGTACTCGATGATTGACTGCCCTCGGAGGCGGGTATTCCTAGGAGATACCCCCCCCCCCGAAGGTTAATTGCCGCTGCATGCATATGCGACTCCCTTCGCTCAGGGCTTGTAGATACATTGCCGAGCGTAGGACTATTCCAAAAAGTTGTGCTGGTCTTGCCGCAGCGGCAAAGAATAATTAGCTCAACGTCTGCGCAGCTCAACCGACCGCTCACACAATCGAATTTGTTGCTCAACAAATTCGCAGGTGAGGACAGTAGAATTGGTGATGTCGGAAGTAACGGAGGACCTCCGGTGTCGAAGCGGGTGGTCGAGAAAAAGGGACCAAAAATGAGAAGCCTGGAGCTGATAATCTTCTTCCTGCCTTTCCTGGCGATCGCCGCCAACATCTGCAGCGTGGCGGAGCTCGTTAAGATTGCCAGGGCCAAGGGGCATTACACCAATGGCGCGGGAATCCTCTGGTTCATCGGCCTTTTCGGCACGGCGCTCATGGTCGGCCTGATCGTCTGCGCTCTGCCCGACCGAGCGGCACCGGCGCCCAGCGCACAAAGGGACGAAGACGCCCTGCCCGAGGTGTAGTAATGTCGAAATACAAGATTGTTTACCGCGACGCCAACCCCTCCTGGCAGGAGCTTTGCCCTGTCAGGATGTTAGCCATCCAAGTCTCCAGAGACACCGAGACGGGAGCCTGCTTCCTCCAAACAAAGATCATCAACGTATCGACGAAACCCATCAGCCGCATAGAGTTCACTGTCGGGCTCGAGGGCGAGGGAGGGGAGACGGAGACCGTCGACTTCTCGCTCCTAGATGCCGACCTGCCCGCCGGCGAGGTGCTCAGGCCCAAGGCGGTGAGAATCAAGCTGTCTGTTATCACCGGCTCGCGTGCCGTTGTGACCCGAGCGGACGGCGAGACCTCCTTCGGCGACCCGATCGACATCGATAGCCCCGCGCCACTCGCACTCAACGGGGTCGAGGAGTCGGAACGCGATGTCCTGCTCTCCGAGATGGGGGCCGATACCTTCAAATGCGCGGGCGTCCATTCCGAACACGACGGGTGGTGGCAGTGCGGCTGCGGTGCGGTGAACCTCAAGCGCGGTACCTGCTGGAACTGCGGCGCCGTGCGCGAGAAAATGGCGGATCTGGAAGATGCCGCGTTCCTGGATGAATCCAGAAGGGACAGGGTCTACAAGACGAGCGTCGCGATACTCGAGAAGGGCAACAGGAAGGAAGCTGAGGCCGCCAAGGAAAGCCTCGAGAAGCTGGCCGAGCAGGGATACGGGGACTCGGGAGAGAAGGCAAGAGAGGCCGACGCGAAGATTGCGAACCTCTCGAAAAGGAGGAAGAAGATAGCCGTCGCGGCTGTCGCGGGCATCGTCCTGCTTGCCGTTATGGTCGCCATCTCGCCCCTGCCGTCCATGCTCGAAGCGCGGGCGGACATGAAGGCGGAGCAGGAGGTAATCGACAGCAAGTCGATTGGGCAGACCGTCGAGTTCGGGACCTATTCGGGTGGGCTGGCGGCCTACAAGGACGCCGCAATCGCCGGCAGACCGATCAGATGGATCGTAGTCGACAAGGAGGACGGACGGGCCCTTCTCGTAACCCAGCAGTGCATCGACGAGATGGCGTTCGATACGCAAGGCGACGCAACCGATTTCAAGTCCAGCTCGCTATACGACTATCTGAACGGCAGCTTCAGGGATTTCGCCTTCAGCGATGTCGAGCGGGGCCTCATCGACGGAGACGTCACGATTCTCAACTCCTTTCTCCTTTGCGAACCCGCGCTATCGGACGATTTCCGGTACGCAAAGTCAGTGAAGGACGATAAAGTTAAGGACTGGTGGACCTCTACCGTCGAGAAGTACAGCGGCAGCTCAGACTATAGTGATTTCTACTATGTCGGGCAGCCCCTAGCCAATTACGTGTGCAAGATGGGCGATATCAAATTTGGCGATGACGGGAGCGAGCAGGATGACTTGCTCGGAGTCCGCCCCGCCATCTGGGTCAAATTGAATTAGCAGTCGGTTTTCCCATCGGTTGAATTGCGAAGGTGGCTCCCGATGGTTCGGGAGCCACCTTCATGCGTTCACTTGAACTTGTCTATTGCCATGCCTTGGGAAGGATTACGCCGGGGACGTTCTTGTTGGAGTCGCTATGCAGTGTATTCGGGCTGATGTTCCAGTCGGAACAATCCAGATGGAGACTCCGGCACTGCTCGGACATTCCCGTTAAGTCATATACAGCCCTGAAATCGCACTTGGCACCGAGACCAGTTACGTCCACATCCGCGTCCGGAACGAATCGAAGCGGTATCCCGTTTCAAAACGTATACGTTTCACCATGAGAGAGGGATCTGTCATGAGCTGGAAACCGAGAAAATGCGTTATCGCCTTACTGACTCTGGCGACTCTGACGTGTTTCGCCGCCTTAATCGCCGTCAATATCAAACCGCAACACGATGCTTATCCCTCATCTTTGTCCATTAAAATGGGCCAAAATTTCAGCCTCGGCCGAAACGTCAATTATTTTAACAAGCTAAAACCTAATGAGGAAAATATCTTGATGTTCTGGGCATCGTGGTGTCAGCACTGCGAATCTCTCATAGAAGATATGCAACAACTTGATAATTTCGCAGCCTTAAGGAAGAACCTTTTCACTGTTTCCGAGGACAGCACAATTGAAGAAGCCTCGGTCCATGAAGGAGACTTTCCCATATACATAGATTAAGATAAGACCGTGTATGACCAATATGAACTTGAGCATATTCCGTCCGTATTCATACTGGATGATCAAGGAAACATCATCGGCTTATCCGAAGGAGAGGAAGAACCTCTTGCCTTATTAAAGAAATACGCCAAATACAACGGATATAAAGCGGAAGGAGGCGACATCAAGTAACTATCAAAGGCCAGATTAAGGAGCCAGCCATGAAGAAATGCCTGCCCTCCATCGTCTCAGCAGCTCTTTGCCTCTCCCTTGTCATGACACCATTTGTGCCCGTTGCGGCAGCCTATGCCGACGAAGGGTCTCCCGCCGAGAGCAGCGAGATCTACGTCGGAGACAACTACGACGAAAAATACGATATATCCCTTTTTGAGCGCGGACGCTGCACGGATTCATATTCCAAGGCGTGGTGCGATTCTCACGGATTTGCAAATAACCGCACCGTCCCTCACAAGGTCAAGCTGAACGCGAAGGAGGAGGCTTGCCTGCGCGATCCCTACCTTGCTGGCACCGCTGAAGTTATCGCCGGTCTCGTGACAACCGGTCCTAGCGGCGGCTTTTTTGCAACCGCAATGACATCGTACCGACTTTTCACTTGCATGTTCTGAAAGGAAGTTGCCATGTTGTCGCAAAATCAATCGAGATACTTGACCACAATCGGCTTTGCCCTGCTTGCATTACTCTTTGCTAGCGACCTTTTGCTGAAACCGCCCAAGGAACTCGTTTCGCTTGCCATAGCCTGCATTTCCGCCCTTTACTTTACGGCAAACCTATTCGTCGGACTAAAGGAGAGGAAAAAAGGCGCAGTCGTTGCATCTGCCGTAGGCGTGATCATAGCCATTGCCTCATTCTTTATCTGACACATTGGTGATCTAGGGGCGATATCGTAGGAATACGACCGGGAGAGCCGGGACCAGATTGCCCGGGTTGCCCGGTCGGCTCGCGCGACGGCGCGGCGGTTCCACAGAAAGCTCTCCGGACTTCACGCCGTTTCTGATCGCATTGTAGACAGCCATCTCGTCTTCGCAGTCGGCGAGCACGCGGTGCGCGTCGTCGTTTTGGATGTCCAGTAAATCTCGAAGGTCCTCCATGCACCAGCGTCCGAGATTTGGCCATGCGCGTTGCGCGAACTGATAAGTGTCGATTGCGATGTTGTAGTTAAAGTCCAAGCCAAAGCCGTCCCAGGCAGATCGGCTTTGTTTCCTTGATTCTCAACTTCATCCGGACACTTCCCGCATTCATCCGTGTGTGTACGGATGAATGCGGGGCTCGATAGCCCGGCGGCCTGATCGGCAGGCCGCCGGGAACTATCACTCCTCGATAAAAGCCGGCACCCGGTTAGCCCTGCGCATCTTGAAATCGCCAGTCTCGTGAGAGACGTAGAGAATGCCGTCCATCCCATCTCGTGATGCATACGACAGGTGAACTGAACCGCAATCCGATCCATCATTGTCGAGAAGATCGAACGAATTCGGGTCGCTCGTTGCGGCCAAACGACCACTCAGACAAGAGCCATCGTCATTACAGATTTGCCATTCCATGTCTTCGCCTGCAAGAATCGCCATAGACGGCCTGGTCGCGCCATCGTTGACATACATCCCGTCTATGCCAAACCCATTTTCAGCGCCATCGATGAACGACTGCTCGGACCTATACCTCGCAAATGATGCACATAGCACCATTGCAAGACAAAGTACAAAGCCAACAATCGCTATCTTTGCATAGCTCTTGCCTATCATGTCATTCACCTCGCTCGTATGTATCGAGGTATTCCTGCTTGAGCGTCTGCGAGGACGACTTGATCTTTTCCACGAGCGTGCCGGCTTCGATGAAGTAGAACGAGTTGGTGAGGTCTGCCAGGTCGTCGAGCAGATGGCTTGAAATGAGCACGCTGCGTCCCCGCGCCACCTCGCTGCGCATCGCGTCGCAGGAGGTTTTCCGTTTTCCCGGATCGAGGCCGTTCAGCGGTTCATCGAGGATGAGGTACGGGCAATCGGTCGCTATCGCCATGGCAAGCTTTACCTGCTGCTTCATTCCTGTCGAGAGTTTACGGGTCGGTTTGTCGAGATATGGGGAGATTCCGAGGGAGTCGCAGAGCGAGTCGATGTCGGCGGCCGATTTCCACGCCTCCCTAACGAAAGCAAGGTGCTCGATGGCCGATAGCGTGGGATAGAGATCCGCGCTGCCCGAAGAGCTCAGGTAGACGAGTTCTGCAAATTCTGCTGATCGACGTTGGCAGATTCCGTCTGCCGCCAGGCTTCCCGAGCGGATGCGGGTGGGAAATTGGCCCGACAGCGCTTCAAGAAGGGTGGTTTTCCCCGAGCCGTTGGGAGCAACGAGGCCCGCCGCCGTTCCCGGGCTCAGGAAAAGCGACCCGATTGAAAGTATCGTCGTGCTTCCGTATCCCACGCTCGCGTCCAGAAGCTCGAGCCCATGGTGCTTTTTCGCGGGTCCAGGCTGTCTGGGCGAACGTGTCGCAACGGCGCCGACCGCAAAAAAGACCGCGACGTATGCCAGGGCCACGGCAAGCATCGATGCGCTGCCTGAACAGGAGCCAATGAATTCTGTCGGGAAGCATCCTACGTAACCCGTTGCCTCGATAGGCGAGAATACGGGCAGCGGCAGGAGATTGAGCGCGGCGTTATGCCCTAGTGCCGAATCGGACAGTAACGGGAATGCCGGGGCCGCGACAAGCAGCGCGGAGGTAAGGGGGCCCGCGAGGACGCGCCTCGTTGCGGTCGATAGGACGGCGGAGCAAACGGATATCAAGGTTCCGCCCGCAAGCAGCGCGAGAAGCAGGGCTGTGAAGACGTTTCCCGCGGTCGTGGTGGTAAGCGCGCCGTCATGGAAGAAGGCGATCGGGTACCCAATTTGCCCGAAGCCGTTTAGGACCAAGGCGTAAATGCCCCCGGGTGCGAGGCCGGCGAGGAGCATCGCGGTCCCCGCGACGATTATCGAAAACACGATCTGAATAAGGCGCCGGAATTTGGGCACGGGCGCCTTCGCCGCCAGGGTCCCGGGCCTTGTGGCGCCGAGCACGAGTATCGACGAGAGAAGGAAGGGGATGAAGGGAAGGAAAGACGGCGCCGTGGCAATGGCGTAAGGCAGGAAGGAAAGGAATGGCAGGTCGCTTGCGGAGGCCGGGATATCCGTGATGCCGGA
>NZ_QRVE01000015.1 GCF_003462685.1 Collinsella sp. AF23-4AC | reverse complement strand
CCGTGGGTTATACCCTAAGAGCAAACCACCCTTTTTAAGGGTGGTTCTGATTTGGAGCGCCTCCGCATACGGAAACTACGTCCCGGATTTGGCGCTCAGAACGGGATGTGCTTTCCTTTTTGGGCCTCTAGCGGAAAGCGTGTCCCGGAATTTGGCTCCAGAGTGGGATGCACTTTCCGGTTGGAGCTTCAAACGGAAAGTGCATCCCGGAATCCGCGCCTGGAATGGGACGCACTTTCCGGAACAGCCCTCAACCGGAAACTGCGTCCCAGAATTTCGCTTCAGAGTGGGATGCCGTTTCCGGCTGAACCCTCTGGCGGAAAGTTCATCCCAGAATTGACGCTCGGAGTGGGACACAGTTTCCGGATGGAACCTCAGCGGAAATTGCGTCCCAGTTTGAGCGTCTATTCCGGGATGCAGTTTCCGCTGGGCGCTTCAGCCGGAAAGCGTGTCCCGTTCTGGGCCTTGATTCCGGGACACGGTTTCCGCTAGGTATGCCATATGGAAGGCGCATCCCATTCTGAGCACTCAATCTGAGATATGGTTTCCGCGGTGCCGCCAACTGGAAAGTGTGCCCCAGTTTGATGGGCAGGCGGGCATAAGCTCAACAGCTCCTACAGGTCCACCTCGTTGAGCCATGTCGGCAGCGCGGTCTGCCGGATGCCTGCCGTCTGCAGCTTTTTGGCGAGCATTCCTGCCGAGCGGACCTCGTTCATGGTAAAGCGCAACAGAGGATGACCGTAGAGTGATAGGTGCGCCTCGCGCTGTCGTTCGGCAACGAGCGCCTCGGCGGCGGTGCGTCCGGCCAGCATGGTCTGGTCGGTATATTTGATGAGCCCGTCGAGCTCGCCCAGCGTGAGTTCCCGCGCCTGGCGCTCCCAGGCAAAGTCCGTTCGTATGGGCTTGGCCGAATCGAAGGGGTCCGTCAGCTCGTATTGAAGCCAGTCGGGCGCAAAGCCCGTCTCGATCATGATGGCTCGGGCGACCGATTCCCCGCCGCTCTCGGCGCGGGCGTCGGCATATCGAAGCGTTGTGAGGGCGGTGCGAATCGCGCGACCATTGCGGGCAGTCGCTCGTTGCTCAACGGCCTCCATCAGCTGTTCCGGCGCAAGGCCGAGCTTTGAGATCGCCGAATCGGCAATGGGCATGCCGTCGGTAAAACCAGTTTGCAGCAGGCAATCTGTGGCCGTTTGGATGGGCGGCGTTACCGATATGCCGGCTCTGCGTATTGCTCCGGCCGGCTCAATCTGGTGTCGCTGAATATGTGCGCCCGGACGAGCCGACGGCTTTGTCGAGCTGCAAACATGCACGACGTTCAGGTGTCGCCACGAGATCTCGAGCCCCAGCAGGCAAGCTGCCGAAAACGAGCAGAACGTCCAATCGGGATGGATGATCGCAAGGGCGCGGATAATCTCGCAATGGCGTTGCGCTCGGTTGAGTTCATCCCAGCGCGTTTTTCGCGCAAACAACCCCGGCATGGGCGAGACAACCGTGCCGCCGGCGCGCCGAAGGAGCGCTTTTCGGATCGCCGTGCTCGGGGGAATCAGGCAGCGCCCCTCTTGTCCGGCTTGAGTGAGCAGTTGGTCGATGAGCTGGTCATTGCAATGGGTCATGAGCTACCGCCTCCTTTTGGGTAGCAAAAACGTATCAGCTGGAACTTGCCGCTCAGCTGACCAAAAGCTGACCAAAATCTAACCATGCAGGTAGATGACCTGCTTTTGGCGACATATTTCTTGTTTGAATCGGTGGGCGGTAATCGGCGACCGTGAACGGTAACTGGATATGAAGTCTTGGTAAGTTTCGGGACGTGTACTTTTTGAAAAAGAGCATTCTATCTGCTGTTTTGTGTTTCTGGATCGCATATTTGAAGGCATGTGATAAGGCCGGCGGACTGTCGCCTTGTATCTGCGGAAACTGTGACCCGGAATTGCCACTCGGAATGGGACGTGCTTTCCGGATCGCCCTTCAAGCGGAAACTACATCCCAGATTTCGGCCTCAGAGTGGGATGCCGTTTCCAGATCGGGCCTCAAACGGAAATTGCATCCCGGAACGAGCCTTCAGAGCGGGATGAACTTTCCCAACGGGCCGCATGCGGAAACTGTGTCCCGGAATTGCCACTCAGAACGGGACACGCTTTCCGGATGGGATGCTTGGCGGAAACTATGGCCCAGTTTTTGGCTCCAGAACGGGATGCATTTTCCGGAACGGTCCACGTGCGGTGGTGTACCGCCCCTTTCGTGTGCGCCGCTTGTCGAATTACGTTATAGCTAGCTATATTATAGGAAGGTATAATATAGCTAGCTATAACGTAAAGGAAGGATGGTCTATGTTTGTCGGAAGAACAGCGGAAATGTCCGAGCTCAATCGACTGTATGGCACGGACTCCTTTGAGATGCCTGTGATTTACGGCCGCCGTCGTGTGGGTAAAACGCGCCTTATCACAGAGTTCATCCAAGGCAAGAAGGCTATTTACTTTCAAGCTCGTCGTACCAATGCGGAGGCAAACCTGCACGGCTTTAGCCAGGCGATACTTGCAGGCTCGGTTGGTGCTGCAGGCGTGTCGTTTCGTAGTTTTGACGAAGCGTTCGATGCATTGGCCACCATGGCTCGCACGGAACGTTTGGTTGTCGTGATTGACGAGTATCCCTATCTCGCCCAATCGAATCCCGAAATCAGCTCGTTGCTGCAAGACAAGATCGACCACTTATACAAAGAGACCAGGCTAATGCTGATCCTGTGCGGGTCGTCGCTTTCGTTTATGGAAGAGCAGGTGTTGGGCTACGAGAGCCCACTATACGGTAGGCGTACGGCCCAGTTTAAGATCATGCCGCTAGATTTTACGACGACCCTCGGCCTGTGGCAGAGCATGGGTCGCGAAGACGCAGCGGTTTGCTATGGCATGACGGGCGGCATTCCTGCATATATCGAGAAAGTCGATCCTACCGTATCGCTCAAGGGCAACATCAAGCGTCTTTTTCTTACCCCTACGGGTTATCTCTTTGAAGAGCCGAGTAACCTGCTATTGCAAGAGTGCCGCAATCCCGAGCAATATGATGCGATCGTGCAAGCAATTGCTCAGGGGCGCTCGAAGATCTCGGAGATTGCGAGCTCTACGGGAATCCCTGCGAGCAACGTAAAGAGCTATGTGGATAAGCTGGCGTCGCTTGGGATTGTCGAGCGCGAGCTGCCCCTAAACGAGACGAGCAATAAGCGAGCCGTGTATCTGCTGAGCGACCAGATGTTTAGGTTCTGGTACAAGTTTGTTCCGCAGAACATCGGGCTGATTCAAAACGATATGGCCGAGATGGCGTATAAGCGCATTGAGCCGCACGTATCGGATTACATGGGTACGGTCTTTGAGCTCATATGCAGACAATATGTGTACGAACTCGCGCGCGCGGGCCAGCTCGATGTGGTTCCGGCGAGCGTCGGGCGCTGGTGGGGGACGGATAATCGCACGCATACGCAGGAAGAAATCGACTTGATTGTTGACGATGGCGAGGGCACTGCTCTGTTTGCGGAGTGCAAATGGCGCAATGAACCGGTGGGCGAAGACGTGCTGCAAAAGCTCGTGCACCGAAGCGAGCTCTTTAGACGGCAAAATAAAAGCTATGCGCTTTTCTCAAAAAGCGGCTTTACGCAGGGATGTCGGGATGCAGCGGAGAGTAGGGGAGATACCAAGCTGATTTCGTTTGCCGAGATGTGAGGGCGGGGATAATGAAGCGCGTTCTGATTTGATGCTGGGAATGGGATGTGCTTTCCGGATCGCCCTTCAAGCGGAAGCTCATATGTTCAAGAAATGGGAGGCAGCTCATCGCGAGCCGGGGCCTTTTGTTTGGAGCGGAGGCAGCATCCCGGAATTCAGGCAATCCGGTGGTCAGGGGTTGAGCGAGCGTTGCGCTAAGGATGCCAAGCGTAAAACCTTCAATGAAAATAGCGTAAAAACTGCATCTGTCATGGCGTAAAAACTACATTGAATGTAGCGTAAAATCAGCATTGAGAATGGCGTAATTTCGCATATCGCGTGATAGAGAGGGACGGCCGTCTGTGGATGCACCAAAGAGATTGACCCAAAAGGGATATAGACCCCGGCTCATAGAGGAGCGCCTCGACACTCTTATGCGGGCGTTTGGCTGTGTGGAGATCAACGGCCCCAAATGGTGCGGCAAGACCTGGACGGCGCTCTCTCGCTCGGCGAGCGTCTCCAGGCTCGATGAGCCTGCGCAGCGCGCGGCGGCAGAGGTCGACCCAAGCCTGGCGCTCATCGGCGATGCGCCACACCTGGTCGATGAATGGCAGGAGGTGCCCGAGGTTTGGGATGCCGCCCGGCGCTTCGTGGACGCGAGCGGCAACGAACGCGGGACACTTTTGCTCACGGGATCGACCGCGCTCAAAAGCGAGGAGCGCAGCCATGTTCGTCATTCCGGCACGGGTAGGATCGCCCGTCTGTCAATGCGCCCCATGGCCCTGTGTGAGTCGGGCGACGGCGAGCCGCTCGTGTCACTGGCAAGCCTCTTTAAGGGCGAGGGTTTTGCCCCTCAGCGTTGCGAGAGTACGGTGGATGACGTCGCACGCTGGTGCTGCAGGGGCGGTTGGCCTGCAAACCTTGGGCTTTCGGAAGAGCTTGCGCGAGAGACGGCAAGCCAGTACGTGCACTCGGTGCTCGACGTCAACGTGCTGGATGAGGGCATGTCGCCCGAGCTTGCACACGGCCTTTTGCGAGCTCTTGCCATGAACGAGAGCCAGGCTGTCACGTACAAGACGCTCGTAAAGGACGCCTCGTACGGTGAGGCGGGCCCCGACGAGAGGACCATCGCTGCGTACTTGGACCTCTTCAACAGGCTCAAGCTGACCGAGGACCTGTGCGGATGGGAGCCGCCCATGCGCTCGAAGGCCCGCGTTCGCGTGCGCCCCAAGCGCTACTTCTGTGACCCGTCACTTGCGGCGGCGTTGCTGGGGGCTACCCCCGAGCGGCTGCTTGGCGATATGCAAACGCTGGGGATGCTCTTTGAGAACCTCGTTCTGCGCGACGTGCGCGTGTTCCTTTCCACCTACGGCGGTGTTGACAACAGTGTCCATTATTTCCGAGATGAGAAGGGCCTTGAGGTTGATCTGATCGTTGAGCACGACGGGCGCTGGGGAGCCATCGAGGTCAAGCTGAGTGATGCGAAAGCAGACGATGGAGCGAGAAATCTCAAGGCGCTGGAGAGGAAAGTGCTCTCCAATCCTGCCGCCCAGAATGCCGCGCCGGCGTTTTTGGCGGTCGTGGTTGGAAAGGGGAGCATTGCCTACACACGCGACGACGGCGTGGCGGTGATCCCCGTGGCGGCACTTGGGGCGTAGTGGTTTTGCGGGGCGTGCCGTGCTTCCTTTACCGAAAATCCATTTGGTAAACCAGATGCTCGCGGATAGAATAAAGTCGACGGCAGCCCAAGTAGTGAAGAGCTGGGCAGCGCCGTTGCTTGGTCAAGAGGTCAGTGCCTTAATGGCAGCGACTTGTTATGCTTCGAATGCTGCTTGAGTGCCTCGGAAAGTTCGATAAGCGCCGTGAAGAGCAAGACCAAAGCAACCAAGAGCTCTACGAGCTCTGATGGGCCCGGGATGACCTCTGATTCAAGTCACCGGGCCTCAATCTTTTTCATTCATTTGAATAGAGTGGGCGGCGCTCTCGGGGCCGTCTGCATGGCGTGTGCCTGGCGCATGGTATTGCGCCCCGCTTTCATGTCCGCACGGGCGCCTATCCTTACGGCAATGTAGCCGCCTATGTAGCAAGCGGCAGGCAACGGAGAAAGGCCCTAACCGTGTCAGCTGAAAAGACGCCGTGCATCTCGGCTATCGATACGACGAACTTTGCGCGCCAGATTGTGCTGGACTTTGAGTTTGCGCCGGTGCCAAAGCAGCGCCAGCGCCGTGGACTGCGCAACGAGATTATCGAGGTCGGCGCCGTCAAGCTCGATTACCACGGCAACGTTATGGGCGAGTTCTCGCAGTTTGTGCAGACGGAATTTACCGAAGGCGTTGCGTTCCCCGTCCGCGAGCTTACGGGGATATCGGCCATGGACGCCGCGATGGCCGATCCGCTCTACATGGTGATCAAAAGGCTCAGCGATTGGATCGGTCGCTACTCCGCCCAGGTGGTCTGCTGGAGCGGGGCGGACCGTCGACAGCTTTTGGCCGAGTGCCAGGCGAAGCACATCGATCTTTCCGCATTTCCTGCGGACTGGGCCGACCTGCAGGCGTTTTATACCTCGATCATGGACGTGGGCAGCCACGGGTGCGTCTCTTTGGGTGACGCGGCAACGTGGTTTGGCATCGAATTTGACGAGTCGACGGGCCACGCTCACAGCGCCTTAGCCGATGCGCGCGTGACCGCCAAGCTGCTCAAGCAGGTGATGGACGGGGACTACCGCGTTAGTCCGCGCGCCCAGGAAGTCCGCCAGCGGTGGGGGATGGGCGAGCGAGCTCAGACGCGCCTTTCCAGCAAGTGCCCCGAGCTGGGTGACCTGCTGCTGAAGCTGAAGGCGGAGGGAAGGTAGGGGTGCTTATTTAGCGACAAGCAGAAGGAACGGTTACGCGAGGGATTCCGGAATCAGCATCAGAGGGCTGTGCTTGAGATGCTATTCAAGGACACACTGACATCCGCTGAGACTAAGCAGGTCAAGAGCGTGGACATCGAGAAGGCATCTATTATCGAAGAACGACATGCAAACATGATTTGCTGGATGGACAGGCATAGACCCGTGACGCTGCACGCGTTATCGTGCACAATGAGGCATACGGGCTGCCAGGGGTGAGCTATCCCGACGAGGTTATGGGCAACTGTATCAGCGAGATTATCGAGTACTTCTACGAGAGGGATTTGGCGGCGTAGAGCAATCTGATTTTACGCGTTTGAAGGAGGAAGTCGGTATGGCAGACGAACTTGTTTTTAGTGGCGGCGAGATAGTTTACACCATGTCTCAACTGCCCAAAGTTACATCTGTGCCGCTGAACGGTAGCGCTGTGCTGGTTGGTTTTAAGGACGTTCCCGATGGGGAGGAGGTCCTCTTTGATTTTGACCCTCGGGCTGAAAAGGCTACGAAGCTCGACTATGAACTTGCAGCCGTTAGCGGACTCCTCACGGGCGCGTTGAATATCCTGTGGCAGAAAGACTTCAACCTAGAGGGTGCCAAAGCCTGGGGCGATGAGAAAGTTGGCAATTTCGTTCTTACGGTTGCCAAGTCTGCGGGGATGACAAAGGCGGATGCAACCCTGGAAGATGCTATTCGCTTTTTGGAGAAAGAGTTTCCTTTTGCAGCGGACAAGCTGACCGTCGAGTTTGGCGGCGGGCTCCAACATCATCTGCGGGATTTTTCGCACCACCCGAGTTTGGTTGGCCTTGCGTGTTCGATCCTCTCGCAATTCACGGGCAAAGGCTATGGTACCGATACTGCCGGCCGGTTTGTCGCCTTTGACCTGCCTGCCGCCGCCTTCGATCCCGACTGCCCTCTTATAGGCAGGAACGTTCCAGAGAAGATTGCGTTCGGTACTTTGCTCTGGGCGATGCATCTCATGAGCGACATGGCGGGGTCTAGTTCAAACCCCGGTAAGGGGACGGGTATTCCCGGCGTCGTGTTATCCCTGCTAAAGGAGCTCTCCTCCCTGCCTGTTTTTCAAGACATGCAGATTGCCTATAAGGGCGAGGATATTCGCATTCAGCAATGGATCTCAAAGCTGTTTAACGGAACGGCGTTCAAAACCGAGGACGGTAAGCCCATTCGCTTCGACCTTCGGACGGAAGTCGGTCTTCTCGATCAGGCTTTAAGCCAGGTGCCAGCAGTCGTGGCCAACGAGGTTATCGTTCGTTGTCTCTACATGCTTTCAAGGCTCAAGGCCGAGCTAGAGCGTTGTGAAGTGAGCAAGGTCTCCGACTTGAACAAACTCAAGGCTTCGCATTTTATGCCCTATAACAGTAGGGCCCTCACTCGCATGGTCACGGTTTCGAGCACTTCGTTTGTTTTGGCGAATCTGGCGACGGTGGCGGTCAGGGCGGGTATCGAATGCGAGGGGAACAAAGTCGTTTTCGCCCAGAAGTTCTTCTTGCGTATAAACTACGTCGGAGTTGGACGCCTTGCGTTTGCACTCCATGCCGACTGGGACTATATGGCAGAGGAAATGTCCGAGGCTTGGGCTGAGCGCGCCAGGCACCGCCAGGATATTTTCGATGGATTCCACTTTTATAGCCTAGATAGAGAAACGACGAGGATTGCCTTCTCGCTGAAGCTTGCCGCCATCAACTACGACTGCGAGAACGAGAAGAACGAAGTGCGCAAAGGGCAAAAGAGGAGCTGGGCCCGCGCGTGGCAGGATTCGGTCGCGGATGGCCTAGGCATTGATGCAGACGGCTACTTTTTGAGCGAGGAAGATGCATACGGAGCCCTTGAGGCTATTTCGCGGCAGCGAGGCGGTAAGGTGCGCGCCCTGCTGGTTGCACAGGAGCTGGTTGAGTTTTGCCCCTATTCGCAGTTAGGAGATGAAGAGAAGAAGGAATACAAAGGTTTGAAGGAGAATGGGTCTTGGGTTAGAGATGAATTTCCCAAGAGACAAGACGCGGCTGATTTGGACGCCATACGTTCCCTCGAGAAGCGATGTAAGGCGCGCATTCGCGGGCTTTCAGGCGCGTTGCCAAAGTTTTTGGTGGGCGGAGCCATCACCGCGGTGGTGGCCGTGGGCACTGGAGGAGCTGCCGCGGTGGTCGCTCCAAATATCGCTGTCGGTATCTTTGGAGGCTCGTTTGTTGGCCTCCACGGAGCTGCGCTTGTCAATGCGAGTCTTGCCGCTGCTGGCGGCGGCGCCTTGGCCGCCGGCGGCATGGGCATGGCTGGCGGCACCGCTTTAATTGCTGGCGGCGGCGCTGCGCTTGGCCTTTTGGGTTCTGGCGGCGTTGCCCTGGCGGCGTCGATGGGGGAGGACTATGCTCAGTTCGTGCTCGTTGAATGCTCAAGGCTTCTCGCATTTCTTGATGTGGCAACTGACCGCTGCCCGCATGAGGGGGCCATTTTGGTGCGGAAAGCAGCCGAGGCCGTGCAGCGCGGCATCGCTGGCATTGAAGAAGATGTCGAGAAGGAGAACGGAAAGGGAAATCGCAAGGATGGCAAGTTACTTAAGCAACTGAAGAAGGGTCTTGGGTATTTGACTTCGACCCTTAAGCAGATCGAGAAGATGCAGAGGCGCCTTGGCACCGACGGTGAGAGCGAGCCGCTCAACAGCTTGCCGGCATCAGATGATGAATAAGTACACTGCATATTGATGACCCGGGATGACCACTGATTCAAGTCACCGGGGCTCATTTTGTTTTAACGCAGACTCTATGCCGGTAAGCCTGCGTACGATGCCGCTTGTCGAGGCCAAGTATGGGGCGCTTGATATCACACGAATAATTACACTTGTTTAGTTGAGCTCTACACCAACTTTTTTGACACTACCCTCCTTGCGGGCACAATGGACTCTATCAGCGCACGCGGACAGAAATTAAGCGCCGCCTGCGAAATGACGTGCAAGCGACGCTTGATTACGCGGCAATTATTCGGCCTAAATCCGGAAAAGTGTCGAAATCGGCACCTCAAAAGTACGGAAAAGTGTCGAATCTGACGGTCTCAACATCCGGAAAAGTGTAATCGGATGACAAAACAGCACGTAAAAGCTGGTGCTACATGCGGACGCTTCAGCTGCCCCCAGCCCTCGCTACTCGTCGTCCTCGTCGTTGGGGTCGCCCTTGAGGGTGTTGATGTCCAGGTACTCGTCATCGTTCTCTTTTTGCTGGGTCTCCGACTCCGCTTGGGTGGGGCCGGAGAACAGCCGGAATCCCTCAAACGCAATGACGCCGAGCAGGGCAATGACAATGGCGATAAAGGCAACCTTGACTGCTTGCGGAAATTCCGAGAAACGCAGCGCCTTTTCCTCGGCGTAATAATCGGCGAAGCGCTCTTCGCCCGTGCTTTTGGTATACGCCGGCGCGGACGCGGCCTCCGGGTCATATTCCGGTGCAGGTGTGGCAGCGTACGGATCGTTGAGATAATCGCTCGATGCGGTGCCATAATCCTCGGTCTCGATGCGACCGGTGCCATCATAGCCATCGGAATATGCCGCACCGCCCTCATAGTCCGCGGCGCTCGTGTTGGCGGCAAAAAGCGGGTTAACTGGAACGTCGAGCGCCGGCATGCCGGTAGAGGTCTCATCCAGATCGGTTGCAGCCCACGAATCGTAGGCAACCTGACGGGCAACGGGCTCATCGAGCCTTGCGACCGGAGGCTTGCGTGCCGCAGGAACAGGCAACTGCTGGGCGCTGTACATAACAGTGCTGTCGGCCGATTTACCCTGCGTCGCTGCAGCGAGAAATGCCGCCGTCTCGGACGGGTCGCTTGCGGGGCGGGGAGCGGGCGTAGGCGCCGAAGTGGGTGCGGGCGTAGGCGCGGGCGTCGAAACAGGCGACTGCGCAGGAGTCGGCGCAGGTGCGGACTTAGACGCAAGTGCGGGATTGGGGCTTGACGGGCGAGCCCCGCCGCCCATGAGTTCGTCGGCGGTCCACGGGCGATCATCCATCACATCGTCAAGGCTCAGCGAAAACAGGTCGTCTTCACCCTCATCGAACATGCGGTGCACATGTCCACCAATTGCCGGAATCAATCCGCGACCGGTGCATGATGCCTTGCTCAACGCCATTCTGTTCCATCCTTTCGAAATACTAATGACATCGATTATATGGAACTTCCCAAGCGGCTCGGTCTTGGATTCGTGCTTTCCAGAACTCGCGCCCAAAAGGGGAGGGCAATCCAGGCGAGTGCCTACTTGTCGCCGGCCGCCGCCTTGGCCTCATTGAGGTAGCTATAGAAGCTGTATTTGGAGATGCCAAAGAACTCACAGGCGCGCTCGCTCGACTTGGAAATGAGGAAGGCGCCACGACGGTCGAGGTAGCCAATGGCACGAATGCGCTCGTCTTTGGTCATGAGCGCCGCGGGCTTGCCCACAAACTGCTCGCACTCGTGCAGCAGGTCCTCGAGCAGGTCGCCGATGTTCTTGGTAATGGGCTCGGGCTCGGTATAGCCCGTGCCGCCGGTGCCGGTAAAGGCGTCGAGCGAACGCTCAAAAGCCTTCATGAGCGTAATGTCAAAGTTGATGCCCAGAATGCCGACGGGCTTGCCCTCGTCGTTGCGGATAAAGATCGTCGACGATTTGAGCAGCTTACCGTCGGTGGTTTTAGTGAGGTACGGCTCGCGGTCGTGTACATCGGTGGCGCCCTCGTGCATGGACTCAAACACGATATGGCTGGGACCGTCACCCAGTTTGCGCCCGCTGACGTGGCCGTTTTCGATCACCACGATGGAGTGGTCCACGTCCTCGGTCTCCAGGTCGTGGACGACGACTTCGCAGTTGGGGCCAAATTGGAGCGCCAGGCCGTGTGCAAGGCGCTTATAAAACTCAATCTGTGACGGGGTCATGGGTGCCTTCCTAAAAATTAGTTTGGGCTCACTGTGCCATAAACCACACTTGACCGCAAACAAATCCATCAACAAGGCAATTCATGACCGTTCGGGGGCGAAAAAGTACCGATTACGGCAACAAACAATTCGTTAGGTATGCCAATCAAAAAGTGTGATAGAACATTACTAACAAACTTTTTGTTTGGCATCCACATAAAAGTTCAGCCGTGTGAATGGGATCGGGCTGAAACGCGTATGCGGGGGCCGGCAAGAGAGGACTTAAGGAGTTCACCGTATGGCCGATAAGATCCAGTGGGCGGGCAACACGATGCCCAAGAGCGATGACAAGCACTTGGGAATCATGAGCCTCGACCACGTGAAGAAGGCCCGCGCCTTCCACCAGTCGTTCCCCCAGTACACCGTCACTCCGCTTGCCCGCCTGGACGGCCAGGCTGCGCGCCTGGGCCTGTCCAACCTGTGCGTTAAGGACGAGAGCTATCGCTTTGGCCTCAACGCCTTTAAGGTCCTGGGCGGTTCGTTTGCCATGGCCAACTACATTGCCGACGAGACCGGCAAGGACGTTGCCGACTGCACCTTCGACTACCTGACCTCCGATCAGCTTGCCAAGGACTTTGGCCAGGCAACCTTCTTTACCGCCACCGACGGCAACCATGGCCGCGGCGTGGCATGGGCTGCCAACAAGCTGGGCCAGAAGGCTGTCGTGCACATGCCTAAGGGTTCCACCAAGCCCCGCTTTGATAACATCGCCGCCGAGGGCGCCACGGTGACCATCGAAGAGGTCAACTACGACGAGTGCGTGCGCATGGCCGCCGCCGAGGCCGACGCTTGCGAGCGCGGCGTTATCGTTCAGGACACCGCCTGGGAGGGCTACGAGAAGATCCCGTCCTGGATCATGGAGGGCTACGGCACCATGGCTTCCGAGGCTGCCGAGCAGCTGCGCGAGATGGCCATCAACCGCCCGACGCACGTCTTTGTCCAGGCTGGCGTGGGCTCGCTCGCCGGCGCCGTGGTGGGCTACTTCACCAACCTGTATCCCGATAACCCGCCTACCTTCGTTGTGGTCGAGTGCGCGCCTGCTGCCTGCCTGTACAAGGGCGCTGCCGCCGGCGATGGCGATCCGCGCATCGTGGACGGCGACATGCCCTCCATCATGGCCGGCCTGTGCTGCGGCGAGCCCAACATCCTGGGCTGGGATATCCTGCGCAACCACACCACCGCCTTCGTGTCCTGCCCCGACTGGGTCACCGCTCGCGGCATGCGCACCCTGGGCGCTCCCGAGAAGGGCGACCCGCGCGTCATCTCCGGCGAGTCCGGCGCTGTGACCACCGGCCTGGTCGAGACCCTCATGCTCGATCCCGAGTACGCCGAGCTCAAGGAACTCATCGGCCTGGACAAGACGAGCTCTGTGCTCTGCTTCTCCACCGAGGGCGATACGGATCCCGACCAGTATCGCCGCATTGTTTGGGAAGGCGAATATCCCACTTGCTAATCGTTGGGGCGGAGTAAATAGGTATCGCTCCGCCACCTCACAGGTAGATTCCTTCGTTTGAAAGGTTATGAACAATGGCTAAAGAACTCGATTTCGACGCTATCAAGGCTGCTGCTGAGTCTCATCGTGCTGATATGACTCGCTTCCTGCGCGCTATGATCTCCCATCCCTCTGAGTCCTGCGAGGAGGGTGAGGTTGTTGCCTGCATCAAGGCCGAGATGGAGAACCTTGGCTATGACGAGGTCAAGGTCGACGGCCTGGGCAACGTCATGGGCTTTATGGGAGAGGGCGACAAGATCATCGCCATCGACTCTCACATCGACACCGTCGGCATCGGCAACATCGAGAACTGGGACGCCGATCCCTATGAGGGCTACGAGACCGACGAGATCATCTACGGCCGCGGCGGCTCCGACCAGGAGGGTGGCATGGCTTCTGCTACCTACGCTGCCAAGATGATGAAGGACATGGGCCTCATCCCCGAGGGCTACAAGATCATGGTCGTCGGCACCGTCCAGGAAGAGGACTGCGACGGCATGTGCTGGCAGTACATCTACAACAAGGACGGCATTAAGCCCGAGTTCGTCATTTCCACCGAGCCCACCGACGGCGGCATCTATCGCGGTCACCGCGGCCGCATGGAGATCCGCGTCGACGTTCACGGCACCTCCTGCCACGGCTCCGCGCCCGACCGCGGCGACAACGCCATCTACAAGATGGCCGACATCATCGCCGACGTCCGCGCCCTCAACAACAACGGCTGCGACGAGTCGACCGACATCAAGGGTCTCGTCAAGATGCTCGACCCCAAGTACAATCCCGAGCACTTCGAGGATGCCCGCTTCCTGGGCCGCGGCACCTGCACCGTCAGCCAGATCTTCTACACCAGCCCCAGCCGCTGCGCTGTCGCTGACTCCTGCGCCATCTCCATTGACCGTCGCATGACCGCCGGCGAGACCTGGGAGTCCTGCCTGGACGAGATCCGTAACCTGCCGGCCGCCAAGAAGTACGGCGACGACGTGAAGGTCTCCATGTACATGTACGACCGTCCGTCCTGGACCGGCGAGGTCTACGAGACCGAGGCTTACTTCCCCACGTGGATCAACAAGGAGACCGCTCCGCACGTCAAGGCCCTCGTCGACGCCCACAAGGCCATGTTCGGTGACGAGCGCATCGGCTGCGAACCCAGCATGGACAAGCGCACCGGTCGTCCGCTGTGCGACAAGTGGACCTTCTCCACGAACTGCGTTTCCATCCAGGGCCGCTATGGCATCCCCTGCGTGGGCTTTGGCCCGGGTGCCGAGTCTCAGGCTCACGCTCCCAACGAGGTCACCTACAAGGACGACCTGGTCACCGCTGCCGCCATGTACGTGGCTGCCCTGAACCTCTACGATCCGAGCCAGGCCGATGGCGACGCCACCGTGTTCCGCGCCGGTCTGACCAACAACAAGATCGATTAGTCCCATTCCTCGATTTTGTTGAGCCGGGGGCCGCTCGTGTCCCCGGCACCCCCTGTTGACTCGGGGCCCGCGGTCGTTATCTCCCATGCTTCCTCAACGGTGGCGGGTCCTCGTCATAGTGCTCTGCATGTTCTAGCCACACGCGCATGCCGGAGCACGTCTACTCATTGCGATCGTTTCATCTTTTGAAAGGACATTTCCATGGACGCCAAGTTTACCGAGCTCGTCGAGCAGCTGAACGGCCTCGATTTTAAGGGTATGTACGGCAGCGACTTCCTGCACACCTGGGACAAGACCACCGATGAGCTCAAGGCGCTCTACATCGTCGCCGACGCCCTGCGCGAGCTGCGCGAGAACAACGTTTCGTCCAAGATTTTCGACTCGGGCTTGGCCGTCTCCCTGTTCCGCGACAACTCTACCCGTACGCGTTTCTCCTTCTCTAAGGCCGCCAACCTGCTCGGCCTTGAGCTGCAGGACCTGGACGAGAAGAAGTCCCAGATCGCTCACGGCGAGACCGTCCGCGAGACCGCTACCATGATCTCCTTCATGGCCGACGTCATCGGCATCCGCGACGACATGTACATCGGCAAGGGCGACGCCTACATGGCCGAGGTCTCCGAGTCCGTGCAGCAGGCCTACGAGGACGGCGTTCTTGATCACCGTCCCACGCTCATCTCCCTGCAGTCCGATTCCGACCACCCCACGCAGTCCTCTGCCGACATGCTCTACCTCATCAACGAGTTTGGTGGTCTTGAGAACCTCAAGGGCAAGAAGGTTGCTGTCACCTGGGCCTATTCGCCCTCTTACGGCAAGCCGCTGTCCTGCCCGCAGTCGCTGATCAGCCTGCTGCCCCGCTTTGGCATGGACGTCACCCTGGCTCACCCCGAGGGCTACGACCTCATGCCCGAGGTCGTCGAGCGCGCCAAGGGCTATGCCGCCGAGTCCGGCACCACCTTTAAGCAGGTCAACACCATGGCCGAGGCCTTCGAGAGCGCCGACATCGTGATCCCCAAGAGCTGGGCTCCGTTTGCCGCCATGGAGAAGCGCACCAACCTGTACGCCGAGGGCGACGATGCCGGCATCGCCGCGCTCGAGAAGGAGCTGCTCGCCCAGAACGCTACGCATCAGGACTGGTGCTCCACGACCGAGCTCATGGAGAAGACTGCCAACGGCCAGGACACCATCTTTATGCATCCGCTGCCCGCCGACATCTCCGGTGTCTCCTGCGAGCACGGCGAGGTCAACGCCGACGTCTTCGACATGCACCGCGTGGGCATGTACAAGGAGGCCAGCTACAAGCCGTACGCCATCGCAGCCATGATGTTCCTGCAGAAGGTTGCCGATCCCGCCGCTACCCTCAAGGCCCTCGACGAGCGCAACACCGCCCGTTGGTTCCAGGCCTAAAGCTGGGTTGAGGTAAGCCATGTAAAGGGGGCGCTCTGCCAACCGGCGGGGTGCCCCTTTTTGCATCGTGGGCGTGCGGGATAAGCGCTTTCGATGTAGATGCCCCGCGACGCGAGTTATGGGTACGATGGTTTCAGGGGAGGTATCGCCATGAAACTTGGTTGCGTCATTATGGCTTCGGGCGAGGGCAAGCGATTTGGCTCTAACAAGATGCTCGCTGATATCTATGGCGAGCCGCTGATTGCCCGGACCATTGATTCGGTTCCCCGGGGCTTTGACGTTGTGGTTTCGACGCGTTGGCCCGAGGTCGCTAAGATTTGCGAGGACAAGCATTGCCCGTGCGTGCTGCACGATGGCGAGCTGCGCAGCGAAAGCGTCCGTGCGGGCCTTTCGTGGGGAGTCGAACGCAACTGGAAAGGTTGCCTCTTTTTGCCGGGCGACCAGCCGCTCGTGAGTTCGGATTCTTTTGAGGCTATGGTTCGTGCATTTGACGAGCGTGGCCGCAAGCATCCGGTGCGTCTTGCGTGCAACGGTGAGCCTTCGAGCCCGGTGCTCTTTCCGGCGGAACTGTTCGATGCACTTATGTGTCTTGAGGGCAAGGACGGCGGCGGTTCGATTCTCAAAGGCCGCGTCGACGTTGCGCTGGTTGAAGCGCGCGCCTATGAGCTGTGGGATGTCGATACCGCCGAGGGGCAGCGACGCATAACGGAGCATATCGCGGCCTGCTCGTATTTTGATCGCGTGGCCAACTGTATTAATCAATAAGGAGCAACATGATCATCATCAAAAACGGCGCGCTTGTGACGCCCCAGGGGCTTCGCCGCGCCGATCTTGCCATGGAGGGCAACAAGATTGTGCGGATTGCCGCGGCAATCGGGCCGGGCGAGGGCGATACCGTCCAGGACGCCACGGACTGTTGGGTGTTCCCCGGCTTTATCGATGCCCATACGCACATGCAGTGCTGGACTGGTATGGATTGGACGGCCGATAGCTTTGAGACCGGTACGCGTGCGGCTGCCTGCGGCGGCACCACGACCATCGTGGACTATGCGACGGCCGATCGCGGCGTGACCATGCCCGATGCCCTTGCCGAGTGGCATCATCGCGCCGACGGCACCTGCACGGCAAACTACGCTTTTCATATGGCACTCGCCGAGTGGAATGAGCGCAACCGCGCCGATCTTTCGGCCATGCGCGAGGCGGGCGTATCGTCGTTCAAGACCTACTTTGCCTATGACCACCTGCGCTTGGACGATGCCGAGACGCTCGAGGTGCTGGAGGAGCTCAAGCGCGTGGGCGGTATCCTGTGCGTGCATTGCGAGAACGGCACGCTCGTGAACGAGCTGCAGAAGCGCGTGTACGAGCAGGGGATTCATGGGCCCGAGGGACATGCGCTCAGCCGTCCGGATGTGTGCGAGGCCGAGGCCGTGAGCCGTCTGCTGTATCTGGCGCACTTAGCCGGGGACGCTCCAGTCAATGTGGTGCACCTTTCGACCAAGCTGGGGCTCGAGGCCATTCGCGCTGCCAAAGCGCGCGGGCAGAAGAACATCTATGTCGAGACCTGCCCTCAGTATCTGATGCTCGACGATACTTGCTACTTGGAGCAGGGCGAGAACGGCTTTGCGGGTGCCAAGTATGTGATGAGCCCGCCACTGCGCCATGCCAGCGACCGTGCCGCGCTGCGCGAGGCGCTTGTGGCCGGCGAGATCGATACTATTGCGACCGATCATTGCAGCTTTAACCTGCACGGGCAAAAGGACCGCGGACGCGATGATTTCCGCGCGATTCCCAACGGCGGGCCCGGCGTGGAGCATCGTCCCGTCGCGATTGCCACGAGCTTTGAGGGACAGCTGGGACCCGAGGATCTGTGCCGCTTGATGAGCGAGAACCCGGCGCGCGTCTTTGGCATGTATCCGCGCAAGGGCTGTCTTGCCGAGGGTGCCGATGCCGACGTGTGCGTGTGGGATCCAAAGGCGCGCTGGACCATTAGCGCGGCGACGCAGCATCAGGCCGTGGACTACACGCCGCTCGAGGGCTTTGAGGCGCATGGTCGCGCCAAGGCTGTGTTTGTGAACGGCGTGCTGGTGGCGCGCGATGGCGAGCCCACCGGAGCTCAGCCCGGCCGCTACGTCCCCCGCTAGCAGAAAGGGCGCCCTCCGCAGTTGCGGTGAAATACGGACTGTTTGGCCGCCTGGCGGCCGTAAGCAGTCCGTATTTCACCGCAACTGCGGAGGCTGGGGCCGGCTATCGGAGGCTGCTGGTGACGACGGGGCGGCCGAGGGCTGCCCCGAAGCGGTCAGCCATCGTGGGGTCGCTGAGCGTGTCGACTTGGTTGAGCATGACGCGTGCGGTGCTGAGTCCCAGCGCCTGCATCTCGGAATTGAGCACCTGGGCGACGCGCTCGGGCGTGGCGATGTCGGTGAGCTCGCAGCCGCAACGCTCGCAAAAGAGCTCGGGGCGGTGGACGGCTTCGTTGATGGGCTTGCCGAGCCCCGAGGCGCCGACGAGCCAGATGACGTTGGCCGTGCCGGCGGGAACGACCGGCTCCCACGGGGCGTGGGCCTTGAGCGGGAGCCGCTTGCTGCCGTCCGCCTCGGCCAGGACGTAGTCAAAGCGCTGCGCCAGCTGGTCGAGCGGCTCGGCAGGGGAGGAGAGCTTGCCCGTCTCCGGGTCCAAAACACCCGCCTGGCAGATACTTCCGCGGCTCATGCCCGCGCATGCCTCGCAGGTGCAACCGGGGGCATGCGAGGCGCCCGGCTTCCAAGGCGCGGCGTCCAGGCGACGGCTCGACCCGTCCCACGGCACGCCGGCGACGGGGAACATATGCGTGGTGGTGCAGAGGAGCGCGCGGCCGCCAGCGCGCATGAGCTCGAGACCCAGCGTCTTCAGCAACGTCGACTTGCCACCGCTGCCGATAATCGCGGTAATGCCCGGCTTGATCCTGAGCGCCGAGGCAAGATTGCCGCTAACCGTTTCCATCTGTTCACCGCCGTATAATACTGTGATAATAAATAATCATCAGAGTAGCGGTCGAACCGCATTTGCTCTGCTCAAACCGTAGCACAGGGAGGTGTCCCGGGAATGCTCGTTTATATTCGCGGCGCCGGCGATATCGCCACGGGCGTCGCCGCTCGCTTGGTGCGCGCCGGCGTGTCGGTCGTTATGGCCGATATCGCGGTTCCCACGTGCATCCGCCGCACAATCAGTTTTTGCGAGGCTATTCGCTTGGGCGAGGTCGAGGTCGAGGGCATTCGCGCTCGCTTGGCACAGACGCCGGCAGAGGCGCTTGCAATTACCGAGGCTGGAGACGTCGCCGTTGTGGTGGACCCCCAGGCCAAGATGCTCGGCGAGCTGAAACCCGCGGCTGTGGTCGACGCGATTCTGGCTAAGCGCAACCTGGGTACCACGCGCGACATGGCGCCTGCCGTCATCGCCGTGGGGCCGGGCTTTACCGCGCCGGTTGACTGCGACGCCGTGGTCGAAACCATGCGCGGGCATTTCCTGGGCCGTGTCATTACCCAGGGTTCGCCCCAACCCAACACGGGCGTGCCGGGCATGATCGCTGGCTATGGCAGAGAGCGCGTTATCCACAGCCCCGCCGCCGGCGTGTTTTGGTCCGACCGCGCGATCGGCGACATCGTGAGCGCCGGAGACGTGATTGGCTACGCGGGCGATACGCCCATGTACACGCAGATCGATGGCTGTCTGCGCGGGCTTTTGGCGAACGGTGTGCAGGTGATTGAGGGCTTTAAATGCGCCGACGTCGACCCGCGCGGCGATGCCAGCTATATCAACTACATTTCGGACAAGGCGACGTCGGTCGGCGGCGGCGTGCTCGAGGCGCTCGCCATGCTCACCGGTGTATTCCAGGGATAGGAAATTGCAATGGAAAAGCTCGATGTGGTGAATGCTGCGCTTGGCGCTCTGAAGGCTGGTAAGACGTGCGAGCTCGTGGTCGTGGCCGGCACGGCGGGGTCGTCGCCGCGCGGCGTGGGCGCCTGGATGGCCGTCTTTGCCGACGGTGGCCAGGCGGGCACTATCGGCGGCGGCAAGATTGAGCTCTTTGCGCTGGATGAGGCGCGCGAACTCCTGAGCGCGGGACAGTCGCGTCTGGTCCGCTACACCATGGGCGGCGAGAACTCCGATACCGGCATGATCTGCGGCGGAGCCATCTGCCTGTGCTATCTGCACCTGGACGCGACCAAGGTACCGTTGCTCCAGTCGGTTGCCGACGTCTTGGCCTATCGGCGCATCGGCGACTTCGTCATCGACTTTGAACCGTTTATCGCGAGCGCGCTCGAGGGCGATACGGCCGAGTACCATGGCGAGGAATCGCGCCGCACCATTGCGGGCTGCCCCGGGCTTTCGCTGGTGGAGGAGGGGAGTAAGGTCACCTACACCAACGCGGCCTCCGAGATTCCCGCGGCACACATCGAGACGCTCTGTCCCGAGGGCCTGACCTACATCTTTGGCTGCGGACACGTGGGCGCCGCGACGGCGCGCGTGCTCACCGCGGCGGGCTTTGCCGTCGTGGCGTGCGACGACCGCCCCGGCACGCTGACCCCCGATTGGGTGCCCGGTGTCTACGACCGTCGTCTGGTCGACTACATGAGCCTGAGCAAGCAGTGCCCCATCGGCCCGCGCGACCTGGTGGTCGTCGCCACGGCGGGTCACAAGTCCGATATCGACGTGGTGATTCAGGCCATGCGTGCCAAACCCGCCTATCTGGGCTGCTTGGGCTCGCGTCGCAAGACGGCCTTTGTGCGGGCTCGCTTGGAGCAGGAGGGCTTCACGCAGGACCAGATCGACGGGCTGCACTTGCCGATCGGCGTTGCCATCGAGGCCGAGGATCCCGAGGAGATCGCTATCTCCATCGCCGCCGAGATGATTCACCTGCGCCGCACCAAGCTCGTCCCCCGCAAGCGCTAATCGCATCCCCACCAATAAGTTGCGGTGAAATACGGATTGTTTAAGCCTGTTAGGCCGCCCAACAGTCCCTATTTCACCGCAATTGCTTGTTGGGACCCATTTGTGCGGGGGAGTTGTGGAGTTGTGCAGGCAGACGAGGTTTTTCTGGAAATACGCTCCCGATGCGCGTATAGTACCGATTGTTTTGTCGGCTCCTGCTGCGTCGAGTCCAAACCGCGAAATGCCATGAGCGGCGCGGATGCAGCCAGGAGGCACGAGGACAACCCATCGTGGCCACGCCCCGTGCTTAAAACCCCAAGAAGGAGTGAACAATGGCAGAAGAGAAGTATGTGCCGCGTCTGAAGACCAAGTACAACAACGAGGTCAAGCAGCAGCTTCAGGACAAGTTCCAGTACGAGAACGTCATGATGATCCCCAAGTTTGAGAAGATCGTCGTGAACATGGGTGTCGGCGAGGCCGCTACCGATTCCAAGGCCATCGACGGTGCCGTGCGCGACCTGCGCGCCATCACCGGCCAGCAGCCGATGATCACCCGTGCCCGCAAGTCCATCGCTACCTTCCGCCTGCGCGCCGGTATGCCGATCGGCTGCAAGGTTACCCTGCGTGGCGACCGTATGTGGGAGTTCTTCGATCGTCTGACCTCCGTCGCGATCCCCCGTATCCGCGACTTCCGCGGCATCTCCGCCAAGAGCTTCGACGGCCGTGGTAACTTCTCCATGGGCGTCACCGAGCAGCTCATCTTCCCCGAGATCGACTTCGACTCCGTCGATCACCAGCGTGGTATGGACATCACTTTCGTGACCACCGCCAACACCGATGAGGAGGCCAAGGCCCTTCTGGACGCCTTCGGTTTCCCGTTCAAGAAATAGGTTCACCTGCCCTATAAGCGCCGTTCCCACAAGGGGGCGGCGCTTGGGGCGAACAATACTCTATGTGAGGAGGATATAAGTGGCTAAGACATCGATGATCGTCAAGTGCAATCGCAAGCAGAAGTTCTCTACTCGTGAGTACACGCGCTGCCAGCGCTGCGGCCGTCCGCACTCTGTGTACCGCAAGTTCGGCCTGTGCCGTGTCTGCTTCCGCGAGCTTGCACTCAAGGGCGAGCTTCCCGGCGTTAAGAAGGCCAGCTGGTAAGTCACTACCAGCGTTTCAAGCATCAGTTTGGAACAGGGAAAACGCGCTAAAAAGGCTTTGCCGTTAAGGGCGGCGAAGAACCAAGAGCACGTGTTCATCAAGAACGAAGGAGAATCTGTATGAACCTTACAGACCCGATCGCAGATATGCTTACGCGCATCCGTAACGCTAACTCTGTGAACAAGGCCACGGTCTCCATGCCGAGCAGCAAGAAACTCGTCGAGATCGCTCGTGTTCTGCACGAGGAGGGCTACATCGAGGGCTACGATGTCGAGGACACCGTTCCCCAGAAGACTCTGCACATCACGCTTAAGTATGGTCCCAAGAAGGCTAAGGTCATCAACGGCATCCGCCGCATTTCCAAGCCGGGCCTGCGTAAGTACACCGGCGTTGCCGACATGCCCCGCGTCCGCGGTGGCCTTGGTACCGCCATTATTTCCACCAGCCATGGCGTTATGACCGACCGCGATGCTCGCAAGCACAACGTCGGCGGCGAGATCATCGCTTACGTCTGGTAATTCGCTCGGTAGGTAGAAGGAAAGGAGATCACCGTGTCTCGTATCGGTAATAAGCCTGTCCAGATTCCCGCCGGAGTCGAAGTGGCAGTCAACGGCAACAACGTTGTCGTCAAGGGCCCCAAGGGCCAGCTCGAGCTCGATGTCTTTGAGAAGCTCGCTATCAACGTCGAGGACAACGTCCTCACCGTTTCCCGTCCCGACGACGAGCGTGAGACCCGTGCCCGCCACGGCCTCACCCGCGCCCTCATCCACAACATGGTTGTTGGCGTTTCCGAGGGCTTCGAGAAGAAGCTCGAGCTCGCCGGCGTCGGTTACCGCGTGCAGCAGAAGGGCAAGAACCTCGAGTTCTCCCTGGGCTTCTCGCACCCCGTGATCGTCGAGGCTCCCGAGGGCATCACCTTCGAGGTTCCCGACAACACCCACGTGAACGTCAAGGGTATCAACAAGCAGCAGGTCGGTCAGATCGCCGCTGAGATCCGCGGCCATCGTCCTCCCGAGCCTTACAAGGGCAAGGGTATCCACTACGTTGGCGAGCACATCCGCCGCAAGCTGGGTAAGGCCGCCAAGTAGTCGTAACCGACTCACTCGCATAAGACCAGCACCCCGTCAGGTGCTGGCAAGATCAACCTTTTTAGGAGTTTACGTATGAACAAGCATAAGGCGAAGCTGGAAGGCCTCAAGCGTCGTCAGCGTCGTGTTCGCGGCAAGGTCTCGGGTACCTCCGAGCGTCCGCGTCTTCGCGTGACCCGTACTAACGCCAACATCTATGCCCAGATCATCGACGACAGCAAGGGCTCCAGCCTGACGCTCGTCTCTGCCTCGACCCTCGAGGCCGAGTTCAAGGGCACCCACACCTCGAACAAGGAGGCTGCGGAGAAGGTCGGTCAGCTCGTTGGCAAGCGCGCCATCGAGGCCGGCATCACCAAGGTCGCCTTCGATCGCGGTGGCCGTATCTACCATGGCCGCGTCAAGGCCCTCGCCGACGGTGCTCGTGCCGCCGGTCTCGAGTTCTAGGAGGTATGTAGCACATGGCTCGTAATCAGAAGCAGCAGCGCGAGGCCTCCGAGTTCGAGGAGCGCGTCGTTTACATCAACCGCGTGTCGAAGACCGTCAAGGGTGGTCGTCGCATGAGCCTCGTCGCTCTCGTCGTCGTTGGCGACGGCAAGGGCAACGTCGGCGTTGGCATGGGCAAGTCCGCTGAGGTGCCCATGGCCATCTCCAAGGCATCTCTCGATGCCAAGAAGAACATGTTCCACGTGCCGGTGACCGAGCAGGGCACCATCCCGCACGAGGTTCTCGGCCACTTTGGTGCCGGCCGCATCATCATTAAGCCCGCTGTCGAGGGTACCGGCGTTATCGCCGGCGGCGCTGTGCGTCCCCTCTTTGAGCTTGCTGGCATCAAGAACGTCCTGTCCAAGTCCCTCGGTACCGACAACGGCCTCAACATCATCAAGGCTGCCGTCGAGGGCCTCAAGGAGCTCTCCAGCCCTGAGGACGTCGCGGCTCGCCGTGGCCTGACGGTCTCCGAGATGTTCGTCGGTAAGGAGAACTAAGCATGGCTGACACCATCAAGATCAAGCAGGTCCGCAGCACCAATGGTTGCAAGCAGGACCAGGTCCGTACTGTCCGTGCCCTCGGTCTCCACAGGATCCGCGAGGTTCGCGAGATTGCTGACAACGAGTCCGTCCGCGGCATGATCTTCAAGGTCAAGCACCTTGTCGAGATTGTAGAGGAGTAGCAAATGCAGCTTCACGATCTTACTCCCGCGCCCGGTTCCACCAAGAACCGCAAGCGCGTCGGCCGTGGCAATTCTTCGGGTCACGGCACCACTTCTGGCCGCGGTCAGAAGGGCCAGGGTTCCCGCTCTGGCGGCACCAAGGGTGCCGGCTTCGAGGGTGGCCAGACTCCGCTGGCTATGCGCCTGCCCAAGCTTCCGGGCTTCCGCAACCCCCGTCGTATCGAGTACACCGCTGTTAACGTTGAGCGTCTCGAGCGTAAGTTCGAGGATGGCGCTGTGATCGACGGTGCCGCTCTTAAGGCCGCTCGCATCACCAAGAGCGAGTTCGAGCCCGTCAAGGTGCTCGGCAATGGTGAGCTCACCAAGAAGTTCACGGTCAAGGTCGACAAGGTCAGCGCTTCTGCGCAGGCCAAGATCGAGGCCGCCGGCGGAAAGGTCGAGCTGCCGTGCTAAATGGTCTTAAGAATGCTTTCCGCATCAAAGAATTGCGCGAAAAGATTCTTTTTACCATAGCTATGCTCGTCGTGTACCGCATTGGTGCGCACGTTCCTGTGCCCGGCATTCCCTTCCAGGGGATGCTGGGCCTTTTCTCGACCGATAACAATTCGGTCGCCGCAGGTGCTATGGCCCTCCTGAATCTTTTCTCTGGCGGCGCGTTGAGCTATGTGTCGGTGTTTTCGCTGGGCATCATGCCTTACATCACCAGCTCAATCATCCTCCAGATGCTCCAGGCCGTTGTGCCTTCCCTGCATGAGCTTGCCCGCGAGGGCGAGGTCGGTCAGACCAAGATTACGCAGTATTCGCGTTACCTCACCCTGGCTCTGGCAATCCTCAACTCCGTGGGTTACCTCTTCCTCTTTAAGAGCTTCGGCATCAGCTTTAATGGCGCCGGCGCTCCCGAGATCATCTTCGACCTCATGATCGTCGGCACGCTCACTGCGGGCGCTATGCTGATCATGTGGATTGGTGAGCTCATCACCCAGCGCGGTATCGGTAATGGCATGTCGCTGATCATCTTTGCGAACATCATGGCCGGCCTGCCGCAGGCGATCTTCTCCAGCACCGAGGGCAATGCCGGTGGCATCATCACCATGGTGATCATCTGCGCCATCATCCTGCTGGTTATCCCGCTGATCGTTTTCCTTGAGCGCGGCCAGCGCCGCATCCCGGTCTCCTACGCCAAACGCGTCGTGGGCCGTCGCATGATGGGTGGCCAGACCACCTACCTGCCCATCAAGGTCAACACTGCGGGTGTCGTGCCGATCATCTTCGCTTCGGCGCTGCTGTACTTCCCGGCTCAGATTGCCGTGTTCTTCCCCGGCATCGGCTGGATTCAGGCAGTTGCCTCTGCGCTTTCGACCGGTTGGCTCAACTGGGTGCTTAACGTTGTCCTCATCGTGTTCTTCGCGTACTTCTACACCTCCATGGTGTTCAACCCCGATGACACGGCCGACAACCTTAAGAAGCAGGGCGGCTTTATTCCGGGCGTGCGTCCGGGTAGGGCTACCGCGGCCTACATCAAGAACGCGCTCAACAAGATTACGCTTCCCAGCGCTGTCTTTTTGGCGCTCATTGCCATCGTGCCTTCGATCATCTTCTCCTTCACGGGTAACCATCTGATCCAGGCATTTGGCGGCACGTCCATCCTCATCATGGTCGGCGTCGTGCTCGACACGGTCGATAAGCTCGAAGGCCAGATCAAGATGTATGATTACGATGGATTCTTTAAATAGGCTAGAGGAGGATTGCTCATGAACCTCGTATTGCTCGGAGCTCCGGGTGCCGGCAAGGGCACCGTCGCACAGGAGCTCGTCGCCGAGTTTGGCGTCGCTCACATTTCCACGGGCGACCTGCTGCGTGCTGCCGTCAAGGGTGGCACCGAGCTTGGTATTCAGGCTAAGAAGTACATGGACGCTGGCGAGCTCGTTACCGACCAGCTCGTGATCGACCTTGTCAAGGAGCGCCTTGCCGCCGATGACGCCCAGCAGGGCTTCATCCTCGACGGCTTCCCGCGCAACACCGCCCAGGCCGTGACGCTCGATTCCGAGCTCTCCGCCATGGGTCGCGAGATCGACTGCGCCCTTCTAGTCGATGTGGCCCCCGAGGTCATTATCGATCGTCTGTCTTCGCGTCGCACCTGCCGCGCCTGCGGTTACACCGGCACCGCTGCCGATGCTACCTGCCCCAAGTGCGCAGGCGAGATGTATCAGCGCGATGACGACAAGCCCGAGACCATCAAGAACCGTCTCGACGTCTACGAGAAGTCCACGAGCCCGCTCGTTGACTACTATCGTGGCCAGGGTCTGCTCAAGTCGGTCAACGGTGACCAGGCTCGCGAGACCGTGTACGGGGATGTCAAAGAGGTACTCGGTCTATGATCAAGATTAAGTCTGCAACGCAAATCGAGCAGATGAAGAAGGCAGGAGCGCTATCTAAGATGGCGCTCCGCCACGTTGGAGCCATGGTGCGCCCCGGCGTTTCGACTTTTGAGCTCGATCAGCTCGCGGAGCAGATTATCCGCATGCATGGCGGCACCCCGGCCTTTAAGGGTTACGGCGGATTCCCGGGGACCATTTGCGCATCGATCAACGATGCCGTGGTCCACGGTATTCCCAACCCCGACATGATCCTGCGCGATGGCGATATCATCTCCATCGATACGGGAGCCGTTGTCGACGGTTGGGTCGGCGATAACGCTTGGACGTTTTTCGTCGGCACCCCCACGCCCGAAGCCAAGGCTTTGTGCGAGGTCACGCGCGATTGCCTTAAGGCTGCCATCGAGCAGGCTGTTCCCGGTAACCATATCGGGGACGTCGGTTATGCCGTTCAGTCCCTCGCCGAGTCTCACGGTTACGGCGTGCTTCGTGATTATGTGGGCCATGGCATTGGTCGCGTGATGCACGAGGACCCCAACGTTCCTAACTATGGAAAGAAGGGGAGGGGCGTTCGCCTCCAGGCCGGCATGGTCATTGCCATTGAGCCGATGGTTACGATGGGTTCCAACCATGTGAGCACGGGCTCCGACGGTTGGATCGTTACGACCAACGACCACCTGCCCGCCGCGCACTACGAGAACACCGTCGCCATTACCAATGACGGTCCGGTGATTCTCACCACGGATGCCCAAGGTGCTTGGTGTTCGCTCCAAGGCGGAGAAATGTAACAAGTTCCACTTAGTTGTGGAGCCATTACGAAGTTATTACGATGCGTGCATACGTGTTGTAGAATACTCAATCGCTGTCGTTTTCTAGAGAAAGATGATTGCTTGTGAAGAAGGAAGACGCAATTGAGCTCGAGGGTACGGTAAAGGAACCGCTGCCCAATGCCATGTTTAAGGTCGAGCTCGAGAACGGTCATTCGGTTCTGTGCAACATTTCTGGCAAGATCCGAATGAATTACATCCGCATTCTCCCCGGTGACAGGGTTGTCGTGGAGCTTTCCCCGTACGACCTGACCCGCGGCCGCATCACCTATCGCTACAAATAGCGGCACGCATACACGCACTCCATTTCCGACTGCAGGCTTAGCTCAACCTACGGTCGGATTGTGTGTGAAGACCAGCCATAGTTTTAAACGCCTGCGGCTGGGCGAGTAGATAGTAGGGAAGTAGTTTGAGCGCTACCGAAAGGAAGAACGATGAAGGTACGTCCTTCGGTCAAGAAGATGTGCGATAAGTGCAAAATCATTAGGCGCCATGGCAAGGTCCTCGTCATTTGCGAGAACCCCCGTCATAAGCAGCGTCAGGGTTAAGAGAGGAGACTACGTTGGCCCGTATTAATGGTGTCGACCTCCCGCGTGAGAAGCGCGTTGAGATCGGTCTGACCTACATTTACGGCATCGGCCGCACCACTGCGACGAAGATTTGCGTCGAGTGCAACGTTAACGTGGACACGCGCGTTAAGGACCTCACCGAGGATGAGGTTAACGCCATCCGCGATTATATCGATAAGAATCAGATTATGGTTGAGGGCGACCTCCGCCGTGAGCGCAACCAGAACGTCAAGCGCCTTATGGACATCGGCTGCAACCGCGGCCTTCGTCACCGCAAGGGCCTCCCGGTCCGCGGCCAGCGCACCCACACTAACGCTCGTACCCGCAAGGGTCCGAAGCGTCAGATCGGTGCTAAGAAGAAGAAATAAGGAGCGCTAGATAGATGGCTACTGCTAAGAAGAACGTTCGCGCTGCCCGTCTGAAGCGCGCGGACCGTAAGAACATTTCCGTGGGCCAGGCTCACATTCGTTCTACGTTCAACAACACGATCGTTTCGATCACCGATCCCCAGGGCAACGTCATTTCCTGGAAGTCGGCTGGCCAGGTGGGCTTCAAGGGCTCCCGTAAGTCCACGCCGTTCGCTGCCCAGATGGCTGCCGAGGCTGCTGCCAAGCAGGCCATGGAGCACGGTATGAAGAAGGTTTCCGTCTTCGTCAAGGGCCCCGGCTCCGGTCGTGAGACCGCCATCCGCTCCCTCCAGGCTGCTGGCCTCGAGGTCTCGAGCATCCAGGACAAGACCCCCATTCCGCACAACGGCTGCCGCCCCAAGAAGCGTCGCCGCGTGTAACTGAAAGGATCGTATCAATATGGCAATCGACAGGACTCCTGTTCTTAAGCGCTGCCGTCAGCTCGGGATCGATCCCGCTGAGCTCGGTTACAGCAGCAAGAAGGAATCTATCCGTCAGCCCAAGCGCCGTCGCAAGGAATCTGAGTACGGCATGCAGCTGCGCGAGAAGCAGAAGGTCAAGTTCATCTATGGCGTTCTGGAGAAGCAGTTCCACGGCTACTTCAATAAGGCCCGTAAGATGAACGGCGTCACCGGTGAGAACCTCATGATCATCCTTGAGTCTCGCCTCGACAACGTCGTTTTCCGTCTTGGCTTCGCCCGCACCCGCAAAGAGGCTCGTCAGTCCGTCCGTCACGGTCACTTCACCGTGAACGGCAAGCGCGTGGACATCCCGTCCTACCGCGTCAAGGCCGGCGACGTCGTCGCTGTCGGCGAGAAGTTCCGTGACCTCCTCCCCATCAAGGAGGCCCTGATTTCCTCCGAGCGCTTTGAGGTCCCTGGCTGGCTCGAGGTCGATATCGAGAAGCTGTCTGGTAACGTGCTCGCTCTGCCGACGCGTGAGCAGATCAGCGGTGATATCAACGAGCAGCTCATCGTCGAGCTCTACTCTAAGTAGTCCATCCGGGCTGCTGAGGCTGGAGGTAATACATGTCAGAATTCATTAGGCCTCAGGTTCAGGTCGAAGAGATCAACGAGACGTCAGCTCGTGTCTCCGTCGAGCCGCTCGAGCGTGGCTACGGCGATACGCTGGGTAACTCCCTTCGTCGCGTTCTTCTGTCCTCGCTCGAGGGTGCCGCCGTCGAGGCTATTCAGATCGATGGTGCGCAGCACGAGTTCATGACCATCCCTAACATGGTCGAGGATGTCACCGACATCGTCCTGAATGTCAAGGGTCTTGTCTTCAGGGCTCTCGGCACGACCGACGAGGCGACCGCCACCATTTCGGTTGACGGCCCCTGCGAGGTCACCGGTGCGGACTTCTTTGTTCCGTCCGAGTTTGAGCTGGTCAACCCCGAGCAGCACATTGCTACGCTCACCGAGGGTGGCCATCTCACCATGAGCATGCGCATCGGCTATGGCCGCGGCTATGTTTCTGGCGAGGCCAACAAGCGCGACAACGATCCCATCGGTGTGATCCACGTCGACTCGCTGTACTCGCCGGTTTCCCGTTGCGCCAAGCTCGTTGAGGCTTGCCGTGTCGGTCAGCACACCGACTACGACCGCCTTGTCCTCGAGATCGAGACCAACGGCTCCATCGCCCCGCGCGACGCCGTGGTCCAGGCTGCCAATATCATCAACCAGCATATGGCCGCCTTTATGAACCTTGCCGAGACCCCCGAGGTCGAGGAGGAGGCTTCGATCTTCGCTCCCGAGGTCACTAACGACAACGCCGAGCTGGACAAGCAGATCGAGGATCTGGACCTTTCCGTCCGTTCCTACAACTGCCTTAAGCGCGCCAGCATTCACTCGGTCCGTCAGCTCGTTGAGTTCTCGGAGAACGATCTGCTCAACATCCGTAACTTCGGTGTTAAGTCGATCGAGGAAGTGAAGGACAAGCTTGAGTCCATGGGCCTGAGCCTGAAGGCTTAATGCTTCGCATATTTGAGGAGAAACTAGACCATGCGTCACAACGTTAAGAAGGGCCTGAAGCTCGGCACCGATGCGAGCCACACCAAGGCCATGAAGAAGAGCCTTGCTAAGGCCCTCTTCGAGAACGACCGCATCAAGACCACCGAGACCCGCGCTAAGGCGCTGCGTTCGGTCGTCGACCCGATCATCACCTGGGCCAAGAAGGGCGACCTGCACTCTCGTCGTCTGGCTATCGCCAAGCTCGGCGATAAGCAGCTCGTTGCCGAGATCTTCGACAAGGCTGCCCAGGGCATGTGGCAGGACCGCAACGGCGGTTACACCCGCATCATGAAGCTCGGCAACCGCAAGGGCGACAACGCTCCCATCGTTATCATGGAGCTCGTCACCGAGCCTTGCACGCCTAAGGCCAAGAAGGCTGCTCCGGCCCCCAAGAAGGCCGCTGCTCCCAAGAAGGTCGAGGCTGTCGAGGAGACTGCTGCCGAGGAGACCGCTGAGTAGACATTCCGTCTGCATAGGCTATATTCGAGGGGTACGTTCGCGTACCCCTCTTTTTTTGTCGCGATACCGTTGCTTGTTTGTTGGGAGCGCCCATGACTGCGCCGTCTGATTTCAATTCGATTTCCGAGCTTGACGCCACGCTCGTATTTCGCGTGGCCTATGATGGCTCGTCGTATAGCGGATTTGCCGAGCAGCCGGGACAGACGACGGTTGCGGGTGAGCTACGTCGAGCCATCGAGACGCTGCTTCGCCGTCCGATCGATCTGACGTGCGCGGGTCGTACCGATGCCGGCGTGCATGCGGTGGCCCAATACATCAGCGTGCCCGTAACGGACGCTGAGCTCGCTTGTACGCGCCGTAGGTGGCTGCGGGCTATGGATGCCCTGCTGCCCAAAGATATCGCCATCAACGAGGTCTACAAGGCTCGTAAGGGCTTTTCTGCGCGCTTTGACGCGCGCTCTCGCACTTACACCTATCGCATTGCCGATCGTGATGCGCGGCCCGTGCTGTCACGCGGTGCTGTGTGGTGGCATCGCTATCCCCTCGACGTCGATGCGATGGCGGCCGCCTGCCCTGCGCTTTTGGGCGAGCAGGACTTTAAAAGCTTTTGCAAGGTTGCCTCTGCCGTGGGCAAACCTACGCACCGCTGCGTAATGCGCGCCGAGTTTGGCCATGAGGTTGCGTTTGGCGAGGACATCCTGACGTTCACCATCGAGGGCAATGCGTTTCTGCATTCGATGGTCCGCACGATCGTGGGCACGCTTGTCGAGATTGGCATGCATCGCCGTGAACCCGAGTGGATGCGCGAGGTCATCGATGCTTGCGACCGTACCGCTGCGGGCCCCACGGCTCCTGCCTGCGGCCTTACGTTTATGGGCGTGGATTACGATCCCGCCGAGCTTGTCGTGCTCGACTAGGGGAGGGTTCGACGCGTCGTGCGTCGACACCTGTCGTCTGTGGTCTGCGCGTGTGCAACATCTGTTCTTGGCGTGCAATACAACCGGTGTCTCATTGCTTTTATTGCCGGGGTGTACCATGAACCACGGTTTGATTTATTGCTGTCGAGAGGACGGATAATTTGGTTCGACGTGGCTCGCATCCGCGACTTTCGGTGATCCTTGTGGTAGGAGGTTCGCCCAGCTATGCGATGCGTGCGCTCGAGAGTATCCAGAACCAAGACCTCTACGATTTGCAGATTGTCGTTGTCTGCCGCGATACTGCGCCCGGTGTGCGCCATTCGCTTCAAGTTGCTGCCGACAGGGACATCCATATTGATTTGATTGACGTCGAGGACGCGAAGCGCGGCGCTTGTCTTCGTGCCGGTCTTGCTGCCTCGCGTGGCTCTCAAATCATCGCTATGAACGCCGATGAGTGGTTTGCTCCGCAGTCCCTTTCCAAGATGGTCGATATCGCGTGCGATACTGCGGCAGACATAGTGTTCCCTACGGTGTCGCTCGACCGCTATGATGCGCATCGAGAGCGCCATTCGCGCGTCTTGGATGCTGCCTCTATTGTCATTGAAGACAAGTCTTCGATGGTGACCGGGCTGCCCCAGCTGATTTTAGGCGGCCGAGTCGTTCAGACCTCTGGCGTGATGTATAGCCGTCTGCTGTTTGAGGCATGCCTGTCACACGGCAAGGCGTACCGTACGGTTGAGTTTATGGCATATGCGCTCTCGCAGGCGCAGCGCGTCTCCGGCTGCGGCGACGCTTGTTTCCACGCGGTGGCGCCTAAGCTTACAGATGCCTTTGATCCCACCATGTATGCTAGGGTAGCCGATGACACCCGAGCGCTCGACGAGCTTGCGGACTCACTCTCGGAAGCAGATAGCGGTGGTCGGCTCAAGCTGGCAAGCCAAAAGTTCTACTTTGCCGGACTGGTCGCCTGCATTGAGAATTTGTGTCTGAGCCCGCATGGGGTGTCGTCAATCGAGCGTTCCGCCCGCATGCGTGATATGCTCGAGGCGCCTCGAACCCGTCAGATGGTCGCCGCGCTCAAGGATAACCATCGGGGGCTCGGTCTGTTGTTTGGGCCGATCGCCAGCGCCAAGCCCGCGCGCTGCGTGATGTGTACGCATCTGGCAGCTTTTCTTAACCGGACGGGCGCAAAAACCGCCTAAACGGCTCATTACGAAACAAACTTGCATAGAATTGTTTCGAAATGCGTTCTTATACACAAAAGCCTTCAAATAGCGTTAAACTATTCAATCACTGATTGATTGTCTCCGCCATCTTTTGGAGTGAGGGTTTGTATGGCTAAAAAACGCAATGGGCGCCAGGATGCCATTAGAGATATTGTGCGCAATAAGGACGTCCGCACACAGCGCGTGCTGGTCGATGAGCTCCGTGCTATGGGCTTTGATTGCACGCAGGCGACTGTCTCTCGCGATATTGCCGACATGGGGCTGCGTAAGCTCCCTGAGGGCATCTATGTTCTGGCAGAGGACCTGCACCTGCAGCGTATGGTTTCCGAGCTCGTAACGGGCGTTCTGCGTACCGATAATCTGGTTATGATCAAGGCTCAGCCTGGCACGGCTTCCGGTATCGCCGCCGCCGTTGATGCGGCAGAGTTGCCCGATGTGCTTGGCTCGCTTGCCGGCAACGATACGATTTTGGTTATTGCCCAGACGGCCGAGGACGGCGAGCGCCTCGAGGCGCTGATCAATAAGCTGAGCAATTCTCGCAAGTAGGCGTGCGGGTCGTGCGCTTGGCACTGTGCGCGCTGACATCGTGGCTTGTAAGGGGTATCGACGTTGGTCGGTACCCCTTTTTGTGTGCCGGTATAAAGACCGCCCACCAGGTCGCTTCAAACTAAAAGGTTCCGAGCAGTTCAATAAGCTGCTCGGGGCCTTGTTGGCTTTAGTCGCGTACTTCTTAGCCGACCGTATCGTCAGGCGTGGGCGAGGGGTCGGGAGTGGGCGTAGGCGTAGGCGTGCCGCCATCGCCGCCGGTCGAACCACCAGTGGAACCGCCCGTCGAGCCACCCGTCGAGCCACCCGTCGAGCCACCGGTCGTGCCGGTGCTGCCGGTGGTGTCGCCGCCCGTGGTCTCGGTTGTCGTCGTCGTGGTGGTAGTCGTTGTGGTGGCGGTTTCCTCTTCGTCCTCGTTCTCGTCCTTGTCGTCGTTCTCCGTCTTCTTGGTGTTGTTGGTGCCGTAGAACTTCCAGACGCTGTTGTTCTTGTAGGTGGGAGCCGTTCCGGTCGCAAACTCCTCGCGCTCGGTACCGGTCAGAACGGTGTTCATAAACCGCTTAAAGACAGGCAGGTTGGTGCTGTCGCCCAGCAGGTCTGTGCCGTATTTTTGGATGGGGATCTCGCCCGCGGAATAGCCGGTCCACAGGGCGCACGCCAGCTGCGGGGTATAGCCGCAGAACCACAGGTTGGTGGTGTTGTCGGTGGTGCCCGTCTTGCCGGCATAGGGCTGGTTGACGCTCAGGGCGCCGGCAGCACCCGTACCGCCGCCCTGCATGACGCCGGACAGAACATCGGTGACCGCGGCGGCCTCGCCCTCGGTAAGCACCTGTGAGGGATTGTCGGTGTGCTGGTACAGCACCGAGCCGGTGCGAGAGTCAATCTCGGTGATGGCGATCGGCTGGCGATAGTAGCCACCGTTGGCAAACGTCGCGTAGGCGGCGGCCATCTCGAGCGGCGAGATCGAGCCGGTGCCGAGCGTCATGACGGGAACGTCCTCGATGTTGTCCTTGGCGGGATCGATGCCGAGCTTTTTGACGAGCGAGATGATCTTGCTGTTGCCGACGGCTTCCGCCACCTGGATGTAGCCGGTGTTGGAGGAGTATGCCGTCGCCTGCTTGAGCGAGATGTTGCCATAGCTATGGTTGGCGTAGTTTTGGACCTCGGTCGTGGTGCCCTTGGCCTTGAGCGGCGAGTTGCAGTTGAGGGTGACGTTGGGGTTCATGCCGTTTTGGATGGCAGTTGCCAGCGTAAAGGCCTTAAAGGTGGAGCCGACGGGACGCTTGGCCGTGGCATGGTTTACGTGGTTCTCGTCGGCGTTGTAGTCGTAGCCACCCACCATGCACTTGATGTAGCCGGTCTTGGGGTCGACGACGACCATGCCCATGTCCAGGCCGTCGAGCGAGAGCGTGTCGAGCTGCTCGCGGACGGCATTCTCTGCCACCTGCTGCATCGTGGGGTCGATGGTGGACTTGACGGTCAGACCGCCCTTAAAGAGCACGTCGGTCGAGAACTCCTGCTCCAGCAGCTGCTTAACATAGGCGACAAAGTAGGGCTGCGAGTATACGTCGACGCCGCTGCCCGAAATCTCGGTCACGTTGAGGGTGATGGGCTCGGCCTGTGCGGCATCGTGTTCCTCCTGCGTGATGTGGCCCAGGCGCAACATGTTGTCGAGGACCTTGTTGCGACGGGACAGCGCCAGGTCGGGGTTGACCGTGGGGTCGTACTGCGAGGGCGAGTTGGGAAGGCCGATGAGCAGCGCGGCCTCGCTCAGGGTGAGGTCGGCGGCGCTCTTGGACAGATAGGTCTCGGCTGCGGCCTCGATGCCGTAGGCGCCGTGGCCGTAATAGATGGTGTTGAGGTACATCATGAGGATCTCGTCTTTGGAGTACATGTCCTCCATCTTGATGGCGATGTAGGCCTCGCGCACCTTACGCTCGATGGTCGAGTCGAACTGCTCCTCCTGCAGGATGGTGTTGCGCACCAGCTGCTGGGTGATAGTCGAGGCGCCTTCGTGCCCGCCGCCGAGGGTTGCCACCGCAGCACGCGCGATACCCCACAGGTCGATACCGCCGTGCTCGTAGAAGCGCTCGTCCTCGACGTCAACGGTGCCTTGCAGCACGTAGGGGGAGACCTCGTCCTTGGTGATGGACTTGCGGTTTTGCGTGTAGAAGCTCGCGATTTTGTTGCCGTTGCAGTCGACGATCTCGGTGGGCTCGCTCACCAGATACGCGTTGGCGTCGGTGTAGTCGGGCAGATCGGACAGCCAGCGGTTGACGTTGCCGACCATGCCGATGCCAAATGCCACGCCCGCGATAAGCAAAAAGCCCAAAAACGAGAGCAGGATTATGGGCAGAACATGCGTCTTTGAACGGCTGCGTCCCTGTCGTTGGCGAGGACCCATATATTGACCTCCAGGTATGTCGTGCCGGACGGTGGATGTGCCGTCGGGGCAGGATGGACATAAGTTATTACACGATAAACCAAACGGGGAGCGCGAGGCCTCGTGTATGCTGGAAGACGGCATTTTTCAGAGTGAATGCATACCTTGGTAAGGAGTTTGTCGATGGCGATTCGGACGATGGGGCCGAGCGGACAATACGAGACTGGATTGGATGCTGTCGGTGCGGCGCTGCCCGAGCTGCTGGCGCCGGCGGGTGGGCTCGACCAGATGCTTGCGGCCATCGCCGCGGGCGCCGATGCCATCTATGCGGGGTTGGGCGGCTTTAACGCCCGTGTGAGTGCGCACGGTTTTACCGACGACGAGTTTGCGCGCGGCTGCGCCGTGGCGCATGCCCATGACGTGCGTGTGTACGTGACGCTCAACGTGTTCGTGTTTGACGATGAGTTGTCCGACGCGGTGGCGTTGGGAGCTCATGCACTGGAGCTGGGCGCCGATGCTCTGATTGTCGCCGATGCCGGGTTGGTCTGCGCGCTGCGCGCGGCGATTCCCGGGGTCGAGATTCACCTGTCCACGCAGGCGGGCGTTCATAGCGAAGGTGCCGTGAGGCTGGCGGCCGATGAGCTGGGGGTCGAGCGCGTGACGACGGCACGCGAGCTGACGGTCGACGAGATTGCGGCGCTATGTGCCACGGGCGTGCCCATCGAGGTATTCTGCCACGGTGCGATTTGCATCGGCTATTCGGGGGCGTGCGAGTTCTCGGCCCTGCGGCGTGGGCGCTCGGCGATGCGCGGCGACTGTACGCAGCCGTGCCGTCTGGCGTACGACCTGGTGGACGAGGCGGGACAGAGCGTTGTCGCCGTCGAGGGAGATCGCCTGCTGTGTCCGCGCGACTATCTGGGTATTGCGCATCTGCCCGAGCTTGTAGATGCCGGCGTGGCGTCGCTCAAGATCGAGGGGCGCATGAAGAACCCCGATTACGTATTCAACGTGGTGCGGGTGTGGCGCCGGGCGCTCGATGTGCTGTGCGACGGCGCGTGGGACCCCGGTGCTGTGGAAGAGCTTGAGCGCGAGCTGGGAAGGTCGTTCAACCGCGGGTTTACCGACGCGTATCTGCGGGGGCGTTCGGGCGCCGAGCTTATGAGCTTTGAGCGTGCGATCAACCAAGGTGTGCGCGTGGGACGCCTGGTGGCCGTTGGCCACGAGGAAGTGACCGTCGAGCTCGATGCCGCCGTGGCGGCGGGTGACACGCTCGAGATTCGGTTCTATCCGGGTGCCGACGCGCGTCCCGATGTGCCTAAGCGCTGGCCGCAGGTGCCCTGCCCGGTGGATGCCGCAGCGGGGAAGCGCGTCGTCGTGCATTGCAAGCGTAAGGTGGACGCGGGCTGCGAGGTATACCTGATTCGCAGCGCCGGCGTGTTGGATCAGACGGCGGCGGTGTTGGAGCGCATGCGGGCCGAGGCGGATGCGATTGCGCCCGTTGCACGTGCCGTTGAGGCACTGCCCTTTGAGGACGTTGCGGTGGATGGCGGTGCGTCGACGGAGTTGGTGGAGTGCGCGGTTCCCACTCGCATGGTTTTTGCTTGGCAGCTGATGGATGCCGACCCGCGCGGAGAACTCGATTTGTCCGACGCCGTTGTGGTGCTTGACGAGGTGTGCCGCACGGGTGACGCTGACCGGACCTGCTCACTGATGCAGCGTGCCGGGCGCGTCGTCTGCCGCAACCTAGGACAGGTGGTGATCGCTCGCGAGCTGGGCGTGACGTTTGACGTGGCGGCGCCGGTGTTCTGCGCGAATCGGGCCACGCTTGCCTGGCTGCGCGAACTCGGTGCGGGGCGAGTGCACTTGCCGGCCGAGTTGCTCGGCAATGATGCGGAGCGTGTTGCCGAGCTTGCCGCTTGTCCCGGTGTCTTGGGGCCTGTCGATGCCGACCGTCCCGAGCTCATGGTGTGCGAGCACTGTTTGCTGACTGCCGAGGGCGCCTGCGCCACGGATGCAACGGGGCAGGTTTGTTGCCGTGACTGCTCGCGCCGTCAGCAGGCACGCTTTTTGGTCGAACGTGACGGCACGCGTTTGCCGGTCGTTATCGACGCGTGCGGCAGGACGAGGATTTTCCTGTCGTAGGTGTTCGGCCGCGCCGTTTTGGTTATCATAAGAGAGTTTATGGACTTCCAGCACCGCCGTATCCGGTGAGGGTGCTATAGCAAAAGGAGGATACCCAATGCTGTCTGTTGACGAGCAAATGCGTATCATCACCTCGGGCGCCGCGCAGATCGTTCCCGAGGCCGACCTTCGCAAGAAGCTTGAGAAGGGCGAGCCCCTCAACATCAAGCTCGGCGTCGACCCCACCAGCCCCGACCTGCACCTGGGCCATGCCGTGCCGCTGCGCAAGATGCGCCAGTTCCAGGACCTGGGCCACAACGTCACCCTTATCATCGGCAACGGCACCGCGCTGATCGGCGATCCCTCGGGCAAGAACTCCACGCGTCCGCAGCTTTCGCAGGAGCAGATCGAGGCCAACGCCGAGACCTACGTGAGCCAGGCCATGAAGATCCTGGACCCCGAGAAGACCACCATCGTGCACAACGGCGATTGGATCCTTTCGATGGATCTGGCCGGCCTGCTGCAGGTGTGCTCCAAGTTCACCGTTGCCCGCATCCTTGAGCGCGACGACTTTACCAAGCGCTACCAGTCTCAGACGCCGATCGCCCTGCATGAGTTCCTGTATCCCGTGATGCAGGCCTTCGACTCTGTGCAGATCAAGGCCGACGTGGAGATGGGCGGCACCGATCAGCTCTTCAACCTGCTCGCCGGCCGCGAGCTCATGGAGAAGATGGGCATGGAGCCCCAGATCGCGCTCACCATGCCGCTGCTCGAGGGCACCGATGGCGTGCGCAAGATGTCCAAGTCCTATGGCAACTACATCGGCCTGACCGATGCCCCCAAGGATATGTTCGGCAAGACCATGTCCATCCCCGACGAGATGATCGGCAAGTACTACCGCCTGGCGAGCTCGCTCACCCCGGCCGAGGTCGACAAGATCGACGCTGCTCTGGCCGACGGCTCCGCCGATCCCTATGAGCTCAAGCGCGCTCTGGGCCGCGACCTGTGCGACACCTACCACGGCGCCGGTGCCGGCGACGAGGCTCAGGCCGAGTTCGACCGCGTGTTCAAGGAGGGCCAGCTCGCCGACTTCCCCGAGAAGCATGTTGAGCTGACTGTTAACGACGAGGGCCAGATCTACCTCGCCGGCCTGCTCAAGGACCTGGGCCTTTCGGCCAGCGCCGGCCAGGCCCGTCGCGACATCGACGGCGGCGGCGTCAAGATCAACGGCAAGGCCGTGGCTCCCAAGAGCTACAACATCGACCCCAGCGTCCTCAAGCTGGGCGACACCCTCTCCGTGGGCAAGCGCAAGGGCTTCAAGCTGGTTTAGTTCCGCCGTTCTACCGAACGGCGGACCGGCCGACGCTGCGCGGGCCGCATTTGGACAATCTGACGTTCAACTTCAAGGGCGCGACCAGAAGGTCAGCGCCCTTTCGTTTCACGTCACCTTGTCTCAAATGCGGCCCGCTCGCTGGCGCTGCCAAAACATCGGCGTCGCTTTGGTCGCAAGTAGTCATTACTCATTGGGGACAGACTTAAACGAGTGCCTGCAGAATGAGAGTGGATAATCTCCCGTTTTTGCCTGTCTGCGGGCTCAAAGTGGGAGATTGTCCACTCTCGTCATTTGCAGGGGGTGTATTCCTGGCCCTCCTTTTGGGCATACAATGGCTATTGGCTTGCTGCGGTGAAGGTCTGTCCGCTCCGCAGCTGTTTTCTACGGTTAAAGGAGTATGTATGTCCGTTGAGGTCATGAGGTCTGTGATCGACGCTGCCGAGGGTCGCGTGCCCGTTGACACGTTGTTTGCCAATGCGCAGATTGTCGATGTGTATGGCCAGCGTGTGGCGCCCGGTAGCGTTGCCGTCAAGGACGGCGTGATTGTCGGCGTGCTGTACGACGGTCGCGATGGCGCTGCTGGTACCTACGAGGCGGCTGAAGTCATCGACTGCCAGGGCCGCTATCTTGCCCCCGGCTTTATCGACGGGCACTTGCATATCGAATCTTCGAACATCCGCCCTGCTGAGTATGCGCGCATGGCGGCGACGCGCGGTACCACCACCGCCATTGCCGACAGCCACGAGATCGCCAACGTGGCGGGGCTCGACGGCCTGCGCTTTATGATCGAGGACGGCCGTCGCGCGCCCATTTCCATCAAGTACATGATGCCCTCGTGCGTGCCCGCGCTGCCCGATGAGCAGGCCGGTGCCGTCATTACCGCCGCCGATATGCAGGCGTTTTTTGCCGAGTATCCGGGCGATGTCTTCGGTCTGGGTGAGATGATGAACCTGCCGGGTGTCTTTATGGCCGATCCCGAGACCTGCGCTCGTATCGATGCTGCCAACCAGACGTCGTCCAAGCAGGTCGACGGCCACGCGCCGCTCGTTGCCGGAAAGGACCTCAACGCCTATGCCGCGGCGGGCATTATCGCCGACCACGAGTCGACGATTCCCGAGGAGGCACTCGACAAGCTATCCCGCGGCATGTATGTGATGCTGCGCGAGGGTACGTGCAGCCATGACCTGGCCAACTTGTCGCCGATGCTGCTGGAAAACCCCGCCCGTGCCCGCCGCTGCTGCTTTGCGACCGACGACCGTGCTCCCTCCGACGCGCTTTCGACCGGTATGATCGACAACGCCTGCCGTGTAGCTATCGAGGCCGGCATTGACCCCGTGGTTGCCATCTCTATGGCGTCCCTCTCCACGGCCGAGGCGTTTGGCCTGGATCACGGCTGCCGCGACCCGCACGAGCTACGCGGTGCGATTGCCCCGGGCAAGCGTGCCGACCTGCTGGTGCTCAATGATCTGACGTTTGCCACGGCTCCGCATCGCGTATATGCCGCCGGTGCCCTGGTGGCGCAGGACGGCACCTTTGTGGGCGAGAATGCACCCGAGATGGCCGAGGTTGCGGCCCTTGCCGATGAGCTTCGCGCCTCCGTTAAGCTGCCGAATCTTTCGCTCGACGTATTCGACTATGCCTTTAAGCCGGGCGAGGCCGTGATTGACGTGGTGCCGGGCAAGGCCATCACGGGCATGGTTCGTCCCGAGACTGACGAGGACTTGCGTCGCATTATGCTGATTGAGCGCCATGGCCGCGGCGCGTCGCTGCAGGCCGAGGGCGCCGACGGCGACGGCCCCGCTGGCCTGGGCCTGATCGGCAAGCATATCGGTCGCGGCTGGGTGCGCGGTTTCACCATCACGGGCGGTGCCATCGCCTCGACGATCGGCCACGACTCGCACAACGTGTGCGTGGTGGGCGACAATGCGGCGGATATGATGGCTGCCGTTGAGGCCGTGGGCCAGGGCGGCCACGTGCTGGTGCGCAACGGCGAGGTCGTGGCGCGCATTCCGCTGGCGCTCGGTGGCCTTATGAGCGAGGGTACGGCCGAGGACGTTGCCGCGCAGCACGACGACTTTATGGTCAAGGCGCGCGCCATGGGTATTGAGCCGCCGCTCGACCCCATCATGGGCATCATTTTCCTGCCCCTGCCGGTGATCCCGACGCTCCGCATCCGCCCCGAGGGCATGTTCGACGTTACAACCTTCACCTACGCCGACTAGTCATCGGGGACGTTCTTAAACGACTAGTCGTTGGGGACACTCTTTGGCGGGCTGCCTGACGCCGCGACCGTAGGACCTCTGGCATGTGTGAGCTATTTGCCAGGTCCTTGTAACGTTTACGCCCGCGGAGTCTTATTTGAGCTCCCTTTGGGTACGTTGGAATCGGATACGCGTTCGATTCCAACAAGCCCGAAGGGAGCTTTTCTATGTTTAAACTGATTGCATCCGATATGGACGGCACACTGCTTGACGAAAACGGCCAGGTGCCTCCCGAGACCTACGAACTGATTCTGGCGCTACACGAGCATGGTGTGCATTTCGCTGCATCGTCAGGTCGTCGCTACGATCGCCTGTGCGAGTTCTTTGCGCCCGTTCGCGACAAGATGGACTTTGTCGCCGCTAACGGCGCCCAGGTCTACGCCGACGGTAAGATGGTAGACCGTGAGGTGTATTCCCACCTGGCGATTCGAAGGCTCGCCCAAGCCGTCAGGACGTTTCCCAATCTGCATCTTGCGCTCTTTGACCGAACCAAGTCCTTCCTGCTCGATGACGAGTGCAAGTTCGTGCGCGAGGTCGATAAGGACCTTCCCAATGCCGAGCGCATTTGGGAGCTGCCCGATCCCAGCGTAAATATCATCAAAGCGAGTATCTTTTGCGACGACAGTGCGGTTATGGACAGTGCGTACGTGCTACAGCGCGAACTTGGTCAGCTCTTTACTTTTGCGCCTTCGGGCAACGCGTGGATCGATGCCATGCAGCCTGGTGTGTCGAAGGCTTCGGGCATCGCACAGCTCGCGGAGCATTACGGCATTGGGCGCGATGAGGTTATGGCGTTTGGCGACTCTATGAACGACTACGAGATCATTCGCTTTGTCGGCACGGGTTGCGCGATGGAAAACGCGCGCCCCGCGCTCAAGGCGGTGGCCGATCGCGTGGTGGGTCGTAACCGCGACCACGCCGTCCAGCAAGAACTCCGCCGTGTTCTGGAGAGCCTCGCCTAATCCGGCAGTTGGGGACGTTCCTTTTCTGCCGGCAGTGGGGGACAGTCCTTGCAGCTTTTTCGCGAAGAGCGTCCCCAACGACTAGTCGTTTAAGAGCGTCCCCAATGACTAGGCGAGGGCAGCCATGATGGTGCGGGCGACGCCGTCGTGGTCGTTGTCGTATTCGGTGATGGCGTCGGCGGCCTCGCGGTCTTCGGGTTCGCCGTTGATCATGGCCATGCCGTGGCCCGCTGCCTGCAGCATGGGGATGTCGTTGATGTTGTCGCCGAACGCCCAGGCGTCGGCGAGACGCTCGCCCAGGTGCTCACATAGCCACGTGAGGGCTGTTCCCTTGGTGGCGCCCTCGCCCATGACCTCGATATTCATGGCGTACGAACGCGTGACCTCAATGCCTCCGAGCGTGTCGAGCTCAGCCGCGATGGCGTCGCGATCGGCCGGGTCGTGCCAGTACATGGCGATGCGTTCGAGCACCTCGACTTCGTCGATTTTGCTGTCGATATCCATGTCGATCGGCGTTCGCGTGCGCTTGAGCGAAGCCGCGATGTGAGGATCGCCGCCACAGAATTCGTCCAGGCGCGTGTAGAGCGAGCGGGGGAGGAAACACTGCCCATCGGCGAAAATGTCGAAGGTCACATCGTGGCAAGCGGCGATGCGATGGATGCGATGGGCGATACCGCGGTCGAGCGGACGGCTCAAAATGCGCGTAGCACGTGAGGCATCGGTGGGCGTACCGTCGTCGAGCTGCCAGACGCTGGCACCGTTGGCGCAGACCGCGTAGTGTACGGCGGGGTGAGCGAGGATGGGCTCAAAGATGCCCGACAGCGGGCGCCCCGTGCAGGGCACAAACTCAATGCCGCGACGTGCGAGCTCGTCGAGCATCGCCCAGGTGGCGTCGCTCATCTGCTTGTCACTCGTCAACAGCGTTCCATCCATATCGGAAAAAACAATCATTCGATGCAGCCCTTTCTACTGGCATAAAAAGCGTGGCCGAGGGCGGTGATGCCCTGGCCACGCTCGAGTTCTATAACGGTCCGCGTCCTAGCGGTCGGCGAGCGGCTTGTATTCCAGCGGCTCGATCACCGGACGGTATGCGGGACGGATGATGCGGTGCGCGCAGAAGAGCTCTTCCATGCGGTGCGCCGACCAGCCGGCCATGCGGGCGACGGCGAACAGCGGCGTAAAGAGCGTCTCGGGCACGCCGAGCATCTTGTAGATAAAGCCCGTGTACAGGTCGATGTTGGCGCAGATGGGCTTGGTCATGCCGTGGTCGCGCATCACCTGCGGTGCCAGGCGCTCGATGCGCTCGATGAGCGCGAACTCATCGCCCAGGTCCTTCTTGGCGGCAAGCGTGCGCGCGTAATGGCGGCACACCTCGGCGCGCGGGTCGCTCAGCGTGTAGACGGCGTGGCCCATACCGTAGATGAGACCCGTGCCGTCGAAGGCCTGCTTGTCGAGAATCTTGCCCAGGTAGGCTGCGACCTCGTCCTCGTCCTCCCAATTGGAGACATGCGCACGGATGTCCTCGTGCATGGATACGACCTTGGCGTTGGCGCCACCGTGGCGCGGACCCTTGAGCGAGCCGATGGCCGCGGCGTAGGCGGAATACGGGTCGGTGGCCGAGGAGGACAGCACGCGGCAGGCAAACGTGGAGTTGTTGCCGCCGCCGTGCTCGGCATGCAGCATGAGCATCACGTCGAGCAGCATGGCTTCGTCGCGTGTGAATGCCATGCCGCCGCGCAGCACCTGCAGGATGGTCTCGGCGGTGGAGAGGCCGGGTGTGGGGTGCGGTACATGAACCTCGGAGCCGCGGCGCTTGGCGACCGAGGCCATATGCGCGAAGGCGGCGATGCGGGGGAGACGGGCGAGCATGGAGATGGCGACGTCGATTTCGTGCTCGGGTGTAATGACGTCGGGCTCGGCGTCGAAGGCGTAGAGCAGCAGCACGGCGCGCTGAAGCACATTCATGATGCTCGACGACACCGTGGTCATGGGGAACTCTTTGACGTATTCGTCGCTCAGGTGCCTAAAAGCGCCCAGACGTCCGCAAAAACCGTCGAGCTCTTCTTTGTTGGGCAGCGAGCCCGTGATGAGCAGGTAGGCGACCTCTTCGTAGCCATAGCGATTCTCGGCCTGGGCGTTGTTGACAAGGTCCTCGATGCTGTAGCCACGTAGCGTGAGCTTGCCCTGGTCGGGCACGACTTTGCCGTCGACCTTGTTGTAGCCGTGCACATCCGAGATGCGAGTGAGGCCCGCGACCACGCCCGAGCCGTCGGCGTTGCGCAGGCCGCGCTTGACGTTATGCTCTACGAACAGGCCCTCGTCGTACGGGGCGGTCGGCAGGCCGTGGTAGAGGTTTTCGCTTTCGGGCGAAATCTGACGGCTCGCCTCGTAATCCAGAACCAGGCGGCTCAGGTGATCGTCGAAGCGGTAGTAGATTTTCTTGGCGTCGTAGGCCATGCGCGCTCCTCTCCGGTCCGCTTTGGGGCCGCGCGCTTGGACGATATGACGTCAAGCTGCCCCGAGCGGCTTGTTCGCTACAGGCGGTACATAAAGTTAAAGACGTCCTCGCGCTGGATGGACACGTTGACGCCCGAAAGTTCGCCGGCCTCGGCCAACGCCTTCTGCAGCTCGGCGAAGTCGAGCTTGGACTCGGCGGTGTCGGCCAGCATGGTCATGGTGAAGATGTCCTCGATAATGGACTGCGTAATGTCGCGGATGTCGACGTTGGCCTCGCCCAGAACGCGGGTGACGCCGGCGACGATGCCGGGGCGGTTCTTGCCAAGGACGGTGATGACGATACGGGAGGACGAGATCTCGGCCATGGGAAACCCTTTCGCGTGGTTGCGGCGCGCGAGGGCGCTCCGCTACGGTACAGTGTTCATCATTGTACCTGTCTGGCGCAAAAAAGGCGCGCTCGCTGCGGCGTTACATGCCTGCAACATGAGCGTAAGGGGGAAGGCCGTACGGGGAAGAGCCGTCTGGCGCGTGTCCGGCTCGTGTTGGGTTGATTTCCGATCTCAGCCGAACACATTGAGCGGACAGGCCGTTCCCGCAGTCAGCCGAACGCCTCCGACGGCTGATTCCGAACTGGAAGCGGAGGGCATCCCCGCCCTTCGGTAGGGGATACCGCTCCGCGGCGCATGCCGCGGGCGGCGCCCCTATCGGACCACCGTGACCTCAGTTGGGATGGGCCCAGCACTGCCGCGTACTCGGTGAGCTAGAGCCAACTGTTCGTCTTCACGTCGCGTATGGCGATATTTCGGTCGTCCGGCTCGGTGATGCCGTAGCCGAACGCCTGGAGCGTCTCGATGGACTCCTGGATCCTCTGTTGGAACATGGGACCCGGATCGACCCTCGGCCCGAGGTGCCCGCGCCAAAGGCACGGCGTGGCGCGCAGCATGTTATGGATTTTGGAGATGGGCTCGATATCGGCGTAGACGTTGAGCGTCGCCATGGCGTCCTTGTGGCCGAGGATCGATTGGAGCGCCTTGATATCGCCGCCTTGGCGGATCCACTGCGTTGCGAACGTGTGGCGAAGGCCGTGGAACGTGATCAGCTCGTCGTTGGTGCCCATGAGGCCGTTGGTCTCCGAGAACGTCTTGAACGCCCTGCGGATATAGCTTGTCGTCGCGAAGGTCGCGCCCGGCTCCGACAGGATGTAGCAGTCCCCGATCTCGACCGCCCCGGTAAGGCCGCGCAAGCGCAGCTTTCCGCAGTCGATCTCGTGGGTCTCCTTCAGGAAGGGGAGTAGGCCGACCGGGTCGATGGGGATACCCCTGGCGTCATGGGTCTTGGTGTCCTTGATGAACGAACCCATTCCCTTCGCGTACGCCACCGAGTGTCTGATCGAGATCAGGCCCGTCTCGAAATCCACATCGCACCACCGAAGGCCGCAGACCTCGCCGATTCGCATCCCCGTGTGCAGGGCGAGTACGACCGCCCTCTAATCCTCGGCGGACCAATCGAGTCCGAACTCCTTTCGGGCATCCTCTTCGCTCATGACTTCGAGAAGGTCTCCGGGTTGGCAACGAAGGGCGAGGCATAGCTGCTCGAGTGTGTTGAAGCGAATGCCGCGAATATGCCCTTTTTTAATACGGGACAGGTTCACGGGCGTGGTTCCAATCCTTTCGGCAAGTTCGTTCGAGGAAATCTTTCGCTCGGCCATGATCTTGTCGAGGCGAACAATTACGGGCATGGCGTTTCCTTACGCAATCTCGTCGGAGTCGAGGTACAGCTCTCGGGCGTACAAGAAGAGCTGGGAAAGCATGAACAGGACGATGCCGAGAACCAGAGAGGTCCAATCGAATGATGAAGCTATCTCTTGGGCGCCGACGGCCCCCTCGCCGCCAAACATCGAAACGGAGGTTTTGAGTGAGCCGGCGTAGAGGCTGGTGGCAGCTTGAACAACGAAGAGAATGCCGAGCACCTTCAAGCATGTCGCAGACCCTTTCTTGAAGGGGTCTGCGCTCTTGATCGTCCACACGAGAACGGCGCTGAGGATGGTCGTAGCGATACCGATGACGGCAGGGACCAATGTCGAGATCGCAAGGGCTGGATACGCGGGGGAGTCTGCAATTACAGGGTTGTCGAGCACTTCGATTGCTGGCTTTAAGGAGAACGCCACTTGTGCGATGGCGGTGGCGCAAAGGGCCGCAGAGGCTATCGCACATGCGATGCGGAAGGAATGAAGCCGGGGAGTGCGATTGTCGGAACTCATAATAACCTCCGAAGAATTTAAAAAACTCAGGTTACTTTTTAACAGTTTATGTTAAATTGACTTTGCCGGCAAGTAATCACAGTATGCTGCAACCGAAACCCCTCTAGATTGGAGAGGATTATGTTCAGTACTGTTAAGTCGTGTAAGCTCTTGGTTTTCCTCGGCCTCGCTCTTTGTCTGTTGCTGCCGGGAGCCCCCGCTTTTGCGGATACCCCGATGCCTCCTTCCCAGATTTGTCTATAGCACCTACTAGATGCGAGGAAGGGCCGAGCATTTTGTTCGGCCCCTCTGTTCCGACTGGATGAGGTTAAGGTTGGCGATGAATATGCTCAAAATCTCGAAGGCGATCTTTAGGTCGCTTCTCTCCTCCAGGTCGCTCTGTGTTGTCGTTGTTGCGTTGATGGTTCTTTGTGCTCTGCCCGTCTTCAGGAGCGCGGCTGGCATCGACGGACGGGTCGAATACCTCGAGTCGGGAATAACCCGTGTTGAGCAGGAATTGTCAGCATCCTATGCGGATGCGCTTGTGAATGCGGGGGAGGACGGTGTCTATACCTCTTCATCAAGCATGCCCGCGCTTCTGTACCCTCTTGCCGCGGGACGTCTTATCTTGGCACCGCTCTCTCCCCTACTTCCGTTTCTGCAGATATCGGATGGAGAGTACACCTATTATGACGGATCGAAGGAGTACTTGCTATGGGTCGCAACGGCCGTTGCCGTCTCGTTCCTTGCCGCGCGTCTTAACAAACGTGAAAAGCTCATCATCCAGGCACCGATGGGCGAGCTGGGTAGACTTGTTGCATCGAGCGTATGGGCGAGTGTTTTTGCAATGCTTGCCGTCCTCGCCATCAATCTTCCAGGGATAATCGCCGCGCTTGTGAAGAATGGCCCGGGCTCGCCGTTCTATCCGATAGGCTACATTCAATATGCGACTCCGGTTATCAAACCGGCTTGGCTGGTGTTCGCGCAGACGGCCATCTTGCAATTCTTGGTGGCAGCGTTCATCTCGCTTGTCGTTCACCTTGCCGTGAAGATTGCCAATAACCCTACGCTTGGAATCGTGTTCGTATGTGCCCTGATGGGGGTGACGATGGTTCCCGGGTATTACGGAAGATCCATCGCTTTACGTGAGTTCGCCCTGTTGAATCCCCTTACGTATGCGAACACTGAGTTGACCGTCGGCGCCTATAGCCCGTACCCGACAACGCAGATAGTGAATCTGCCTGGACTTTGCTTCGAGCGTGGCGCGATTGCCCCCGTATGCGCAATCGGGATCGAGGTGCTGGCAATTAGCCTGCTTTGCGTTGCTGGAAAGAGCGGCTGCGCGTGCCCGATATCCCCGATTTGTCTTGAGAGAGGTTCCTTCACTGCATCGAGAACGGCAACTCGTTCGAGCGCTTGTGCCTCCGCCGTTGCATACGTAAGAACGATGGGGAAACTGCTCCTGCGTTCTCCTACCCTCGCCGTATGCGCGATTGCAATGTCGACGACGATGCTGGCCCCGGCTCTGGTCGAGATGTTTCCTGACGCTGATAACGTTTCCGCTGTTCGGTATAGGGATAGGGAGCTCCGTTCAATAGATCGGTATCTAGAGCAGAACGCTGCGAATATGGACGTCGAGGGCAAAGCGGCCCTGGAAGACATGCGGGATGCTCTTTCGGGTTTCGTGTACGCGCCTATGCCTGCGGAGGGGTTTCGAAGCCTTGCGACGTACGAGCGCGCTCGAGGTGAGCTGGGCGCGGCAGATGCGACTCTCCTGCAATCGATCGGAATCGAGCCGGAGACTCCTTCTCGTGCGGAGGCGCGCGCCCTTCTGCTTGAGTCGATCGCGAGCTTGCCGGACCCCAAGGTTTACGAGTTAAGTACGAAGATGCCCCCATTAATCCTCCTTTCGTATCTCCAGGCAGCGCTTCCCTCCTTATTTTTGCTGTTGCCCGTGGTTGTCACATCGCTCGCGTGCACCCACCTGCAGTGTCGTTCTCTTCTGGTTCTCCAGATCCCCGCAACAGCGCATGTGCGTTTTCTGACGGCTGTTGCGCTGGCTCTCCTGCTTGGCTTGGTGCTGCTTTTGGTGTCGATGGTTCCCGCTGTCGTTGTGTCCGTGATTAAGAACGGTGCGGGTGGATCGGAGTATCCCGTCGCTCTCATTCGGGCGGGAGCTTCGACAACGTCCATGGTGGGGGAGGCGGTGTTGTGCAGTATTCCGTTGCTGGTCATGGCATACGGCGTGATTTCCGTCGTCGCTGCGTTGACAGCAGCGATTAGCCGCAACCCCGTTGTTACCGGAATGGTTTGCGCGGTTCTCTTGGTGTTGGGTTCGTTGAGCGCTCATGTTGAAAGCGTGGGCATGGGCGTCGCGCTGCTGGCTCCATTCGCCTCGTTTGATCCCGCTTCCCAGGTGGGGACGATTGGGTTCCTTGGGCGAGGGACGAACGCGATGCCTTTTGGAGAGGTCGTCGGCGCATCGGGCGCTCTGCTGGTGGTCTTGGGCGCCGTATCTCCGTTGATGGTGCGCCTGAGTGTTCCAAAGATCGAAAGGGGATGATCTCGATGATTGACCTTCAAACGCTGACGATCTCTTATGGAAAGAAGGTGCTCGTAGATTCGGTGAACGCTGAGTTTGCCCCGGGTACGGTCTACGGTCTCGTCGCTCCGAACGGGCATGGAAAGACGACGTTGCTGCGTGCGATGGCAGGTTTGCCGGGTCCTCGCGTGGACGGGAGCATCGTTCTGGATGAGGTGCAGGGTACGGGTGCGAGAGAGGTCCGTTCTATGATCTTCTATGCACCTGGTGAGGGGACGCTGCTGTATCCCGGATTGCGTGCGGAAGATCACCTCAAGATGGTTTGCGATATGTGGCCGCATGCTCGCGATATCGAAGAGATAGTGGAACAAACGCAGATAGGCGAGTTCGCGAAGATGAGGATCCGCACTCTGAGCCAGGGCATGAAGCAGCAGCTTACCCTGGCGATTGCGTATGCGACGGGCGCGCGGTACCTTCTATTAGATGAGCCCATGAACGCGCTCGACCCCAGCAGGGTGGACTTGCATTCCGAGATTCTCAGGAAGCTGGCCGATTCTGGTACGTGCATCATCATGTCATCCCACATCTTGGATTCGGTCGATAGGCTGTGCGATGAGATTCTGTTTTTGAAGGATGGGAGGCTCATTAGAAGCATTCCGCAAGATGATGCTGCGCCGAAGTCTCCTGGATCCCATTTCGCAAAGCCTGCCGGACGCGCCGAGGGTGCGCTAAGCACGTATCGGCGACTCTACGAAAAGGGCGGGTAGAAATGCAAGTTAAAAATCTATGTGGTCAATATAATACCGTTGAACCCGCATATCGATACCGCTCAGCCATTCGCCTCGCCCCCGTCGCACGCATCTTCATTCGGTCTGTCATTATTAATCTAACGACGCTTTGAGAAATGTAGGTGCTTCTAAATGTACTGTCGACTTCTTCTCAAACTAATCCTAAGAGACAGGGCCGTATGGATTTGTACGCTCGTTCTCGCTGCAGCCTTTTCCGTACCCATTGCGTTCAATTCACCCATCTACGGGCCCTTCTTTATGAAACAGGGCATGCAGGGCTTTGTCGACGCATTCAATCCGCGCGCGCCCCAGGCCAGCGGCACAGACCTATCTCCAGAGCAGCAAGCTGACGCGGAGCTTGCAAGATACGCGAACGCCGCCCTCGCCGCTCAAACCGACGCCGCCTTTCTCGATTCTGCCGAGAGCTACTACGCGCTCATGGACGAAGGCTTCCAATCCGGGTCCATCGTGGGAGACCGAGAGACCAATGACGCGGAGCTCGCATATTGCCGCGCCCTGAGCAGTTCCGGCATCACGGATATCCCGGCCTCCGCAAGCGACCTGCCATTCCTTTCCTT
>NZ_QRVE01000014.1:5259-54780 GCF_003462685.1 Collinsella sp. AF23-4AC | reverse complement strand
GCCGTGTTCCGCTATGCGGTTGTCAATTTGCGAAAGAAATTATGCGTCACCATGTCGGTGGCGTCTACGTTGCCAATATCGTGAGCGCAAGCGAGGGGAGCGATGTGACGTTCCTGCGCGATTGCGCTGCCACGGCACTCGAGGTATTCGCCCACGCCTGGGTGGTCCCATGTGGCGATGCAGAGTTCGGCGGCGAGGAAAACTACCTGCTCATCGCCAGCGACGGCAACTACGCCTTTGCCGAAGCCGTGCCCTTCGACACCGACTTCCTCGGCACTGTCCTTCACGACAAATAAGTCTCCCCGTCCCAAAAAGACTGGTCTTAGGCGTGGTCGCGCCAGCCGAGAACGCGCTGCTTCATACCCTCGATGTCGAGCACGCCTTCGGCAAAGCCCTTGCGCACGAGCTCTTCGGGAACAAACTCGTCGTAGCGGTCAAAGTAAGGCACCTCGCCGGGATAGACGAGGTCGATGGGGTCGAAGTCCTTCTCGGCCTCGGCGGCGAGCACCTCAAAGAACGTCTCCTCGTCGGCCTTCATTTTAAACTGCATAAAGTATGGGCGTGACGGGTCGAGTCCGCGAAGGCCCAGCTCCGCGGCGCATTTGATTTTAAGCATGCGCTCGAGTGCCAGGAAGGCGTAGCTGCCCAACCAGGGGAAGAGCACCCAGGTGTCGCCACCCAGGTTGATGAGCGGCTTAGTTCCCGCGCCCGAAATCTCGGCGGTATGACGAGCCTGCGCCAAGCGAGCCCGTGCGTTACCCATAAGGTACGGATATGCCGCGTGTTCAGTGAGCGCTTGGCGCATGCGCTCGAGCACATGCGTGTTAATGTCTCCAGGGCAGTCGCCAAAGTAGGCCGGCACCCGGCCCTTGACCTGCGTGGCAAAGACGGTGTGGCGCTTCCAGTCCACTTCCTCGACAATCCAGCAATGGCCGGCGATGGCAATGCGCTCACCGGGCGGGGGCGGATTAACGATCGTGCCCAGCTCGGCCGATTCGCTCCGGACGGTAAACTCCTCGTTTTCCTGAAACACGGCGTAGAACTTAAAGTTGTTGATGATGCGCTCGCCCGCGAGACCCACGATGAGCCCGCCACCTTCGGTGACCTGGATATGGTCGATCTTAATGAGGTGACGTAGCAGTGCGCGATAGTCATCGGCCGAGACGCGGTGGAAATAGCTGAGCGTGAGCACGCGCTGGGCAAGCTCTGACGGCGTGAGTTCGCCGGTGCTGGCAAGCGTCGACATGGTCTGGTGGTAGAGCAGGCTGTAGGGGAGTCGATCGAGCTCGGGCGGCTCGACCCACTTTTCCTCGCGATAGAGTTGTACGAGCGCGATGCCCTGCAGGAGCTTCCACGGAATGGTCTCGGGCATCATCGTGCGCGGCTCGGGCTCTTCCTCGCGCATGACAAACCACATCTCGGGCGGAAGATCGCGGCGTCCCGTGCGGCCCATTCGCTGCAAAAAGGAGCTGACGGTAAATGGCGCATCGATCTGAAACGCACGCTCCAGGCGGCCGATATCGATACCGAGCTCCAGCGTAGAGGTGGTGACGGTCGTTTGTGCCTGTTCCTCGTCGCGCATGAGCTCTTCTGCCGTCTCGCGCAGCGATGCCGAAAGATTGCCGTGGTGGATGAGAAAGCGGTCGGGCTCGTGCCGGCTCTCGCAGTAGCTACGCAGCATGGAGCATACGGCCTCTGCCTCCTCGCGCGAGTTGGCAAAGACCAGGCACTTGCGGCCGCGGGTATGCTCAAAGATGTAGCCCATGCCGGGGTCGGCGTTGTCGGGTGCGGTGTCGGTGGGGTTGAGCAGTGCCTGTTCGGTTGCCTGCGGGATGTCGACTTCGCCCTCGGGGGCTGAGGAAGTGCGACGGTCCTTGGGAGCGGCCTTGCCCCGTGCCCGCTCACGACGTTGACGGCGCTCCTCTTGTGTGAGTTGTCCGCTGTGACGCATGTCTTGGGCGCCGGCGGGCAGTGCCGCGGATGCCGCCTCGATGCGCTCGCATGCGAGCACTTCGGCTTCCTGCGGACCTGTGCCCATGAATCCCCGCTGCTGTGCCTGGGGGCCCGAGTTGTAGAAGTGCTCCATGGAGATGCGCCACACGCGACGCGGTTCTTCAAAACGGGGGATAACGCAATCGCGTCCCGTTCCCTGCGAGAGAAAGGCGCCCGTGCGCTCGGGGTCGCCGATGGTGGCCGAAAGGCCAATGCGGCGGGGCTGCACGCCTGCCATGCGCGAGAGGCGCTCGATAAGACAGAGCGTCTGCCCGCCGCGGTCGCCGCGCATGAGCGAATGAACCTCGTCGATGACGACGTAGCGCAGGTCGCAAAACATGCGCGGGATCGCCATGTGCTTATGGATCAGGAGCGCCTCGAGCGATTCGGGTGTAATCTGCAAGATGCCGCTCGGCTTTTTGATGAGTTTGGCCTTGTGCGATTGCGAGACGTCGCCATGCCAGTGCCAGACGGGGATGTCGGCTTCTTCGCACAGGTCATTGAGACGGACGAACTGATCATTGATGAGCGCTTTGAGGGGGCCGATGTAGAGGGCGCCCACGCTCGCGGGCGGGTTCTCCCAAAATTCGGTCAGGATGGGAAAGAAGGCTGCCTCGGTTTTGCCGGAAGCCGTGGATGCCGTCAGGAGCACATTATCTTGCGTGTTAAAGATGGCATCAGCTGCGGCAACCTGGATAGAGCGCAAGCTCTCCCAATCGTGGGAGTAGATGAAGTCTTGGATAAACGGGGCGTAGCGGTCAAAGGCGTTCACGAGGCCTCCTTTCAAAAGCGAATCTCTCAACGCGGCGGGCAGTGGCTTGCTGCATTACTGCTTCAACGTTTGCCCAGATAGAGCCTGCCAAAATAAACCTGTCCCTTTTTGGCAGGTTAGATGGTGAATTCGGCGAAGTTACGGTCGCCGCCTGCGGTATCGGTGTCGCCTGTTGCGGCTGCCGGCGCCAGCGCGTCGCCGCCGACGCTTTGCAGCAGCTCGGCCACGTTGGCGTCGGGGTTTTGGCATAGGATGTCGAGCAACTCGATAAAGTCACGAATGACTTCACGCGGCGTCAGATGCGTGTCGGCTCCCACGCGGCCAAACTCAATCTTGAGGAAGTTTACCAAGTCGTTCTCGGTAAGCGTGGGCGTCCAGCCAAAGTAGCCAGCATGGATCTGCATGAGTTTTTCGATCAGCACCAGCAACTCCTCGTAGGTGAGTGGCTGCAGGCGGATGATGGGCGCGAGCATGTCCTTAAGATCCTCGCGTGCAAAGCGGCCTTGAGCGAGTCGGCTACGCAGAGCCTCGTAGGAGAACACGCCACGGCGGCGGTCTTCGATGGAGGTTGGCGTGCCGCCCATGATCATGCCCAGGTACTGCGCCTTGCCCTGGAGCGTGTCGTTGTACATGGTCAGGATCTTCTCGTAGTTGTATTGGCGTGTGATGGCGTTGGGAATCTTATACAGATTCACGAGCTCGTCGATGAGCACCAGCATGCCCTTGTAGCCGCTGCAGACCAAAAAGCGCGCAATGAGTTTGACGTAGTCGTACCAGTCATCGTCGCTGATGATGGTTGAGGACCCCAGTTCGGCGCGAGCCTCGCTCTTGGTGCGGTATTCGCCGCGGATCCATTTGGTCACGCGGCTCATAGCTTCTTCGTCGCCCTCGGATACGGCCGCGCGGTAGCGGCGGAGCATGCGGGTGAAGTCGAAGCCGTGGACCATTTCCTCGAGCGGCGCCAGTTGGGCATTGACGGCAGGCTCGTCGGCATCGGCACACGAGGCGACCCAGCGATCCAGGATAAGGTTGAGCGCACCGCCCTCGGGGCGCGTTTTAGTCGATATGTTGCGGATGAGCTCACGATAGGTGGCAAGGCCCTGTCCCTGGCCGCCCTGCAGGCGGCGCTCAGGGGATAGGTCGGCATCGGCGACGACGAATCCCTCGCCCATGGCGTGCGTGCGGATGGTCTGGAGCAAGAAACTTTTGCCGGCGCCGTAGCGACCGACTAAAAAGCGGAAGCTCGCGCCGCCATCGGCGATGAGACTCAAATCGGTGAGCAGGGCGCGAATCTCGACCTCGCGTCCCACGGTGATATAGGGAAGGCCGATGCGCGGGACCACGCCGCCCTTGAGCGAGTTGAGAATGACGGCAGCGACGCGCTTGGGTACGCGGGGCGCTGCGGATGCGGTATCACTCATGGTCTAGGTATCCTCTCACGTCTGCTTCGTAGTCCTCGATAATCTGCGGCCCTGCCGCGCCAAATTCAATCACGGTGTCGCCCACCAGGTCAAAGAGCGCCTCGTTGATGTGATCGACGAGCATGTCCTCGCTCTGCCCCGACCTCTCAACCGCCGACGCCGCCTGCGCCGTGTTCTGCTCGAGCAGTGCGCGCAGATAGACGGCTGCGGCTGGTGCGAGTTCGTTCGCAGCGTCAGCGGAGGCTGTTGCTGCGGACGTGGGCGTTGGCGCGAGAAGCGGCGCCACGACACCAAACTGGTCGGTGGATATGGTCGGCTCGTCGGCATCATCCTGCCCCATGGGCACCGTGACCGCCTCGGCAATCACGTCGGACGCGGGCTTGGCTTCCAGCTGCTCGGAGCCCGCCACGTCAGCCTGTGCGAGCGCATCGTCCTCGCGCTCCTCGTCGATCAAAAGCGCTTCGCGCGTTTGCGCAGCGGCGCTCCGAATGTGCCCCAGCTGACTCAGATCGATATCAATCTTCACGGGCTGGTGTGCGGCGTCCCACGAAAGCCATGCCACAATCTCGTCATCGATAATCTTGGCCAGATATTTGGGGACTTTTTCTTCCTTAAGGGGATGGGCGGGGTCCAGCGCCAGGCGCAGGCGTTGGTCGCAGGCGCGCATCATTTCACCGAGCTTGCTACTCTTTTGCCTACTACCGTGGATACGCATGCATTCCCAAAAGCCGTTTTGGCAACGGTAGATATGGATAGGATCTAGGCGGTATTCGCAGTCCTCGTGGCGCTCGGGCGCAAAGAATACGGCCGACGCAAACATGGTGTAGGGCATGGCCGTCTCCTCCCCAAATAAACTCGCCACGATGCCGGTCTTTCGGTGCGTGTCATAGTAGCGCGCCATGCGGACATACACGGCGCACGCCACGTGGCGCAGATCGCGGTGGTGGCTGCGGTCGAGCCGCGAGTTACTTAGGTTGTACGTGGAGAGGGCATTGATGGCGGCCATGAGTCGTTCCTCGCGCGCCTCGTCGGGCGGAAGGGGGAGCGTGGGCTCGGAGGCCTTGCGACGCTTGGGCGCCTGGTCCGACGGCGTTGGTGCGGGTGCAAGGTCTCGTGCCGCGCGCCGTAGCTCGAGAAGGGCGTTATCGAACATGACGGTTTTAGAATCACGAAGCAGCTTGGGGTCAAGCCCGTGGAACACGGCGTAGTCCTGCAACCACACGCGTGCAAACCGGTCGATGCCGGGCTCAAAGGCGCGGTAGGCATCCCAAAAGGCCTTGATCTTGTTAAAACCATTGAGCGGGTCATCTACGCCAATGCCGCAAATCAGCTCATAGAGATACAGAAAGGCAAAGGACGTAGACGTTTCCTCGACAGTTCCGCGGCGCACTTGGGCGCGCCAGGTAAAGTAGCCGCGCAGCTGCCGGTCGCTCATGGCGTTGTAGGTGGGAAAGTACGACTTAAAGGTGCCGTTGTAGGGACAGTCGTCCTCAAAGTTGGCCATCAGCAGACCTTGGCGGTAGAAAAGCTCGGCTTCCGAAAGCCAACGCCCCGCGCCGCCCTTGGGGTCTTCTTGCCAACGCGATATCTCACGCATTTTGCGGTACTGGTCGGGAAGGAAGTTCTGCATCTGGCGGCCGGTCTTGAGAATCGGCTCGTCTGCGTAGATTTCGTTTGAGAAGCGGGCGGACTGATGGGTCCGGGCCTCGGCCATAATGCGCTCGATGAGCATCTTGATGTCCTGGTCGGCCACCGCTTCTCCTCTCCTAACGCAGCTTCGGTGACCTCATATCATAGCACAGCATCAAACAGGTGTTCGAGATACTGCTGCGTAGATAGATTTAGAACAGGAGGGCGTAGATGACGGCGATGACGACGGAGGGGAGCATATTGGCCGTGCGGAAGGTCTGAGGACGGATGAGGTTGACGCCGACGCAGAAGATGAGCATGGAGCCTACGAGCGAAAGGCTGTCGAGGGCTGCCGTGGTCATGATGGGGGAGAGCGCGCCGGCAAACAGCGTGATCGTCCCCTGGAACACGGCGACGGGTAGGGCGGAGAAGATGCAGCCGCGGCCGAGCGACGCCGTCATGGTGCAGACGATGATGCAGTCCAGTGCACCCTTGAGGGCAAGCGTTGACCAGTCGCCGAGCAGGCCGTCCTGGATCGATCCCACAATGGCCATGGCGCCGATGCACACGGTGAGTGAAGTCGAGACAAAAGCGTTGGTGAACTCGTTATCGCCCTCACTGCCAGTCTTGCGCTTGAGCCATTCGCCAAGGTTCTCGATGGCGGCTTCCAAGTTGACGGCCTCGCCGATGAGCGAACCGAGCGCAAATGAGACGATGAGCATGGTGGTACCGGTGGTCGACAGCGCCTTTCCATCGATGACGAGCATCTTTTGCATGGTGCCGCCCAGGCCGATAAACAGGACGCACAGCCCTGATGCTTTCATGAGCGTGTCTTGGATGCGCGGTGTAATGAAGCGGCCGCCCGCTAATCCCAAAAGACCGCCCGCAACTAAAAGCACAACGTTGATGATTGTTCCCAAGCCCGGCATGAGCCCTCCTGTATTGATGCCAACGTGGCAATCGTAGCAGAACGAAATGCGAGGCACATCGCGACTCATCTAATACGTTATATAAGTGGTATTAGGAATGATGCGCAGCATTTAAGCCTCAGGTGGTTGTCGGGACATAGGGATAGTAGTCAAAGCGCAGTGTCATAAGCCGCTGTGGGGATTCAATAGCCGCGGCGATGATATTGGCATCGCGGGCACGATCAAACCCTTCGAGTTCGATTTGATACGAGACGTCTTGCATAATGTCCAGACGTCGCCAGGTTAGGAGTGTGTCACCATCGAATTCCAAGGTTTTGCCTCCGTCTGGGGCAACGGCGTATAGACGCAGTTTAGCGGTGGTTGCAGGGTCGACAACCGTGACCTTTTTAATTTCGTTTCGAGTATTCTTGGCGCCCAACAGGGTGAGCAGTGTTGGGGCCACGACCTCGCCCGATGGCAAAAAGACGACTTCGATGGATTCAGGAAATGCGATGATGGCCGACTTGCGGACGGGCTGATTGGCGGCGGCAACTTCGATGTTCGCAGCGTCGATGACCTCTGTGTGGTCGAGCGCGGCAAGCACGCAGCAGTTACCTTCATCGATCTCTTGAGGATCAGCAAGCCCCAGACTGTCTGCGAGCTCGGGATCGTTTGGATCGTTAGCGGGCTCATTCGGTGCTTCGAGAGAAGCTGGGATGCTGTTTGTCGGCGACGGCGTGTCGCCCGCACCTGCTTCTTTGTCCGCGCTCTCTTCTTGTATGGTTGCGTTGATGGGTTCGTCGTTTGAGGGGAGCGTCTTGGCGTCAAGCGCGGAGGGAAGAATTCCGATGGCTCCGGATCCGTTCCACTCCATTTCGAGAAGCGCCGGGTCGGCAAGAATGCGTTGCCTGCTTTGCGCGTGGGCATCGATTTCAATAGGGCCTGTCTCTATCCCTCGTGTAAGGCTGAGTGATCCGGCTGGCTTCTCGAAATGAGCGTCTGTGTCTTTGGCGCTGACGGCGTAGAACAGCAGGGACGCTTCTCCCGCCGCGATGGCATCGGTGCCGGCTTTGGTCAGCCGCAACGATGCCGTGAATGAGAGGGTGGGCTGCGCATCGTCTGCATTCGCGGCGGCGCAGCCCAGACATATACCGCCTCCTTTCTCAAAAAACGTACCGTCGAAGGCGACCTTCGCTCCGTTCGCCGAGTCATCGACCGAAGCGATGTCGATGCGCATCTCTAAATTGCATGGATCGCCATCCGCATCGAGCACAACCGAGCGCCACGTGCAGACGGCGCACCCCGCCTGGGAGCCGTTTGCCTTGTTCGAACGCTTGATATCCACGACTATCGAGCCGTCCGTATTACGACGAAGGCATCCCGAGGTTGAGATCGCGGCCTGTGCGATCGAAAAACGCTCGCACGCAATGGTGCTCGACGGATTTGGGGCGGAACTTAGGGCTGCTGGTAAGGAGTCTGCCATGACGGGAGTCGCCCAAGCGGCGACAGGCGTTCCGGTTGCGAGCGCGCCGCAAAGTGCGACGACGGGCAAAAGGTTCTTCGATGCCATGGGGTCTCCTTAGCTAATTTAGTGCGGCCTGTCCATGTTTTGTTTCTGGCTGCGTTTGATGTGCAGACCGAGGCCGGCGGTTCCTGCGCCTGCTGCTGTGGCGCCTGCTGCCAAGAGCCATCGTCTGTCGCCTGTCTGCGCCAACGGTTCCTCGCGGTCGCCGCGGTCGAGCTCCGAGAGGTCGACCGTCACTTGCGTGGCGGCCTGCGCCTGTTCTTGCTGGGCAAAGGCCATGGCTGGCCCAAACGCTAGGATGCCGACGGCGGCGGCCAGGGCGATGGCCTTATGCCGTGTGCGCACCGGGCTCGACCGTCCAGGTGATCGTCGCAACCTGATCGCCTTCGCCGGTTACGCGGAAGATGTCGCGCGTGACGCGGGCGACGTTTCCGCTTGTCTTGAGCTTAATTTTGTCCGTGCCACCGGCAATGCCCTGGTAGCCCATGTCGAAGGCTGCATTCTTGGAAAGATCGAGGCCCGTCCCCTGCATTGCGGCGCTGGCGTTCTGGAGCGCGCCGTCGGGGCCGACCTTAAAGTCGATTGAGTTCTGCGCGGTTCCGGCCTTGGCGTCGGCGGCAATGGTCCAGGTGTTCATGGCGTCGATCTTCATGTTGGTGACATGGATGCCGTAGGCCGAATGATTGTCGATGGTGGTCGCGTCTTCTGAGGGGCCCTGAAGCGTGCCGTCGGCCTTGGCGACGAAGGGAATAACCGTCGGAACTTTGAACTCAACGTTGTCGATCTCGGTCCTGACCATTACCTTCGTGGTTCCAACGCGTCCGGCCGCCATAGCTGGCGTCGGGGCGGCGCCCATTGCGAGCGCGAGCGCGAGTCCTGCGCCCACGACGAGCGCTCTGGCTCCGTTCATGTTCCTGGTGATGTCCATGGTCGTTCCTTTCTATTCGCCGCGGGCCGTCCCCGCGATGATTGGACGAATGCTGGTGAATCGCGTGCGGTGCCGCGTCGACCGGAAAGCTAGTTCTCGGCTTGCTCAACCCGTACCTTGACGCGCGTCGGGTTGCCGTGGCTGTCATAGGTCTTGGCGTCAAGCGCCTGGATCTCGATATACGCCTCACCTTCCTCGATGTCGCCGGCGGGGCATGTCTCGACCGTTTTGCCGGTCTCGACCACATCGGATTCGTATATGGTCTCGTCGTTTTGGATGACGCGGAATCGCTGGGGAAACTTGTTGTCTTGGACGTTTTGCACGTTGACGCGCAGCTTGCCGCCTTTTTGCAGCTGGGCGACCGGTGCGACCGAAATTGTCATCATGTTGTCGCGAACGATGGCGTCGAGCTCATCTTGGATTTCCTGGCGCGTTTTGCCCTCCGCCGTCGTAACCGAAGCGCCCGCCTCGGGTACGGGCTGCGACTGCCAAGCGTATAGTCCTACGGCGACAAGGGCACAGACGATGGCCAGGCAGGCAGCGATGAGCTTCTTGCGACGCCCCAAGCCTGCAAAGTGGGGTGGCCTCTTCGCGCTCATGCGGCATCCTTGGCGGTATAGATGCGCGCAAAGGTTGACGGGTCCGCTCCAAAGAGCATATGAAGCATCAGACGGCGCGAGTAGACAAGCTCGTCGAAGTCGGGAGGGAGCTCGATGTCGTGGATATGCGCGATGTGGTGGGCGAGCGCCGAGAACGACTCGGGGTCGCAGATCACATCGGTGGTAACGTGGTAGACCGTCGTATCGGGGAATGCCTCTTCGTCGAAAGGCAGGAGATGGGGATCGTCGTCGACTTCGATGGCGATGCCGTACTGGGGCCAGTAATATGCCATGGGAACCTCCCTGCTTCTGGGCCAAAACTTCTATCGGTTTTGGCTGTCGACGCCGACGGTATCAGCCGCTACTTGACCAATTGCTGACCAAATGCTTGACGGATTGGCGTCTCCGCAGGTAAAAGGCGGCAAAAAATACTCCAACTTTTTTCGAGCGACAATTGCGCGGTCGGCGACGGCGGGGCCACATGTGTCAAAAGCATCGTCTGCCGAGGAAATCAAGCCGCTCGCCGAATTGCACGAACGTAAAAATCGCCAATTATGGAGACGGTCTCGAACACGTCGACGAAACGATGCGGTAACATCTCCCTGCAAACACTGTAGTTAGCTAAAGGGGGGAGTTCGCGTGTCTGCAACCATCAAACCCTTCACCGACGAGTTCGAAGAGTATGGTCGCGATGAGTCTCGCGCATCGGGCGAGGCCTCGAGCATCTCGTTTCCGACAACGGAAGACGAGCTCCGTGCCATTTTGGAAAAGCTCCATGCCGAGCGTGTCCCGGTAACGGTTCAGGGCGCCCGAACCGGCCTTGCCGCCGGTGCCGTGCCCCACGGCGGGCATATCCTCAATACTTCCCGTATGAATCGCTACTTGGGCCTTCGCCGCGATGAACAAGGCCAATTTCTGCTGCGCGTGGAGCCGGGCGTTGTGCTCTCGGAGCTGCGCAAGCAGCTGAGCAAGAAGGTGCTGCCGACTGCTGGTTGGGACCAGGCATCGCTTGAGGCCTACGAGGAGTTCCAAGAGGCCCCCGAGCAGTTCTTTCCCACCGATCCCACCGAGGCATCTGCCTGTCTGGGCGGCATGGCGGCATGCAACGCCTCTGGCGCCCGCAGCTACGCTTACGGCCCCATGCGCCCGCATATCACGGGACTCCACGTCGCGCTGGCTGATGGCGATTTGCTTGAGCTTCAGCGCGGCGAGGCTTTTGCCCAGGGCCGCCACCTGTCGCTCGTGACGGCAGCGGGCCGTGCACTCGAGCTCGATCTTCCTGACTACACCATGCCTAAGACAAAAAATGCCTCAGGCTATTTCGTTGCGGACGAAATGGACGCCATCGACCTCTTTATCGGCGCTTGCGGCACGCTCGGCGTTATCACCGAGCTCGAGATTGCCCTGCAGGCGGCGCCTGCGGTCGTTTGGGGTGTGAGCTGCTTTTTCGATAGCGAAGACAAGGCCGTGTCCTTTACTGATTCCGTGCGCCCCGTCCTGTCCCATGCGGCTGCCATCGAGTACTTCGACGCTGGCGCCCTGGATATTCTACGTCGCCAGCGCGAGCAGTCGACGGCGTTTGCCTCGCTGCCGGCGCTCGACAAAGAGGCCAAGGTCTGTGTCTACGTGGAGCTCGACTGCGATGACGAGGCCCAGGCGACCGAGGAACTGTACCACCTGGGATGGGTGCTCGAGTTTGCGGGTGGCCGCGACGATGCGACATGGGTCGCGCGCACCGAGGTTGATCGCGAGCGCCAGCGGTTCTTCCGCCATGCGGTCCCCGAGAGCGTCAATATGCTTATCGACGAGCGTCGCCGCACGGATCCCACCATCACCAAACTGGGTTCGGACATGTCGGTGCCCAATGCACGCCTTGCCGATGTCGTGGCCCTCTATCGCCGCACACTGGCCGAAAGCGGGCTTGAATCTGCTGCCTGGGGGCACATCGGTAACAACCATCTGCATGTGAACATCCTGCCGCGCGATGCGCAGGACTACCGTCGCGGTGGCGAGCTGTTTGCCCAGTGGGCTGCGGAGGTAACGGCTATGGGCGGTGCCGTTTCTGCCGAGCACGGCGTCGGCAAGATCAAGGCGGGCTTCTTAGAGACGATGTACGGTCACGAGGCCATGGTCGAGTCGGCGCGGCTCAAGCTCCAGCTCGATCCCGACGGGCAGCTGGGTCGCGGCAACCTGTTTTCGGAGAAGCTCTTGGATGAGCTCGTCCAGAAAGGGGGCGCGTGAAGATGAGCGATTTCCATATGGTGGTGTGCGTCAAGGCCGTGCCGGGCAGCACCGAGGTCAAGATGGACCCCAAGACCAATACCATCGTGCGCGATGGCAAGCAGGCGGTCATTAATCCCTTTGATGCGAGCGCTTTGGAATGCGCGCTGGCGCTGAAGGACGACTTTATTGGCTTTGGCATGGATGTGCGCGTGACGGTGGTGTCGATGGGCATCCCCGCGACCGAGTCGCTGCTGCGCGACTGCATCGCTCGAGGCGCCGACGACGCGCTGCTGCTGACCGATCGCGCCTTTGCAGGTGCCGATACCCTGGCGACCACCTATGCCCTCAAGTGCGGCATCGAGGCGCTCGACGAGGACTTCGACCTGCTCATCTGCGGCAAGATGGCGGTGGATGGCGATACGGCCCAGATTGGTCCCGAGCTTGCCGGTGCTTTTGAGATTCCCTGTGTGACCGACGTGAGCTGCGTGCAGAGCGCGGGCTTTACGACCTGTGGTTCACTGGCGCTTGTTCACGGCTGCGATGCCGGCGAGGAGACGGCGTGTCTTGAGATGCCGTGCGCGATGACGACTGCCAAGGAGATTGGCCAGTTGCGTATGCCGAGTATTGCCGGTATTCGCGCGGCGGAGGAGGCGGACGTGCGCGTGGTCAGTGCCGCCGACGTGAACGCCGACCCTGCGCGTTGCGGTCTTGCCGGGTCGCCGACACAGGTCGTGCGCTCGTTTGTGCCCGACCGTGACCAAACGTGCGAGGCCGTTGAGGGGACGGCGTCCGAGCAGGCGGCAAAGCTTGCCAAGATTATCGAGGGGATGGCATAGATGAGCGGACTGATTATCGATAGCGAAGCCTGTATCGGCTGCGGTCGCTGCGTTCGCGCCTGTGCTTCGGGCGGCATCGTAGTGGAAGGCGAGCGACCCAACCGATGCGCCCACGTAACCGACGGCTGCATCCTATGCGGTGGGTGCGTCGACGCCTGCCCTGTCAACGCTATCTCGATCGAGCGTGATGAGGCCGCTGGTGCGGTGGACCTTGATGCGTATCGAGACATTTGGGTATTCGCGCAGACCGACGAGCACGATACAGTGACTCCCGTTGCCTATGAGCTTATGGGCAAGGGCCGCGAGCTTGCCGATGCGCGCGGCTGCCGTCTGGTGGCACTGGTCGGTATGGGTCCCGAGGGTTCTCTCGGCGACCTGGAGCATCTGGTTTGCGCAGGCGCCGACGAAGTCCTGGCCTGTCGCGACGAGCGCCTGCGCCAAAACGATGCGGAGGTCTACGCCCGCTTGATCTGCGATTTGGTAGCCGAATGCAAACCCGAGGCCATCCTATACGGTGCGACCGCCTTTGGCCGCGAACTGGCGCCCGGCGTTGCCGTGCGCTTGCAGACGGGCCTTACGGCTGACTGCACCGTACTTTCGATGGATACGGAGATGGGACTGCTGCAACAGACGCGTCCGGCGTTTGGCGGCAACCTAATGGCCACCATCGTCTGCCCCAATCATCGTCCCCAGATGGCAACGGTTCGTCCCGGCATCTTTAAGGCGCCCGACTTTGACTACAACCGCTCTGGCACGATCACCCAGATATCGCTTGCGGATGATGCTAAGGCCCGTGTCGAGATCTCGATTCCCGCCGAGGAGTGGGGGCGGCAGGCTTCGATCGCCGATGCCGAGCGCCTGGTCGTGGTGGGTCGCGGCATTGGTTCCAAGAAAAACCTGCCGCTGATGCGAAGGCTCGCCGAGGCTCTGGGAGCCGAGCTTGGTTGCACGCGACCTGTCGTGGAGGCCGGCTGGTTGGAGTATCGCCATCAGATTGGCCAGACCGGCGTATCGGTTTCGCCCAAGCTTCTTGTGAGTATCGGTGTTTCGGGCGCCATCCAGCATCTTGCCGGCATCGGTGGGGCGGAGTGCATTATCGCCATCAATGAGGACCCGGATGCCCCCATTTTCGGCGCTGCCCAGTACAAGGTTGTTGGGGACGCCGTCGAGGTCGTCGAGGAGCTGCTGGCCCAGCTTGAGCGCTAGGCGCGCGCCAGCCAGTCGCGCATCTCGTCCTTTAGGCGGCTCCAGGTTGCCTGCGTGGCGGGGTCGGTAAAGGGCTGTGTAATGCCAAAGGGCGCGTCGAGCAGGCGGTGGATATCACCCTGTTCGCGCGCCAGCGCACGGCTTGCCGGATAGACGAGCTCAAACATAAAGCAGATAAGCCCCACCAAGAAGTCGGCGGGCTCATCGCGCTCATCGCGTGCGACGCAGCGGTGCTCGTCAAAGGCGGCAAGTGTCGGCGACGAGAAACGGCTGCCGAGAAACGTCTTCTCGTCCACCTTGAGGATAGTGTCGACGGTGCTGTCGGCGATGGTGCGCATAATGTCGATCTTGTCACCATCGCGCACGATATCGCAGAAGCTTCGCGTGCGCACGTCGAGCTGCGCGGGTAGACGGAAATCGCTGTGATAGGCAATGCTCGCTCGGATGAGCTCATCTTCTGCCGGGTCATCGATAAAGTCGCGGATGCTCGTTACGGCGGGTGCATCGGCGGGATTCTCGCCAAAGAGGACCTCGATGCCCAGCGCCGCATGGCTCATGCTCTCGGCGTCCTTAAAGGTGTCCCAGCGTCGCAGCTGCTCAAAGCGGCCCATATCGTGTAGCAGGCCGCAAAGCCATGCCAGGTCAATATCTTCTGACGACCAGCCCTGCTCGCGCGCTACGGCATCGCATGCCTCGGCCACGTGGTACGTATGCTCGATTTTGAGCGCGATGCGTGGGTTGGTGGCGTCGTAGGCATCGGTGTAGCTTTTGAAGGCCGCGCGCGCCCGGTCTCGATCGATAGCTGTCATAATGACTTCCTAAAAAGTTGTGTCTTTCTGTATCTTTCGATCCGGTGGCAATTGTAGGTGATGTCGGTTGCTGCCGGGCGATGATTCTGCCGTGTCGTTGAATGCGGCTCGGACAGCTTGTCGGGACGAGGAACGTTATGGTGCTCAAGATCTTAAAAACCGTCTGGCCGGTGATGCTTACCTATGTTGCGATAGGCGCGCCGTGTGGAATGATTATGGCGCAGTCGGGGATGGAGCCCTGGATGGTTTTTGCTCTGAGCAGCACGTTCGTGACGGGCAGCGGGCAGTTTATGGTCTGCAATCTGTGGCTGGCAGGTGTGCCTGCGGCGTCGATCGTCGCGAGCGTCGCCGCAATCTCCTCGCGCTTTGCGCTTTACTCGGCATCGATCGCACCGCATCTGACGGGTGCCTCGAAGCGTCAGACGCTGGCTGTTGCCGCGACACTTACCGAGGAGGCATATGGCATCTCGCTTGCCAAGCTGATTGAGGGGGAGGATTGGGGCCCACGTGAGTCCTTTGTGCTCAACGCGATCCTCATCGCAACATGGGGCGTTTCGTGTACGACGGGTGCCATCGTCGGCGCCGTTGTCGATGTTCCCACCGCTATTGCGGGTTTTGTCTGCACATCGCTCTTTATCTGCCTACTCTTTTCGCAGCGACTGTCGCGCGGCAATGTCGTGGCTGCCGGTTTGGCTGCGGTGTCTGTCGCCATATGCAAGTTCTTGGGGTGGACGAATATCGCCGTGCCGGTAAGCGTGCTCGTCGGCGTTGTCGCGGCGCTTGCGTGCGATGCTCTTACCGAAGGAAGGGGTGCTCGCGATGCCCGTTAATGAGTTTTTAGTCCTGTGGCTGTCGTCTTGGGCGGCCATCGCGTTTTTCCGCATTGCCCCGGCGTTTGCCTTGCGCGGGAGAACGCTGTCGCCCCGCGTTACCGAGGCCTTGGGTTATATTCCACCCGCCGCCTTTGCGGCGCTGGTCGCCAACGATTTGATAAGCCCTGGCGCTTTTGACGCCGGCTTGTGGCAGGGCTTGATTCCCTGGATTGCGGCCGCCGGTGTCGTAGCGGTGGCAATCAAGACAAAGTCGATGTTGTGGTGCTGCGTCTCGGGCATTGTGTTCTATATCGTTTTGAGCCTCGTATAAGAGCAGGACGCGTTATCGTCCCGGCCTAACGAATCGAATTTCTCACCGAGGCGGTCTGCTTCTTCTGGTACCATGGTCAAACTTTACTGTAGCAAAGCATGACGTGGGCTTTTGTTCCGTGTCAGCGGAAATGGGGGTTTCATGGCACGGGAAGCGACCGCCATCGAGCAAAAGAAATTCAAAGTACCGCGCATCCCGGGTGACATCATGATCTACCCGATGATCGTCGGCCTTTTGCTCAATACCTTCTGCCCACAGGTCTTTGAGATCGGAGGCTTCTTTACGGCTGCCTGCCGCGGCGGCTCCAATACCATCGTCGCTGCGATCCTGCTCTTCGTGGGTGCCGGCATCAGCTTTAAGTCCACGCCGGGCGCCATCAAGACCGGTATCGTCGTTCTGATCCCTAAGCTTGTGGTGGCAGCCGCCCTTGGCTTGGGTGTGGCATATTTCTTTAACGACAACTTCCTGGGCCTGAGCTCCGTATCTATCATCGGCGGCATTACGTTTTGCAACATGGCGCTCTATACGGGCATCATGGGTGAGTTCGGCGATGAGTCCGAACAGGGCGCCGTCGGTATCCTGTTCTTTACGGCCGGCCCCGCTGTCACCATGATCATCCTCGGTGTCTCGGGTCTCGCCAACATCCCCATCGGCACCATCATCGGATCCATCCTGCCGCTTGTTATCGGCATGGTCCTGGGCAACTTGTTCCCGTTCATCAAGAACCTGCTGGTTCCCGGCGCCAATCCCGCGATCGCTGTCATCGGTTTTCAGCTCGGTGCGTCCATGAGCCTTTCGAGCTTTATCACCGGCGGCATCTCGGGCATCCTACTGGGTCTCATCACGCTCTTTATCGTCGGCCCCATCACCTTTGCGTTCGAGCGCCTGTGCGGTGGTAACGGCAAAACGGCCGTTGCCTGCTCCACTATCGCCGGCACGGCTATGACCACGCCGGTCGCCCTCGCCGAGGTTGCTCCGCGCTATGCCGAGCTTGCGCCCACCGCGTATGCACAGATCGCCACCGCCGTCATCATCACGGCAATCATGGCTCCGATTCTGACCGGCTGGGTCGACAAGAAGTTCTGCCAAGGCAAGGAGGATCTGTCGCCTGCCGGTGTCGAGGCTATTGAGGAGGCCGTCGCGACCGACATCGATGGCGAGTAGCAATCGATGCCCATCAATGATGCCGGCGTGCAACTCGCGCCGTTTGAGCGCCCGAACGAAAACCGTCTTGCAGTGACGTTCGGGCGCTCTGCTATTATTCCCCTTACCCCTGCGGAGTAGGGGGTGTTTGTTGCCCAGATTCGAATTGGGCGATTCTGACCACTTGGATATTGAAGGGATGGCGCTAGTGGTTAAGGCACTCAAGATTGAGATATTCGTGCTATGCATGATTGTTCTTATCGGGCTTGCCGTGCGAAGTCGTCGCTCCTTGTTCTCGAGCACCCAGCAGCTATTGTTTAGCATGCTTGACTACACCTCTGCCGCGTACATATTATTCGATATGATCTGGACGCTTTCGGACGGTGTGGACGGCACGTTGGGCATTGCTGCCAACTGGATTTCCAACGCGGTTTCGTTTTCGCTCTTTGCTATCGCGTGTCTCATTTGGTTTATCTATTCCGAGACGGTGCAGGGTTCTCGCCTTTTGACCTCGCGCTATAGGGTGGTGCTTGTAGCGTTGCCTACGGCTCTGGTGGTCGTGCTGGCGTTTACCAGTTACTGGACGCACGCCCTGTTCTATATTGATTCGCAGGGCGTGTATCGTCGCGGCTTTGCCTATATGATCCAGCCCATCGTCAGCTACTGTTACGTTATACATACGTCCCTGCATGCGTTTGTGCAATCTCGCAGGGTCGAGAGTCTGCAGACGAAGGCCATCTATCGAACCTTGGCATTTTTCGCCATTCCGGCCCTGGTGGGTGGTACCTTTCAGGTCGTATACTCGATGCCCGGCCTTTGTGTCGGCATAATGATTAGCATGTTGCTGCTCTATATCATCTACCAGGAGCAGCTCATCTCGACCGACCCGTTGACTGGCCTCAACAATCGCAACCGTTTTGAGACTTATATGTTGTCGCTCTTCTCAAATGTAGGTCAGGCCGAAGACGTGTATCTGCTTATGATGGACGCCGACGGCTTTAAGCAGATTAACGACCGGTATGGACATGTTGAGGGCGATCATGCCCTCCAGATCATATCTGCTGCGCTCAAAGAGGTCTGCTCGGCGTCTGGTGGCTTTATCGCACGTTATGGCGGTGATGAGTTCGTGGTGCTTCAAAAGGCGACGGCGGAGCAGGACATCATGCGTCTGTGCGCGGCAATCAGCGACGAGCTCGCGCGCGCCGAGGTCCCGTATCTGTTGCGGATGTCCATCGGCTACGCACGGGTTGGTGATGCCGTCGATACCTGGCAAGACTTGCTTCGCGCTGCCGATTCGGAGCTCTACCGCGTCAAGGCCGAGAAAAAGAAAGCCGGCATCCAGATACGCTAGGAAAAGGGGCACACGACCGTGGTGGTTGTGCGCCCCTTTTTGCGTTGGCAGGGATTAGCAACGGCTGTCGAAGATGTGCCTCGTCTTTTTCTCGGAACGGGGCAGCTCACCGATGTACTCCATTAAGCTAAAGTATGTGAATCCCCTCTGCTAAATAAGGGCAGTTCGTTAGGCCTTTTTGGGCCTGTTGACGATGATGATGCCGCTGCAGACCAGCAGCAGGGCAGCAAGTACGGTAACGGGGCTCGTGCCAGCGCCCTCGCCGAGCAGCAGCGCGCTCAGCAGCACACCAAAGACGGGGTTCATAAACCCAAAGACCGAGACGCGGCTGACAGGGTTGACGGCAAGCAGGCGCGACCACAGCGAGTACGCGACGGCGGAAATGAGTGCCATATAAATGATGAGCGCGATGGCGGGGGCGATTTCGGTGGGGGACAACGTGCCGCCCATCAAAAACCCGATGGCGGTAAGGACCACGCCACCGACTAAAAACTGCCACCCGGCAAGCAAGACGCCGTCGTGCTCGCGCGAGAAGATGCCGATCAGGCAGGTCGATAGGGCGCCTGCAACAGTGGAAGCCAAGATAAAGCCCTCGCCGTCGAGCGTAAAGCCAAAGGTGCCGTCCGCGCCCGAAAGGTTGACGAGCGCGACGCCGGTAAAGCCCAGCACACAGCCAAGCACCTTGGCCGTATTGAGCTTCTCGGTGTGAAATGCCAAGGCGGCAAAGAGGATTGCGAGGAAGTTGGCGCTGGCCTCGATGATGGAACTCGACATGGCGCTGGCGCGCGAGAGTCCCAGGTAGAAAAAGAAGTACTGCCCGATAGTCTGGAAGAGCGACAAGACAAAGACGGGCTTGATGTCGCGAGCCTGCGGAACGAGTGGACGGCGCTGGGCTGTGCTCATCCCAACGATAACCAGGGCGCCGGCAAGCGTAAAGCGCAAACCTGCAAAGAGCAGCTGCGAGGCGCTATCGTGCGCGGGGATGCCAAAGAGCCCGTAACCGATCTTGATGCAGGGGAAGGCCGACCCCCAGAGCGCACAGCAGACGAGGCAGCCCAGGACGAGTCCGGGCAGGGTGGCGAGATACGGCTTGCGGCTTTCCATGATGTCCTTCCTGTATGCGCGAAGCAAAAAAGAACCCGCCACCGGGTGTGCCGGTGGCGGGTGTTGTTACCCGAGAGGATTGTACCCGATGGGACGCATTAAGCGAAGTAGGCCACGCCGCTCTCAAAGATCGGCATGAACTTATCGCCGGGGACATGCTCGGGCACGTTGCGGTACAGGTTGTCGCCGCGACGCTCGGCATGGCCCATCTTGCCCAGGACGCGGCCGTCGGGGCTCGTGATGCCCTCGATGGCGAGTGCGGAGCCGTTGGGGTTGACGGAAAGGTCCATGCTGGGCTTGCCGTCCTCGCCCACGTACTGCGTGGCGACCTGGCCGTTGGCGATCAGCTGGGCGAGCACCTCGTCGTTGGCGACAAAGCGGCCCTCGCCGTGGCTGATGGCGACGGTGTAGGGGTCGTCCAGGCTGCACTGCGACAGCCACGGGGACAGGTCGGACGAGATGCGGGTGCGCACCAGACGGCTCTGATGGCGACCGATGGTGTTGAACGTCAGCGTGGGCGCATCGGGCGTGGCGTCGACGATGTCGCCGTAGGGCACCAGACCGAGCTTGATCAGGGCCTGGAAGCCGTTGCAGATGCCCAGCATCAGGCCGTCGCGGGCCTTGAGCAGGTCGCGGACTGCCTCGGTGACCTCGGGAGCGCGGAAGAACGCCGTGATGAACTTGGCGGAGCCATCGGGCTCGTCGCCGCCCGAGAAGCCGCCGGGGATCATGACGATCTGGCTTTGGCGGATGCGACGGGCAAGCTCGTGGGTGCTTTCGGCAACGGCCTCGGGCGTGAGGTTGTTGATCACGAAGGTGTCAGCCTCGGCACCGGCGGCGCGGAAGGCACGGGCGCTGTCGTACTCGCAGTTGTTGCCGGGGAAGACGGGGATAATCACGCGCGGGCGGGCGATCTTGGCGCCGCCGTACACATGGATGTCCTTGGCGCGATAGTCAATGGTCTCGGCCTCGGGCTGCTCGCTGGTGCTGCGGTAGGCAAAGACGCCCTCGATGCCGCTCTCCCAGGCTTCCTGGAGCTCGGAGAGATCGATGACCTCGGAGCCGGTGTCGATGACATAGCCCTCGACGGTGGTGCCCAGGGGCTCGACGACAACGCCGTCGGCGACTTCGGGCAGCTCGGCATCCTCTGCGAGCTCGACGATAAAGCTGCCGTAGAGCGGGGTGAAGAGGCTCTCCACGTCCACGTCCTCGGCAAGCTCGATGCCGATCTGGTTGCCGACGCACATCTTAAAGAGGCTTTCGGCGCCGCAGCCGTAGCCGGGCGTGGAGATGGCCAGGGCGTCGCCGGTGGCGGTGAGCGCCTCGACGGCGTCAAACGCGGCGAGCAGCTGCTGGGCATCGGGGCGGTAGTCTTCGCCATAGGTGGCGGGGGCGATGCGGACGACGCGGTGCGTCAGGCCCTTGAACTCGGGCGATGTGGCGCGGGCGGCGCGACCCACGGCCACGGCGAAGCTGATGAGGGTCGGCGGAACGTTGAGCTCGCCGGCCTCGTCCTCAAACGAGCCGCTCATGGAGTCCTTGCCGCCGATGGCGCCGGCACCCAGATCGACCTGGGCCATAAGAGCACCCAGAACGGCTGCCATGGGCTTGCCCCAGCGCTCGGCCTCGGTGCGCAGGCGCTCGAAGTACTCCTGGAAGGAGAGGTAGGCGCGCTTGTGCTCAAAGCCGGCGGCGACGAGCTTGGCGATGGACTCGACTACGGACAGGTAGGCACCTGCAAACTGGTCGGCCTCCATCAGGTAGGGGTTGAAGCCCCATGCCATGGCGCTCGCCGTGGTGGTCTCGCCGTCCACGGGGAACTTGGCGACCATGGCAGAGCTCGGGGTGAGCTGCGTCTTGCCGCCAAAGGGCATGAGCACGGTGGCGGCGCCGATGGTGGAGTCGAAGCGCTCGGAAAGGCCCTTGTTGGAGGCGACGTTAAGATCGGTGACGAGCGAGGTCATACGCTCGGCAAGCGTGGTGCCGGCCCAGCTGGGCTGCCACACGCTGCGGGCGCAGACGTGGGCGGCCTGGTGCTTGGGCGCACCGTTGGAGTTGAGGAACTCGCGGGACAGGTCGACGATGGCGACGCCGTTCCAGGCCATGCGCATGCGCGGCTCGGCGGTAACCTCGGCGATAACGGTCGCTTCCAGGTTCTCCTCGGCGGCGTAGCCCATGAACTCCTCGACGTCACCGTCGGCGACGGCGCAAGCCATGCGCTCCTGGGACTCGGAAATGGCGAGCTCGGTGCCGTCCAGGCCGTCGTACTTCTTGGTCACGGTATCGAGGTCGACATACAGGCCGTCGGCAAGCTCGCCCACGGCGACCGAGACGCCGCCGGCGCCAAAGTCGTTGCAGCGCTTGATCAAGCGACAAGCGTCGCCGCGTCGGAACAGGCGCTGCAGTTTGCGCTCGACCGGGGCGTTGCCCTTCTGGACCTCGGCACCCGAAGTCTCGATGGACTCGGTGTTCTGGGTCTTGGAGGAGCCGGTGGCGCCGCCGATGCCGTCACGGCCGGTGCGGCCGCCCAGCAGGATGATCTTGTCGGTGGGGGCGGGGCACTCGCGACGCACGTGGTTTGCCGGGGTAGCGCCCACGACGGCACCGACCTCCATGCGCTTGGCCACGTAGCCGGGGTGATAGAGTTCGTTGACCTGACCGGTGGCAAGGCCGATCTGGTTGCCGTAGCTGGAGTAGCCGGCGGCGGCGGTGGTCACGAGCTTGCGCTGCGGGAGCTTGCCCTCGAGCGTCTCGGAAACCGGGACGGTGGGGTCGCCGGCGCCGGTGACGCGCATGGCCTGGTACACATAGCTGCGGCCCGAGAGCGGGTCACGGATGGCGCCGCCCACGCAGGTGGCGGCACCGCCGAAGGGCTCGATTTCGGTCGGGTGGTTGTGGGTCTCGTTCTTAAAGAGGAACAGCCAGTCCTGGTCCTCACCATCAACATCGACCTTTACCTTGACAGTGCAGGCGTTGATCTCCTCGGACTCGTCGACATCGGTCATGACGCCGGTCTTCTTGAGATACTTGGCGCCGATGGTGCCCATATCCATGAGGCAGACGGGCTTGGCGTCGCGACCGAGCTCGTGGCGCATTTCCATGTAGCGGTCGAAGGCCTGCTGCACCACGGCGTCGTCGATCGTCACGTCATCCAGGACGGTACCGAAGGTGGTGTGGCGGCAGTGGTCGGACCAATAGGTGTCGATCACGCGGATCTCGGTGATGGTGGGGTCGCGATCTTCATCGCGGAAGTACTGCTGGCAGAAGGCGATGTCCGCCTCGTCCATGGCAAGACCGCGCTCGGAGATAAAGGCGGCAAGACCGGCTTCGTCGAGCTCGCGGAAGCCGTCAAGCACCTCGACGGGCGCAGGCTCGGGGGTCTCCATGTGCAGCGTCTCGGGTAGGTCGAGTGAGGCAATGCGGGCCTCGACGGGGTTCACCACGTAGTGCTTAATGGCATCGATGGCGGCCTCGTCCAGGGCGCCCGAGATCATATAGACCTTGGCGGAGCGCACGGCGGGGCGCTCGCCCTGGCTGATGAGCTGCACGCACTCGCTGGCGGAGTCGGCGCGCTGGTCAAACTGGCCAGGCAGGAATTCGACGGCAAAGACGGCGCCATCGCTTGCGGGGAGCTCGTCGTAGGTCACATCGACCTGGGGCTCGCTAAAGACGGTCGGCACGCAGGAGCGGAACAGCTCCTCATCGATGCCCTCGACGTCGTAGCGGTTGATGATCCTCAGAGCCTCGATGCCCTTGATGCCGAGGATCTCGCTCAGCTCGCCCTTGAGCTGCTGAGCCTCGACGTCGAACCCGGGTTTCTTCTCCACGTAGATACGAGAGACCATTGGTTCCTGCCTTCCTGATCGGTTGGGCGTACGGTGCGGTATGCGGCAGCGGTCGGTTTGCGGGGCAAGCCTCGCGATCGCCTTGAGCCACATACTTTTAAACCTCACTATGATACGACAGCTCGTGGCGCGTTGAGGACGGCGAGGGTGCTACAGTGGAGCGCAAACAAGAGAAAGGCATCACATGGCATTTGTTTCGCTCGCCATCATCGCACTCGTGGCCTTTGCAAGTCCCTTCATCGCCTCGGCGATTCCCGGAAAACCCGTTCCCGAGACGGTCTTTTTGCTCGTGTTTGGCGCGGTGCTGGGACCTCATATGCTCGGCATTATCCATGTGGATGCCGAGGTCTCGCTCGTGTCCGAGCTCGGCCTGGCCTTTTTGTTCCTGCTTGCCGGCTTTGAGATCGATCCCAAGAACATCACGGGCATCGAGGGGCGTTACGGCATGGCGACGTGGGTCGTCACGTTTGGTATCGCCTGGCTTGCCGTGCGCTTTACCCCGTGGTTTTCGGTCAGTCATTTTGATGGCATCGCCGTGACGCTGGCGTTGACCTCGACGGCGCTTGGGGCGCTCATGCCCATCTTGCGCGAGCGGTCGCTTTCTGGGACGCGCGTCGGCGATTCGATTCTTGCCTATGGTACGTGGGGCGAGCTCGGGCCCGTGCTCGCCATGTCGGTGCTGCTGTCTGCCCGTACGGGTGTTGAGACGCTGTTGATCTTGGGGCTGTTCGCCGTGGTGTGCGTGCTGCTTGCCGTGGTCCCCAGCCGCTCCAAGCGTATTGGCAGCCGCTTCTTTGCCTTTATTCAGGAGCGCGCCGATACGACTTCTCAGACGTTCGTGCGCCTCACAGTGCTCATCCTGGTCACGCTCGTGGCGTTTTCCGCTATTTTTAGCCTCGATATCGTACTGGGCGCTTTTGCCGCGGGCTTCGTCCTGCGCTACATCATCCCCGAGGGCAACCATACGCTCGAGCTTAAACTCGATGGCCTTGCCTATGGCTTTTTGATCCCGGTGTTCTTTACCGTTTCGGGCGCCAAGATCGACCTGACGGCTGTAGCATCGCGCCCTGGCCTGCTCGTGGGCTTTATCGTGGCGTTGCTGGTTATCCGTGCCGTGCCCATCGTTGTCTCCATGGGCATCTGCCCTAAGACGCGCGATGTTTCTGCCTACGGTCGCATCACCGTGGCGCTCTACTGCACCACGGCACTGCCGATCATCGTCGCCGTGACGAGCGTCGCCGTCAATGCCGGCGCATTATCGCAGGGCGTCGCTTCGGTTATGGTGGCAGCCGGCGCCATCACGGTGTTCCTGATGCCACTGCTCGCGCAGCTCTTCTACCGCGTGGTCGATGCGGCGCCGGTCGCCGCCGTGGCGGAGGTTGCCGAGCATCCCGCCGATGCGCTCAATATCCTGCGCGCCCATCACGACCTGGCAAGTCTTCTCGCCCGCGAGCACGAGCTATTGACGTCGCATGGACATGGTCGCGTATTCGAAGGCTTGCCTACACTCGACACGATTGCCGAGCGCCTTTCTGATCGGGCGGCGAGCGAACGCATCGATGCGCGCATTGTGGATGCGGCGCATCTGCTTGCCGATAAGACCTATGGCGACGAGATAGATCCGTCCGAGCTCACCCCGCGTGAGCGTCGCCGCCTAGAGCGCGCCAAGCTCGCCGTGCACGAGTACCGCCGTCGCATGCTTGAGCTCTATGCACGCGATGAAGCCCAGGACGACGACGGCAGGTAGCAAGGAATGTCGGGATACGGGTTCCGTCCAAATAATTGAAGGCGCGCTGCCTGCGGTTGATGCAGACAGCGCGCCTTTTGCGTTGGGTCTCGTTGGGGTTCGAAGTCGTGGCTTGCGACCTTTAGAAACGGGCGGCTCCGTCGACGGGGAGTACGGCGCCCGTGATATGGAAGGACATATCGCTCGCTAGGAAAACATATATGCCGTATAGCGAAGAGCGAATTAGTTCGCCATGACGCCTTCGGTCCAGGCCTCGACGTCCTCGATGCGCAGGACGTTGGCGACCTCGGCCACGCAGTCGACGCTGGCAAGCTCGGCGGCGGCAGCCTGGACGTCCTTCTCGAGCGCGCGGTGCGTCAGGAAGATGACCGAGCAGGTATCGCTGATGCCCGACTTGCCGTCCTCGACCTGGTTGATGAGCGAGATCGAGATGTTGTGCTTGGCAAAGATATCGACCGTCTCGGACAGGGCGCCCACGCGGTCGGCGACCTTCAGGCGCACATAGTACTTGGTCTGGAGCTCGTCCATGGGCTTAAAGGCGAGGTTGTGACCATAGGGCTCGATCTCGGGCAGCGGGGCCACGCCGCGGCTGATCTGCTCGGACAGCGACAGGATATCGCCCACGACGGCGCTCGCGGTGGGAAAGGAGCCTGCGCCGGCACCGTAGAACATGGTCTCGCCCACGGCGTCGCCTACCACGTAGACGGCGTTCATGGCGCCGTTGACCTTGGCGAGCATGTGGTCGGCGGGGATCAGCGTGGGATGCACGCGGACGTCGACGCCGGCGTCGGTGTTGCGGGCGATGCCGAGCAGTTTAATGGTGTAGCCGAGCTCGCGGGCCTGGGCGATGTCCTCGGCGCCGATGGTGCGGATACCCTGCTGGTACACATCATCGGTGGTAACGCGGGTGCCAAAGCCGATGGAGGCGAGGATGGCCGTCTTGCTGGCGGCGTCGAAGCCGTCGACGTCGGCGGACGGGTCGGCCTCGGCATAGCCCTTGGCCTGCGCGTCGGCAAGCACGTTGGCGTAATCGGCGCCCTCGGCGTCCATGCGCGACAGGATATAGTTGGTGGTACCGTTGAGAATGCCGGCGATGGTCAGGATCTTGTTGCCCACCAGGTCGTGCTCGAGCGTGCTGACAATGGGGATGCCACCGCCGCAGCTGGCCTCGCACTTAATCTGCACGCCGCACGCGCGTGCCTTCTCGGCAAGCGTCTCGACGTGACGGCCCAGCAGGGCCTTGTTGGCAGAGACGACGTGCTTGCCGTGCTCAAAGGCAGTGGTGAAGATCTCGGTTGCGGGATGCTCGCCGCCGATCAGCTCGACGACGATGTCGACGGCGGGGTCGCTGACGACGTCGTGCCAGTCACTCGTAAAGGCCTCGCGCTCAATGCCTGCCGCCTCGGCCTGCTCCCAAGCAAGCGCGCAGGCGCGGGTCAGCTTAAGGTCGATGCCGTAGGCTGCCAGGTACTCATCGTGGTGGCTCTTGATCAGACGGGCCACGCCGCCGCCGACGGTTCCCAGACCGATCAAACCGACGTTCACGGTGCGCAGGGGTTCGCTCATAGATAGCTCCTTCGTGCATCTTATGGATGGATTAACCGCTTAAAGGTTGAGTGCATTCTAGCGTGAACCGAGGGTGCGTGCTCGCCAGGCAACAGGAGTCGCACAAAACGGCACCCCCGAAACGCTGCGGAAACATTGGAAACATGCTCGCTACAAACGGAACTCCGTAACAAACTGTCAACGTTTGCGCCATAAGGTTTGCCCCGTACCGCAAGACGGCCGCGCTGCGGCCAGCGAAAAAAAGGGGGACACCATGTTCAACATCAACAGCACGCTCAGCCGTAGGAACTTTCTCGCCGGCGCCGCGGCGCTCGGCAGCACCGTCGCGCTTGCTGGTTGCTCGTCGGGTAGCTCGGACGGCGGCTCCGCCGATGACGGCAAGACCTTCAAGATCGGTGTCATCGGCCCTCTGACCGGCGCCGCGGCAACCTATGGCGTTTCGGCCGAGAAGGGTGCCAAGCTCGCCGCCAAGGATTTCTCGACCAAGGACCTCAAGCTCTCGCTTAAGTCCGAGGACGACGTCGCCGACGGAGAGAAGGCTATCAACGCCTTCAATACCTTGTGCGACTGGGGCATGCAGGCTCTCGTCGGCCCCGTCACCACCGGTGCTGCCGTCGCCGTCTCGGGCGAGATCGCCGACGATATGCTCATGGTCACGCCTTCGGCCTCGTCGCTCGACGTTACCAAGGATAAGACCACGGTTTTCCAGGTTTGCTTCACCGATCCCACCATGGGCGCCAGCGCCGCAAAGTTCTTGGCCGAGAAGTACGCGGATGCCAAGATCGCCCTGTTCTACAACTCCGGCGATACGTATAGCTCGGGCGTTGCCGACGCTTTTGCCGAGCAGGCCAAGGCGTCCAAGCTCGACATCGTCGATACCGAGACCTTTAAGGACGACTCTTCCACAAGCTTTACCAACCAGCTCACCAAGGCCAAGGAGGCCGGCGCCACGCTCATCTTTGCGCCGATCTACTACACGCCGGCGTCCGTTTTGCTCAAGAACGCCAAGGACATGGGCTACGACATGACCCTCATGGGTACCGACGGCATGGACGGCCTGCTCTCTGTGGAAGGCTTCAATACCTCTCTTGCCGAGGGCGTACTGCTCATGACCCCGTTTTCGGCTGACGATGAGAAGAATGCCGACTTCGTCAAGGCTTATAAGGATGCCTACGACGAGACGCCCAACCAGTTTGCCGCCGACGCTTACGATTGCGTCCACGCCATCGTCGAGGCTATCGATAGGGCAGGGATTGACATTTCGGCCGACGGTGCCGACATTGCCGGCGACCTTGCCAAGGCCATGCGCAAGATCAAGATCGAGGGCCTGACAGGCGAGCTGACGTGGAATGACAAGGGCCAGGTCGAAAAGCCCGCTACAGCCTATGTGATCCAGGACGGCAAGTACATCGCCGCCTAAGTGCGCATAAAGCGCTACCGGTGAGGCCGTTTTATGCAGGGTAAGGACGCCTGTAACAGAACGGAAACATTACTTTCACACAATAAAGTGGCTAAACTGCATAAACCGACAGGAATACGCAGAAATATGGATAAATGGGCAAAACAAAAGAAAAGTTGAAATAATCGCCACTTTTCTCAACTAAAGCGTCTACTATTTTGCGAACGCCGAACACGGCGAAGGATGGCCTGTCGGGTAACCGAAACCCGACGAGATTTGAGAGGAGAGCCGCATGTCGAGCCTCACCGGTAAGTCATTGAACCCTGTTATGAATCGCAGGAGCGTTATCGCGAGCGCAGCAGGTCTGGGGGCGATGTCCATTCTAGCTGGCTGCTCCTCCAACGGCGGCGACAGCGGTTCCGCGTCGGGCGACGCTTCGTTTAAGATCGGCACCATCGGCCCGCTGACCGGCGCCAACGCGTCCTACGGCAAGTCCGTTACACAGGCTGTCGAGCTTGGCTGCAAGGATTTCTCGACTAAGGAGCTGCCGCTTGTAAGCAAGGCCGAGGACGACCAGGCTGACGGCGAGAAGGCCGTCAACGCCTTCAACACCCTGCTCGACTGGGGCATGCAGGCCCTCGTCGGTCCGACCACCACGGGTGCGTCGGTCGCCGTTGCCGCTGAGTGCGGTAACGACCCCGAGACGTTCATGATCACCCCGTCCGCGTCCTCCGAGGACGTTACCAAGGGCAAGGATTGCGTCTTCCAGGTTTGCTTTACCGACCCCAACCAGGGTGTCAACGCTGCCAAGTTCCTGGCGCAGAAGTATGCGAACGAGAAGTTCGTGCTGTTCTATAACTCCGGCGACGCCTATTCTTCGGGCATCGCAGATTCCTTTAAGGCCCAGGCCGCTAAGTCCAAGCTTGAGATTGTCGACGAGGAGACCTTTAAGGACGACTCCGCCACGAGCTTTACCAACCAGCTGACCAAGGCCAAGCAGGCAGGCGCCACCATGATCTTTGCGCCGATCTACTACACGCCGGCGTCCGTCCTGCTCAAGAACGCCAAGGACATGGGCTACGACGTCAAGATGATGGGCTGCGACGGCATGGACGGCATCCTGGGCGTTGAGGGCTTCGACACCTCTCTTGCCGAGGGTCTGCTGCTCATGACCCCGTTCTCGGCCGACGATGAGAAGAACGCCGACTTCGTCAACGCTTACAAAGATAAGTACGGCGATACCCCCGACCAGTTTGCCGCCGACGCCTACGACGGCGTGCATGCTGTGGTCGAGGCTCTCAAGGAGGCCGGCCTGGGTGTCGACGCCGACCCCACCGAGGTTGCCGAGAAGCTTCCCGAGGCTATGCGCAACATTACTGTTGACGGTCTGACTGGCAAGCTCTCCTGGAACGACAAGGGCCAGGTCCAGAAGGACCCGACGGCGTACGTCATTACCGACGGCAAGTACGTACAGGCCTAATAGGCCGCCTTATATAGAGCGGTTTTGATCCCAAGCAGGGGAGGTTTTGGCCTTCCCTGCTTGCTTGGTATCTAGGGACGATGTAACGTCCCTGTTTCATACATCAACTGGAAACCTATTCGAAAGGGGGATGTGGAACATGACGGTCTTTATCCAATACCTGGTCAACGGCCTGTCCATGGGCAGCGTCTACGCCATCATCGCGTTGGGCTACACCATGGTCTACGGTATCGCCAAGATGCTCAACTTCGCTCACGGCGATGTCATCATGGTCGGTGCCTATGTCTCGTTCTGCGCCACGTCGTATCTCGGCCTCCCGGGCTGGGCATCTGTAGTTCTCTCTTGTGTGGCCTGCACGGTTCTCGGTGTTCTCATTGAGGGCCTGGCCTATAAGCCGCTGCGCCAAGCAGGCCCGCTGGCCGTTCTGATCACGGCTATCGGCGTGTCCTACTTCCTGCAGAACGCCGCGCAGCTTCTGTGGGGCGCCACGCCCAAGAACTTCACTTCGCTCGTCACCTTCCAGGTGCCGGAGTTCTTGGCCAAGTTCAACGTAAGCGCCGTCTCGCTCGTCACCATCGTCGCCTGCCTGGTTATCATGGCCGGCCTGATGTTCTTTACAGGTAAGACCAAGATGGGCAAGGCCATGCGCGCCGTGTCCGAGGACAAGGCTGCCGCTCAGCTCATGGGCATCAACGTCAACCGCACCATTTCGATGACGTTTGCCATCGGCTCTGCCCTTGCCGCCATCGCCGGCGTGCTGCTGTGCTCCTACTCGCCGGTGCTGCAGCCCACCACGGGCGCCATGCCTGGCATCAAGGCCTTCGACGCCGCTGTCTTCGGTGGCATCGGCTCCATCCCCGGCGCTTTTGTCGGTGGCATTCTCATCGGCATCATCGAAGCGATGGCGCAGGCTTACATTTCCACGAGCCTTGCCAACTCCATCGTCTTTGGTGTTCTGATCATCGTCCTGCTCGTCAAGCCTGCCGGCCTCTTGGGCAAGTACGTCCCCGAGAAGGTGTAGGTGAGCGTTATGAAGTTTCTTAAAGACAAGCAGACGCGTCACGACTTTGTCACGTACGCCATGTGCCTTGTGGCGTTTGCCATCGTGTTCTTTATGCAGTCCAACCACATGATTCCGCGCATGATCGCCGGTCAGCTGGTTCCCATCACGGCCTATATCGTCATGGCCATTTCCCTTAACCTCGTCGTCGGCATCGCGGGCGACTTGTCGCTGGGCCACGCGGGCTTTATGAGTGTCGGTGCCTATACGGGAATCGTCACCGCCGTCGCGCTGGAGAGCGCCGTTCCCTCCGATCCGGTGCGCCTTATCATCAGTATCGTGGTCGGCGCCATCGCTGCCGCCATCCTGGGCTTCTTGATTGGCATCCCGGTCCTTCGTCTGAGCGGCGATTACCTGGCTATCGTGACGCTGGCCTTTGGCGAGATTATCAAGGAGATCGTCACCTGCCTCATTGTGGGCGTCGATTCCCGCGGCCTGCATGTGATCTTTAACATCACGGGTAACTCCACGATCGATGACCTGCACCTGCTCGAGGACGGCACCGCCATCATCAAGGGCGCCCAGGGCGCCTCGGGCGTGTCGACGTACTCGACCTTCCTCGCCGGTGCCATCCTGGTCATGGTCGCACTCGTGATCGTGCTCAACCTGGTTCGCAGCCGTACCGGCCGTGCCATTATGGCCGTGCGCGACAACAAGATCGCTGCCGAGTCTGTGGGCATCTCCGTCACCGAGTACCGCATGATCGCCTTCGTGGTTTCCGCTGCCCTCGCCGGTGCTGCCGGAGCTCTCTTCGGCGGTAACTTCTCGCAGCTCTCCGCCACCAAGTTCGACTTCAACACGTCCATCCTCATCCTGGTGTTCGTGGTCCTGGGCGGCCTGGGCAATATGCGCGGCTCCGTCATCGCGGCGGCATTGCTCACGGTGCTTCCCGAGCTGCTCCGTCAGTTCTCGGACTACCGCATGCTCATCTACGCCATCGTGCTGATCTTGGTCATGATCTTTACCAACAACCCGCAGCTCAAGGCGTTCTTCGGTCGTGTCAAGGATCGCTTTGCTTCCAAGAAGGAGGTGGCAGCCGATGCCCAGTAAATTTGAGTTCAACAAGGGCAAGATGGTCCCGTATCCTTCTGGCGCCATCGTTCCCGACCGCGACCTGGGCGAGCGCCCGGCACTCGAGTGCATCCACCTGGGCATCGAGTTCGGTGGCCTTAAGGCAGTCGACGACTTTAGCCTGACTATCGGCAAGACCGAGATCGCCGGTCTGATCGGCCCCAACGGTGCCGGTAAGACCACGGTCTTCAACCTGCTCACCAAGGTGTATCAGCCCACGCACGGCACCATCCTGCTCGACGGTGAGGACACCTCGGGCAAGTCGGTCTATCAGGTCAACCGCATGGGTATTGCCCGTACCTTCCAGAACATTCGTCTGTTCAACACCATGACGGTGGAGGATAACGTTAAGGTCGGCCTGCACAACCAGGAGCGCTACTCCGGCTTTGAGGGCGTGCTGCGCCTGCCGACGTATTGGAAGCACGAGAAGGCTGCTCACGAGCGCGCCATGGAGCTGCTGTCCATCTTTGATATGGAGCATCTGGCAAACGAGCAGGCCGGATCGTTGCCTTACGGCGCTCAGCGCCGTCTGGAGATCGTCCGCGCGCTTGCCACCAACCCCAAGCTACTGCTGCTCGACGAGCCTGCCGCCGGCATGAACCCGTCCGAGACCGCGGAGCTCATGGAGAACATCGTCAAGATTCGCGACACCTTTGGCATTGCCATCATGCTTATCGAGCATGATATGTCGCTCGTTATGAACATCTGCGAGGGCATCTGCGTGCTCAACTTTGGTAAGGTCATCGCCAAGGGCACGGCAGAGGAAATCCAGAATAACGATGCCGTTATCGAGGCGTATCTGGGCAAGCAGGATAAGGGGGAGAACTAAATGGCAGAGCCGATGCTTTCCGTCTACAACATCAACGTCTGGTACGGCGCCATCCACGCCATCAAGGACATCTCCTTTAACGTTAACGAGGGCGAGATCGTGGCCCTGATCGGCGCGAACGGTGCCGGTAAGTCCACGACGCTCAAGACCGTCTCGGGCCTCCTGCGCTCTAAGACCGGCTCCATCAAGTTTATGGGTGAGGACATTACCCATACGCCCGCCGACAAGCTGGTTGGCAAGGGCCTGGCTCAGGTTCCCGAGGGTCGTCGCGCCTTTTTGCAGATGACGGTCGAGGAGAACCTGGAGATGGGTGCCTATACGCAGCCCAAGTCCACGGTGGCTCCGGGCCTTGAGCGTGTCTACGAACAGTTCCCGCGCCTTAAGGAGCGCCGTCGCCAGGTGGCCGGCACCCTTTCGGGCGGCGAGCAGCAGATGCTCGTTATGGGGCGCGCCCTTATGAGTAACCCCAAACTGCTTATGCTCGACGAACCTTCCATGGGTCTGGCGCCGATTCTGATTGAGCAGATCTTCCAGATTGTCGTGGACCTGCACAAGGCCGGCACCACGGTGCTTCTGGTCGAGCAGAACGCGCAGATGGCGCTCTCGATCGCTACGCGCGGCTACGTGCTCGAGACCGGCAAGATCACCATGACCGGCACCGGCCAAGAGCTCCTGCACGACGATAACGTGCGTAAAGCCTATCTGGGTGGCTAGGAGGTTCCGCCGTTCTACCGAACGGCGGACCGGCCGACGCTGCGCGGGCACCAGAGCGACAACTAGTCATTCAAAGAGGACGGCATGACCAGAAGGTCTATGCCGTCCTCTTTTCATGCCAATTTGTTCGCTCTGGTGCCCGCTTGCTGTCCGTCCTCTGCTTGCGGCGCTGCTTTGGTTCTGGCATTTGGGGTAGTTGCTGGGGACGTTCTTGAAAGACTAGTCGTTTAAGAACGTCCCCAGCGACTAGGTCAAAAGGCTTCGAGGGCGGCGTGCTTACGCCCGTCGTGGTGCGCCCGAAGGGGGATGGCTGCTACGAGCTCGATCATTTGCGAGGAGAAGACGAACCAGCCGTTGCAGATCCAATATGGATCTCGCCAACCTCGGCAAGCTGCTCGATGAGTGGAAGCCCTGTCGGGTCGTCTATTTCAACACCACCCAGAATGATGGTGTCATCGCGCAGGTCGATCTGTGTGTTGAACACAGCGAGGTTAAAGCCGGAGGCCACAAATCCGATAGCAGCCAGGACGAGCCCCGTGGCAACAAGCCCACCCGCTACGGCAAGGTAAATCTTTTTTACGCTGGACATGTTTGCACTCCTTCCTATGCCGTAAGCGGCGCCGCTTCAGCGCCCCTGCGGCTCTTACTGCCTCGATCTTTCCAGAAGGGCGAAACGGCTTTCTTCGCCCAAAGGGCAGAGAGGCGCGCGATCTGCTTGGACGCCGTCCAGGCACCGGCTCCCGCGAGGAGCGCCACACCGATGGAAGCGAATCCCATTCCCATCGAGGTTAAAACGTACGGAACATGCCCGATAATGATGCCGTCCACGGTGAACAGGAGCCCCACCACGCCCGCGCCCCCGAATGCCGCGGCCACGATCCACACGCAGAGCGCAAGAACCCAAATGCAGATGTAGACTGTAGCGGCAACGGCGACGAACGCGAACAGCAGCGGAATCCATACCGGAGAGCCCACGATGGCGAGCGCCCATAGAAGCGCCGTGCTCTTGCGCTTGGTCCTCGCAATTGCGCGCGGCACGGCGGGCAGTTCGTCGAGCGTTGCCTCGGCGACCTCACCGAGCGTGCCCATGGCGGCCACAGCCTCGGCCTCCGTCATGCCGTCCTCCATACGGTCGGCGATGGCCTCCGCGTAGAACTCCTGCGTTTCCTTTACCTGATCTGCCGGCAGACAGGCCAGAAGCTCGCCCAGCCGGTTCAAGAACTCATCGCGCGTCATGGTGCGCTCCCTTCACGTAACTGTAGATTTTCTGCACGGATGGCCATTCGGCGAGGAACTCGGCGATACGCTCATGCCCGGTGTCCGTGATGCGGTAGTACCTTCGCAGCCGCCCGTTGTGCTCGGCGGAGCGCGCCGTGATGCACCCTGCCTTCTCCAGGCGCTTGAGCAACGGATAGAGCGTGGACTCCGTGAGCCCCATGCTCGCGGGCACGTCCTTCACGATCTGATAGCCGTAGGATTCCTCGCCCGAGACGGCCGCGAGCACGCAGGCCTCGAGGAAGCCGCGCTTCATCTGTGCCTCCATCCGCACACCTCCTTTCGTAGTATACTGTGTAACACCTACTATATGACACATAGTATATGATGTCAACAGTTGTCGTATAGGGAGCCCGGTCTGTCTGTCCCCGGTATAGCGACGAGTGTCGGTTGACGCATCGCGCGAAACACCAACCAGTGCTCCTTTGATGCAACTCTCATTCGACCACATTTCTGAGCAGCTACCTTCCCGCACCAAAGCGTGCCTGATCCTGGGATAGTCGTTGGGGACGTTCTTGAATGAATAGTCGTTTAAGAACGTCCCCAACGACTACTTCTATACAGCAAAAAGGGGTGCTGACCATTTCGGTCAGCACCCCTTTAAGTTGCGGTGAAATAGGGACTGAATACGGGCTCCAGAGGCCAAAACAGTCCCTATTCCACCGCAACTTCATGGGGGCGTGCGACAATGCCCGTCGGAAAACATCTGCTGTCTTTGGGGGTCTATCTATGCTGTATGAGTTTTGTGCCGAGAACTTTGAGCGGGTGCCGGCGGCTATCGATGCCGGTGCTAAGCGCATCGAGTTGTGCGACAACCTTGCCGTCGGTGGTACCACGCCCTCGGCCGGCGTTATCAGCACTACGGTCAGCTATGCTCACGAGCATGACGCGCGAGTGATGTGCATGATTCGCCCGCGTGGCGGTGACTTTCACTACAACCAGGACGAGCTGCGCATGATGGAGATGGACTTGGGTCTTGCCGTGAGCGCCGGCGTTGACGGCCTGGTCTTTGGCTGCTGCAAGCCCTGTGCCGGCGGCTGGGCGCTCGACGAGCTCACCCTCGGCGCCCTCGTGATGGCTACGGGCTGCGCGACCGAGGAGTGCAAGCGCGGGGCCATCGATATCACCTTCCACATGGCCTTTGACCAGCTCTCGCTCGAGGCTCAGCTCGATGCCATTGACACACTCGCCGACTGCGGCATCACGCGCATCCTGACGCATGGTGGTGCTGCCGGAACGCCGATCGAGGACAACCTGGAGCACCTGTCGCGTCTTGTCGAGTATGCGGGCGACCGCCTGACCATTCTTCCCGGTAGCGGCATTTCCACGGCCAATCGCGATACCGTGGCGGCGGCACTGGGCGTCTCCGAACTCCATGGCACCAAGATCGTGCCGCTGGAGGTATAACCCGTGGCGCTGGTATTTGACGTTCAGCAGGCGAGCGGTAAGCCCGACGATAATCGTCGCCCTGGCACCGCGTGCCCCTTTTGTGACACGGAGGGGCTCGCCAACATCATCCAGCGCGATGGTGACTGCATCTGGTTCGAGAATAGGTTCAAGACCTTGCGCGCCACCCGTCAAACCGTGTTGATTGAATCGGCAGATCACGATGCCGACTTGGTGACCTATGAGCCGGATGAACTCCACCATGTGATGCGGTTTGCTCTGGGCTGTTGGCAGCAGATGATCGATTCCCAGCAGTACCGCAGTGTACTCATGTATAAGAACAAAGGTCCGCTTTCGGGCGGCAGCCTCGTCCATCCACACATGCAGATTGTGGGCTTGGAACAGGAGGACGGCTATGCGGCGCTGACCTTAGCCAACTTTGAAGGCATCGCTGTCTGGCAGCAGGGGAGAATCTCGGTCAACATCTCAACCGAACCGATTATGGGATTCTTTGAGGTCAACGTCTCGGCTCCACAGGGAATCGCCGCCAGCGACGACGCCCGCGACCAAGCCGAAGCGGACCTGTTTGCCGATGCGATTCAGGTGGCCCTGCGCTATATCCTGCACGAGCACCACGGCGGCCGCGCGGAGTCGTACAACTTGTTCTTCTACCACATGGACGGCCGGACCATTGCCAAGGCGCTTCCGCGTTGGGTGGTTTCGCCCTACTTTGTCGGCTATCGTTTGGCCCAGGTTAATGCCGAGACCACGCTCGATATCGATGCTGATCGCCTGCGTGCGCATCTGGAAACGCTCGTATAGCAAGACTAACACCCGCGTAATGCGGACAGTCTAGCGTCCCATGGCGTCGCGGCCGGCCTCGACGCGCTTGCGTTGGGCGGCGCGCTCCTCGCCGGTCAGTCGCTCAAAGAGATGTCCGATAACCGAGGCGAGCACCTGCTGAAACAGCGTTCCGCACATGACGGGAAACACGACTTCGCCTGGAAAGTACTGCGTGGCGATGACGGCGCCCGAAGAGATGTTACGCATGCCGCAGGTAAAGCACATGGTGGTCGTCTCGCTATACGGCAGGTGCAACGCACGGGCGACCAGAAAACCGACGACAAAGCCGCTGATGGCGAAGACCAAAATAAAGAGGGCGACTTCCAAGCGCTCAACATTCATGTGCAACACGTACTCGCTCATGGCGGTGGAGTTGGACGCGATGACCCCCATCATCATGAACTTGCAGGCGGGCGAAAGCGCGGGGGAGAGTTTCTCATGTCCCCATCCGCGCGTGAGCTCGTTGATCACGATGCCGAACACGGCAGGGATGGCGATCATAAAGGCCATGTTCTGCATCATGCCCGGAACATCGATTGCGACGGTGGCACCCAGCAGGAGCTTCAGCGTGAGCGGAATCGTCACGGGCGAGATGACCGAGGACGTCAGGATGATGGTGAGCGCGAGCGGGCCGTTGCCGCCGAACATGCTAATCCACATAAAGGCGGTGACTGCCACGGGTACGCTGTACTCGAGCACGATGCCGCAGACAAGGTTTGGGTTGGAACCAAAGAACAGTGAGCTCATGGCATACGCCGCGATGGGGATGAGCACGGCCGAGACAAATAACGCCAAAATCAAATGTAGGGGACGGCGGAACACCTCGGCCACCTGGTGAAAGGTGTTGCTGAGCGCACCTTGGAACGTCATAAAGGCGAAGAGGGCGGGAACGATGGGCTTGAGAACGCCGATCTGCTGAGGAAAGAGCACGCCGAGCGCCACGCAAATCGGAACGATGATCTGCATATGCCCTGCGAGGAACTTTCCCAGTCCAACCCATTGCTTCATATGCGCTTGCGACTCCCTTTACTCGTGAATCCGTTTTGAATGGATATGCTAGACGCTCGCATGCGTCCGTGCGTCAGAAACGCTCGATTATTTCGAGGCTATTACCGGCATCGTTTACCGAAACCACGGCGTGCTGCGAGGCTCTGTGTCCGTGCCGCACGGTATAATAAATCCGTTCAACAGATCTGCCTGCCGAAGCGGGCATACACAGAGGACTCATCGCTATGAACCGTGAGAGGTATCGCGGCGACCTGCCCCTATCGGGGGTGGGCGCCTATGTCATCGCTTAAGACGACGCATCGCTGGGCGGTCGCTCAGCAAAATCCCGAGCTCGAAAAGGAGCTTTCGGCTGGTCTGGGCATACCCGGGCTGGTGGCACGCATTATGGTTGCGCACGGCATTGCCTCGATTGAGGAAGGACAGCTATTTTTGACGCCTTCGCTCGATCGTGATTGGGCCGATCCGCTCGTCATTCCGGGCATGTCGGTTGTTGCCGATCGTGTTGAGTGCGCCATTCGCAACCACGAACGCATCGCCGTCTTTGGTGATTTTGACGTCGACGGCATTACGTCGACTTGTCTGTTGACCGAGGCGCTGCGGACGTTTGGCGCCGATGTCACACCATTCATCCCGCACCGCTTTGACGAGGGATATGGCCTTTCGCGTGCGGCGCTCGACCGCGTCAACGAGCTCGCCCAACCCAATCTGATCGTGACCGTCGATAACGGTATCGCGGCCAAGGAAGAGGTCTCCTATCTGGAGAGCCTGGGAATCGATCTGGTGGTTACGGACCATCATGAGCCGTCCGACCAGGTGCCGCAGGGCGTGCCCCTGACCGACCCTAAACTCGAGGATGAGGGGCCCTCGCGTGAACTTGCCGGTGCCGGTGTGGCGCTCAAGCTGGTGCAGGTTTTGGGTGAGCGTCTGGGCAAGCCGTCGTATTGGCGTTCGCTGATTGAGGTTGCGGCGCTGGGCACCGTGTCCGACATGATGCCATTGACGCCCGAGAATCGCGCTCTGGTCGCCGAGGGTATCCAGCAGATGCGCGTGACGGCTCGTCCCGGCTACATCGCGCTTGCAGCGCTCGCCAAGGCCGATCTGACTACCATTACGGCGGACGGTCTATCGTTCTCGCTCATTCCCCGCTTAAACGCCGCCGGCCGCATGGCCGATCCAAAATTGGCGCTTGACCTGCTGCTTGCCCACGACCCCATCGAAGCGAGCGCGCTTGCCGCCGAGCTTGAGGAGATCAACCGCCAGCGTCGCGAGATCGAGGCGGAGCTCACGCGCGACGCCATGACAAAGGTCGAGAAGACTTATGACGGCGGGCGCGCAATCGTCGTGGGCGGCGAAGGTTGGCACGAGGGCGTTAAGGGCATCGTGGCGAGCCGCCTTACCAACCGATATCACGTGCCGGCGCTGCTTTTCTCTATCGAGGACGGTATAGCACGTGGCTCGGGCCGCTCGGTAGGCAAGGTTAACCTGTTCGAAGCCGTCGAGCGCTGCTCCGACTTGCTGATTCGCCGCGGCGGGCATGCCGGTGCGGTGGGCGTGACCATCGAGGCATCTAAGCTCGATGAGTTTCGTCGACGTCTTTCCGCCGTGTTGTCCGAGCTTCCCGCCGAGGACTTTGAGGACACCGACGAGGTTGCCGCCACGGTCGACCTTTCCGAATTGAATATCGAGACCATCGAGCAGATTTCCCGCCTTGAGCCGTTTGGCCAGGGTAATAAGGTGCCGCTGCTGGCTGCCGAGGGCGTGACGATGTGTGATCGCGCCGTGGTGGGTAAGACCGGCGAGCATATGCGCTTCGTGGCGACGGATGGAGCCGCGAGCGTGCCGGCAATCATGTTCCGTGTGCCGCAGATTGACAGGCTTATCAATTGCGACAGCGCCGTCGACTTGGTGTTCGAGGCCGTTGCCGAGCATTGGCAAGGTCGCGTAAAGCCAAAGCTCATGATCAAGGATGTCTTGGTCCGCGATACCACGGCGCCCAGCGTTGATGATCCGGCATGTGAGCTTCGCCGCGGCGTACAACCGGCGGATTCTGGACTGCGCTTGGAGTCGCGTAAACGCGAGACGCTTGCCCAGCTTTCCTATACCGAGCTCACGCGCTCGCTCATTCACAGCTTTATCGGATCGAACCAGCCGCACCGCGCGCAGGTCGAGGCGCTTGACGCCCTGGCCGACCACCAGAGCGTTTTGGCCGTTATGGGAACGGGTCGCGGCAAGTCTCTGATTTTCCATGTACATGCCGCACGCGAGGCGGTTCTTCGCGGGCGCGCGAGCATTTTTGTCTATCCGCTGCGCGCACTCGTTGCCGACCAGGCCTATCACCTTTCCTCGACGATGGCCGCGCTCGGCATTGGCGTTGGCGTGCTGACCGGCGAGACCGTGGAGGCGGCGCGCGATGACGTGTTTGCCGGCCTGGCTTCGGGCCGCACCGGCATCGTTCTCACGACGCCGGAGTTCCTGTCTATCCATCGCGATCGCTTTGCACGTTCTGGACGTATTGGCTTTGTCGTTATCGATGAGGCGCACCATGCCGGTCTTGCCAAAGGCGGCGACCGGAGCGCATACCTCGACATGCCCGATATTCTCAAAGCCCTGGGCGACCCCGTTGTCATGGCGGCAACGGCTACCGCGACGGCCCCGGTCGTGGCGGAGCTTGCTCGTGTATTGCCGATTACCAGGACGGTGGTCGACGAGACCGTTCGCGAGAACCTGCAACTCGAGGACGACCGTGACCTTGCGAGCCGCGAAAATCGCCTGGTGTCGATCGTGGCGACGGGGGAGAAGACCGTTATCTACGTGAACTCGCGCGACCAGTCCGTGGCACTTGCCAAGACGTTGCGCAAACGCGTGCCCGACTGTGCGACCCATATCGCGTTCTATAACGCCGGGCTTGCGCGCTCCGATCGCCGCCGTGTCGAGGAAGCCTTTAGAGACGGAAGTCTCAGCTGCATCGTTTCAACTTCGGCTTTCGGTGAGGGCGTCAACTTGCCCGATATCCGTCATGTCGTGCTCTACCACATGCCGTTTGGCGCGATTGAGTTTAACCAGATGAGCGGCCGTGCCGGCCGCGATGGACAGCCCGCTGTGATTCACCTGCTCTATTCGTCGCGTGACGCTCGTATTAATGAGCGCCTGCTCGATTGTTACGCGCCCGAGCGTGATGAGCTTGTCACGCTCTATCGAGCGCTGCAGACCATGTGGCGCTCCAACCGTGGCAAGACGGGGGACGATTCATTCTGCGCAAGCGATATCGACATCGCGCAGATGTGCCTTGCAATCGACGCGCGCACGCCGGTCGATGAGCGCTCGGTGGCAAGCGGCTTGGGAATCTTCGAAGAACTCGGTTTCTGCCGCGTTTCGGGGTTTGACGATACGCGTCGCATCGCGATGGCAGAAAACCCCGGCCGCGTGCAATTAAGCAGGTCAATTCGCTATTTGGAGGGCTTGCGCTCGCGCATGGAGTTCTCGGCTTTCCGGAGTTGGGCGCTCGATTCGTGCGCTTCTGATATGCTAGCCAAAGTTAACCGCCCGATCGTACCGCGGGCCTAGGGGAAGGGGACTTCGATGGATGCCGCAGCCCGTACCGCCCATGATTCCACCCTCCAGCCTTTTTCTGAGATGGAGCACTATAAGCATGCCGATGAGCTGCCGCCCGAGATTATGGCGGACAGCTACGACAAGCTGGAGCGCCTGTGCCTCAAATATATGAATGAGGATGACTTCTCCAAGGTGGAGCAGGCCTACTGCTTTGCCGCCGAGAAGCACTGCAACCAAAAGCGCCGCTCGGGCGAGATGTACATTAACCATCCCGTCGAGGTTGCCATCATTTTGGCCGATCTTAAGATGGACTGCGATGTGGTGTGCGCCGCGCTGCTGCACGATACCGTCGAGGATACTGAGACCTCGCTTACCGATGTTTCCGGCCTGTTTGGCGAAACCGTGGCAGAACTCGTCGACGGCGTGACCAAGCTCACCAACATCGAAGTCGACAGCATGGACGAGAAGCAGGCCCTCACGCTGCGCAAGATGTTCCTCGCCATGTCCAAGGACATCCGCGTCATCATCGTTAAGCTTGCCGACCGCCTGCATAACATGCGCACCCTTGCAGCCCTGCGCGAGGACCGCCGTCTGTTTAAGGCCCGCGAGACCATGGACGTATACGCGCCTCTTGCCGACCGCCTGGGCATGAGCTCTATCAAGTGGGAGCTCGAGGACCTGTCCTTCTTCTACCTTGAGCCCGACGCCTACCAACGCATCGCGCGCATGGTAGCCGAGTCGCGCGAGGTTCGCGAGCGTTATCTGGCCGAGACCATCAAGACGCTCACCGACGAGCTCAATCGCATTGGTCTTGAGGGCTTTCAGATCAACGGCCGTTCCAAGCACTATTGGTCCATCTACCAAAAGATGAAGCGCAAGGGCAAGGAGTTCTCCGAGATCTACGATCTGGTGGCGCTGCGCGTCATCACTCATTCGGTGCGCGATTGCTATTCCACGCTTGGTGCCGTGCATACCTTGTGGCATCCCATGCCCGGTCGTTTTAAAGACTATATCGCCATGCCCAAGGTCAATAACTACCAGTCGCTCCACACGACGGTTATCGGCCCCACGGCCCGCCCGCTCGAGATTCAGATTCGAACCTACGAGATGCATGAGCAGGCCGAGTACGGCATTGCCGCCCACTGGCTGTATAAGAAATCGGGCGGATCGTCTGCTTCCAAGACCAATGACGCTCAACGTTTGGACGACCAGATTAACTGGCTCAAACATTCGCTCGATTGGGCAGCGTCTGACGAGATCACCGATGCCAAGGAATACCTGCATTCGCTGAAGGTCGACTTGTTCGACCAGGAAATTTTTGTCTTTACGCCCAAGGGCGAGGTCATGGCGCTTCGTGCCGGCTCCACGCCGCTCGACTTTGCCTACGCCGTTCACACCGAGGTGGGAAACCATTGCGTCGGCGCCAAAATCAACGGTGCGGTGGCTCCGCTCACGCACGAGATTAAGACGGGTGACCGTGTCGAGATTCTGACTAACAAGAGTTCCAAGCCGTCGCGTGATTGGCTCAAGATCGTTAAGACACCTTCCGCCAAGTCAAAGATCCGCCGCTATTTTGCCGCTGCGACCAAGGACGACGACGCTGCTGCTGGTCGCGATATGCTGGCCAAGGACCTGCGTAAGCGTGGCTATGGCATTTCTACGCCGCGTTCGACGCGTGCGCTCAACGCCGTGGCGGAGCAGTTTAACTTCAAGCAGCTCGAGGACCTGTTTGCCGCCGTCGGCGCCGGCAAGGTTGCCCCGCGCGCTGTGGGCAATAAGGTCGAGCAAATTTTGGACCCCAAGCCCGAGGAACAGCTCACCAAGGCCGAGGCTATCGCCGAGGTCGTGAAGCAGCCCGCTCGCGGCTCCAACCGCAAGCCGCAAAAGCGCGGCAAGAGCGCCAGTAACGGCATTATCGTCAAGGGCGAGAGCAACAGCGGCCTGCTGGTCCGTCTGGCTCATTGCTGCAACCCCGTGACGGGCGACGACATCGTCGGCTTCATTACGCGCGGTCGTGGCGTTTCGGTGCATCGCGCCAACTGCCCTAACGTCAAGGGTCTTATGGAACATCCCGAGCGCATGATCGATGTGGAGTGGGACGGCGCTGCCGACACCCTCTTCCAGGTCGAGATCGTGGTCGAGTGCCTGGACCGCATGGGCCTTCTCAAGGATGTCACCATTGCCATTGGCGATGCGGGCGGCAATATCCTTTCTGCCGCCACGTCGACCAACCGCGAGGGTATTGCAACCCTGCGCTTTATGGTCGAGATCTCGGACGCGAGTGGTCTGGATCCGCTGCTGGCCTCCATCAGCAGCGTTGACTCGGTCTACGACGCGCGCCGCCTGATGCCCGGTGAGGGTGGAGCCCAGCTTAAGCGCCGCGTTTAGTCACGACGAACGTGTCACATTATCGATATTCGTTACACTCGAGGCATCGTTTGATGCCTCGAGTTCTATAGAGAGGAGAGGGACATGAGCGCTGTGTCCTTGGATTTAACTCCCAAGGGATCGGTCGAGATCGAGACGCTCGTAAACGGTCCCATTCAGACCAATAGCTATGCTGTTATTTCGGACAATGAGTGCGTGATTATCGACCCCGCATGGGAAGGAGAGCGCTTGATGGAGCATATCCGAGCCGAGCATCCCGGCGTACGCGTGTTTGGCGCCGTATGCACTCATGGCCATGCCGATCATGTTGGTGGTGTTGCAGGCGTGCGAACCACCGTTGGCGAGGGCTGCCAGTATGAGCTGTGTGCTAAGGATGTGGCGGTGCCGCATGCGAACATCGAGGAACAGCGAGCTATGTGGGGCATTGAGACGCCTGACCCCGGGGAGCCGACGCGCCTGCTCGCCGAGGGAGATGCTATCGAGGTGGGCGATATCTACCTGCAGGTGATCGAGACGCCAGGGCATACGCCGGGCGGGATCGTCTTGTTTGCTGCCACCGAGCAGGGGAACATTGCCTTTGTGGGCGACACCCTGTTTCCGGGCGGGCACGGCCGCACCGATCTTTCTGGAGGAGACGAGGCGGCGATTCTGCGCTCGCTCTCCAAACTCGCCCGGCTTCTCCCGCCCGATACCGTTTGCCTAACCGGCCATGGCGATTCGACCACCATGGCACGCGAGCTCATGCAGAACCCTTTCATGCAGATTTAGCTTAATAGTCGGCTTTTGAAGCACGAGAAGTGCCCAAACGTCAAGCTATTTTTCCCCAACGGGTCGATTCCGTGGGGCAAACGGTCAAAAAAGTCTGTTTGGACGATATTCGTGAACAAACGAACGTTTATGCTCGGGTACGCCGTGGTAAAATCTCAGGCGTTATCGGAGCAACCTTACAGGAGGTTTCTTTTATGCTCGTCAACGCAGCAGACATGCTCAAGAAGGCCGAGGCCGGCAAGTACGGTCTTGGTGCCTTCAACACCAACAACCTCGAGTGGACCCTGGCTATTCTCCAGGCCGCCGAGGAGGCCAAGTCTCCGCTGATCCTTCAGTGCACCGCTGGTGCCGCTAAGTGGATGGGCGGTTTCAAGGTCTGCGCCGACATGGTCAAGGCTGCCGTCGAGGCCACGGGCGTTACCGTTCCCGTCGCCCTTCACCTCGATCACGGTTCTTACGAGGACTGCTTTAAGTGCATCGAGGCCGGCTTCACGTCCATCATGTATGACGGCTCTCACGAGGAGACCTTCCAGCTTAACCTCGACCGCACCAAGGAGCTCGTTGAGCTTGCCCACTCCAAGGGCATGTCCATCGAGGCCGAGGTCGGCGGCATCGGCGGCACCGAGGACGGCGTGACCTCCAGCGGCGAGCTCGCTGATCCTGCTGAGTGCAAGCAGATCGCTGACCTGGGCGTCGACTTCCTCGCCTGCGGCATCGGCAACATCCATGGCGTGTACCCCGCCGACTGGGCTGGCCTTTCCTTCGAGCGCCTGGGCGAGATCAAGGCCCAGACCGGCGACCTGCCCCTCGTCCTGCACGGTGGCACCGGCATCCCCGAGGATCAGATCAAGAAGGCCATCTCCCTGGGCATCTCCAAGATCAACGTCAACACCGACCTGCAGCTCGTCTTCGCCAAGGGCGTCCGCGAGTACATCGAGGCTGGCAAGGATCAGCAGGGCAAGGGCTTTGACCCCCGCAAGCTCCTCAAGCCTGGTCGCGACAACATCGTTGCCCGCACCAAGGAGCTCATGGAGGAGTTTGGCTCCGTCAACAAGGCGTAAGTAGCGGTTTAACTTCCCGCCGGAGGCCCCGTTTCCCCTACGCTGTTTCCCTCGCGCTCACCTGGCTTCGCCAGAAGTCGCGCGACGGAATCAGCTCCGGGGAAACGGGGCCTCCTTTGTTAACTCGCTACAGGGTTACTGGGCTGAATTCATTTTTATAGGTACCGTTTATCGGTGTTGAGGGTTCCTTTATTGGGGCTTTCTTTTTTATCTCGCTACAATGGACTTCAAGAGTTCTAATGACTTGGAGTTTGGTATGGCTGTTATTAATGTGCTGCCTTCGGATGGGAAGGTTATTGACGAGGGTCCTGTTGGTTGCTCTGTTGATGTTTGCTGTGATGACTTTCGTCATCTCGATGTTGGACTGCCGCCCGAGATTCTTCGTCTTAAGGATGCGGGGTATTTGACGCAGGCTGTTGCTGCCTGCGATCGCCTTTTGGAGCAGAACCCCGAGCCTTCGCTGGCTGCTTGTGTTCGTGCCGAGCGGTATCGCATGCTCGAGACGCCGCTTCATTTTTCGGTGTCGCGCGACCAGGCTATTGCGATGATTCGCGTGGAGTGGCCAGAGTTTACCGAAGAGCAGTTTGATGACCTGATTAATCGTAAGCGTATTGACTGGCGCTTTATCGATGGCGAGCTGTTCGTTCTCGACAACTTCCTCGATTCGCTTCGCGTATATCCCAAAGAGGTCCCCGGCATGCGTCCCGATCCTACGGACGGAATTGCACTGCGCAACGAGATGCTCAAGGAGATGGAGTCGCAAAACGGATTGGCTCGCGTCATTACGCTTAAAGCGTCTGTGTCTGTCCCCGGCGCTCTAGAGGGGGAGACCGTTCGCGCTTGGCTTCCCGTTGCCGCCACCTGCCGCCAGCAGTCTCGGGTCGAGATTCTCGACATGACGCCGGAGGGTGCTGTTGCTCCCGCGAACGCTTCGGCGCGTACCGTCTCGTGGTCTTCTTCGAGTGAGCGCTCATTCTCGGTGACCTATCGCTATCACATCGATGCTGCTTATTGTGATGTCTACGGTGGCACACTTCCGGTTCATCCGCGTATGGACGCGCCTCTGTCCGAGGATATTTCCGAGGACCGTCCGCACATTGCATTCACGCCGTATCTGCAGCAGCTGACGGCCAGTGTTGTTGACGGACTCGAGGATCCGCTCGATCGCGCCCGTGCTATCTATGATTACCTGACGCAGCATATCGACTATCGCTATCAGCCGCCGTACTTGCTTTTGGGATCTATTGCCGATGACTGCGCGCATTCGCTCCGCGGCGATTGCGGCGTTATGGCGCTCACGTTTATCACCATGTGCCGTATCGCGGGCGTGCCTGCCCGTTGGCAGAGCGGCCTGTACGTTGCGCCCGATTCGGTGGGGTCGCACGACTGGGCAGAGTTCTATACGCCGCAGGCCGGTTGGCTCAACGCCGACGTGTCATTTGGATCTTCTGCTCGCAGGATGGGGGAGGAGTGGCGCCGCCGTCACTACTTTGGCAATCTCGACCCGTGGCGTATGGTGGCCAACAATCGATTCCAGGCAGAGCTTGAGCCCTCTTTCGACGGCATGCGCGAGGACCCTTACGATAACCAGATGGGTGAGGCTTCGGTCGACGGTCGCGGATGCCGTCAGCGCGAGATGCTCCGCACGGTCGAACTCATCGAAATGGTTGAAGTTCCATTTTCAGACTAATCGGCAGAAAGCTGTGATAAACTAACTCACGCATTGCGTGCCCGAGTGGCGGAATTGGCAGACGCAGTGGACTCAAAATCCACCGTTGGCAACAACGTGCGAGTTCGAGTCTCGCCTCGGGCACCATACATGCAAGTGAGCGTTCAAGGGGGTTGCGGCCCCCTTTTTCGTGCCGAACTCGCGTGAGCGCGCGAAGCGTTAAGCAAACAGGCCTGTGGCCTGTCTGTAGCGGAGCGTGGCGAGGGCGCCACGCGCCCGAAGCCCGGGGCTTCGCGAAGCGAAGGCCCTTCGAGTCTCGCCTCGGGCACCATACATGCAAGCGAGCGTTCAAGGGGGTCAAGGCCCCTTTTTCGTGTACGTAATGTGATAACGCGCTGTACGTGTTATTATTCGCAAGGCGTTGTTTCCGCAATGCCCTAAAGAGGAACCCGAGGGTTCCCACCTTTTGGCGCCAATGAGCAGCTGACTGGTCATACAACTTAGATTCTCTTCCTCAAATCGAGGATGTCTATGTGTAAGACCTGGTTGCAAAGAAGCGCCGGGTTATTTTTTTATGAATGGAGGTAGGGAAAATAGCTAAGTCTGATGACACCCGCATCAACGACGAGATCACTGCATCTTCGTGCCGTTTGATTGGCGTCGATGGCTCTCAGCTCGGTCTGTTCGCCATCCGCGATGCCCAGCGCGTCGCCGACGATCAGGGTCTCGACCTGGTCGAGATCGCTCCCAACGCGGAGCCGCCGGTCTGCAAGGTCATGGACTACGGTAAGTTCAAGTACCAGCAGGCCATGAAGGCCAAGGCCGCTCGTAAGAACCAGTCCAAGGTCGAGGTCAAGGAAATGAAGTTCCGACCCAAGATCGACGTTGGCGACTACGAGACCAAGAAGGGCCACGTTCTGCGTTTCCTCAAGAAGGGCGCACGCGTTAAGATCACCATCATGTTCCGCGGCCGTGAGATGGCTCACCCGGAGCAGGGCCTTAACGTTCTCGAGCGTCTCGCCGAGGATCTCAAGCCTTACGCTACGGTCGAGTCCAAGCCTAAGATGGAAGGCCGTAACATGCTTATGCTGCTCGCCCCGATTAAGGGCGCCTTCGATGAGGATAAAGCGGCAAGCGATACCAAGTAACTAGTGTTCTGTAACCGATTAAGGAGTATTTCATGCCTAAGATGAAGTCCCACAGCGGCACCAAGAAGCGTTTCCGCAAGACTGGTACCGGCAAGCTTATGCGCGCCAAGGCTTTCAAGAGCCACATCCTGAGCAAGAAGTCCACCAAGCGTAAGCGTGGCTTCCGTCAGGAGACCGAGATCGCCGCTGCCGACCGCAAGGTCATCAAGTCGCGTCTCGCCTAAGTTCGCGTTCCCGTTTTTCGTTTTACCGTCTAGGAGTTGATAGAACATGGCACGTATTAAGCGCGCTGTTGCCGCCAAGAAGAAGCGCCGTACCGTTATGCACCGTGCGAAGGGTTACTACGGTGCCGCTTCGCGTACTTACAAGCATGCTAAAGAGCAGGTCCAGCACTCCCTGCAGTATCAGTATCGTGATCGCCGCAACAAGAAGCGCGAGATCCGTTCTCTCTGGATCACTCGTATCAACGCTGCTGCTCGCCTGAACGACATCTCTTACTCGCAGTTCATGCACGGCCTGAAGGTTGCCGGCATCGAGCTCGACCGCAAGGTCCTGGCCCAGATGGCTTACGAGGACATCGAGTCCTTCAACGAGCTGGCTACCATCGCCAAGAAGGCTCTCGAGGCCTAATAGATTCTCTTGAATCGCTAGGGGAGTGTCGCGTTGTGCGCGGCGCTCCCTCTTTTTATCTGAAGCGCTGGTTTATATAGCAAAAGCGCGGGTAGATAGACACTTACAGGTGACCGATCTTTATATATCTCTTAACCGAAGGGTCATCATCTGATACGTGCAGTATTTCTGCACCAGCCTTTCTATAACTTATATAGGAAGCGATGTATTGTGTAGGACTTGTGAAGAGTGGAATTCCCGCCCACGGCGCCCCTCCGGTCTGGCAATATATCTCCTTGCCGCGCGGCCCGGTCGGACCGGATCAGCCGCCAGGCGTGCACCTTGAGAACCGGATACTGCGAGGATGGACACATTCAGTGTCGCATCCGGGCAGACATCGAACCATTTGAAATGGTCTAACTTGGATTTGTTTTTCGCAAGGCCGCCGAGAGGCGGCCCCGAGAAATTCCTTTTCCTATACTAAAACCATATGAATCGAACGGAACCGATCAGC
>NZ_QRVE01000014.1:0-5249 GCF_003462685.1 Collinsella sp. AF23-4AC | reverse complement strand
ATTCCTTTTCCTATACTAAAACCATATGAATCGAACGGAACCGATCAGCGATGAACTGAGAGGACCGGACGGGCTCGAAGCCCATTTATTTTGGACGGAGAGTTCGATCCTGGCTCAGGATGAACGCTGGCGGCGCGCCTAACACATGCAAGTCGAACGGCACCTATCTTCGGATAGAAGCGAGTGGCGAACGGCTGAGTAACACGTGGAGAACCTGCCCCCTCCCCCGGGATAGCCGCCCGAAAGGACGGGTAATACCGGATACCCCGGGGTGCCGCATGGCACCCCGGCTAAAGCCCCGACGGGAGGGGATGGCTCCGCGGCCCATCAGGTAGACGGCGGGGTGACGGCCCACCGTGCCGACAACGGGTAGCCGGGTTGAGAGACCGACCGGCCAGATTGGGACTGAGACACGGCCCAGACTCCTACGGGAGGCAGCAGTGGGGAATCTTGCGCAATGGGGGGAACCCTGACGCAGCGACGCCGCGTGCGGGACGGAGGCCTTCGGGTCGTAAACCGCTTTCAGCAGGGAAGAGTCAAGACTGTACCTGCAGAAGAAGCCCCGGCTAACTACGTGCCAGCAGCCGCGGTAATACGTAGGGGGCGAGCGTTATCCGGATTCATTGGGCGTAAAGCGCGCGTAGGCGGCCCGGCAGGCCGGGGGTCGAAGCGGGGGGCTCAACCCCCCGAAGCCCCCGGAACCTCCGCGGCTTGGGTCCGGTAGGGGAGGGTGGAACACCCGGTGTAGCGGTGGAATGCGCAGATATCGGGTGGAACACCGGTGGCGAAGGCGGCCCTCTGGGCCGAGACCGACGCTGAGGCGCGAAAGCTGGGGGAGCGAACAGGATTAGATACCCTGGTAGTCCCAGCCGTAAACGATGGACGCTAGGTGTGGGGGGACGATCCCCCCGTGCCGCAGCCAACGCATTAAGCGTCCCGCCTGGGGAGTACGGCCGCAAGGCTAAAACTCAAAGGAATTGACGGGGGCCCGCACAAGCAGCGGAGCATGTGGCTTAATTCGAAGCAACGCGAAGAACCTTACCAGGGCTTGACATATGGGTGAAGCGGGCGAGACCCCGTGGCCGAGAGGAGCCCATACAGGTGGTGCATGGCTGTCGTCAGCTCGTGTCGTGAGATGTTGGGTTAAGTCCCGCAACGAGCGCAACCCCCGCCGCGTGTTGCCATCGGGTGATGCCGGGAACCCACGCGGGACCGCCGCCGTCAAGGCGGAGGAGGGCGGGGACGACGTCAAGTCATCATGCCCCTTATGCCCTGGGCTGCACACGTGCTACAATGGCCGGTACAGAGGGATGCCACCCCGCGAGGGGGAGCGGATCCCGGAAAGCCGGCCCCAGTTCGGATTGGGGGCTGCAACCCGCCCCCATGAAGTCGGAGTTGCTAGTAATCGCGGATCAGCATGCCGCGGTGAATGCGTTCCCGGGCCTTGTACACACCGCCCGTCACACCACCCGAGTCGTCTGCACCCGAAGTCGCCGGCCCAACCGAGAGGGGGGAGGCGCCGAAGGTGTGGAGGGTGAGGGGGGTGAAGTCGTAACAAGGTAGCCGTACCGGAAGGTGCGGCTGGATCACCTCCTTTCTAGGGAGATACTTCTTCTAGAGAGAAAACACTTTAACTCGAATGGAGGGCAGGAGCCCGTCCGGTAGATGTCGCCCGGAAGTCCCCGCAGCACCCGGTCCCCGGGGTCGCACCCGCGTACCTTGAGAGCCGCATAGCGATAGGAGAGAGATGGAAGAGTATTCTTCCAGACTCGATTCTTTTCTGCGATTTAAAGACAGAATGATAGCAATCATTCATCCGATCCAAACAAGAAGAATTCACTTATATATGAGTGAGGAGCATCTGATCGCGAGCACAGTGAAGACTGTGCCGCGGTATGAGATACCCGAATTGCGACATACGAGCGCTATTCATGATATCGATTAATTAGATTAATTAGCGACACGTGGATATCCCGCGGGCCCGATGCGGTCCCGCAAGATACCACGGGCGCACGGCGGATGCCTTGGCACAGGGAGCCGATGAAGGACGCGGCAAGCTGCGATAATCCCCGGCGAGGAGCACACATCCTTCGACCCGGGGGTCTCCGAATGGGCGAACCCATGCACAGCAGTGTGCATATCCCCCCGCTGAACGCATAGGCGGGGGGAGGACAACCCGGGGAACTGAAACATCTAAGTACCCGGAGGAGAGGAAATCAATCTCGAGACTCCCCGAGTAGCGGCGAGCGAAAGGGGACCGATGGCCAAACCGTCGAGCGGGCATACCCGGCAGGGGTTCCGCCGACGGGGTTGCAGGGCCGCGCATCCGGGGGCTGCCGCCCCCGGGCGCAGGTCCGGCTGGGGAGCGGAACGGCATGGGAGGGCCGGCCGCAGCGGGTGACAGCCCCGTACGCGAACCCAGACCGGACGGCGCGACGCGGTCCCTGAGTAGGGCCGGGCACGTGAAACCCGGTCCGAACCTGGGTGGACCACCATCCAAGCCTGAGTACTACCCTGTGACCGATAGCGCACCAGTACCGTGAGGGAAAGGTGAAAAGCACCCCGGGAGGGGAGTGAAACAGTACCTGAAACCGTGCGCCCACGAGCAGTCGGAGCACCTTTTAAGGTGTGACGGCGTGCCTTTTGTAGAATGAGCCAGCGAGTCGCTGGCGCGGGGCGAGGTTAACCGAAAGGGAGCCGGAGCGAAAGCGAGCCTTAACAGGGCGACTTGAGTCCCGCGCCGCGGACGCGAAGCCGGGTGAGCTATCCGTGGGCAGGCTGAAGCGGGGGTAAGACCCCGTGGAGGGCCGAACGCACGTCGGTTGAAAACGGCGGCGATGACCTGCGGATAGGGGTGAAAGGCCAATCAAACCCGGAGATATCTCGTTCTCCCCGAAATAGCTTTAGGGCTAGCGTCGCGCGTTCACCGCCGGAGGTAGAGCACCGGATGGACGAGGGGGCTTCGCCGCCTACCGAATCCAACCGAACTCCGAATGCCGGCGGCCCAGAGCGCGGCAGTCAGAGCATGTGGGCTAAGCTGTGTGCTCGAGAGGGAAACAGCCCGGACCGCCCGCTAAGGTCCCCAAGTTCCAGCCGAGTGGCAAAGGATGTGCGTCCGCCCAGACAACCAGGATGTTGGCTTAGAAGCAGCCATCCATTCAAAGAGTGCGTAACAGCTCACTGGTCGAGTGGACATGCGCCGACAATACACGGGGCTAAGCTGGACACCGAAGCGGCGGGATTTTGATTTTCAGAATCGGTAGGGGAGCTTCCCATGGGCGGAGAAGCCGGAGGGCGACCGACGGTGGAGCGCATGGGAGTGAGAATGCTGGCATGAGTAGCGAGAGACGAGAGAGTAACTCGTCCGCCGTGAACCCGAGGTTTCCTGGGCAAGGCTAATCCTCCCAGGGTCAGTCGGGGGCTAAGGCGAGGCCGGGAGGCGTAGCCGACGCGCAGCAGGCAGACATTCCTGCACCGCGCACGCGGCGCTACGACCGACGGGGCGACGGATGGGGGTGGCTCGGCGGGGTTCTGGACGTCCCCGTGATGGAGCGCGGCCCGCGGACCAGGGAAATCCGGTCCGCAGAAGGGCGAGGCTCCGGACGAAGCGATTGAGCGAAGCGAGTGAGCCCGAGGTCCCTAGAAAAACCCCTAGGCAGGCGCGTGCGCGCCCGTACCGCAAACCGACACAGGTGGGTGGGTAGAACATACCGAGGCGATCGGGTCAACCATGGTCAAGGAACTCGGCACAATGGCCCCGTAACTTCGGGAGAAGGGGTGCCCGCGCGTACGTGAACCGGCTTGCCCGGGGAGCGGAGGCGGGCCGCAGTGGAGAGGCCCAAGCGACTGTTTACCAAAAACACAGGACTCTGCAGAAGCCGCAAGGCGACGTATAGGGTCTGACGCCTGCCCGGTGCCGGAAGGTCACGCGGAGGAGTTAGCCATTCGGCGAAGCCCCGAAGCCAAGCCCCGGTAAACGGCGGCCGTAACTATAACGGTCCTAAGGTAGCGAAATTCCTTGTCGGGTAAGTTCCGACCTGCACGAAAGGCGCAACGACTTGGGCGCTGTCTCGACCATGGACCCGGTGAAATTGCACTGGTCGTGAAGATGCGACTTACCCGCGGAAGGACGGAAAGACCCCGTGAACCTTCACTGCAGCTTGGCATTGGCCGCTGGTCCCGCGTGTAGAGGATAGGCAGGAGGCACAGATCCGGAGGCGCCAGCCCCCGGGGAGCCGCCCTTGGAATACTGCCCTCGCGCGACCGGCGTCCTAACCCGAGGCCGTCAACCGGCTCGGGGACCGTGCCAGGCGGGCAGTTTGACTGGGGCGGTCGCCTCCTAAAGGGTAACGGAGGCGCGCGAAGGTCCGCTCGGGACGGTCGGCAACCGTCCTTTTGAATGCAAGAGTACAAGCGGGCTTGACTGCGAGGCCCACAAGCCGAGCAGGTGCGAAAGCAGGCTCTAGTGATCCGGCGGCCCCGAGTGGGTGGGCCGTCGCTCAACGGATAAAAGGTACTCCGGGGATAACAGGCTGATCTTGCCCAAGAGTCCACATCGACGGCAAGGTTTGGCACCTCGATGTCGGCTCATCGCATCCTGGGGCTGGAGCAGGTCCCAAGGGTACGGCTGTTCGCCGTTTAAAGCGGTACGCGAGCTGGGTTCAGAACGTCGTGAGACAGTTCGGTCCCTATCCTCCGTGGGCGCAGGAGAATCGATGGAGGCTGCCCCCAGTACGAGAGGACCGGGGTGGACGCACCTCCGGTGAACCGGTTGTCGACCAACGGCACGGCCGGGTAGCCGCGTGCGGCGCGGATAACCGCTGAAGGCATCTAAGCGGGAAGCCGTTCCAGGGATTAGTTCTCCTTCCGGTAAGGGCCCAGGTAGACTACCTGGTCGATAGACGGCAGGTGCAAGGGCGGCGACGCCCTCAGCCGAGCCGCACTAATCGCCCGAGCTCTTCCGGAACCGCACCTCGCGGCCCGCGGGACCCAGCGCTCATGCGCGCGGTCCGGGCACGAGGATGCCCCCGAGTCACCTCCCCTATGCGCCATGCGGCCCCCAGGGCACGTAGATGAGACCCAGGACACCGTGAACGGTGGGCGCCGCCCACCGGTCAGCGGCCAGAGCATGGGGGGCACGCCCGGTCCCGTTCCGAACCCGGAAGCTAAGCCCCATCGCGCCGAGAGTACTGCGGGGTCAGCCCGTGGGAGGCCAGGGCGCCGCTGACCGGTGGACGGCACCGAGCCGT
>NZ_QRVE01000013.1 GCF_003462685.1 Collinsella sp. AF23-4AC | reverse complement strand
GCCGTGTTCCGCTATGCGGTTGTCAATTTGCGAAAGAAATTATGCGTCACCATCTGCTCATCGAGCGCCTGCACCCGTGAGCGCAGGTGATCGGTCATCTCGCCAATGTCGAACGTCGAGGTCAGACGGTCGATCTCGTCGAGTTCGAGCCCCAGGTCGCGCAGCATGCAGATCAGACGCATGAGCGGGATCTGCGTGGGCGAATAGAAACGGTAGCCCTTTTCGTTAACCACGGCGGGCTTAAACAGACCGATCTTGTCGTAATAGATGAGCGTTTGGCGCGAAACGTTAAACAAGCTCGCCATCTCGCTAATCGCATACATGCCCGTCTGCATAGATCCTCCCGACACACCAAAGCCCGCCGCCCACAGGGGCAGCGGGCTCAAACACTACTCGTATCCTACCCTAAAGACGCCTATGACCAGCGCTTATAGTTTGCGCATGACACGCCGACGGCCTCGAGTGCCTTGGCGGCGATGTGATGCACCGCGTCGTCGAGCGTGACGGGGCCGTTGTAAAACGTGAGCATGGGCGGCATGAGCATGACGCCCGGTACGCGCGCCAGGCGCGCCATGTTGTCGACGTGAATGGCGCTGAAGGGCGTCTCGCACACCATGAGCACCAGGCGGCGCTGCTCTTTCATCTGCACGTCGGCCGCACGCAGCAACAGATTGTCGCTGTAGCCGCTCGCGATGCCGGCGAGCGTCTTCATGGAGCAGGGTGCCACGATCATGCCATCGACCGGATAGGTGCCGCTTGCGATGGCGGCGCCGATATTCTTGTTGTCGTAGACCACATCGGCATGCGTGGCATACTCGTCGAGCGTCATGCCGAGCTCCTGCTCGATGGTGATCTCTCCCCCGCGCGTGACGACAAGCGCCGACTCGGCACCGGCCTGACGCAGACATTTGAGGCACTCAAGGCCCAGCGCGGCACCGCTGGCGCCAGACACGCCAACGACAATGCGACGGGGACGGCCAGAAGACTCAGGCATGACAACTCCTTAACTACTTGGTAGGGCTACTTACTAGAAAGCAATCTCCTTGGCCCACTTGTCTGTGTCGATCTCCATGAACTGCGAGCGGATGAAGTTCTTCTTGAGGTCGAACGGGACCGTGCAGTCGAAGATGGCCTTGCAGGCGATGCCGTGCTCGCGGATCGAAGGATCGAACGCGGGGTCGTTGGACGGGTCGAGCACGTGGCAGTGGCAGCCGGGGATGGTGATGAGGTCGACGTCGGCCTGGAAGCGCGTGGTCATGGCCCACATCACGTCGCTCATATCGAAGATGTCGACATCCTCGTCGACCAGAATCACATGCTTGAGCTCGGAAAATGCCGAGAAGGCGAGCATGGCGGCGTTGCGCTGACGGCCCTCGTCATTTTTGCTCGACTTCTTGAACTGCATAATGGCAACGAACTTGCCGCCGCCGCAGGGAGCGGCATGGACGTTGAGCAGGCGGCCTGGGATAGCGGTCTCGACCATCTTGTAGATGGAAGCCTCGGTGGGGATACCAGCCATGGACACGTGCTCGTGCGAAGGGCCGATGCAGCTCTCCATAATGGGGTTGATGCGCGTGGTGACGGCGGCGATCTTGATCACCGGGCAGACCTTGGCGCCACCGGTGTAGCCGGGAAACTCGGGCATAGCGTAGCCGTGGCCGTTGACGTCCTCGTTGATGGTCTCGTCGTGCATGAGGTAGCCCTCGAGCACATACTCGGCATTGGCAATGCACTTCTGCGGAACGGTGACGCAGTCGGCAAGCTCGACGGCGTGGCCGCGCAGGGCGCCGGCGATCTGCAGCTCGTTAAAGCCGAGCGGCGTGGTGGGCGCCTCGAAGCCGCAGCACATGTACACGGCGGGGTCCAGGCCGATGGAGATGGAGATGGGCATGTCCTCGCCGCGCTGGCAGTACTCGTCAAAGAACGCACCCAGGTGACGGCTGCCCGGAGTGATCCACATGGCGAGCTTGTCCTTGTCGACGCAGGAGAAGCGGTGGATGGTCACGTCGGACTGGGAGCCGTCGGGGCTCGTGCCATAGGCGAGGCCCATGGTGATGTAGGGGCCGCCGTCGACGGGCGTGTTGGTGGGAGCGGGGACGATCTTGCGCAGGTCAAAGCCCTCGTCGGTCGCCTTGTACACGACCTCCTGGCAGTCGACGTGCGCACCCTCGGCGATCTGCTCAGGCGCGATCAGGTTCTCGAAGCGCTTACCGATCTCGAGGCCCAGGTGCTCCTCGTCCAGGTCGAGCAGGGCGGCAACGCGCTTGCGGCTGGCAAGCATGCCGATGCAGACCTTGGCATCGTCAAAGCCCTTGACGTTGTTGAAGACCATCGCCGGGCCCTCTTTGGTCGGGCGCATAACGGTGCCGCCGACACCGACGTGGCGATAGACGCCCGAGACCTCGGCATCGGGATCGACCTGGGTGTCGGTCTCGAGCAGCTGGCCCGGCATCTCGCGCAAAAAGTCGAGCGCGGAGCGCAGGTCGTGGATCTGGGAAGCATCGGTAGTGGACATAGCATGCTCCTTTCGGGAGAGTGCCCGGCGGCGAGGATGCCGCCGGGCTGGGTAACGTAGTGGGGCCGCGGCGCTCATAGATGGGACGCTCGGCCACTCGCAGTTCGAGCACTCGGCTGCTTACAGCCCAAGCGCTCGACCGCTTACATCAGGCCAAAGAGGCGGAACCAGGCGGCCTCGACCAGCACGACGATAAAGACGACCGCGGTGAGGGGAATACCCATGCGCATGGCCTCTTTGGAGGTGTAGCCGCCGGCGTCCTTGCCCTCGCCGATAAGGATCGGCAGGTTGTGGAACGGCAGGATGTAGTGGATGTTGATGGACGTGAAGACGATGAGCGCCACGGCGAGCGGGCTTACGCTGGAGCCGGCCGCGAAGCTGATGAACGCCGGCACGCACACACCGAGCACGGCCATGACCGAGCCCATGAACATGTGGATGATCATGGAGAGCGCGGCGACGAGCAGGGCGAACAGGAAGATGTTCTCGGGCACGGAACTGGGAAGCACGACATCGGCGATCCAAGCGTTCATGCCGGTGGCACCGCCCACGGAACCCACGGCCATGGCAGCCGTCAGGAACATGAGGGACTTGATGTCGACGGCGTTCCAGCTGGCGGGCGTGAGGACCTCGCCGATGATGGGCATGGCGAGTGCGACGCCAATGGCCAGGGTGACCCAGCCGATATAGTCGCCCGAGACGGTGAGCCACAGCGCAATGGCGATGACAAGCCACACGATGGTGCGGATCTCCTTGACGGAGAGCTTGCCGAGCGCGGCCTGCTTGGCCACGATCTGCTCGCGATCGTAGACGAGCTCCTTGCTGGGCTTAAAGAGGAAGAGACCCAAGAACAGGGTGCACAGCAGCGCGACCAGCATAGGCACGCTCATGTACAGGAACCAGTCGACAAAGGACGGGCTCATGCCGCCGGCCTCGGCGCTGTACTGCGCAACGAGCGGGTTGAGCGTGGAGTCGCCCGTCAGGAAGAACATGGAGCCCGGGGCGGCAGCGGCAAACACGAGGAAGCCGAGCTTGCCGCGGTCGTCGTCACCGTAGCCGGCGGACTCGGCGATGACCGAGACGACGGCGAGGATGAGGAAGGCGCGGGGGAACGGATGAGGGATCAGCAGCGACAGCACAAAGGTGAGCGCGAAGATCGAGATGATGAGCGACTTGGCGTCGCGCACGAACTTGAGCATGAACGCATAGGCGATGCGCTCGCCCAGGCCCGACTCCTTGACCGCGCTGGCAATGAGGTAGGCGCCGATGACGAGCCACATGGTGGCCTTGGTCCACGAGCTAAACGTGGAGGCGACCGTCGCCGAGATGCTCGCGGCGCCCGTGTCGTCCACGCACACCTTAAACAGAACGAGCAGCGCGCAGTAGAGCAGGCCCACAAAGCCCGGCTGCGCCACGCCACATGCCCAGAACACCACCGTGGCGAGCGTCAGTGCCAGACAGGTCTGACCGCCGACCGTGAGCTCGACCGTCGAGCTCAGCTCCGCCAAAGGAAGAAACTTCACCAGCAAAAAGACAACGATACCCAGCACAAAGCCAATTTCGCGCTTGGTGATCTTAAACGCCTTCTTTTCCGCTTCCATCTCCCCACCTTTCTTGTTGGGGGGCGCTCCGGATTCGCAGCCACGTTGCCACTTAAAAAGGGGCGCCCGTTATCGGACACCCCTTACGTTGCGCTGTGTTGCGGCAATACAGTCAAGCGGATTTTTTTGGATGAGAAGCGGCCCTCTGGACAAAAACCGTCACAACATTCGACGCTTTTCCTCGTTTTTGAGATTTTCGCCGAATGTTGTGACGGTTTGGATGTGGCAAAGGGACTGTCTTTTCTCACATAGCGAGGGCCGTACGGATGGATGGGTCGCCGAGGGCCTCGCGGAGCCAGGGGGCCAGCTGCTCGGGGTGACCCTGCAGGTAGCCTTTGAGCTCGGACGGGGCCACGCGGCGCACCTCCGAGATCTCCTCTTGGTTGATATGCAGCTCGCCCGGCTCAACATGGGCAAGGTAGACCTCGCACCATTCGCACTCGCAGCGGCCGTCGCCGTGGTCCTCGCGGTAGGTCACGTGACCGAGGTGTTTGAGCTGGTCGGGTGCGCGCGTGATGCCGAGCTCTTCGTTGATGCGACGCGCCGTGGCGGCCGCGACGTCTTCCCCGGGGAGCGGATGGCCGGCGCAGCTATCGGCCAGCACCCCGCCCCACAGGCGCTTGAGCGGGCTGCGGCGGCAGAGCAGCAGGCGCGCGCCCTCGCCCTGGCCCTCGACCAGAAGTGTCAGAAATGCCTGATGCAGAATGCCCTCGCCGGTATGGGCCTCGATGCGATCGACGGGGCCGAGCGCCTCGCCGGTCGCGGCATCGACCGCCACGACCTCGGCGCCTGCGCCGCCCTCATCCCAGCCGGCGCGCAGAATGCGGGCTGCGGCCTCCTCGAGCGCGGCGATGAGCTCCTTGGTGGTGTCGAGCACGCGCTGCAGGTCGTCCCCGCTCGCCTGTTCAACATGAAAACCCGTACTTGCAACGACCGGCACGCCAAAGCGCGTGGCCAGCGCCGCCGCGATATCGTGCGCCGGGATCTCGTCTCGATGACACGGAACGGCCAGGATGCTCACCGTCGCCGTACGGCCGGGCTCGGGGCGCGGAATGGCCTGCGCCGTGGCGCCCAGGTGCGCGAACTCAGGCGAGCAGGCGTACACCGCCATGCCTCGCGGCGTCACCGTCAACTGGGCCTCGAGCGCAAACTTGCCCTCGCCCACTGCAACCTTTGTCGTGTGCATACCCATGGGATCTCCTGTCGCCCGCAATGTACCTGAGACCATCTTCGCCTGTATTGCGACTATACAGGCAAGCGCAGCCTGCGACAAAGGGGGACAGGCACCTGACACATTCTGTTAGAGTTGCAGGGATTGAATCCCGCTTATTCATGCGACATTGGAGTGACAACCTTGACCGCCGCAACCACGTCTAAAAGTAAATCAACCGCCGCCGCGCTCTCCCCCGCGCGCACCAAGCTCTGCCTGGCGCTGCTCGTGCTGTTGGGATTCTCGCTCGGCTGCTCCGAGTTCGTGGTCATCGGCATCGAAAGTGACTTGGCGACGGAGCTCGGCATCTCGCTTGCCACCGCGGGCCAGCTCATCAGCGTGTTTGCGCTCGTCTATGCCATCGCAACGCCGGTGCTTGCGCTCAGCACGGGGCGCTTCCGCCGCTACCAGCTGCTCGTGTGCTACAGCGCCATCTTTGTGCTCGGCAACCTGGTCATGGCGCTAGCCCCCAACTTCCATGTGCTGTTTATCTCGCGCATTGTCCTGGGCTCCGTCTCGGGCGCACTGCTCGCCGTGGGTGTGACGTACATCCCCGAGCTGCTGTCTCCGCAGCAAACCTCACTTGCCATCTCGGTCGTGTACGGTGCGTTTTCCGTGGCAATGGTCTTTGTCACTTCGATCGGCAAGTTCGTGGCCGACACGCTCGATTGGCACGTGGCCATGTACGGCACGCTGACCTTTGCCGTTTTGATCTGCGGAGCGCTCGTGGCGTTTATGCCGCGCGCTGGGCAAACCGACGAGCCTGCCACCTTTCGCGAGCAGGCGGGGCTTCTACGCGAACCGAGCATCATCACCGGCATGCTCATCTTCTTGTTTGGTGTGGGCTCGGTCTACGTATTCTACGGCTACGTGACGCCCTATCTGGAGCAGGTACTGGGCATGGGCACGGTCGAAGCCAGTACCACGCTTATGGCCTACGGCGTGTTCTGCCTGATCTCGAACATCCTGGGCGGATGGATCGATGCGCGCTTTGGCATGAAGGCGCTGCTTGTGACGTTTGTGCTGCAGGCTGCGGCGTTACTCGGGTTGTTTGCTGTGGGCGGCACCATGCCGCTCGCGCTGGTCTTTGTCTTTAGCCTGGCGCTGCTCATGTACCTGTTCTCGGTGTCGTGCATCACGCACTTTATGGACGTGGCGCGCAGCCGCCATCCCAAGTCGATGGTGCTCGCGAGTTCGGTTGAGCCCATGGCGTTTAATGTCGGCATCTCGTTTGGCACCGCGGTGGGCGGCGCCGTGGTAAGCAGCGTTGGCATTGCCTACGTGGGCGCGGTTGGTGCCGTGTTCTCGCTTGTGGCCTGGGCGCTCACGCTGGTGACGATTAAGTTGGCTCGCTGGGAGCGCAAGCGGGCGAGGGCGTAGGCTTAGGCTTAGCTGCGATACTCGAGTTCGATGATGGCGATCGAAAGGAAACCGCATATGCAACGCGTACTGTTTATCTGTCATGGGAATATTTGACTAAAGGAGCAAACCGCCTCATAAATGAGTGGTTTGCCCTTTTCATCTTGCTGCTATGCAACTTTTTCACAACTTTTGAGTGCTGGAATTCGCCCCTAGCCGCGTCTTTTAGCCATCGCATCCCGCAGCGCCCGAAGCACTTCGATTGCCACGGGCAGCTCGTCGACCTCGAACGAATCCAGGATCTCTCGCACCTCTAACGAAAGCGTCGACTTATCAGGCCTCGGCTCGTCGGACAGCAGCGCGTCGGCGCCGACCGAAAGCTCCTCGGCAATCTTCGATAGCACGGGCAGGCTCAGCTTAGTGTTTCCGGTCTCGATATGGCTCATATGCGTGACGGAGATGCCGACCTTTCCTGCCAGCGCCTCCTGCGACATCCCGCAGGCCTTACGGTACCGCCGTATGCGTTGGCCTATTTCGAAATACTTCACACTATCACCGCCCATATGAATCAATCTGACTTGAATCGTATGGGCATTTTTCTGCAAGTATAATAAACTGTAAGGGCTAAATATTGCCTATATAGTTCAATTATGAGCAATAGTCAGCATTCCGAAAACGGGTGCGCCGAAGGCGCACCCGCATATCGAGGAGAAGGGTAAAGACCGTGGGGGAACAAACGGCAGATCTGCTGTCGGGAATCACGACCGCGCACGACCTGATGCATCGCGTGGTCAATCTGCAAAATCGCATCAACCAACTGACCACGCAGTTCTCGCAAAAGACAGCAAGGAAGACCAAGCGGCACCCCATGCTCTATGCCATAGCCGGTTTCCTCATCGCCTTCACGCTCATCACGAGCACGCCGCTCTGCGCGCTCACGTATCCGTTCTCCCTCCCGTTCTACGCGACCGGAGGACCGGACCTCCAAAGGGACGTCTGGAATGCCGTAAACCTGATCGTCTCCGCCGTCATCGGCGTGGTCCTCTACCTGGTCATCGCCAAGGCGGCCGACACGTCCCGCGCCCGCCGCAACGTCTATATCGACAACAACAACGCCGTGGTCGACGCAAATAACCAGGCGCTCGCGCAGAGCATCGAGCAAACCAAGCAGGAGATCTTCACCGTGTAGCAACGCTGGGCGGCAGAGGTCGCGCCGTGGTACCCCATGGACTATGACAACACCGCAGCCGTCGACTTCTTCCTCTCCGCCGTGCGCAACCATCGCGCCACCACCGTGCAGGAGATGGTGAACCTCTACGAGACCGAGATGGACCAGCGACGCATGGAGGCGGGGCAGCAGGAGATGCTCAACCAGCAGCGCATCGGCAACATGCTCCAGATCGGCAACCTCTTTATGCAGGGGCAGATTCTCAACCAGGCCCAGCAGATCAACGCGAACACCGCAAGCACGAGCAGGAACGTCGATTGGATCGCGCGCGATGTGTTCGGCAAACGCAACGGACTGTAACCGGCCGATTTAACGAAAACGTAAACCCAAAAGAAAGGAAAAGGGAAGATGAAATCAACGACATGGAAAAGAGGGGTGCTGACCCTCGCGGGCGTGTTCGCCCTGTGCGTAGCACTGCTGTCCGGCGCGCGCGGCGCCTATGCCGAGGAAATCAGCGGCAACGGCTGGACGCTCAACGACGGCGTGCTCACGTTGACGGCGGACATCCCCACGGCAACCACATATGACTGGACGCAGTACGCCTCGCAGATTACAGAGGTCAAGGTTGCCGAGGGCGTCACGGAAATCCCCGGCACCGCGTTCGCCTCGTACGGTAGCGTCCAGTACAGCAACCTGCATAAGGTGACGCTGTCCTCCACGGTGAAGACCATCAGGGTCTCCGCATTCGCGGACAACCCTAGCCTCACCGAGGTCCATCTGAACGATGGGCTGGAGCGCGTGTGGAACTGCGCGTTCCAGAATGCGGGATTCACCGAGATCAAGCTGCCCGCAAACGTCGACTGGCATTCCGATGTCTTCGTCTACTGCAAGAAGCTCACCTCGGTGACCATTCCCTCCGGTTCCACATGGGGCGGCGGCGGCAACGCGCAGTTCTACGGCTGCACCAGCCTTGAGAACGCGCATGTCGAGGAGGGCGTGACCGAGATCCCCAACCAGTTCCTCAACCAATGCGACAGCCTCAAGAATGTCTGGATCCCCAAATCCGTCACGGCCATCCATTCGACGCCCATTCTCAACTGCCGCATCATCGGCTACAAGGGGACCGAGGCGGAGCGCTATGCGAAGTGGCGTCAGGAGGTCGGCGTGAACACCGTTGAGTTCCATACCATCGACGGCGACGCGCACGAAGGTACTTGGAAGGTCACGACCCCCGCGACCTGCACCGCGCCCGGGCAGGAGCAGCTGACATGCGATATCTGCGGGGCCGTCCAGACGCGCGAGATCGCGGCGACCGACCACACATGGGACAAGGGCACCGTAACTACCGAGCCCACCGCGACGAAGGAGGGCGTGCGCACCTACACCTGCACCAAATGCGGCGCCACCAAGACCGAGACCGTCGCCGCCCTCGGGGCATCGACCGAGCAGAAAAAGCAAGCGCAGGCAAACGGCTCGAATGGCTCGAACGCAAAAACCGGTGCCAAGAACGGCGAGCTGCCCAAGACGGGTGACAACATCCTCCCCTTCCTCGCAACGCTCGCAGTATCCTTGGCGCTCATCTCGGCCGGCGTCTTCATGGAGCGCATGCGCGCCTCAAAGTAATTTCTCAAGAGCGAACAGACATCACGGAGGAAGGAAGCAGGATAAGAGATGGCTGACAGATCCGGCAAAAAGAAGCGGGCGGCACTGTGGGTGGCGATAGGTATCGCGGCGGTGGTCGCCATCTGCTGCGGAGGCGCCTATCTATATCTCTCGGCGCAGGTATCCAAGACCTACGGCGTCCCCCTCGTCGTAAACGCCGAAGGGCTTGACACGCGAAAGGGCACGAAGATCACCATCCATGCCACCGGAAAGGACTCCTCGGGCAACAGTGTGGACAGCGTGTTCCACGCGGGGTCGGACTCTTCGGACATCGCCCTCAGGCCGGGAGATTACCGCCTTGCGATCGAGGCGTCACCCATCGCGGCGGACGGAACCATCTACGACACCAAGGGCGCGTCCACGAAGGTCAGCATCGACAAGGACGGCAAAGTCAACGTCAAGAAGGAAATCACCATCAAGCCTGTCCCCGCAGAAGAGGTGACGGACGCGCAGATCGATGCGGCATATAAGGCAGCAAAGGACAGCGGCATAAGCTCGTCAAAGCTCGACAAGCTCAAAGAGAAGGCACAAAAGCGCAGGGACGATGCCGTGGCAGCCAAGAAGGCCGAGGAAGAGAAAAAGACCGACGAGGCGAATAAGAGCACCGAGGCGAGCACTTCCGAGAGCGAGCAGACGTCAACGGACCAGGCATCCAGCGGTGGCCATTCGTTCACGACCGACTACTTCTACGTGGACGTGCCGTCCGATTGGAAGCAGAACGAGTGGAGCGTGACCCAGCTAGACGACCACACGTGGCAGATTTCGCACAAACCGGCCAACGACTACGGCGGCGCAATCTGCATCGCCGTTGCGAAAGATAACCCGTGGCCGGTATACGGCACGCAGGAACTCGGCGCGACCGGCACCGGACTGAACGTATATGTCGGCAACGGGGCGGGAGACGGCCTGGAGAAGTATCTGACGATCGGGCTCACCAAGTCATGGGACCCGAACGATCCCAACTCCGTCCGCGGCGACGGCATGACGAACTCCCAATTCCAGGATCAGCTCAACGCGAGAGAGTGGCTCAAGGCACAGCAGGAAAGCCAACAACAACAATAAGTTGCATAGGGACAAGCCGAACGGCTCCGGAATCTTTACCGGGGCAGTCGTTCGACTTGCCCCCTTCCCATCAAAGCCGACGGGAAAGCATCGAGCAACAAGCTAAATCGACAAAGCAAGCGAACGCAAAAGGAGAAAACAACCATGAAGCAGTACACGAGGAGAGAGGCGCTCAAGCTATTCGGCATCGGGACGGTTGCCATAGCGGGCTTTGGGCTGGCTGGATGTAGCGGTTCAGGCAAAGGCGTCAAGAACGCGAGCGAGCCCGTGCCTGCTTCGCAGGCTTTCGGCCAGGCGGGCGTGTGGATGGTCTACGACGGCGACAAGCAGATAGGAAAGGACGTGGCAATCGAGGAAGTCCTATCCTTCGACGGGAACGGTAACGTTGCGAGCTACCAGTGCGAGAGCCTGACCTTCGGCGACCTCGACGGTCTGTCCGACGATAAAATCGTCGAGCTGGCGAAGCAGCAGGACGAAGCAGCCTTCAATACTGCGAAGCAGGCGGCAATCGATGCTACCGATGAAGCTATCAAAGCGTGGCAGCAATGCTATGACACATTGAAGGCAGAGGCGGACGCCGGTACGTACGACTCGACAAACTACTACGGAGACTATGGCATCGAGAATGCGCCCGAGGAAGACCGAGCCCAGATCGTCGAGATGTACCAGACCACGTTGGACAACACGCAGGATGCTCTCGACGCTGCAAACAAAGGACAGGCATTCAATAAAGCTGCCGCCTATCAAGAACCCGAGGCGAAGCCCTATACGCTCCGTCTCGAAACAGATGGCAGCGGTAATGCGGCGGCGAACGAGTCGCTTGTTTTCCAGCTCGCAAAGTTCTCCTTCTACCGAGCAAACATCGATGCGGATAAAAACGACCTAACAAGCGACAGAACACGCTTTCGCATTTTAAATGACTACGGTTGGAACAATAATGCCGAGATTCCCGGCAGCGCGTTCAGCTCGACCAAAAAATCCATCGAACTCTGTTCGCCCACCTACTCGACCACCCAGACCGTCTATGGCACGACCTTCGGCGGTTACTCCGGCCTCGCCACCGTCGTGAACGAGGGGCACGCGGGCTTCACGTGGGACACCCCCGATGCCGAAGGGATAGAGGTGGACTAGGCAATCGATACGCACGGATATAGCCCGATGGGAGCTCGGGCTATATCCGTGAAATAGAAAGGAGCAAACATGGAGGAACAGGCAAGTCTGTTGCCAGGCGTTGCCACGGCGCACGATTTGATGCATAGGGTGGTTGACCTTCAGGAACGTATCAACCAACTCACCACTCAGTTCGCCGCCAAGACGGAAAAGAAGACCAAAAGGCACCCCGTCCTCTACGCAATCGGGGGCTTCCTTATCGCGTTCACGCTTATCACGAGCACGTCACTTAAGGTAATAACGTATCTCCCTACCCTTCCGTTCTTCTCGATGGGAGGCCCGGAGCTTCAATTGGCGGTCTGGAATATCGTGAACCTCATCGTCTCAGCTATCATCGGTGCGATTCTATACAAGGTCATAGCGAAGACAGCGGACAAAAGCCGCTCCCAGAGAAATGCCGCGATTGACCAAAGCAACCAACAAGTTGAAGCCAACAACCAGGCCCTAGCCCAGAGCATCGAGCAAACCAAGCGGGAGATTTTCGCCGTACAGCAGCAATGGGCTTCGCAGGTCGCCCCGTGGTACCCCATGGATTACGACAGCATCGAAGCCGTGGATTTCTTCCTTGCTGCCGTGCGCAACCATCGCGCCACCACCGTGCAGGAGATGGTCAACCTCTACGAGACCGAGATGCACCAGCGCCGCATGGAGGCTGGGCAGCAGCAGATTCTCAACCAGCAAAGAATCGGGAATATGCTGCAATTGGGCAATCTGTTCATGCAGGGGCAGATTCTCAATCAGGCTCAGCAGATCAACGCGAACACCGCAAGCGCGAGCAGCAGCCTCGATCAGATTCGCACAAGCGCCTCCAGCGTGAGCAAGAGCCTCGACCAAATAGCGAGCAGGTTGCGGCGCTAACAGAAACAGGCAAGGGGGATGGATAATGAACGGATTATCCCAGTGGGCGCGCTCGCATGAGCCCCAAGTCGCAGCGATAGCCGCTGCGATCGTTGTTGCGATCGTTGTTGCGATAGCCGTGGCAAGTGGAGCGTTCGCAACGTCCGAGCAACAACTAGAACAGCAGGAGTCAAGAACCGTCGATGTGACCCTCAGCGTCACGGCCGACCACGGCTGGGACGAGAACTCCACGCCCGCCATCGCCCATATCGAGGGCAACGATGTGGACTTCTACCACGCGGTGACCCCTGATGCCGATGGCAACAAGGGCACTTCCACGGTCGAACTCGCCGAGGGCGACTACACCGTGAGCTTCGTCAGCCCCGTCAACTCCGACGGTTCCGCATTCGACATCTACGACACGGGCGCTCCCGTCGACATCACCGTCGATGCCGACGCGAAGACCGCACCTGCCGTCAACTGCCCTATGGCGCAGATTCCCGCCGACAAGGTCACTGACGATATGCTCGCCGACATCGTCAACAAGACCAAGGACGCCATCGAGAACGGCGATGAGACCTTGAAGGGTAACGCGGGCACGAGCATCCTCGACAAGCTCGACGGCAACGTCGCCAAGAACCCGAACGCGAGCGACAAGACCAAGCAGGAGGCCACTGACGCCGACAAGGACGTCGATGTCAACGACAAGCCTGCACAGACGACCCCGTCTGCCAAGAACGACGGCAATAAGGCTGACAACGGCAACGCTGGTTCCCAGTCTTCCAGCACTGGTTCTTCGAACTCTGGCAATTCTGGTTCGGCTTCCAGCAAGCCTTCCCAGTCCAGCCAGCCTTCCAAGCCCGCCCATACGCACACTTGGGTGAACCATACGGCTACCCGTAACGTCTGGGTAAGCAACTGGGTCGACGTGCCCGACTACGGCACTCAGCAGGTCGCTGTCGGCACCAAGTATATCTTCGCTTATGACGGCTACACCACCACTGATAGCAATGACGCCAAGTGGCACAGTGTGGCACTCATTAAGCAAGGTGTACCTGACAATTACCGTACTGAGACCATCTACGAGACTCAGCAGGTTCAGACTGGTTCCCACAAGGAAGACCACGGTTACAACAAGACCGAAACCTACGTGGACTACGTGTATTGCAGTTCGTGCGGCGCTCGTCAGTAACGACGGGACCGTCACGGCACGTGCGTCCGTTTCCCAAACAAGGGGAGCATCCGTATAACGGGTGTTCTCCTTTGTTTTTGCCCAGATGATCCGGAATACCGCGAAACAGGATCAGCGACGGCGCACCGACCTTTGAAGGGCTTTTCGAGATCTTTCGGTGGGCTTTGGATGGGCATGCGTGAAAGACGCCTGCGGCGTCGGGTGCCTCTGAAACGAAGATAAGGAGGTACACGATGGACAAGGAGCATCTTGAACCCAACAGCCCCCAGGAGGAGGCCATGTGGAGGGCGCAGGTGCTCAGGCGCACCGCCCGCATCTGCTCGGCGAAGGCCAAGGAGCTTGAGCGCATGGCGAAGGTGGACGGGAACGCCCCCATGCGCGACAGCAGCACCCTGAAGGACGTGCTCAAGCGCATCGACAACGTGATGGAGTGGCGGTTCGTGAACGCTCTGGGCGAGGTCGTACTCGACGGGGACATCCTCGCGGAGAGCATCGACTGCGAGGCCCTGCGCACCATGCGCTACTGCGTGGCTGAATGTCTCAAGCGAACCGAGGAGCGGGAAGCGGAGGGGAAAAGCGATGAGTGACTACGGCATCAAGACCTACGCCGACCTCGCCGAGACGTGCGGGAACATGGTGCTCGCAAACGAGATGGCAAAACGCCCGCTTGAGCTTGTGAGCGGGGACTGGGCGCCGTGGGAGGAGATTTTCCAGTGGTACATCATACAGGACCCGTCGTTTGTCATGGATCACACGGGCGAGCCGGTGTTCTACGACGAGGAGCTTGACCTGTACGTCCTTGGGGTAAATCATCTAGGCACAGCTTGGCGGCTCGTGCCCGCTCCGATAATCTACGACTGAAACGACGCCGAAGGGCGCAGCGAAAACAATCGCTGCGCCCTTTATTTTTTGCTCCGCGCGCACTCAAGACGCGCTTTCTACACGTCGTCACTTTACGCCTGAACTTGTAGAAAATCCTCCGAGAAGATCGCCCCGTTTATGGGGCTTTTCGAAGCGCTTTCTACAACTGTCGCAATCTTCGACAGATCCAACCCCTAAAACATGCCTTGTTTTCTACAGCGTTTCACGCCATATATCAGGAGAAATCGCCTTGGCTCCCTCCGCTATACGCTTCGGGGGCAAAAAAGGCAAAAGGGCATAAGGGGGACTGACGCAGCGTGCGCTGCGGTCGGCATAGCCGACAGTCCCATGCCCAACGCCCGCGTACTTCATACAAATAAACCCACGAGCATCGAGCGAAGCGAGATGCGCACGGGCGAAGGGCATGCGTATGGAGACCCCGTGAATCTCGAAATATAGCACTGACTTTTTTCTCCTCATTTATGAACGGATGCAAACAAAAATACTGATTTATCAGGGTTTTCTCGATTTGCTGATGCGCAACGGTGCGGGTACTCTCGGGTCGAATTGAAATTGCGTTGCAAGCAACGCCGATTGAAAAGGAGGCTCGAATGAGCAAGGAGACAAGTGTTCGGGATGCGTCTGAGAACCCTGTGTACAGCATGCTCGAAAATGCCATGTTGGTCGTTGACGAAGAGGAGGCAAAGAAGTTTCTTGGGGCAACCAGGCTTTTGCAGTTGATGGTAGACAGCGGTGATGGCATCGGGCCTGCGCATCTTCGTCACTGCTATGACTCATCTCATCGCTATTACTTTGTAAGCGATCTGCTGTATTGGAACACGAATCGTCGCTAGGGTTCTCGAAAGCAATCCCGCGCAGCCCGTACCACTAGCAATTATGTGCCCCGATGCACCAGCGAAGCAGCATCGGGGCACATCCATAAGGAGAGGAGATGACAAGAGTGCCCACGAGGAAAGACAGCAAGGGGCGCATCCTTCGCCAAGGAGAGGGGCAGCGCCCGAACGGCCAGTACTATTTCAAGTTCAAAGACGTGAAAGGCAAGACGAAGTACAAGTACTCGTGGACGCTTACCACGCACGACCTCCCTCCCAAGGGCAAAAAGTCGGGGCCGTGCCTCCGCGAAATCGAGAAGCAGGTGCAACGCGATCTGTTTGACCGCGTTGCACCAAACGGGATGACCGTTCTCGAATTGGTTGAAAAGTACGTCGCGACCAAGACGGCGGTGCGCCCGACTACGCGCGCGGGCTATAAGACGGTTATGAACTTTCTCGCCAAGGACGAGTTCGGAAGCAGGAAGATCGGCGATGTAACGACGCTCGACGCGAAGAATTGGCTCATCTATCTTCAAGGCGAACTCGGGAAAAGCTACAGCGCGATTCATTGCATTCGAGGAGTGCTTCGCCCAGCTTTCCAGCTAGCGGAGGAAGACGACCTCATCAGGCGCAACCCGTTCAACTTCGAGCTTGCCACCGTACTCGTCAATGACTCCATTGCGCGCGAGGCCTTGTCCCCACGGGACGAGCGCAGGTTCCTCGATTTCATCAAGGGAGATAAGCATTACTCGCGATACTATGAAGCGTTCTACATCCTCTTCAACACGGGGCTGCGCATCTCGGAGTTCTGCGGCCTCACAAAATCTGACCTCGACTTCGAAAACGGAAGCATCCGCGTCAACAAGCAGCTGCAGAGGGGCAGCGATATGAGGTACTACATCGAACGCCCCAAAACGAAAAGCGGCGAGCGATACGTACCCATGTCCGAGGAAGTCAAAGAATGCTTCAAGGCAATCCTTCAAAAGCGTGCCAACCCACCTGTCGAGCCCGTCGTTAACGGAGTGAGCGGATTCCTGCTTCTAGACAAAAACGACATGCCGAAGGTTGCGATGCACTGGGAGAAGTACTTCCAGCTCTCCCTCCGCAAGCACAATAGCATCTACAAGAAGGGGCTTCCCAAGATTACCCCGCATGTATGCCGACACACGTTCTGCTCCAAGATGGCTCGCAAGGGGATGGACCCCGCGAAGCTCAAGTACATCATGGGGCACTCGGACATTAGCGTGACATACAACACGTACACCCACCTTGGATTCGAGGACGTGAGGGGCGACATGCTCCGCATGACGGATGGTGCCGCGTAAGCTAAAGTGTACGAAGTTGTAAATCCGCGAGGTTTACAACCGAATTTACAACTTTTGCGGCGGAAAATATCCGCTCATACACGAGTCGATTCGGGATTCCGCGACTGGGCGATGACATACGAACAGCATTTATCACCTGCGGAAATCCTGATATATGAGAGGAAGTCCAAGGATGCACAGAATCATGTTCGTATGCCATGGCAACATCTGCCGCTCGACGATGGCTGAGTCGGTGTTTACCGAGCTGGTGCGCCGCGCTGGGCGCGCGGGCGAGTTTGTCATCGATTCTGCAGCGACCTCAACTGAGGAGATCGGCAACCCGCCACACCACGGTACCGTTGCCAAGCTGCGTGAAGTCGGGATTCCTGTCGTTGCCCACCGTGCGCGCCAGGTGCGTCGCGCGGAGTATGGCGACTGGGATCACATTGTCTATATGGATGCTGAGAACGCGCGTGGCCTGCGTCGCATCTTTGGCGACGACCCCGACGGCAAGATTACGCGCTTGCTCGATTGGACCGATCGTCCCGGCGACGTGGCCGATCCCTGGTACACCGGCAACTTCGATGCCACCTACCGCGATGTGCTCGCCGGCTGCACCGCTATGCTCGAGCAGTTATAGGCAAGCGAGCACGCGGACGCACGTGCCACGCCATCGGCATAAAACGAGCGTGGATGATCTCCCACTTTGAGCGTTCAAGCGCGCTCTAAACGGGAGAAAAACCTCGCTCGATTGATTCGCTCGATTACTCGTCGACAACCTCAGCGAGCCAGACGTTCAGCGTATCGAGCTCGGGGCAGCAGAACTTTGCCGTACCAGGCTCGTTGCCAGGCACGGTTCCGCCATAGCGCAGGATATCGATATAGGGAAAGCCCACATGGCAGGCCATGGCGCACATCTTGCCGCGGTCGCGGTCGAAGTCGAAGACGTCACCCGGCTTGTGCCCGTGATGGCAGCGGCATGTGCCCAGCTGGTCCACGCAGCTAATACGAATACGTGGGCGCCTGCCGCGCGGGGCACCGAGCGGCTTGTTCTCGTCCGCCGCCTCGGTGCTGCTCTCGTCGGCGTTACTCATGGTCAATCACATCCAGGCAGGCCTCGATGGGAAGGCCGGCGGACTTATCCTCCTGGTCGGCATTGCGCTCGATGAGCTCCGCTACCACACGCATGGCATCGCTCGTCGCGCACTGCAGGCTCCAACCGGCCATAACGCGGCCGACGAGCACTGCCGAGAACGTGTCGCCCGTGCCCGGGAAGTAGACCGGAATCAGCTCGAAGGGAATCGTAAAGTACTCCCCCGCCACATGGTCGTAGCCGATGACGACATTCGCACCGTCGACCACAGCGCTCGTAATGACCACCGACTTGGCGCCCAGGACACGCACGGCATCCACAAGAGCACGGGCCTCGTCGGGCGTAATTTGCTCGGCGATAGGCGTATCGGTGAGCAGACAGGCCTCGGTGTAGTTGGGCACCGCGTAGTCTGCGCACTCCAGCAGGTGCCGCATGAGGCCAATCGTGGACTCGGGCACGCCGGCATAGAGCTTGCCGTTATCGCCCATAATGGGGTCGACGAACACCTTGGTGCCCTTTTGCGCGCGGCGGTGGCAGAAGTCCGAAATGATGCGCGTCTCTTCCTCGGTCACGATAAAGCCGGTCGAGATAGCGTCGAACTCAAAGCCGAGCTCCTCCCAGACAGCGAGGCTTTGGCGCACATACTCGGTGGTGTCGTGGATGTAGAACTTGGGGTAGTTGAGCGTGTCGGAAACGAGCGCCGTCGGCAGGTTATGGATACGGTAGCCCATGTGCGACAGCACCGGCAGCATGGCGGAAAGCGCAACCTTGCCGTAACCGCACATATCGTTGATCAGCAGCAGCTGAGTGTTCTTCATGAAAGTCCCCCTTGGATTGGGCGTGGCGCAGCAGCGCCATAGTGCGACTAAGTTTAGCGCAGGGAGCGTTTGCAGCGTCGAGCCGTTACGCGGTTTGGTAAAACCGCGTAACCACTAGTTTGGTACCTTGACATTCATTTCTCACGCTCCTAAATTGGTTAGGCACAAAACAATTCCACTACCTAACTAAAGAAAGGAGCGAAGCTTAGATATGTGTGTTGAACCACTCGTCTATCCGCACGAACCCGGCGGCGACCCGTCACAGCCGGCTGATGTACCCGAAGCGGTTGGCTCGGAAGACAAGCTTGCCAAGCGCATCCTCAATGGCCTGGGCTTTTGCGGCCATTACATGCATTTTCATGGCGGAGGCGTGTCCGGCAAGGCGCCCATCATCTGCCTGCTGGCCAAGCAACCCGGCGGCGAGATGTCGCAGCAGGAGCTCGGCATGCACTTTGACCTCAAGCCGGGATCGCTTTCCGAGATCCTGTCCAAGCTCGAGCTCAACGGCCTCATCGAGCGCAGCCGTAACCCCAAGGATCGACGGCAGCTCACCATTCGCCTGACCGAAACCGGCCGGGAAAACGCCCGCATCGACCAGGCGGCCCGCATTCGCTTTAGAGAGCAAGCCTTTAGTGCCCTCACCCACGACGAGCGCGAGCAGCTCGCCGAAATGCTCGAGAAAATCCGTGTAACCTGGGAGGAACTGGATGATTAAAACCCTCATGGGCAGCATCCGCGACTATATGAAAGTCACCGTTGCCACGCCGTTGCTCGTGCTTGGCGAGGTGCTCTGCGAGATGCTGATTCCATTTATCACCGCCAACCTGATCGACGCCATCAAAGACGGCGCCACCGTAGCCGAGATGCTTCCCACCGCGGGCCTTTTGGTGCTCATCGCGCTGACATCGCTGGCTTTTGGCGCCGCGGCAGGCGTCACCTGCAGCCATGCGAGTTGCGGCTTCGCCAAGAACCTGCGTCACGACCTGTTCTACAAGATCCAGACGTTCAGCTTTGCCAACATCGATGAGTTCTCGAGCTCCTCGCTCGTCACGCGCCTGACCACCGATATCAACAACGTGCAGCAGGCCTTTATGATGATCATCCGTATCGCCGTGCGCGCGCCGCTGGTATTGATCTTCGCCTTTACCATGGCGTTTATCATGGGCGGCAGCGTCGCCATGGTCTACCTGGTCATCATTCCGCTGCTGGGCTTTGGACTGTTCTTTATCATCTTTAAGGTGCGCCCCATCTTCTCGCGCGTGTTCCACAAGTACGATGCCCTTAACGAGTCCGTCGAGGAAAACGTCACCGGCATGCGCGTGGTCAAGAGCTATGTGCGCGAAGACTTTGAGAAGGAGAAGTTCGCGACCGCCGCGCGCGACGTCCAGATGGACTTCACCCGCGCCGAGAAGCTGCTCGCCTTTAACAACCCCATGATGAACATCTGCGTCAACGGCGCGTTTGTCGTCATCATCTACCTGGGCTCCAAGCTCATCATCACGAGCCAGGGCACGCTGTTCGACGTGGGCCAGCTCTCCTCGACCTTTACCTATGGTTTCCAGATTCTCATGAGCCTGATGCAGCTGTCGATGATCTTTGTCATGGTGACCATGGCCGACGAATCGGCACACCGCATTGCCGAGGTGCTGGCCGCCGAGCCCACGATCGCCGATCCCGCCGAGCCCGTGCTCGAGGTTGCCGACGGTTCCATCGACTTTGACCACGTGAGCTTTAAGTATTCCAAGCATGCGAAGCGCCAGGCGCTCGACGATATCGACCTGCACATTACGAGCGGCGAGACCATCGGCATCATCGGCGGCACCGGCTCGGCCAAGTCCACGCTCGTTAACCTCATCGCCCGCCTGTACGACACCACCGAAGGCGCTGTGCGCGTGGGCGGCGTGGACGTGCGCGACTACGACCTGGACGCGCTGCGCCACCAGGTCGCCATGGTGCTGCAGAAAAACGTGCTGTTTAGCGGCACCGTCGCCGAGAACCTGCGTTGGGGCGACCCGAACGCCACCGACGAGGAAGTCCGCGAGGCAGCGCATCTGGCCTGCGCCGACGAGTTTGTCGACGGTTTCCCCAAGGGCTATGACACCTGGATCGAGCAGGGCGGCTCCAATGTTTCCGGCGGTCAGAAGCAGCGCCTGTGCATCGCGCGTGCCCTGCTGCGTCGCCCCAAGATCTTAATCCTGGACGACTCCACCAGCGCCGTCGACACCAAGACCGACGCCAAGATCCGCGCAGGGCTGGCAAGCTATCTGCCCAACACGACCAAGCTCATCATCGCCCAGCGCATCAGCTCCGTGCAGGACGCAGACCGCATCATCGTCATGGAGGGCGGCCGTATCGCGCAGATCGGCAACCACGATGAGCTGCTTAAGACGAGCGAAATCTACCGCGAGACCTTTACCTCGCAAAACAAGATGTCTGCCGAGGGCGAAGGGGCCGTCGAGGCCGACGCCGAGGCATCCGCAACGCAAGCTCAGACCCAGGAAGGAGGCGAGGCACATGAGTAAGGCAACGACCGCCGAGCGCGCGCTCAACCGTAAGGGCGGCACCATGTCGCGCCTCATCAAGACGCTCTTTGGCTTCTATCCCGTGCTTTTGCCCCTTGTCGTCGCCGGCGTGGTGCTCTGCGCCATCATCAACTCCATCGGCGCGACCTTCCTGCAGAGCGCCCTGCAGATTATTAGCGAATCGTGGCAGTCGGGCGATTGGGAAGCCGCACAGCCCAAGATTCTGCAGCTCGTGACCACCCTCGCCTGCATCTACGGCGTCGGTGTCCTGTCCTCGCTCTTCTGGAACCGCGCCATGGCTATCGTCACGCAGGGCTCGCTGGAGAAGCTGCGCGAGATGATGTTCAACCGCATGCAGGACCTGCCGATCCGCTACTTCGACACGCACCAGCGCGGCGATATCATGAGCCACTACACCAACGACATCGATACGCTGCGCCAGATGATCAGTCAGTCGCTGCCCAACCTGCTCATGACGATCATCATCATCGTCACGGTGTTCTTTATCATGCTGTACTACAGCGTGTGGATGTGCCTGGTCATCATCGCCGGCGTCGCCTTTATGACCTTTATGACCAAGCTGCTCGGCTCCAACTCCGCGCGTTTCTTCATTGCGCAGCAGACCGAACTCGGCGTGGTCGAGGGCCATATCGAGGAAGTTATGAACGGCCAGAAAGTCGTCAAGGCGTTCTGCCACGAGTCTGCCGCCGAGGCTGATTTTGACGAGCGCAACGAAAAGCTCTTCGAGGTCTCACAGAAGGCCAACATGTACGCCAACATCCTCATGCCCATCCTTATGAACCTGGGCAACTTGCTCTACGTGCTGGTGGCCCTTGCCGGCGGCATTTTCCTGGCGCTGGGCGTGCCCAACCTGAGCATCTCGGGCATGGCGTTGTCGATCGCCGTCGTGGTGCCGTTCCTTAACATGACCAAGCAGTTCTGCGGACAGATCGGCCAGATCTCGCAGCAGATCAACGCCGTGGTCATGGGTCTGGCCGGCGCCGACCGCATCTTTGAGCTCATCGATGAGGAGCCCGAGGCCGACGAAGGCTACGTGACGCTCGTCAACACGCAGGTAAACCCCGAGACCTGGGAGCTCGAGGAGGCCGACCACCATACTGGCATGTGGGCATGGAAGCATCCGCACCGTGCAACCGGCGAGATCGAGTACGTACCGCTGCGCGGCGACCTGGTCATGGACAACGTCGACTTTGGCTACACGCCCGACCACGAGGTGCTGCACGGCGTGTCCGTGTTTGCCAAGCCGGGCCAGAAGGTCGCGTTTGTCGGTGCCACCGGTGCCGGCAAGACGACCATCACCAACCTCATCAACCGCTTCTATGACATCGCCGACGGCAAGATCCGCTACGACGGCATCAACGTCAACAAGATTCGCAAGTCCGACCTGCGCCGTTCGCTGGGCGTGGTACTGCAGGACGTGAACCTGTTCACCGGCACCGTGATGGACAACATCCGCTACGGCAACCTGGATGCGACCGACGAGGAGTGCATCGCGGCAGCCAAGCTCGCGGGCGCGGACGACTTTATCACCCGCCTGCCCGACGGCTACGACACCATGCTCACCGGCAACGGCGCCCAGCTGTCGCAGGGCCAGCGCCAGCTGATTTCGATCGCGCGCGCCGCCGTCGCCGATCCGCCGGCAATGATTCTGGACGAGGCCACGAGCTCCATCGACACCCGCACCGAAGCCATCGTGCAGGCGGGCATGGATAAGCTCATGGAGGGCCGCACGACGTTTGTCATCGCGCACCGCCTTTCCACCGTGCGCAACTCCGACGCGATCATCTGCCTGGACCACGGCCGCATCATCGAGCGCGGCAACCACGACGAGCTGATTGCCAAGCGCGGGTACTACTACCAGCTGTACACGGGTGCGTTTGAGCTGGAGTAGGCAGGTTTGTTCCACGGAGGTCTCCCAGGCGGGCCGGGGTGCAACCTCCGTGCTCAAACATTCTCGCTTCGCTGCGAAACTGCGCGCGGAAGTTACACCCCGGCCCGCCTGGGAGACCTCCTGCACGCAATCAACCCGTCATTAAAACAGAATAAAAGTTGGTGAGGCCCTGGCCGTTTGACCAGGGCCTCGTTTTGTTAGTCTTTTTGGGACGGGGCTTTTTAGCTACCCTGTGCCAAATACGGCGTCATGCTTCGACGGCACCAGATTGGGTAGCTAAAAAAGCCCCGTCCCAAAAAGACTACTCATCCCAAATGAACTAGTTGAGGAGTTGGGCCATGGCGTTGACGAATTTTTGTACTTGGAGGGTTGGCTCGAGCGGGTAGTGTAGAAAGACCGGCACCTCGCGGCCGCACAGGAACGGCACGCCCACAAAGGCCGGGTGCACCCCCGACCATGCGCCGCAGGTGAGCACCGCGTCACCCTTTTCCTCGGCTTCGTTAAAGAGCGCAAAGTCGAAGTTATCCACATCGATCACGTCCACGCCGCCGTCTGCCAAAAGATCGATACGCAGGCTGTCCATAGCGTCGTTGCCGTGGCGGAGCACGCGCAGGCGCATGTCCTCCAAGTCGGCGACCGTAATGCGTGTCTTGCGCGCCAGCGGGCTCGTGCGCGGCACGTCGATATAAAACGGCACGTTAACGATGCGAAGCTTTTGGCAGGCGTCGCCCCAGCGCGGGGTAGAAAAACTCGACTGCACCACATCGACCTCGCGGCCCAAGCTGCGCATGACGGATTCGCGCTCGTCATAGAGATCGCTTACCGGCACGATCTCAAATCGCAGAGACGGTTCCAGATCGTGGATGCCCGACCACATCGACAGCGTCTGGCGCCCCGGGCACATCATCGACACACCCAGGCGCACGGCACCGCCATCGCCCGCCGCGCGTCGGGCACGGCGCAACGCATCCTCGGACTGCCGCATGATCGAGCGTGCGTCGTCCACCAGCAGAGCGCCCGCCGGCGTCACCTTGACGCCCGAGTGCGAGCGTTCGAACAGCGTGATACCAAACTCGGCCTCGAAACCCGACACCTGCTTGACGAGCGCCGGGGTCGACACGCGCAATTTTGCCGCCGCACGCGAGAAGCTTCCTAGCTCCGCGGCGGCCGATATGGCCTCAAGTCGTCGATCGTACACGTCAATCTCCCGTTTTCGCACGCGCGGGCCCACAGCACCGCAGAGGGTCGTTTTCGCAGGTCACGCGCTCAATTGAGAATAAACTGCATCGCACAGTGTAAACCTACGGTTAACGCCATTCTAACAAATATGCAATTCACCTGCGCAAATGCAAAGCATACGATAACCAGCGAAAACCACGTGGGTCGGTTAATGGGAGCGACCCACCGAGAGGCACAAGAAGGGAAGTTCCTATGAGCAATTGGCTTAAGCTCGAGGGCGATGTCTGCGCCGTGACTGGCGCGCTCGGCGGTATGGGCGTCGAGATTTGCCGCGAGTTCGCCCGCAACGGCGCCAACGTCGTCCTGCTCGACCTGGACGAGGAAAAGGTCAAGGCCGCAGCCGCCGACCTCGCCGCCGAGTTTGGCATCCACGCCGAGGGTTACAAGATGAACGCCACCGACGAGGCCGAGGTTCAGGCCGCCGTCGACGCCAGCATCGCCGACTTCGGCCGCGTCGACGTTCTCGTCAACACCGCCGGCATCCTGCGCTTCGCAGCCATGGAGGACCTGCCGCTCTCCGACTGGAACGAGGTCATCAACGTCAACCTCACCGGCTACTTCATCACCTCGCAGCGCTTTGGTCGCGAGATGATCAAGGCCGGGCAGGGTCGCCTGGTGCACATCTCGACCGTCGCCAGCCACTCCCCCGAGACGTTCTCGGGCGTGTACAGCTCCACCAAGGCCGGCGTCAACATGATGTCCAAGATGCTCGCTGCCGAGTGGGGTCCCTACGGCGTGCGCTCCAACTGCGTCGAGCCCTGCTTTGTTAAGACCCCCATGTCGGCGAGCTTTTACGCCGACCCCGAGGTCGAGAAGAGCCGCAGCCGCCTGATCGCCACGCGCCGCATCGGCGAGGTCAGCGATATCGCCAACGCTGTCATGTTCCTGGCGTCCAAGCGCTCGGACTTTACCACCGGCGACGCCATCAAGGTCGATGGCGGCTTCTCCAACATGATGGGCGACCTCACCGCCAAGCCCGGCGGCCGTCGCGCCTATGCCGACAACTACCTTAAGAACAAGGGTGTCGAGCTCTGGTCCGATGAGTCCGGCGTCGCAAAGCCGACTGACCAGTAAACCAACCTGACAGGGAGACCTCGCGAACACGCCCGCTCCTCCCCCGTATCGATTAGAAAGAGTCCAATGGCTTCCACCAACTCCAACAAGGGTCGCGCCGTCGTGCTTTCCGCCGCGTGCGTCACCATGTTCTTCATCAGCTCCATCGCGCTGTATTCCGTCGTGAGCAAGAACCTGCTCGCCGTCTACCCCGAGTGGTCGAGCGCCCTTACCTGGGCTTTCCCGGTCTTCCAGACCATCATGGCCGTGACGGGCATCTTCGCCGGCCGCATCTCCGATAAGATCGGCCCGCGCAACGTCGTAATCGCCGCCGCCGTGTGCTACGGCGTGGGCTGGTTCATGTCCGGCACCGTCACCGAGCCGTGGCAGTTCTACCTGTGGTTCTCGCTCGTCGCCGCCGTCGGCAACGGCTTGGGCTACAACCCGGCGCTCACCACCGGCCAAAAGTGGTTCATCGACAAGAAGGGTCTCGCCTCCGGCATCACCCTGGCCGCTTCGACCGCCGGCCCCGCCGTGTTGTCCCCGGTGCTCGCCTCGCTGCTCATCCCGAGCCTCGGCATCTTTGGCGCCCTCAAGGCACTCGGCGTTATCTTCTTTGTGATGATCGCCGCCTCCGCCCTGTTCCTGAAGGCCCCCGAGGCCGGTTGGCTGCCCGAGGGCTTCGAGGCCCCCAAGGGTGGCGCACATGCCGGCACCTTCGGCGACCTCACCCCGGGCGAGATGGTCAAGACCCCGCGCTTCTGGGTCCTCATCGTCACCTTCGCCTTTGCCGCCACCGCGGGCACCCTGCTCGTCGGCAAGGTTGCCTCCATCGCCGCCGTCCAGCTCTTCGCCGACCCCACGAGCGCCGCGGCCGTCGCCCTCGGCGGTGTGGTGGTCTCCGTCAACACCTGCGCCAACCTGGTCGGTCGCCTGTCCTTTGGCCAGATCATCGACAAGCTCGGCGCCTATAAGTCGCTGCTCATCAGCCTTGTCGTCACCATCGTCGCGCTCGTCATCATGTCGATGAGCTTTACGCAGAGCATGTTCTTCGTGGCGCTCGCCCTGCTCGGCTTTAGCTTTGGCGCCCTGCTCGTCATCTACCCGCCGCTCACCGGTGGCGCCTTTGGCACCAGCAACATCGGCGTCAACTACGGCATCATGTTTTTGGGCTACGCCGCTTCCACCTGGATCAGCCAGCCCATCACCGCCGTGCTGTATCACGCCGAGGCCGGCAGCGCCGCCTACCAGCAGTCCTTCTACGGTGCCATCGTGATCGCCGCCATCGCCGTCGTGCTCACCGTCTACATGATGGTCTCCGACAGCAAGAAGAAGTCCGCCTAGTTTTGCTTGACGCGGCAAGGGCCGTCCTCTTGCCGCATTCCACCGGTCACCAGTATTAAGGAGTCGAAATGTCTGAGCTCAATCCCGTCCGCATTGCCGTTATCGGCGCCGGCGCCATGGGCCGCAACCACATCCGCTTTGTCACCGAGGAGCCCGAGGCCGAGCTCGTCGCCATCGCCGACGCCTTTGAGGGCGCCCGCGCCACGGCCGAGGCCGCCGGCGTGCCGTTTTACACCAATCCCGCCCAGATGATGGACGAGGTCAAGCCCGAGGCCGTCATCATCGCCACCCCCAACGACCTGCATCTGGGCGTTGCCCGCGAGGCCGTGAAGCGCAACATCGTGCCGCTGGTCGAAAAGCCGATCTCCAACGACCTCGAGGATGCCCAGGCCTTCGCCGCCGAGGCCGAGACCGCCGGCGTGCCCGTGCTCGTGGGCCAGCACCGTCGCCACAACCCCTTCGTCAACAAGGCCAAGGAGATCATCGAGTCCGGCGAACTGGGCAAGCTCACCGTGTCGAGCTTCCACTACATGATCTATAAGAATGACGAGTACTTCGATGTCGAGTGGCGCCGCAAGAAAGGTGCCGGCCCGATCCTGGTCAACCTTGTGCACGACGTCGACCTGCTCCGCTACCTGCTGGGCGAGCCCGTCGCCGTCCAGGGCATGCAGTCCAGCGCCGCCCGCGGTTTTGAGACCGAGGACTCCGCCGTGGTCAACGTCCGTTTTGCCGACGGCGCGCTCGCGAGCATGACCATCTCCGACGCCACCGCCAGCCCTTGGAACTGGGAGGCAACCGCTCGCGAGGACCCGCAGTACCGCCCCTTCGACGCCGACGCCTACTTTATCGGCGGAACCTTGGGCGCTCTTTCGCTGCCCCGCCTGCACCAGTTCTCCTACGACGGCGCCTCCAACTGGCACAAGCCGCTGCAGATGGAGATCCCGGCCGTGGACCCGGCGCTGCCGCACAAGATGCAGCTCAAGCACTTTGTGAAGGTTGTCCGCCGCGAGGTCGAGCCCGTCGTGACCCCCGCCGACAACGTCAAGACGCTCACGCTTCTCAACGCCATCAAGGAGGCCGCCGAGACCGGCCAGCTCGTCGAGCTGTAATGCCTTAGGGCAGACCGCGGCAGAAACCCCATGCCGAACCCTTCGGTCCGCCACCAACAAGCCCCTCTTCTTTGCCCCGCGAGCAGCCTCCTGCCCGCGGGGCTTTTTGCTACTTCGCTGACGATTTTTCTGAGACGGGGGGCTTTTTGCACCTCAGCTTGATTCGCTCGCCATGAAATGTGCCTATCTACTACGTTTAACCGATCACCCTCAACCATGCCATATTTCGCGGAATATAAACCGCAGGTAGACGGGTTGCGCATTTTCGGAAAACCGGGGGATGGTCGACCCACACGGTTCAAACGTAGTAGATAGGCCACTTTCGTAGTTCCGCGCCAAAACAGTCTTTTTTGAGCGAAGTGGCAGGTGGTATCCTTGGTAGCCCTGTGCTGCAAACGCACCTTAAACGCAAGGAGTCCCATGGATCTTATCGCCCAGCTCGCCCGCGAGCTCAACCTTAAGGCCGCCAACATCGAGGCAGCCGTCAAGCTCATCGACGAGGGCAACACCATCCCCTTTATCTCGCGCTACCGCAAGGAAGCCACGGGCGGCATGGATGACGTCGCCCTGCGCGCACTCGACGAGCGTCTTTCCTACCTGCGCAATCTTGAGCAGCGCAAAGAGGACGTCATTCTGCTCATCGACGCCCAGGGCAAGCTCACGCCCGAGCTCGAGCAGCAGATTCGCGAGGCCACGCAGCTCCAGCGTGTCGAGGACCTCTACAAGCCCTACCGCAAAAAGCGCATGACCCGTGCACAGAAGGCCCGCGAGGCAGGCCTGGAGCCGCTTGCCAACATGATCATCATGCAGGCATCCGCCAAGGGCAGCGCGCTCGATACCGCCGCGGCCTACGTCAACGAGGAAGCCGGCTTCGAGACGCCCGAGAAGGCGCTCGCCGGCGCGGCGGACATCGTGGCCGAGACGGTAGCCGAGGACCCGGAGAACGTCGCCGATCTGCGCGCCTTTACGCAAAACACCGCCGATATCGTCGTCGAGGCCACCGACCCCGCCGAGAAGACCCCCTACGAGCCGTACTACAGCTATGACGAGCCCCTGCGCCGCATCCCCAACCACCGCGTGCTGGCTATCGACCGCGGTGAGCGTGAGGGCAAGCTCCGCGTGCGCGTGAACGTCGACGGCGCTGCCGCCACGGCGCGCCTCGGTAGCCGTTGGCCCCGACGTCAGGGCGTCTTCGCCCCCATATTCGACGCCGCCATCGCCGACGGCTACAAGCGCCTCATGGCTCCCTCGCTGGAGCGCGAGGCCCGCGCCAAGCTCACCGTTCGCGCCCAGACCGAGGCCATCAACGTCTTTGCCAAGAATCTCGAGGGCCTGCTCTCGGCGCGCCCCGTGCGCGGCGCACGCGTGCTCGCGCTCGACCCGGGCTACCGCACCGGCTGCAAGGTCGCCGTCATGGACGAGACCGGCAAGCTGCTCGACCACGGCGTAGTCTACCCCACCAAGCCGCGCCACGACGTCGCCGGCACCAAGCGCGAGCTCGCCCGCCTCGTCAAGAAGGACGGCGTCAACACCATCGTCATCGGCAACGGCACCGCCAGCCGCGAGACCGAGGAAGTCGTCTCGGAGTTCATCGCCGAGCAGGCGCCTGGGCTGCGATACACCATCGTCAACGAGGCCGGCGCGTCGGTGTACTCCGCCTCCGAGCTCGCCAGCCAGGAGTATCCCGACCTGGACGTCACCGTGCGTGGCGCCATGAGCCTGGGCCGCCGCCTGCAGGACCCGTTGGCAGAGCTCGTCAAGATTCCGCCCCAGTCCATCGGCGTGGGTCAGTACCAGCACGACCTCGACCAGGCCGAGCTTTCGCGCACCCTGGGCCACGTGGTGGAGGACGTCGTCAACCGTGTGGGCGTCGACGTGAACACCGCAAGCGCAAGCCTGCTGGGATATGTATCGGGCATCACGCCGAGCGTAGCCAAAAACATCGTGGCCTACCGCGAGGAAAACGGCGCCTTTACCGATCGCCGCCAGCTTAAGAAGGTCCCCAAACTGGGACCCAAGGCATATCTCAACGCAGCCGGCTTTTTGCGCATCAGCGGCGGCAAGAACCCGCTCGACGCGACGAGCGTCCACCCCGAGAGCTACGAGGTGGCCACGGCCGTCCTGGAGCGCGCCGGCGTAGCGGCAAGCGAGCTCAGCCGTGGCGGCGTGCCCGACATCGAGCGCCGCCTGGGCAGCATCTCGGCACTGGCAAGCGACCTGGACTGCGGCACCTTAACGCTCATCGACATCGTCAACGAGCTCAAGAAGCCCGGGCGCGACCCGCGCGACGACGCGCCCGAGGTGGTCTTTAGCCGCTCGGCGCTTTCCATCGATGACCTGGAACCCGGCACGGAACTCAAGGGCACGGTGCGCAACGTCGTCGACTTTGGCGCCTTTGTCGACGTGGGCGTGCACCAGGACGGCCTCGTGCACATCTCCAAGCTGGCCAGCCGCTTCGTCAAGCACCCCAGCGACGTGGTGCGCGTCGGCGACACGGTAAAGGTGTGGGTCGAAAAGGTCGATCGCGACCGCAAGAAAATCTCCCTCACCATGGTGCAGGGGAAGTAAACCGTCAAAGCAAGGTACCCCCTGTAGCAACGTGCAAAATCGCGAGTATTCTGCAATTTCCGCCGCTCCGAACGCCCCTCAGAGACAATAACGTCAAAAACAGCCCCCGTTTTAGCGTCATCAGAGCCAAAACGGGGGTTGTTCCGTGCTTCAACCAGCTGGTAAAAGCCTTTACCTTGCTGAATACTCTCAATTTTGCACGGCGCAGGCGGGGGTACCTTTGTCCACGGCAGGATATGGAAGCCTATCACCAACCTACTGGCAAGCTCGTGTCGGCAGCCCCGGACTTTCCTTTGCCCAGCGCGACCCTCGCGAAGCGCGTGAGCGATAGGGAAAGGAAAGGCCGGGGCGAACAACCCGCGGCGCAGCCAGTGTTCGCGTTACGGCAGGATATGGAAGCCCAAAGCGGCGATATCCTTGGCAAAGCCGCGCACGGTATCGAGCGAAACCTCATACGGGTCGCGCCCGATGTTCTTGCGCTTGGCCAGGATGCTGTTGGGCACCGTAATGATCTGGCAACCGCAAGCCTCTGCCTGGTAAATGTTGATGAGTTCGCGCGTGGACGCCCACAGGACCTCACAGTTGGGCTTGGCGGCGGCCTTCTTGACCGACTCCGTCATAAACGGAATGGGGTCGACGCCGGTATCGGCGATACGGCCGGCAAAGAGCGAGATGATGGACGGCGTCTCGGCGTCAACGGCCTCGACCATCTCGTCGACCTGCGCAGGCGTAAAGATGGTGGTGACGTTGACCTTAATGCCGTCGGCGGAAAGCTTGCGCACTAGTTCGGCTGTGGACTCGCCCTTGGTGGTCACGCACGGAATCTTGACGTAGACGTTCTCGGCCCAGGTAGCGATCTCGCGGGCCTCGACCTCCATGGTCTCGACGTCATCGGCAAAGACCTCAAACGAAACGGACACATCGGTGATATGGGTCAGGACCTCTTTGGCAAACGCGCGGTAATCCGTCACGCCGCCCTTCTTCATAAGGGACGGGTTGGTCGTGAAACCCTGAACGTTGCCGCTCTCGTACATGTCGAGCATGCCCTCGAGGTTTGCACCGTCAGCGAACACCTTGATTGCCATCTGCCTGATTCCTTTCGTTAGCATACGGCCGATAAACTGCTAAACACTTTATCTACGTTTATCAAGGCGTGAACTGCGGTTTTTTATCTTCTCGGCGAACGGTTTTGCAGATTTACCATTTTTATATCGACGCCCCAGCGGCAAAACGTTTTTGCCGATCATTGCGTTTGATTCCGTTCACGGAACAGAAGCAGCGCCTCGCCGGCTCATATTCACAATCGCTCCAAAGCAAAAAGCGGTGACGCCTCGATTGAGACGTCACCGCTTCCGTGTAGGAGCCGGTTATCGGAGCTCCGCCCGATTAGGGCTTAACGTATGCCTGGATTACTCTTCCTCAACGTGATTGATCACAGCACCCTTGGTGTGGATGAAGTTGGGGACGAAGGCAACGACCAGAAGGACAGCGAGAATCGCGTAGACACCGGTGGTACCGAAGGCCTCGGCAGCGCGGCCAAGCGTAATACCAATGACGGAGAAATCGAAGTCGCCGAACGTAGTGTTCTTGAAGCCAAAGACGTCAAGAACGGGCAGGAGCAGGGCCGGGGCAAAGGTGATGAGCAGGCCGTTGACGAAAGCGCCAAGAGCTGCGCCCTTGCGACCGCCGGTAGCATTGCCGTAGATGCCCGCGGTAGCACCGCAGAAGAAGTGGGGAACCATGCCCGGGATGATGAAGATGCCCAGGGTAGCGCCCACGATGAACATACCGACCACGCCACCGATAAAGGAAGCGACAAAGCCGAGGATGACGGCGGTGGGAGCATAGGGGAAGAAGACGGCGCAGTCGACGGCGGGGATGGCACCGGGGATCAGCTTGTTGGAGATGCCCTGGAAAGCCGGGACCAGGTCGGCAAGGATCATACGAACGCCGTTATAGACGATGGTGACACCAACGGCGAAAGACAGAGCGCAGGTCAGGGCATAGACAATCACGTTGTCGCCGCCAGCGGTCTTGGTAACGACCGCAGGATCTGCGATGTAAGCGGCGAAAGCGGTAACCAGGTAGAAGAAGGCCATGGTAAGAGCCGTGGAGATGGTAGTGTCGCGCAGGAAGGCGAACTTCTCGGGAACCTCGATCTTCTCGGTGCTGTTCTCCTCGGCGTCCTTAGCAAAAAGCGTACCGACTGCAGCGGAGATGTAATAGGCGAGTGAACCGAAGTGGCCCATGGCGATTTCATCGCCATCGGTAACCTTCTCGGTGAAACGCTGACCAACGGCGGGAAGCATAGCGCTCACGAGGCCCAGGAACATGCCGCCCACGATGACAAGCTGGACATCCTGGAAGCCAGATGCCTGCAGAACGGCAGACAGCAGGCAGGCCATAAACATGCTGTGATGGCCCGTCAGGAAGATGTACTTAAACTTGGTAAAGCGGGCAATGATAATGTTCACGACATAGCCGAGAATCAGGATCATCATGGTCTGAACGCCGAGCACGCTCTGAGCCATCGAAACGACGACCTCGTTGTTGGGCACGACGCCGGTGATGTGGAAACCGGTCTCGATGAAGGTACCCAGCGGAGCAAGGTTCTCCTGAACAACAGCGGCGCCGGCGGACAGCATGATGTAACCAAGAATGGGCTTCAGGGTGCCCGTCATCACCTTGTGGGCAGGACGCTTAAGCGCGACAAGGCCCACAAAGGCAAATAGACCCATAATCCACGCTGGCTTGGTCAGAATCGATTGGATAAACTCAAGTATGGGAAGGATGGCTTGCATCTGCGCTTCCTTTCTCTCTAACGTGGGCGCGTTTCCCTCTTCCACAGGGAACCGCCCTTTTTTGTGCCGCTTTAGGCGTTAGCGGCGGCCGCCTTGATTGCCTCGAGGGCGTCTTCGCGGATCTTCTTCTTGTTCACATAGCTGCGAACGATCACAACGTTGCCGTGGAGCTCGGGGGCGAGCTCCTTAACGGTGATGAACAGGTCCGGATTTGCGGAAGAAGCACCGTTCAGGTCCATAGACTCAACGTCGGCCTTGATGCCCTCCTCCTCGCAAAGCTCCTCGACTTTGCCAGCGAGCATCAGGCTGGACCCGATGCCGTTTCCGCATACGGTGATGATATGCATGGCAACCTTCCTCTCCTACACGTGACGGTTTTCCGTCTATCCAAAAGCGGCGACGCATCGCCGTGCCATTAAGGCCTAAAAGAATGAACGCATGGTCTCCAAAACCTGCTCGGGCGTATCGCATGCGCTGAGTTTGGCAACGCAGTCCTCGTCCTCAAACATCTGCGAAAGCTCCGCCAAGCAGCCAAGATGAGCCTTGGGGTCGGGTGCGCAAATACCCACGAGCACGTGAACCGGATCGAAATCCTCGTGTCCAAACGCAACGGCTGGGTCAAGCGTGACGATACAGATCCCCGCTTCACTCACATTGCCATCTGCCTGAGCGTGGGGCATGGCGATGCCCTCTTCCAAGACCATATAGGGGCCGAATTTGTGAACCGATGAAATCATGGCGTCAACATAGCTCTGGTCGCATTTGCCAGCGTCTACGAGCAACTTACCGCATGCCCTGATCGCTTCCTCCCAGTCGGAGGCCTCGACGTGGCAGGCAACAAGCTCGGGCTTAAGAAGATCAGTCAGCATGCTCGTCCCCTACTCCTCGGGCAGGATGTGAAAACCAAGCGCCTGAATGTCGCGGGCAAAGCCCTTGACCGTATCAAGCGAGTACTCAAGCAAATCTTTCCCGAAATTCTTGCGTTTGGCAAGAAGGGCATTGGGGACCGTAATGATCTGGCATCCAACGGACTCCGCCTGGAAGATATTGAGGACCTCGCGCGTAGACGCCCAGAGAACCTCGGCAGCAGGCTTAACGGCAGCCTTCTTTACGGACTCCGCCATGAGGGGCAGCGGATCGACGCCGGTATCGGCAATGCGACCGGCAAAGATGGACAGAATAGAGGGGGTCTCAGCAGAAACGGCATCGACAAACTCGTCGACCTGCTCGGGCGTAAAGATAGTGGTGACATTCACCTTGATGCCGTCGGCAGAAAGGCGCTTGACCAGCGCGGCAGTGGACTCGCCCTTGGTGTTGAGCGCCGGGATCTTAACGTAGACGTTGTCTGCCCAGGTTGCGATCTCGCGAGCCTCGGCTTCCATACCCGCCTCGTCGTCGGCGAATACCTCAAAAGAGACCGACACATCAGTAATGTGCTCAAGAACCGTCTTGGCAAAAGCGCGGTAGTCGGTCACGCCGCCGGCCTTCATAAGGGAAGGATTGGTCGTGAAGCCCTGAACGTTGCCATTGTCATGCATGTCAAGCATGCCCTCGAGGTTAGCGCCGTCGGCAAACACCTTGATCGCCATGTTCGGTCCTTTCTCATCTAACACTATTGCTATCGAAAGCCTTCTTCTTTGTTTCAAAAGCTTTTCGGTTTTCTTTTATAAACCATTTCAAAAGCTATCGAAAGCTCAATTGTCAGCTTTCCGTGAACGGTCGAATATCGGGCGTGAACGTACTTCTTTTGGGCGGCACCTTCAGAATGAGACTCTTTATAGCCCGTTTACGTGCGAACTATCTGCTACGCATGCATTTATGACATGCCATTCCGTTCTTTTGATTCATTCGAATTTGCCTTGTTCTTTTCATATCGATACGTTATATTTCGATTACGAAAGGCGCATCTTTTTACCTTTTGTTCAAAAGGAGCGGCATATGGCATCTACTTCAGACCTTTCACCGGCCGAGCGTCAGCGATTTATCATGAATTGGCTGGCCGAAAAGCCAAATATCTCGGTATCCGACATCGTTCGCCGTTTTTCGGTTTCGGAAGTCACCGCACGACACGACCTCATCTCGTTGGAATCCGAAGGCAAGCTGCGTCGCGTACGCGGCGGAGCGGTATCGCTTTCTCGCTCCAACGCAATCTCGTATCCCGAGGAGCGCATCAATGTCCAAGTCGAGGCCAAGGAGGCCATCGCCGCAACCGCAGCAACTCTTGTTGATGATGGCGATGTTCTGGTAATTGATATCGGCACCACAGGCTTTTACTTCGCTAAGGCCCTCATGGACAAGCGTGAGATCACCATTATCACCGGCGATCTTGCAATCGCGAACTACGCCAGCTTCAATCTCCCCAATGCTTCGGTAGTGCTGCTGGGCGGCTCCGTGCGCAAGGGCCACCTCTATCTCGCGGGCGCACTAACGCTCGACTGCATGAGCAAACTACATGCCGACAAGGCGTTTGTCAGTGCCGACGGATTCCACCCCGACCACGGTTTTACCGTCGAGCACGACTTCTCGGCCATGATCAAGCATATGTACCTTACCAACTCAAACCAGGGCTACATGATGGTTGACCAGGGAAAGTTCAACAAAACCAGTTTTTATCAGTCCGCGCAGATCGATGACCTCGACGGCATCATCGTTGATGGAGACGACGAGAGCATCATGACGGCGGCGATCGAGAGCAGTCGCAGTCATCCCAAGCTCTATATTGCAAAATAGCTCAAATGGCCGGGTCGCCCCCACTGCGGGCGACCCGGCCATTTATTAAATCAACCCAAAATGCTGCATCGCTGTGACGGTACCGTCGTGTGCGACATCGTCGGTCACGTAGTCGGCGAGCGCCTTGACTTCGGGCATGGCGTTGCCCATGGCGACAGCCGTCTCGACAGCGGCGAGCATACCCAGATCGTTGCCGGAATCGCCAAAGCCAAAGGTGCGCGCGTTGCCGGTGCGACCTAGATACGCCAGCGCCCGCGCCAGGCCCACGCCCTTGTCGATGCCCTTGGGGCTCAACTCGCGATTTGTTTGCTGGGCTCACTTGGAAGAGCGGCGGTAAACGCATCTCCCGGTTAATCCGGCACCGCCGAAGCGAACCCCACACACGCCCTCCGGCAAGCGGCACGCGCCCGTCAACGCAAAGGTCCGGCGGGACGCACCTAGCATCCCGCCGGACCGCCACTCGTCCAGGAGGCCGCCGCGACGAGCCCCTAGATCTTCGCAAGCTCCTCGGAGATGACGCGGCAGACGTCCTCAGCCTGAGGCATCACGCCGTACATCTCGAAGAAGCCGTGGTCGCAGCCGCGATAGCGAATCGCGGTGACGTCAACGCCCGCATCCTGCAGCCTCTTCGCGAATAGCTCGTCCTGATAGCGCAGGTAGTCATACTCGGAAGAGATGATGACCGTGCGGGGGAACGCGCTCACGTCCTCCGCGAACAGGGCAGACACCCTCGGGTCGAGCATCTCCTCCGCATTGCCGTTGGTATACATCACTGGCAGGTCGTCGTTGGCGTTGCGGATGCGATCCACCCTGCTCAGAGCCTCGGCCCTCTGGTCGTTCACGATCTCATAGAGGTCATAGGACCATTCCTCCGGAACAGGGCCGCCGTCGACGAGCGGATACAGCTCGGCCACGAGCTTGATCCTGTCCGCATGGGACCCGTCGAGGACGACGGCGTTGGTCAGGCTTCCGCCCGCGGAGTCGCCAGCCACGGCGACCCGCGTCGCGTCGACACCCAGCTCATCCGCATGCTCGACAAGCCAGTCGAGCGTCTTCACGCAGTCCTCGACACCACCGGGGAACATCGTCTCGGGAGACAAGCGGTACTCCGGGTAGATCGCGACGCAGCCCGTTCGCTCCGCGATGTCGCGCAGGCAGTTCTCGTACTGGCCAATGTTGCCCACCATGAAGCCGCCGCCGTGGATGAACACGAGCGCGGCGGAGCCGCACCCGTGGCCCTCGGGCGTGAAGACGTGCAGGGGAATGCCCCTGTCGCCAAAGTTCATGACGACGGTCTTCTTGGCGACGTTCGAGCCCCTCACGACATGGGTCTCCTTGTTGGGAGCGGAGCGCCACGCGATCACGTCCACCGGCCCCGCCGGCGCCGGGCCGGCGGCGAGCTTCGCATGGGCGCGCGCGTAGACGCGCGGATCGAGCACGCGCTCGCGCTCGTCTCCCGGCACGGGCTTCAGCAGGAGCTTCAGCCCGTTGGGCTCCACGACCTCCCTAGATCCACGCTCAAGCACTTCAAGCTCGGAAGTGGGGTACCTCCTCTCCTCGGTGCCCATGGCTAGCCGATCTTCAGCTCGTCAAGCTTGGCGTCAAGCTTGGCCATCTCATCGGCGGAAAGCTCCCACTCGAACGTCTCGCAGTTCTGAATCGCGTGGGCGTCCGTGCGCACGCCAACGAGCGCGGTGCCCACGTACTCCTTCTGGGTGCTCCAGTTCACGGCGACCTGTGCCACGGGCTTGTCATGAGCCTCGGCGATCTCGTCCATGACCTTGAGCAGCTCCTGGACGCGCGAGAACTTGGGCTCCTGGAAGTAGTCGTAGAAGCCGCCACGAACATCGCCCTCCTCGAACTTCGGCAGCTCGCGGAACTTGCCCGACAGGATGCCCGCGCCAAGGGAGCCATAGGTGAAGGAGTCGATGCCACGCTCGTAGCCCCACTTGATAAGGTCCTCGGAGGAGCGGTCGACCATGGAGTAGGGCGGCTGCTGGACGTCGACCTGAGCGACCTTCTCGCACTCCTCGATCATCTCGGTCGTGAAGTTGGAGACGCCGATGTGGCGAATCTTGCCTTGCTCCTTGAGGAGCTGGAGGGCGCACATCGTCTCGGAGAACGGGGTCTTGGCGTCGGGCCAGTGCACGAAGTAGAAGTCGATGTAGTCGGTGCGGAGATTGCGCAGCGAGCTCTCGACCTCCCTCATGATGTTCTTGAACGAAGAGTCGCGGTCATAGCCGGCGGCGCTGGTGATCAGGCCAACCTTGGTCGAGAGCAGGTAGCTCTCTCGGTCGACGCCCCTGAGCGCGTTGCCGACGACCTTCTCGGACGCGCCGTTGCCATAGCACGGCGCGGTGTCAATGAGGTTGACGCCGTGATCGAGCATGGTGCGGATGGCGGACATGCTGGCGGCGTCATCGTTCTCACCAAAGGAGTCGCCGCCGATCGCCCAGGTGCCCACGGCGAGCTGGGAGACGTCAACGTCGGAGTTCTTGAGGTGCGTGTAGCGCATATTCTCTCCTTCTAATGGGGCGGCACGCGTCGAATGTCCTCGATCGCGTGCCGCCAGGAATTGCCTTGAACAGGCTTCGGATGATCCGGAAACCGCCTTACACGATGCCCACGAGGCCGAGGACGAGCGCCAGAACCATGATGCCGACCAGGATGATGTTGACGTTCACGTTCTTCTTGCGCAGGAGCCAGAGGACGACGAGCGTAAGTCCCAGAGGCACGATGCCCTTGAAGATCGAGTCGAGGTAGGTCTGGATCATGACGGGGTCGGAGTCCTGAACCGGAATGGACAGGATCGTGTTGAATTGGACGTTCGCCGCGGTCATGGCGCCGATCATCACCAGGCCGATCGTGGAGGTCGCCTTGGTGATGAGCTTCATGAGACCACCCTCGTACATCTCGGAGATGAAGTTGGTGCCCATGCTGAAGCCGAGGTAGGTCATGAAGTATCGGCAGAGGATCGACGGGATGTTGTAGATCAGCAGGAACATGATCGCGCCGAGGGGCGAGCCGCTCATGGCGAGGTTAATGCCGATGCCGGCGGCGATAACACGCAGGACGCCCCAGAAGATTGCGTCGCCGATGCCGGACATCGGGCCCATCAGGGAGACCTTGATACCGTCGATGGACTCGGTGTCGAAGTCTTCGTGCTGCGAGTTCTCCCTCTCCATGGAGGCGACGAGGCCCATGGCGAACGTGCCGACGTTCTGGGTAATGTTGTACCAAGTCGTGTGACGCTTCATGGCGTCGGCACGAGCCTCGGGGTCATCGGCGTAGTAGCGGTTAAGCGCGGGCTGGACGGAGTACAGCCAGCCGTCGGCGCCAGCCTTGACGGAACCGCCGGCGCAGGAAGCGAACACGGAGAAGGAGCGCAGGAAAATGCTGTTGAGCATCTTCTTGTCTTCAGGGCTCACATTCTTGGTCAGGTTGCTCATGCGAAGAAATCCTCCTCGTCGCTGGTTACAGAGTCGTCGGAAACGGCCTGGGTGGCCACTCCCTTCTTGGTGAGATCGAAGATCTCCTTGTCGCGGAGGGCGGAGGCAACCGCGATGATGACACCGAGAACTGCGATGGCGATCATCGGGAGGCCGAGGTACTGGTAGAGCGTAAAGCCCAAGAAGAAGTAGATGCTGAGCTCGGTGCTCCACAGCATCTGGAGCAGGAGCGCCATACCAACGGCGGGCAGGAGGGCACCCACGGCGTTGAGGCCGCTCATGACATTGGCCGGAATCTGGTTGACAATGGCGGCAACGGGCTCGGCGCCAAGGTAAACGCCGAGGAAGGCGATGAGGCCAAAGGCGGCGTACTTAACGAACCAGAGAACGAAGTGCTGAAGCGCGAGGCCCTTCTCGTTGCCCTCGGCGGCCATCTTGTCAAAGGTGGCTGCGAAGAACGCGAGGAACACGTTGTTCATGAAGATCGAGAGAAATGCGGTGACGACGCCCACGGGAACGGCCAGTGTGATGGCGGCACCCTGGTCGATACCAGCGCCAACGGTGAAGGCGACGGCGAGGGCGGTCGCGGTAACAGGCTCGGCGGAGATAGCGCCACCAATGTTAACCGCGCCCATGAAGATCGCCTCGAGAGAGGCACCGATGATGACACCGGTCTTGACGTCGCCCATCAGGAGGCCCGCAACGAGACCTACCACGAGAGGACGCTCGATCATGCACTGACCGAGAACCCAGTTGCCGCCGTAGCAAATCAGCACGGTCAACCAGGCCATTATTGCCAACCCAACCATTTGACTTCCTTTCTTTCATTTCATTTGGCCGCCTGGCCAAATCCCCTTATTTCCCCGCCGCCTCGATCAGACTCTTGAGAGGAGTCTTGGGATTGGACGGGATAAGCTGATGGAAAACCGGAATACCCTGCTCGCAAAGCTCCTTCGCGGCCTCGAGCTCATCCGGGTTGAGCATGATCGTGGAGTTGAGGGCGACCTTGCTATCCGGATCGGACTTGTCGAAGCGGCCGACGTTGGCAACGTTCACGCCCTCAATCTTGCCCGGCGCGCCCTTAACGAGCTCAAGCACGTCACGCACGCAGTTGGTGAGCGCGAAGATGCGCATGGAGTCCGCGCGCGGATCGTTCGCGATGCGGCAGGCATCCGGAACGTCCTTGACGAGGAGTTTCTGGCCCGCCGGCGTACCCATGGAAAGCGTCATGCGAAGGGCGTCGCTCTCCACGGCGTGCTTGTTGGCGACGATGATCCTGGTGGTGTTGAGCTCCTTGGTCCACACCAGGGCGACCTGTCCGTGAATCAGACGGTCATCGACTCGAACCTGAACAATCATTGCTTCCTCTCTCTACTTGTTAGTACTCTCTAATCAAAGAAGTCTCCCTCGGACTCCTCGTTGTCCGCGGCCTTGCTCGGAGGCTCGACGACCTGCATCGTCGCCCTCGCCAGCTCGACGCTCTGCTTGATCGAATCTGCCGTGACCGGCTCGGCGCCGAGGAGCGTCTCGATCACGAGGCCGAGGTTCATACCGGTGACGTGGACGATCCCGCGCTTCTCCGGCTCCATAAGGACGACCTTCTGGAAGACGGAACCACCGTAGATGTCGGTGAAGATGATGGCCTCGTCCTCAGGGCCCACCGAGTCAATAAAGGCCTGGATGCGAGGGGTGAAATCGGAGTCGTCCACGTAGCAGTCAACTGCCTCCACCATGTCCGCCATGCCGGTCAGGATTCCGATCGAGCTCCTGATTCCGCTTGCGAGGTGGCCGTGCGACGCGACAAGAACTTTCTTCATCGAGTCTCTCCTAGAGCGAATAGTGGTTGGGGTTCAGAAGCTGGATCTTGCTGACGACGAACGCGCGCATGTCGGGGGCGGCGTCCATCAGGAGGCCTATGCCGTTGCCGTCGTTCTTACCGGAGTTGATGTCCTTCTCGAAGGCGCGGTACATGGAACGGAAGTACTCCGTGGCGATGTTGAACTTACTCATGCCGAGGTTCACGGCCTCCTGGAGCTGCTCGTCGGGGATGTCGGAGCATCCGTGCATGACGAGGGGGACGCTGACGGCCTCCCTGCAGGCCTTGATGCGCTCCATGTCGAGGTTCGGGACCTTGACATAGGGGCCGTGGGCATTGCCGACGGCGATGGCGAGCGAGCCGCAACCGGTGCCCTCGACAAACTCCTCGGCGAGGTTCGGGTCGGTGTAGTGGTCGCTGTTCACGAAGTCGTTGGCGTCAGAGCCGTTGCCGACATGGCCGAGCTCGGCCTCGATGTCGACGTCGAAGATCTTGGCGACCTGGACGACGTCCTTCGTGAGCTGGAAGTTCTCCTCATAGGGAAGTGAGGAGCCGTCGACCATGACGGATGGGAAGCCGGCCTTGACGCCCTTGACGGCGATCTCGTAACCAGCGGAGTGATCCTGGTGGACGGCGACGGGCACGCTCGCACGCTCGGCGTAATAGCGGGCGGCGAAGGCGATGATGTCGAGGGCGCAGTGGTCCTCGAAGCCAGGCCAGTACTGGATGATGATGGGCATGTGCTCATCCTCGGCGGCCTGGATCGCATAACGGATGGTCTCCGTATTGATGACGTTAATCGCGGGCACGCCATAGTGGTGCTCGGTCGCATGTTGAAGAAGCTCGTTGACCTTGATGAGTGACATCTTTGTCTTCCTTTCACCTGAATAATCATTGGATCGGACAGTTCTCAGCTCGTCAGCTGGTTGAACACGAAGCGAAGCGCGAGGCTGGCAGGCGCTTGCGAGGCGCGGTGGAGCCTATGCGGCCGCCTGGCCCTCAGGCTGCGGCGCCGCGCTTCGACGCCATAGCACGTACGCCACAAGAGCAGCGACTGCAGCAATCGTTGAAGCGAGGGCGAAGGCCAGGAAACCCGCGTGCGTGCCGAGCGCATCGCACGCCCAACCGCCAAACAGGTTCGCAACCACGACGGACAGACCGCTCTGGACCATCGCGAAGGCGCTCTGACCTCGAGCGCGACAATCCTCGTAAGTGTGGTTGGCAATGTAGGTAACGCAGGAGTAGTAGACGGTCATGTAACTCACGCTCTGCAGCAGCTGGCCGCAGACCATGACCGGGACGATGCCGGTGCCCACAAGCACGAGCCTGAGCGCCGCCATGAAGCAGGAAAAGATCAGGAGGTTCATCTCGCCGAAGCGCCTGACCAGCTTGGAGGAAACGAGCAGGATGGGGATCTCGCTCGCAGCGGAGACCGCACTCAGGACGCCCACGAGGTTCTGACCCTCGCCAAGCTCGACCGCGTAGCGGCCCAAGAACGCCCCGATGAAGCCAATCGCGGCCGAACTGATGAAGGCGAAGACCAAGACGAAGGCGATCTCATTGCTGGTGAACAGCGAGAGGAGGCCCTTTCCGTGGGAGACCTTGGGATCGTCCGCGGCATTGGCGCGAATTCCCGCCTCGGGGAGGCGCCACATGTGAGCCGCGAAGACCACCAGCGCGGCGGAGACCACCGTGAACTGGATTTGAGGAGCCATGTCGAGCAGCCGACCGACGATCAGGACGACGATGGCATAGCCGATAGTGCCACCCATGCGAATGCGAGAAAAGTCCAGGCCAGAGCGATCCGCGAGCTCGATGACGAGGGAGTCGCTCAGGGGCAGGAGCCCCGAGAAAAACGCCGAGAATGCAAAGGTTACGAGAAGGACCGGGACGAACGTCGACGCCAGGTAATACAGCGGAGCGAGTACCGCCGCCGCAAGGCAGAGGGCCACGATGACCGCGCGGCGGCGCCCGAGCTTGTCGGCGATCGTCGACCAGAGCGGCTGGATGGCGAGCGCACACACCGGGGTCGCCGCGAGGAGGATGCCGGTCTGGGCCGCGCTGAGGCCGAGGCTCGTGTAGTGAGCGGAGAGAAACGGCGAGTACACGCCCGCGCAGACCCAGTAGAGTACGTTCGCGAAGAACAGCGAAGTCATGCTTGCGTTTGTCTTGGCGTTGTGCATCGTGCTTCTCCCTTCTTGCTCGCCGGGTGCCTGTCTGGGCTTCGAAGTGATTCACCATCTAGCGTGAAACGGAGTTGCGAGGCGTTGAAACAATGTTCTGTTGTTTCATCGTTTTCGTGCCGTTGTTTCACGACTCATAAGATAGCAGCTCAAGCTGAGATTGCGCCGAGGAAGTACCGATTTACCGTGAACGGTAGGAAATCAGCGGTGAAACGCTATTTCACCGCTGATGAAACATTTTGCTTACTTTTCACCTCTCTTGACCTAAGATACAAAGCAAGCTAGGACCAAGGAGTAACCATGGATAAGACAGGGGATGTGCTCAGCCACATCTGCGCGGTCATGAGCAGCCTATCCCCCTCGGAGAAGGCAATCGCAACGTATGTGCTCGACCACCCGTCGGATGTCGCAACGATGACCGTCCGCGAACTCGCCGCAGAAACCGGTACGTCACCGGCGTCTGTTTCGAGATTCGCAAGGACGCTTGACTACCGAACCTATTCGGACATGCGTCTGGCGCTCGGCATATCCATCAGCAGGGCATCCGGCGAAGAAAAGGCCACGGACGGCAGGATTACTCTGGACGACGTCGAGGGCTCCATCAAGTACGTCCTGTCTCACAAGGTCAAGGAGCTCTCCCAAACCGCCTCGCTCATTGACTCCGATGACTTTTCGGCAGTCGTCAATCTGCTCCACAACGCCAACCTCGTCCTGATCGCGGGCGTCGGCAACTCGATTAACATGGGCGTAAACGCGGCGTTCAAGCTCTCGCAGGTTGGAGTCAGAGCGTTTTGCCCCAGTACCACCGAAGCCATGGTCTCCGTCGCAACCAGCCTCAAGGAGAATGACGTTCTGCTCGTCATTTCGACGTCCGGATACTCGAAGCGCCTCGTCAACATATTCGACTCTGCCGAGGATTCGAACACCCCCATCATCATGATCACAGACAACCCGGATACGCCGCTCGCGAAGCGTGCCACGCATATCATCCGAGCCATCTCGCGAGATCAGGCCATCACCGGAACCGAGATCGCCTTCTCGCACAGCTCGATCAACTTCGTCATCGAGCTGCTGTTCCTCTTCCTGACCTCTTGCTGGGATGACCCGGTAGAGTTTAACAGGATCATCTCGAAGAATCTCATGGGAGACAAGCAATACAGCTAGGACGACGCACGCCGGCGCACCGATGCCCAGACCGAAACGGGAGGACCCCTTGATAAAGCTCATCCTCGCAGACATGGATGGGACCCTGTTGCCGTTTGGCTCAAGGGTCGTATCGGAGCGCACGCACAGCGCGATTCTTTCGGCGCTCGATGCGGGCATCGCGTTCGGCCCCGCAAGCGGGCGCGACTACGCCGACCTGGCCGATGCCTTTGACGGCGACGCGCGCTGTTTCTCGACCGGCATCATGGCCAACGGAAAGAAGGTCTTCTCCAGCGGCGAACTCGTGTTCAAAAAGACGCTCTCGACGGAGGCACTCGTCAAGCTCGATAGCGCTGTACGCCCCTACGCGGGGACGTCACTCTGGCTAGTCGCCGATGTCGATGAGACAGGCAAGCGCTGCGAGCAGTTCCTCTGCGCCGTCGAGCCTGGCGACGAATTCGCCTTGGACGTCGTTAAGGACTCCGGAAGAGACATGGCGCTCGGAGACGTGCCCACGAACCGTGACGTCATAACCGCCGGCATCTTCGTCAACGTCAGCTCCGCCCCGACGGAAGTCGTTCGGAGTCGATGCAAGGAAGCCTGCCCAGAACTTGATTTCCCCTCGCCCGTCCCATTCTTCCTCGATGTTGTTCCGGCTGGCTGGAGCAAGGTAAACGGACTCGACGCGCTTCTCGGCAGCCTTGGGGTCACGCTGGACGAGGTCGCTTTTATCGGAGACTCGGAAAACGACGTGACGCTCCTCGATAAGGTGCCGAACTCCTACGCAGTCGCGGGCGCGATGCCAGAGGCGAAGGCCGCGGCCCATCACCTGATCGGGAACGCAGCCGAGGACTCCGTCGCGAAGCTCATCGAACAGATTGTCCAGCAGCGAGGCTAGGGTTCCGCCAGCGTGGCATGCGCCGCGTGCCTCGTCATCCGTTCGTGGCGCGCTACCTCGTGACGATCCAGAGCGTGGCCATCGTCGCGACGCCGATGCCTACGATGAGCGCGGCCCACAGGACGCGGACCACGGGGTTCATGTCGCCCGCCACCACCATGTCGTTCGCGTGCCAGAACCAGCTCTCGTTTCCCTTGCGCATGATGCCCTCCCTTAGCCTCGATTACGCCATCTATGGCCGAGCAATCGCAGGTCACGTGCCATGGATTTGTCCTACGCCCAGCTTTCAGTTCTGTAAGGCGGCGGGAGCCTGTGCGAGGCCCCGAGTCCTGAGGCTGTTGCAATGAAAATGGGAATCAAGGAGCACGCATCAATCATATGGGTTCCTTTCGAGGGCGATGGCAAACGAAGCATCCATCATATAATGGAGCGACGCAACCAGAGAGGTCACCCATGGAATTTTACGCAAGCTGCCCCGAGGGCTTTGAGTCCGCACTCGCCGATGAGCTTAAACGCCTCGGGCTTTCGCATGTCCGCCGCCTGAAGGGCCGCGCTACGTTTGAGGGCGAGCTCGAAGAAGGCTACCGCGCCTGTCTGTGGTCGCGCCTGGCCAGCCGCGTGTTTGTGGTGCTTGGGCGCTTTGAGGCGCAGGATGCCGATGAGTTGTACGACGGCGTTTACGACATCGCCTGGGAGACCATCATCCGTCCCGGCGCCACCATCGCCATTACCGCCCGCGGCGTGACCGAGCAGCTGCGCAACACGCGCTTCTCGGCTTTGCGCGCCAAGGACGCACTGTGCGACCGCCTGGCCGAGGTCACGGGCCGTCGCGCCGATGTCGATGCCGCCGATCCCGACGTTCACCTGCTGCTTTCGCTGCGTCAGCGCCGTGCGAGCATAAGCCTGGACCTTTCGGGCGATCCGTTATTCAAACGCCTGCCGCCTGCCGCGACCCGCGCCGGCGAGGGTACGCACGTGCTGCGCCCCGACTACGCCGCCCTGGTGCTTTCGCAGGTCGGCTGGACCGCGCTATGCGAGCGCGAGCTGACGGCCGACGATTACGAGAACGAGGCTCTGCCCACGCTGGTCGACGCCTCATGCGCCGGCGGCGGTCTGCTGCTAGAGGCCGTGAATATCCTAACCGACCGCGCTCCGGGCGCCGCCCGCGAGCACTGGGGCTTTGAGGGCTGGCAGCTGCACGACGCCGCCCTGTGGGAGCAGCTGCGTGCCGAGGCGCGCGAGCGCGAGGCGGCAGCGCGCGAGCGGCAGGTGCGCATCGTGGCCGTGGACATCGACCCCGCCGCCCGCAAGACCGCCGAGCGCATGGTCAAGTGTGCCGGCTACAAGCGCTTTGTCGTTTTTTGCGCCGCCAAGCCCGCCACCGTGCTGGACCATGCGGGCGCTGTCGCCGGCGCCGCCGTGGTCGCGGACACCACCGAGACGCCGCTTTCGCTCATGCACGACGCCATGACGCTGGTCGGCGAGCTGCGCCGCGCGCCCGAGCTTGCCGCCGCACCGGTCGCCGCGCTCACCCGCGACGGATTGCTGGCCCGCGCGCTCCACGCCGAGCCCGAGTGCTCGATCGCCGTCATGCCCAACAACGAGGAGGCGACCATCGAAGTCTGGCCCTCTCTCGACCACGCCGCCGCAGCATTTGAGGCTGCGACCAGTGCGGATGCCGAGGCCGAGGTTGCGAATGCCAACGACGTCAACGACAAAGCCACCGCTTCTGCCATGCCCGAACCTGCCGCCACGCTCGACCTGGGCGACGGCAAGCCGCTGCCCGTGCTCATTCCCGAGTCCGAGCAGTTCGCCAACCGCCTGCGCAAAAACGCCCGCCTGCGTCGCAAGTGGGCAAAGCGCGAGGGCGTGAGCTGCTACCGCGTCTACGATGCCGACCTGCCCGACTACTCCGCCGCCATCGACCTGTACGAGGGCTGCCCGCAGACGCCGGGCCGTTGGCTCGTCATCGCCGAGTACGCCGCACCCAAGACCATCGACCCGGCGCTGGCCCAGGCCCGCATGCTCGATATCTTGGCCATCGCGCCGCGCATCCTGGATGTTCCGGCCGAGCACGTGCACGCCAAGGCACGCATGCGTTCGCGCGGCGGCTCGCAGTACGGCAAGCAGGGCGCCGGCAAGGGCGGCTCGGGCGAGCGCGCCAACATCGCGCGCCGTCGCCTGCCGCTCATCGAGGAAGGCGGTCTTACCTTTGCCGTCAACTTTGACGACTACCTGGACGTGGGCATCTTCTTGGACCACCGCGTCACGCGCGATCTGGTGCGCGAGCACGCCAAGCAGGCACGCCGCTTCCTCAACCTGTTCGCCTACACCGGCACCGCTACCTGCTATGCGGCCGACGGCGGCGTCGAGGAAACCGTGACGGTCGACCTCTCCAACACCTACCTGGACTGGGCCGAGCGCAACATGCGCCAGAACGGCTTTGTGGGATCGCAACACCACTTTGTGCGCGACGACGTGCTCGCCTGGATTCGCGACCAGCGCCAGACGCGCAACCGCTGGGACCTGATCTTTGTCGATCCGCCCACGTTTTCGAACTCGTCCAAGATGGGCCGCCGCACCTGGGATGTTCAGCGCGACCATGTTGAGCTTTTGGCCGGCGTATCGCGCCTGCTCGCACAGGGCGGCCACGCCATCTTTAGCTGCAACCTGCGCGGCTTTCGCCCCGAAACGCGCAAGCTCGCGCGCGCGGGCGTCGTGCTGGAGGACATTACAGCACAGACCATCCCCGAGGACTTCGCGCGCAACCAGAAGGTGCACCATTGCTATATCGTGCGCCGTCTGCCTATCGAGGACGCCATGGCCGAGGTCGGCTTTAGTGCCGAGGAGATTGCCGAGCGAACCGAGGAACTGCGCAACCCCGACGCCCGCAAGCCCCGTGCGGCAGTACCCACGCACGCGCAGGCCGACCATGGCAAGCCCAACTTTGCCGGCAAGCCCTCCCCCGCCGGCAAACCTAAAAAGAAGAAGTTCTACGCCAGCAAGCCCAAGGGCAAATAACAAAGTTGCGGTGGAATACGGACTGTTTTGCCTGGAATTAGGCAAATTTAGACCGTATTTCACCGCAACTCATATTGGGATGGTGGTTGACGATCTAGCCTTGGGTGACCAATCGGTAACCGATACCCACATGCGTTTGGATATAGCGCGGATGCGCGGGATCGGACTCGATCTTCTTGCGTAGCGTGCCCATAAAGACACGCAGGCTCGCCAGGTCGCTCTTGGTTGCCGTGCCCCAAATCTCGTGCAGGATAAACTGGTGCGTCAGCACCTTGTCGGCGTTATGCGCCAGCAGGCACAGGAGCTTGTACTCGATCGGCGTCAGATGCAGTTCCTCGCCATCCATCGTGGCAATGCCGGCATCAAAGTCGATATGCAGCTCACCGGTATCGAACGAGCCCTCGGAGGCAACACCGCCCGTTTGCGCATACGAAAGGCGCCTGAGCGTCGTGCGAATGCGCGCGAGCAGCTCCTCGACCGAAAACGGCTTGGTCAGGTAGTCGTCAGCACCGGCATCGAGTGCGCGAATCTTGTCCGCATCCTCGCTGCGCGCCGAGACCACAATGATCGGCATGCCCGACCATGCGCGCACCGACTCCACCACCTTGACGCCGTCCATATCGGGCAGGCCCAGATCGAGCAGCACGATGCTCGGCGCCTGCGACGAGGCAGCGGCGATGGCGGCATGGGCGGTCTCCACGGCCATATGGCGCAAGCCGTGCGCCTCGAGCGCGGCAACGATAAGATTGCGAACGGCGGGGTCGTCCTCAACGACCAAGATGAGCGGTTTCACGGCAGAGTTCGGCACAGCGCTACTCCTTATCAAACGAAACGTCGGCGGCGGGAAGTTCAATCGTAAAGACTGAGCCGTGCAGATCCGCCGCGGCAACCTCTATGCTACCGCCATGTGCCAGCGCAATGGAGCGGCAGAGCGAAAGACCCAGGCCCACGCTGCGATGGCTGTCGGCCAGACCATGGTTGGCGGTATAGAACGACTCAAAGATCCGCTCGCGGTCCTCGGGTGCGATGCCCGGACCATCATCGGCCACCGAGCACGCCACGCGTCCATCGTCGACGCTAATCGAAATCATGATATGCGAGCCTGCGGGCGTATAGGTGATGGCGTTGTTCACCAGATTGACCACCAGCTGCACCATCAGGCGCGCATCGACGTTGACGAGCGCCGGCTCATCGCACGCCACCACCTTAAGGTCGTGCTCGCGCACGGCAGGGTTCACGTGGCGCAGCGCCTCCTCAACGATATCGTCCATGAGCTCGAGCGTGGTCGACAGGCGCATACCGCCGCCCTCGAGCTTGGTGATGGCGAGCAGGTTCTCGACGGTGGCGTTGAGCCATTGCGCATCCGAGCGAATGGACAGAAGCATGCCGCGGCGCGTCTGGCTATCGAGCACGGCGGTGCCGGTCGAGCCCTGGTCGAGCAGCACATCGGCATTGCCCGAAATACTGGTGAGCGGCGTGCGCAGGTCGTGCGAGATGGAGCGCAGCAGGTTGGCGCGCAGCTGCTCGTTTTTGGCGAGCACCGCCGCCTCCTCGCGGGCCTCCATGGCGCGGGCGCGATCGAGTGCCAGCTCGCCTTCGCTCACGATGGCATCGGCAAGTGTCCGCTCCTCGTGCGTCAGCACGTCGGGCTCGGCAACGATAGCCAGCACGCCCACCACCGAGGCGGGGTCGCCCGAGCGCACGAAGCCGTCACCCGTACGGACCGTCAGGTAGATGCCATAAAACGCCGAGCCGCCATAGGTGGCATCGAGCGGCGTTCCCACATAGGCGGACGCCGAGAGCCGCGGCGGCATCTGCGGCGCCAGCTCGTGCACCGGCGCGGCATCGCCCACGGCCGTGTATGTCGCACGCGGCAGCAGGTCATCATCGTCGGCGTCGGCGCTGTACCACACGACCGGACAGCCCGAAAGACGCGCCAGCTGCGTTGCCATGGCATGGATAATTTGCTGCTGGTCGGCGCACCGCTGCAGCATGCGGTTAGTCTCGAGCACCATATGCGTGCGACGGTCGCTGGCGGCAGCCTGCGCCAAGGCGCGGCGCAGGGCCAACGCAATCGAGCTCGACACAAGCGAGACCACGAACATGATGAAGAACATGCCGGGATAGACGCGGTCGACAAGCGACAGCGAGTAGCGCGGGTCGACAAACAAGAAGTTGTAGAGCGCCACGGCGGCAGCCGAGCTCAGCAAGCAATACAGGCGACTCCAGGTAAAGAACGCGCACAGCTGAACGGCGAACACATAGACGATCATGATGCTCGGCGCGAGACCCGGATGGTCGAGCAGCGCGCCCACAATCGTCGCCGCGACCAGCAGCCCCGCCGATACGCAGGCGTCATACAGAGGGCTGCGACGCGTCAGCGTCGTGCGCCGCCACCAAAAGTTCTCGGCAATATCGCCGTCCGCATGGACGTCCATCAGCGCCCCGCCCCTCTCTCAAAAACAAAAACCACCACAAAGGGGACAAGCACCTTTGTGGTGGTTTCCCCTTGTGGTGGTTCCAAGTGTATAGCCTTTGCAGCCTGCGGTCGTTAGACAAACAGCACGTGCGCGAGCAGTGCGCACACGCACGCCGCGACAAACACCAGCGCCACGACCGAAATCACGCGATCGGCCATGTCCATGTTGGCCCGATTCGTGAAGAACCGATCTTCGGCGGCGTCGATACCCGCCTCGCGGACGTCAAGCGTCCTTGCATCCATGTTTACCTCCCCGGCCTCATGCTTATCCATCAAAAACCAACTCCGTGTAGCCGCCGACGTCTACGGCCGCTCGTTGGGAGCCAGGCGTTGCATCTTGTTCACGGCCTTGAACTTGGTGAACAGCGGCACGTACTCAAAGCTCACGTTGGAGTTCTCCAGGCCGTACCAGCGTGCAGGCGTGCCGGCGGCGCGACGAATGATGTACTTGAGCGTGATGGCCGTACGCTCGCTCGGCTCCACATCGCTTTCGGGCGCCAGAAGCTTACGGATCAGGACGAACTTGAACGTACCGATGTTGCCCGGATCCTTGTAGACCGAGTAGTCATGCGTCTGCGCCGGCAGCTCGCCGGTGGCAGCCAGGTCCTGAACGACCTGACGCAGGTAGGCATTGACGCGCTGGTTAATCTTGTAGCCCAGGTACAGATGCACGCGGAACACGTAGTCGGTGCCGAACGTCTCGACCGAATAGGCAAAGGTATGCGGCTCGTCCATGGTCTCGACGTTCACGAACCACCAGGCGCGAGCACGCTTGGGATGCTTGTCCAAGATCGAGTAGACGATATCACGGTCGATGTAATCGGTATGGGTGTCCTTGGTCAGGTACACGATGTTGTCGCTCATGCGCTCGTAGCGATCGTCATCGCGCAGGCGCTTGAGCTGCGGCAGGTAGCTGCGCAGCGGCAGCAGCGTAAACTGGCGCTGCTCGACCGCCGTGCCGTTGTACCAGCACACCATAATGCCCATGATGAGTGCAGCCATGAGGATGGTGAAGTAGCCGCCGTGGAAGAACTTGGTGAGCGAGCTCACGAAGAAGAAGCCTTCGAGCAAAAGGAAGAAGGCCGCGAAGATCCACGGAGCAACCTTGAGCTTGCGCTCCTCGTGCAGGTAGAAGAAGAGCAGCAGCGTGGTGCACATCATAGTCAGCGTAATGGCAAGGCCGTAAGCGGCCTCCATGTGTGCCGAGTTCTGGAACAGCAGCACCACGATGACGCAGCCCACGAGCATGACGTTGTTGACCATGGGGATGTAGAGCTGGCCTTTGGTCTCGGCAGGGTAGAAGACCTGCATGTGCGGCATGAGGTCCAGACGGCTGGCCTCGGACACCAGCGAGAATGCGCCGGTGATGAGCGCCTGCGAGGCAATGATGGCCGCGACGGTGGAAAGGCCTACGGCAAACGGGCGCAGGCCCGGGGCGAGCATCTGGTAGAACGGGTTGAGATCGGCAATGCCCATGAGCTCGGGGTTGGCAGCGTTGTTCATAAGCCAAGCGCCCTGGCCCATATAGGAAAGCAGCAGGCAGCACTTAACGAACGGCCAGGTAGCGTAGATGTTGCCGCGGCCGACGTGGCCCATGTCGGAGTAGAGCGCCTCGGCACCGGTGGTGGCGAGGAAGCAGCTGCCCAGGATCATGATGCCCGCGTGGTTGTTGGGGCTCAGCAAAAAGGCGATGCCGCGCACCGGGTTGAGGCACAGCAGCACGGCGGGGTGCTGGAAGACAAAGAACAGACCCGTACCGCCCAGGAACAGGAACCACAGCGTCATGATGGGGCCAAAGGCGTGACCGATCTTGGCCGTACCGATGCGCTGCACCAAGAAGAGCACGATGATGATGGCGAGCGTAATGGCGACGACGCGACCCTGGTCATCGCCCAGCACGGCATGGACCGCCGGGATGGTGCGCAGGCCCTCGATGGCCGTGGTAACGGTAACGGCCGGCGTCAGGATGCCGTCGGCGAGGAGCGCCGCCCCACCCAGCATGGCGGGGATGATAAGCCACTTGCCGCAACGCTTGACCAGGCTGTACAGGGCAAAGATGCCGCCCTCGCCATGGTTATCGGCGCGCAGTGAGATGAGCACATACTTGATGGTGGTCAGCAGCGTGACCGTCCACACGACAAGGGAGAGCGCGCCGAGCACGAACTCCTCCGTGACGCTTCCGATGCCGCCGTTGCCGGCAACGAGCGCCTTGGTTACATACATAGGGCTGGTGCCGATATCGCCGTACACCACGCCCAGCGTGACGAGCATCGCCGAGATGCTCACAGGAATCGCAGCGTGCGAGGCTGCCTCCTTGGCCTTTTGTTCCATAAGCCGGTTTCCTCCCAACTTTAATGTTCGAAGGGATTATAGGTAATCGGCCCATGTTTGAATGGCACCGTTTTCCCAGCTAGATAAACATTTATACGGCCTTTAGGCCACCACGGCGATATGGAATGAGGCAAAGGGACTATTCCCTTGTCACATTCGTCATTTTCCGAGCCAGTTTTTGAACCACCACTCCATGGAGCGGCTCATCTCGGCCATAAAGGGACTGGTGTGTTTGCGGGTGTAGATATCCACCACGCGCTCGCCCATCTCGCGAGCGTGCGGGCGAAACATCGCGTCCATCTCGGCCACCTGCGCATCCATGGTCGCGGTATCGGCGCGGCGATAGCGCTCCTCGTGCACCAGGTTCACCACGGGATGCGCAATGGCCGGGCGCTCCTTGCGAGGCGTGCCGATAATAAGCATCGACAGCGGCATGGTATAGGACGGCAGATCGAGCAGCGCGGCAACTTCCTCAGCGTTCTCGACGATGTCGCCGATATAGCAGCTCCCCAGCCCCAGAGCCTCGGCGGCGACCACGGCATTTTGCGCGGCGATCACGGCGTCCTGTGCCGCGATGGCGAAGTCGCCCAGACTCGGCGCACGACGGGGCGACTTGCCCGTACGCTCGACAAACTCGGGCTCAAAGCAGCCCACATGCTTAAACAGATCAATCCACTTGGCATAGTCGACCACAAATATAAGTGCCCAGGGCGCCTTGGCAATCATAGGCTGATGGTCGCACAGGTCGGCCAAGCGATCGAGCGTAGCCTGCTCGCGAATACTGATGATGGAATACATCATCATGGCGCCCGCCGACGGTGCGCGACTCGCCGCATGCAAAATCGCCGCACGCTGCTCGTCGGTCACCGCCACGGGACGGTCATCGTCATCACGCGCGAAGGCACGCGTGGAGGAACGGTGCTCCAACGTGTCCAGCACCGCATTGCCCGTCGTCTCGACCGGATAGCCACACGTATCCACAGCCTTGGTGCAAACCTGCTCGTTCATCGCCTCATCCTCGCTAATTCTTTAAGAAGCCTTTACGTTTCCGTGTAATTCCCGTCCATTATCGCGCAGGTCGCCGCTACATTGCGCCACACCGCCACACGTGCGCGTTAATATGGCTGGTTGTTGTGCGCAGCCACCAATTGCAGCGCATATCTTGGTAACAATCGGGTAAACCCCCGTTTTCGTACGTTTTAGTTTGTGAGGAGTCTCAGCATGTTCGCTGCCGCCATCTCGCTCGTCGGTCTTGCGGCGACCGTCTACCTTGTTTTGCGCGAGGCCAAGGCCATTCGCGCTCAGTCGGGCACCGTTGCCAAAAGCGCTCTTGGGTGGAGCGTCGCCTTCGGCCTGTTCCAGCTCTTTTTGACCATTTGGGGCGCCATTGGCCTCGTCGCCCAAAACGAGCCGCTCGCCTTTGTGATGCTCATCCTGACCAACGCCATCCTCACCGGCTGCGCTTGGGCCAGCATCGCCCGCGACCGCATCGCCCCGCGCATCTTTGCGTTCGCCTCGGCCGACGCTCCCGCCCCCACGGGCAAGCTCGCCCGCCTGCGCGGCGCCTTTGTGGGCAAACCGCTCGTTGCCGCCGTGCTGTGCCTGCTGCTCGCCGGCGTCTTTGCGCTGCTGGGCATGGAGGTCTCGTCCAACCACGACTTTACCTGGGTCTACCCCCTGTGCATCCTGCTCGAGTGGGCCATCATCACCACGCTCATGACCGGCCTGTTCTTCCTGTTCCAGCGCCACGGCGCAGCTCCCGCGGTCCTGGCCTTTGCCCTCTTTGTCCTGGGCATTGCCGAGTTCTTCGTTATCACGTTTAAATCCATGCCGATCCAGCCGGGCGACCTTTCGGCCATCTCCACCGCCGCCGCGGTCGCCGGCAACGGCTACACCTTCTCGATCTCGCTGTTCTGCGTGCTGTCCATGGGCTTTACCGCCATCGCCATGCTGCTGTGCGAGTACGCCGGCTTGGTGGCACCGCACCGTCAGAAGGGTGCCGCCAACGCCAAGCGCATGCTGCTCACCAACCTGCTCGTGGCGGTGCTGTGCCTGGGTGGCGTGACCGCGCATGTCACGCTCATCGACTACTACAACACCCTCGGCATCACCGTCTACACCTGGCGCCCGCTCGAGAGCTACTGGCGCGAGGGCTACCTGCCCGCCTTTATTAGTGCAGCACAGTCCATTAAGCCGCCCAAACCCGCCGACTACTCCGTCGACGATGCCAAGGCCACGCTCAAAAAGTACGCCAAGGCCTACGACAAGTCCGACGCGGCCAAGAGCGACGAGCGCACCGCCGCAAAGGAGCAGTTCGACAGCGAGAAGCCCACGGTTATCGCCATCATGAACGAGACCTTCTCGGACCTGTCCATCTACCAGGACATGCGCGCCGGCTACGAGGGCCCGCAGTACTTTAAGAACCTGTCCAACTGCCTCAGCCGCGGCAAGCTCTATGTGAGCGCCTACGGCGGCGGTACCGCCAATACCGAGTTTGAGTTTATGACCGGCAACTCCATGGCCAACCTGGGCTCGGGCGTGTACCCCTACACCATCTACAACATGGAAACGACTGGGAACCTGGCAGAGCAGTTCAAGTCGCTCGGATATTCCACCACGGCCATGCACCCCAACCACGCGACCAACTGGAACCGCGAGAACGTCTACAAGGACTTTGGCTTTGACCAGTTCCTGTCCATCAACGACTTCCAGGGAGCCGACACCCTGCGCGGCATGGTGACCGACCAGGCTACCTACGACAAGATTCTGGAGCTGCTCGACCAGAACGCCGATCCGCAGTTCATCTTCGACGTGACCATGCAGAACCACTCGGGCTACGATACGGGTCTGCTGCCGGTCGACAAGCAGATGCACCTGAACATCGACACGACCGATCTGGATGCCAAGACCATCGAGGACGGCACACTGTCCGATGTCGACGAGTACGTCTCGTGCATTGAGCAGTCCGACCAGGCGCTGCGTTACTTCCTCAACGCCTTGAGTAAGCTCGACCGCAAGGTGGTCGTGGTGTTCTGGGGCGACCACCAGCCGTTCTTCCCGTCCAAGTTCAACGACAAGTGGTTTACCGGCGAGGACGACGCCACGCACCAGGAGCGCTTGTGGCAGACCGACTACATCATCTGGGCTAACTACGACGTTGCCGGCTGCGACCAGACAAGCGAGGTCGACGACCTGTCCACCAACTACCTGTCCACGCAGCTGATGCAGCTGATCGGCGCACCGCTGACCGACTATCAGAAGGCGCACATGACGCTGCGCGAGTCGCTGCCCGCTATCAACTCCGTGGGCTACGAGGACGCCAGCCTGCGCTGGGCGCTCTCCTCCAACGTCACCGGTGACGACGCCGCCGCAGCAGCCGCCACCAAGGCGCGCGAGGATTACGCGAAGATGCAGTACTACGAGATGTTCCGCGACGGCAAGAACGTGTACACCGAGCACTTCCAGACCGAGGCCAACGAAACCGACCCCAACCTGGCGCCGGGTACGACCAAGATCAAGTAGCGACTAGCTACGAGTTCATAACTGAAACGTCTGTCCGGGCGGAGGCATATAAGGTTCCCTGCTCAGACAGTCCTGCGCAAGACGGAGGCCACATTAAGTGGCCTCCTTTGCGTGCGGAACTCGCGATGAACCTTATATGCCTCTGCCCGGACAGACGCCTTGTTGTTGGTGACGCATAATTTCTTTCGCAAATTGACAACCGCATAGCGGAACACGGCC
>NZ_QRVE01000012.1 GCF_003462685.1 Collinsella sp. AF23-4AC | reverse complement strand
GTGCGGCGTAGGCCGCTTATTAGCCCGTCCAAGAATTGGGGCGCAGTTCACACGAGCTCGGGGCCTTTTTCGTCCGGATTGTTGACGTATTGCCGAACGAAAATAGTTTGCGTTTGGTAATAAGCGTACGAAAGCGCAGTTTCCATTCTCATTTCGGACGCAAATCAAGACGCAAACCGTTTGCGTCTTGGTAAATTTAGTACGCAAACGGTTTTCGTCTTATAATACGGTCATGAATGGTACGAAACGAAGAGGCTGGGCGTATGGTTGTTAGAGAGAGCCCTACAGTCGAATACAAGGAAAGCGTTACGCCGACGTTTCTTAAAACGGTTAGCGCTTATGCAAACTACGGGACGGGCAAGATTGAGTTTGGCGTTGATGACGAGGGCGTGGCTGTCGGCCTTGCAGATCCGGTCGCAGAGTGTCTCCGCATTGAGAACATGATTAATGACAGCTTGGATCCCGCTCCCCGTTACACGCTCGAGCCCGATGAGAAACACGGGACCGTAATCCTTACGGTTTATGAGGGACAGGACAAACCCTATCGAAGCAAGGGAAAGGCCTACAGGCGAAACGATTCGGCAACGGTGGAGGTCGACCGGTTTGAGTATGGCAGGTTGACGCTCGAAGGCAGCAACGTAACGTTCGACGCGCTCACGTCGACTCGCCAGGACTTGAGTTTTTGCACGCTCGAGCAAAAGTGTGTTGAACATCTCGGCATTTCTGAGCTAACGTCGGATATTATGCGCACGCTTCGCTTGCTCGGTAAGGACGGCTATACCAACGCTGCGGCGATTTTGGCGGATAAGAATGATTTTCCTAGCATCGACTGCGTCCGTTTTGGTGATACCGAGGATGTGATCTTGGATCGTGAGTCGGCGACAAATGTATCCGCAATTGAACAGGTGGACAGGGCGGTGGCTATGTTTGCACGCTACTACCGTTATGAACGTATCGAAGGGATGGAACGCGTCCAAACCGATCGAATTCCTCTCGAGGCGTTTCGCGAAGCCGTTGCAAACGCTTTGGTGCATCGGACGTGGGACGTTCGAGCGAATGTTCAAATTGCCCTGTACGACGATCGCGTCGTTGTCACTTCGCCCGGATCGCTGCCTGCCGGTTTGACGACGGAACAATACCTGTATGGGCAGATATCCGTGCTCAGAAACCCAATTGTCGCCGAGGTCTTTTTAAAGCTGGATTACATCGAGAAATTTGGCACGGGAATCGCGCGAATCAGGCGTGCGTATCGAGATTCTTTAAGCCGACCGGTATTTGATGTTCGCGGCGGCATGGTGACCGTCACATTGCCCGTTATCGATGCCTTTGAGGGGTCTGAGGAAGAGGCCCAGGTTCTCAAGGCTTTGTCGGTCGGACGAATAATGTCGCGGGGCGAGATTGAGCAGCAGGCGGGGTTGAGCCGCGCGCGTGCGTTGACGGCGCTTGAATCACTGATTGGGCGGAACGCGGTTGTAAAGCGGGGAACTGGGCGTTCCACGAAATACGAGCGCGCATAGGCCAAAAGAACCATATTGCAAGACAGGCCCCAAGCCTTTGCCCGCTTGAGGCCTGTTGTATGTTGGCTGGCAGCGGTCGATTTATAGCAAGATATAGCAACGTTAGTGAGATATAGCAACGTATAGCGCTGTTCGCGGGTTCTTACGGTGGTGCTATTATCCGAATGCCGCGCGGATAAAGTGCTGGGCGAAGAGCTTGTTGGCGACGTTGATGACGTGGCCCAAGAACAGCGCCGAGATGGCTGTGGTCACGCCAAAGCCGCCTAGGTTGTGCATGAGCGCGAGCGACAGAATGAGGGACACGGCGACATGTGAGCAGTCGAACACGACTTTTACGTCGCCAAAGCGGCGTTTAAGCTTTTCGGCAATGACCTGCACCAAGCCGTCGGGCGCGTTGGGGACAACGCCCATGTTGACGACGAGACTTACGCCAAATGCGGTGACAGCGAGGGAGAGCAGCATGGTCGCAACCTGTGCGGGGAGTGCCGTGGGATGCAGTGGGTTGACCGCCATGAAGAAATCGGTGAAGCCGCCGATGAGCGTCGAGAAGCACAGCTCGAGCAAAATACGCGGCTGGAACTCGCGTCGCAATATGGCCAATTGCGCCAGGATGTAGGCGACATAGGTAGCAGTGATCCAAAAGCCGAGTGTCTTGCCGGTGAGCATGGATATGGTTGTGGCAAAGCACGTGAGCGCAGCGACTCCCAAGCCGGATGCCGTCTGGAGACTCATGCCGAGTGCCAGTACTGCAACGCCCATCAGATACATCAGCATTCTGATAACGGTATGGAACCAATCGATATTCTCGCCATTCATTACGATGAGCGGCCGCATGTCGTGACCTTCCTTTCGGAATTTGGGAGATGCAGTAAAGGCTGCGGCGCCGCTTGGGGGAAAAGATCGGAAGCAAGGATCCATTCCTCCAGACGGCGCCGCAGCTGTTTGGGTGACATGGCTTTTGTCGAAGTGGCTTAGTTGAGTGCGCCTGCCAGCCGCATAAACAAAGCGGCTCGGGGGCGTGTCGCTTCCGTCACGTTCTATCAGCATGCAAGACGGTTTCGGTTCTTGTCCGTGACGGAAACGGCGCGCTTCCGAGCCGTTTTAAAGGGGCGCGGCCTCGGTCGCGCCCCCACGATAGAGAGCGAGTCAAGCGGGGAAGTCAAGCAGAAAATCCACCATTTCACCCCGTCTCAGGCGGCAGGGTTAGCCGCGGACCTTCTTGACGACGTCCATGGCCTCGCGGGCGATCTGCTCGACCTTGGAGAAGTCGCCGTCGGCGAACAGGGCCGGCTTGACCATCCAGGTGCCACCGCAGGCGATGATGGCGCTGGAGCTCAGGTACTCCTCGACGTTGGCGGTGCTCACGCCGCCGGTGGGCATAAAGCGATGGCCGACAAACGGAGCGGCGAGGGCCTTGATGGTGTTCAGGCCGCCATACTGGGCCGCGGGGAAGAACTTGGTGACCTTGAGGCCGAGGTTCTCGGCGGCGGTGACCTCGGAGGGGGTCACGGTGCCGGGCAGCACGGGCAGGTCGATGTCGATGCAGTGCTTCACGACGTCCTCGTTGTAACCCGGGGAGACGATGAACTTGGCACCGGCGGCGCGGGCCTGCTCAACCTGCTCGACGGTCAGGACGGTGCCGGCGCCAACGCACATCTCGGGCTCGGCGGCGGCCATAGCGGTGATGCACTCGGCGGCGCAGGCGGTGCGGAAGGTGACCTCGGCGGACTTCATACCAGCTGCCATAAGGGCGTGAGCGAGCGGAGCGGCGTCCTCGACCTTGTCGAGCACGACGACAGGCACGATGCCCAGGGACTCAAGCGTGGTGTAGAACTGATCGAACATGATGTTCCTTTCGATGTGCGGCGCATGCGGGCGCATGATTGCTAAATGTGCTGGTCAAGAGCCGGTTTTGGATTGGTTATCGGAGGCACTGCTTGGGGTTCAAGCAATTCCAAAACCGGCTGCGCGACCAGTCGTATAGGGAATGCCGGGCAAAACCGGAATGGGACTGGTGGTTTTGCCCGACCGGAAAGATCGGGGAGCGGGCCGCAGGGGTATGGGTATGGAAAGCTGCGGCCCGCGGAATGGAGACGACTTAGCGCGCAACGCGAGTGCCACCGTCGGCGGCGTTGGCGACGGCTGCGATCTCGTCTGCGGTCACCAAGTTGGAATCGCCCTTGATGGTGAGCTTGAGGATCGAGGCCGCGATGGCGTAGTTGACGGCGTCCTGCGGGTCAAAGTCGTTGATGAGGGCATGGACGAGGCCGGCGTTGAAAGCGTCGCCGGCGGCAACGCCCTCGAGCACGTGCACGTCATGAGCAGGGGAGAACCAGTGCTCGCCGCTCTCGGCGTCAAAGAGCATGCCCATCCAGATGGAGCGCTCGACGCAGGAGATGTTGCGGACGACCGAGGCGACCTTCTTGCAACCGTACTCGGCGCAGATCTGACGGGCCATCTCGACGTAGGTGTCGCGCTCCTCGATTCCGTGGGCAAGGGAGCCGGAGACGCAGGTCATACCAAGGCCGGCAGGCGCGTCCTCGTCGTTGGCGATGCAGATGTCGACGAGCGGCAGGAGTTCCTTCATGGTGGCCTGCGACTTCTCGGGTGACCACATCTTGCCGCGATAGTTCACGTCGCACACGGTGGTGATGCCCTTGGCGCGGCAAGCGGTGAGGGCATCCTTGCAGGCAGCGGCCATCTCGTCGGACACGGCGGGCGTCACGCCAGAGAAGTAGAAGACATCGACGCCCTTGAGGATTTCGTCCCAATCAAAGACGTCGCGCTTGGCCATGTTGATGGCGGAATACTTGCGGTCGTAGACGCAGCCGTTGCCGCGCTGCGAGGCGCCAACCTCAAATACATAGGAGCCAAGACGGTCGCCCTGGCGCACGACGCGCGTGGTGTCGACGCCGTAAGCCTTCAGCGAGCGAAGGGCGCACTCGCCCAGGCGGTTGGCCGGAACAACGGAGACGTAAGCGGCCTTGTCGCCCTGATAGGCCAGGGAAAGCGCGGTGTTGGCCTCGGCGCCGCCGTAGCGAACGTCAAACTCGGTGGCCTGTTCAATGCGCAGATGGTCTTTGGGCGAGAGCCTCATCATGATCTCGCCGAAGGTAAGAACCGTTTTACCCATGGTCGCGCAGCTCCTTCTTGTTCGTGCGTACACCTTTGATATGGCGTTGGCACGGAGGTGCCAAGACGGTAGGGTGCATCTTTGCACCTCCGTGCCAACGCTTGCCGAAATCGGTTTACGAAATCGGTTTCGTTTCGAGTTGTAGTATACTCACCTACAGCGTTTTGCAAGCGAGATTTTTAAAAAAATGCCTAAAATGGCTCAGACTGCTAACGATTGGGAAACGGGGTGCGCCATGGCGCAGATGAGGATTAAGGACATTGCTGCCGCGGCGGGCGTGAGCCCGGCCACGGTCTCGCGCTATCTCAATAACCGCCCCGGGCAGATGACCGAGGAAACCCGCGCTCGCATCGCGGCGGTTATCGAGCGCACTGGCTATCGCCCACGTGCCGCCGCACGCAATCTACGCAGCTCACGCACCAACCTCATCGGCGTGATCTTGGCCGACATCGCCAACCCGTTCTCCAGCGCCATGCTCGAAGGGCTTTCCGCCAGCGCCGCCGCGCGCGGCTGCTCGCTCATGACGGCCATTAGCGGCAACGACCCCGCCAAGGAGGCTGAATCACTCACCAGACTTATCGATGCCGGCGTGGACGGCTTGGTCGTCAATACCTGCGGAGGCAATGACGAGGCGATCGCCGCGGCAACGGGACGCTTGCCCGTCGTGCTGCTCGACCGCGATATTGCCGCCGGCGGTGTCGATCTGGTGACCTCCAACAACCGCGAGCTGGTTGCCGGCCTGGTAGACGCCTTGGCCGCCGCTGGCAGTGAGCGCCTGTGCCTGCTCACCGAGGCAAGCGATGACAGCCCCGTGCGTCGCGAGCGCGCCGAGGCCTTTGCCGACGAGCTCTCGCGTCGCGGCCTGACCGGCAAGGTCGTCACCCTGGCCGACGGTGGCGCTGCGGGTGTCGGCCGCTTGGATGAGACCATCCGCGGCCATGCCGGTAAAAAGCTCGGCCTCATTGCCGTCAACGGCCTGGTTTTCCTGCGCCTGACCGAGGCATTAGCGCAGCTGGGGCCCTCGCTGCCGGCGGGTCTCAAGATCGCGACGTTTGACGATTATCCCTGGAACCACGTGCTCTTTGGCGGCGTGACCACGGCCGCGCAGGACACCCTCACCATTGCCGAGCGCGTAGTCGAGCGTCTGTCCGAGCGCATCGACGTCGTTACCACTACGGTAGGCGATGCCGCAAAGCTCGCCCCCAAGCGCATCGAGGTCCCCGGCCACATCGAACACCGCGCCTCGACCTCGCGCTAGTCTGTGTGATAATATATAGACAATGTCATACAGGAGGTATCCATGGCTGCGTCTGTGCTGAGTGTTCGAGTGGATTCGTCAATTAAAGACTCATTTGCCGAGCTGTGCGAAGAGCTTGGCATGACTTCGTCCGTTGCGGTCAATATGTTCATGAGGCAGATGTTGCGCGAGCGCTCGCTGCCGTTTGTGCCTTCACTCGGTAAAAGTTCTGCGAGCGAAAGCGCCGCGGCGGGCATTTTGGATACTGCCCAGATTGAGTCCGCCGTCCGCGAGGCAGCCAGCCCGATTCCCGCCATCAAAACCGTGATCCTATTTGGATCGTATGCCCGTGGCGAGGCGCGTGCAGATAGTGATATCGATTTGCGTCTCGAAGTCGATCGCGATCAGGGCTTTGGTCTTTTCGCGTTATCGGCGTTTGGTGAGGCAGTGCGCAAGGAAACCGGAAGGCAGGTTGACCTTGTCTCGAGCGATTATCTTGATGACGATCTTGCCGCGGTAATCGAGCGCGAAGGAGTGATCCTTTATGATCGCGCGTAAGTCAGACGGCCTCCGCGCCCAAGAGGTTTTGGAGGCTATCTCCGAAACGAACGAGCGCATCAAGGCTTTTGATATCACCGAGGACCAGTTTCTGCATGCGAATGACGTGCGGACGAGGGCGTTGGCGGACTCCCTTTTGATGTGTGCGCTTAGGGTGACGGAAGAAGCGGGCAAATTGTCGGAACGCTCGCAGCGGCTTCATCCCGAAATCGAATGGCGTGGAATTATCGGCATGAGAAATTATCTTGCGCATGATTACGGCAATGTCGACCGCTCGGTTGTTTGGGATGCAGTGACGATGGAGTTCCCTACGCTGGAACGAGCTTGTAGACAAATTGTCTCCGAATCCGAGCGGTAGCTGTTTGTCACACCCGCCTGTTCGCGCACGTTTTTTGAGCGCTTGATACGCTTTAACCCTGCGGAAACATTTTTCTGCGATAGTATCTGCGATATAGACCAGTCGAAACCCGCCCGAAAGAAAGGGGAGCGACATGAACCAGCAGAACATTGATTACGTACTCCGCTCCGTAGAGCAGCGTGACATCCGCTTTGTGCGTCTGTGGTTTGTCGACATTCTCGGCCGCCTCAAGAACTTTGCCATTAGCCCCGAGGACCTCGAGGTCGCTTTTGAGGAGGGTATTGGCTTTGACGGCTCCGCCATCGAGGGCTTTGCCACGCCCGAGGAAGCCGACATGCTGGCGTTTCCCGATGCTTCGACCTTCCAGATTCTGCCGTGGCGCCCGAGCCATAACGGCGTCGCCCGCGTGTTCTGCGACGTGTGCACTCCCGATCGCAAGCCGTTTGCCGGCGACCCGCGCGATGCCCTGCGCCGCATGTTCCATAAGGCCGAGAAGGCCGGCTACCTGCTCAACGTTGGTGCCGAGCTGGAGTACTACTATTTCCCCGACGAGCACACGCCCGAGCCGCTCGACAACGTTGGCTACTTCGATCTTTCGGTGAGCGATGCCGCCCGCGACCTGCGCCGCAACACGGTCCTCACGCTCGAGAAGATGTCCGTGCCCGTGGAGTACACCTTCCACGCCGCCGGTCGCTCACAGCACGGCATGAGCCTGCGCCACGCCGAGGCCCTGAGCATGTCCGACGCCATCACCACGGCCAAGCTCATCATTAAGCAGCAGGCCTACGAGAGCGGTTGCCACGCCTCCTTTATGCCCAAGCCGTTGGCGGGCGAGGACGGCAGCGCCATGTTTTTGCATCAGTCGCTGTTCGACCACGACGGCAACAACGTCTTTTGGGGCGAGGACGACGAGAAGTACCACCTCTCCGATATCGCCAAGCACTACATGGCCGGCATTCTGGCACACGCGCGCGAGATCAGCGCCATCACCAACCCCACGGTCAACTCGTACAAGCGCATCACTACGGGCGGCGATTCCGTGCCGCAGTACGCCACGTGGGGCCTGCGCAACCGCGCGAGCATGGTCCGCATCCCGGTCTACAAGCCCGGCAAGCAGCTGTCCACGCGCATTGAGCTTCGCAGCCCCGACCCCATGGCCAACCCGTACCTGGTCAACGCCGTCACGCTGGCGGCTGGTCTGGACGGCATCGAGCGCAAGCTGGAGCTCCCGCCCGAGGCCACGGCCGAGACGCTCAAGCTTACCGACCGTCAGATGGTCGAGGCCGGCTACACGCCGCTGCCGCGCTCGCTCAAAGAGGCGCTCGACGTGTTTGAGGACTCGCAGTTTATGAAGGATGCCCTCGGTGAGCACATCCACAGCTTCTTCCTCAAAAAGAAGCGCGACGAGTGGCATAAGTTTGAGTCTACGATCACCGAGTGGGAGATCAAGCACTACCTGGCGAACTCCTAATCGCGCTGGCTTGTTCCAGTACGATTGAGCTCATTTCTTTGGAGGCCGATATGTCCGAAAAGAGTGCCCTGTTCATGGCGCGCACGACGCGCTTCCACGAGTTTGCCCGCAGCTTGACGACCACCCTGGGTGTCGAGGTGAGCTTGGCAACCCCCGATTCGCCGACTGCGGCGCACGACTTTGACCTGCTGATCCTCGATTCCGATGGCATCCGCAGCGACCGCATCGATCAGATTGCCAAGTGGCTCGACGACCGCGGTGGCGTTCCCATGCTGGTGATCGTCGACGACGAGGCGCTCGGCACCCTGCGTCTGCCGAACCACGCGCATGCCGACTTTGTATGCCCCACGGCGACGCCCAACGAGCTCAAGGCGCGCGCGCAGCGCCTGATGGGCGAGGAGGAGACCGTTACTGCTGACGACGTGCTCAACATCGATAACCTCGAGATCAACCTTGCCACCTACCAGGTGACTCTCGACGATGAGCCCATCGACCTGACGCTGATGGAGTACTCGCTGCTGAGCTTTTTGGCGACGCACCCCAACCGTGCCTACAGCCGCGAGGTGTTGCTGCACCGCGTGTGGGGCTTTGAGTACTGCGGCGGCACGCGCACCGTCGACGTGCACATCCGACGCATCCGCTCCAAGGTGGGCCCGCAGATCGCGGCACACATCACCACCGTCCGCGGCGTGGGCTATCTGTTTAAGGACTAGCTTTTCACCACAAAGGGGACAGGCACCTTTGTGGTGGTTTTGACGCAGGCGCGGGTTCCTTTCGGGTCTGCGGCAGAACTTAAGCCTTCCTAAAAGATTGCGTTCTCATACACTTGCGCCCACATATTGGGGTACAACTCAACGTGAACAATGATGGCCCGCCACGTGTTTGGCGGGCCTTTGGTTATTTGACGAAAGGATCGCAGCCATGAGCGAGAACGATTCCCAGCGTCCACAGGATGTTGGCAATGCCGGCGAGACTCAGCAGCAGCCGCGCGTGCAGGTGGAGTCGACGCCTGCCGGCAGCAACATTCCCTACGTGCAGGCTTACGACACACAGACCGGAAAGCCGCTGGGCAGCCAGCAGGTTGTAAACAAGCACACAGTGGTCAAGACCAAGACCAAAAAGCTGCCGATCTTTATTACGGCACTCGCCGGCTGTGCCTGCGGCGCCCTGCTGGTCATTGCGCTCATTATGAGCGGTACGCTCGATATCGGTGGCGGAAAGAATGCCGTGACGGCGGGCGCTTCGGGTTCGTCGACGCAAAAGATCACGATTGACTCCGAGGACACCACGCTGGCCGAGGCCGTTTCTGCCAAGGCCCTGCCCTCCGTCGTTTCCATCACTGCCACTTCGAGCGGCAGCCAGAATGGCTCGCTTTCGCAGTCTGCCGACGAGTCGGATAGTTCGGGCAGCGTCGGTTCGGGCGTGGTGCTCGATACCGAGGGCCACATCCTCACCAACAACCATGTGGTCGATGGCTATGACCAGTACGTGGTGACCATGGACGACGGCACCACCTACGAGGCCGAGTTCGTGGGCAACGATGCTTCGAGCGACCTGGCCGTCATCAAGCTCAAGGATGCCGATGCCTCCAAGCTTACCCCGATCGAGATCGGCGACTCCTCCAAGCTCAACGTGGGCGAGTGGGTCATGGCGATTGGCTCACCGTTTGGCAACGAGCAGTCTGTCTCCACCGGTATCGTCTCGGCGCTGTATCGCTCCACGGCCATGAGTTCTACCAGCGGTAACACCATCTATGCCAACATGATTCAGACCGATGCCGCCATCAACCCGGGCAACTCCGGCGGCGCGCTCGTCAACGACAATGGCGAGCTTGTGGGCATCAACTCGCTCATCGAGAGCTACTCGGGCTCCAGCTCGGGTGTGGGCTTTGCCATTCCGGTTAACTACGCCAAGAACATTGCCGACCAGATTATCGACGGCAAGACGCCGGTTCATCCGTACCTGGGCGCCACGCTTTCGAGCGTCAACGCGCTCAACGCCCGCACCAACAAGCTGAGCACCGATAGCGGCGCGTACGTGGCGAGCGTCGTCGAGGACGGTCCTGCTGCCAAGGCCGGCATTCAGGAGGGCGATGTCATCACCAAGCTGGGCGACGACGAGATCACGAGCGCCGATGGCCTGATCATCGCACTGCGCAGCCACGAGGTGGGCGAGAAGGTCGAGATCACGCTCATGCGCGGCAAGGAAGAGAAGAAGGTCACGGTTGAGCTGGGCTCCGACGAGGAGCTGCAGAACCAGCAGCAGGATGACAGCTCGACCGACACCGGTAACGGCGGTATTACCGACGAGCAGCTGCGCCAGTACCTGGAGGAATTGCTCGGCCAGCAGGGCCAGGGCCAGGGCTACGGCCAGGGTTACTAACGAGCCGTATCGCACATACCGATGCCAGAGGGGGCTGTCCCGCCAACGCGGGGCAGCCCCCTCTTTTCGCGATGATCCCTTGGGGACGGAGGAAAACGGATCACTTGTGGCTGGCAAGAGGCCTGGTTCGGAATGGTCTGGGCAGTTAGTTCAGATACGTATAAATCTGGGGCAGCTTGGGATGCGTTTTGAGCAATTTTTGATTGGGATGGGGCTTGAATGGGTGTTTGGAAGGGAAAACGGGACGTTTACATGGTCTCAGGGAGCCAAAATTAGTTGAAACAGGGGTGTTCGTGCCTGATTCAGCTCTAGCATTTATACGTATCTGAACTAACTGTCCACCCCAGTCTGGCGGCTGCCGATTCGGTGCGGTTTGAGACCGGTATTCGGCCCCATCGTGACCGGTGGTACTCTAGTATCCGTTTGAAATCGAGCGAAGGAGTGCCGCTATGGAGCAATCGAGCCTGTTTGGTGACGGTGTGGACATCGATACCGAAACGCCCGCGAGCACGGATACCGCTGCACCGGCCGATGCCCGTGCCCAAGCCGCCGCGCGCGCGGCCGAGCTGCGCCACGAGCTCGACTACCACGCGTACCGCTACTACATGCTTGACGCACCCGAGATCACGGACGCTGCCTTCGACAAAATGCTCGTTGAGCTGCAGGAAATTGAGGCCACCTACCCCGACCTGGTGACGCCCGACAGCTATACCCAGCGCGTGGGCGGGTACGTGAGCGAGCAGTTTACGCCGGTCACGCATATGGCGCGCATGTATTCCATGGACGATGCCATGGATCTGGACGAACTCGACGCGTGGCTCCAGCGCACCGAGGATGCGCTCGGTGCCGGTAGCGTCACCTATACCTGCGAGCTTAAGATCGACGGTCTGGGCGTTGCGCTTACCTATCAAAACGGCACCTTTGTGCGCGCCGCCACACGTGGCGATGGCACCACGGGCGAGGACGTGTCGCTCAACGTGCGCACCATCAAGGATGTGCCCATGCATCTGTCCGAGCCGGCGCTCGCCCACATGGGCGCCGACCGCGAGCGTACCATCGAAGTACGCGGCGAGGTCTATATGCCCAAGGGCAGCTTTGTACGCCTGAACGACGAGGCCGATGCCGAGGGCCGCGACCCCTTCGCCAACCCGCGCAACGCCGCCGCCGGATCCTTGCGTCAGAAGGACCCCAAGGTCACGGCGCGCCGCGACTTGGCTACCTTTATCTACGCCATCGCCGATACCGACCCGCTGCACGTCCACAGCCAGCGCGAGTTTCTGGACTGGCTGCGCAGCGCCGGCTTTAGCGTCAACCCCAACGTGGCTCGTTGCGCCACGCCGGCCGAGGTTCACGAGTTCTGCGCCCAGGCGCTCGAGCACCGCGGCGACCTGGACTACGACATCGACGGCGTGGTCGTAAAGGTGGACAGTTTTCAGCAGCAGCTCGACCTGGGCTTTACCGCCCGCGCGCCGCGCTGGGCCATTGCCTTTAAGTTCCCGCCCGAGGAAAAGCAGACCGTCCTGCGCGAAATTCGCATCCAGGTGGGCCGCACCGGTGTGCTCACGCCGGTCGCCGAGTTCGACCCGGTGACGGTCGCCGGCTCCACCATCGCGCGCGCCACGCTGCACAACATCGACGAGATCCGCCGTAAAAACGTGCGCGAGGGCGACACCATCATCGTGCACAAGGCAGGCGACGTAATCCCGGAGGTCGTGGGCCCGGTGCTCGACAAGCGCCCGGCCGATTCGGTTGACTGGCATATGCCCGAGGTCTGCCCCGTGTGCGGCAGCCCCGTGGTCCACGAGGACGGTGAGGTTGCCTACCGCTGCGTCTCCATCGATTGCCCCGCGCAGCTCAAGGAGCGCCTGCTCCACTGGGTGAGCCGCGGCTGCATGGACGTCGACGGCCTGGGCGACGAGATCGTCGACAAGATGATCGCCGCCGGCCTGATCCACGATGTCGCAGACTTCTACCAGCTCACGGTCGACGACATCGCTGGCCTGGACACGGGCCGCGTGTACGCCAGCTCCAACAGCAAAAAGGGCGTCAAGAAGGGCGATCCCATTCCGGTGGGCCTCAAGACGGCCGAGAAAATCATCGCCGAGCTCAATAAGTCCAAGAGCCAGCCGCTCGGTCGCGTGCTGTTTGCCCTGGGCATCCGCCATGTGGGCAAGAGCGTGGGCGAGGTCATCGCCGAGCGATTCCTGTCGATCGACAAGCTCATCTTGGCGAGCGAAGAGGACATCGCCGAGTGTGAGGGCATCGGTCCCAAGATTGCGGCGAGCGTCAAGCAGTTCCTGGCCGTGCCCGAAAACCTTGCCGTGCTGGAGCGTCTGCGCCAAGCGGGCCTTTCGCTCGAGGTCGACCTGGGCGCCGCGCACGCGCAAGCCGCAGCCGACGCCGGCGTGGCAGGCGAGCTCGCCGACGCACAGCCGCTCGCGGGCCTGACCTTCGTGCTCACCGGTACGCTCGTCAACCGTACCCGCGACGAGGCGGGCGCGGCGCTCAAGGTGCTCGGCGCCAAGGTTTCGGGCAGTGTGTCGAAGAAGACGAGCTATCTGGTCGCCGGCCCCAAAGCGGGCTCCAAGCTCACCAAAGCCGAGCAGCTGGGCGTACCCGTGCTGGATGAGGACACACTCGAGCAGATCCTTGCGACCGGTGAGGTGCCGGAGGCTTAGTGCATCGATAACCAAATTGAAGAACCGCCCGGAAGCACGATGCATTCCGGGCGGTTCTTATTTGGACGGGGTAACGGGCACCGTGATCTGCGTCACGTAGGTCGCTGGGTCGTCGCTGATGATGCCATCGATGAGGGCGATCTCGCGTTGCCCCGCTACGCTGCTAACTTGTCAAAAGCTCCGCGCCGGTTGAGCACGGTAAACGCGACAACGCAAATGACCGCCGACAAAATCGATCCGCACGGCGAGGCGATGCCCATGGGAAACAACGTGTCGGAATAGGCATTCGACAACAGCCACGCACCGGGCACGCGAATGAGTGCCACGGCCAGCACGTTGTGCGCAAAGCCGATGTAGCTCTTGCCGTATGCAGCGAAAAAGCCGCTAAAGCAAATGTGGATGCCGGCAAAAATCGCATCGAAAATATAACTGTGCATATAGCCGGTACCGGCCGCGACCACTGCGGGGTCTTTGGCAAAAAAGCCGATAAACGCCGGCGCCACCAGCCACATCAGCACCGTGATCAGGCAGCCGTACACTACCGAGATCGTCATGGCATCCTTGAGCACCTGACGCGCACGGTCGCCCTTGCCCGCGCCGGCGTTTTGCGCCGTGAGCGCGCTGACGGTGGCGCCCATGGAACTCGGCACAATGAACAAAAAGCTGATCATCTTTTCGACCAGGCCCACGGCGGCGGCGTCGACGAGCCCTCGGTGGTTGGCGATGACGGTGATAAACATAAACGCCACCTGGATGCAGCCGTCCTGCACGGCCACAGGCACGCCGATCTTAAGAATGCTACCGAGCACCTCGGGCTGGGGGCGCAGGTCGCTGCGCTTAACGTGGATGTTCGTACGGCGGCTCTTAAGCCACACGAGCGCGAGCGCAACGCTGGCCGTCTGCGCGGTTACCGTGCCGAGCGCCGCGCCCACGGGGCCGAGCCCCATGTGGCCGATGAACAGAAAGTCGAGCGCGATGTTGATGATGCATGCCACGCCGATCACGTACATGGGCGAGCGCGAATCTCCCAGCCCGCGAAAGATGGCCGAAAGAATGTTGTACGCGGCGATAAAGGGGATGCCCATAAAGCAGATACGCAGGTAGGCGGCGGTGCCTTCGACTGCCTCGGCCGGCGTGCCAATGAGTGCCACGATCTGCGGGCACAGTGCGAGCAGGACAGCGGCTAGCACCACCGAGACGCCCATAAAGAGCGTGATAGTGTTGCCGATGGCGGTCTCGGCGCGGTCGAAGCGGCGCGAGCCCACGGCGTGGCCGACGATAACCGTCGTTCCCATGGCCAGGCCCACAAGCGTCACGGTAATGATATAGAGCGTCTGCGCGCCATTGCCCACGGCGGTGATGCCGGCGGCGCCGCTAAACTGCCCCATCATGTACAGGTCGGCCATGCCGTAGAGCATCTGCAAAAAGTACGAGAGCATATAGGGCAGGGCAAAGACCGCAATGGTCTTGAGGACATTGCCGCGTGTGAGGTCGTGTTCCATGGGCGGGGCACTTTCTGGTTTGGTTCGTTTAGCTACCAGTGTAGTGAAAACCCTATAACGATTGTAGAGTCAAGGTTTGAGTTGAGGTCCGGGCGAAAAAGTTGCGTGCGTAGGCATTTCTACTTGAATGCAGGGTGGCGCGCCCCACAAAGTACGGCAGCTCCTGACTTTTCGAACCTCTCGGCCTATCTCAAATCACCCCAAACCGTCCCAACATTCGACGTTTTTTGCCAAAAATGGAAAAAGCATCGAATGTTGGGACGGTTTTTCTGTCGCTCGACGGGATGGAACCGCTTTCTTGCACACAAAGGTGTGCGAAGCCGCGTGCAGGGGAATAAGGTTGGTTATCCGACTCCATTGGAGGGCTCATGGACCTGCCGATCGTCCTGTCCCATAAGACTGCCTGGCTGTACCACAACGTGGCGCGCCCGTCCGAGCCGCTCTCGCGAGCGAGTAGCCTATACGATGAGGATTCGTTTGCCAGCGAGGCGGGGCCAGCCGAAGCGCTGCCCAAACTGGGACTAGATGCCAAGGGGCTGAGAATTTCTGCGGCGGTTGAGATTGTCACCGATTATCTGGTCTCACTTGGTGTTCCACGCGAGGAGCTCGACCGCATTGACACGTTGGTCAGCTTCGATTTTGAGCGCTCTCGGCCGGCGGGCCTTCGACGCCACGTGTTTGGAGCGCCTGTACCTTCGGATCATCTTATCGAGGTGGCAGAAGGTCTCTTGGTGGTTGATGAGGTCGTGTGCTTTGTCCAAGCGGGTTCGTGGATGAGCGAGCCCGAGCAGCTGGAATATGGCTACGAAATCTGTGCCCGATACCATTTGAATCATCTGTCGACAGGCGATTATATCGAGATGGGGCAGAGGCATACCGTTGCCGACATGATTGCCTATTGCAATGAGAACCGATCTCGTCAGGGGGCCATACGCGCGGCCGCCGTGCTCAGGCGCGTGCACGATGGCGCGCGGTCGCCCATGGAGACAGCCACCGCAATCATGGTCGTAGCAAAACGTTCCCAGGGAGGGCTGGGATACGCCAAGGTCGAGCTCAACCATCGGGTGGATGTTCCCAACGAGTTCAAGTATCTCGCAAAGGCCGGATATTTCGAGATTGACGTATATGCGCCTGCGAGTGGTACGGGGATTGAATACAACGGCTCGGACCATCTTGATAAACAGCGCAGCGCGTCGGATGCGGAGCGTATGACCGTGCTGAGCGCGCTGGGCTTTAGGATGATCGTCCTCACCGGGACTCAGTTTGCCCACCAGCTGCAATTGCACCGGGCGATGAACGCCATCGCGCTCGCTATGGGCCTCAAGTGTGACCGAAGCGAAGCGTTCCAAAAGCGGCAGAATGACCTGCGGGAGTTCGTGATTCGCAACTGGAGTGGGGACCTCTAGGGACACTTTGGCCCTTCTGCTGGGTGCTGTGAGCGGACAAACCGTCCCAACATTCGACGTTTTTTGCCAAAATTGGAAAAAGCATCGAATGTTGGGACGGTTTGCGTGCCGAGGATGGGGCCCGGAACGTCGACCTTGCTCGCGGGGCCCTTGTGTCGTACGCATGTCGACCCAATTCCCGCGTGAGGTACTATATTCCCTGAAGAATAAAACGCCGCGCGAGGGGAGGGCTGCGTGGACGGGCACGTGCAACATGACGGCTTTGGCCGCGATATCAACTACCTGCGCATTGCCGTTACCGACAAGTGCAATTTCCGCTGCATCTACTGCATGCCGGCCGATGGCGTGGCGCCCCGCGCGCATGGCGAGTTGCTCAGCGCCGAGGAAATCGCCCGCTTTGTGCGCTTGGTGGCGGGGGAGGGCATTCGCCGCGTGCGCCTGACGGGCGGCGAGCCGCTGGTCAGCCGCCGTATCATCCCGCTCATTCGTGACATCCGCGCGATCCCGCAGATCGAGGACATCTCGCTCACCACCAATGGCGCCCTGCTGCCCAACCTGGCGCCGCGGCTCAAAGATGCCGGGTTAAACCGCGTCAACATCTCGCTCGACACACTCGACCCTACGCTCTTTGGAAAGATCACGCGCCTGGGCCGGCTCGAACAGACCATGGCGGGCATCGACGCGGCGCTGGCTTGGGGCTTTGAGCCCGTTAAGGTCAACTGCGTTGTTGTGCGCCGGCTCAACCAGGATGTGGCGGCCCTCGCGCGCTTGACCGTCGACCGTCCCATCCACCTGCGCTTTATCGAATACATGCCCATTGGCGACGAACACACGAGCTCGCATTGCGCCGTGGACCCGCATGCGCCTGCGCTCAATCCCGAGCTGTGGGACGCGAGCGATACCGTGCCGAGCGACGAGCTGCGGGCGCGCATCAATGCCGGGGCCGCCGCGACGGGGCTGGGCGAGCTCGAGCCGCTCGACATCAACGACGCTCCTGCCGGCGCGGGCCCTGCGCGCTACTGGCACTTTCCGGGCGCGGCGGGAACGGTTGGCTTCATTAGCGCCATGTCCAACCATTTTTGCGCGAACTGCAACCGTCTGCGTCTGACGGCCGATGGCAACGTGCGCCCGTGCCTGTTCAGCGATGCCGAGTATTCGGTGCGTGAGGCGCTGCGCCGTGGTGATGATATGCAGGTACTTTCGATTTGGCGCGATGCCGTGGCCCACAAACCGCAGGAACACGCGATAATTGAGGGCACGCAACGATTTATGTCCCAAATCGGAGGATGATCATATGGCCAAGAGCAGGTACGCCGATGCCACCAAGGCCGCTCGCAGGGCCGCGATGTCTGCCCACAAAGTCACGGCTGCGGCGAATGCTGGCAACGCCGACGCGTCCGCGCAGCCGACTGCCAGCGCTGCCATCGAGTCCGCCCGCGACGCCCGTCGCGACGAGCTGACGCATGTGGATGCCAAGGGCGAGGTACGCATGGTCGACGTGTCCGACAAGGCCGAGACCCATCGCATCGCCATCGCCGAGGGCACCATCCTCATGCATCCCGAGACGCAGGCCATGGTGCTGCAGGACCGCGCCAAAAAGGGCGATGTGCTTGCTTGCGCGCGCGTGGCGGGCATCATGGCCATCAAGCGCACGAGTGACATCATCCCCATGTGCCACCCGCTGCTCATTACCAAGAGCAAGTGCGATATCGAGCCCATCGCTCCGGCGGGGACGCCGACCGATGACGTGCCCGAGGGCTGGGCGCCGGCGCGCACGGACGGGCAGGTTGGCTTTCACGTACTGGTTACAGCCGGCGTGACGGGCAAGACGGGTATCGAGATGGAGGCGCTGACCGGCGCGAGCGCCGCGTGTCTGACCATCTATGACATGTGCAAGGCGGTCGATCGCGGCATGGAGATCGTCGACGTGCGCCTGCTGCACAAGGAGGGTGGCCGCTCGGGTGTGTGGGACCGCGCTGAGCGCCAGGCCGCTGCCGTCGAGACTGCCACTGTCGACGGCAACGCACCCGCGAGTGTGCCCGTCGCCGTCGCGCCCGCAGCTCCTACTCCGGCTGTCCCCGCGATTGCGTTTATCGGCTACCAGAACTCGGGCAAGACCACGCTCGTCGAGAAGGTTATCGCCGAGCTCACCCGCCGCGGCCTGCGCGTGGGCTCGCTCAAGCATCACGGGCATCATGGCTTTGATATCGATGTGCCCGCTAAGGATACATGGCGCCATCACCAGGCCGGATCCAAGCACGTGGGGCTCATCTGCGCCACGCGCTGGGCGGAGTACGCCGACACGCGCGAGGAGGACGAGATGCCCGCGCGCGAGCTGCTGTCGCGCTACAACGATGTCGACGTGGTGATCATCGAGGGCTACAAGACCGAGGGCTTCGACAACATCGTGGTCGCGCGCTCCGGTGTCGACCGTCTGCGCGGCAAGAGCTCGCTCGACCTGGTCGACGGCCACACGCTGGCCCTTGCCTGCAATGAGGCCCTGGCGCGTCAGGCCTTCGACGCCGGCTTTGCGACCCGAGCCATCAACATCAACGACGCCCGAGCCATCTGCGACCTCATCCAAGACCACCTGGCCTAAAACCTGCCAAAAAGGGACAGGTTTATTTTGGCAGGTTTTATCTGGGCAAACGTCATTTCCACCACAAAGGGGCAGGCACCTTTGTGGTGGTTTTTGCTTTGGTAGATGTGTGGAACATGCCTTACAATCTACCAAGTAGTTCATGACGGGCGAAAAACGGAGAGAAGGGGCTTGATGCGTCCTTAATGTTTCATGCGGATTGAGTGATTTGACAGACGGTGGCGAATGCCCACCACCCGTATTCGTATGAAACAAGGAGTCTTCATGCTCGCCTCTCTTTTCTCAAAGCCTCAATCATCGCTGTCCGCGCAGGCCAAGCGCCTGGTGGCGATGCGCTTTCTCATCTACACCGGTTTTCAGACCAGCTACTTTATCGGCGTCATCGGAACGCTCACCTATGCGGACGGCGCCTCGGTCGTCGCGACATCGCTGGCCGTCCTGTTCATGAACGTTTTCGTGATCCTGGGATCCTTTGCGGGTGGCGCGGCGCTCGACGCCTGGGGCCCGCGCCGCCATTTCTTGCTGAGCATCATCGGCGCTCTCGCAACTGGCACGGCAATCATCGCCTTTGGTAGCGCGACCGGCGTCGTCTTGCTCGGCGCGGTGTTTCTGGGCTTTACGATGGGATTCGCCCAGCCCATTGCCACATCCTATCCGGCCTACCTCACCGATGATCCCGTCGAGCTCAAAGACATCAACTCCGCCATCGCCATGTTCTCAAACGTGAGTATTATCGTCGGACCCACGTTGGGTGGCTTTGTCGCGGCTGCTGCGTCGTCGCGCGCGGTGTTTGTGCTCATGATGCTCTTTACAGTGCTGGCGCTCGTCGCCGGTTGGGGCTTTAGGCCGAAGACCAGCCATGCCGCCGGGGATGCGGATGCCGATTCGGCAGAGGAAGGGGAGCGTGCGAGACAAAGCTCCAACCCCAGCGCATCCACTCGTGTCACCTTCGCGACCAGCATCAAGACAGTCTTCACCAACAGCGTCCTCGCGCTACTTTTCTGCATCATTTTTCTTTCGAACTTTGGCTACGGAGCCTTCGATCCGCTCGAGTCGTTTTTCTATCGCGATGTCCTATGCGTCGGTGTTGAGTGGATGGGCTGGCTCTCGTCGGCCAGCGGTGTGGGCGCGGTGCTGGGCGCCGTCCTCGCGCTCCGCTTGCCGCCGCACCTGGTCAACCTTAAAACGCTGCTCGTGGCGCTTATGTCCGTGGGTCTGGGAAGCCTGCTCTACGTGGGAACGCCGTATGTGGGCGTAGCCCTTGTCGGCCAGATTGCCCTAGGCGTGGCCTGGGGCGTCGTCAACCCGCTCCACAACACGATCGTGCAAACGACGGCCCCGCTCGAGCAGCTCGGTCGCGTGAACTCGGTCATGGGCTTTGGCAACATGTTTGCCGGCGTAGCCCCGCTGGCGATTGCCCCGTGGCTGGCGGCGACGTTTGGCGTGCAGCAGACGCTCATCGGAGCGGGCGCGGTCGTGACGGCGGTTCCCGCGGCGTTGCTGCTGTTTGGCCGCCGGCACTTGGATCGTGCCGCAAGGCAGTAGAAACCATCACAACATTCGATAAAAACCGCGATTTTGCCGAAAAACGTCGAATGTTGTGATGGTTTGCGCCCCGGGTCAGGCCATCCTGCGGATCCGGCCACCCTGCGAGTCCTGCCACCACAAAGGAGCCAGGCACCTTTGTGGTGGTTTTTGCTTTAACGGGCCGCGCCTGCGCCTTGGTATACCATGTACGCCGTTTGCGAATACACCCCACACCGCCGCACAACCCAGAAAGGCCCCCATGGACACCACCTTCAGCCATATCAAAGCCGTGTTCTGCGATATCGACGGCACGCTGCTCACGAGCCAGCACACGGTGTCCCCGCGCACCGTGGCGGCGATCCGCGCCCTGCGCGAGCGCGGTGTGCTCTTTGGCCTGTGCACCGGGCGCGACGCCCATGCGACCGAGGCCATGTACGAGCTCTGGGGCATCGAAGGCCTGGTAGGCGTGCTCGTGGGCTGCGGTGGCGCCGAGGTCATCGACCGCGCGCACGACATCAACGAGCTGAGCTATCCGCTGCCGGGCGAGACCATCGCGCGCATCTGCAAGCACATGGCGGACCTTCCGGCAACGCCCGTCTGCCCCCGAGACGGCGTGTTCTACGTGCCCGAGAGCAACGCGTGCGTCGAGCACCTGTCGCGCGTCGACGGCGTGCCCTACCAGGTGGTCGATTTTGCCGAGTTTTTGCGCGAGCCGCAGGCCAAGGTGATGTTCACCATGGCGCCCGAGGTGATGCCGCAGGTGATCGAGCGGGCGTCGACGTTTGCCGATGACACTGTTAAGGCAGCTGCTCTGCAAACCACGCAGCGGCTCTACGAGTTCATGGATCCCCGCGTGTCCAAGACGCGCGGCCTTGTGCGCGTGGCGGAGCTCAACGATATGGAGCTCCAGGACATCTGCGTGTTTGGCGATGCGGACAACGACACCTGCATGGTGGCCGACGCCGGCGTGGGCGTGGCTATGGCAAACGGCAGCGACGCCACCCGTGCCGCCGCCGACTATGTAACCGCGAGCAACGACGAAGACGGCATCGCGATCTTTATCGAGGAACATCTGCTATAGCGCCGGGGGGACCACCGCAAAAGGGGACAGGCTCCTTTGCGGTAGCCTCAGGCGATTTGGGCGAATTGATACCTAAAATCTGTGTGAAAATTCAAATATTGCTGTCTGAACATCATGCTTCTAACCACCGATGGGTTTAAGATATTCTCATCAATTTGGTAGGATATTTATCCCGGTAATGGCCTACCGCTCACGGTCGATTTTCGACCGTTCACAGGGTGCTTGCTCTTAAGCAAAATGTTGTGCAAATAAATAAAATGCTATTAAAAAACTGATAGCTAACTCAATTACCAGTAGAAACAAAAAATAGATAGCGAATAAACGAAGGTAAATCTGAGTAAATGTCAAGAGAATTAAGAACTTGCACAAAAATGTCGGTTTTGCTGCTCAGATGTTTAAACAATCGTTATAATTGCATCACTTAGCGAGCGCAATTACAGATTGCGCAGATACGCTTGATAGTGAAAGAGCAAGATCGCGGTCTCTTGGGGAGGAGACATCGATGAAAGCGAATTCGGACAAATCTAAGCAGAGTAATAAAGCGACGCGCCGTGTACTGGCAGGCGTTTTGTGCGGAGCCTCCGTGTTGAGCCTGGTACTGTCGCTCGTCATGCCTCCGATCTCGCAGGCCATTACCAATGACGCCCAGACGGTTTCTACCGAGGGAACTGTGACGGGGGGGGGTTCCTCAAGTGAGTCTACTGATGTAGGCAACACCAACAATGGGGATACCGAAAACCAGATTAGTGACGACGCAGAGGGTGGCGAGTCTGGCGACGATGCCCAGCTTGAGGGACAGTCCGAGGAAGGGCAGCAGAACGAGGGTACAACGACTTCGGATGGTGAAACCGTTGTTACGGCTGCGGAAAACGAGCAGGCTAAAACGGCCGCCGAGGATATAGCTAGTGCAACCGAACTTCGCGATAAGCTTCAGGGTGTTCTAGAGGGTCAAACGGCCAGCTTCAAGCTGACGGAGGACATTGTCTGCAACGACGAGATTTTTCTCAATAGGAGCAATAGCAATATCACCCTTAAGCTTAATGGCTGCAAGATAAAGCACTCGATCAATGATAAGCCGCTTTTCAGTGTGAGCAATGGTGCTGAGTTTACAATCACGGATTTTAATCCGGGTGAGGATAATAATCCGGGTGAGGATAAGATCGTTGGCTCTCAGCCGCTGCAGAATCAAGACCAGACTTTTACTAGCGAAAATTATGGCAAAAATGGCAAGGTCGACGGCTATGACAACGATGACATCCCGACCACGCTCACCTATTACGTAACCAGGTCGTCCGCTAGCGGTACGAGCACGGCGGAAACGCTTGAAACACATACGGTCAACATCAAGGGTGCAATTGTCTCAACTGCGCCCACGGGTTCCGCGTTGAGGCTCATTAACGTCTACAATCACGGCAAGTTTAACCTTCTGGGCGGTACGCTTACGCAGAAAAAGGACTGCAATGTCGGCAGCCTCATCTATGCCGAGAACGGCTCCACCGTCAATATGAGCGGTGGCTACGTTTGCGGTGCAACCTCTAGGAGCCAAGGTGCAGGCATCGAACTCAAAGATGAAGGTACGACCCTTGATCTGACCGGTGGCGTGATCGCAGGCAACTACGCTCCCAATGGCGGCGGCGTGTACTCGAACGGCTCGAGCGTATCTATTTCGAAAAATGCGGTTATTTCGGGCAATGCGACGCTCAATGGGGAAAGCGATCAACCTGGCTATGGCGGCGGCATTATGGCCAGAGGCGGCAGCGTAGCCGTTTCCGGCGGCTATATCACGAATAACAGAATGTCTAAATTCTGCGGCACGGATGGCAGCGGTAACCACGGCGGCGGCGGCCTTGCTGCCGACTATGGAGCGAAAGTCACCATTTCCGGTGGCCAGATTACTGGCAATTATTCTGAAGAAGCCGGCGGCGGCGTTTATGTTACCGATCAATGGCGAGACGGTTCTCGCAAGGAAATGACATGGCTCAACATTACGGGAGGAATTATTGCCTCTAACGTGAGCTACCGATCTGAAGGTGCCGGCATCCGAGTGGGCCAGAAGGTTGACGCGATGATTGGCGACACTCCAGACAACAACGGCACTCCAGGCAGCAAAGTTTACATCACTAACAACTGCTGCATGTCTCGCTTTGACTGGGGCGGCGGCGGCATCTTTGTTCAGGGTGATTCGAAAAACGCGGTTAACGCAGGCAGGCTGTTTGTATACAACTCGTATATAAGCAGCAATACCGCTGGCGGCTATGGCGGTGGCGTTGCAGTTTGCCCGACGGGCAAGACGTTGGTAACGAACACTAAGGGCACGGCAATCTTTGGTAATTCGTCTGCCAGAGATGAGCACGATTGGAAAAATGATTACAACACAGAGTATAATTCCGGTAATAACGATACGCCCCATCTTTCAGGTGGTGGTATTGGTGATACTAATAAGACTGAAGATAGAGATGCATACGATTCGCTCACGTTCCGCGAGTCCGGTCATGCCGATTTCTTCCTCGCAGCGCGGGATCACAATACGCCGGTCGCAGTGGTATCCGGCAAGATGCTTGGCGATATAGACGCCAAGTACTCGGGAAGCATTGAGCTAAAGAATCGCATCAGCATCCCCGCCAACGGTGTTGCTCAGGTAAAAAATAGCATCGGTCTGACTTCGGATGTTAGAGCCACGGATAAAGCGGTGACTGACTTAGTACAGGGTACTAAAGTGACAACTTTCATCACGGGCAACTATTCTTGGGACCATGGTGGCGGCATCATGTCGAATGGCGACTTGTACCTAGGCGTGCCTGAGGATACGTACGTCTATCCGAGCCTTAAGTTGAAGGCAACCAAGGCGCTGAAAAATCAGCAGACCAATCAAAACATGAAGTTCGACAAAGACAAGTTCTCCTTCTCGGTCTACCGTAAGGATTCGGATGACGCGACGGAGCCATTTTGGAATGACAAGAAATTCAACAATGGCGGCTGCACCTTGGTCGGAACCGCCAAGAATGATGCGAACGGTAACATCACCTTTGACCTTGGCGAACAGCTCATTGATAAGACTGTTAAGGCTAACGAGATTACATACTATTTGGTCGAAAATGCTGGCAATGATCCCGGCATCACGTACGATCCCGACATCACGTACGACTCAGCCGTGTACAAGATTGTGGTGACGGTTCAGGACAACCAAACGTCACTCATGAATGTGCCGAGCAGGGAAGATCCAAACTTGGACGTTACTCTTTACGTTCACAACTATACGATCAGAAGCGTGAGTCTGGGAGATTCAACTAACTCGTTGGAAAAGAACGAGCAAGGCTATTATTCGATTGTCGACCCCGACGGGGGAAAGACCTTCACCAATAAGTACACTCCGTACTCCTCCAACGGCTCCTGGACTCCTAAGGCGACTAAGGTCGTTGTGGGTGGCGAGATGAAGGAGTTTACGCTTCAACTTGCGAAAGACAGCAGATTTAGAGACGAAGACATCGTCGGCACTGCCGTGACCTCTGGCGATAAAAAGAAGCAGACGCTTCCGTTCGTCTTTGATAAGGGGATTGCGTACACGCTCTCTGATATCACGAAGGGTCCCTACACTGCTGGTGACTCTACGGGTCGTGGCGCTTCCAAGACCTTCACGTACTACATGCGCGAGAAGGACGATAGCTCGATTTTCTCGCATTACAAGTTTGATCATTCGGTCTATAAGCTTGACGTCACGATGGCGGATCAGAAAAATGGCAAAATCGTCCCCGCGAAGGTGACCTACAGGAAGGGAACCGTTGACTCCGATGGCAAGTGGAACGCAGACCCCCATGCCAAAGAACAGGACCTCACCGACAAGTCCATCCCCACCTTCACCAACACCTACTCCACCTCTTTGCCCCTTTCTGGTATGTCGGGCGTCACTCTGACGTACCTTGCCGGCGCGGCGGTGCTTTGCGCTGCTGCGGCCTGGATGCACATTCGTCGCAAGGCGAATGCGAAGGGAGGCGAGCGTCGTGAATAAGAAAGTTTGCTCCTTCCCGATCTTGTTTGCGCTGCTTGCCCTCTTGATCGGCACCTGCGCGGTTGTGTTCCCCGCATCCGCGCAGGCCGCGCCGACCTCGACCGGTTCCATTACGGTGAGCGGCACCGTGGCGCGCAGCTACGACGCCTACCAGATTTTTAGCGCCAACGTCGGCGACGGCGACAGCGACGCCAAGATTGCCACCGACCTCGCCTGGGCAAGCGACGCCGCACGCGACGCCGCGCTGCCTGTGCTGCACAGCGCCGGCATGCCCAATTCCCAGACCACCGCGCAGGAAGCTGCCGAGTGGCTCAACACCGATTCCCACCTTACGAGCGCGCTGAGCGCACAGCTCGCTCGTTCCCTCCAGAGCTCTGGCGCCGTGTCCGTGGCCCTTAACGCGGGCACGGCGGCCGAGCTGCCCTGCGGCTACTGGCTCATCGTCGCCAAAGACGACGCCATCGCCCAGAACGAGGCCGGCACCGCGCCGATCATGGCCCTGGTCGGCGGCAGCGCCGTCACCGTCAAGCCCAAGGCGGCGACCCCCAAGGTCGCCAAGCATGTGCTGGAGGACAGCACCGCCGCATGGCAGAAGGCCGCCGACGCCACGGTCGGCGACGACCTGTACTGGCGCCTCTCGGCCACGGTCCCGGCGGGTCTTACCGCCTACGACACCTATACGGTGCGGTTCGTCGACACCATGAGTGCGGGGCTCGATCCCTCCAAGGTGGCCGCGAGCATGCGCGTGTACGTGGCGGCGGGTGCGGACGGCGGCTTCGACGCCGTCTCGGCCGGCAAGGACGGGCGCGCCGGCACTAAGGCCGCGAAGGGCTGGACCGACATCACGGCCCAGTGCGCCACCAAGGTAGCGGCGGACGGCAAGACCTTCACCGTGCGCACCGGCGACCTCATCGCCACGCTCGGCGGGGCCGACGCCTTCGCCGCTGGCGCCCGCGTGGTCGCCGTGTACGACGCGCCGCTCGTCGGTGGCTGCAACCACGGTATTGCCAAGGGCAACCCCAACGAGGTCTACCTGCGCTACCCGCGCTCTCCCTTTGCCGACCAGTCCGGCGATGCCGGCTTCACCCGCACGCCGAGCGACGACGCGTGCGCCTACACCTGGGATCTCGCACTCACCAAGCGCGGCAGCGACGGCGACAAGCCGCTACCCGGGGCGGTCCTTGGCATCGCCGACGACCGCGGCCGCACGCTGGCGGCCGACGGCACGTGGGATGCGGAGGGCAAGGCCACCGTCACCACGGGCGAGGACGGCCGCGTGACCGTCTCGGGCGTGGACTCGGGCAAGCTGGAGTTCCGCGAGCTCAAGGCGCCCAAGGGCTACACCGCCTTTGAGGGCACGCGCTCCGTGACGGTCAAGGCCGAGGGCCTGGACGTCGACCAGGTGGCCGCCGCCAAGCCCAAGCTCACCATCACGGCCGAGTCGCCCCTGCGCGCCGACAGCGCGGACGGGTCGACGGGCAGCCTGGAGGCGTCGCTCATCAACACGCCCACCGGCACACCCCCTAGCATTACCACCGGAGGCTTTATGCCCTCGACTGGCGATATGGCAATGTACGCCGCGGCCGCCGCAGCGGTCGCCGGAGCCGCGCTCATCGTGGTCGCGCTCCTGGTCAAGCGGGGAGGTGGCAGCCATAAAGAGTAGCTGGCAGCCCCACAGAGAGCGGGGCGAGACGTAGCGAAGCAGATGCTAAGACACAGACAGATGATGACCGATCGAATGGAATTCAAGCGGAAAACGGAGGAAAAGAAGATGAGCATGAGCAAGAACATCGCACGCCTGGCAGTAACCGCCGGCCTCACAGCAGCGCTGAGCTTCGGTGGTGTCATGGCCCCGGTGACCATGGCGTTTGCTGCAGATGCGGCGGCTGCCACGACCAATAGCATCACCATCAATAAGAACACTAAGAACGGCGATGTGAAGTACAAGGCATACCAGATCTTTAAGGCCGATGTCGTGGACAAGAACGGGAAGAAGGTCGCGTCCAACGTCGATTGGGCCGACGGACTATCTGACACTGCTAGGAATGGCATCATTACCGCCATAAGGAGTGACGAGAAAGGCGGCGAGCTTCCCGGGACTCCCTCTGCACAGGACGTCGCCGACTGGATGGCCACATATCTCCAGGATGCTTCTCAGATTGTGAACAATGGTGATTTGCTCGATACGATTGCTAGCTTGGTCAAGGACACTACTCCTGTCACGCCAAGGGGAGCTTCTACCGCTGCTTTCGCCGCGGACATCTCAGTGTCATTTGATAACTCTGGCTACTATCTCTTCCTGACGGACGTTGACTCTATCGGCACTGCGGATAGCTATTCCGGCAAAAAGCAGACTGGCACTTCGCCGATCTTCGCTGTCGTGGGCGGCAATGCTGTTGAGGTTACCGAGAAGACCGGTATTCCTACGGTTACAAAGAAGATTAAGGACGACAAGCTCGGCAGCGATTGGGCCGACAAGGCTGACTCACAGGTTGGCCAGGTTGTTCACTATCAGCTGACCGGCACCGTTGCCGAAAATGTTGCCTCGTTCGGCACCTATTACTACGAGTTCCACGACGAACTCTCTGCCGGTCTAATTGCCGACGAAAATTCGGTCAAGGTTACGGTTTATGCGAATGACCACGATACGACCGGAACTGAGGTTCAACTTCCTGATGGCGCGGTTAATTACGATACGACTGGAAACAATAATCTTCTGACGGTTAAGTTTGAAAATCTGAAGACTGTGACCGCTAAGGATGACTCCCCTGCAATTGTCATTACCAAAGACTCCAAGGTCGTCGTCACTTACACCGCAAAACTCAATCCCGCGAAGGCTGAGAAGGTTACCGTTGGCAGCACGGGCAACGACAACGAAGTTAAGCTCATCTATTCCAACAATCCCATGAGCGGAGGAAAGGGTGAGTCTGTGCCCGACACCGTCCGTGACTACACCTACGCGCTTGAGCTTATCAAGCAGGATGCTGATTCTGATGATACTAAAATTGACAATGTAAAGTTCACCATCCAAGCAACCGATCCTGACGATGCTGGCTCCAAGGGTATGTATGTCGGCAGCGATGGCGCTCTTGTCAATAAGGCCTATGAGTTCAAAACAGCGAATGGCGGCAAGATTAATGTCAAGGGTCTCGATGCTGGTACCTACACGGTGCACGAGGTCGAGGGCAGCAACCCTGGCTACAATACGCTGGACGACTTTACCTTCAAAATCACGTCTGAGGGTCTTGATAAAGACGAGGGTGTGGCGCTCGACGAAAAAACAGCTGTAAATACGCTGAAGGTTACTGTGCAGAAGAGTGACTCTGCCACTATGGTTACCCCGTCAGTCGAGGACGGTACCGTCACCCTTACCGTCAAGAACAAGAAGGGCTCCAACCTCCCGCTGACCGGTCTCAACGGCGTGACCTTCACCTGGATCGCTGGTGGCGCGGTGCTGTGCATCGGCGTGGCGCACCTCATCCGCAGCCGTAAGCAGGCTGAGGAGTCCGAGCAGGAGTAACGCTCGCTCACCCATCCCTTTGGCAGGTGGGATGTGATGGCCATGAGACTTGCGGACACTCTTCTCGTCCATCCACGTTCTTGCTTTGCCATTCTCTTTTCGGGGCAGACTCCACACTGGAGTCTGCCCCGTTTTTTGGGACAACGCAGCCAGCCTCCACCGTCCGATGCGGGTACGTTCGTCATCGCGTTTCTTGACTCGTATGAGGTTCGGATTAAGGTCCGTAGGCGCACGCGCGGTGCGGACGGTAGAAGGCATTTGCGCCGCAACAAGCGCAAATAAGAATGCCCGGGGTTCGGAGCCCGGGCATTTAACAACACCGGAAACTGGTCGCCCGCGCTCCTAAGTACTTACGCGGGATGCGTCGTTTCCTGTAGCTATTGTATCCCGAATCGCTTCGCCGATTCGGGACATTTTGAAAACGCAAACACGTCGGGCAAACCCGGACAATGCGGCCAGGCTCCGCTGGGCGAGGAACCGTGTGTGTAACTATCGAACAAATGTTTGTCAAAATCGCGTTTACCAGCTGTGGGTGCATACACTCGCAGTAAAATGGCTTTGCGACGCATCCCGTGCGCGGGCGGCCGACGACTCGATCGGAGGTCCCCAAATGCTGAAATTCCTTAACGCGCTCGCCGCCCTCGCGGCGGTGGGCACGTTCGTCATCGCGTTTCTTGACTCGTATGAGGTTCGGTTTAAGGTCCGTAGGCGCACGCGCGGTGCGGACGGTGGACGGCATTTGCGCCGCAAGCGCAAATAAGAATGCCCGGGGTTAGAGGCCCGGGCATTTAACAAAAGCTGAAAACTAGGCCGCCCGCGCTCCCAAACATTTACGCGGGGTGCGTCGTTTTCCATTGATATTGTATCCCGAATCGCCCCGCCGATCCGGGACATTTTGAAAACTCAAATGCTGGCTTATCCTCGACTGGACGGTGCAGTCTAGCTGCGTTGCCAGGCGCATGAGCCCGCTAATCAGCTATTATTTGTTTAGACAACTTGAGTTGTAGAGGAGTGACCGGCGATGGTGCAGGGCGCCAAACATATGAAGAGCAATAACGCCGCGGCCAACGGTGGCTCAAGCCCTCAGCCCAAACCTCAGCCCAAGCCCAAGCGCCGTCGCAAGCGGCTGCCGCGCTGGGCCGACCGGCTCATCACCATCGTCATCATCCTTATTGGCGTGGGCCTTATGACCTGGCCGTGGATCTTGGACCGGCTCGAGGCTTCGGGCGTGTTCAACCAGATCAGCACCGTGTCCAGCACCGTGGACGCGCTGTCTGCCGAGGAGCGCGAGCGCATTCTGCTCCAGGCGCGCTCCTATAACGAGCAGCTGGCGGGCGAGGCCACCGAGCTTCCCGCCGACCAGATCGAGCCCTACGCCCAGCAGCTCATCTTTGACCGCGACCCCATGATGAGCTGGGTCGAGATCCCCTCCATCGACGTGAGCATGCCCATCTACCACGGCACGAGCGAAGAAGTCCTTATGGCGGGCGTCGGCCACCTGGAGGGCACGAGCCTGCCGGTGGGCGGCACCTCGACGCATTGCGTGCTCACCGCGCACTCGGGCATGCGCAACCTGAGCATGTTCGACGACATCCATTCGCTGGAGCCCGGCGACCTAGTGCTGCTGCACACCATGAACAAGACGCTCGCCTACAAGATGGTGGACTCCGAGGTCGTGCTGCCCGAGGAGATGGAGTCGCTGACCATCGAGCCCGGCGCCGACAAAGTGACGCTCGTCACCTGCACGCCCTATGGCGTGAACGACCATCGCCTGCTGGTGCATTGCGTGCGCACCAAGTACAACAAGAAGGACGTCGACAAGCAAAAGTCGCTGGCCGGCCGCCACTGGGGCAAGCGCGAGTTTGCCGTGCTCATCGTGGTCGTAGCCATTGTGCTGTTGCTGCTGGACATCGTGATCCACGCGGTCCGCAAGCGCCGCAAGGCCAAGGCCTCGGCATAGGACATTCTCCAGAATCACCACAATGGGGACAGGCACCTTTGTGGTGGTCGGGGGCTTCCAAACCATCACAACATTCGATGAAAATCTCGATTTTGACGAAAAACATCGAATGTTGTGATGGTTTTCGTTGCGGACGGGACGGTTTTCATTGTGGGCGGGACGGTTTTCGCTATGGACGGTGCGGTTTTGCTGCAGAACCGCCAGCCCGCCGCCTGCCAACCTGCCGCCCTCGTTACGTTTTCGCTGCATTTGGGTAAAGCACCTGCTCCAAGCGGCGTTGCCTTGTATACTAGAGCGGTTTATCTGTTATGCGGAAGGGAGCGCCTATGGCACTCAGCGAGAAAGACGTGCGCGGCATCGCCGAGTACGCAAAGATCGCACTGACCGATGACGAGCTCACCCAGATGACGTCCTACATAAACGACGCCGTCCAGATGCTCGAGCCCGTCCTGCAATATGACTTGCCCGACGTGGAGCCCACGTTCCATCCCATCGGAAGCCTGTCCAACGTGATGGGCGATGACCTGCGCGAGCCCGAGCGCGACCTGCCGCTCGACGTTGCGCTCGAAAACGCCGGCAGCGCGCGCGACCGCTACTTCCGCGTGCCGTCCATTTTGGGAGAGGGGGAGAGCGAGTAATGGCGCAGAGCTTCGATTCCCTTACCGCCGCCCAGATCGCCGCGGGCGTTGCCGCCGGCGACTTTACCGCTACCGAGGTGGCTCAGGCCTCCCTTGCCGCCATCGAGGCGCGCGAGGGCGGGGTCCAGGCATTCCTGCAGGTGGCGCCCGAGCTCGCGCTCGAGGCCGCCGCGCGCGTGGATGCCGACCGCGCCGCAGGCAAGCCGCTGCCCCCGCTCGCGGGCGTGCCGCTGGCCATCAAGGACAACATGAACCTCGTGGGCACGCGCACCACCTGCGCTTCCCGCATGCTCGAGGACTACCAGAGCGTCTACACCGCCACCTGCGTTCAGCGCATGCTCGATGCCGGCTGTCTGCCCATGGGCAAGGCCAACATGGACGAGTTTGCCTTTGGCAGCTCCACCGAGAGCTCGGCGTTCCACCGCACCAACAACCCTTGGGATACCGAGCGCGTGCCCGGCGGCTCCTCGGGTGGCTCCGCTGCCGCCGTCGCTGCGGGCGAGGTCGCGCTCTCACTGGGCTCGGACACCGGCGGCTCCATTCGCCAGCCGGCGTCGCTGTGCGGCGTGGTGGGCTTTAAGCCCACGTATGGCGCTGTGAGCCGTTATGGCGTGGTTGCCTTTGGCTCGTCGCTCGATCAGGTGGGCCCCTTTGGCCGCACGGTCGAGGACGTTGCGCTGGCCATGAATGCGCTTGCCGGCGCGGGCCACGATCCGTACGACTGCACCAGCCAGGACTGCGCCGTCGACTTTACCGAGCATCTCAACGACAGCATCGAGGGCAAGCGCGTGGGCATCATCCCCGCGTTTATGGAGGCCGAGGGCCTGACGCCCGAGGTCAAGGCCGCTGTTGAGCGTGCTGCACAGGAGCTGCAGAACCAGGGTGCCGAGCTGGTCGAGGTCGACCTGCCGCACCTGGACGCCGCCATCGCCGCCTACTACGTCATCGGCCCGGCCGAGGCGTTCTCCAACCTGGCACGTTTCGATGGCATTCGCTACGGCTATCAGGAGGAAGGCTGCGCCAACCTGTCCGACCAGAGCTCGCTGTCGCGCGCCCACGGCTTTGGCGCCGAGGCCAAGCGCCGTCAGATGCTCGGCGCCTACCTGCTCTCCTCGGGCGTGTACGACAAGTACTACTACGCCGCGCAAAAGGCCCGCACGCTCATCACGCAGGACTACGACGCTGCGTATGCCAAGGTGGACACCATCCTCATGCCCGCCTCGCCGCGCACGGCTTTTAAGTTTGGCGAGATCAGCGACCCCACGCAGATGTATCTCTCCGACCTGTACACCATTTCGCTCAACATTTGCGGCAACGGTGGCATCTCGGTGCCGCTGGGCCTGGGCGAGGATACTCAACTGCCCGTTTCTGCCCAGCTGGTGGGACCCGCCTTTAAGGACCGTCAGCTGCTCACGTTTGCCCGCGCCTTGGAGCGCGGCTTTGCCGATGCCGCCACGGGTGCGCCCGCGCTTTCCGTCGCGCCCGATTTTGCCGGGAAGGGAGGCGAGCTGTAATGAAGGAGCTTTCCGAGGTCCTGCAGGATTGGGAGGCCGTGATCGGCCTGGAGATCCATACCGAGCTCACCGCACTCGATACCAAGATGTTCTGCAACTGCAAGCTCAGCCACGATGACGAGCCCAACGCCAACGTGTGCCCGGTGTGCCTGGGCCTGCCCGGCGCCCTGCCGGTGCCCAACAAGCGCGCCATCGAGAGCATCGTCAAGGCCGGTCTCGCCACCAACTGCGAGATCCAGCGCCACTCGATGTTCTATCGTAAGCACTACTTTTATCCCGATATGGCCAAGAACTTCCAGACCACGCAGGGTCCGGTCGCCTTTGCCATGTACGGTCACCTGGACCTGGACGTGACCGGTCGCGGTGCCGCCGAGCGCCCCGACTGCGCGTTTGGCGAGGCCGAGGCCCAGAGCCTGGCGAGCGCTTCGGCCAACGCCGAGGGCCTGTCCACGTCCATGACGTCGACCATGCGCGAGGGCAACCAGCGCGCCGGCCACCTGGCCAGCTATGACGCGTCCAACCTGCAGATGCCCGAGCGTCGCGAGGACGGTTCCTACACGGTGCCCATCCGCATCCTGCGCATCCACATGGAGGAGGACGCCGCCAAGATGGTGCACGTGGGCGGTGCCGAGGGCCGCATTACCGCCGCGGCTGAGTCGCTCGTCGACTACAACCGCTGCGGCACGCCTTTGATTGAGCTCGTGACTGAGCCCGATCTGCGCACGCCCGAGGAGGCTCGCTTGTTTATGGAGAAGCTCCGTCGCATCTTTGTGACGCTGGGCATTTCGGACTGCTCCATGGAGAAGGGTTCGATGCGCTGCGACGGCAACGTGTCGCTGCGCCGCCGCGGCGAGACCAAGCTGGGCACCAAGACCGAGCTCAAGAACCTCAACTCGTTTAAGAGCCTGCATGACGGCCTTGCCTACGAGATCTGCCGCCAGGCCGAGGTGCTCGAGGAGGGCGGCATCATCTATCAGGAGACCCGCCACTGGGAGCCCAGCCACAAGCGCACCGTTGTCATGCGTGTGAAGGAGGCGGCCGACGACTATCGCCTGTTCCCCGATCCCGACCTGGCGCCCTTCGATCTGGATGACGAGTTCATCGACCGCTGCCGTGGCGAGATCCCCGAGCTGCCCGATGCCAAGCGCGCCCGTTTTGAGGCCGACTTTGGCATTAAGACGGCCGACGCCGAGCAGATTGCCGGCGACCCCGAGTTTGCCGACTTCTTTGAGGCCGCTGCTGCCGGTATGGCTGGCAAGGAGGCTCAGACGGTCGCAAACCTGCTGGTGAACGAGATGATCGCCTACCTTAAGGGCGCGGGCGTGTCGCTCGCCGAGTCCGGCATCGCGCCGGCTCAGGTGGCAGCCCTTGCCAAGCTGCTGGCGACCGATGCCATCAGCTCCAACCAGGCGCACGAGGTCTTTGAGGCCATGGCCCAGACTGGCGACGACCCCAACAAGATCGTCGACGAGCGCGGCATGCGTCAGGTGAGCGATGCCGGCGCGCTGCAGCCGATCGTGGACGAGGTGCTGGCAAACTGTGCCGATCAGGCGCAGCAGTACCGCGACGGCAACCAGAAGGTCATCGGCTTTTTGGTGGGCCAGTGCATGAAGGCGAGCCGCGGCAAGGGCAACCCGAAGCTCTTCAACGAGTTGCTGAGAACGTCGCTCTCGTAGCTGCGAGGCCGTGGAAGCCCCGAGTCGCCGGGGTATTTCCTCCAAATTTCAAACAGTCCTATGCAAGACGAAGGCCACATTTAGTGGCCTTCTTTGCATGCGGAACTCATTTGGAGCAAACACCCCGGCGACTCGGGGCTTCCACGGCAAGACGACTCGGCCGTTCGGGTCAGGCGGGCTGAATGGAATAGAGTGAATGGACGTGCCGTCGGCACGCCCATTGTTTTGAAGGGAACTCATTTTGAGCAAGCACCCGCCCTGCCGGGGCTCCCGGGTTCAGCTACGACTCGGCCGTTCGGGTCAGGTAGGCTGAATTGTATTTGGTGAATGAGGGTGCCGTTGGCGCCCTCATTTTTTTGTGGATGTGGCGCAGGGGCGGTCTCCTTGGTCACATTGCGCCCCAAGATTTCCAAAAAGTTAACCTTTGTTGACCTCAATAGTTAGATATACTAAACTATTTTCCAAAAGTGTGCTCGAGCAAACTTATTTACTCGGGTGCTGAGGCACCGTGCCGCGTCCAATGCGGTAAAAGGGAGAAGCAACATGAAGAAGTCGACGTTCAATACCCTGCTTGTCGGTGGCGGTTTTCTGCTTGGCACGGCCGGCATCAAGCTGCTCACCAGCGCTCCGGTAAAGAATGCCTGCGTGCAGGGCATCGCGTGCGGTATGCGCGTCAAGAACTGCTACCAGGACATGGTCGAGCAGGCCAAGGCCAATGTCGATGACATGGTTGCCGAGGCTGCCTACATCACCCAGAGCGAGGCCGCTGCTGACGAGGCAGCCGAGTAACGCTCCCAGGCACAAACTATGAGATTCTCGATTATCAGCGAGATCCCCGGCAGGACCCGTCTTCAATTGGCGGGCCCTGTGCCAGAGAGCGATCTCGATGCACTTCTTAAGCTTGGCGGCGACATCGACGGCGTGCGCAAGGTGCGCGTCTACGGCCGCATCGGCCAGATGGCGCTCGAATATGACGAGCGGTGTCGTGCGGGCGTGCTCGACGCCTTGGGTGCGCTCGATGCCCAAGCTATCGCCGATGCCAAGTCGGGCTACGTGATGCAACTTGAGCCGCGCAAGCACAAACTCGTTATGGACCTGGCGACACTCGTCGGTGCCCATTACGCACGTCGCTGGTTTTTGCCCACGCCTCTGCGTGCGGTGTTTGTCGTGGCCGGTTACATGGCCTTTTTGCGTGCCGCCCTCCGTGAGCTCGCGCAGCCGCGCCTGACCGTTCCTGTGCTCGACGCTTCGGCCATCGGCATTTCGTTCGTCAAGCGTGATGTTGACACCGCGGGCCAGACAATGTTCCTGCTCAACGTGGGCGAGCTGCTCGAGGACTACACCCGCGCCATGAGCGAAAACGAGCTCATCAACTCGCTGCTCGATGTGCCCGACAAGGCGCAAAAGGTCGTCGGCGACACCGAGGTAAGTGTTGCCGCGACCGAGCTTGAGCCCGGTGACTTGGTGGCCGTGCGCACTGGCATGTCCATTTGCATCGACGGCGTTGTCGAGCAGGGGAGCGCTATGGTCAACCAGGCGACCCTGACCGGCGAGTCGCTGGCCGTCGAGCGCAGCGTGGGCGACGACGTGTTCGCCGGTACCGTCGTGGAAGACGGCAGCATCTTGGTGCGCGTGCGTGCCAACACGGCGCAGACCAAGCTGCGCTCAATCGTCTCGCTCGTGCAGACGGCCGACTCGCTCAAGTCCGAGGGCCAGTCGCATATGGAGGACCTTGCCAACAAGATCGTCCCGTGGAACTTCCTGCTCGCGGGCCTGGTTGCGCTTACCACCCGCAGCCTCATCAAGACCTCAGCGGCGTTGATGGTCGACTACTCGTGCGCACTCAAGCTCACGGGTTCCGTCGCCGTCATGACTGCCATGAGCGATGCTGCCAAGATGGGTGTCATGGTCAAGGGCGCCAAGTACTTTGAGTCGTTTGCCAAGGCCGACACCATTGTGTTTGATAAGACCGGCACGCTTACCGAGGCACAGCCGCGTCTTGCCTGTGTGCTCACTACCGATGGCTGGAGCGAGGACGAGGTCCTGCGCCTTTCTGCTTGTTTGGAGGAGCATTTTCCGCATCCGGTGGCGCGTGCTGTGGTCAATGCGGCACGCGAGCGCGGGCTCGAGCACCGCGAGCGCCATGCCGCCGTCGAGTACATCGTGGCGCACGGCATCGCTTCGTCCATCGAAGGGCGTCGCGCCATCATCGGTTCCGCGCACTTTGTATTTGAGGATGAGAGCGCGCAGCTTGAGTCCGACATTAAGGAGCAAATCGAGTCCCAGATGCAGGGCCTGTCGCCGCTGTATCTGGCGGTCGATGGCACCGTTGTGGGCGTGCTCGGCATCGAGGATCCGCTCAAGCCCGGGGTCCGCGAGGCCATCGCCGACCTACATGCGCTGGGCGTCAAGCACGTGGTCATGCTCACGGGCGACTCGGAGCGTACGGCCGAGCGCATTGCTCGCGCGGCCGGCGTCGACGAGTTTAAGGCCGAGCTGCTGCCCGAGGACAAGTACGCGTATGTTGAGCGCATTAAGGGCGAGGGGCGCCACGTTGCCATGGTGGGCGACGGCGTCAACGATTCGCCGGCGCTCGGTTTGGCCGACGTGGGCCTGGCGATGGGTGGCGGAAGCGACATCGCCAAGGAGGTCGCCGATATCATCCTGACCGATACGGATCTGGCCGCGATCGTGCGTCTGCGCCGCATGAGCCAGGGCCTCGTTGATCGTCTGACGAGCTCCTATTCTAAGGTGATGCTCACCAACTCAGCACTCTTGGCACTGGGCATTACCGGTGCGATTACCCCGCAGGTGTCGTCGCTGCTGCACAATGGCTCGACGATTGCCTACAGCCTGAGTAACGCGAAGGCTTACCTGCGTTAGCAGACGTGTTCGCCCACGTTATTTGGCCTGCGCCCAGACGGCATCGGTGTCGTCCGAGCGCAGGTCTTTTGCATTTGACCATGTGCTAGCTTCTTTATATAGTGGTGCTAGCAAAGCTAGCAATTGAAGGGAGCGGGAACGACGTGGGTGCTGTTAGCGGCATGGCACAGGTGAACGTTCGCGTAGATCGCCAGGTCAAGAACCGTGCCGAGGAGGCGCTGCGGCTTTCGGGCGCCTCGCTGCCCGAGCTCATCAAAAAGGTGGTGGCCAAGGTTGCGCAGGGTGGCGGGCAGTGCGAGGAAGTGCTTGCGGCCGTCGACGACCGGCAGCAGACCGTCGCACCCGATACTCCGTTCGCCGCATCATGGGCGGCGGCGGATCAGCTTTACGCGGACCTGGGCATCGCTACGTCGCCCGTATCCGACGATCGCGATTGGGACACAATCTATTCCGAGGCCATGGACGATCGCTATCGCCAAAAGGGGATGATCCTGTGAGCGGGGCTCCCCTCAAAATAATGGTGGACGCCAACGTATGGGTTGATTCGTTTTGCGTCGACCATGCCGAGTCGCTTGCCGCGCGTGCGTTTATTGGACAGGCGACGGAGACGGGGGCATTGCTGTTCTTTCCGGTGCATATCGCCAAGGACGTGCTGTACGTTGTCCAACACGAGCTCAAGCGTAGCGTTCTTGCCAGCGGGGGAGCGCTTGACGAGGCATCTGCCCGTGCAATTGGCGATGCGGCGCTGGCGTTTGTTCGGAACATGACCGAAAACGCCACGGCCGTGGGTGCAGATGCGTCGGACCTTTGGCTGGCTGACAAATACTTAGCGCTCCATCGCGATTACGAGGACAACTTGGTGCTCGCCGCGTGCAAGCGCGCGCAGGTCGATTACTTGGTGACCAACGATCACAAACTGCTCGAACATGCCGATCTTGCAGCAAAGACCCCGCGCCAAATGATGCCGATTCTTGCTTTGGCCAAACGCGGCGGCGCGGCTATCGGTTGACGCGAACTGTTCGCGGGCCTCTTGGACGACGATGCGCCAAGGGGCCCGCGTCTGCTATTTACAAAAGTGCGGCCTTGATGGCGGGACTTTCTGCGAGCTGTTCAGCTGCCTTTTCGTCGGAGCTGTCGAGTGCTGCCAGACTGCGGTAGACCCACTCGTTGACCTGGGTGTTCTTGACGCCTGCGGTCTGCATAAGGGCGCCTACTTCGCGGATTGCTGCGAACAGATCGGCCTTGGGACCCGTGAGCTCGACCTCGATGCCGTGGTAGGCGGTCACGCCGCGGTTCTCACTCACGTGGTCGATAAAGCCCTCGACGGTCTCAAGCTGCTGGGCGAGAGCTGCATCATCGTCAGCGTCCAGCGCGACGAGTGCGTTCGACACCGTGAGGGCGGGATGTCCGCACGGTACAAAGCCCTCGATGACATCCATAGCTTCGGTAATGGTTGAGCCCAGGCCTGCGAGGGCATTGACGAGTTTCTGCTTGGTATCCATAACGGTCCTTTCGACGGGTCAATTTTGCTTGGCGAAAATATACGTGACGCGATCGGTAGCAAAAGTGTGAAGTGCGGCGCACATTGGGGTCTTCACAGCTCGTGCATAGAACAGCTGTCCGCTTTCAGAACGTGGTAAGATAACACTTCACAAGCGGGGCTCGCCCCGTATGTTCCTTGAAAAGTCGACGGGTGTTGGGTGCTCGTGCCCAATGCCATCCAGACTTTCCCGACATTCGGGGGCGACTGGTTTCGACACGATAGCTCTGAGAGAGGAAGCAAGCCGAGGTCTCCTCGCCTCGTTAAACAGGGGTACCGTCAAATTGAATTGACAACAACTCTTCTTTTGAGCCTATGGCTCTCGCTGCTTAGTTTATAGCGGCGCGTCAACCCGGTGATTTCCCCGACACCGGCGCGACGTCATTTTAGGGGAATGCTCCTGCGCACGTAATCGGTATGGCGCGGGCTAAGACCGAACCGGTTGGGATGCCGCGAGCGTGTCGCTGCGCGCAAAGCGTCCGAGACTAAACCAGCGACTGAGCTTGGAGATGCCAATCAGGGGGCTTTCGTGGACCGGAGTTCGATTCTCCGCGCCTCCACCATAAGTAACAGGCAGGTAGATACTCATATCTACCTGCCTTTTTATTTCTTGTCCGCACCGCGGAGAATCGAACTCTGTGCAGGGCGCGGGCGTAAAGAAAACGCGTAAGCGTTTTTAGCCCGCGGGCGAGGACGCCGGCAGGCGGCCGAAGCCGGTGCGTATTTGCGAAGCAAATACACGGATTCTCCGCGCAAAGCCCCAACCCAATATCGATGCGATGTCGATTAAGCTCCGGCTGCCCATGCCCCGCTTCAACGCAAGCCCCAAACCGCGGAGAATCGAACTCTGCTCCAAAACCCATGCGCCCTCCATTCCAAAACTGGGTAGAAGAAAGCCAAAACGCAATCGCAGGAGGTCAATATGACTGCAGAAGATAAGGCAAAGAACGCCGGCAAGGTCGCGCTCGTCTTGGAGGGCGGCAGCTTCCGCGGGCAATTTACCGCGGGCGTGCTCGACGTTCTCATGGAGGCTGGCGTCGAGATTCCGGCTGTCTACGGTGTATCGGCCGGCGCCCTCAACGGCGTGAACTACAAGTCGCACCAGATCGGCCGTGCCAACCGCATCAACCTGGCTTTCTGCAACGACAGCCGCTTCATGGGCGCCGCATCGTTTGCGTCCACGGGCTCCATTGTGGGTTACGACTTTATCTTCAACGATGTCCAGGACCGCCTGGATCCCTTTGACAGCGAGACGTTCGACGCGAGCCCCATCGAGATGTACGCCGTCGCGACGGACATGCTCTTTGGAACCGCCACGTACCTCCCGGTCAAAAGCGCCGTGCTCGATCTCGACGCCGTGCGCGCCTCGACCTCGCTGCCGCTGGTGACGCCGCCGGTCGAGATTGACGGGCACAAATACGTCGACGGCGGCGTGGCCGATTCGGTTCCTATCGAGCATGTGCTCGAGGAGGCGGGCTTCGACCGTGCGGTCGTCATCGTCACCCAGGACCGCTCGTATGAGAAAAAGCCCTACGAGTTTTTGCCTGCCGCGCGTGCGCGTTATGCCGACTACCCCTATCTGCTCGAGGCTATCGAGACGCGCCACGACCGTTACAACATCCAGCGCATGCACCTGTGGAAGTATGAACGCGAGGGTCGTGCGCTGGTCATCGCTCCGCAAAAGCCGGTCGAGGTCGGCCATGTCGAACACGATTCGGCAAAGCTTTTGGACCTGTATATCCAGGGCCGTCAGGAGGCGAAGCGCCTGCTCGCGGAAATCCAAGAGTTCGTTGAGCGCTAGCGACGGCGAACTCTCAAAAATGAGAACAGCTAAAGAGCTGGAAAAATCACGGCTCGTGGATGACATGTGCAGAAACTCTGGTCGGAGCCAAAATACCTGTTGACTCGTACGGCGAGCGGGGTAATATGGACGGGTTACTTGCAGAGCCCCGTGAATCTCTGTAACAACACGTACTGTACATGGAGGAGTCTAAGTGATTTCGAAATCGACTCACTACGCCAAGCAGGGCGAGGTCCAGCGCAACTGGGTTCTCGTCGACGCCGATGGTGCTGTCCTGGGCCGTCTTGCCACCCAGATCGCAATGATCCTGCGCGGTAAGAACAAGCCCCAGTTCACGCCCAACAGCGACTGCGGCGACTTCGTTGTCGTCATCAACGCCGATAAGGTCCAGCTTACCGGTAACAAGGCCGACACGAAGACCTATTATCGCCACAGCGGCTACAACGGCGGCCTCAAGGCTGAGAGCTTCCGCCAGGCTATGGAGAAGCACCCGGAGAAGGTCATCGAGCGCGCCGTTCGCGGCATGCTGCCCAAGACCACCCTCGGCCGTGCCCAGATGACCAAGCTTAAGGTCTACGCTGGTGCCGAGCATCCGCACGCTGCCCAGAACCCCACGAAGATTGAGCTGGAGGCTTAAAGATGGCTGAGAACACCGTTGTCTACCAGGGTACCGGCCGTCGTAAGAACGCCGTCGCCCGCGTCCGTCTCGTCCCCGGCACCGGCAAGGTGACCATCAACAAGCGTGACGCCGAGCAGTATTTCGGCCGTCATCAGCTCGTTGAGAACGCCCTTGCTCCCTTCAAGGTGACCGACACCGCCGGTCAGTTCGACGTTATCGCTCTGTGCGATGGCGGCGGCATCTCCGGTCAGTCCGGCGCTCTGCGTCTGGGCATCGCCCGCGCTCTTCTGAACGCTGGCGACTACCGTGCTGACCTCAAGAAGGCCGGTTTCCTTACGCGCGATGCTCGCGTGGTCGAGCGCAAGAAGTACGGCCTCAAGAAGGCCCGCCGCGCTCCCCAGTTCTCCAAGCGCTAAGGTTTTATCTCCTTTCGAGATACAATGTACAAGCGGGGCCTGCCGATTCCTCGGCGGGTCCCGCTTTTCTTTTTCGACTAGGGTGGGCGGTTGCATATCGCCTGCTAGGGAAGGAGCGATCCTATGCCCCAGAACATCTTCGGTACCGACGGCGTCCGTGGCGTCGCCAATGCCGACCTCTCATGCGACCTTGCGTTTCGCCTGGGCCGCGCGGCGACCAAGTTCCTTGGTCCGGACATCTGCATCGGCCGCGACACGCGTCTTTCGGGCACCATGCTCGAGAGCGCTCTGACCGCCGGCATCATGGCCGAGGGCGGCCGCCCGCATTGCTGCGGCGTCATCCCCACGCCCGCCGTGGCGCTGCTCACTGTTCAGAACGAGCTCGATGGCGGCATCGTCATCTCCGCTTCGCACAATCCGCCGGAGTTCAACGGCATCAAGTTTTTTAGCCGCAAGGGCATGAAGCTTCCCGATGCTGTCGAGGAAGAGATCAGCGCCTGGGTCATGTCCGAGGAAGCCATGGCTGCCGACACGCTGCCGACCGGTGCCGGCGTGGGCCACATCATCAAGATGAAGGACGCTCGCAAGGCATACGTCGACCACGCCATCGATACGCTTGATGGCCTGAGGCTCGACGGCCTGGTCGTTGCCGTCGACTGCGGTCATGGCGCTTCTTGCCAGACTACGCCCGCCGCACTGCAGCGCCTGGGTGCCACGGTGCACGCTATCAACACCGATTATTGCGGCACCGACATCAACGTCGAGTGCGGCTCCACCCATCTTGAGCCCCTGCGCGAGCTCGTGCTGCGTACCCATGCCGATATCGGTCTGGCTCACGATGGCGACGCCGACCGCGTGCTCTTTGTGGACAGCGAGGGCAACGAGATCGACGGCGACTACATCCTGGCTATCTGCGGCTCCGATCTCGCCGCTCGCGGAAAGCTCGCCAACTCCGAGATCGTCTCGACCGTCATGTGCAACCTGGGCTTCTCCATCGCTATGAAGGAGCAGGGCTTCGAGATGGTTCAGACCGCCGTGGGCGACCGTTACGTTCTGGAGCGCATGCTCGCGGACGGCGCCGTCATCGGCGGCGAACAGTCCGGCCACATCATCTTCCTGGAGCACAACACCACCGGTGACGGCCTGGTGACGGCTCTGCAGCTGCTGGCCGTGCTCAAGCGCACCGGTCGTACCCTCACCGATCTTGCCGGCATCATGAAGAAGTACCCGCAGGTGCTCGTCAACGTGCATTCGGACAACAAGGCCGGTCTGGACGATTGCCAGCCCATCTGGGATGCCGTCGCTGCTGCCGAGAAGGAGCTTGACGGCCGCGGCCGCATTCTGGTGCGCCCGAGCGGTACCGAGCCGCTGGTCCGCGTGATGGCCGAGGCCGAGACGCACGAGCTGACCCAGCGCGTTGTCGACGACATCGTCGAGGTTGTCAAGCGCGAACTTCCCTAATGGTCAAAAACGGGTGCCAAGTGGTAAACTGTTAAGGTTATTTTGGTTGATCGGTATGTCCGAGGGGGAGCATGTTCACTAAAGTCCTAAGGTCTTTTGGTATGCGTGATCGAGTCCTTACGTTGGATGCTCCCATCTCGGGTGACGTCATTCCGCTCTCCGAGGTAAACGATCAGACGTTTGCTACCGGCCTTTTGGGCCAGGGCGTTGCCATTCAGCCTACGGGTACGCGCGTGATCGCGCCGGCTGACGCGAAGGTCGAGGCTATTTTTCCCACGGGACACGCCGTTGCGCTTAACACGGTCGATGGTCTGGACGTGCTCATCCACGTTGGCTTGGACACTGTTCAGCTCGAGGGCAAGCACTTTACCGTACATGCGCAAGTGGGTGACATCGTTCATAAGGGCGATGTACTCATTGAGTTCGATCGCGAGGCAATTGCCGCCGAGGGCTACGATGTGACGGTTCCCATCTTGGTGTGCAACTCCGTTGAGTTCTCGAGTATCAAGGGCTCCGTTGGCGTGCATGTCGAAGAGATGGACCAGCTCATCGTTGCTCGCGAGCGCTAGCAAGTGCACGTGGCCATTAGCCTACAATTCAAACACGTTTACGGAGGGCGCCCTTGAAAGAGGACGCCCTCCGTGGCAAGATGGGATTTGTCCGAAGCTAAAAGGCTTCGGGTCACCGTGGACGGGCAGGGGCCTCGACGCGGCTAGACACGAGACACATACATTACGCGACCTCGCCCTGGTGGCCGCACACGTTGGTTGCGGCCGACGCGGGCCGCGGGCAAGTGCTTGTAAGGGGAGCCTTGCCTCTCTTGTACGAGAAAGGACGCGTAATGAAGATCATTAAAGCTAAAGACTACGAGGATATGAGCCGCAAGGCCGCCAATATCATCTCGGCGCAGGTTATCCTCAAGCCCGACTGTGTGCTGGGCCTTGCCACCGGCTCCACCCCGATCGGTGCCTACAAGCAGCTCGCTGCTTGGTACGAGAAGGGCGACGTCGACTTTGCCGAGGTCAGCACCTACAACCTGGACGAGTATCGCGGCCTTTCGCACGACGATCCCCAGAGCTATCACTACTTCATGCGTGAGAACTTCTTCGATCACATCAACATCGACCTGAACAACACGCATGTGCCCGACGGTTCCAACCCCGATGCCGCCGCTGCCTGCTCTGAGTACGACAAGATCGTCGCCGCCGCCGGTTACCCGGATCTGCAGCTGCTCGGCATTGGCAACAACGGCCACATCGGTTTCAACGAGCCCGATGACCACTTCTCCAAGGGCACGCACTGCGTCGACCTCACCGAGAGCACCATTCAGGCCAACAGCCGCCTGTTCGACAGCATCGACGATGTTCCCCGTCAGGCCTACACCATGGGTACCCAGACCATCATGTATGCCCGCATGATCCTGGTCGTCGCCAACGGCGAGGCCAAGGCTCAGGCCGTGCATGACATGTGCTATGGTCCGGTTACGCCCGCGTGCCCGGCTTCGATCCTGCAGCTGCACACCAACTGCGTTGTCGTTGCCGACGAGGCCGCCCTTTCGCTCTGCGAGTAGCGCGAATTCTGCACCTCGACATAGCCTTGCCTAAGGCCTCCGCTTTGCGGGGGCCTTTTTGCTATCCCTTTTTGCCCATTTGACCATAATCTTGCCGCAAGCTTGACGAATGCAGGATGTCCAACAGTTTGATTCATTCCATACCAGATTCTATGCAAAAATGCCACTAAAAGGTCGTAGACGGTAGCGGGTGCTAGGCGAGTTGAATGACATAGATGAACCTTGTTTATCTGCGTTACACTGCCGCTTAGATGGGACAAGCTGACAAGCTCATTTACCTGCTTAAAGACCGATTAGTTGGGGGATTAATAACAATCGGTCCTCGCTGTACAAAAACTTGCCGCTTGCGTACCAAAAGACAACCTAAAACACAAGGTCGCTCTATTCATAGCGCGGCTTGTATGGTCTTGCGGCTACAGTGTCCATACGGTCGAGTTGAGGAGCGGGCATGGAAAACGATTTGAGCAGTATAGACGAGCTCGAGCTGATGCCTCTGGGCGGAGGCTGTATGGTGCGACGCGAACGCTTGATGAATGAGCTTATCGCCAAGGGCCGAAAGGCCGGCATCGTGGTTCTTTATGCGCCCGACGGGTTTGGGAAGACCTCGGTGCTGCTGCAGTACACCCATGAGGTTAAATGCGACCCGACGCGAGGCCCCGTGCGGATTATCGAGGCCGATCGCGCCATTGGGCGCGAGGTGTTTATGCAGCTCGAGGTGGTTACCGAAGAACTCAAAGACAAACCGCACTCCCTTATCGCGATTGATAATGTGCCAAACCTCGATCAGCACGATACCGAAGACCTCATCGAGAGGATTCGCGGCCTGCGCGCTATGGGGGTAGGGGTCTTTATCTCCTGCCGTCCTTCAAATCGTCAGCTGATTCATGGGCTGGGCGATTCGGTTAAGATCAATGCGCAGATGCTCAAGGTGCATGCCTATGAGTATTCGGCGTGGGCATCGGCGTTTTCGATCAGCACATCGCTCGACTTTTATCAGCTTACGCAGGGCGTGCCCGAGCTCGTCTCGGCATTGCAGACGGGTCTGTATGGCCAAGGCGACGTAGCCGGCCTGCTCGAAAACGAGATTGTCAACGTATATGGCGCGGCACTTGTCGATCTGGCTTCACTCGACAATAATGCGCTGTTTTGCGTGGCATGTCTCATGATTTTGATGGGCGAGGGCAATATCGCAGAACTCGAGGCTTGTGGGGTGAGGCTGTCGATGGTCGACCAGTCCTACTTTGTACGCGACTACCCGATCTTTGGCTTGGACCCCGCCGAGCGGAGTTTTACGTGTCTGGGCACGGAGGATAACGGGCGCTTGCGTTTGCGTAAGTTGGTGGCCGAGGTTCGCCCCGAACTTGTTCCGAGGGCGGCCCGGATTTTGCTTAAGGCGGGCCGATGCGATGCGGCGATGGGCCTGGCGGACGCCTTTTTGGACCGTGAGGCGGTCCTTGAACTTGCTGGGCAGTATGGGGTCGATCTGACTCTGACGGGACACGGGGCCGATATCTGCCGAGCAGCGCTGGGCACGATCGATGCCGACGATCCGGCTCCAGAGCCAACGCCTGCCGAGGCGCTTGGCGTATATCTGGCAGCGGTCAGCGTGTCCAATACAAAGCTCGCTCGCTATATGGCATCGGTCATCGAGCGCGGGGGCGAACGGGCGGCCTGCGAAATAGACCCTGTTTCATGGAGGGTGGCCCAGACACTGACGGCTGTTTGCTATGGGGACAACGGGCTTGGGCTTCCTACGAACCTGGCCGTGCCAGAAATCGAGACATTCCATACCGCACTCGATATGTTGTCCGCGCATATCGAGGTCAAGCGCTGCCTGACCGAGCGGGGAGATGACGGCGGCGTTCTTCAGCAGCTCAAAACGTGCAAGGCCTACGACTGCGAGCTCGACATTGCGGGGATTGTTATACGGGCCGATAGCATGCTGGTGGAGCTCTTTGACGGGTCGTTTGCGGGAACCGACGAGCGCGACGACGAGATGACGGTGGTGCGGGAGGCGCTCGACGTACGTGGGCTTAAGGCGATGGCTATCTGGGTGCGCATGGTGTTGGCGGCACGGCGGCTCCTTTCCGGCCTGCCGGTAACCGACGACGCGGCATTTAACGAGCTCGACCGTTTTGCCGTGCGCATGCGCGACAACCAGATTCAGCTGTTTGGCCTGTTGCTAGAAGGCTGGCAGTCGCTGGCAGAGGGACGGCCGGTTAATGCAAAGTTCCGTGCGGTCCAAGTGCTCAAACTTGCCGAGGAGTCGATTGCGTACATGCGCGATAACGCATTGCTGCTGGAGCGCGCGGCGTATCTGCGTAACACCTCGATGGTTTCGGTGCGCGAGGAAGCGGAGCTACTCGATATAAGCCAGACGCAGGTTGGTGGCGCAGAAGCCTGGATGGTGGCGCTGCATTTGGCCTGTGCGGGCCGAGACAGCGACCTTGCGGCCTGGATGTCCATGAATCGCGCGGGGATTCTGGAACCATCGTATCGGCTCTTTGCGCGCCTTGCCATGCATTGTCTGGGCGAGCCGGCGACCAGGATTCGCAAGAAGCTTCCCGTGCGCGAGCTGTCGCGGTACTCGTTGCGCGACGATTTGGAAGGGGAGGGCGAGCGCCTGTTCCAGGCCGGTGAGGTTGAAGCCGTTGATACCATCGACCATATCGAGATTCGTATGTTTGGGGCGTTTCGTGCCGAGCGCGACGGGTTTCCCATCACGGACAAAATGTGGCGCCGCAAGAAGGCGGCGACACTTGCCGAGCGGCTTGCGCTGGGCATGGATGCGCTCGTCGATCGTGAGACGCTGGCCATGGAGCTGTGGCCCCATGCCGAGTTCAATAGCGCCCGCAACAACCTGTACTCGACGATATCGCGCTTGCGGTCGGCTTTGGGACCGACGCCGGATGGCAAGTCGTGTGTGCTCATCCAAAATGAATGCATCGGACTCAACGGCGACTACGTCAAGACCGATGTACGGCTGTTTGACCAGATAAGTCGCGAGGTTTTGGGAAATCGCACGGGTGCGCGCGGGCCCCATTTAGTTGAGCTGTGCCTTAAGATTGAGCAGCTTTATGCCGGACCGCTGTATGTTCCCAATGGCTGTAACCCCACCTACTTTTTGCGTATGCGACGCATTATGCAGTCAAAGTACATCGATTGCATGATTAAGGGAGCAAATGCCGCCCTAGAAGAAAACGACCTGCAGTCGGCGATTTGGCTGGCGGAGTCGGGGCTTCGGCAGGAAACGGCGCGTGAGGATATGGTGCGCTGCGCCATGCGCGTCTACAGTGCGGCGGGGCGGCGGCGCGATATCGTCGAGCTATACAGTGGGCATATGCACCATCTGAGGGAGCAGGTCAATGGCGTGCCCGAGCCCGAGACGCGGCGTCTATACGAGCGCTTGGTGGAGGGGCGGCTCAATCGCGTGCTGGTCGAGCGATAAAAAACGGGCGCCCGAAGTACTTGGGCACCCGTAAGCTTGCTATGTGTTGGCTCGCTGGATCATTGGCTCTTAGACGAGCTTGATCTTCTCGATGTCCTTGCGCGAGGACTCGCGATACAGCGAGAACTTGCGGCCGATGACCTGGACGACCTCGGCGTGGCAACGCTCAGCGAGCTCTTCGGCGGCCTCGCGGGCGGAAAGACTGGAGCCATCGAGCACGGAGCACTTAACGAGTTCGTGCTTCTCCAGGTAGGCGACCGTCTGCTCGACGGTGCCCTCGTTGACATCGGACTTACCGATGATGATGGCGGGGTTGAGGTGATGGGCCATGCTGCGAAGCTGCTTGACCTGGGCTCCTGTCAGTGCCATGGGTTCTCGCTTTCTATGTAAGGGGCGCCCCGCGACGGGGCCTTAATCTACGTGAGCTGTCCCACGATAGCGCAGGAACGGCGCGGTGTGGAGCGTGTTTGCCCAGTTCAAAAAGAATGCGGATGCCGAGTGAGTGGGCGGTGCGGGCTGCGAACAGGCTATGAGCTGGGCGCAGAGACCGGATCCCATGCAATAAACGCCCAACGAACCTTGCGGACATGATCGAGCATATAGCGCCCCTGCGGCACGCCCTTGGAGCCCGGCTCGCCGGCATGGGGATTCTCAATCATGTGTTGGGCGATGTAGTCGCGCAAACGGTCGATCTTATCCTCGTTGCCATGCTCAAGCATGCGGGAAAAGTCCGCCACGCCCGCTTCAAGGCTGTCGAAGGTATCGCGACGCGGCGATTCAAAGTATGTAACCTGCGGCAGGGCACCCATCTGAATGAGGATGTTGAAGGCGTACACAAAGCCATTACTGCAGGTAACCGAGGCACCGATAGCGTTCATCAAGTGCAGATCATAGCGCGGGCTGGAGTTAGCGACCATCGTGACAGCACAACGCCGACGAGCCGTTCGATCAAGCTTGGCAAGCGCATCTTTTAGATTGGTCGTCGTAACCGACCGACTGGCAAAGGCAACATCCACCGCTTTCGCGACCGGTCCAACCAAATCCCAATCATCATCCCAAGCAAGCTCAAGCGGCGTAATGCGATCCTCGAGCCCATAGTACTCAATGCCAGCATCAAGCGTGCCCAACATGGCAGGGGAGAAGTCAGCCGCAATCACAGGATGCCCAGCCTGAGCAAGCGGAATAGCAATCGACCCAGCTCCACATCCCATATCCAGCACCGACTCGCCGGGCTCAAGCGTCAACAACTTTATAAAATCCCGGGCATAAGGGGCAGTTTCCAGTGGACGAAAATGCCGAGCCCTTTTATCCCACTCAAAAGAATCATCAGCCCGCCGCCGATCAGCTTGCAGACGCATCCACTCCTGATTCCAATCAACAGAAAGAAGCTCAGAGCGAGCATCCCCATCAACCACGGGCTAACCTCCTAGCAACAAAAAAGCGACTCCTCCCAAAAGAAGAGCCGCAACCAGCATATATCAGAAAAAGAACCGTTCCAACGCCAAACCGCCGCACCAGCCAAGTGGTGCAGGAGCGAAGCAACTGCAACCGGGATAGAACCCAACCGAGGTCCCGTTGTGCGGGAGCCCCGGGGAGGGCAAATATATAAGGTCGATCGCGAGTTCCGCACGAGCCGGAGAGCACTTAATGTGCTCTCCGTGCGAGTCAGGACTGTCCGAGCAGGCGACCTTATATATTTGCCCTCCCCGGGGCTCCTCGCCCGAACCCCTCAGCTAGTTCTTGAGCGAGTTCAGCGGCGCCGGGAAGCGTCCGCCACGGTGAGCAAGCACGGTGCCGGCGTTGGGGTTCACCGGCATGATGGGTGCACGGCCGAACAGGCCTCCGTACTCGACGCAGTCGCCCACGCCCTTGCCGATGGCGGGAATCACGCGGACGGCCGTGGTCTTGTTGTTGATAACGCCGATGGCCATTTCGTCGGCGATGATGCCAGCGATGGTCTCGACCGGGGTGTCACCGGGGATGGCGATCATGTCCAGGCCAACGGAGCACACGCAGGTCATGGCCTCGAGCTTCTCGAGCGAAAGCGCGCCGGCCTCGACGGCGGCGATCATGCCGGCGTCCTCGGACACGGGGATAAAGGCGCCCGAGAGGCCGCCCACGCTGGAGCTGGCCATGACGCCGCCCTTCTTGACGGCATCGTTGAGCATGGCGAGCGCGCAGGTCGTGCCCGGGCCACCGCAGGTGCCAACACCGATGATCTCGAGGATGCGGGCAACGGAGTCGCCGATGGCAGGCGTGGGAGCCAGCGACAGGTCGACAATGCCCTTCTCGACACCCAGACGATGGGCGGCCTCGCGGCTCATGAGCTCGCCGGCGCGGGTGATCTTAAAGGCGGTCTGCTTGATCTTCTCGGCAACCTCCATCATCGATGCGGAATCGGGTAGCGTCTCCAGGGCTGCGGCCATAACGCCGGGGCCCGAGACGCCTACGTTGATGACGGCGTCGGCCTCGCCACCGCCGTGGACGGCGCCCGCCATAAACGGGGAGTCCTCGACCATGTTGGCAAAGCAGACAAACTTGGAGGCGCCAACGGAGTCCTGGTCGGCCGTGAGCTTGGCGGCATCGATGATGGTCTGGGCGGCCATAAGCACGGCGTCCATGTTGATACCGGCGCGCAGGCTGGCGACGTTGACGCTGGAGCAGACGCGGCTCGTGGTGGCGAGCGCCTGGGGGATGGACTGGATGACGCGGCGGTCGGCGTCGCCGATGCCTTTCTGGACGAGTGCGGAGAAGCCGCCCAGGTAGTCGATGCCGAGCGTCTCGGCCGCGCGGTCGAGGGCGTGCGCGATGGGGGTGAGGTCCTCATCCTTGCAGCACGCGGCAATCTGCGCCACCGGGGTGACGGAAACGCGCTTGTTGACGATGGGGATACCGTACTCGCGCTCGAGGTTCTCGGCGGTCTCGACCAGATGCTCAGCCGTGTGCGTCACGTGGTCGTAGATCTTCGTGCACATGCGGTCGAGGTTCTCGTCACCGCAACCCATGAGCGAAACACCCATGGTGATGGTCCTGATGTCGAGGTTCTGCTCCTCAACCATGCCGCGGGTTTCCGCGATTTCTGCGGGCGTGATCGCCATCCTTGCGCTCCTATCTGCCAAAACGAGCATAGCCTTTTCTATTCTAACGTGCCGCACGTGCCAAGTGGCGCGTGCGGCACGTTTTGGTGCTCGGTTGTTTCCGTTGTGTTACTGCCCAAAGACCTCTTCGGCGATGCGTGCGCTTTCGGCGGCATCCTTGGCGTAGTAGTCCGCGCCGATCTGCTTGGCGTATTCGGGGGTGAGCACGGCGCCGCCCACGATGATCTTGACGCCCGGAACCTCGGCATGGAGCAGCTTGATGGTCTCCTCCATGGCGACGACGGTGGTGGTCATAAGCGCCGAGAGGCCGACGAGCTTAATGTCACGCTCCTGTACGGTCTTGAGCACCTCTTGCGGGTCGACGTCGCGGCCTAGGTCAAAGACGGTGTAGCCGTAGTTATCGAGCAGCATTTTGACGATGTTCTTGCCAATATCGTGGATGTCGCCCTTGACGGTGGCCACGCAGATCTTGCCCTTGTCGGCGATCTCGCCGGCGGGCATCAGGCGCTTGATGGTGTCGAAGCCCACGCGTGCGGCCTCGGCTGAGGCCATAAGCTGCGGCAAGAAGAACTTGCCCTGGTCAAAGAGGACGCCAACTTCGTCGAGGGCGGGGATAAAGTGGTTGTTGATGAGGTCCATAGCGTCGTGGTCTGCCAGCAGGCGCTCGGTCTCGGCAGCGATCTCGCCCTTGCGGCCCGAGACGACCATGTGGCGGATGGGGTCGTCATCGGCGCTTGCGGTGGTGCTTGCGGCAGGTGCGGCATCGCTCGATGCTGACTGGGCGGCCGCCGGGTTGGCGGCAATCTTATACGGATCGGTCCAGCCGGCGTAGCGCTCGATGTATCCGGTCGAGCCCTCGTCCTCAACGCTCAGCACGCGATAGCTGTAGACGGTATCCATAAAGCGCTTAGAGCCCGGGTTCATGATGGGGGCGTCGAGGCCTGCGCCAAAGGCGGCGGCCAAAAAGACCGAGCCCAGCAGCGGGCGGGCAGGCAGACCGAAGCTGATGTTCGACACGCCGAGCGCGCATTTGACACCCAGGCGCTCCTTGCACAGGGACATGGCGCGCAGGATCTGCTCGGCCTGGCGTTGATTGGTCGAGGCGGTCATGACCAGGCAGTCGATGAGGATGCGGTCCGGTCCGATGCCGTAGCGGGCAGCCTCGGCCACGATGCGCTCGGCGATGGCGAAGCGAGCCTCGGCGGTATCGGGGATGCCGCCTTCGTCGAGCGTAAGGCCGACAACGTTGGTGCCGTAGTGGGCGACCAGCGGAAAGATCTCATCCATGATCTGCTGCTTGCCATTGACCGAGTTGATGATGGGCTTGCCGGCGTAGCGGCGCACGGCGGCCTCGACGGCTGCAGGATCGGTGGAGTCGATCTGCAGCGGCAGGAGCGTGGAGCCCTGGAGCTGTTCGGTCGCCTGTTGGATAATCTTGACCTCGTCGATCTCGGGCAGGCCCACGTTGACGTCCAGGATGTCGGCGCCCTGCTCCTGCTGGCTGATGCCCTGGCTCACCACGTAGTCCAGATCGCCGTCGCGCAGGGCCTGCTGCAGGCGCTTTTTGCCGGTGGGGTTGATGCGCTCGCCTATGACGGCGATCTTGTGGCCGTCGCAGGGAAGGTCCACGACCGTTTGGGCGCTCGTGACCGACATGCTGGGCTTGCGGCGCCGCGGGCTGGGCGTGTGGTTGTCGATAAGCGTGCGCAAGGCCGCCATGTGCGCCGGCGTGGTTCCGCAGCAACCGCCCACGACGCCCACGCCGTCCTCAATCATGCCGGCGACGGCCTCGGCGTATTCGGGGGCTTGGATATCAAAGACGGTGTTGCCGTCGTCGTCCACATGGGGGAGTCCCGCGTTGGCCTGCACCATAACGGGCTTGTCGGTAACGGTGAGCATACGTGCGGCGAGTCCCCGGAGCTCAGCCGGTCCCTGGCTGCAGTTGATGCCCAGGACGTCGGCGCCGATAGCGTCGAGCGTGATGGCTGCAACCTCGGGGCTCGTGCCCAGGAAGGTGCGCCCGTCTTCCTCAAAGGTCATGGTGGCAAAGACGGGCAGGTCGGAGTTCTCGCGGCAGGCGAGGACGGCCGCCTTGATCTCGGCTAGGTCGGTCATGGTCTCGATAATAAAGAGGTCCACGCCCGCATCGACGCCGGCGCGAACTTCCTCGGCAAAGAGGTCATAGGCCTCGTCAAAGCTGAGGGTGCCCAAGGGGCGAAGCAACGCGCCGATGGGGCCGATGTCACCGGCGACGTAGCGGGCGCCGGCCTCGCGGGCACAGGCGACGGCCGCGGCAAAGACGTCTGCCACGGTGGCGGCACCGTCGAGCTTGTGGGCGTTGGCGCCAAAGGTGTTGGCGGTAATCACGTCGCAGCCGGCCTCGACATATTGACGCTGGATATCAGTGATAACCTGGGGCTCCTCAAAGTTGAGCAGCTCGGGCAGGGCGCCCGCCTTCATGCCGGCAGCCTGCAGCATGGTGCCCATCCCGCCGTCGAACAGCAGATGCCCCGTGCCCTCGATGGCGGCGCGCAGGCGATCGTCCTTAATGCGCAGATCGTCGATCGTGCGCGTCTTGTACGTGGCACCGTTGCGACGTGCGGCATCAACGGGTGCCGCCAATGCAGTGCCGTCAGAATCATGAGTGATAAGCGGAGTAAACATCGGGGGCTCCTAATGGCTGGAATAGCAGGTGGTGTGGGCGGCGCGGAAGCGACAGCTCTCGCGCATGCAGCAGATATTGCAGGTGGGGCGGGTCTGGGCGTCGTGGACTTCGCCGTCGAACAGGCCGATCACCGCGGTCACGCTTTTGGTGGGCATAAGCAGGCTGGTGGACGTGACGGTAAGCCCGATGAGCCGCGTGGCGTTGAGCGCGTTGACGATCGAGCTCTGGGCCGAGAGCGGGCAGTCACCGTAGCCGGGACTAAAGCGCCAGTTGCCGGCGAGTCCGTGTGCGGCGGCCGCAGTCTTGACTTGCTGGTCCATCTGCTCGACGGCGGCTTCCACATAGGCGGAGCACGCGGCATCGAGCACGGCTCCCTCTAGGGGCTGCTGGGCTCCCGTGGTGCGCAGGCGACGCTCGGCGTCCATGCCGAGGGTGCATGCCATGAGCGCGGCAAAGCGGGCGTCTTTGAGATGTCGATAGATATCGCGACCTCGCAGCTCAACGTTGGTACCGACCAAGCGAATGCAAGGCTCGCCCTGTTCATCGACGCCCGTGGCATCGATGGCAAATATGCGGCGCACGCCACGGGGCTCAATGTCCAGTTCTAGACGCTCGACCACAAGCTCAATACGTCGTGACAGCTCGGGCTCGATCTGCTGGCCGCCGTACCCCAGATACCGCAGCATCTCGGCACGGTCGACACGGGGATGGTGCGCAGCATCGACACGGTAAAGCGCCGGCGACGCAAGGTCGGCCGGCACTTCGACAGCGGTTGTATCGATGTGCGGTTTTTCCATTACCCCAGGCGCTCCATAATGGTCGCGGCGATCGCAGGACGGTTCATAGTGTACAGGTGCAGGCCGTCGGCGCCGTGCTCCTTGAGGTCGCAAAGCTGGCGGGCGGCATAATCTACACCGGCTGCCTGCAGGCTCTCGGGGTCGTTCTCGTACTTGGCGAGAATCTTGATGACGGGGGAGGGCAGCGACGCGCCGCACATAAAGACCATGCGGCTGATCTGCGACTTGCCCATAAACGGCATGATGCCCGCGGTAATGGGCACGGTGATATCGGCCTTGTCGGCAAGCTCGCGGAAGCGGTAGAAGCACTCGTTATCAAAGAAGAGCTGCGTCACAAAGAAGCTTGCGCCGGCGTCCTGCTTTTGCTTGAGGTATTCGACCGAGAGGTTGAGATCCTCACAGGCAATGTGGCCCTCGGGGTAGGCCGCGGCGCCCACGCAAAAGCCGGCGTCGATGAGCTCGGGGATGAGGTCGCGGGCGTAGGCGTAGTCGGAGGCGGGCTTGTCGTCCTCGGTCGCGCCGGCGGGGAGATCTCCACGCAGGGCCAGGATGTTTTCCACACCGGCGGAGCGGTACTCGTCGATTTTGGCGGCGATATCGGCATGCGTGCGGCCGACGCAGGTGAGGTGTGCCACCGAGGGTGTATCGAATTCGCTCGTAATCATATGCGCGATGGGGGCGGTGGTGGCACCGTTGCCCGAGCCGCCGGCCGAGCAAGTAACTGAGACAAAGCTCGGCGAAAGCTTGCACAGGTTGCCCGCCACCTCGCGAGCCGTGTCGAGGGTAAGCTCGCCCTTGGGCGGGAACATCTCAAACGAAACGGGTGCGGTGCCCTGGGATGCTGCCTGCTTAAAAACCTCGTCGACGCGCATATCGTGCTCCTCTAGATACGTAATAGTGTGATGTGTTGTAAGGATTCTACTGCACCACTGTGCCACGGTGGAGTTTCACTCGCTATTTGGGGATACCAATCAAAGATGCCTTGCTATCGACATTTCCTATAACAGGGCGGGCAATCTAGGATGGGGCTATATTGAATGGTATCTGATGCGAAATACCAGTTAATAGAGCCCCGTCCCAAATTGACTACCCTTAAACCATGGGGAGAGGTCTGCAATTTATGCAGTTGATTGGCTGTTGAGGGTGGCAACGCCGCCTCGATAGGGTAACCTCATTGATTGGTTTCGCGACAGCAACATAACGGTAATGTCGCGGAAACACGGCGAGTCTAAGCTATGACTCGTTCGTTAGTAATCAACACCGCTTCTCACGCGGTGCCGATACGAAGGGAGTTCCGTATGGCCGAACTTACTGACCGCTTCGGGACCATGGTGTTCTCTGAGGAAGTCATGAAGGACTACCTCCCCAAGGACATTTGGAAGCGCCTTGCTGCAACCCTCGAGGGCGGTGAGCCGCTCGACCTGGATGTGGCCAACGCCGTTGCCCACGCCATGAAGGTCTGGGCCATCTCCAAGGGCGCGACGCACTACGCGCACTGGTTCCAGCCGCTTTCGGGCATTACTTCCGAGAAGCACGACAGCTTCCTGGAGCCCAACCACGACGGCACCGCCATTACCAAGTTTACGGGCAAGAACCTCATCCAGGGCGAGCCCGATGCTTCCAGCTTCCCCAACGGCGGCCTGCGTGCCACCTTCGAGGCCCGTGGCTACACCGCTTGGGATCCCACCAGCCCCGCCTTTATCAAGGACGATGTCCTGTGCATCCCCACGGCTTTCTGCTCCTACACGGGCGAGGCCCTGGACAAGAAGACCCCGCTGCTGCGCTCCATGACTGCGCTCTCGCGTGAGTCCAAGCGCGTTTTGGCGCTGTTCGGCAAGACGCCAAAGAAGGTTGTTCCTTCCGTGGGCGACGAGCAGGAGTACTTCCTGATCAAGAAGGACGCTTACCGCAAGCGCAAGGACCTGGTCATCACCGGCCGCACCCTCTTTGGCGCCGCTCCCTGCAAGGGCCAGGAGCTCGAGGAGCACTACTTTGGCGCTATCCGCCCCACCGTCTCGGCCTATATGAAGGATCTGGACGATGAACTGTGGGCGCTTGGCATTCCTGCCAAGACCAAGCACAACGAGGTCGCTCCCTGCCAGCATGAGCTCGCCCCTGTCTACGGCGAGGTCAACGAGGCCATCGACCAGAATCTGGTCATGATGGAGAAGATGAAGCTCATCGCCTCCCGCCACGACTTGGTCTGCCTGCTGCACGAGAAGCCCTTTGAGGGCATCAACGGTTCGGGCAAGCACAACAACTGGTCGCTTGGCACCGAGTCCGAGAACCTGCTCGACCCGGGCGACACCCCGCTCGACAACCTGCAGTTCATCGTCTTCCTCACCGCGGTGATCGAGGCCGTCGATAACTATCAGGAGCTCCTGCGTGCCTCCGTTGCCTCGGCCGGCAACGATCATCGTCTGGGCGCCAACGAGGCTCCTCCGGCGATTATGTCCATCTTCCTGGGCGACCAGCTTACCGAGGTCGTCGAGAAGATCATCGATGGCAAGGCTTCCGTCCATGCCACGCGCGGCGTGCTTGACCTGGGCGCCGATACCCTGCCCAAGCTGATGCAGGACAACACCGACCGCAACCGCACCTCCCCGTTTGCCTTCACCGGCAACAAGTTCGAGTTCCGTGCCTGCGGCTCCGAGCAGAACGTCTCCGACTCCAACCTGGTGCTCGATGCCGCCGTGGCCAAGTCGCTCAAGTCCTTCGCCGACGCACTCGAGGGTACGCCCGAGGATAAGTTCCAGGACGCCGCGCTCGAGTACTGCAAGAAGGTGCTGACCGATCACCAGCGCATCCTGTTCTCCGGCGACGGTTACTCTGACGAGTGGCCCATCGAGGCCGAGAAGCGCGGCCTTGCCAACAACAAGACCACGGCCGACGCTCTTCCCGCCTTTGTTTCCGATAAGGCCATTGCGCTCTTTGAGGAGACGGGTGTCCTGACCAAGGCCGAGGCCCAGTGCCGCTACGACTGCAAGCTCGAGAAGTACAACAAGCTCATGAACATCGAGGCTACCACGATGATTCGCGAGGCACGTCGTACCTATCGCCCGGTCATCACCGCCTATGCCACCAAGGTCGCTAAGGGCCTGGAGGCAATCCGCGCTGCCGGTGCCGATGCTGCCATGCAGTGCGAGCAGAACACGCTCAACAAGCTCTGCAACGGCATCACCGCCATCAACGACTCCATCAAGGCGCTCGACGCCGTACATCAGAAGGCCGAGGCCCTCGATGGCCAGGAGCAGGCCAACGTGTACGCGCACGAGGTCGTTCCCGCTATGGATACGCTGCGCGCCGCCGTGGATGCCATGGAGGAGATCGTGGCCGCCGACTACTGGCCGGTCCCGACCTACGACGACATCCTGTTCTACGTGTAGGATTGGGACAACATACCGTCACGGTTGAAAGCCGGGGTCCGCATTACGCGGACCCCGGCTTTCTTGTTTCAAGACTTTAGTCTGCTGGCCGCGCAGCGGCCAGCTTTAAACC
>NZ_QRVE01000011.1 GCF_003462685.1 Collinsella sp. AF23-4AC | reverse complement strand
TGTCGAGAAACGCATGGTTGCCGCCGGAAACAACCCGCCGGTTTCGAAAGTCGCAATCATTGGATTTGGCTCACAAGCCTATGTCACTGACCGCGGCGTCCAAGTTGTTCCGCTGGATGTTCTCGCGCCGTAGTGCAATTGCAAGTTTTAACTTCTTTTGCTTTCTTTCACTTCTTTTAACAAAACATCCGGCGGGAATTAACTGCTCGCCGGGCGCCTTGGTTAGGACGTTATAAAGCAGGACTTCCGAAACACGGCGGTCAGATCCGCCTCCTAAGGGCTAGGTGGAACAAACGCCTTTTGATATGATAACTAGATAAAATTGAATAGATTTTTAAGAATGTCCCAGTACCTCAGCAGGATAGAGGGTTCGCCTCCTAAGCGAAACGTCGCAGGTTCGACTCCTGTCTGGGACGCCACAAACTCCGCTGAAAGCCTTATTTTACAAGGTTTTCAGCGTTTCTTTATTTATGGCTTTCTATTTACGCTGAATACGAATTGTTTTCAATCTGTCATTTTTTATTCGATATTTTTTTAAGACTTTTAAGGAAATAGGCTTGCTAACACTTTTTTATTTTTGAAGAAAAATCGCTGGTTTTTTTGGAATTTGCTAACACTTTTGAAATTCTATCTTTGAAGTGCCTGCTTTAAAAATTGCTCTTTCATTTCTGGCGATAAAGATTTAATCAGTTCCAATAACGCCATATCACTATCGGTTAAGTCGGTATCTTGCTTTGGATTGTCTGTATCATCATTAAGCGTAGAATAAAATTCTTTATCCATTTTTTGTGCATTGAAACGTCTGTCCTCGTCAATGATTTCTGAATATACATCTGTAACCATTTCTGCTTCTGCGTGACCAGTATCGCCTTGTACGGACTTAACATCTCCGTTTGTCATTTTGAGTTTATAACCCGTACTTAAATGGCGTAGGCTGTGAAATACCACAACTTCATAATCGTTTTCTTCACAGAGCTTTTGAAACCTATCTCTAACAATACGGCTTTCCACGGGATTGCCATTATCCAACGCAATAACAAGGTTGTAATCATTGTAGGCACTTCCTAAAAATTCCTTTAATTCCTGCTGGTCTTTTTTATATTGCACCAATAGTTCCGCAACTGTTTTAGGTAACCAGACAACACGATTACTTGTTTCTGTTTTTGGCGTTTTCAAGACAAGCCTTGTGGTACAATGCGGTTTTTGCGTTGGGAAAATCTTTAAAATATCCTTTTCCTTTAATTTCTGCATAGCTTCTGCATTTACTCTTGAAAGTTCTTTATTGATGATTACCTTTGCATTATTTGTAGCAATGGACTCTTCATCAATAATAACATCTTCCCATGTAAGTCCTGTAATTTCTCCAATTCGCATAGAGCAGGAAAAAGCTAAGTGCATACAAATTGAAAGCAAATCATCTTCCGTGGCTTTTACCGCTTCTCGAAATGTTTGAACACTCCACACTTTTCGCCTAGTCTTTGGAATTTTTGGTAACGTAGCCAAAGACGCAGGGTTTCTTTTGTTTGTATCAATATACTCCCAGCGGATAGCTTGATTTAAGGCACAGCGGATAATATCATGTATTTTTTTGATGTTCGCTGGTTGAACACAACGACCAGTTGCTTTTCTGTTTGCCCGTGGTACTTCTGGAACGCTCAATAAATCATTGTAGTATTTTGATAGACTTTTTGTAGTTATTTCATTCAGTTTCCAATCTCCAATAATCGGATTGATATAATTTTCAATACTGCCTACCTTACTACTAAATGTACTCGGCGACCATTTAGATGTGCCATATAAATTAACAAAAATTCAAGAAAATTAGATGCTAAAAATTTGTAATTAAGAGGGAGTGATTACATGAACAAAAATATAAAATATTCTCAAAACTTTTTAACGAGTGAAAAAGTACTCAACCAAATAATAAAACAATTGAATTTTAAAAGAAACCGATACCGTTTACGAAATTGGAACAGGTAAAGGGCATTTAACGACGAAACTGGCTAAAATAAGTAAACAGGTAACGTCTATTGAATTAGACAGTCATCTATTCAACTTATCGTCAGAAAAATTAAAACTGAATACTCGTGTCACTTTAATTCACCAAGATATTCTACAGTTTCAATTCCCTAACAAACAGAGGTATAAAATTGTTGGGAGTATTCCTTACCATTTAAGCACACAAATTATTCAAAAAGTGGTTTTTGAAAGCCATGCGTCTGACATCTATCTGATTGTTGAAGAAGGATTCTACAAGCGTACCTTGGATATTCACCGAACACTAGGGTTGCTCTTGCACACTCAAGTCTCGATTCAGCAATTGCTTAAGCTGCCAGCGGAATGCTTTCATCCTAAACCAAAAGTAAACAGTGTCTTAATAAAACTTACCCGCCATACCACAGATGTTCCAGATAAATATTGGAAGCTATATACGTACTTTGTTTCAAAATGGGTCAATCGAGAATATCGTCAACTGTTTACTAAAAATCAGTTTCATCAAGCAATGAAACACGCCAAAGTAAACAATTTAAGTACCGTTACTTATGAGCAAGTATTGTCTATTTTTAATAGTTATCTATTATTTAACGGGAGGAAATAATTCTATGAGTCGCTTTTGTAAATTTGGAAAGTTACACGTTACTAAAGGGAATGTAGATAAATTATTAGGTATACTACTGACAGCTTCCAAGGAGCTAAAGAGGTCCCTAGCGCCTACGGGGAATTTGTATCGATAAGGGGTACAAATTCCCACTAAGCGCTCGGGACCCCTTGTAGGAAAATGTCCTAAGTGTGGCAACAATATTGTATTAAAAAAATCGTTTTATGGTTGTTCAAATTATCCTGAATGTACCTTCACTTTAGCTGAACATTTTAGAAAGAAAAAACTCACCAAAACAAATGTAAAAGAATTACTAGAGGGAAAAGAAACCCTGGTAAAAGGAATCAAAACGAAAGATAGAAAGTCCTACAATGCCGTTGTAAAAATCGGAGAAAAGGGATATATTGATTTTATCTCTTTTTCAAAATAAGCATAAAAGCCCTTTAAAGAGGGCTTTTATATATTAATCACAAATCACTTATCACAAATCACAAGTGATTAATCACAAATTAAAGCTTTAAATTAGCCTTTGTTGCTAACAACCTGCTAACACTCTACGGTGTATGAGGGTACACCAGAGAGTATCAACAATTAAACATAACAAGCACTTATGCTTTAATTTACGGCATTAAACGCTCCCAAGAGGATAATCGAACTTCTAGCTACCACGGTTCGCAGAGAACTCCTAAGGGCCTGAGGTGCTCGAGATTGGGAGCGACAAGCCCGACGAAGCGTACTTTAGGTACGCGAGGAGGGTTGGAGCCCCAAGGTTGAGTGCCTCAGTGCCCTTAGGCCAGGTCTTCGCCGTTGGTGGCGATGACCTTCTTGTACCAGTCGAAGCTCTTCTTTTTGGAACGCTTGAGAGTACCGTTGCCCGCATCATCGCGGTCGACATAGATAAAGCCGTAGCGCTTGGACATCTCGCCCGTGCCGGCAGACACCAGGTCGATCGGGCCCCAGGTGGTGTAGCCCAGCAGGTCAACGCCGTCCTCGGTCACCGCGTCGTGCATCGCGGCGATATGTTGACGCAGGTAGTCGATACGGTAGTCGTCGTTGATGGAGCCGTCCTCCTCGACAACATCCTTGGCGCCCAGACCGTTCTCGACCACAAACAGCGGCTTCTGATAGCGGTCGTACAGGTCGTTGAGGGTGATGCGGAAGCCCAGCGGATCGATGGCCCAGCCCCACTGGCTCTCCTGCAGGTAGGGGTTCTTGGCGCCGGCGAAGGCATTGCCCTGGGTGCGCTCGACATCAGGGTTGTCGGCACCGGCAGAGCAGCGAGTGCTGTAATAGCTAAAGCTGATGAAGTCAACGGTGTTGGCGGCCAGGATCTCGCGGTCCTCGTCGGTCATACCCACGTCGATACCCAAGCGCTCAAGCTTCTTGACGGCATAGGCCGGGTAGTAGCCGCGGCTCTGGACGTCGACGAAGAAATAGTTGCTCTGGTTGTCAATCTGCGCCTGGCGTACATCGCCCGGACGGCAGCTGTAGGGGTAGTAGCTACCTGCGGCAAGCATGCAACCGATCTTGACCTCAGGGTCGATCTCGTGAGCGATCTTGGTTGCCCAAGCGCTGGCGACGAGCTCGTTGTGGGCGGCCAGGTACTCGACGGCCTCCTTGTTCTCGCCCTCCTCAAAGACCAGACCGGCACCCATAAACGGCAGGTGCAAGATCATATTGATCTCGTTGAAGGTGAGCCAGTACTTCACCAGGCCCTTGTAGCGGGTGAAGATCGTGGTCGCGAGGTTCTTGTAGAAGTCGATGAGCTTGCGGTTGCGCCAGCCGCCGTACTCCTTGATGAGATGGATCGGGCAGTCGAAGTGCGTAATGGTCACGAGCGGCTCGATACCGTGTGCCTGACACTCGCGGAACACGTCCTCGTAGAAGGCCAGGCCGGCCTCGTTGGGCTCGGCCTCGTCACCGTTGGGGAAGATTCGAGTCCACGCCAGGCTCATGCGGAAGGTCTTAAAGCCCATCTCGGCAAAGAGAGCGATGTCCTCCTTGTAGTGGTGGTAGAAATCGATGCCGGTCTGCGCGGGATAGTAATAGCCGTCCTCGAAGTCGAGCATCTTGCGCTGGCCGGAGACCACCGCATAGCGCTCGGGGCCATGCGGCGCCACGTCCACGTTGGCCAGGCCGCGGCCATCCACGTTGTAGGCGCCCTCGCACTGGTTGGCAGCCGTCGCTCCGCCCCACAGGAAGTCTTTACGGAAAGCCATACATCGATCCTTTCACACGCTGTTTGTCGTGGCTTCAGTATCCCCGCAAACAGCGCGCCGCTCAACGGCAGCAACGCAGGTCGACACTTCTTTTCGCGCGCGGGCGTCCGGCAGCCGCCCCTGTCTGACACTTTTTGATACCTGCCCGCCCAAACCGCCAGCCACCACAATGGGGACAGGCAGCTTTGTGGTGGTTTGGGCCCGTTTTGTCTCGATCTGTAACAGTTGGGCAGCCAAAACCGGGCCCGGTGTTACAGATCGAGATTTTTCGGACAGCCCCTTCAGTTTGTCTAAATCTGTAACAGGTAGAGACGATTTAGCCCGCTAGATGTTACAGATCGAGACAGAAGATTCTAGTCGCAGGTGATGTCGAGGTTCTTGCCGAAGAGGCCCACGTAGCCGCCTTCGGCTGCCTTGGGGCTGTCGGCGTGGCAGAGGACCCACTTGTCAGCCTTCCAGTAGCAGTAGCTGTCGCCGACCGCGGGCACGTCGGCTGCGGCCTCGGGGCGCGGACCATTGGTGCCGGCGGGCAACGCAACCATTACCTGGAAGCCGCCGTCGTCGACCATGCATGGCGTGTAGTGGAGCGTGGTGTTGAAGACTTCGACGACCGTACCCGCCGGCACGCGGAACGCCTTGACGCACGCGGTGTCGAGCTTGCCGTCCTCGATCTCCCAGCGATGCGCCACGAGCAGGATAAAGTCGCGGGCGCCCAGGTTAAACTCGCTGGCGCGGTGATACTCCAGGCAGTTGAGGCGTGTGTTGTGGCCGTTGCACCAGCCGAGCTGGAAGGGGCGGCCGCCAAACATGAGAAAGCCCAGTTTGTCGGCATCCTTGACGCCTTCGAGCTCCGGCGCACTTGCTACGTACTTGCTGCCCTCGGGAATGGGCGTGGCAGAGAGCGCCTCGAGCACGGGCGACGTGAGCTCGGACGGAACGTCATCCCAAACGTTGCCATAGGATTTGAACTCGGGATCGTTGACAGAATAGATATGCATGTTCACTCCTGTTCGTTTATGTGACAGTACGAACATTCTAGAACAAACATGAGCGATTTTGAACGCTCGTCCCGACCACTCAACAAAAAGGCGCCCCCGCATAAGCGAAGGCGCCCAATGCGCGCGCTTTGGGCGATAAAGCCCTTACGCCTGCTGGTAGTGCAGGTGCTTCTCGTCGATATCGGCCAGGTCGCGGTCGAGGTAGCGACGCGCGAGCCAGTTAGCCATGGGAAGGTTCTGGTCCAGATAGTTACCGCACTCCTCGGGAGCGGCACCGGGGACATCGCCCTCAAAGCCGGCGACAAACTCGAACAGCTCACGCACGAGCGGCAGGATCTCCTCGCTCGTCACCTCGCCAAACACGACGAGGTAAAAGCCCGTGCGGCAGCCCATGGGACCAAAGTAGACAATGCGGCTCGACCACTCGGCATGGTTGCGAAGGAACGTCGCGCCCAGGTGCTCGATGGTGTGGCACTCGGCCGTGTTCATGACCGGCTCCTTGTTGGGCGTGGTCAGGCGCAGGTCAAACGTGGTGACGGCGGCGCCGGTCGCCGGATCGCGGTCGATGCGGCTCACGTACACGCCGGGCTCAAGCAGCAGATGGTCAACGGAAAAACTCGCGATACGCTCCATGGCAGATCCTCTCGATAGTCAATTTAGGACGGGGCTCTTTTAGCTGGTTGGAATGGTCGCACCAATCATACCAGTCAAAAAAGCCCCGTCCCAAATGAGCTGCCAAGGACGGGGATCAATGAGTTTTTAATCCCCGTCCCAGAAAAATCCTTGGGCGCCGCGCAGCCGCCTAGGCAGTGTAGGCGATAGTCGCGTCGACAGCATGGCGCCAGCCGGCGATCTTTTTGACTCGCTTGTCGGCGGGCATCGACGGCTCCACGATGCCGCGGGCGCCGTAGACGTCGACGACATCGCGCGTGTACATGTCCAGCGCAATGCCGCAGGCCCAGGCCGCACCCAGGCCGCTCATCTCGTCGTTGCTCGCGATGCGGATGGGCGAGCCAACCAGGTCGCTCTCAAACTGCATCAGGTACGCATCGCGCGTGGGACCGCCGTCAACACGAAGTTCGGCCAGCGCCGCGCCCGAATCCTCGACCATCGCATCAATCACGTCAAAGATCTGATAGGCGATCGACTCGTCGGCGGCCTTCACGAACTCCGCGCGACCCGTGGTGCGCGTCATGCCAAAGACGCAGCCCTCGGCGTCACTCGCCCAGTGCGGCGCGCCCAGACCGGTAAACGCCGGCACAAAGTAGACGCGGCTCGCCGGATTGGCGGCGTAGCACAGGTCGGTAACTTCCTCGGGGTTATTGATGAGCTCCAGATCGTCGCGCAGCCACGTCTTGACGGCGCCGGCGTAGCTCACGTTGCCCTCGAGCACGTACTCGGTCACGCCGTCCATGCGCCATGCGAGCGAGCTCGAAAGCCCGTGCGAGCTGGCGACGAACTCGTCGCCGACGTTCATCATGACCGAGCTGCCGGTGCCATAGGTCGCCTTGGCCATGCCGCGGCTATGGCAGCCCTGCGCAAACAAGGCGGCATGGCTGTCGCCGAGCACGCCGTGAATGGGCACGGGTGCCGGCAAAAAGCCGCCCAGGTCCGTCATGCCAAACAGGCCATCGGAATCGGTCACCTGTGGCAGGCAGGCTGCATCGACGCCAAAGGCCTCGCACACCGGCTCGCTCCAGCAGCCACGGCGCAGGTCAAAGAGTTGCGTGCGGCTGGCGTTGGACCAGTCGCAGCGGAACTCCGCGCCGCCCGTGAGCGTCCAGACCACCCAGGCATCGATGGTGCCCAGGCACAGCTCGCCCGCTGCAGCGGCCTCGGCAGCCGCGGGAACGTTCGCGAGGATCCAGGCCATCTTGCCCGCCGGGTAGTAGGGCGAGAGCACTAGACCCGTCGTGTCGCGCACCAGCTCGGCCACGCCCTCGCGCGCGGCCAGCTCGTCGCACAGCTCGCGGGCGCGGGCGCACTGCCACACCACGGCGTCGCACAGCGGCTCGCCCGTCGTGCGGTTCCAGGCAACGGTAGTCTCGCGCTGGTTGGAGATGCCGATGCCGGCGACGTCGGCCGGATCGACCCCGGTCTCCTCCACCACGGCGCGCGCCACGGCCAGCACGTTAGCGGCGATCTCGGCTGGATCATGGCTCACCCAGCCGGCCTCGTTGACAATCTGGCGATGCGGGCGATCGGCACGATGAATCAAATGGCCGCCCTCGTCCACCAGCAGCGCCTTGGTGCCCTGCGTGGATTGATCGATTCCGATGATGTAGCGGCCCATGGCCACCCCTTTCAAAACGAATGTGACAAAGGGGCGGTCCCTTTGTCACATTCCAGTTACTCTGCGGGCAAGAACTCGGCGACGGTCTGCGCGATTCCGGCACCCGTCAGGCCGTAGTGCGCAAAGACCTCGGGGCTCGTACCGGTGATGACCGGCGCGTCGGGCAGGGAGAGGCACTTGACCGGACGCGGGCAATGCTCGCCCACGACCTGCGCGACCATGGAACCCAGGCCGCCGAAGGGGCTGTGCTCCTCGACGGTCACGACGGCGCGCGTGGCGCCGGCGGCCTCGATCACGGCCTCGGCGTCGAGCGGCTTGACGCAGTACATGTCGAGCACCGTTGCCGAGATTCCCTGCTCGGCCAGCAGATCGGCGGCGTCCACGGCGTGGCGGACCATCTCGCCGGTGGCGACGAGCGTCACATCGGTGCCGCGACGCACCCAGGTGGCGCGATCCATCTGGAACGGACACTCGTCCTCGGTGTACACGTCCTCGACCGGGTTGCGCCCCACGCGGATGTAGGCCGGCTTGTTGTCGGCTACCAGGGCGCGCACAAGCTCGGCGGTCTGGAAGCGGTCGCTCGGCAGATACACGCGCATGTTGGGAATCGCGCTCATAGCGGCGATATCCTGCGCAGAATGGTGGCTCATACCCAGGGCGCCATAGGACACGCCGCCCGAGATGCCGATGAGCTTGACGTTGGTGTTGGAGTACGAAACGTCGACCTTGCACTGCTCATACGAACGCGTGGTCACAAAGGACGCCGGCGAGGCGGCCCAGGCCTTCTTGCCGCACGAGGCCATGCCGGCGGCGATGCTCACCAGGTCCTGCTCGGCAATGCCGACCTCAATGGACTGCTGGGGATACTGATCGAAGAACGGCGTGAGCGACGCGGAGCCGCGGGAGTCGGAGCACAGGACGACGATGTCTTTATCGGTTGCGGCGGCCTCGAGCAGCGTGTCGCAGATAACCTTGCGGTTGGCGATCTTGTTAGCCATTGATAGCCTCCTTATGGGCAGCGAAATCGGCGATGATCTGGGCATATTCCTCATCGTTGGGCAGGTGATGATGCCAGGCAGCCTTGTCCTCCATAACCGGCGAGCCGTAGCCCTTCACCGTGTTGAGGATGATGACCGTGGGCTTACCCTTGGTCTCGGCGGCCAGCGTCAGCGCGGCGTCGATGGCCTGGACGTCGTTGCCCGGAATGGACAGCACGTTCCAACCGAAGGCGGCCCAGCGCTCCTCCTGCGAATCCTGCTTCATGACGTCCTCGGTGCTGCCGCTGATCTGCAGGCGGTTGCGGTCCACGAGCGCGCACAGGTTATCGAGCTGGTAGTTGCCGCCGCTCATGGCGCCCTCCCAGACCGAGCCCTCGGCAAGCTCGCCGTCGCCCATGATGGTGTAGACGCGGTAGTCGCGGCCATCCATCTTGCCGGCAAGCGCCATCCCGACGGCCACGGGCAGGCCGTGACCCAGCGAGCCCGAGTTCATCTCGATGCCCTTGAGCTTGTTGTTGGGGTGGCCGATGTAGGGGCTGCCGAACTTGGAGAAGCGGGCCTTGACGTCATCGAGGTCAAGATAGCCCTCGTGGCAGAGCACCGCGTAGTAGGCCTCCATGGCGTGGCCCTTGGAGAGCACGAAGCGATCGCGGTTGGGATCGTCGACGGTCTCGGGAGAAATGTTGAGGTGGTTGGCGTAGAGGGTCATCAGCGCATCGATGACCGACATGTCGCCGCCGATGTGCCCGCCGGCGCCAGCCATGATGATATCGACGCAATCGCGGCGAAGGTCCCAACGCAGGGATTCAAGCTCTTCGATAGTTGCCATTTCTACTCTCCTCGCAGGTAAGCTTTGACGTCTTCTTCGATGGGATCGTACAGGTCGGGGACAATGCCGATGTACTTGCATGCCTCGTAGAGCACCGGCACCACGTTGGCGTGGATGGCGACACAGTGGTGGATGTAGGGACCCTCGACGATCTTGGCCTCGAGGCGCTTGAGGTTTTCGACCTCGACCCACAGGTAGGTGCCCATGCCGGCCGGGCCGTCGATGCCGCGGGCGTTGCCCAGCAGCAGCGAGTACTCGCCGTTGTCGCCGTCAAAGCGGGCAAGGGTGAGGTCGCCGTGCTTGGCCTCGGCCGTCAGCGCGCCGGGGTGATCGAAAGCCAGCGGGTAAGTGAGCTTGGGCTTGACGGCCGCGCAGCTGCAGGGCCAGGGGCCGCAGTGCTGCAGCAGCTCGCCGTTCTCGTTGTCGGGATGACGCACGGTCCAGTCGGCGAACATGCCGCGGTGACGGCCCAGGTCGGCGGCCTCGACCATCAGCGCTGTGATGGCGCCATGGATGTCGGTCTCGCAGACGACGGGGATACCCATCTCGTTGAGGATGGCGTTGGCGGCGCAGGGCATAATGCCCAGCTCGTCCTGCAGGGCGTTCCAGCACTGGATGGCACCGGCGTTGCAGCCGTACTTCTCGACCAAGCGCTTCATGGCAATGGCAAGACCGGCCACAGCGGGGACCTTATCCTCGGGGATGCAGATCTCAAAGCTGTCGGCAATGTGGGCGAGCATGGCTGCCATGGCCTGCTCGTCGGCCTGGGCGTCGCGCACGGCCTGGACAAGCTCGGTCATGGGGATGGGCGAAAGCTGAATGTTGAACTTCTCGAGCAGCTCGCCCTCGTTGCACATGGTGGACCAGAAGTCGAACGGGCGAGTGGCCATCTGCAGGATGCGGGTGTGCTTGAAAGTCTTGACCACGTTGCACACGGCCAAAAAGTCCCAGACACCGCGCTCGAACTCGGGATCGGTCAGACGGCAGTTGGTCATGTAGGTGAAGGGAACCTGGAAGCGACGCAGGACCTTGCCGGTGGCGAACAGACCGCACTGGCTATCGCGCAGACGGGTGCCGTCGGGCTCGGGGCGCTCGTCGCGCGGACCCCACAGCAGCACGGGCAGGCCGAGCTCGCGGGCAAGGCGGGCGCAAACATACTCGGTACCAAAGTTGGCGTGGCAGAGCATGATGCCATCGACGCCCTCGGCGCGGAACTTCTCGACGATAGGCGCGATATGGCTGTCGTCGAACAGCAGGCCCTCGTCGTTGATGTCGTCGATATCCACGATGTCGACGCCGATCTCGCGCAGACGATCAGCCGTCAGGCCGCGATACTTGATCGCGTCCGGCGCGCTAAAGATGCTGCGGCGCGTGGGTACAAAGCCGAGCTTGATCTTATCCATGTACGTCCTCCCCTAATCACATGTTCAGTAAACAGATGTGTGTTTCGTTTTGTTCTGTTTACTAAATGTTTTACTCTTTTGTTTAAAAGTTTAGCGCGAAAGTCTCGTAAACGGTAGAGAAATCAGCCTAAACGGTATGTAAACAATCTGAACATACAAGGGCAACAAAAAGAGGGCCCCGAAGGACCCTATCTATCCGCATATGTATGTACGCGAAATCAATACCGCCCTATTCCCGCGAGCACACCGCCCGCGGGGGTAATCTGGCTGCAAGGCCCGTGGTTACGCGCCCATCTTGCGATAGACGTCCACGAACTCCTTGGCAAGGATGCCAAAGCCCTCGGCACTCATAAGCTGATCTTCGGCATGAACAACCAAAAGATCGATGCTCAGGTTCTCGCCAGCTGCAGTCTGCTGGACAAGGCCACCGTGAGCCGCGTGACCCTCGGCATAGTGCTGCTGCCCCTCGGCGATCTTCGCCTCGGCCTCTTCGAACTTGCCGTCACGAGCTAGGTGAATCGCATCGATGTAGCAGGTGCGCGCGCAACCGACGCCCGCAATGATCTGAAAGCTCTGAAGCTGAATCTCTTCTGCCGTCATACCTACAGTCCCATCAGTTCCTTGGCCTGGGCCAGAGCCTTGGCGCCGTCCATCATGCCGTAGATGGCCATGGGGATCACGCCGACCGGTACCTCGGGGCATGCGGCAGAAACCTCGTCCTTGGCATAGCCAACCTGCGGCCCAAGCAGGATGCAGTCGGCATTGCGTCCGATGGTGGCAGCCTCGCTGACGGCGTGGGCGGAGACCTCGCACTCCAGACCCTCGGCGTCGGCAGCCTTCTTGATGTTCTTCATGATGATGCTCGTGGACATGCCACCGGCGCACATAAGAACGATGTTTTTCATTGCAGTTCCTTTCCTGTAACCCCTCACAGGGACTTATATGTTTCGGCAATCGACGCGATCGGCCGAACCTACGAACTTACGGACAATGACCTACTCGGCAGAAGCCTTTGCGGCGGCCTCCTCCTCGAGGGCCTCCTTGTCGGCCATCTTGACAAACGGGATGAACAGCAGGGCAACGGCGAGAATCGCAGCGCAGACAATGACAACCAGACCAGGACCGCCGATGAAGAAGTCGGTGATGGGCAGCGGTACGACGAACGGCATGTTGACCGTCGGGTTATACGCGTTGCCAAGACCCAGCAGCAGACCAATAGCGGCAACGGCGCATGCGACCGGCTTGAGCAGGATGTAGGGGATGAACATATAGGGGTTCATGGCGACGGGCGTACCAAAGATGATGGGCTCGGAGATGTTGAAGATGGCAGGCACCAGAGCGACCTTGGAAAGCGTCTTGTAGCGCTCGGACTTGGCCGTGAGCAGTGCAAGCTCCATGCCCAGGGCGTCAACAGAACCCACGGAGAACATAACGATGAACGGCAAATACGGAAGCGGCTGGCCGGCAAGGTATGCCTCGACGTTGGCCAGAGCGCACGTCGAAACGACCGGCATGTACACGCTCATCAGGACGCTGGGATGTACACCAAAGAAGAACAGCAGGTTGCACAGGATAAAGTAGACGACGACGGCCCACGGGCTGGAGCCCAGGAACATAACGGGCACCGCAATGGTGGAGTTGATGAGGTTAAAGACATCGCCGTAGCTCGTCAGGCCCATGCCCCACTTAAGCAGCGCGGCCGAGGTAAAGATGACGATGGCGCAGAACATCGGGGACAGCGAGTCGTTGACGAACTGCGGAACGGAATCGGGCATGGGGATGGCGATATGCTTCATAAGGAAGTTGAGCGCCTTCGGCACGATCAGCGCCACGAGCAGGGCCACGAACAGACCCGAGCTGCCCAGGTAACGGGTGGTGATGAAGGTCGAGCCGTCCTCGGCATGGCCCAGCGGGATCAGCAGGAGCAGAACGCCAATGGACGCAACCGTCGTCGTAAGGCCCTTGTTCTCAAGCACCTTGCCGTAGGAGTACGAAACCGAAGCGCACATGTAGATGGCACCGAGGTTCATGGTGACGACCAACACATCGGCAATCGTCGCCGACATGCCAGTGCCGGTAAGGAACGCCTGCAGCGGCGGGATCGGCAGTCCGTTGATGATGGAGAGCAGCGCCACGCCCAGCGTAACGGGCATGGTCGCCATCATGCCGGACATAAGGCCCTTTACGACCTTAAAGCTGCTCACTTTGTGGGCAATGGGGCCCACGTGCTTCTCGAGGAAGCCCTGCATCGAATCGAGAACGCTCATTTCGTGTTCACTGATCCTCTCTAAACGATTCATCTAGCTGTCAAGCGGGAAATTGCGGCCGACTCTTTCCCGCCTATGACCAAGGGAAATATGGTTATGCCTTGAGCTCGAGGACGAGGAGCCAATCCCCAACCTCGGGTTTGTCAGGCAGTGTGATGCTGTCCGTGACGGCAGAGACGTTCTCGCCGTCACGGTATGCGCCCGTGCGGGGGTTAAACCATCGGCTTGCATAGGCAGCGCCCGTCGGCACGCCCTCGATAGCAAGCTTTCGGCGCACGGTATCGCCAAAGTACGCGACGATGCGCGAAAGGTCTCGGTTGGCGGTTGCCAGCGGAGCCTTGTTGGCAAACAGGTTGCCCGCATCGGTCGTTTCGTAGGGAGCGAGCTCCCAGAAGTGATTTTCTTCGTAGAAGGAGCGCATATAGCCCATCTGGACTGCACCCTCTCCGTCTACCGCCTGGGCCCACGTAATGCCAAAGCGGTTGAAGATCGCCATAAAGGGATCGAGCTCCTCGGGACTTTCCCACACGTTGTCCCAGATGCCCTGGGCTCCGTAGGTATAGCCAGCGCCGCCCGCCTGCATGCAGATATACGCCACGCGACGCAACATGTCTGCGGTGCACAGGCGCGTACCCATTTCCTCGAGAGTCGAGCAAAACTCGTAGAGCGCCTCGCCCTCGACGAAGGGCTTGTCGTCATGAGCTGCCAGATAGTCAAAGTAGTCGCTCGCCTTGATTAGGTAATCGCCATGACCGGCCTGGTTGAGCGTAAAGTCCATCCAAGCCTCGTCCTGGTAGTAATCGGCAAAGGGGCGCTCGTTGGTATAGTGCGCCGTAGCCAGGTGGCCATAGCCGTCGCGGGCCTCGATCTCCAAGGCGACCTCACGCCATCCGTCGATCAAAGCGGCTCGATCTTCTTTGCCATACCCGGCAACCTCGCCGGCAAGCGTCCAAACCATCGGATATGCGCCATAGCGCGCCACCAGATAGCGGGCAAGGTGCTTTTGATGCTCCACGCCATGATCGCCGCGAATAGAAAACGCCCATGCCTGGCCAAGCGCGTTGACCAAACCGGCATCGGCGACATAGGCCATGCGGCGATCAAGCTCCTGCCGGTAGAAAGCAACATTGGGCAGATCCTCTGCGCCCTTGGGCATACCGCCGTCAATCCAGTAGCGACCATCTGCGCCCATGTCAGAGCGCAAGTTGGTCTGGTAGACGGTAAATCCCTGCTTGGCACGCAGGTCGACCATGCCGCGGAACTGACTCGTCATGCCAGGGTGGTTCGACTTGTCCCAGCTCTCGCGGTAGGCAAACTCCCAGTGGGTGTCGCCGAGCCAAAAAAACGGCGTGCCATCCGAATAGGCAAATAAGTGCGGGTTGTCCGCGACGCGGATAAAGCCGTGGCGATACAGGTCGAGGTCGCCCGTGTACGGTACAGCCTCGACGCTGCCCACACGGCCATTAAGACCGGTCTGCTCGGGAGCCTCGATACCATAGTTCCAAGCGCCGAGCTCGGTCGGGGCAAACGAGACGCGGTAGGTGCGGTCGCCGTCCCAGTAGGCCTCGCGGCGGATCACCCTGCCGCTCGGACCGACAAACTCCGCCCAAATCTCAACATCCAAAAACGGGTTGTCGAACGAACAGGCGCTCTCAAACGTCAGAACGACCGGACGCCAGATCTCGGCGACAGCGTCATGGTTCAACGTCGTATCCATTACAGACCCCTCTCCGGTCTTAATACCTACTAGTTCAGTCCCCGCTCGCTCGCGGACCTCACGGCAAAGTCAACGATCGCCCGGGCGTCTTCGGCACAGACAAAGCCTTGCGACACCTCAATCGCCGTATCGCGCTCGCACAGGGCGCGGTAATTTTCGAGCGATCCGTACAGCTCCTTGAGCATCGATGCCGAGAACGACTCCATGTGGCCAAACAGCCCATCCTTGTCGCTCGTTTTATCGACCGTGCCCTGACCCGGCTCGACCAGGCTCGTGTTGGAGTAACGGGCAAACGGATGCTCGAGCAGGCAGGTGCGAAGACCGCCCTTGGTGTTGCCCAGGGCATCCTTTACGTTCTCGCCGTTTGCATCCAGCTCAATGCGCGGGCACGTTGCCGGCGCGGCGCCGGTGCGGACCCAACGGAACAGGTTGCGGAAGGCAGCGTGGAAGAGATACTGCGACGGATAGGCGTTTGCCTCGGCATGCTTGCCGACATACACCGGCAGGTGGTCGATACGCTTAAGATCCTCGTCGTCCTGGTAATAGTCGACATAGCTCCACTGCGTATCGTGGGAGGCGCCCGTCACCTCGTACAGCCGGTACTTAAAATCGGGGGCATCGCTATCGGGCATAAGCGTGCGCCAACTCTCAAAGCGACCGTTCTCGCTTTCGGTCTGAAGGGCGATGAACGGCTCCTCGACGTGCTCCACGCGCATCAGGTGATGCGCATAGTCCCGGCAGCACTCATACTGGTTGACGGGAGTGCACAGCGAATGGATGCCGCCGCCGGACAGATAGCCGTCAAACACGCGGCCGTCGCGGCGCACCTCCTCGCGATAGGCAAAGCTGTTGAGGTAGCGGAACAGATAGGCGCCTGACTGGGACCATCCCGTAAGGCAGATCGCCTGGTGCGGATAATCGCGGATCGGGTTGAGGTCGGAGTCCTCGCGCAGGAGCCACGCAAGATCGGTCAGCATATCCCAAAACAGACCTGTCTCGTAGGAGATGTCCATGTCGGGAAGTGCACCGCCGCGCTCGAGCTCGGCCGGATCATAGTCGAAGGGTCGCTCGGGAGTCGGGTTCGCCCAACTCATAAAGGCATAGCGATCGGGATTGAATTCCTTGAGCTTGGAGATGGTATTGGGCTTGCTGGTGATGCCTACATAGATGTCACCAGAGCGCACAAACTCACCGTAGCCCAGAATCCACATGCGCTCGATTTCCATGAACGACGTGGGGTTGATAATCTCGACCACCACGTTGCCGCTCGCCTGCGCCGGATCTTTGGGCGCGCGGACAACAATGCGATTGGAATAGGGGGCATCGGCGGTCATGACCTCTACGCCGCCATCTTCGTCGGCAGTGCGATACACGTTGGCGGTGCCGTCAACGCGATATTCGCGTTCGACGTAGCCATTCGCGCTTAGATGACAGTAGCGCTCGGCGCTCGAAAACGGATAGCTCTCATCCGTAACGGGCATTTCGGAAATAACGCTGATCATCTCGTCCCCCTTGCTGTCGCGTTTGTTGAGACAAACTCTACTGGGGACGCAACTTAACTTCTATCGATTCTTAAGTTGACTTACTAAATATTTAGCTTAATGAACAGCCGAGTGTTAAGCTCGTTTTAAGTTAACAACCGTTAGGAACCACCATGGCCGTTACTGCAAAACAAATTGCTGATCAGCTGGGAATCTCGGCAGCGGCCGTCTCCCTTGCACTTAACAATCGACGCGGCGTAAGCGAAAAAACACGGCAGCTGGTGCTCAGCACCGCTGAAGCCCTAGGTTACGACTTTAGCAAGATTAAGTTCGAGCGACAAAGAAGCGGAACCGTTGCCTTGGTTGCCTTTAACCGGCGCCGCATCTTTGCGAGCCCCTTTTTCGCCGACATGCTCGCCGGAGTCGAGGGCACCCTTAGGCATGCGGGATTCTCATTTTCGCTGGTGAACTACTCGCCATTCGAAAACATTCACCAACAGATCGCCGACATCGCCGAGGCACGATATGACGGCGTCATCATCCTCGCAACCGAGATGTACGAGTCGGATTTTTTGCCGTTTGCATCGCTGGACTGCCCTCTGCTGCTGCTGGACTCATGCATGAGCGTTGGGGTCGACACGGTCAAGATCGACAACGCTGCCAGTATGACACTTGCCGTACAGTACCTGTATTCGAAGTATGGATCGGTCCCCGGCCTGTTAACGACGCCCATTACCTTGGGCAACTTCACCGAACGACGTTTCGCCTACGAGCACGCCAACAGTCAGCTAGCCGGGTCGGAAAAATGCGGCATCATCCACGAGCTCGCCGTCGATCTAGACGAGGCCTACTCGGGCATGCTCGACATTATTGATTCGGGCGAGTCCCTTGCCCAAAGCTACGTCGCCGTCTTTGACGATGTGGCTATTGGAGCCATGAAAGCCTTCATCGAGCGCGGCTATCGCGTGCCCGATGACGTACGCATCGTCGGCTTCGACAACAACATCGGCGGCACCTACGTGCAGCCGCAGCTGACCACGCTCAACGTTCCTTCGCAGTATATGGGCGCCATCGCCGCACGACGCCTCGTCGAGATCATCGACGAGGCCGAGCACCACCCGCTCAAAATCGAGCTGGGGGCATCGCTTATCAAACGCCGTTCTGCCTAGATCTCGCGCACGCTTTGGCGCTCGACAAAATAGGTCGATACGGCCGTCTTGCAGGTATAGCTCTTGGGATTGCGGATGTTGCCCACCAGACGGCGCACCGCGATCTCGCCCACCTCGTGTTTGGGAACATGCACCGTGGTGAGCGGCGGGTTGGAAAAAGCGCCCAGCGACAGGTCGTCAAAGCCGATGATCGAGACATCCTCGGGCACGCGAATGCCATGCTCGTTGAACGCGCGCATGGCACCAACGGCGAGCACGTCGTTTTCGGCAAAGAAAGCCGTTGGCAGATCTTCGTGCGAGGCGTTGTCGAGCCACGCGCCCATGTCGCGATAAGCGCCCTCGAGCGTGGTGCCCAGCGTGACGCGCCATGTCGGGTTGGCCTCAAGGCCCGCGTCCTCAAGCGCTTGACGATAGCCGCGCTCGCGATCCTTAAAGTTGCGGATACGAAGGTCGCCCGCCAGATAGCCGATTTGCTTGTGACCTTTCTCGATAAGGTAGTCCACGGCACGCAGCACCGAATCGGTATTGGCAATGACCACGGCATCGAAGTACTGGCGGTCGCTCCAGCCATCGAGCACAATCAGGTGGGCAGCGGCGTTAGCGAACAGGGCGTAGTCTTCTTCGCCCAGCTCGGTGCCCATCAGCACGATGGCAGCGGACGGATCGGCAATCAGGCCCTCGACCTGCGGGCGCACGGCGTCCAGGTCGCTAAAGTCGAGCGAGACAAAGCTCGTGCTCATGCCGTGGCGACGTGCCTGGCGCTCCACGCCCTCAATAACCGCGGGATGAAAGGTGCTCTCGTCCAGGATGGCGCCCGTCTTGCGCGCGAGCACAAACTGGATGCTCTCGAGCTGCGTCGACTGCTGATAGCCGAGCGACTGCGCGCACTCCAGGATGACCTTGGCGGTCTCCTCGCTCACGCTGCGCTTGCGGTTGAGCGCGTTGGACACGGTTGCGGGCGAAAAACCGGTGATGCGGCTGATCTCGCGAACACTTGCTTTGGCCATTGTTCCCCCTAGCAACGGTCGTGGCGGAGCATCGTGGCCTGACCGCCCCGTGACTCGACAACTAAACGACCGCAAATTCAATCTAAACAGAATAGTAAATGTTTAATAGCTAGTTTAGCCTGTTGTCAAGCGAAGCGACGCGACTATTCCCCCAACGGGCGTATTTACTCGGTAGCTAATCTGGAACGGGGCACAGAGACCGTTTAGCCCAGGACGCGGGCCATGCGCGCCTTAAACTCCACGAGGAAACGTGGGGCGTCCACGGTGAGCGCCACGAGCGCGCTCTTATCCGGATCGGACAGACGGTGCTCGTCGCAGATGGTGCGGCCGCGATACTCGCCCAGCAAGTCAACGCGCAGGTTACAGCCGAGCGCGCCCACGAGCGTGGGATCAATCGCCACGGCAACCGCCAGCGGATCGTGCAGCGCGCAGCCGCCCAGGTAGGGCGCGTTCATTTCGTACGAACCGATATAGTGCTCGACCATGCTCGCAAACGCGCAACCGGCCATAGTGCCCGAGCCCGTCCAGCCGGCAATGTCGCGACGCGTGAGCACCACGCGGTGCGTCACATCCAAGCCCACCATGGTGAGCTTGCGACCTGAACGCAGCACGGCATCGGCCGCCTCGGGATCACTTGCCATATTGGCCTCGGCGCCCGCGCTCACGTTGCCGGGCACGGTAAGCGCACCGCCCATCACGACCACGCGGCCGATGGACATCATCGCCGCCGCATCGCGCTCCAGGGCAAGCGCCAGATTGGTAAGCGGGCCGGTCGCAACGTAGACCAGATCGGGCCCATAGGTACGCGCGGCATCAATCAGGTAATCGACCGCCGCATTGCCATCGGCCGACGTCGCGCCCACCGGCTCGTACGGCGAGGCGGGCACGCTTGCGCCGCCGATGCCGTTCTTGCCGTGGATAAGCGTGGTGGACGCCGGCGGCGTGTAGGGTTCGGTTGCCTTCATGGGACGATCGGCGCCCAGGTACACCGGCACCTCGGGACGACCCAACAGGTCGAGCACCGCCAAGCAGTTGTGCGCCGACTGCTCGACGCGCACGTTGCCAAAGCACGTGGTGATGCCGACGAGCTCCACCTCGGGGCTCGCGATGGCATAGGCGAGCGCCATCGCATCATCCACGCCCATATCCAGATCAAGGATCAGCTTCTTGGTTGCCATTGTTCTACTCCGCTTCTCCGTCTACATCCAAACCGTCTAAACCAAACTTGTGCTCGACTTCCGCACGCATGGGAATTGATTGCTGAGCGCCCAGGCGCGACACCGTCACCGCCGAGGCGCGAGCACCCGCCGCCATGCACTCAAAGAGCGGCAGGCCCTCCAGACGAGCCGCCGCCAACGCGCCGATAAACGTATCGCCCGCGGCCGTCGTATCGACCACTGTGCTCGAAAGCGCCGGCATGCGCAGCGGCTCGCCGTCATCGCCAAGCGTAACCGAGCCGGCGCCACCCAGCGTGATGACCGCGGCGCCGGCACCCTTGGCGAGCAGGGCGTTGAGCGCGGCGACGCAACTCGCATCATCCGTGGGCAGAATGCCCGTCAGCACCTGGCACTCGGTCTCGTTGGGGCAGACCAGGTCGACCGCAGGCCACGCTCCTGCCGGCAGGTCGCAGGCGGGTGCCGGGTTAAAGATCGTATAGAACCCCAGCTCGTGAGCGCAACAGAGCGCCGCAGCCGTTGCCATCAGATCACATTCGCCCTGGGCGATAAAGACGCTTCCGGCAGCCGGGGCAATCTCGCTGGCGTCGCCGTCGAGCTCGTCGGCCACCAGGCGCCTCAGTGCGCGGGCAACGTCCTCGCCCGCAAGTGCATGGTTGGCGCCCGGCGACAGCACGATGCGGTTGTCGCTCTCGCAGCGAATGATAGTCGCGGTACCGGTCTCCACGCCATCGAGACGTGTCACAAACTCAACGCCCACGCCGGCATCCTGAAGCCCCGCCACGAGCACATCGCCAAAGGTATCGCGCCCAACGGCGCCAATCATGCACGTGTGCGCACCCATGCACGCGGCGGCGACGGCCTGGTTGGCCCCCTTACCGCCGGCGTTGGTGATAAAACCGCTGCCGCCGACGGTCTCGCCCGCGCGCGGCATGCGCTCGCACGCCACCGAAAGGTCCATGTTCATGCTGCCGAACACCGCAACGATGCTGTGATCCGCCATGGAAACCTCCTCGTCCGTGGGCTCTGCGCCCGCTGTCGGCCGTCAATCGTATGCTCTCGCACCTCTATAACTTTAGTTCACTTTGATGTGGACGCACGCTTGAGCTTGCGCCAGCAGCAAGCATTCACAGGAGCAGGCAGCTACAATGAATACGTGCCGATTATTCTCGTCATTGGATGATGTTTTATGGAACAATTCTCGCAATCGGGCTCGCGCGGCCGACACCGCACGGGCAACGAGCCGGCGCCGCACAAACGCGTGAAGGGCGAACGCCGTGCCAACGAGCCGCGACGCACCGCGAGCCCCCATCGCGCTTCCGCCAACAACGAGGGCCGCGCCAACACTCCCGCCGCGGAGCAGACGCCTGCTCGTCCCAAGTCCCGCTATATCCCTGCGCTCGACGGTCTGCGCACGCTTGCCGTCGTCGCGGTGGTGCTCTACCACCTCAACCTCACGTGGGCTCAGGGCGGCCTGCTCGGCGTCACGATCTTCTTTGTGCTTTCGGGCTATCTGATCACGCGCTTGCTGCTCAACGAAGTCGCTAAGACCGGCTGCATCGACCTTAAGAGCTTCTGGATTCGCCGCATCCGCCGCCTGGTCCCCGCCGTGGTAACGGTAGCGTTCGTGACCTGCGCGCTGTGCACCATCTTTAACCACGTGATGCTCACCAAGATGCGCCCCGACATCCTGCCGTCGCTGCTGTTCTTCAACAACTGGTGGCAGATTGCCCAAAACGTCTCGTACTTCAATGCTCTGGGCGACCCCTCGCCGCTCACGCACTTTTGGTCGCTTGCCATCGAGGAACAGTTCTACCTGATTTGGCCGCCACTGTTGTTTGCCATGGTATCCATGCATGTGAGTAAGCCCAACACGCGCCGCGTGGTTCTGGGCCTTGCCGCGGTATCTGCCCTCGCCATGATGGTGCTTTACAACCCTGCCGCCGACCCCAGCCGCGTGTACTACGGCACCGACACCCGTGTGTTCTCGCTGCTGCTGGGTGCCTGGATGGCCTTTATCCCCGATCGCGACCTGGCGCCGGTGCGTCTCGCTCATCGTTTGGGGCTCAAGCGCCTGGCTGGCGCCGCCAAGCACGGCAAGAACGCCGAGAGCAAATCTGGCGAGAAGGCCGACGAAGCAGCCGAGACCGCCCCGGCACAGCCGAGCGCCCTCGTGCGCTTTTGGTCCTCGCCCGCATCCATCGATGTGTTGGGCGTCGTGGGTCTGGTTGGCCTTGCCGCCATGGTCGCGCTCACCAACGGCTACACCGCCTTCCAGTATCGCGGAGGCACGCTGCTGTGCTCGATCCTCACGCTCATGGTCATCGCGGCCTGCGTGCAGCCCCAGGGAATGGTTGCCCGCGCGCTGTCCGCCGAGCCGCTCGTGTGGGTTGGCAAGCGCTCGTACAGCATCTACCTGTGGCACTATCCGCTGCTGCTGCTTATGAACCCGGTCGCCAACATCAACGACACGCCCTGGTGGCAGTACATTTTGCAGGTACTTGTGGTGGTCGCCGTAGCCGAGTGCTCCTATCGCTTTATCGAAACGCCGTTTAGGAAGGGCGCCTTCGGCCACACCGTCGCCGAATTCCGCGATGGCACCACCACGCCCGCCAACTGGGCACGCGCGCACGCCCCTGTCTGCGCAGCCTGCGCTGTCGTGTTGGTCGTTGCACTGGGCGGCCTGATCTTTGTGCCCGAGACGTCTGCGCTGAGCGGCGAGGGCGCCGAAGTTCTGAACAAGGAAGCCAAAAACACCGCGCCCACCGACCAGCAGGCGGCCGACGACACCGACAAGGACAACGACGGCTTCCCCGATGGCTCCTACGACCTGTTGATGATCGGTGACTCCGTGTCACTGCGCGCCGTCGATTCCTTTGACGACGCGTTTCCTCACAGCCATATCGATGCCGAAAAGGGCCGCCAGTTTGATGCGGGCCGCGCGACATTTGAGGGCTATATCCAGCAGAACCTTGCCGGCAAGATCGTGGTCTTTGCCCTGGGCACTAACGGTTTGGTAACGGACGCCCAGATTGACGCCATCATGGCCGATGCCGGCGAGCAGCGTATCGTCGTGTTTGTAAACACGCGTAGCCCGCAGCCGTGGGTCGGGTCCACGAACCAGGCCATCGCCAACGCCGCCACGCGCTACAAGAATGTACGCGTTATCGACTGGTACGGGCACAGTGCAAACCGCAACGACCTGTTCGATGGCGACGGCACGCACCTGTCGACTACCGGCGTGACCGAATACCTCAACCTGATCCACGATGCGGTCAAGAAAGACCTGCCCGTGCACCCCGAGGACCACGTCAACGATCCGCAGCCGGCAGCCGTCAAGTCCGCCGCCGACGCACTCGTCAACGCGCTCGCCTACAAACCGCACAAGCTGGGCACCGACAAGTAACGCACAGCCAAATCTGCTTACACCCGCAGGGGGCGTCGGCCACGGCCGACGTCCCCTGCGGCAGTTAGGGACGTTCCTTATGTGCCGGCACCTAGGGACACTCCTAACACAGTCGAGGAACGCCCTCCTTGCGACCGAATTCTGGGCACCTCGCCACCCCGAGCGTTGTTTCCAAGCCCACACCCGCAGCAAACAACCCAAAATCACTCTTTTCGAACCGGATCCAAGAGGTCTGTGGGCAAAAAAGGGCAAATATGAGTACTGTTACCATTTTAGTAGCAGGCAAAACCACCCAAAATGACGTCCGAGCGACCCCTACAACCCCCTAAAGCAGCCAACCTGACTGGTTTAGGGGGTATTGGAGCCAATTTTAATGAACATACTATAGGTTATGTTCATTATCTTCTTGGATGTAAATGCTATTCACTTGGCAACAGTACTCATATTTGGCATTTTTTGCACATCGGTATATAACTGACCCCCTATAGCGGGCAAAAAAGAGGCCGCAGTCCATGGCCGCGGCCCGCTCGACACCAAAAAGAGGCGTTAAGCGCTGTAGCCCATCGCTTGCAGCACAAACATGACGACTGTCAGCACCGTAATCACGCCGATAGTCGCCCAAGTGAGCACATTCCACACGCGGCCGTTGCGGTTAGTGCCCATAATGTGACGGTCAGCGGCAATAACCACCTGGAACACCAGAACCACGGGCAGCAGCACGCCATTGATGACCTGCGAGGTCATCATAATCTGGAACAGATCGACGCCGGGCATAAGCACCAGCACGGCAGAAATACCGATGATGGCCGTAATGATGCCGCGGTAAACCGGGGCCTCGTCCCAGCTGCGATCGGCGCCGCGCTCCCAACCAAAAGCCTCGCAGATGGCACTCGACGTAACGCCCGGCAGCACGCAGGCAGCCAAAAAGCTCGCTGCGACCAGGCCCGAGGCAAACAGCACCGTGGACCACTGACCCGCGATGGGCTCCAGCGCGCGGGCGGCATCGGCGGCATCGCTAATCTGAATACCCGCCGGGAACAGCACCGTACCGGTCGTGATGATAATGAAGCCCGCAATGATATCAGCAGCAATCGAGCCGCTCACGGTATCAATACGCTGCAGCACGATATCGTCCTCGCCCGCATTCTTATCGACCACGTTGTTCTGAGCCAAGAAGATCATCCACGGTGCGATGGTGGTACCAATTGTTGCGACCACGAGCGACACGTAGCTGGGGTCGTTTTGAATATTGGGGACGACCAAGTCGACCGCGACCTCGCCCCAGTTGGGGCCGGCCATAAACGCGGCGACAATGTAGGTCACGAACACGCAGCTTACCAGCAGCAAAATCTTCTCGATGCGCTGGAAACTGCCTGACATGGTAAGCATCCACACCAGCAGCGCCACGAGCGGCACCGAAATGCTCGCCGGAACGCCAAACAGGGCAAGGCCGCTCGCGATACCCGCGAACTCCGATATGGTCACCGCCGTGTTGGCGATCAGCAGCGCCGCCATGGCCAGCACGCTCTTGCGCACGCCAAAGCGCTCGCGAATGAGCGACGCCAGGCCCTTGCCCGTGACGCAGCCGCAGCGCGCCGCGGTCTCCTGCGTCACGATAAGCAGCACGGTCATGACGGGAAGCATCCAGAGCATCTTATAGCCATAGCTGGCGCCCGCGCTGGAATACGTGGCGATACCGCCGGCGTCGTTACCCGAAAGCGCCGCCAGCAGACCGGGGCCCATGGCGCCAAAGATGGCCGCGATGGTCAGCTTTTGCTTGGTGCTCGCCTTTTGTTTCGTGTTTTCCACGCGACCACCTATCCCATGACCGACATGGTGAGCAGCACCGCGGCGATGCAGTACGCCACACACGAAATCATGACGGCGATGACGTTCATGGCGGTACCCGACGTATTGAGGTAGTGCTCATCGCGCCAGAACAGCACCATCAGATAAATCACGGCGCTCATGTTGCCCACCAGGCAGATGATGGCAGCAATGTTAAAGCAGCCGGTAAAGAGCTGCTCCTCAAGCATAGGGGCATCGGGGAACGCGGCGGTGCGCACCAGCTGCGCGCACAGGTAAGTAACAAGCGAAAGGATCAGGCCCATACCCGTGCTCTGGAAGAAGAACCCCAGATACGGCTTGGGCTCATCGTCATGGCCGTCGTACTCCAGGAAGTAGTTCTTGACGAACGACACCATGCGCGAGGCAGCCAGCAGCACGAGCGGCATGGCGCACATGGGGAACACCACCAGATGCGCGGAGCCCAGCGCCGTCCCCAGCACCGTCGCCATGATGCACGAGGCGATTCCCCACACGACGACCCAGTACTGACGATGCACGAACCAGCTGAGCACGTTCGTCGAGTCGTCCGACGCGCTATCGCCCGAGCCGACACCGGCGATCTGCAGGTCCTCCTGATGTTCCTCGGCGATAACGTCCATGGCATCGTCGAAGGTCACGATACCCAGAATATGACGGTTCTCGTCGCAGACAGGGATGGCAACCAGGTCGTACTTGGTCATCTCGTCCGTCACGTCTTCCTGGTCGTCGTCGGGCGACACATAAACCAGGTCGCGATAGGCCAGTTGGCCCAGCGTGGCGTCGCGGTCGGCCACGATGAGCGTGCGCAGCGAAAGGACGCCGGTGAGCATGCCGCTCGGATCCTCGGTGTAGACGTAGTAGACGCTTTCGAAATCCTCGTCGAGCTTACGAATCGCCTCGATGGCATCGCCGACCGTCGCCGTGGCGGGCAGCGAGACAAACTCCGAGGTCATGATGCGGCCGGCGGTATTGTCCTCGTAGCCCAGCAGATTACGAATCGCCTTCTCCTCCTTGACGCCCATCAGGCGCAGGAGCTTCTCGGCCTTCTCATAATCGAGCTCGTCGATCAGGTCGGCAGCGTCGTCCGGGTCCATCATGGCCAGCATCGACGACGCGTCCGTGTCGGACAGGCCCTCGAGCATCTCGGTCATGAGCTCGTCGTCATCGAACTCCGAGATGGCCTCGGCGGCCTGCGCCGTATCGAGCTGCGCGAACACCTGCGCGCGCAGGCGCGGGTCGAGCTGCTCGATGATGTCAGCGATGTCGGCAGGATGCAGCTCGCCAAGCGTCTTGTGCGACACCGAGAGCTGGATGTTCTTAGTCGAGCGATCGAGCAGGTCCATGTAAGACCAGGCGATAATGTCCTCGCTGAGCGGCTTGCCCAAGTGCTTCATAAAGCCCTCGACGACGTGCTCGAGCGCGGGGCTGATTGCACGCAGCAGACCGCGGGCGCCGACCTCGGCACCCAGCAGGCGCAGCTGATTTTCGCCCGACATGGAGAACTTGATGTCGTTGACGCGCACGACTTTCATGCCCTGCGTGTCGACAATCTGTTTGTTGAGCACGTCGCGAGCCAGCAACAGCTCGGTCGGCTGCAAGTACGAAAAACGGATTTCGGTGGCCGGCGACTTAAGATGAACGCCCGTCTCGTCGATACGGTCGACCCATTTGCGCCAGCTGATCATAAACGGCGTCTTGCCGGGACCACGGAACGCGAGCGACGTCACGTGCGGAAAAACTTCGCCGGTTGCAATGCCAAAATCGTTCACAACGCCGAGCTTTTCGCCATCGACGTCCAAGACCGGCAATTTGAGCATCTCACTCAGATAATTCAATGGTGCTCCCCATCATTATTCCTGCGGACCGCGTGGCCATGCCGGCACGCAATCCGTGGACTTTTAGACATGTATACGCATGCGCGGGCGGCACGCCGCTCGGCGCTCACACCCCGTGCACGCGCAGAAAGCACCTGCATGGGGTCATCGACTGTATGGTCGAGGTTTGGATTTCACCTGTAACCTTTCTCTTGACCCTCATTAACCGCAGTAACTATAGCATCAGCATCGCGCTGCGGCACCGAATTTATGCGCTGCACATTGCAGGCATACCAAACGCTGACGTCCCCAATGACTACTCTGTGGTGTCGTCGTCCTCGGGGAGTTGGGGGAACACGGCGTTTTTGGGCATGGTGACCTTCGTCAGCGAGGTGAGCTTTTTGCTCAGCGATGTGTCCGTCTTGACCAGATCGCTCAGCGTCACGATTTTGTAGCCGTCGGCGACAAGGCCGTCAATGATCTGCGGCAGCGCCTCGAGCGTCTGCTCGGCGCACTCATCGCTATCGGTGAGCAGCACAATATTGCCCGGCGTCACCGAATCCAGCACCGTCGAGACCTGCTCGTCGGCACCGTTGAGCAGCCAGTCGCCCGAATCGATATTCCACGAGACCACCGCGGACACCAAATCCATCGAATCGATCCAGTTTTGCTCGTCAAACGCGGCGTAGGGGGCACGCAGCAACATCGTCTCGACGCCGGTCGCCGACTTAATCGCCTCGGTGCCCTTCGTGATCTGCTTGCGCACCGTCTCGCGATCCTCGCCCTTGAGCGAATCATCGCTGTAGCTGTTGGAGCCGATCTCGCACCCGGCATCGGCAATCGCTTTGGCAGTAGCGGGCGAGGCTTCCGCGGCATCGCCCGAAAGGAAGAACGTCGCCGTGACGCCCTTTTCCTTGAGCACCTGCAAGATCTGCTTGGTCGCGCCGCTCGGACCCTCGTCAAATGTCAGGGCCACGTACTTTTCGTTGCCCTTGGGCGCCACGCTCGCGCACTCGACTACGCAGTCGGTGGCGGGCACGACCTCGCCGCGGTCCTGCGTCTTGCCCGACTGCTCGCCGACCCATACCTCGGAGCGGCCCTGAACGCCCCAGGTTTTGACATACTCAATGGCGCCCGTGCCCTCGACCTTGAGCTTGGGCTCGATAACCGTGGCCTGGACCTCGTGCTTCTCGTAGGTGTTACGGCCATCCTTGACCGTCACCTTCTCGCCGCCCTCAAGTTCGCGGCTATCCCATTTGCCCTGCTTCACGCGCTTGCCGTCGACCTTCACCGACAGCTTTTCGCCGCCACGGCGCTTGAGCACGCTATCGTCGACGGCCAGTAGATCGCCGGCGTCGTACGTTTCGGTCAGGCTTTGATCGTCGATGAGATTCTGCAACGTAGAGCCCACGCGCACCGCGGTCTTTTGCCCGTTGAGCTCCACGTCCACGCTGCGGTTGACGTAGCCCACGACGGCAGCGATAAACAGCACGAGCGCGCAACCCACGGCGATGAGCGCATAGGGCAGACGGGACGGTCGGCGCGGCGAGCGCCCGTTGCCGATGCGCGCGCTGCGGTCGCTAAACCCGCGGCTATGGTTGAGGTACATCGCGCCGGGCTTACGGCGACGTCGACGCTGACCGCTGGGCAGTTGCCCCAGGTCGCGGCGCGCCGTCGGACGCGCACCCGAGCGCCCGTTTAAGTTAGATCCGTTTTGGCGCATGTGCCCTCCCCCATAAACACAGCGAGCCGGAGCAACATGTCTCCGGCTCGCCTCCCATCATTTGGTACGTCGCTATTTGCTAGCTTTTGACGAGCCCCCGCTCGCCTTTTGATATTCGTCCTTAAAGGCCTTGAACATACCGCGCGTCTTGCCGAGCTGCTTGCCCAGTGCGCGGCTGCCCTTGTCCACGGCGACCGATCCCTTGTCATCGAGCACCTTGGCGCCCTTCTTGACCTTATCGCCCACCACGACACTGGCCTCGGCAGCCTTGGCGGCCGCGCCGCCCGAATACCCGAGTGTCTTGACCTCGTCCGAGACAATCATCGCGCCGTTCTCGTAGCCGCGCAGCATCGTCGGCGGCACCTGCGTGTCGCCCACCAGCACGCTCGAAGCGGCACCGGCGGTCACGTAAAACATCTGCACAATGCCCGAACGCGGCTTGAACTCAACGTCCGAGCAGTAGCCCACGACATCGCCCGATTCCGTGCGCACGTCCATACCAACCCAGATGATGCAATCGTCCAGGTTGATATCGAGGCGCTTGGCCGCGGCGGCATCGTAGGTGCCCTTGACGTCGTCGACCGCAACAGCACCCTCATAGACGCCGATGGCATCGAGTGCCACAAAGCGGTCGGGGCGCTCGATCATACCCGCGATATCGGACTGGCGGACCATAAAGCCCACCACGCGCGTGCCGCCCGGGGTAAAGACGGGAAAGTGAATCTTGCCGAGCTTTTTAGGGCTGCGCGGCGTGCCGTCCTTTTTGGTGCGCTTGTCTTCGGCAGGTTTGCGATAAACCTTGACGCCGACAAAATCCCCTGCGCGCATTATGCCTCGGTCGAGGGCTCCGTGGCCTCGGTGTCGGCCTCAGCGACGTTCTCGACCACGACGTCGGCAGCGGGCGTCACGTTGCCGCCCGAGATGGCGTCGTTGAGCTGCTCGCGAAGCTGGTCCATGCGCTCGCGGGCCAGGTCGACCTTGGCGCGCAGGTCATCGGTCTTGGCGTCGACCATCGGACCAAAGTCGTTGACCGCGGCACGAGCCTCCTCGGCACTGTGCTCGTAGGTGTCACGCATGTTGTCCCAGGCATCGTTGGCGATATCGGCGGCCATGGCGCGGGTCTCGGCGCCCGAGCGCGGGGCCAGAGCAACGCCGATGATAGCGCCGGCGGCAGCACCAAAGAGCGCACCGGAGACAAAGCTGAAAGTCTTTCCCATGATCATTCCTCTCCTGCGGGCACCTCGATGCCCACCGTTTGAATGCTGTCCATTATACCCGCAGCGCAACACTTGCCGTCGCGCTCATCTGCGTACGGTAAAAGCGCAGGTACATGATGGTGATAAGCAAGTGAGCCTACTCCTGCGGCATGGCAGGCATGGCGACCGTGGCGGCCGGATCCTCGCCGGCGCCATCGACGAGCGGCAGGTTTCCCTCGTGCGCTGAGCCGGACGGAGCCGTTGCCGCACCGCCAAAGACGGCCGCGGGGGCCTCGTGGTTCTCGGCGACCGCACCCTCGGTATCGATTGGCATCTGCGGCTCGTCGTCAAAGCTCGGGACGCCTTGGGGCTCCGTGGGAACGGGCTCAGCAGACGCCTCGGCAACGGGCTCAGTGCCGGCGTCGGCAGGAGCGTCGCCCTCGGGCGCATCCTCGGCCGCGTCCTCGCTGTTCGCAGCGGCAACGGCCTCGTGCGGGTCCTTGCCCTCGGCCTCGGCACGCATGCCCAGCACCAGGTTGCGCAGGCCCGCGACCGTGCCTTCCACGTCGGGGGCCGGCTGGTCGGCGTGCAGGTACGCCCAGTCCATCATAAAGGTCGCCGACGACAGCGCGCCAATGGCCAACGCGTCATCGGGGCACGAAAGCTCAACCTCAAAGACGCGCTCGTCGTGCTCGCTCACGCGCGTGCGACCGCACGAGATGCTGCCGGCAAGTCCGGTCTCGTTCATGAGCTCGACCGTCACGTGCTCTAGCAGGTGGCAAAGCTCGGTCTGGCCCATGCAGTCCTGGAATTCGCGGCCGGAATCACCCAGGCACAGATGCTTGGCAATCGCCGGCACCAGGTAGTACACGCGCGCTGTGGCCTCGATATCCTCCGAGGTCATGAGCGGCATGCCGGGGTTCACCAGCACATGCGCGCAGATCTTGTCCTCGCTGACGGTGACCTTAAGGATGTTGAACAGGCCTGCCATAACTCTCCCCTACTCTTCCTTGCCCTACTCGTCGCCGTCGTGCGGGTCCGCAGAACCCGCACCCGACGCCGCCGGCTTCTCTGCCGAGGACTCGGAATCCTTCTTATCGGTTTCGGCCGGAGCGATCACGCGAATGAGCGAGATGCGCTGGCCACGCATCGACTGTACCTTGAACTTGTACCCCGCGACCTCAAACACCTCTCCGATGTCGGGCACCGAGTCGCAAAGCTCCAAAATCCAGCCGGCGATGGTCTCATAATCATCGCTTTCCTCGAGCGGCCAACCAAGCTCAATCGCGTCATCGCACGAAAAACGCCCATCGACAAGCCACTCGCGGCGCGAAAGGCGCGTGAGGTACTTGTTGTCGGGGTCGAACTCGTCCTCGATCTCGCCGACGATCTCCTCGACGATATCTTCGATGGTGATGATGCCGGCCGTGCCGCCGTACTCGTCCACGACGACCACGATCTGGTCGTGCGAGGTCTGCATCTCGGACAGCAGCGGCAGGATGTCCTTGGTATCGGGCACAAAGGTGGCATCGCGCAAATAGCTGGCGATGGGCTGGTCACCCTTGCCGTCGAGCGCGGGCTGAATCAGGTCCTTAATGTGCGCGATGCCCGCGACGTTGTCGGGATCCTCATGATAGACGGGGATGCGACTAAAGCCGGTCTGGCGCATGGTGGACAACACGTCGGCGACCGTCTCGTCGTCCTCGCACATGGTGGTGTCCACGCGCGGCACCATGACCTCGCGGGCAACGGTGTCGCCCAGGTCAAAGATCTCGTGGATCATACGCTTTTCCTCGTCGAGCAGGTCGTCCTGCTCCGAGACCATGTACTTGATCTCTTCTTCCGAGACGTTCTGGCGGTCGTCGGCGCTCTTGATGCGCAGGATGCGGGCCAGGCCGTCGGAGCAGGCGCCAGTCAGCCACACGAGCGGGCGAGCAATCTTCTGGAACACGGAAAGCGGGCCCACGACCTGCTTGGACACGCCTTCGGCATTGGCCAGACCAATGCGCTTGGGGACGAGCTCGCCGATCACGATGGACACGAAGGCGACCGCGACGGTGATGATGACCGGCGCCAGGCCGCGCGCGATGGCGGAGAGCGGCGCGATGCCAAAGCTCATGAGCCACGTGGCGAGCGGGTCGGACAGACTCGTCGAGGCGACGGCGGACGAGGCGAAGCCCACGAGCGTGATGGCGACCTGGATGGTGGCGAGCAGCTGGTCGGAGTCGGCAGCCAGCTTAATGGCACGCTCGGCGCGCTTGTCGCCTTCCTCGGCCTCGTGCTCCAGCACGGCGCGCTTGGCCGTGGTGAGCGCCATCTCGGACATAGAGAAGTAGCCGTTGATGAGGGTCAAAACGAGGGTGGTGATAAGGGAGATGGTTATGTCCATCGGGAGTTTCTCGAACCTCCAAGATTCGGGACGTCAGGTCAAAACGTTGATGACGGATACGGCAATGGCGCCGGCGCCCAAACGAGGACGCGGGCGCGCAGGCGTGGTCGCTAAATTACGAGGAGGATCACCGCCATGAACTGGAAGATACTGCCGGCGAGCACCCACAAGTGAAACACACTGTGCAGGTAACGCACGTTTTTGGCGATGTAGAACGGCACGCCCACGGTGTAGCACACGCCGCCGACAGCGAGCAGAGCAAGTGCCACGGGGTTGAGCAGCGACACGAGCTCGGGCAGCTTAAAGACGACGAGCCAGCCCATCAGCAGATAGACCAAGCCGCTTACCCAATGCGGCTGGCGCTCGCGCAAAAAACACTCGAGGGCGATCCCGACGATGGCAATGGCCCATACGGCAAAGAACAGCGCAGGGCCGCCGTCGTTTGCGAGCGTGATGAGGCAAAACGGCGTATAGCTGCCGGCTATGAGCAGGTAGATGCAGCTGTGGTCGATGATGCGAAACACGCGCTTGGCGCGAGCGGGCTGAATCGCGTGATAGAGCGTGGAGGCCAAGTATTCGAGGATGATACTGACGCCATAGACAATTGCCGCAGCCATGTGGGCCGGGCCTCCGCCGCGCAGGGCAGCGAATACGATCAGGAGCACCAGGCCCGCGATACCCAGCAGACAGCCGACACCATGGGTGACGGAGTTCATGATCTCCTCACCCACCGTGTAGTGTGGAACGGCCGCGGTCTTGGGTCGCGGCTTAGAACTGTCGCTCGAATCGGACATGCCGGTTACATCCTCCAACGTAAAGAGTTCTCAACACTATATCAAAGCGTCTGGGTGCGTGCGAAATTTGCACCATACGTGACCCTTTGTTTACCCATTCTTTGCCTGTTGACGCATCAACGGTGAACGTCCATAATGCGCTTGCATTAAATGTTGATGTATTAACATCTTATAGGAAAGCTTCTTATGTCTCAAAACGCACGTTCCCATCGAAAGCTCAAGATAGCCGGCATCGTTGCGCTGGTGCTCGTTGTCGCGCTGCTGGGATTTGCCGGCAACTTCTTGTTCGACTTTGCCCTGAATCCCCAAGCGCCGTACACCATGAAGATGATGCAGGACGGCAAGGACGCCGAAAAGGGCGAGCAGATTGACGCCGAGGAGGGCGAGGCGCGGGCGTGGTTTAAGGAAAACCGCGAGAGCAGCAGCCTCACCGCGGACGACGGAACCGAGCTTGCCGCCTGGTATTTTGCTGCGTCGGAGAGCACGCACGACTACGCCGTCTGCCTGCATGGATATACCAACGAGCCCATCGGTATGGCCCGATACGTCAAGCGATTCCACGACCGCGGCATGAACGTGCTCGCACCTGCCGCCCGCGCCCACGAGCGTTCCGGCGGTGACTACATCGGCATGGGCTGGCCCGAGCGACTCGATGTCGTCGCGTGGATCGGGCGGATCGTTGCGGCCGATCCCAAGGCGCGCATCCTGGTCTTTGGCGAGTCGATGGGCGCGGCGACCGCCATGAATGTAGCGGGGGAATCTCTGCCCGCAAATGTGAAATGCATTATCGAGGACTGCGGCTATACAAGCGTTTGGGACGAGTTTTCCCTGCAGCTCAAGGATGTATTTGGCCTGCCCAGTTTTCCCTTGCTCGATGTGGCCAACCTGGTATGCAACGTGCGCGCAGGCTACGACTTTCATAAGGCGAGCAGCGTGGAACAGCTCAAGCGCGCGACGGTTCCCATGCTTTTTATCCACGGTGACCAAGACACCTTTGTACCGTACAGCATGCTCGACCAAAACTACGAGGCGTGCGCCAGCAAGGTCAAGCAAAAGCTCACTATCCACGACGCCACCCATGCCAAGAGCGCGCAAGTCGACCCCGAGCTCTACTGGAATACGGTCGACGACTTCCTCGACAAGAATTTTTAGGCAAAAAGCAACGTCTGGGGTTTTGTTGCCAAAAATCGGTTTGCAGTCGGCGGTATTCGATTTTTCACCGCACTTCTGAAAAGCCGCCCGCAAGCGTTGTGCTCGTGGGCGGCTTTTGCTCAACTTACGCTACAAAGGCGCTTATTTTGTCCAATAGCTAGGCGCTACTTGACCTCGATGAGCTCATACTCGCTCGTGCCCAGGCCAATCTTCTCGGCGTGCGCGATGCACGCGCGCCAGTCGGTGTCGGGATGTGTGATGCAGAAGGGGTCCTTGGCCTGCTCGCCCTCCAGATGCTCGTGCTTATGCTCCATCTTGGCCGCGCTATCGGTGAGCTCGGTGTTGGGCAGCGGCTCGGATGCCATGACGGCATCGGCGCAGGCCTGGTCGATGGCGACCGGGTCGAAGCTCGCGAACATGCCGATATCGTTGACGATGGGCGTGTCGTTTTCGGGATGGCAATCGCAGTTGGGGCTGATGTCCATGGCGAGCGAGATGTGGAAGCTCGGGCGGCCGTCGACGACGGCCTTGGTGTACTCGGCGATCTTACAGTTGAGCACGTCGGCCGCGGCATCATAGCCGGGCTTGATGCAGTCCTGGTTGCATGCCGCAATGCAGCGGCCGCAGCCCACGCAGCGATCGTGGTCGATGGCAGCGACGTGGACCGTGCGGGTGTTGCCGTTGGCAAGCTCGCGCTCGCGGGTGTCGTTGAACGAGACAGCGTTGTGCGCGCAGATCTTTTCGCAGGCACGGCAGCCAACGCAGTGCTCGGTCGAGACGTTCGGCTTGCCGGCGGCATGCTGCTCCATCTTGCCGGCACGGCTGCCGCCTCCCATACCCAGGTTCTTCATGGCGCCGCCAAAACCGGCCTGCTCATGACCCTTAAAGTGGGTGAGGCTGATCACGATATCGGCATCCATAAGTGCCTGACCGATCTTGGCCTCGCGCACGTACTCGCCGCCCTCGACCGGGACAAGCGCCTCGTCGGTGCCCTTGAGGCCGTCGGCGATGATGATCTGGCAACCCGTGGCATACGGGGTAAAGCCGTTCTGGTAGGCGGTGTCGATGTGCTCGAGCGCGTTTTTGCGGCTACCGACATAGAGCGTGTTGCAGTCGGTGAGGAAGGGCTTGCCGCCCAGCCCCTTCACGACGTCTGCGACGGCGCGGGCGTAGTTGGGGCGCAAAAAGCTCAGATTGCCCAGCTCGCCAAAGTGAATCTTGATGGCGACAAACTTGTTCTCGAAGTCGATCTGCTCAATGCCGGCGCGGCGAATGAGGCGCTTGAGTTTGTCGAGCTGGCTCTCGCGAGCATGCGTGCGCAGGTTGGTGAAGTACACCTTTGCCGGTGCTGCGGGTGCGGTTGCGGTCATAGATCTATCCCCTCGGTCTATATGGCGTTACAGACATAGAGGATGGTACCCGTTGAAGTGGGGTTGAAGTCAAGCACGGCCACTCATTGGGGACACACTCATTGGGGACAGACTTAAATGACTGAAACTACTCATTTAAGTCTGTCCCCAATGAGTGCTGGCAGGGACAGTCCTTGCCAGTCCGGCCGGCGAGCCGGCGAATCGGCAAAGACTGTCCCCGATGACTAGTCGTTTAAGAACGTCCCCAATGACTACTCTTGCACCTTGAGGGCTTCGGCCAAGCTCACGCGCTTGATAGAGCGCGTGTGTAGCAGCGCCACGACCAGGTAGGTCGCAAAGCCGATGCCGACGCATGCAGCCATGGACCAAGCGGGCACGTAGATCTCGATATTGCCGTTGTAGGCGAGCAGCATCGAGCGGAAGATGGCCGTGAGCGAGCCAATAATGACCGGCAGGCTCAGCACGAGCGACGCCGCCACGCACAGCGTGATCGAGCGGATGTACAGATGCGAGATCTCGCTATCGCGATAGCCGAAGACTTTCATGTAGCTGATCGAACGGGCGCTGTGGTCGATCACAGCCTTGGTCAGCAGGTACATAAACAGCAGGAAGATAAACACCGCGAGCCCGATCATCATTCCGATCATTTTGCTCATCATGCCGATGAACTGGTCGCCCACGGCGCGCATGTCGTCGGGCGTGGTGTCGCCGGCAAAGTAACGAGCATCGAGGTCGAGCTTCTCGTCGCTCACATAGCCGTTAAAGTAGGCGGCATCGTTGTCGAACAGCTCGTTAAAATCGTCGATGCTCATATAGATATTCATGTCCGACTTAGAGCCCCAAACGCAGTCCTTGCCCGCGTATTCAAAGGAATAATTCTCGCCCTCATACTTGTCGTGGAGCGTGACCTTCTGGCCCTCGCTCCAGCCAAACTTGTCGAGCAGGCCGCCGCCAAAGACGACGCGCCCATCGCCGACGTTGAGGGCTTTCCAATAGCGCGAATCGGGCGAGATGCCGTAGACGGAAATCGTCTCCTGCCCATTTCCGTCGCCACGGTCGTACTGCAGCTGGTAAACGGCATATTTCTCTGCCTGCGCGATTGCGCCCGCGCCGTTGTCGGTCGTATTGACCGGGTGGATATCGTCGTTGTCAGTCTCGATCTTAGAGGCCTTGTCAATCAGGCCGATGGCCTCATCGCGGTCGCAGCCGAGGGCATCGGCAAGATCGTCAAGGCGCGCGTAGAGCGCATCCTTCTTGTCCTGGACCTTGGCAAGCGCATCCTGCGCTGCGGTCAGGCTCTCGGCAGACGGAGATGCGGTCGCGGCATCGGCTGCCGTCTGCGCCGCATCGGCCGCGCCGTCAAGCTCGTCATCGGCATCCTGGGCGGCAGAAAGCAGCGCGCCGTCAACCGACTGCAAGCGCTCGAGTGCCGACCACTGCTCGCGCTCCTCGGTAGTGCCCTCGAGCTCCAGCGGCGCCTTGAGTGTGTACTGATGCTCGGCGACCAGGCTCGTCTCCAGGTTGTCCGCATAGTGCGTCATCGTGGGCAGGATCGCCAGGCCAAAGAGCAAAAGCAGCGACCCAAACGCGATGCCCACGAAGAGCGTGGCGAAGTTGCCCAGGTTGCGCAGGAAGACGCGCAGGCGGAAGCGGGAGACAAAGCCCATGCGTTCCGGCAGCTGCAGACCGCGCTTGGTGCCCGATTTGCCGCTCGCCTCGTGACGAAGGAACTGCAGCGGCGTCTTGCCCATTTTGCGGAGCAGACCCACCAGCGTGATGAGGATGAGCGCGGCGGCGGGGACCACAGCGCACTTCACAAAGATTTCCCAGCTCCAGTACACCTGGAAGGGCGGCAGGCTGTACGAGCCGTAGTAGAGACCGCGCATGGGCTCGGTAAAGAACGTAACGCCGAGCGCGGTGCCCAAAAGTGCCGCGAGCACGCCCACGATGGCGGGAAGTGCCAGGTAGTGCAGCACGATCTCGCGACGGCGATAGCCGCTGGCGAGCAGCGTGCCGATGATGGCGCTCTCCTCCTCGATGGTGGCGTCAGTGAGCACCACAAAGACAAACGCCATGATCACGATGATGATGTCGAGCAACGTCATCCACATCATGGAGTCGCCGTCCACATCGTCGCGTGCATAGCCAATGCCCTGATTGGAATCGGCGTCGACAAGATCGTCCACGCGCGCATCGGCATCGGCCAGCGCCTCGACCATGTCCTGTTCGGCATCGATGCGATCTGCAGTGGAGAGATCGCGATCGGCAAAGGTGAAGGAGTAGGTGTAGGCAGGCGCGCCGCCGGCATCCTCGAGCGCGGCAAAGCCGGCATCGGTGACCTCGGCCACGCCGTACGTGATGGTGTTCACCGTAAAGTCCGAATTGTTGAGGAACAGCGCCTGGCTATCGGGCTGGGTCATGATGCCGCAGATGGTGTAGGTGCGGCCCTCAAGCTCGACCTTATCGCCCACGGCGAGGTCGTTATTGGTGGCAAAGACGCGGTCGATAGCCACCTCATCGCCCGTCTTGGGCTCCTTGCCCTCACAGTAGGACGCGATATCGACCTTGGTGCGGTGCGCATAGGTGCGTAGCGTGCGCTTGGTGCCGTCGTCGCCGGACGCCTTTTTGATGATGGCGTCGATAGAGAAGTTCTTGTAGAGCGTAACGCCGCCGACGTCCTCAGCCACGTCTTCGGCAGCCTTGAGCTGCTCGTCGGTGGCCTCGAAGGAGGTAGTCACGCGGCCGTCCTCAATCGTGTAGTCGTCGCGCATGTCATCGATGAGGCAGCCGATGGAATGCGCCGCGAGCAAAAAGCCCGACGTGAGGGCGATGCTTCCGCACATAAGCAAAAAGATACCCAGGTACTTGCCGATATTGCGGCGCAGCTCACGCGGGAGGCGTTTTGCGAGAGGTGTCATGGCGCCGCCTACCAATCGAGCTCGGCGGCCGCGACGGGCGACTCGTTGAGTTCATCCTCGACGATGCGCCCGTCGCGCAGGCGCAGCACGCGATTGGCCATGCGCGCGATGGCGGCATTGTGGGTGACGATGATGATGGTGCAGCCGTAGGTGCGGTTGACATCCTCCATGAGCTGCAAGATTTCCTTGGACGTCTTGTAGTCAAGCGCGCCCGTGGGCTCGTCGCACAGCAGCAGGCCCGGGTTTTTGACGAGCGCACGGCCGATGGCGCAGCGCTGCTGTTGGCCGCCCGAGACCTGGCGCGGGAACTTGTTGCGGTGCTCGTAGAGACCCAGCGAACGCAGCAGGTCGTCGACATTGAGCGGGTTTTTGGACAGGTGCGCCGTGACCTCGATGTTCTCCTTGATGGTGAGATCGGGCACCAGGTTGTAGAACTGGAAGACAAAGCCCAGCTCGCGGCGTCGGTATTTGCCCAGATCGGTAGGCTTGAGCACGGTGAGGTCGCAGCCGTCCACCATGATGGAGCCGCCGTCGGCATCCTCCAGGCCGCCGATCAGGTTGAGGAATGTCGATTTGCCCGAGCCGGAGGGCCCCAGCATGACGCAGATCTCGCCGCGGTTGATGGACGTGTCGATGCCATCGAGTACCGTCAGGCGCGCATCACCGTCGCCGTAGTGTTTCTTGAGCCCTTTGACCTGGACATAGGTTTGCTTTGTCGCCATGCTATCCCCCGTTGTTAGCCTTCTGCTACTTTTCTAGGCTAATAGTAAACCCAGGTGAACTATTTTTAAGCGACGTGCGCGAACTATTTTCCAACCTACTCATTGGGGACAGACTTAAATGAGTGAAATCGCTCATTTAAGTCTGTCCCCAATGAGTATCCCCAATGAGTAGTCCCCAAGTGCCGACATATTGGGACAGTCCCTGCCAGCCCTGCCGGCGAATCGGCAAAGACTGTCCCCAATGACTAGGCGGCTAGGCGTGGGATTTGTTGTGGGCGAGGGCTAGGCCTACGGCGGCGATGGCGGCGGCGAAGAGCACCGTGACGCCCAGGTCACAGACGATGTCGCCCAGCGCGGCAGACGTCAGGTCAGAGGCAAGCGCCTTGCCGATCGCGTCGTTCACCCAATACGTCGGCACAAAGTGCGCCACCGTCTGCACGGCCGAACCCATCAGCGACAGCGGCATCCAGGCGCCGCCCAAAAACGTCATGAGCATGCCGAGCAGGTTGCCCACACCGTTGAGCAGCTCCTCGCGCGCGCCCAGACTCGACAGCGTAAAGCCAACGGCCAGCGGCGTGCACGCCAGGGCAAACGTTGCCGCCAGCGCCAGGCACACGCGACCCACGCCGACCTCGGCAACCGCGCTGGCAAAGCCCACGACGCCCATCATGCTCGACACGAGCCAGATGCAGACGGTGAGCACGGCGGCGGCCGCGAACACAGCGAGCGAACGCTGACGCTCAGAGACCGGGCTGGCATCCATGCGGCGCACGCGCTCGGGCTCGTTCATGCCCGAGAACACCAACCCCACCGACACGATGACCGACGAGATAATCGCGTACGCGCCAAAGTTGAAGTACGACTCGAGCGTGGCGGCGGCAGTCGAGTCGACCTTGACCTGCTCGATCTGGACCTCCGCGCGCTTTGCGGCGGCATGCTCGGCGGCTTTGGCGACATCGCCGTTAGAGGCGGCAGGCTCTAGGGCCGCCGCAGCGCCCGCGAGCGAGATCCAGCGCGAGGCCTCAGCAGACGAGAGCGCCGCCGCCATGGTACCGGAGCCGTACGTCACATCGAGCTTGGGCAGGTCTTCCCCCGCACGGGCGGCTGCAACAAGATCGTCCTCAAACCCCTCCAGGATAAAGAACACGCAATCGGCGCTGCCCTTGGCGCTGTTGCTCTTGGCGAGCGCATCCGCAAGGTCGTACGTGTCGTCACCAACGCCCGTGACCAGGTCAAAGCGTGAGCTCAGATGCTTGGTAAGCGCCCGCGAAAGGTCGCTATTGTCGCGGTCGACCACAATCACGTTGGTGTCGTAGGGCTTGTACTCGGTAAGCTGCGACGAGTTCCAGCTCACCGAGGCCGCGATGAATACGCCCATGAGCGAGATGAACACCGTATAGATGAGCAGGTAGAACGGGTGCGCCAGCGCCATACGAAGCGCGGTCTTAAAGGTGCTCATAGCGGCTCCTTCCAAAGATCAGCGTAGCGGCGGCGACAAACACCAGGGCCATCAGGACGAGCGCGCCGGCGCGGACGGCGAAGGGCCCCAGGTCCTCAAAGAAATACAGGCGATTGAACATGTCGCAGATGAGCTTGACGGGGTTGAGCCAGCACTCGGCCGGGCAGGCGCGGGCGACGTCGTCGGCAAGCGCCATCGCCGGCTCGCCGTAGAGGCCGGCGAACAGGGCGCACGTGGTGGCAAAGCCCGTGAGGATGCCCGACTTGGACGCCTTGCCACCCTTAACGGGAAGCGTGCCCACAAAGAGTCCCAGGCCCGTGGCGGCAAGCGCGGACACGGCGCCGCCCACCAGACACAGCCCCTCGCGCCCGCCAAAGTCGACGCCAACGACTAGGCGCACGTAGCCAATCGCAACCGCCATCGAGGCAAAGGAAACCAGCCACGAGCCGACAAAGATGCCGGCTAGCGACGCCGTCTTGGAAAGGCCACCCACGCAGCGGCGCGCGCCAAGGCCCGACAGATTGGGCTGCAGGTCGACGACGCTCAAAGCGGCAAACTCGGCAGACATCATCGCGACCAGACCAAAGAGCGCGTAGTAGTAAATGGTCGTGCCGTCGGGCGTGGTGCGCGTCAGGCTCACGCGACGGGTTCCACCCTCGAGCGACAGGGCGCGCGCAACCGTCTCCGGATCGGCGAGCGCCGCCGGGTTGTCCTGGGCAATCTGGGACATGAGCTCGGCATTTTGTGTATACGAGCTTGCCACCGTCTCAAGGATGCTGCGGTCGGTGAGCACCGACGAAGCACGCGAGCCGTCATAGCTCGAGAGCAGCGTGAGCTTGGGCGTGCCCGCAGCGTCGACCGTATAGATGCCCGCGACCTCGCCGGACTTGAGCGCACGGTTCGCATCGGCTGCGTCGTCGTACTCGTGAATCTCGAGCAGTTGATCGTCGCCCTCCTTGGCAAGCGAGGTCGCCACGTCCTTAAAGGACGAAGCGCCCCAGGCTTCGTCAGCGACAACGGCCACCGGCACCGGGTCGACCTTGCCGTCAGAGCTCAGGTTCGCAAACATAAACATGAACATCGTGGAAAGCGCGACGGGAAAGACCGCGCCCCAAACCCACGTGCTCGGCCGGCGCAGCAGCGTCTTGACCGTAATGATAATGGTGTTGAACATGGCCGCCCCCTAGTCGCGCAGCTCGCGGCCGGTGATCTCGAGGAACACGTCGTTGAGGGTCGGCGGCTCGCTCCACACGCGGCCGAGCGCAACGTCGGCGGCGCGCAGCGTGTCGAGGATGTCGACCAAATTGTGCGGGCTCGCTTCGCAGGTGCAGATGAGCTCGCCGCCGGAAAGCTCAACCGAAAGCACATGCTCAAGGGCGCGCAGCCGCTCGACTGTGGCGGGCTCGACGGCGCCGACCTCGACAGTCACGCGCTCGCCCATCTGAATCATGCGCTTGAGCTCGTCGTTGGTGCCCTGCGCCAGCACGCGCCCGCCATCCATGATCATGATGCGGCTGCAGATCTGCTCGACTTCCTCCATGTAATGGCTGGTATACACCACCGTGGCGCCCTCGTCGCGCAGGCGGCAGATGCCCTCCAGGATGGCGTTGCGGCTCTGCGGGTCGACCGCCACCGTGGGCTCGTCAAAAAAGATGAGCTCGGGCTTGTGCGCGATGCCGCAGGCAATGTTGAGGCGGCGCGCCAGTCCGCCCGAAAGCTTGCCGGGACGAAACTTGGTAAAGTCGCCCAGCCCGACAAAGTCGATCGCCTCGTCCACCAGCGCGCGGCGGCGCTTGCGGTCGTTAACGTAGAGGCTGCAGAAATAGTCGATGTTCTCGCGCACCGTGAGCTCGTCAAACACCGCCACCTGCTGCGGCACCACGCCGATGCGGCGCTTGAGGTCGTAGCGGGCGGGCGTCATGGGCTCGCCGAACAACTCGATGGTGCCTTTGTCGTAGGCAAGCAGCTGCAGAATGCAGTTGATGGACGTGGTCTTGCCCGAGCCGTTGGGGCCCAGCAGGCCAAAGATCTCGCCGGGGGCGATGCTCAGGTTAAAGTGGTCGAGCGCAATAAGATCGTCATAGCGCTTGACGAGGTTTTCGACGTGGACAATGTCTGTCATGAGGCGGCCCTTCTGTTGGTCGTGGCCCGGTACGATTGCATCATCGCAGGAGCGGGCGGCGCGCACCAGTGAGCTTTGTCACGAGTGCGAGGCTTGGCCGCGTGGCCTGCCGACGCCCCCGATTTGCCGCGCGGGAGGAATGTCACAGTTGCGCAGGCGGCCCCTCCACCACGCGCGGCTTCGCGTACAATACCCGTATGAACAGGCTTTTCGACAAATCGATCGTGCTGGCGTGCTGTATTGCGGCCGCCATGGGTCTTGCTGTGGACGCTCGCCTAGTCGCGGCGTTTTGCCTTGGCGTTATTGCCACCTCGCTGGCCGAGGTGGCACAGGGGAAACGCACCCGGCGCGCGAGCGAGACCGCGAGCTGCGCTTACATCATCGCGGCCGTCGTCGTGCCGCCGTTTGTGCCGTTTGCGCCTCTCGCTCTCTATGACATCGCGCGACGCGTTCGCCGCGAGCACGCCTGGGTCGCGCTGGGCATTGGCTCCGTGTTTGCCTGCGCACTTGCCACGGACCTTCGCTGCGGCGCGCTCACCACCCGAACGCTGTTGCTAACCGCCATCCTTTCGGTCGCCGCCACGTTGCTGTCACTGCGCACCGCGCAGCTGGAGCGCGAACAGGAACGCATGCGTCGCACCCGCGACAAGCTGCAAGAACGCGCCCTGGCACTCGAGGCACGCAATCGCGACCTCGCCGACCGCCAGGACTACGAAGTCGAGCTCGCGACGCTCGCCGAACGCGCCCGCATCGCGCGCGAGATCCACGATAACGTGGGCCACCAGCTCACGCGCGCTTCGCTTCAAACCGAAGCTCTGCGCGTGGTCCATGCCAACGAGCCCGGCGTTGCCGCCGATTTCGCCGACGTCAAATACACCGTTGACGAGGCGCTCCAGCTCGTGCGCGCCAGCGTCCACGCGCTCAACGACAATGCGACCAACCTCTCCGTGCAGCTCGAACGCATCGTTGAAGGCGCGCGCTCGGACGGCGGTCCGCAGATTGAGCTTGAGGTTTTGGCCGAGCATGCGCCCGCCAACGTCGCCAACTGCTTTGCGGCGGTCCTGCGCGAGGCGCTCTCCAACGCCATGCGCCACGCCCATGCCAAAACCATTACCGTGCGGTGCATGGAGCATCCGTCGTTTTACCAGCTCATCGTTACCGATGATGGCGCAGACGCGACCCCGGCGAGCAGCAGCAACGTCGCAGAAGGCATGGGGCTCGTCTCCATGCGCGAGCGCGTCGAGGCGCTTGGCGGAACCTTCACCGCCGGCCTGCGCGCCGGCGCCCCCGGCTGGCGCGTGTTTGCCACCGTCCCCAAACAGCAAGGAGATGACGCCCGATGAGGCTCATCGTTGTCGACGACGACCGCTTGGTAGTCGATTCGCTCAAGATTATCCTGGGCGCCCAACCGCAGATCGAAGTGGTGGGCACCGGAGCCGACGGCAACGACGCGGTGGCACTCTACGCCGAACTCGCGCCCGATATCGCGCTGCTCGACATTCAGATGCCAGGGCGCGACGGCCTTTCGGCGGCGCGCGAGATCCTTGAGCGTGATCCTGCAGCACGCGTGGTGTTTCTGACGACGTTTTCGGATGACGAGTACATTGTGTCGGCACTCAAACTGGGCGCCCGCGGCTACCTGATCAAGACCGATGTCGCCGCTATTCCGCCGGCGTTGGCGCAGGTCATGGAAGGTAAACGTGTGCTCGAGGGCAAGGCGATCGAGGACATCGATTTTGACGGGGCGGACGTCGAGGCGGGCACGCCCCGCCGGCCCGCAGCCTTTGCCGGCCTGACCGACCGCGAGTTCGAAGTCGCCGAGCTCATCGCCCGCGGCCTCGACAACAAGGAGATCGCTGCCACCGCCTATATGGGCGAAGGCACCGTGCGCAACCACATCAGCTCGATCCTAGCCAAAATGGGCCTGCGCAACCGCACGCAGATCGCCATCGCCTACCTGCGGGGGTAGTTGCCCGACGACCAACCGCTCCGGCATAGCAAAATGGCTGCCACCGATTTAATGCCATTTCAAAACTATGCCGGCTTACGGAGCTAAACTCAGGACCCCCATCCATACCCGCGTTTTCTGCAAAATGACAGCTCGTCTACCTGCGGTTTTATTTTCACGAATATCGGCGTGGTTGGGGATTCGGAATCCGGCCCCGTAAACCGGCATAGTTTTGTTCGAGCAACCCTGCACGAGTGCCTCCGCAAGCCTCGCGGGGCCAAAATGATCCGTTTTCCTCCGTCCCCGAGGGATCATTTGGCGGCGCCAACCACGAAATCGGCCCATCTACTACGTTTGACTCGATACCCCTGACCATGCCATCGTTTTGAACAAAAACGCAGGCGTTCTACCTGCGGTTTTGTTTTCGCGTTTTTGGGCATGGTTGGGGGTAAGGGGATAAACGTAGTAGATGGGCCGATTTCGTGGCGGCCCTTCCTCCCCTACGCACAAAAGTGCCGCCACGGAGAAGGGAGACGTCTCCGTGGCGGCTGGGGGTGGGGGTGGGGCTATGTTCTGGCTCCCCGCCGGTCGCCCGGGGCCTTTTGGCCCCGGGCGCTGCCAGCGTGCCTAGCGCTTACGGATACCCCAGACCAGGGCTCCGACGCCGGCCATGGCAATAACAAATGCCATGAGCAGTGCAGCGGCCTGCTGGTCACCCGTGGTGGGCAGGAAACCCTTGACCGTCTTGACGATGTTCGTCACGGTCTTGGGCGTGCCGGGGTCGGGCGTCGGCGTAGGGGTCTCGGGCTTCTTGTACGTGTTATTGAACACGATGCCCTCGACGCTCTTGTCGCCCTTGGCAAAGGCGACGCTCGCCTTGAGGTTGCCCTCGCCGTCGTCGACCACGTTGACGGTCGCGGTAAAGACGGACTTGTCATAGGTCATACCGGCCTCGTCGCCCTTGACCTCGCTGATGGTGTAGACGTACGTACCAGGCTCGTCGTACTCGAACTTGTCGAAGTTGATCTTGCCGTCGGCATCGTTGGTGACGGTGGACTCGATGTCCTCGCCAACGAGCTTAAAGCTAAACTCGTCCTTCTTGAGCTCGCGTCCCTCGAGCACCTTGATGGCGCCGATGAAGACCTGCGTGGGCATGGCGTGATACTTGTTGGTAAAGCCAGCCGACTCGGTGGTTCCCTCGAGCTTGTGCGTCGCGGTCAGCGTGCCGTCACCATTGTCGGAGACGGTGGTCACGACGGTGTAGGTCGTACCGTCATAGGTGACGCCCTTGTACAGGCCGAGCGCGTTGGGGCAAGCCTCGCGCAGCGTGTACGTGTGCGTGCCGGGCGCCTCGTAGCGGATCGGGCTCAGCGTAACGTTGCCGCTGGCGTCGTTGGTGCCACTAGCGACAGTCACGCCGTCCTCGAGCAGATCAAAGGTGAACTCGCCAGCTGCAAGGTCGCGTCCGGTCAGACGCTTGACCGTCTTGACCTGATCGGTCACGGAAGAATCGGTAGGTGCCACGCCGTACGTGTTGGTGAACGTAAAGGCCGCACCGTCGCCGCCGTCGCGCTTGACGATCAGGTGTCCGGCGCCGTCGTCAGTCACGGTGTAGGAAACCTTGCGCGTGGCGTTGGTGTCGTTGGTCACGCCAGGAGCGCTACCGGACTCGGCCACCGTATAGGTAAAGGTGTGCGAGCGCGGAGCAGCGGGGGCCTCGGGCTTGGACTCGTCGCTAGGCTCGTCGGCGTTGGCATTAACGTCGGCGTCGGCCTCTTCAGCCTCCGCCTCGTCGGCCTCGTCTGCCTCGGCCTTATCGCCCGCATCGTCCGTCACGCCCAGGGCGCGGTTGAGGTCCTCGAGCGTAAAGTGGATCTTGCCAAAGTCCACGTTGCCGGCCGCGTCGTTGGTTGCGGTCGTGCGCTCGGGCATCGGGGCACCCACCTCATCGGCGGCCACGGTAAAGGTGAACTTACCCGTGATGTCGGCCGGGGTCAGACCCTCGGCAGCCTGGAGCTTCTTGGTGCCAACAAGCGCGGCGTCAACGGCATCGGCGCCGTAGACGTTCTCGAACAAGGGCTCGATGCCACCGTAGTCGACCGTTGCCGTCAGGGTACCGTCACCGTTGTCGACGACGATAACCTTAAAGCCAAAGCTCCACGTTGTAGCGGAAACGCCATTCGGCAGCCCGAATAAATCTTCGTAGGCCGTGTAGTTAATGGTCCAGGCAAGCTTACCGTCCTTGTCGGTACGATGGGCAAGCCCAGCCGCCTCAAGATTGGCAAGCATCTCGGTGTCGTAGTGCAGCGCATCAAAGCTCACATGCCCGCCGATATTGGGCTTGAGGTTTTCGTAGCCCACAAGCTCGCCCTGATAGGCAATGCCGAACCAGAACTCGCCGTCGGCCATCGGACGACCGGTCAGGGTCTTGGTGGCGACAACCTGAGCAGCGGTACCACCAGGCGTATTGGTCGTAGCGCTGTAGCTGTTGTGGAACGGGACCAGGGCGCTCTCGACCGCAGCCGCGCCGGTCTTGTACTCGGTCACCAGCGTGCCCTCGGGACCGCCGGAGACGGTCGTCGTGGCGGTGAGCGTACCGGCGGTGTCGTCGGCGATGGCGATCGTCACGGTGCGGACAGCGTCGTCGTAGGTGTAACCCGGCTGGCCGTCGTTCTTCTCGGCCACGGTGTACGTAAAGGTCTTGCCGGCATCAGCCTGCGTAAATTTGACCTCATGGCCCGCCAGGATGTCAATCTGGCCGACCGTTCCCTCTATCGTTGCGGGGGACTCATAGTTGTTGGCCCCGGGCAGCAGGCCAAGTGCGCTAGCCGAATCATCGTCGGCGGGCGTCACGGTAAAGGTGAACTGACCCTCGGTCATGGGGCGTCCGCGGAGGGTCTTGCTGAGCTTGAGGCCGCCGGCCGCGGCGTAATCGAGCTCAGTGCGGTACGTGTTGGTAAAGCGTCCGTTTTCCTTCTTGGTGACGTTGGCGGTCAGGGTGCCATCGCTGTCCTCGGTCACGGTCACTTCGGCGGTTGCGACATGCGCGTCATACGTCATGCCGACCGTGCTGCCCACGTTCTCGCGAATCTCGTACTTATAGGTTCCGGCGGCAGCGTAGTGAATCTTGCCGAACTTGATGGCGGCGATGCCGCCCTTCGCGTCCTTCTTGCTCACGGTTACGGTTGCGGGATCAGGCAGCGGGGTGCCCTCGGGAGCGGTGATGGTAAAGCTAAACTCGTCCCCATCCGTCCAGTCGCGGCCGTCAATGGCCTTGCTCAGGCCAAAGTCGAGCTCGGTCTCGAGCGGGGTCACGCTGTAGGTGTTCTCGAAGGTCGCAGCCTCGGCGTCGTCCTTCAGAGCATGTGTGGCGCTGAGCGTACCATCGCCGTTGTCCGTGATGGTGGTCTCGATAGTGTACTTGGTGTCACTGTAGGTGATGCCCTTGCTGATGGTTCCGCCGTTGACCTCGCGCAGTGTGTAGGTGTGCGTTCCGGCCTTGTCGTACTTCACGGCGCTCATCGTGATCTTGCCGTCGGCGGCGTTCTTGCCGGTGGCGACGACCTTGGCGTCCTTGCCCTCGCCCTCGACGAGCTCGAAGGAGAACTCGCCCTCAGTCATGTCGCGCCCGGTCAGAACCTTGGTCGCGGCGATCTTGTCGGTGACGCTAAATTCGCCGGGGTTCGGCTTGTAGGAATTCTTGAACTCAGCAGTCGTGGCATCCTTCAGCTCGTGCTTCGCCTCGAGCTTGCCCTTGCCGTTATCGGTGATCGTGGTCACGACGGTATAGGTCTTGTCGTCGTAGGTGATGCCGTTGCCTTCGGCACCCTTAACCTCGCGCAGGATATAGGTATGCTCGCCAGGCTTATCGTAGGTGATTTTGTCCATGACGATCTTGCCGTCGGCATCGTTCTTGCCGGTGACGACGACATCGTTACCCTCGACGAGCTCGAAGGAGAACTCGCCGTCCTTGAGGCCGCGCCCGGTCAGGACCTTGGTCGCGGTGATCTGGTCGGTGACACTGGAGCTCACGGGAGTCACGTTGTAGGCGTTCTCGAACGCTGCGGGCTCGTCGCCCTGCAGCTTGTGCTCAACCGCAAGCTTGCCATTGCCATCGTCGGTGACGGTAGTCACGATGGTGTACTCAGCGGTGCTGTAGGTAATACCGTTGTCGGCGTCGCCCTTGACCTCACGCAGCACGTAGGTGTGCGTTCCGGCCTTGTCGTACTTCACGGTGCTCATCTTGATGTTGCCGTCGGCATCGTTGGTGCCGGTGGCGACGACCTTGGCGCCCTCGCCCTCGACGAGCTCGAAGGAGAACTCGCCGTCCTTGAGATCGCGGCCGGTCAGGGACTTGGTCGCGGTGATCTGGTCGGTGACGCTGGACTCGTTCGGGGCAGTGTTGTACTTGTTCTCAAAGCGTGCCGGCTTGGTGCCCTCGAGCGCATGGGTCACCTTAAGCGTGCCGTCGCCGTTGTCGATGACGCTCGTCTTGATGGTGTAGTTCGTCTTATCGTACGTAATCCCGTTGCTCAGCCCCGCCTCGTTGGGGAGCTTCTCGCGCAGCGTGTAGGTGTGGGTGCCGGGCTTGTCGTAAGTGATCTTGTCCATGGCAATCGTGCCGTCGGCAGCGTTAGTACCCTTGGCGACGACCTTGTCACCCTCGACGAGCTCGAAGGAGAACTCGCCGTCCTTGAGCCCGCGCCCGGTCAGGACCTTGGTCGCGGTGATCTGGTCCTCGACAGGCTTCACGCTATAGGTGTTCTTGAACTCGGTCTCGCCCGAGATCTTTTCAACGTCGGCCTTAAGCTCGCCTTTGGCGTTAACCGTCACAGTCACCTTGAACGTGGCAACGTTCTTGCTGTAGGTAATGCCACCGGCGTCGCCCTTGACCTCGCGGACCTCATAGGTGTACTCGCCCGGCTCGGCATAAGTAATCTTGCCAAAGTTAATGGCTGCCTTGCCCTTGTCGAGATCGGCATTGGTCACAGTTACGGTCGCGGGGTCGGGCATCGGGGCATTGTTGTCGGACGTCGCGGAGAGCTCAAACTCAAACGCATCCGTATCCGCCCACTTGCGGCCCTCGAGCACCTTGGTCAGACCAAAGCTCGTCTTGGTATCCACCGTCGCCGGCGTCACGTTAAAGCTGATCTTGCCGTTGTTGCCCAAGTAGGAATTGACATGCGTAGCACCCGCCTTGGCGGACACGTTGTTCCACATGGGGTTGAGAACGTCGGTCGCGGTACTGGTCTTGTTGCCGCCCACGCTGTCCTTGGTAGTGTGGAGCTCGTCGATAAAGGCCAGGCGCGCGGTTCCCACGCTAAACGAAAGGTTATCGTCCTTGTCGCGAACTATGGCGCCGTCAAACTTCGCAGCGTCGCCGCCGATAAACTCGATGACGGCAGTGGCGGACTTGGCCTCGTTGTTCTCGCCCTGCTCCTCAAACTCATCCTTGTAGTAATAGGTGCCTTTTTCTGCCAGTGAAATCTTTGCAGGCTGTGTGCATTCCTTATCGGTGTAAATTGGAGTCTGCTTCTGGAAGTAGTAGTAGCGGTTGGTATCGGCCGGCTCAAAGTTCGCAACCGTATCACCCAACGCACCGGTCTTCCACTTGTTTGCGTAGAAGCTCACGGTCTTGCTGCCATCGTCGGCAACGGTCGCATTCTTTTCGATGTAAGCCTTGAGCCCCGTGACCTTCTCAGGCGTAAATAGGTTGTCGAGCGCAACACTCTTCACGCTCGAAGCATACTTCACCTGGATGGGCTTAACGCTGTCGACCGAAAGCTTGCCGTCTACGGTCTTAAAGTGGCTCAGCGGAATCAACGATGCAGGAATGTTAACCGTTACGATATCACCCTTCTGGAGATTATCATCGCCGGCACGCTGCACGGTGATGAGCAGGTCTTTTGCCTTGTCGGTGAACTCGTAGGTGTCGGTATTGGTCTCTTTGTTGATCGCCTTGCTCACCTTGGTAAACGACGTGCCGTTGATGACGACTTCGGTAAAACCGTCAACCTGCATAAAGTCGCCCAGCTCATCGGTAAACGTGATGTAGCCGGACTTGGTCTCGTCGTAACCCTTATGGATTTCGGTCGGATAAGGCGGCTCCGATGTGATGGCCCGAGAGATGTCGTCGAAGACTTTCTTGAGCTCTTCGGCATTGGTCGCCGACTTGTAGTAGTCGGAATTTTCCGCGCGCGTACCGTGAGCATCCCATGCCGTGGCATTGGGGTAGTTGCTCGAAACGGCCTGCATGAACTTGTTCGCTTTGTTCGCTTCGTCTGTTCCTACATCTTGAATGCCGGCGCCAGGGTTCGCCCCGCTAAAGATTCCAACGGTATAAACGGTGGCCTTGCTGTCCTTCATGTTCTTGGCAGCCGTCACAGCATCGTTAGCAACCGTAGAATCAAACTTGTCACGTTTCGTTGGCGTGCCGTCGGTAAAGAACACAACAATCTTCTTGGCGCCCGCGCGACCAGAAGTGATGCCCTCTGCCAGCTGCAGGCCATTGTCGGCGCGCGTTGCACCAGCGGGTGTAATCTGGGCAATCCTATGCTTAAGAGCTTTCACGTTGCCGCCGGAGCAATCGGTCAGGTCTTTCATAACCTGTGTGTAATTGTAGGTGTATCCTCCGTCACGATACGTCTCGTTGCCGATATTGTTGGACGTCTTGCCCGCAAACTTAACGATAGCAACCTTATGCTGCCTATCCACGCCCTCGATACCCTCGTTTTGTTTGGCAATGGCGTCGATGAAGCTGCTGGCAGCGCTCTCCAGCGCATCGATGCGCCTGGTGGGATCTCCACTGCCCATCTCATCATCCATCGAGCCAGAGGCATCCAGCACCATCACGATGTCGAGCGGCGTGGTAACCGTCACGGTTGAATTAGACGTCGAGGACATGGCCGAAAGTGTAGTCAGAAAATCCGACTCTTCGTTTTCCTCGGCTGCCTTGACCGTCTTGTCGGTCCAGATTCGGCCGACGTGTTGGGTCGTTACTTTATTGCCGCTATGGCCGGCTGCCCAGATTTCCCAGCGACCGCTGGTATCGGGATCGACGACGACCTTTCCGCTCATTGTCGGTCCGTCCATTCCGGTGCTGGACCTGGCGTTGGCCTCGGGCAGCATGGCAAATGCTGCAGCCGGCAACACCAGCACTACGGCCAGTATCACCGCCAAGAGACCCCTCGTGTACTTACTCATCGCGTCTCCCTTCTCGCGGTCTCAGACCTTGCAACAGCCTAAAGTTACGAAATGAGACACAATTAGGGCAGGTGACACATGTTCCAGATTCTGTTTTGGGCGTGAGACAAATGTCTCACCAAAGTTGAGACGCGGCGTTTTCGCAGGAAAACGGGTACGACCGAAGATGGACGGGCCAAAATGGCCCAATTTCCTCCAGCCAGAGGGGGTTGATTAATAACCCCCGCCACGAAACCGGCCCATCTACTACGTTTAGCCCGATACCCCTGACCATAACCGCGTTTCATAAAAAACCGCAGGTGTTCTACCTGCGGTTTTGTTTTTGCGTTTTTCGCTATGGTTGGGGGTTGCCACTCAAAAGTAGTAGATGGGCCGGTTTCGTGGCGGCGGGGTCACGTGGCGGCCCTCGCAGGGCCAAAATGATCCGTTTTCCTCCGTCCCCGAGGGATCAGAGGCTGTTACGGATATGGTGTCATTTCAAAACTATGCCGGTTTACTACGATAAAAATGAGATCCCCGACCACGCGTGACTTTTTTGCAAAACTGTAAGCCGTCTACCTGCGGTTTTGATTTTGCCAAATGCGGCGTGGTTGGGGGCAGGCGATTTATCGTAGTAATCCGGCATAGTTTTGTTCGCGGCGGCTCCACCGCTCGTTTAAGCGCGGGGCCGGTGGGGCATTTGCCCCATCGGCCCCTATCCCAGCTCTATTCCGGTTTGGTTTCTACTGTGGGAGTCTTGTCCGCTGCGACTGGAGTGCGGGCGGTGTCCATAGTCAGGCAGCGCTTGGGGCAGCTCTCGATACACTCGCCGCACACCACGCAGGCATACGGGTCAATCGACCACGTTCCACCCTTGCGATCGACCGCGAGCGCACCCGCCGGGCAGCGACGCGCGCACATGCCGCAGCAAATGCACGCGTCCATGTCGTTAACGATGTGCCCACGCAGGCGCTCGGGTGCCGCGAGCTTCTCCTGCGGATAGCACACCGTGACCGGCTGCTTGACCATAGAGCCCAAGGCCGTCTTGGCAAATGTCAGCAAACTCATGCCGTGCCTACCTTTCTGTGCAGCTAATGCAGGGGTCGATGGTCAGGATAATCATGGGCACGTTGGCAAGGAGCACGCCCTGCAGCGCATGTGTCAGACCCGCCAGGTTCTGCGACGTCGGCGTGCGCACGCGAAAACGGTCCAGATTCTTGGTGCCGTTGCCGCGCACATAGTAATACGCCTCGCCACGCGGCTGCTCAATCACAACCTCGCCACGCGCGCCGTCGGCCGGCGTAAGCTTGGTGCGCCCGCCGATCCCGTCGTGCGGAATCTTGCCCACAAGCTCCTTAATGATGTCCATGGCCTGCGTGACCTCGGCGCAACGCACCTGGCAGCGGGCATAGCAGTCGCCATAGGTAGCGACAACCGGCTCAAACGCAGCCAGGTCCGCATAGGCACCGTCGCCAAACATGCGCACGTCGTAGTCCACGCCCGAGGCGCGCCCAAACGGACCGACCATCGAAAGCTCCTGCGCGTCCTTCTTGCTGATCACGCCCACGCCATGCAGGCGCTCACCGCAGCTGTCGTCGTCCAAAAACGTATGCACCAGGGCCTCGTAATCGGAACGCATGGCATCGAGTGTCTGGACAATGCCCGCCAGCTCGGAGTCCTCGATATCGTGCTTAAGGCCACCGATCTCGTTAATCGACAGAATCACGCGCCCGCCGCACGTGCTCTCAAAGATCTTGAGAATCTGCTCGCGCAGGGTCCACGACCGATAGAACAGTGCCTCAAAGCCAAAGGCATCGGCGAGCAGGCCCAGCCACAGCAAATGCGAGTGAATACGCGAGAGCTCGTGCAGAATGGTGCGGATATACTGCACACGGCCGGGTACCTCGATGTCGAGCATGCGCTCGCAGGCGCTGGCATAGCCGCAGCTGTGACCCACGGCGCAAATGCCGCAGATGCGCTCGGCGATGTAGCCAAACTGATGCATGTCGCGCTTTTCGGTGAGCTTCTCGAGTCCGCGGTGCACAAAGCCGATCTGCGGAATTGCCTCGATGACGCGGTCGTCCTCGATCACCAGGTCTAGATGAAGCGGCTCGGGCAGCACCGGGTGCTGCGGGCCAAACGGAATAACGGAGCGATGTGCCATGGACCTTACGCCTCCTCTTTCTGCTTGTCGCGGGCGGCCTTGGCGGCAAGCGCCGCGCGGACCTTGGCCGCTTTCTCGGGATCCATGGTGGCGAGCTTTGCCTCCATCTCGGCGGCCTTGGGCGCGGCCTTCGCAGCAGCCTCATCGTGCTGAGTATCGGAGCCGGCAGCCGCAGCGGGCTGAGCAGCGGCGCCCGCGGCATCGCCGGCGCCCGCAACGCCCTCCCCTGCAGCAGCCGCAGCGGCGGCCTTTTCGGCCGCGGCCTTGCGCGCCTTGGCCTCGGCAGCGGCACGGACCTTCATGGCTTTCTCGCGCGCGGCCTTCACCTCGGGCGTGATAACGCTCATGGGCTCGGCAGTCGAAACCTGGTAGAAAAAGCCCTTAAAGTCAATCTGCATGTCAGTGATGGCAAGACCAAACAGGTCGTGCGCTTCGTTTTCAAACGGGAACACTGCCGGATAGTACGAGCTGATGGACGGAATCTCCTGGTACTGGTCGATGCCCTCGACTACCAGGTTCTCAATCGCATAGCTGCCGTCCCGTGCGATCTGCTCCTGGGCAGCACGAACGTTGATGAACGCATAGACCAGGCGATACGATCCGTCGTCCACACAGCGCTCGGCATGCATCTGCACAAAGCGCGCGCCGGCACCCTTGAGCGCCTGCACATGCGGCAACAGTTCATCGATCCCGACGGTGGTGTAGATAGCCTTTTGCATTACTCGGCCTCCTTTGCAGCGGCGGGCGCGGCGGACTTCCCAGCGGACAAATCGGCCTCGACGTCGTCACCGGCACCATCAGTCCCGGCCCCCGCAGCCACAAACCCGTCCTCGCCCAGCTCAACGCCACCGTCCCAGGTAGCGGCACCGCCCACGGTAAGCGGGTCGCCGCCGGCGCGCATCACGGCCTCCTTCTGGTCCAGGATGCCGCACGCCTCCACGATGGCATCGATCACCGTCTCGGGGCGAATGGCGCACCCGGGCGCGTACACGTCCACGGGAATCGCGCGGTCCACGCCGCCGATCACGTTATAGGCATCGCGGAACACGCCGCCCGAACACGCGCAGATGCCGCACGCCACCACGCACTTGGGCTCGAGCATCTGGTTGTAGATCTGGCGCACGACAGGCAGGTTCTGGGCATTGACCGACCCCGTCACCAAAAAGATATCCGCATGCTTGGGGTTGCCGGTGTTGACCACGCCAAAGCGCTCCGCATCGAACAGCGGCGTGAGCGAGGCCAGCACCTCGATATCGCATCCGTTGCAGCTCGAGCCGTCGTAATGAATAACCCACGGCGAGCGCGACATTTTATGATCCATGGATGCCGCCTCCTAAATAAACACGTCGACGAGGATGGGCATAAGGTTGAGCAGGCCAAACACCAGCGCCACGCCCCATCCGAGCCTAAAGCAGCTGCGCCAGGTGCTGCGTGCGAAGGTGTTGTCGATCAGAACCTCGACAAAATACGTCGCAGCCATCACGACCAGGGCGACCACCCAGCTCACCGAGTTGTCCCAGACAAAGAACATGCCCACCCACATCAAAAACAGCACGGTCTCGCACCAGTGCATAAGGGTCATCTTGGCCAGCGTGCCGCCGCTCATCTCGGTGGCGACGCCCTGGACAATCTCCTGATGCGCGTGATGCGAGTACGAAAGATCGAACGGCGACTTGCGCAGCTTGATGGTAAGCACCGCAAGCAGCGCCAAGAAAATGGGCGCGCTGTACACGATGATGGGCGCCGACTGTCCGGTCACGGCGATGGAATCAAAGCTATCGGTGGCAAGGTACAGGCCCACGCTCATCAGCAGAACGGCGGGCTCGTAGCTCATGACCTGCAGCAACTCGCGGTCGGCACCGACCTGGGCAAACGGGCTTTGCGTCGAGGCGGACGCCAGCACCACAAAGATCGCGGCGAGCGTAACCATAAAAGCGCACAGCAGCGTGTTGGAGCCCGACACAAAGATGCCGCCGCCCACGACGGTAAAGATGAGCGCGCACGCCATATAGGTATCGTCCATGGTGTTTACGCTGGCAGGGGCCTTGCGCAGCAGCTTGGCAACGTCGTAGAAGGGCTGCAGCAGGCGCGGGCCCACGCGGCCCTGCATGCGAGCCGAGAGTTTGCGGTCGATGCCGTCGATCAAGCCGCCCGCAAGCGGCGCCAGCAAGGCAAACGCCACGGTGCCAATAAAGATGCCCACGACGCCCGAACCTTCGAAATACTTGCCGCGCAGCACCGAGGGCGCGCTCATGGCAAGCCGCTCGGGCCCAATCCATGCGCAACACAGCAGCGCAAACAAGATAATGCTGCAGCATACGACGCTACCCGCGGGGCCAATACGCTTCTCGCCAAGGACGTCCTCCGAGTACCAATTGCGCTTTTCGGCCTTCACCTCGCGTCCCATCGAGCCGCGGAAATGGCGGTAATTGTCGGTTCCCACGCCCGAAAGATATACGTTTACGTGCGGTTTGTTGCTCACGCGGAATGAAGTCAGCAGCACCACGGCGATAAATGCCACGATAACCACCATCAGATACATGGAGTCCTTGCCGATAACATACGGCACGCGGCCAAACACCATGGCCAAGTAAGGCGACACCAGACCGCTCGAGATGAGCGGGAACGCCACGCAGCACAGAATCAGCAGCGCGGCGATGGTGTTGAGGGCCATCCATTCGGTCTTATGGACATTGACCTCAACGTTTTGAGCCGTGGGGTCGACGCCCGAAAGCTTGGCAAGCCACTTGCCCCAGAAGTAAAACGTCGCGGCCGAGCCAAAGGCAAGCACCATGATCATGAGCACGTTGCCGGTCTGCGCAAACGCCACCAGGGCGCCCCACTTGGACACGAGCATGCCAAACGGCGCCACAAACATGCCCATAATGCCCAGCATCATCAGACGCGTCAGGTGCGGCATGCGGCTGAACATGCCGTCCATGTCCTCGATATTGCGGCTGCCGATATGATGCTCGGCCGTGCCCACGCACAGGAACAGCAGCGACTTGGCCACCGTGTGGAACAAGATCAGGAAGATGGCCGCCCATACGGCCTCGGGCGCGCCGACACCCAAGCAGGCACTGATGAGGCCCAAGTTGGAAATGGTGGAGTACGCGAGCACGCGTTTGGCGTTGCTCTGCGAGATGGCCATGAGTGCAGCGAGCAAAAACGTGATGGCACCCACACTCGTGACCATAAAGCCGGTCACGGGGTAGATGGCATAGAGTGGGCTCAGCTTGACCATCAGGAACACGCCGGCTTTGACCATGGTTGACGAGTGCAGCAGGGCGCTCGTGGGAGTGGGTGCAACCATGGCACCCAACAGCCAAGTGTGGAACGGCATCTGTGCGGCCTTGGTGAGCGCGGCGAGCGACAACAGGATGACCGGCATCACCAGCAGCGCGGACTGCGCGGTTCCGGTGCCGGAAAGCTCGATCATGCCCGAGATGGTCAGCGGCATGCCGTTAACGTGCAGATACATAAGTCCGGCCAAAAACGCGATGCCGCCCAGCATGTTGAGGATGATTTGGGTAAAGGCGTTCTTGATGGCCTCGGGCGTACGCGTGTAGCCAATCATAAGGAACGAACACACGGTGGTGATTTCCCAGCCGCAGAACAGCCACTCAAGGTTGTCGCTCGTCACGATGACGAACATGGCCGAGAGGAACAGGAACATGAGCGCCAGGAACTGCGGGCGACGGTCGGGCGCGGTCTGCCCGCGCAGCGCGGCCTCGTGCTCGTCATGGGCCTGGAAGTCCTTCATGTAGCCCAGGGCATACAAGCAGATTAGACTGCCAACGATGCCGACGGCGAGGACCATGATCACGCTCATGTAGTCCAGGTAGAGTGGCGTTGCCGTGACGGCTTCGGCCGCGGGCAGCGTCATGGCTGCAAAGGCGAGCGAGCCCACCAGCTGGACTATGCCGAGCACCGTGGTGAGCGCGTTCCTATATTTGTACGCGTTGTACAGGATGACAGCGCACAGGATGACGTCGATAACGGAACTGATGATCGAGAGCACATGCGAGGTGCCGGGGGCAACCTCAAAGCTCTGCGGACCCGTGCCAAAAAACATGACGGCGACTACAACTGTCACCGCCATAATAATGCCGGAGCCTATGAGCCCCGCCGCATCGCGGGCGCGGTCACCGCGCGCGAGCAGCATGCCCAGCGCCGGTACCAGCGGAAACAGGGTAAGGAAATACAGTAGCGTCATACCATCACTCCCCCATGCTAAAACGCTGCAATTGTTTAACGTTATAGCTCAATTGAGGAGTAGCGGCGGCGGGTTTTCGGTCAACTGGGGAGTTTTAGGCGTACGGGGTAAGGGCACGCCCGCATTGGAGCAGAGGGGCGGCAAGAAAAATGCGCCCCTGTGGGTGCACCATCCCGTTTGCTATTCCGCCTTTTTAACGCGCGGCTTGCGACCGCGCGGCTTATCGACCAGTGCGGACTCACCGCTCTCGCGGTACTGACGGCACCAAGCCTTGACCGAAGACTCGCTAGGAATCTTGTGCTTGATCATGGCCACGCGAACCGTTAAGCCGTTTTCCAAGCGGTCCTTGACCACGGCGAGCTTAACTTCGTACGAATAGGTGTGATGATGCGAACCGGCGTTGAGAACGGCGTCGGCACCGCCCACGGCATATGCGCGGGCCCACTGACGAGCCGTGGCCTGGGGAATGCCGAGCTCCGCGGCGAGGGCGCGATGACCGACCCCCTCTTGGAGGACCTCGACGGCGCGCTGCCTAACCTCGGGCGCATGCGTGCGAGTCCTTGTTGCTTCCGACATACCTGCCACTTCTTAGCCTTAACCGTTAATCTGCTTTCTTACGTGCATGTTAGATAGTAGCATTTTGCTGTTTGCGCGTAACAGTTAATTGAAAATCGCACGGCGGCATCTGGGCATTTGCCATTAATTTGCAACAGTTCTTTAGGTTTTATTTACGCAGCTAGTTAGCTCGCGGCTCATTGACGGTGTTTTACCAACCAGATTGGTATCTTTTTGTTTGGCTGGTATGGTTTGTGTAATTATTAACCCCTCTTCAGCCCGCACCTACATGTCAACTTTCCACTTACTTTCCAGCTTTCCACCTAGCTTTCCAGCTTTCCACTTAACTTACCACCTAAGGTGGAAAGCTGGAAAGCTAGGTGGGAAGCTGGGGCAGCAGCAGGCCAGGAGAATCAGAACCACCCTTAAAAAGGGTGGTTTGCTCTTAGGGTATAACCCACGGG
>NZ_QRVE01000010.1 GCF_003462685.1 Collinsella sp. AF23-4AC | reverse complement strand
GAAGGCGATCCGGCCTCCCGCCCCGCGCTCCGGCGTTGGGTCGTCGCGTGCTCGTTACAGAAAAGCTGATAAGAAGTTTGTGTGCCGCCCCTTATGGGGCGGCACGTTTTTGTGGGGGCCGGTTGGGGCGGTGACGTTGCTTAGAGGGTACACTGGGTAGCGTTGGCTATTCGTTTCCTCTTGTGAGGTGTTGGTTATGGGTAAGAAGTCTCGGGCTCGGGTTGCTGCGGCGGGAACTCGCAAGGATCCTGGTCGTCGGGTTGCCGAGGGTAAAAAGGCCGATCGTGCTGAGAAGGACAAGAAAGTCGGCGCGCATGCTCATCCTGAGTGGGCGCCTCATTTGAATTCGGCTAGTGAGGATTTGACTGCCAAGTTGTTTACTCTGGTCGAGGTAATTTTGGGCGTGGTGCCCCTTGTGGTTATCGGTTTATTCTTAGCTTCGAAGGACGCCACGAGTGTCGATAAACTCACCGAGGTCTTTTCGCAGGAGCCCTCGATGGTGGTCACGTTTATTTCTGCGTGCTTGCAGCCGTTTGTGGCGTACATGCTGTATATGGTCTACCGCAAATACTGCGAGGGCGACGCTGGTTTCGTCGCCGGCAACCTGATCGGTCTTTTGTGCTCCGAGATCCTACTGCTCAATATCCCGGGCGTCATCGGTATGGGCATCTTGCTGTGGCGTGTCTGGCGCAACGTCGCCCCGCACTTTGAGAGCTGGCTGTTTGAGCGTCGCGTAATGGGCGTGCTGGTCGACATCGCGGGCTCACTCGTGATCCTAGTCCTGGCGTTTATGTGTGCCACCGCAGCTCGAGGTCTCGCGGGCATGTAATCTGCTTTCACCGGCTGCGGAGCGCGGGGCAACTGCTGGCTTTACCGCTCTGGGCGTCAGGCCCGCGGCGTATCCCTTTCCCTCTCGCTCACGGCTGCGCAGGGTCGCGCGAGGCAAAGGCATACGCCGCGGGCCTGACGACGCGGGCTTGCCAACGAGTTTTGACTCATAGAATGGTTTGTGTGCCGCCCCTTTGGGACGGCACTTTTTGTGTGGGTGGACAGTTAGTTCAGATACGTATAAATCGAGCTGCTTAATAGCTGGGTTTGGAGCCTTCGGACGCCTTTAGATGACCTGAAGCGCTTGATTTTGGGCTTTAAATGCCCGTTTTGAGGACCAAATAACGCTTAACTAAGCGTCTGAACGCTTCGTTAGGGGGTCTGATTTATACATATCTGAACTAACTGTCCAGGCTGCTTCGCTTGGGGCTGTCACGTTTTACTTGAGGTCCCGGTCTCTACAATTTTCGTCAAGCTTTTGGTTAGATTTTGGTCAGTTGGCGTAAGGGTGGAAGGCCAAAAGATTGCTGGCGAAAAAAGCTCAGAGAAAGTGCTGGTAGGGGAGTTGTTGAGCTTTTCGACAGCTTTTGAGCAAAAGAAACTTTGTGGCTATTGCCGGCGATTGCGTTGTCGCGGTCATGGCGGTGCGGGATGCTGGTCGTAAGCGTCGAATGCCCCGATTTTGGAGGCCAACATGGATCTGTTTCTTGAGACTCCGCAGCAACAAGCTGAGCGCATGCTGCGTCAGCAGCAACGACTCATGGAGATGCAAATGCAAGGGGTTGCCAACCAGGCGCCCGTGCAAAACGTCGTGCCCGCTGCTGTACCTGCAGCTGTGCCCGGGTGTGAATCGGCGCCAGAGGCCTATTCCGTACAGCAAGATTCATATGCGCAGGAGCTCGCGTTCGACAAACGCCGCGCGCGCCGCCGCCGTTTGGGCCAGCGCCTGCGCACATTGGCGATGATCGTGCTCATCCCGCTGGGGCTTGCGGCCATCTTTCTGGCGTCGTATGCCCTCACGTGCATCCTCAACGGCGCATCGCCCAACGAGGTGCTCCAACATCTAGCGGCCCTGGGTCAGCGCCTAGGTGACGTCATAACAACCATCCGCGCCGGCTGGGAGAGCTAGCGTTTTAGCGTCCGCGGCTCTAAGAGAAATTTGTCTGCAAGGCAGTGAGTGATCCGTGTGTGTGGCGGGGTAAGATTGATCACGGTTTTGATTGATAATCGATTAGGTTTGTTGGGCGGAATGTATGTCTGCTATTGATATTGTGCTTGTTGTGATCGCCTTGGTGGCGGTGGGGGTTGCTGTGGCCTGTGCCCTGCAGCTCAAGGGCCTTCGTGCCGAGTTGCGGGAGCGTGGCGACAGTAGCGCGGAAACGCTGGCAGCACTCGAGCAGGCCAACAACGCGCTCGATGCCCTGAACGTCGCGCTGGCTGAAACCCGCCGCACGGCCAATGCCATCGCGCAGCAGCAGACGACCGATGCGGCCGTGGAGCAGCAACGTTACCTGGCCATCGCACGCGAGTTCTCGCAAGCTGGTGACCGGATGGATGACCTGCGCCGTGAGACGGCCCAACAGCTCGGCGCCAATCGCGAGGGCATCGAGCATCGCCTGGACAAGGTGCGCGAGACGGTCGATGCTCAGCTGGGCGCCATCCGCAAAGACAACAACGTGCAGCTCGATCAGATGCGCGCGACGGTGGACGAGAAGCTCTCTCGCACGCTCAACGACCGTCTGTCTGCATCGTTTAAGCAGGTGAGCGACCAGCTCGAGGCCGTGTACAAGGGCCTGGGCGACATGCAATCTATCGCCACTGGCGTGGGCGACCTTAAGCGCGTGCTGGGTAACGTCAAGGCGCGCGGCATTTTGGGCGAGGTGCAGCTGGGCGCGATCCTGGCGGATATCCTCACACCCGATCAGTATCTGGAAAACGTTGCCACCAAGCCCGGCGCCTCGGAGCGTGTTGAGTTTGCCGTCAAGCTGCCGGTAGACGAGGGCGACCCCGTACTGCTGCCGATTGACTCCAAATTCCCGGGCGACGCGTACGAGCATCTGCTCGATGCCCAGGAGTCGGGCGACGCGGATGCCGTCGCCGCCGCGCGCAAGACGCTTGACACTATGGTCAAGCGTGAGGCAAAGGACATCAGCGAAAAGTATCTGAGCGTGCCCGTGACCACCAACTTTGGCATCATGTTCGTTCCGTTTGAGGGGCTGTACGCTGAGGTCGTCAGCCGCCCCGGGCTTATCGAGACCCTGGGCCGCGACTATCATGTCAACGTTGCCGGCCCTAGCACCATGGCGGCCATTCTCAACAGCCTGCAGATGAGTTACCAAACGTTTAAGCTGCAAAAACGCACCGACGATGTACTGCGCGTGCTCTCCGCTGTCAAGGCCGAGCTGCCGCGCTATCAAAAGGCGCTGCGCCGCGCCCAGCAGCAGATCGAGACCGCGGGCAAAACGGTCGAGGGCATCATTACCACGCGCACCAACGTCATGGAGCGCAAGCTCAAGGACATCGACGCGCTGGAAGACGCCGACCAAGCCGATGAGATCTTGGGGCTCACGCCCGCGGGCTTTCCCACAGACCAAGAAGACGAGGACTAATTGCAACAAGACGGCGGGGCGCCGGCGCAAACGCGGATGCCCCGCTGCTTTTCGCATCGTGCTTGCCTGAAGTGCGCTTCAATGTGCAACAATGGCGTTTCGCCCTATCAGACGCGAAAGGAAGCCCATGTCTCAGAGAAGCACCAGCCCGCTCAAACGCTCCACCGTGCGCCGCACGCTACAGCGTTTTTGGGACGTCACGCGCACGCAGCCGCTGATTGTCTTTCTCTCGGTGTTCTCGTCGGCGGGCTACATCTTTTTGCTGACGTTTGCCAATACCTATGTGATGGCCCTCATTGTCGACCGCGTTCAAGCCGGTCCCGTGGCGGGTGACCAGGTGTTTGAGGTCTTCAGTCCCTACATTCTGGCGCTCGTGTTCGTCAACCTGGTGGGCCAGATCCTCTCCAAGCTGCAGGACTACACCGTCTACAAGCTCGAGATCGCGGGCAACTATCACCTGGCGCGCCTGTGCTTCGACACACTCTCCAACCAATCCATGACATTCCATACCAGCCGCTTTGGCGGATCGCTTGTGAGCCAGACAAGCCGTTTTATGAGCGGCTACACCGGTCTGGTCGACGTGACGGTGTATTCGCTCATCCCCACCATCACCTCGGTCATCTGCACCGTGGCCGCACTCGCCCCGGTGGTGCCGACGTTTACCGTGATCCTGGTGTGCATCATGGTCGTCTACATCGCGTTTGTCTGGCTTATGTACAAGCGCATCATGCCGCTTTCGGCCGCGACGTCCGCCGCCCATAACAAGCTCTCGGGCGTGCTCTCCGACGCGGTCACGAACATCTTGGCCGTCAAGACCTGCGGGCGCGAGGACTTTGAACGCGATCTGTTCGACGCCGCCGATCGTGCCGCGCGCGACGCCGAGACGGTCTCGATGCACGCCATGATGCAGCGCAACTTTACGACCTCGGGCCTTATCGTCATCACCATGGCCGTGGTGAGTGTGTTCGTGGCGGGCGGCAACGCGTGGTTTGGCATCTCGGCCGGCTCGCTCGTCATGATCTTTACCTACACCTATAACCTCACCATGCGTCTGAACTACGTAAGCTCCATGATGCAGCGCATCAACCGCGCGCTCGGTGATGCGGCCGAGATGACGCGCGTGCTGGACGAGCCGCGTCTGGTGGCAGACGACGAGAACGCTCCCGAGCTTAAAGTGACCGAAGGTGCGATTGATTTTGAGCACCTGAGCTTTGCATATCGTGACGCCGCGGCGGGCGAGAACGTGTTCGACGACCTGACGCTTCACGTGGCGGCGGGCCAGCGCGTGGGCCTGGTGGGTAAATCGGGCTCGGGCAAGTCGACGCTCACCAAGCTGCTGTTGCGCTTGGACGATGTGCAGGGCGGCCGCGTGCTCGTGGACGGCCAGAACGTCTCGCGCTGCACGCAGCAGAGCCTGCGCCGCCAGGTTGCCTACGTGCCGCAGGAGGCGCTGCTGTTCCACCGCTCCATTCGCGAAAACATTGCCTACGGTCGTCCCAACGCCACTGATGAGCAGATTCGCGAGGCCGCGCGCCTGGCCAATGCCCTGGAGTTTATCGACCGCTTGCCCCGTGGCTTTGACACCATGGTAGGCGAGCGCGGCGTCAAGCTCTCGGGCGGCCAGCGTCAGCGCGTGGCTATCGCCCGTGCCATCCTAACCGACGCGCCGATTCTAGTGCTCGACGAGGCGACGTCTGCCCTCGACAGCGAGTCCGAGGCGCTGGTGCAGGAGGCGCTCGAAAACCTGATGCGCGGCCGCACCTCCATTGTGGTGGCGCATCGCCTGTCCACCGTGGCGGCGCTCGACCGCATCGTGGTGCTGGCGGATGGCGAGATCGTCGAGGACGGTACGCATGTGCAGCTCGTCGAGGCGGGCGGCGAGTACGCGAGCCTGTGGAGCCGTCAGACCGGCGCATTCTTGGAGGCGTAAACGTCTCGGACGTGGGACAATTGTGCCCATAAGTTTATTGTGCCGTTGAGCCGAGGAGTCGTTATGCCACGCGAGACCAATGCCGCCAAGCGCGAGCGCGCCATCGAGGTGTGTGAGCGCCTCAACCGTCGCTATGGCTCGGTCGAGTGCTTTTTGGACCACGAGAATCCCTTCCGCCTGCTGATCGCGGTGCTGCTTTCGGCGCAAACGACCGATGCGCAGGTCAACAAAGTGACGCCGTGGCTGTTTGCCCAGTGGCCCACGCCCGAGGCCATGGCCGGGGCGAGCGTAGCTGACGTGGCGGACACCATCAAGTCGCTCGGCTTCTACAAGAGCAAAGCCAAGCATGCCGTCGAGGCCGCGCAGATGATTGTCGCCGATTACGGCGGCGAGGTGCCGGCCGACATGAAGGAGCTCGTGAAGCTGCCGGGCGTGGGACGCAAGACGGCGAACATCGTGCTCAACGTGGGGTATGGCATCGTGGAGGGCATTGCAGTGGACACGCACGTCAACCGCATTGCGCACCGCCTGATGCTGAGTCCCAAGACGCATGCCAAGGAGCCGCTCAAGACCGAGCAGGATCTGCTCAAGATTTTGCCGCACGAGTATTGGGGGTCGGTCAACCATCAGTGGATCACCTTCGGTCGCGAGATCTGCGATGCCCGCAAACCCAAGTGTGACGAGTGCCCGCTGGCAGATTTGTGCCCCAGCGTGCGCGTAGCGGGGTAGGGCGGAACGCATCTTCGTCTGGCGTTTTTTGCGGGGCTGGGTTTGCCCTTGAGCCGGAGTCCTCTCCATGCGCTACCATGGCAGACAATGTATTTGACGTACGACCCGCCGAGCTTGCCCCGGCGGGCTTTTGGCGTTGCGATGCCGGAGGAACAGCATGCTCATTCACCGTATAGCCGCGCAGCTCTACACTGCCGAGGCACTGCAGACCGTCGAGGCCGGGCTCGATGCCGGCGAGGACGTGACGCTGGCCGTGTCGCAGTCGGGCCGAACGCTTATGGCCGCCGCCCAGTTTGCGCGCCGCCCGCGCCCCACGGTCTACATCGTGAGTGGCGAGGATGCGGCCGATCGTGCCGCGCGCAGCCTTGCCGCCTACGTGGGCCTGGCGCACGTGTGCCGTTTTCCCGAGCGCAAGGACTACCCCTGGCGCGAGCAGGCGCCCGACGACGCCGTGGTGGCGCAGCGCTGCGAGGCTCTGGGGCGCATCGTGCGCGGGGACAACTGCATCATGGTTGCCTCGGCCCGCGCGCTGCTGCGCTGCGTGCCGCCGGTCGAGAGCCACTACTGGGAGTCCACGACCTTTGCGGTGGGCGAGGAGATTCCTTTTGACGAGGTGCCGCATCGCCTGGTGGGCATGGGCTACACCAATGCCGGCGCCGCTGATGCGCCCGGTCTGTTCCGCATTCACGGCGACACCGTCGAGGTGTTCCCCGCACAAGAGAAAGCGCCCGTGCGCATTGAGTTCTTTGGCGACGAGATTGACCGCATCCGCCGCATGGTGAGCTCAACGGGGCAGACCATCGGCAACGAGGACAGTATCGAGATCTTCCCGTGCCGCGAGCTGGCGCTTACCGACGAGGCGGTCCACAACATGCATGTGGCGCTCTATCGCGCCAGCCAGGACGACAGCAAACTGGCGGCGCTGCTCGAGATGGTGGATGCGCGTATCGTCACGCCCGAGCTCGACCGCTTTTTGCCGGTGATGTACGGCCAGACCGTAAGCCCGCTGGCACACGTGAGCGGCAAGGCACTCGTGGTTCTGTCCGAGCCGCGCTCGCTGTTCGACGACTGCCTGCGCGCCTACGAGGATATTGAGACCCGTGCCGGCGAGGCAGGGATTGACCGCCTGGATGGTCTGTACGTGCGCGCCCAACAGCTCGATTTTGGTGCCCAGCAGCGCCTGAACTATGTGAGCCTCATCCGTGCCGGTGGTGCGGTGACGGCCGAGCTCAAGATTGAGCAGCCGGCCATCGCAGGCTCGGACAACCGTTTTATGACGCGCATCCAGGAGGTCGTGGGCAAGCGCTATGCCTGCGTGTTTGCCATCCCCGACCGCGGTGCGCGCGAGTCGATGGAGCTCACCTTTGGCGACGAGGGCATTACCTTTGAGGAATCGCTGACCGCGGCGCCCGAAAATGCCGGCGTTATCGGCGAGCGCGTGCGCGTGGCAGCGGCGGATTCCGCCGACCGTGCCGCGCGCCAGGAGGCCCATGCTTCCATTCGCGAGCGTAAGGCCGACGCGCTCAACGCCCGCTCGCTCGAGGCGGGCGCCGCGCAGGCTGCCGCCGGCGCCGCCGTGCCCACCATCTCGCGCGGGCGCGTGACCTTTGTGGACGCTGCCCTGCCGCAGGGCGTGGTGGTGCCCGACGCCAATTTGGCCGTGTTCTCGATCGCCGACCTCAACGCCCGCATGGATGCCAATCGCGCGCGCAGCCGCCGCAAGGTTGACATTACGCAGATCACCTTCCCGTTTAAGCCGGGCGACTACGTGGTGCACGCTACCCACGGCATCGCGCTCTTTAGCGAGATCGCGCGCCAGGAAGTGGGCGGCAAGGAGCGCGACTATTTTTTGCTGGAATATGCCGACGGCGACAAGCTCTACGTGCCGCTCGAGCAGGTCGACCGCATCACACGCTATGTTGGCCCCGACGGCGACAAGCCGCGTCTGACCAGGCTCAATACCGCCGACTGGACGCGTGCCACCAACAAGGCGCGCAAGAACGCCAAAAAGCTGGCGTTTGACCTAGTCGACCTGTATACGCGCCGCTCGTCGATTACCGGTATCGCCTGTCCGCCCGATACGCCCGAGCAGATCGAGATGGAGGAGAGCTTCCCCTACGACGAGACGCGCGACCAGCTGGAGGCTATCGCCGACATCAAGGCCGACATGGAGGCGCCCAAGCCCATGGACCGCCTGCTGTGCGGCGACGTGGGTTTCGGCAAGACCGAGGTCGCCCTGCGCGCGGCGTTTAAGTGCGTGGACTCCGGCCGTCAGGTCATGGTGCTCTGCCCCACGACCATTCTGGCCCAGCAGCACTACGAGACCTTCTTTGAGCGCTTTGCCCCGTTTGGCCTCGAGGTCGAGGTGCTCAGCCGCTTCCGCACGCCGGCGCAGCAGAAGCGCGCGCTCAAGGCGTTTGCCGAGGGCACGATTGATGTGCTCATCGGCACGCACCGCCTGCTTTCGGCCGATGTGAACCCCAAGAACCTGGGCCTGGTGATCATCGACGAGGAGCAGCGCTTTGGCGTGCAGCACAAGGAGCAGCTCAAGAACCTGCGCGAGCAAATCGACGTGCTCACACTCTCGGCAACGCCTATTCCGCGAACCATGCAGATGGCTACGAGCGGCGTGCGCGACATGAGCCTGATCACCACGCCGCCGACCGGGCGTCGTCCCGTTATTGTGCACGTGGGGGAGTACGACCCCGACGTGGTGAGTGCGGCGATTCGTCTGGAGGTGGGCCGCGGCGGACAGGTGTACTACGTGTCCAACCGCGTCAAGACCATCGACGACGCCGTGGCGCGCGTGCACGAGGCCGCGCCCGAGGCACGCGTGGGCGTGGCGCACGGCAAGATGAGCCCGCGCGAGGTCGAGGACGTGATGATTGAGTTCGCGACCAAAAAGATCGACGTGCTCATCGCCACGACCATCGTGGAGAGCGGCATCGACAACGCGACCGCCAACACGCTCATCATCGAGGATTCGCAGCGTCTGGGCCTGGCGCAGCTCTACCAGCTCAAGGGCCGCGTGGGCCGCTCAGCCACGCAGGCATACGCGTACTTTATGTTCCCCGGCGAGTTGCCGCTTACCGAGGAGGCCACGGCGCGCCTGACCGCACTTTCCGAGTTTCAGGATCTGGGCAGCGGCATGCGCATCGCCATGCGCGACCTGGAGATCCGTGGTGCCGGTTCGCTCATGGGTGCCGAGCAGCACGGTAACCTGTCGAGCGTGGGCTTCGACCTGTTTACGCAGATGCTGGGTCAGGCCGTGGCCGAGGCGCGCGGCGATGACGACGCCGGCGTGGAGGCGGCGAGCGTGGGTATTAACCTGCCGGCCGACTACTTCTTGTCCGAGGAGTACCTGCCGGCGGTGGACCAGCGCGTGCTCGTGTACCGTAAGCTCGCAGCGGCCGAGGACCTGGAGAGCATCGACGCGGTACAGGAAGAGACCGAGGTTGCGCACGGTGAGCTGCCGTTGGCGGGACTCAACCTGTTCAACCGCGCGCGCATTCGCATTCGCGGCGAGCGCCTGGGGCTCGAGAGCGTCACGCTCAGCGGCGGTCGCATTACGTTTTTGGGCGTCGACGTGCCCAAGAAGGTGGCCTTTGAGCTTAAGACCCGCTATGGCGCGGTGAACTTCCCCAAGAGCCGCAAGCTATCGGTGCCCTACAAGGCGGGCGCCGGTGCGGGCAGCGGCCTGGGTCGCGGCCTCGACGCCAACGACGGCACCGGCCCGGTGGCCGCGGCGCTCATGCTGCTGCAACAGCTGGGCGCTAGTGATGATGACTAGCGAGTCGACGCTGCAAACACCCCATTTGGGCACTCTGGTTCCATCGAAAGGAAAGCATGTTCGGATACATCTATAAGAAAGATGTCGCCATTATCGCGGTCGTCCTGTGCCTTTGTCTGTGCGTGGGCAGCTTCTTCGATTATCAGATCTCTAGCGCGCTGTTCAACATCGGCAGCATGTACGGTCGCTTTATCGAGGCCGCCGGCGAGCTGCCGTTCGAGCTGACGGCGAGCGTTGCGGGCGTTATGCTCGTGCGCGCGGTGCGTCCCGATTCCAGAGGGAGCAAATGGCTCGCCGTGCTCGGCGTCCTTGTCAACGTTGGCCTGGCCGGCTACGAGATCGTTTCGTCCCTGCGGGTCGGCGGCAAACTCGTCGCAGCTCAGTTGGTGCTGACGTTTGTGCTGGTCATCGCCGCCAATCTGATCGCCTACCGCCTCACACGCGACACCGATCCCGACGAGCTCACGCGCTGGGCGTTGATGGTGCTTGCCGTGTGGGTCGTTCAGGCCATTATCCTCAACGTGATCGTCAAGCCGCTGTGGTCGCGCCCGCGCATGCGCGTGATCGAGGTCACGCCGAGGCTCGATTTTCAGCCGTGGTGGGTGATCGGCAACCCCGACAAGTGGGCCTATATCGCCGCCGGCGTGATCAAGGACGGCTTTAAGTCGTTTGCGAGCGGACACACGGCGCACGCGGCGATCGGCCTTATGCTCGCCGGGCTTCCCGCGGCGGCCTTTAAGGAAAAGCCGTCGCGCCGCCGCGTGGTCTTTTGGGTCGCCGCAGTGGTCGCGGCGCTCGTCGCCTTTGGTCGCATCGTGATCGGAGCGCACTTTTTGAGTGACGTGAGCTGCGGCTTTGCCTTGGTGCTGGCGCTTGAGTGCCTTGCCGCGCGCATTGCCTATCCGGGCGGCGTACAATAGCCCCATCTGAATCATCGGGCTCGTGCCCGGCTAGAGAGGATTACCATGCTCGCGTTCAACAATGACTATTCTCACGGCGCACATCCGGCAGTGCTGCAGGCGCTCGTCGACACCAATATGGAGCCGCAGCCCGGCTACGGTACCGATGCACACACCGAGCGTGCCAAGCAGCTCATTCGTGAGGCCTGTCAGGCACCCGATGCCGACGTATTTTTCCTGGTAGGCGGCACACAGGCCAACGCGACGGTGATTGACATGCTGCTTGCGCCCTACGAGGGCGTCGTTGCAGCCGAGACCGGCCACGTTGCCTGCCACGAGGCGGGTGCCATCGAGTTTGGCGGCCACAAGGTGCTTACCATTCCCGGCTACGAGGGCAAGATGCATGCCGAGGATCTCGAGAACTATATCCAGGTGTTCTACGAAAACGAGAGCTACGAGCACACGGTGTTCCCGGGCGCCGTGTACGTGAGTCTATCGACCGAGTACGGCACGCTCTACTCCAAGGCCGAGCTCGCGGCGATTCATGCGGTATGCCAGAAGCGCGAGATTCCGCTGTTTGTGGATGGCGCCCGCCTGGCCTATGCGCTGGCGGCCGATGAGTGCGACATTACCCTGCCCGAGCTGGCGCAGCTGTGTGACGTGTTCTACATTGGCGGCACCAAGTGCGGCGCGCTTTGCGGCGAGGCCGTGGTGGTCTGCGGCATGCACGCCCCGGCACATCCCATTCCGCGTATTAAGCAGCATGGCGCGCTGCTGGCCAAGGGTCGCCTGACGGGTGTACAGTTTGAGGCGCTCTTTACCGATGGCCTGTATTTTGAGATTGGTCGCCAGGCGATTGAGACCGCTCAGGCGCTGCGTCGCGTGCTGCATGAACGCGGCTACCAGTTCTTCTTGGAGACGCCCACCAACCAGCAGTTTGTGATTTTGCCCAACGAGGACATGGCCCGCATTCGCGAGCACGCCTCGATCGAGTACTGGGAAAAGTACGACGAGACCCACACGGTGGTGCGTTTTTGCACCAGCTGGGCCACGACGCAGGAGGACATCGACGCGCTGGCGGCTGTCCTGTAGCCTGATGTAATGACGAGAGGCCGCCTTGCGCTGGGTTTGGCGCAAGGCGGCCTTTGCTTTTGAGGGGGAGGGGTTGTATGGCCGAGATGTCCGAGCCGACGATTCGCCTGGCGACGCCCGATGATGCGCCGGCGTTGCTTGCCATCTATGAGCCGTATGTGCGCCAGACGGCGATTACCTGCGAATACGAGGTGCCGAGCGTTGAGGAGTTCGCCGGGCGCATCGAGCGCACGCTCAAGCACTATCCGTATCTGGTGATGGAGCTGGACGGGCGTCCGGTAGGTTATGCCTATGTGAGTCCGCTCAACAGCCGCGAGGCCTATGACTGGTCGGTCGAGACGTCGATCTACCTGGCGCGCGACGTGCGCCACGGCGGGCTGGGTCGCAGACTGCACGATGCACTCAAGCAATGTCTGATCGCGATGGGCATCACCAACATGTGCGCGCTCATTGCCGTGCCGCACGACAAGGACGACGAGTATCTGACGCACAACAGTCAGGATTTCCATGCCCATATGGGCTACCGCCTGGTGGGCGCCTTTGACCGCTGCGCCCAAAAGTTCGGCCGCTGGTACGACATGTGTTGGATGGAGCTGGTCCTAGCCGAGCGCACACCCAACCAACCCAAGCCAACCTGGTTCCCCGACCTCCCCAAACCTACCATTTAGGGACAGGTTTATTTTGGCAGGTTTTATCTGGGCAAACGTTGAGGGCCGCCGCGAAGGATACGAAACCCTTCGCGGCGGCATTTGCGTTGGGCCGTTTGATTGATAGGTTCAACCTGCGGATGTAGCAAAACCCCAGATAAAACCGACCAAAATAAACCTGTCCCTTTTTGGCAGGTTAGCCGATGGGCTCGGTGTATTTGGCGCGGTCGGTGCGTTGGATGCGCTTGGAGACATGGAGCGGGCGGCCGTCGGTGTCGTAGACGTAGTCGGTGATCAGGATCAGTGCCTGTCCGCGCTCGACGTTGAGCAAAAACGCCTCGTTTTGCGAGGCAAAGCACACCTCAAAGGTCTTGTGCCCCTGTGCCGGCGCACGATGGAACTCCTGGCGCAACGTGGCATAGAGCGATCCGTTGATATCGCGATCGATGAGCGACTCAAAGCTTGGTGGCAGATAGGTGGTCTCCAGGCACAGCGGCGCATCGTCCAGATAACGCAGGCGGACAAGTTTGACGAGCTTGCTGCCCACGGCGGCATCAAAGAACTTAGCTATGCTGCCGCCCGCCTTGGTAAAGCCCGAGTCCACCGTGCGCGTGGTGGGCTTCATGCCCTGGCCTTCGACCTGCTTGGTATAGCTCGAAAACACCAGGTTGTTTTCGTGGAGCGCCGGCGTGTTAGCCACAAAGGCGCCGCGCCCGCGCTCGGTGCGAACCAGGCCCTCATCAACGAGCACCTTAAGGGCGTGGCGCACGGTGCTGCGCGACAGACCCGATTCGTCCATGAGTTCCATCTCGGACGGCAGCTTGTCTTCGCGTGCGTAGGTGCCGGCGGCGATGCGGTCGCGCAGCATGCCCGCCAAGCGCTCGTATTGGGCCAGTTTCTTTTTAGACGAAGCATTCATGCGATCAACCTGTATCTAACTTGTATTCGAGTCTAATCAAGCATGTATTCAATACAACAACAAAACCGCTGTTAGCTAGTTATCAAAAACCGCATCAGCAAAATTTCTAAGACAAATATAGCATACAACTAGTCGACATCACCAAAACATGTATGTAACTTGTATGCCATCAAGAGCATCAAACGAGAAGAAAGGCTGATGCACGATGACTACTCAGGAACAGGTTAAGGACGTCGTCTCCCAGGTTTTGGCTGACAAGGCAGACAAGGGCGGCATCAAGCGCGTCGTGTGGATTGGCGCCGGCGGATCCAACGGCGGCAACTATCCTGCCCAGTACTTTATGGAGCACGAGGCCACGCAGGTCGTGAGCTCCAGCTACACCAGCAACGAGTTCGTGCACGCCACCCCGGCCTACGTCAACGAGAACACCCTGGCCGTCGTCGTGTCCATGCGCGGCACCAAGGAGACCATCGTCGCCGCCCAGGTCGCCAAGGACCACGGCGCCAGCACCATCGCCATCTATGTTGACGAGTCCGGCCTCACCGAGGTCTGCGACTACAAGATCCAGTACGACAGCCTGGCCATCGACGAGTCCTGCATGGGCCGCACCAACTCCGCCGTCGTGACCATGATTGCTATGGAGCTTACGCAGCAGACCGAGGGCTATGCTGAGTACGAGACCGCCATGGCCGCCTTCGACCTGATTGATCCCATCTATCGCAAGGCCTTCGAGTACACCCGTCCGCTCGCTGCCAAGTGGGCCGAGCAGAACGCCGACAAGCCCTGCATCAACGTGATGGCTCAGGGTCCGCTCTTTGGTGCCGCCTACGTCTTTAGCATCTGCAACGTGCAGGAGATGCTGCAGATCGACTCCTGCACCATCAACACCTGCGACTTCTTCCACGGTCCCTTCGAGATCTTGGACAAGCGTACCTCGCTGTTCCAGCTCATCAGCGTCGGCCGCAGCCGCTGCAACGACGAGCGCGGCATCCGCTTCGTCAACCAGTACGGTGGCGAGCGCGTCTATCAGCTCGACGCCAAGGAGCTCGGCCTCAACGACATCAAGGACAGCGTGAGCGAGTACTTCAACCACCTGATCTTTGCGCCGATTCTCAACAACGTGTACATGCGTGCGCTCTCTGCCGTCACCCACAAGGACTACATGACGCGCCGCTACATGTGGAAGCTGGACTATTAAGGGATAGAGCGGCCTAACAGCTCGATGTCCTCATAAGTTGCGGTGGAATAGTTCCTGTTTGGGGGCGTGAAGCCTCTGTTTGAGAACTATTTCACCGCAACTGTTAGAGTGGCACTTGGGGACGTTCCCTTTCTGCCGGCAGTTGGGGGCACTCCTTGTTTCAAAAGTTTCCCGTTCGCCGATTTGTGCCTTGAAAAATGTATATAACGACTATAACGTAGCATGAAACATATTGGAAATAATACCGAGGAGGCTGCGTTGAAGAGAAGTAATGTGGGCTATATGCTGGTGCTGATCGCCGCGCTTATGTGGGGCACCATCGGAATCTTTGTTAACGGAATATCGGCCCTGGGTGTTTCGTCTCAGAGCATGGCGGCCCTTCGTCTGTTGTCGGGTGCCGTCTTAATGGCTCCGGTCTTGGCATTTATGGGTTGCCAGGGAGGTGCCCGTGAGGGAAAAGCCTCGGGTCCCCTGGCTCTGTTCAAGGCAAGCCCTAAAGAGCTTGTTCCCTGCGCGCTTGTCGGTATCGTCGGTTTAGCCGCCGCCAACACCTGCTATTACGAGTGCATGGGCGAGGTCGGCATGTCCACGGCCTCGGTGCTGCTCTATACCTCGCCGGTGTTTGGCGTCGTGCTCGGCCGCGTGCTTTATCGCGAGGACGTGACCCCCAACAAGCTCGTTGCCATCGCTTTTAACATAGGTGGCTGTGTACTTGCAGTGACCAATGGCGACCTTTCCGGTTTCCATTTTTCGGTTTGGGGCGTCACGTCGGGCGTGATTGCAGGCCTTTGCGGTGCGTCGCTTGCGGTGTTTAGCCGGATAGCAACCAAGACGGTCCACCCGCTGGCTGTCACGTTTTGGGGCCTTGTTTTTGGCGGTGCGGTTATGGCAGCTATCGCGGCTCCGTGGCCGGATGTCGCCGCGGCAATGTCGCCACAGCTACTGCTGCTGTTCCTTGGCTTTGGACTCATCCCCACAGCCGTGGCTTACATCTTATATATGCAGGGTCTGTCCATGGGGCTCGAGACATCGAAAGTTCCCGTCGTAATGTCTTTCGAGACGGTTGTCACCGTAATAGTGGGCATTGGTGTCTATGCCGAGTCCGCCGGCGCGATCAAGGTTCTGGGCATTGTGCTGGTGCTCGCGTCCATCCTGATCATGAACACCGACTTCTCCGAGCTGCGCAACAGTGTGTTTGTCGGTCATGTCGCTGAGAGCATGACTTTTAAGCCCAACGCGTGGTGGACGGAGAAATCGCAGGACATGGATCTGTTTAAGGAACGCACCGGCATCGCGCTGGAGCCCACCGTGCAGGAAAGCCCCTGGTACTTCGTGCGATAGGGGATTGGCGAGGCGTCTGACCGGGTGTCGCCAAGACAGTGCCGGCCTACCTAGCTCCAACGTTTCGAGTACGTTAAACCCGTCAACGGTCGATTTTCACCCGCGAACGGTCTTTATACTAATTAGCAATATAAGCAACGTATAAGACGTTATAATGACCATAACGAAAAGGAGGAGGCAAGATGAATCAGATCATTCTCGCATCTCATGGCGGCCTGGCCGCAGGCGCCAAAGACACGCTCGAGATGGTTCTCGGCGACGTGTCGAACGTCCACGTCGTGTCGCTTGCTCGTGACGACAAGGAGCCCATCACCAATAAGGTGGACGCTCTGATTGCCACGTTCAACGCGGACGACACCGTCTATGTGCTGACCGATATGCTCGGCAGCTCGGTCAACAACAGCATGGTCGAGCTTTCCAAGAACGGCACGAAGTTCACGGTTGTCAGCGGTTTCAACATCCCGCTGGCGCTCACGCTCGCTATGAGCCCCGCCCCCGTCAAGGGCGCCGAGCTCGCGGCCCTCATCAACGAGGCCCGCACCGGTCTGACCAACCCCAACGCACCGGTCGAGGCCGCCGCGGCTCCCGCCAAGAAGGCCAAGGCGTCCCGTCACAGCTCCGGTCCCGCCAAGATCGTCCTCGCACGTCTTGACTACCGTCTGCTGCACGGCCAGGTCGTCTTTACCTGGACCACCAAGGTTCAGGCCGAGCGCATCATCGTCGTCGACAACGCTGCCGCCAACGATGACATCAAGAAGGGCGCTCTTAAGCTGGCCAAGCCCCAGGGCGTGCGCCTGAACGTCTTCACCGTCGAGCGTGCCCTCGCCAAGATGGACAAGCTCAACACCCTCGGCGAGCGCGTCATGTTCGTCTTTGGTAACACTGCCGAGATGCTGCAGTTCTGCCAGGGCTACAAGCTCGACGCCATCAACCTGGGCGCCACCGCCAACCACGACGGTGCCGATCAGGTCGGCGGCAAGGACAGCTCCGTCTTCCTCGACGCCACCCAGAAGGCCGACGTCAACCAGCTGCTCGACATGGGCATCAAGCTCTATGTCCAGCAGACCCCTACGTATCAGAGCGTCGACATCGACGCCAAGCTGTAATCAACCAGGCTTTTGCCTGACTGAAAGGAGAAGGGTATGAATACGTTCATCAGTGCGGTGCTCGTCGGCCTCGTCGGCGTGTTCTGCATGTGGGACTCCCGCCTGCTCGGTCGTCTTAACTTCGAGCAGCCCCTCGTTGGCGCTACGCTCGTCGGTCTGCTGCTGGGCGATGTGCCCACCGGCCTTGCCGTCGGTGCCGCCGTCGAGCTCGTGTCCATGGGCCTGGTGCAGGTCGGCGCCGCCGTTCCGCCCGATATGGTCCTGGGCGGCATCGTGGCCGCTGCCTTTGCGTGCCTGACCGATGCTTCCGCCGAGACCGCCATGACGATCGCCATCCCGGTCGCCGTCCTGGGTCAGCTCCTCGGCATCGTGTTCCGTTCCATCATCGCCGCCCTCACCCATGTGGCAGATAGCGCGATCGATAACGGAAAGTTCAAGACCGCCTACCGCATGCACATCTGCGCCGGCTCCGGTCTGTACGCCGTCATGTACTTCCTGCCGATCTTCCTCGCCGTCTTTGTTGGCACCGACCTGGTCCAGGCCATCGTCAACATGGTTCCCGAGTGGCTGTCCACTGGTCTTAACGTTTCGACCAAGATCATGACCGCCTACGGCTTGGCCCTGCTGCTCACCATGATGATCAAGAAGGGTATGACTCCGTTCCTGTTCATCGGTTTCCTGCTCGCCGCTTACCTCAACCTGTCCGTCATCGCGGTCGCTCTGATCGGTGTGTGCCTGGCTGTCGTCTTCATGGGCTTCAAGTTCAACGGTTCCCATGCAGCCGCCGGTGTCGATTCCGACTACGATCCGCTCGAAGACGACGAAGACTAAGGAGGAACACACTATGGCAACCGCAACCAAGGACGTGTCCCTGAACAAGAAGGTCAGCCAGTTCTTCTGGCGCTCCTGGGCCATCCAGGCCTCTTGGAACTACGAGCGTCAGATGAACATGGGCTTCCTCTACGGCATGGTTCCCACGCTCGATCGCCTCTATCCGGATGAGTCCGACCCCAAGCAGCTCGCTGCTAAGAAAGAGGCTTACCACCGTCACATGGCGTTCTACAACTGCACCCCGCAGACGAGCGCTTTTGTCCTAGGCCTCGCCGCCTCCATGGAGGAGGAGTACGCCAAGGATCCCGAGAACTTCGATCCCGATTCGATCAACGCGGTCAAGACCTCCCTCATGGGTCCGCTTTCCGGCATCGGTGACTCCTTCTTCCAGGGCACCATCCGCGTTATCGCCTTTGGTCTGGGCGTTCAGCTGGCTCAGCAGGGTTCCATCATGGGCCCGATCCTGGCCATGCTCATCTCCATCGTCCCCTCTGTGCTGATCACTTGGTTCGCAGCCAAGATGGGCTATCAGGGCGGCCACGAGTACCTGAGCAAGCTTCAGGGCGGCGACCTCATGGAGAAGCTCATGTATGTCTGCGGCATCGTGGGTCTTATGTCCGTGGGCGGCATGATCGCTACGCTGATCGGCGCCACCACCCCGCTGCAGTTCGCTGACGGCACCGTCGTGATCCAGGACATCCTGGACGGCATGATGCCCCAGATGATCTCCCTCGGCCTCACCGGCCTTATGTACTGGCTCATCAAGAAGAACGCCAACACCGGTTGGCTTCTCGTGATCGCCATCGTGGGCGGCATCGCCCTCTCCGCGGCCGGCATCCTGGCCTAGTCGCGACCAAGCGTCTAACCGCTTTCCCCGGGGAGCCTGCCTGGCATCCCATACCCCAGGCAGGCTTCCATCCCTAAATGTGTCAAAGGGACAGCTCCTTTGACACATCCTCAACGGGCCGGCGACTCGGTCCAAATCACGGTAACCCTGTGTGCGTCCGGCAAAGTGGCGCCGCAAAAATCGAAAGGAATGTGTCAGATGTACGAGATCGACCTTAACCTCCCTAAGCAGATCGTCGCTGACGTCCTGTCCAACCACGAGATCCACAGCGTCGCCTTCGTCGGCTGCGGTGCTTCCATGTCCGACCTTTACCCCGCCAAGTACTTCCTGGCCAACAACACGGACAAGCTGAACGTTCAGATCTTCACCGCTAACGAGTTCAACTACGACACGCCTTCCTGGGTCAACGAGCACACCTTCGTGATCACCTGCTCCCTCGGTGGCTCCACGCCCGAGACCGTCGAGGCCAACAAGACTGCCAAGAAGCACAACTGCCCGGTCGTCTCCCTCACCAACAAGGCTGGCTCCGCTCTGACCGTCGACGCCGACCACGTCATCGTTCACGGCTTCCACGCCAACTACGCTGCCAAGTGCGAGAAGCCCGGCTACGCCATCGCTCTTGCTCTCGAGATCCTTCAGCAGACCGAGGGTTATGACCACTACGAGGACATGATCACCGGCCTCACCAACGTCTTCGAGCTCTGCGAGAACGCCGCTCAGCACTGCAAGAAGCTCGCCAAGAAGTTCGCCGAGGACTTCAAGGACGACAAGATGATCTACTTCATGGCTTCCGGTGCCTCCGAGAAGATGGCTTATTCTCACGCCGCCTTCCTGTTCACCGAGATGCAGTGGATCGACGCCGCCGCCTACAACACCGGCGAGTACTTCCACGGCCCGTTCGAGGTTTCCACCGAGGGTAAGCCCTACGTCTTCTTCATGTCCGATGGCGCTACCCGTCCGATGGACGCCCGCGCCCTCACCTTCCTTGAGCGCATGGGCGCCAAGGTCGCTCTGATCGACTCCAAGGACTACGGCCTGGCTGACGCCGTGCCCGCGAGCGTCGTCACCTACTTCAACCCGCTGCTGCACCTCGCCGTTATGCGCGAGTACGGCAACCAGATCGCCGAGGCTCGTCAGCACCCGCTGACCATGCGTCGCTACATGTGGAAGCTTTCCTACTAATCACAAGTAAGTAGACCTTACGGGATGATTGAGAGGGGATGGGGTTTGCGCCCCGTCCCCTTTTTTGCTCTGGGGAGGGCGTGTCTGTCGCGTCATAAAACCCCAGATAAAACCTACCAAAATAAACCTGTCCCTTTTTGGCAGGTGGGAGGAGATGCGTATGATCAAGGCAGTGCTGTTTGATATGGACGGCGTGCTGGTCGATACCGAGTGGTTCTACAACCGCCGCCGCGTGGCGTTTATGGAAGAGAAGGGGTTTCACTTTGACGAGATTCCCGATCTTTCGGGGTCTAACGAGCCCGCCATTTGGGAGGCGCTGGTGCCCGACGATGTTGAGCTGCGCGAGCGCTTGCGCGTGGAGTACAAGCAGGTCTACAGCCCGGACCACCCCGTTCCGTATGCCGAGCTGCTCAACGAGCAGACGGAGCCGGTGATGCGTGAGCTGCACGAGCGCGGCGTGAAGTGTGCCATCGCGAGCTCGTCCTATCGCGAGCTGATCGACGAGCTGGTGGAGATTGCCGGCATCGCCGACGTGCTGGACTACACCATCAGCGGCCACGAGTGCAGTGCGTTTAAGCCCGACCCCGAGATCTACCTGCGTGCCATGGAGGCGCTGGGGGTGGAGCCTGCCGAATGCCTGGTTATCGAGGACTCGCCTTTGGGCATCGAGGCCGGCAAGCGCTCCGGCGCCCGCGTCCTGGCGCTGCGTCCGCACGAGGGCGTCAACCTGGACCAGTCCGCCGCTGACGTTGTCATCGACAACCTGACCGACATCCTATCTGCCATTTAGGGACAGGTTTATTTTGGCAGGTTTTATCTGGGCAAATGCCGAATTCGCCGTGAAGGGATCGCTCTCTTCACGGCGTTTTTCTTTTGAGCGGCCTCACGGTTCTTCTGATGGTTGTCGAGAGAGGGTGAATTGAAGCGCCCTTTCGCGCTCCATGCTACAATCGCCGACATGCCCCACAACTATATCTGCCTTCGAAAGGAGCCTACGTGGCGAACGCCATCGATCAGCTCACGGACCGAGTGCTCGTGCTCGGCCGCCTTACCATCGTCCGCCGCGCCATTACTGCCGTGGCGGTCACCATTTCCGCCGTTCTCCAGACATTCCTGATCCAGGCGTTCATTCAGCCCGCCGACCTGCTTCCGAGCGGTCTCACCGGCGTCGCGGTCCTGCTCGATCGCGTTACTTCGCTGGGCGGCGTTCACATCGACATCTCGCTCGGTATGCTCGCGCTCAACATCCCCGTGGCGCTCCTATGCTGGAGCGGCATTAGCAAGCGCTTCGTCATCTTCTCGATGATGCAGGTCGTGCTCTCGTCGCTGTTCCTCAACGTCTTTCACTTCGCGCCGTTTTTGGGCGACAAGATCATGCTCATCATCTTTGGCGGCGTGGTCTCGGGTCTGGGCGCTGCCATCGCGCTTAAATCCGGCGCATCCACCGGCGGCACCGATTTTATCGCGCTGTGGGTTTCCAACCACACGGGCAAGACCATCTGGGGCGTCATCTTTGGTTTCAACTGCTTTATCCTGGCGATCTTTGGTTTTATGTTTGGCTGGGACAAGGCGGCGTATTCCATCGTGTTCCAGTTTATTTCGACCAAGACCATCGACAGTTTCTATCGTCGCTACGATCGCGTGACGCTGCAGATCACGACGCGTAAGGCAGACGAGGTCATGACCGCCTATGTTGACCATTTTCAGCACGGCATTAGCTGCGCCGAGGTCATCGGCGGATACAGCCGCGAAAAGATGTACCTGCTGCACGCCGTTGTCTCGACCTACGAGAGCCAGGACATTATCAAGCTGGTGTGCGACATTGATCCCGGCGCCGTGATCAATGTGTTTCACACGCTCAACTTTGTGGGCGGCTGGTGGGGTGGCCATGTCGACGAGCCCATGCCTACGGCCGTACCCGATCCCGACAAGCCCGCGCGCATGGCCAGCAGGCAGGCGCGCCTCATCGAGCAGGACAGTCTGCAACAGGACGACGGCAAGTAAGGATTTGCTGTATGTGGTGTATCGTTTTATCCAACTGAGGTAACATATAAAAAGACGTTATATACGTATTAGTTATTTCGATATTTCGATAAGAGTGATTTGATATGCCTGCGCCCAAAAATGCACCGCTTTACCAGCAGATTTACGACGAAATCAAGGATGCGATCGAGAAAGGTGTTTATGCACCCAAGGAGCGTATTCCGTCCGAGCTCGAGCTTGCCGAGCAGTACGAGGTGAGCCGCATTACGGTGCGCCGAGCCGTCGAGGAGCTGTGCTCCGATGGCTACCTGGTTAAGCAGCAGGGCCGTGGCACCTTTGTCTCCACGCCACACATCAACCGTCAGTTTCACGCCTCGACGCTGCAGACGTTTACTGCACTGTGTGCCGACAATGGCATGAAGGCCGGTGCACATGTGGTCGATCGCCAGATTGTCCCGGCGCGTCAAAACGAGATGGAGTTCTTTGGCCTGCAGAAGGATGCGCTGCTGCTGCATATCAAGCGCGTGCGTACGGCCGACGGCGAGCCCATCTTTGAGGAGAACATCTTTGTGCCGTTTGACGCCTACCGTGAGCTGTTGACGGCCGATCTTGAGGACAAGTCGATTTTTGCCGAGGTCGAGCGTGTTGGCGGAACGCCGATTGTCTCGGTTGGCTACCGCACGGTCGAGGCCGTTCGCGCCAATGCCGAGCAGGCGGCTGAGCTGGGCATTGCTCCGCACGATCCGCTGCTCAACCTGCGTGCCGGCTTTATCGGCCCCAATGGCGAGCCGGTCCTGATGGGTAAGCAGTACTACGTGGGATCGCGCTACGTCATGGTGATGTAAGTTACGCGGTTTTACCAAACCGCGTAACGGCTCGACACTGCAAACGCCCCTAAGCGGCAATCTGACGTTCAATCGTCGGTCGCGTACCAAAGTACGCTTCCCTCCTCTTTCACGTCACCTTGCTCGCTTAGGGGCGTTTTCGCTGACTTATGCTCAACCAGAGACGTTTCCGCGTTTGTCAAGAGATTAGTCGTTGGGGACGTTCTTAAACGACTAGTCATTCAAGAACGTCCCCAATGACTACCCGCAGAATGAGCGTGGATAATCTCCCGTTTTTGGCTCAATGGCGGGTTCAAAGTGGGAGATTATCCACGCTCATCCGGAAAGTGTCTAAAAATCCACGCTCGTTCCCTTCGGATTGCGTAGCCCATCGCTGGCAGCTGTGCGGCACCGGTCCGCGTGGCGGCGTATAATCGGCGGCAGATGACTTGGACGTTAGGAAACCATGACCGATAGCATGCAGCAGATGGCGCTTGACACGCTCGGCGCCTATTTTGGCTACACCTCGTTTCGCCCGGGGCAGGACCGCATGGTGGATGCGATTCTTGCAGGCCGCGATGCGCTGGGTGTTATGCCCACGGGCGCCGGCAAGTCCATTTGCTACCAGGTGCCCGCGCTCATGTTGCCCGGCATCACCTTTGTGGTGAGTCCGCTGCTGTCGCTTATGGAGGACCAGACCCGCGCGCTGCTCGCGGCGGGCGCGCACCCCAGCTATCTCAACTCCAGCCTTACGCCGGCTCAGCAAAACACCGTGCTCAAGCGGGCGCGCGAAGGCCGCTACCAACTTATGTATGTGGCGCCCGAGCGCCTGCTCGAGCCGCGCTTTCTGGCCTTTGCGCAGGAAGCTGCGGCCGAAGGCGGCATTGGCGTTCCGCTTGTGGCCATTGACGAGGCCCACTGCGTGAGCCAATGGGGTCAGGATTTCCGCCCCGCCTACCTGCAGATTCGCGAGTTCATCGATTCCCTGCCGCAGCGCCCCATCGTGGCGGCCTTTACCGCTACGGCGACCGAGCGCGTGCGCGCGGACATTCAGCAGATGCTCGGCCTGCAAAACCCGGCGACGGTGGTGACGGGCTTTGATCGCAAGAACCTCTACTTTGGTTGCGAGGAGATGGGCGACAAGGCCAAGACCGCCTGGGTGCGCGACTACGTAATCGCGCATTCGAGCGAGAGCGGTATCGTGTATTGCTCGACCCGCAAGACGGTTGATGCGCTGGCGGGCGAGCTTGCCGAGGCGCTGGGCCCCAGCGGCATTCGCGTGGGCCGCTACCATGCCGGCATGGGCAACGACGTCCGTCGCCAAAGCCAGCGCGCCTTTATCGACGACGATATCCAGGTGATGGTTGCCACCAACGCCTTTGGCATGGGCATCGACAAGCCCAACGTGCGCTACGTGATCCACAACAACGTGCCCGAGAGCATCGAGGCGTACTACCAAGAGGCGGGACGTGCCGGCCGCGATGGCGACCCGGCCAGCTGCCACTTGCTGTGGAACGGCAACGATTTTCGCATGCGCCGCTTTCTGATCGACCGCGGCGATGCTGCCGATGAGGCGCTCGACGACGAGCAGCGCGCGTGGGCGCTCCAGAATCGATATCGTCTGCTCAGCCAGATGGAGGGCTACTGCAATACCACCGGCTGCCTGCGCGAATACATGCTGCGCTACTTTGGCGACGAGTCCGCGGCCGAGCATGCTGCTTCGGCCGGTACGGGCGGCACCGCCACGGACGACGTCGAGGGCTGTGGCAACTGCAGCAATTGCCTCACGCAGTTCGAGGTCGAGGACGTCACCGATATGGCCCGCGCCGCTGTGCGCTATGTGGCCACGCGTCCCATGCGCTTTGGCAAGTCGCTCATCGCCGACGTGCTTCACGGCGGCAACACCGAGCGCATTCGCCAGATGCATCTGGACGAGGACCGCGGCTACGGTGAGCTGTCGAGCGAATCGGTCGGGCGCATCAAGGACATCATCGGCCAGCTGTGCGGCCGCGGTTACCTGGCCACCTCGCAGGGGCAGTACCCGGTCGTGGGGCTAGGCCCGCGCGCCGGCGAGGTCGAGGACGAGGCGTTCGCCTTTACCGTTAAGCGTCGCGCGTCCAAGCGCAAGGCTTCGGCCCGCGCCCGCCGTGCGGTGGATCTGCTGCGCGAGGAGGCCGAGCTGGATCAGCGCCTGCGCGTGGGTGACGATGCCGAGCTGTTCGAGCGTCTGCGCGCCCTGCGCAAGGAGATCTCGACCGAGCTGGAGATGGCGCCGTACATGGTCTTTTCCGACAAGGCCCTGCGCGGTCTGTGCCGTCAACGCCCGCAGACGCGCGACGAGCTTATCCAGGTCAACGGCATTGGCGAGAAAAAGGCCGACGCCTTTGGCGAGCAGTTTATGGCGGCGATTGAAGAGTTTGAGTCCGAGCATGCACGGAATGGAGCATAACGATGGCATTCGACGATAAAACCGAGCGCACTGAGGTATCCGCCGTGCCGCTGTACCAGCAGGTTATGGACGACCTAAAGGGCGAGATCGCGCGCGGCGTGTACGCATCCGGCTCGCGCATTCCTTCCGAGATGGAGCTCGCGAAGTCCTACGGCGTGGGACGCATCACCGTGCGCCGCGCCATCGAGGAGCTGTCGCGCGCGGGGTATCTCAACCGCCAGCAGGGGAGGGGCACGTTCGTGTGCGCGCCCAAGCTCAAGCGCAAGATTGTCCAGAAGGGTGACGTTCAGAGCTTTTCCGAGGGTTGCGCCGCCAACGACATGGTGGCCGGAGCACGCCTGGTGTCGCGCACGGTGGTTGCGGCGACGCGCGAGGACGCGGCGTTTTTTGGGGTGGAACCCAGCTGCGAGCTCATCGTTGTCGAGCGCGTGCGCACGGCAGACGGCGTGCCCGTCATGCTCGAGAACAACGCCTTTGTGCTGGCTGACCATCCCTATCTGCAGACACTTGCCGATAAGGACCTCGCCGATAACTCGATCTTTGCGCTCGTTGCCGAGCATTCGGGCCGCGCACCTCTCAAGTCCGACCCTTGCACCGTGGAGATTGCGCTTGCCGATGCTCAGGCGGCCCCGCTGTTGGAGGTGCCGGTCGGCGAGCCGCTCTTCTATATGGAGGCGTACTTTACCGATGCGGACGAGCGGCCCTTGCTGCTCGGACGCCAAAAGATCGTGGGCTCGCGCTACGTGTTCGACATCTAACATCCACAGATAGAACAACATAGAACAAGTTTGGCGAAATGGCTTCACGAGCGTCGTCGTGCGTGCTATAAATAGGACAACATAGAACGACAGCAGGTACGAGCTGCCGTCATCCAAAGCCGCCACACAAGGAGGAGCGTCACCGTGAACGCACATGATCTGGTTCAGGAAATTATCGAGCGCAAGGGCAAGATTGAGAATGTCTTTTGGATTGCTTGCGGCGGTTCGATGATCGACCTGATGCCGGCCAACGAGCTGCTCAAGCGCGAGGCCACCACGTTTACCTCGACGGTCTACACGGCACGCGAGTTTTGCCTGATGGCCCCTAAGAGCCTTGGCGAGAAGTCGCTCGTTATTGCCTGCAGCCACAGCGGCAACACGCAGGAGGTCGTTGATGGCTGCGAGATGGCGCTGGCAGCCGGTGCCGAGGTCGTTGCCCTCACCGACTGCGAGGGCTCCAAGATCGATAACGGCAAGTGGACCACCTGGGTCTATCCGTGGGGCGAGGGCGTGTCACAGGCCGAGGTGCCGCAGGGCATCGGCGCTCTGATCGCCGCCGAGTTGCTCGACCAGCAGGAGGGTTACGAGGCGCTCGCCGACATGTATGAAGGCCTTAAGCAGATGGACGCGCTGCTGCCCGCCGCGCGCGAGAAGGTCAACGCCGAGCTGGGCGCCCGCTTTGCCGAGCTCTGCCAGCAGCATAAGTTCTTCTATATCCTGGGTTCCGGTCCCAACTTTAGCCAGACCTACGCCATGGCCATCTGCTCGCTCATGGAGATGCAGTGGCAGCACTGCTGCTACATCCACTCCGGCGAGTATTTCCACGGTCCTTTCGAGGCTACCGAGCCCGGCGTGTTCTACTTTGTGCAGCTCGGATCGGGCGAGTGCCGCCCCATGGAGGAGCGCGCGCTCGCGTTCCTCAACACGCACACCGATACGGTCATGGTGCTCGATGCGCTCGAGTACGGCGTGGGCGAAGTGCCTGCCAGCGTTCGTTCGTTCCTGGAGCCGATCTTCTTCTACAACATGAGCTGCGAGCTGCGCGCTGCCCGCGGCAAGGTCTTCGACCACAGCCCCGAGGTTCGTCGCTACATGGGCATCGAGCAGTACTAGGTACCGGGAAAAGTATTCACCTTCGATTCGCAAGGGCACTACGTGAGTCAAAAAAGCGGGCCGCGCCGGGGATTTCCGGCGCAGCCCGCTTTACATTGCGTCCGTATTAGCGAGTTGTCGCGTCAACAGGCGGCCTACTTCGCGTCGTATGCCTCGGCGTCCCACCAGTCGAGCTGGGCGATATTGTCGCGGATGTGCTGGCAGCTCTTGTGGAAGCCCTCGAGCTCGTACTCGGACAGGTCGAGCGTGTAGACCTCCTCGACGCCCTCGGCGCCGATCACGCACGGCAGGGAGGTGAAGATGCCCTCCTCGCCATACTGGCCGGTCATGAGCGTGGAGGCGGAAAGCACGGCGTGCTCGTTGTGCAGCACGGCGGCGCAGACGCGCGCGGCGGAGTTGGCGACGGCGTACTCGGTGCACTGCTTGCCCTGGTAGGTTACGTAGCCGCCCTTGCGCGCGAGCTCCTCGATCTCCATGTGGTCGAAGGCATACTTGTCGGGGTTCTCGGCCTGAAGCTCGTTAAGGCTCTTGCCGGCGATGGTTGCAGACTTAAAGGCAGCCAGCTGGCTAAAGCCGTGCTCGCCGATCATATAGGCGTCGATGGACTTGGGGCTCACGCCGACCTTCTTGGAGATCTCGGTGCGCAGGCGGGCGGAGTCCAGACCGCAGCCCGAGCCGATGATCTTCTTGGGATCGTAGCCGGTCAGGTGCCACAGCTCGGTGCACACGACGTCGCAGGGGTTGGAGATGCTCACGAAGATGCCGTCAAAGCCGGCGTCGACGATGCGCTTGGCAAAGGTGCGGGCGGCGTCGGTGGTAAAGAACAGCTCGCCGTCGCGGTTGCCGGCGGCCAGCGCGACCTTGCCGGCGGCGTTGACGATGACGTCGCAGCAGGCAAGCTCCTCGTAGTGGTCGTAGCAGTTGACGATCTTGGTGTTGTACGGGACAAACGAAAGGGAGTCGCGCAGGTCCTGGACCTCGGACGTCACCTTGGCCTCGTTGATATCGCACAGGTACAGCTCATCGGCAATGCCCTGCATGAGCAGACTGTTGGCAACATGTGCTCCTACGTGGCCCTGGCCGACCACACCGATCTTACGCGTCTGGTACATATATGCATCCTTTCGGCCGAGTTTTTCGCGTCGAACCATTGTAGCGTCCTGCCACCACTTTGCTAGACTAAAGCGCCATAGATTTTTGGGACATGCCTTAATCTCTACTTTTGGAGTGATTTGGGCCGCTGACGGCATCGCTGGGCGATGCGCTCGCACGGATGGGGCCGGTCGTTGTACCATAGCTGCAACTGACTCGTAAGGAGCATCCATGCCCATTCGCATCCCCGACGCCCTCCCTGCCGCCGCGCAGCTCGAGAGCGAGAACATCTTTGTCATGACCGAGTACCGCGCGCTGCACCAAGACATCCGCCCGCTGCGCGTGCTCATCCTCAACCTCATGCCCACCAAGATCGCCACCGAGACGCAGATCATGCGCAAGCTCTCCAACACGCCGCTGCAGGTGGAGGTGGACCTGCTGCGCACCAAAACGCACGAGGCCACGCATGTGAGCGCCGGCCATCTGGAGACGTTCTACCGCACGTTCGACGACATCCGCGACATCCACTACGACGGCCTGATCATCACGGGCGCCCCGGTGGAGCAGATGCCGTTCGAGGAGGTCGACTACTGGCCCGAGCTCTGCCAGATCATGGATTGGTCCACCACGCACGTACACTCTACGCTACACATTTGCTGGGGCGCGCAGGCCGGCCTGTACCATCATTACGGTATTCAGAAGCACGACCTGCCGGCAAAGGCGAGTGGCGTGTTCGAGCATTATCTGGTGAAGCCGCAAAGCCCGCTGGTCCGTGGTTTTGACGACCGTTTCTATGCCGTGCATTCGCGCAACACCGATGTGCGTCGCGAGGACGTGGAGGCCGAGCCGCAGCTTGAGGTCGTGGCCGTGTCCGACGAGGTGGGCCTGTACATCGTCAAGTCGACCGACAGCCGTCGCTTCTTTGTCTTTGGCCATCCCGAGTACGATAGCGACACGTTGCGCCTGGAGTACGAGCGCGACGTGAAGCGCGGGCTCAACCCTCAGGTGCCGGCGCATTACTTCCCGGGCGACGACCCCACCGCCGAGCCGCGCAACGTCTGGCGCAGCCAGGCTCAGCTGTTCTACACCAACTGGCTCAACTACTACGTCTACCAGACCACGCCCTACGACCTGGCCCGTGCCGGCGAGGAGCACTAGGCTGTCGGGAGGTGCGCCAGCCGTTAGGCGCTGATGATGTGGGGTAGCGGCAGGTCGTGGGCATCGGTGGGAACGTGGTCGACACGCTGTTCGTCAAAGGCGATGCCGATGATTTGGCATGCGGGTGAGAGCATGGGCAGGTAGCGGTCGTAGCAACCGCCGCCGTAGCCCAGGCGCGCGCCGGTTTGATCGAAGGCCACGAGCGGCACAACAATCATGTCGAGTGCTTCGGCAGGTACGATGGGGAAGCGGTCGCTGTCGATGTCCGTGGCCGCGAAGGCCCGCGCGGGGTGGGCGATAAACGGAGCCGCGGACGCATCGTCGGCGGCAACTGCTCGCATGCACATGCGCTGGCCACAAGCTGCGGCATCAATTGCCGAGAGCATGCACGGATAGGCCACGCGCCAGCCGCGCGCGGCGACCGCAGCGGCAAACGCGGCAGGGTTGACCTCGGAACCCATCGCGGCATAGACGGCAACGGTGTGCGGCGCCGCGGCATCCGAGCGATCCAACAGCTCAACCAGCCGCGCACAGATATCAGCAGACTTCGCCGCCTGCAAGTCCAAATCAAGAGCATCGCGCCGAGCAATCACCGCCCGCCGCAACTCAGCCTTGTCCATCCTAGCCCCCTCTCCCAAACCTACCAAAAAGGGACAGGTTTATTTTGGCAGGTTTTATCTGGGCAAACGTCGAAGCCGCCGCAAAGGCGCCCTTTGTGGCGGCTTCGACTCGACGTTGGCTTCACAGCGCCGCAGCGATCGCTTCAGTCACAAACTTATTGAGTGACTCACCCTTCTTTGCCGCCGCCAGCGCTGCTTGCTTGTGGAGCTCAGAGCCCGTTCTCACGTTGAACGAGCCCTTAAAAGCCCGCTCGGGTTCCTTGCCCTTCTCGGCGCAAAACTCAAGGTAATCGTCGACGGCGTCGTGGAAGCATTGCTCCACTTCTTCAGCCGTGGAGCCTTCAAATACGATTGCGTCCCTAATGCCGGCGACCATACCTGTTAGCACATGCTGTTCGGCATCGAACTCGACCGGGGCGAAATAACCCTTGTATGCCAAAACGTTACTCATGACTACCTCCGACATCTTGCAGAAAGCGAACGATGTTTCGAATGGTCCCCACTGTCAATTCGTCAGATGGATGAGGCGCGTGCATTACGAACATTCTGCCATCTGATGGCCTGTAGAAGCGAACGCGCGATCCGGATGTCTTGCCTTTGCTGTCCATTTCAAAGCCATATGAAGCCATAACTTTAAGAAAGTCAGCGAATCTATACGTTGAAGGACAGCTAAGCAGCTGGGCGATGAGTTTATCGGATCGAGTCATCCCGCCTCACATTCTGCAACTATATTCTAGTTGCAATTTCAGTTCGATGCAAGCACCTCTACTATAGAACATGTGTGCGTATAGAACAAGTGTTCGAATCACAACTGAGGAAGGAGACAGGCACCTTTGTGGTGGTCTGTGCTGTGGAGTGGGCGTCTGCGGCGGTTTGTCTCAATCTGTAACAGTAACTCGGCAAAATTGGACCTAGATGTTACAGATTGAGACAAACCGCCGCGGTGGGCTGCGCCGCCCCGCCCAAGCAGCGGCAAAAGAAAAGGTAGATTTTCAGGCATGTCCCAAAAATCTACCTTTGCCGTGCCTTAGCCCAGCAGGTCGACGACGTTAAAGTCGGCGTTGCTCTTGGCGATGACTTCGCGGCCGCCAAAGACGCAGGTGGGCGACTCGGCTGCGATGCGCGTCACGTCGGCGCCGAGCGAGCGCAGCTCACCGGGCGTGGCGGCGAGCATCTGGGCGCGACGCTCCTCGCGTGCGTGCGGATCGAGCCCGGCCAGGTAGGTCGTGTTGCGGCGCTTGGTGAGCGCGTACGGCTTCACCGGTGCGTCCATACCGCTCACGCAGCTCACGATAAAGCCCTCAAAGGCGGCCTCGTCGGGCTCAAAGCTGCCAAGCCATGCACCCGCGCGCTCCACGCGCTCAATCGAAGGATCGATCGCCGGGTCGCGGTAGGTGTAGAACGCCGTCTGGCGCTCGCCGGCTGCGCGGAATCCGCAGCCGTACGCACCGCCCTTCACGCGAATCTCGTTCCACAGGTAGTCGTAGGAGAGCGCGTTGGCAGCCACGGCCCAAGCGCCTGTCACGTCAATGCCCAGGCGACGCGGATCGCACGCACGCGCGGCAAAGCAGATGTCGCTGGGGATGACGAAAGCCTCGTGGCGGTCGCGCGGCTCCGGCACCACGAGCGTGCCGCTGGCAGCGCCGTCGCCCGCGCCAAGCCCCAGGTCGCCCGCGGCATCCCAGTACGCGTCAAAGTCCTCGTCGCTGCCGGTAAAGCTCGCCAGGCAGCCATCGACCACAAAGATGCGCTCCGCCAGCTTGGCAAGCTTGGTACGCAGCCCGTCCACGCGCTCGTCAAAGTGCTCGAGCAAATCGCGCAGGAACAGGTAGAAGTCCACGCCCGAGAGCTGCTCACGCACCACGGCCGAAGGCGAGCTGTAGCTCATCGCGCGACCTAGTGCCGCCGAGTGGCCGTTGTTGATAAAGCCCTGCTCAAGCCCAATGCGAATCTGCGTGAGCACGTCGCGCACGCGGTCGGCGTCGGCATCGAGCAAAAGCGTGCTCGACCATACCTCGCGCGGCAGACTCGCCAACGCATCGATCTTCTCGGACAGGGCGCCGGCGCTCACCAGCAGGTAGGGGCACACGCCGTCCACTTCGGGCTGCGTCATGACTTCGGTCGTAAAGCTCAAAAAGCCGAGCTTGCCGGCGAGCAAGTTGTCGAGTTCCTCGGCAGAATGCTCGCGTGTGGGCAGCTGCTTGAGCAGGCGGCAGAGCAGCGTCACATAGGGCAGGTCCTCAAATGCGACGCAGCTCAGGTCGAAATACTGCATGGCGTAGGCCAGACGGTTGGTGGGGATGCCGTGGCGCAGGCAGGGGATGGGCGCGGTCGTGTCCACAACGAGCAGCGGCTCGGGGCGTGCCTCGCCAATGTCGGACACGCGCAGGCGCGGCAGCGTGGCCTTGTCCTCGGTCGTGTCCTCGGCCTCCTGCGCGGCACGCAGCGCGGCCGTGCGCTCGACCACGTCGGCCAGCTCGGCATCGGTCATGGCATCGCGCTTGGCTGCCAGCTCGGCGGCCTCGGCACCCTCCGAACCCTCGGTGGCGTCCACCGGCACCAGCTCGACCAGTGCCATGTGATCGTTCTGCAGCACGAGCTCGCGCAGCAGGTCCTCAAAGTAGCTGCCGTCCAGCTCGCCGCGTAGCTCCTCGTATACCGGGCCGTACTTGAGCGCCAGCGTCGCGGCGTCGTCATCGTAGAGCCAGGTGCTCAGCGCGTCACACGCAATGGCCACGCCGTCGGCGATACCGTAGTCGCGCTGGCGCAGGTCGTACTCGTTGCTGCTGATGATGGCTTCCAGGCGCTCGCGCGGAACGCCACGCTCGCATAGGTCGCGGCAGGCGTCCTGGAACACGCGACGCAACTCGCGCGCCACGCCGGGCTGCGCGTTTTGCAGCATGATGAGCTCGTAGGGCTGCAGGCTCTCGGCCGCGGTGTAGCTCACCACGTTGCCGCCCAGGCCGGCGGCCAGAATGGCCTTCTTAACCGGCGCTTCGTTGGAGCCCAGCAGCGCCTCGAAAAGGATATCCGCCGCGATCGTGCGCTTGCGGTCGAGTGCGCTGCCCAGCACCAGGCCCAGGCCCACCAGGGCGTTCTCGGGCGTGGTAGCCATCTCGACGCGCTTGTACTCGCAGGTCACGGGCGCCTGCACGCCCAGCGGATTGGGCGCCAGCGTGGACGGGTCCTCGCCGGCGGCGACGGCAGCGTCCATGCGGCGGCTCGCGGCACTCGACTGCGACAGATAGCGCTTGTCCAAAAAGGCCAGGGCGCGGTCCACGTCCAGGTCGCCGTAGAGTGTGATGTAGGAGTTGGAAGGATTGTAGTGGCGCGCGTGCGTGTCCAGGAACTGCTCGTAGGTGAGCGCGGGAATCGCGCGCGGGTCGCCACCGCTTTCGTGCGCATAGGCGGTGTCGGGATAGAGCGCGGCGTTGACGGCGTCGTCCAGCACGCTCATGGGGTCGGACAACGCACCCTTCATCTCGTTGAACACCACGCCGTTATAGTGCAGCGTGCCCTCGCGCAGGCTCGCGGAGCAGCCGTCGCCCTCGGCGTCCTCCGGCAGGTCAAGCTCGTAGTGCCAGCCCTCCTGCTCAAAAATGGTGGGCTTGGTATAGATGGCCGGGTTAAACACCGCGTCCAGGTACACGTCCATCAGGTTGTACAGGTCCTGCTCGTTGGTGGTGGCAACGGGGTAGATGGTCTTGTCGGGGTAGGTCATGGCGTTGAGGAACGTCTGCATGGAGCTCTTGATCAGGTCGACAAACGGCTCCTTGACGGGGAACTTGGCCGATCCGCACAGCACCGAGTGCTCAAGAATATGGAACACGCCGGTGGAATCGGCCGGCGGCGTCTTAAAGCCAATGGCAAAGGCCTTGTTTTCGTCGTCGCACGCCAGGTACAGCAGGCGAGCACCCGAGGCAGTGTGGCGCAGCACGTAAGCGTCAGAGTCGAGCTCGGGCACGGTCTCGCAGCGCTCGACGGCAAAGCCGTGGCAGGTAGTGCCGGGCACCAGCAGCGCGGCGGCAGCGGCGCGCGGGTCGGTTGAGGTGGTGGGCATAAGCAGTCTCCTTTGACGCCCCAGCGGGGGCGAATCGAGTCGAATCCTCGAGAGTATACCCATATGGGGGCACGGCTCTGCGGCGAACTGAAGACGATGCCAGCGGATTGGGCATAGGCCCCGCGTGACCGCCGCGCGAGCGTGGAAACTTGGACGCCTATCGAATGAGAGTGGATTTTCGGACGGAATCAGCCTCAAAACGCCCAAAAACCGTCCAAATATCCACCCTCATTTTCCGACCGTCCAAAATCCACGCTCATCCGCCGCCCACACATCTCTCATATCTCATTCGTATCTAATATGAGAGATAACAGAAAGATGAGAGATAAATATGAGAGATAACAATGCTGCAAAGAGACAGGCAACCATGGTATTGTCTCAATATAAATTGTTTTACCAGCGAAAACATGTTTAAATGAAACAGATGACAGACATCTTATCTTTCATCTCTCACTCCTCTCTAATATGAGAGATAACAGAAAGATGAGAGATAATTACGAGAGATAACTGAGAGACGCAGGAAATCTATTCGCGGCATTCTTCGCAGAACCGAGCGAAAGGACGTGCAGATGAACGAAAACGAACTGACCGGTCTGCTCGAGTCTTTAAGGCGCATGGGCTCGGACGATCTTAACGTCGAGGTCAAGGAGAGCGCCACGACGCTTTCCCGCGACGTATGGGAAACGGTCAGCGCTTTCGCAAACACCGCCGGCGGCATCATCGTACTCGGAGTGAGTGAGCGCGCGGGTTTTGTTCCAGTTGCAAACTTTGAGACCGAGAAAGTGCTCAACCAATTCGTGGCGGGCATGGGCGATGCCGGCGGTCGCGGAAAGCTGGCCAATCCGCCCAGATACACCATTGAGCGCGTGGAGCTTCGGGGTACCGTTGTTCTCGTTATCACGATTGAGGAGCTCGACCCGTCTAGCAAGCCTTGCTATGTCATAGAGCGGGGCGCTCAAGGTGGCAGCTACAAACGCATCGATGACAAAGATGTCCCGCTTTCGTCGACCGAGGTTTTGGCACTGTCGTCATACGAACGGACGAGTCCTAGCGATCGCGATGCGGTGCCCGGCGCGAGTGTGGGCGATCTCGACGAGTCGCTGGTCGACCGCACGATAGAACGTGCCTATTCGTTGACGCCTCGAGCGATGCGTGGCGCGACGGACAAGAAGACAAAGATGGAGCGCCTGAATCTCCTCGACTTCCAGGGCAATGTTACCAAGGCCGGCCTCCTTGCCGCGGGCGTTTACCCTCAGCAGTTCTATCCCAAGCTCTTCATTGATGTGGCTGTCCACGTGGGAGCTCAAAAGGGAGCTGCGGGGCCACTAAGGTTTATGGACCGCACAATCTGTGAGGGAACGTTGGGCGAGATGATTTCGGGTGCTGTCGCGGCCGTCGCCAAGAATTTGCGGCGAACATCGACCGTCCAAGGCGTCTCGCGTGTCGACTCGCTGGAGATTCCCGAGGAGGTTCTGCGCGAGGCAATCGCCAACGCCGTAATCCATCGAGAATACGGGGATCGGTTCTGTGGACAATCGATTGCCGTCGACGTCTTTGACGACCGCATCGAGGTGACGAATCCTGGCGGCCTTTACGGGGGAAAGGCTCGCGAGAACTTGTTTGACGGCAGCTCCCGATGCCGTAACGCGACACTCGTGAAACTCATGTCGATTGTCCCGCTGCCGGATGGCGCAGGTTCGCCGGCTGAGGGCAATGGCTCGGGCATCCCGATGATGATCGATGCCATGCGCGCGCATGGTCTGGCCGAGCCCCTGTTCTGCCCGGGGTTCGATCGGTTCAAGGTCGTACTTTACCGTTCAAAGATCGAGCCGGTCGATCATGGCGGGGGCTTAATTGTGACGGCACTCAAACACTACGGCGAGCTGGGGACGCGTGAGCTGGCAGAACGCACGGGACTCACGGTTTCCCAGGTTAGGGCACGCGTCAATGCGCTCATTGAGCAGGGTGAGCTTGAGCCGACGGCGCCGCCGACAAGCCGCAACCGCAAATATCGACTGTCAGAGCGCGTGGAATAAATGCGTTAGTGGACGAGGCGACCCATTAATCGACTCTCGATTGGCGCCCACTAAGGTAAAGCGGTTGTTGCTCGGTCGACGGTGATGCTGAAGACTCGGCTTACGCCGGCATGGCCCCGAACTCGTCCATCAAGAACAGCCTAAGAACCAGCTTGATGACATATCCCGGTTTGACTTCTGCCGCGTCAAAGACGTGGCGCTCGGCGAGCTCGCTGCAGTATGCGTAGATATCGCGGATAAGGTCCGCGCCCGAAAGCGTAAACATGTAGCCTGCGTCCGAAAGCGCATTGGGCGCGGCGGGCAACTTGGCCATGTGGCAGAACGTTTGCAGGTCGGGTGCCATAACATTCTGGTAGTCGAGGTGGCCGCTGGAATCCTGTGCGGCAAGCTCCAATTGGCGCGCAAAATCCAGCGCCGCTGCTAACACAAAGCTCGGCGTAGGCGCATTGACGTCCTGGGTGGTCGCCACAAGCCTGCCCGCCGCCTGCGTGACAAGCCAGGCGACCTCGCGCTGGCAGCGCACGGCCTTGCGCGTAACCGGCTTGATGGACGAAGAAGAAACGCTCCCCTTAGGCGGATTCGAAGCGGCCATAAGACCCTCCCATGAACAATTCGGCCCAACAAGCCGGATGAAACACGTGCTACATCAGTATACAGGGGAGTGGGGTAGCGGGGTACAAGCGCACCAGCGGCAAACCGAGAACATCAACGATGTGCCGATCGCGGAATGAGATCTCGTAATAATTGACTCTCGGCCATATTATTGAGGGGCATGACTCGCGTTCGTATGGTTGTAGGTGCTGGCGATGAACGACATTGACCTTGCTGTTCCGTTGATGGATGGACCAAGCTATGACCGCGCCTGCAGTCTCGTGCCTTCCGAATACGTTGAGGCATGGGAGTGGTTTCTGGGTGAGGAACAGCGCGGCGGCGTTTGGACCAGCCTTCCGCACCACGCCAAGGAAGATAGCTCTCAGTATCAGTATCGTTTGAGAATTGGCTCGGACTTCTTTCCCGTAACGCGGGATTCAGGGATCTTCTGGCCGGGCCAGGATCGGGTGAAGCAAGATCCTAATAAGATCTTTGCACTTTCGGTCCATAACTCTAAAAAGAGCTTCTACACCGATGTGCCTCCGCTCTATTTGGACGATGGTACGTGGGTCATTAAGTACTCGGTTCAAGCGCCGGGTACCGTTGGTTTTCGAGACCAGAATTACAACCGTAAAATGCTCAACTGCATGGAATGTGGCGTTCCAGTCGGAGTCATATTTGCAACCGAGGTGGGCTATAAGGTGCTCGGCCTTGCGTTTGTTGAGCGGTTCGAGCCCGAAAACGGATGGTTTGTTCTGCACGGTCCTGTTCATAAAGGCGGACCGGACCCTCGTTTTGCGCCCGACATGAGCTATCTGAAGCACATGCCCGTCGATATTGAGTTTGCCGGACAGGGTACGACCGACGACGAAAAAGTCCGCTATGCGTTAAGGCGCGAGCGATTGGGGCAACAATGGTTCCGCAAGCAGCTCGTTGCCGCCTATGATGGCCGTTGCGCGGTGTCGGACTGCGGCGTCAGCGAAGCTCTGGAGGCTGCACATATCGAGAATTACTCGGGACCCAAATCGCAGGTTGCCAGCAACGGCATTCTGCTTCGGCGCGACTTACATGCTTTATTCGATGCTCATCTGATTTCGTTTGAGCCTGTTTGCGGCGAATATCGGCTGTGCGGATCGTACCTGCTGGATAAGACCGACTACGTTTCCTTTGCGGGTGCGACGCTAAGGCAGCCGAATGAGCGTCAGTGGCGACCCAATACGGTGTTTCTTGAGGCCCATCGCATCGAGTTCGATCGCTCGGAAAAGAAGCGTGAAAAGGCGGGGCTTCTGCCGTATTAGCGTATTTGGCTTTGGCGGTCTTTTACGATCGTGTCTTTTGATCGGATCGCGTGGCGATGCAATCTCGCGCGCACTTGCTGGTGCATGCTCTTCCTGGTTTGAATAACGGGAAGGGAGCGAGCGTGGGCTGGCGAGGCGATATTGCGATGGGGAAGTACGGAAAACTGCCGCGTGCCCTTATAGACAACAATATGTTTCCGAGCGTAGAGGTTGATTGCGGGTCGTTTGTCGTCACCTGCCCTTGCTGCGGCTCGCAAATACCGTGTCTCGACATTCGGTTCATCGATGCACGTGACAGGTTCAGCGACGAAGTGAGGAAACGTACGGGCGTTCATATGCCGGTGTATCCGGAGAAATGCCCTGTTTGTGGCCTCGATATCGTGTACGACGCCGGCGACGAGGGATAGGTGATGCGGAGGAGCTGGCTGTGAAAGCCTCTCCGCCCCTACAAATAAATCCCCTCACCGAGCTGCTTGTGGAACTCGGCGTGATGGTCGCGTGCCCAGGTAAAGAGTGCCTGGTCAAAGTTGCCTTGGCTGGCGGGGATTCCATAGACGCCGGCGACTTCCACGCGTACGAACTCCAGTGTGGGCAGCTTGTTAATGGCCGTGAGCGCAAACGGCGACGTGGGCTCCTCGAACAGGTAATGGCTGCCTTGCAGCGCGCCGCAGACGGTGCAGGTGCTGGCGAGCGATACGGTCTTGGTGGTGCGCGACGTTACGGGCTTGTAGCCGCAGCGCTTATGAAGGTAGTCGCGGATCTCGCCCGGCACGCAGCCAAGAGCGGGCACGATGGCGAGCGCGTCGGCTCTGGCCGTGTCGATGGCAATGTGCCCGGCTTCGTTGGGCGCGTGCGCGATGGCGATGCTCTCGTCATTATCGGTTCGATAGGGAATGCCGAAGGCCGCGACCGAGGTCTCTTTGTGACACTTCCAGCATTCGCGCTTGCCCAGTACTAGATATATATACGGCGCCGAGGGGTCGGATCGGTCAACACCGGGCAGCCACTCGGCAAAGGGCTCGGGGTTGACGCCGCTGGGTACATACCAGATCTTCTTGGTCCGGTCCCATTTGGCGCCCAGCGCCTTGGCTTCTTCTTTGTGCGAAAAGGGGACATCGAGCTCGGTGCGCATGGCGGCTCCTTGGTGCTGCAGGTGCAAGTGGCTCAAGGATACCGCAGGGCGCAGACATCGCGGCGTTTTGCTGAGAAGTTGCGGTGCGGACTGATTGGTTATGCCGATGGATAGATTGGCAAGTAGATGGTCGGCTTTTGACCAGTTGGGCGGTTGGAGCAGTTTGCGGCGCAGTTTTGTGCCTGGCTATTGTTGATGTTGGGGTATTGAATTTGTTTGGCAGCCATTCGTCAGGTGAATTGATGTCACGTTGCGATGACGGTTGGAACTGCCAGCGGATTTGGCGACATAAAACAAAACAGCCCAGAGACATAGCCTCTGAGCTGTGAACATTTGGTGGGCGTTAGAAGATTTGAACTTCTGACCTCTTCCGTGTCAGGGAAGCGCTCTCCCCCTGAGCTAAACGCCCGATCAAGGGTGCGCAAGTGCGCAAGGGATAATATAACGGAGCCTGAACTCGGTGGCAAGAACATTTTTAAAAATCGCTTACATTGTGGAATTCGGGGGCTTTGTCATATCCATTTCAAAAGAGCCTGCTGCCGCGATTTAGCTGTCGCATAATGCAAGGCCATTGCGGTATCGAGCTATGGAAAGACGCCTGCGGAATTGTCCTACCGATAAGCGGACAAGCCTCCAGCTGGTGCCTTCGCCGTGGTAAGGTAAGCCGAATTGCTTCCAGACTGTTTCGGGGGAGTGGAATGAGCAAAGAGTGTGTCGAGCAGGTCGAAGGCGCAGGGGCTTCGGTGCCGATGACCGATATATCGAACATTGATGTGCCCGAGGGCACCGACGAGCTCAGCCGCAACACCCGTCGCGCATGGCGCGACCGCCTGAACAGCGCTTCGACGCGCAAGATGATCACGGGCGTCTTGGCTACGCTGGTGGGCGGTTCGTTTTGGGGCTTCTCGGGCACCAGCGCGAGCTTTCTGTTCGATACCTACCACGTCGACACCTTGTGGCTTATGAGCGTGCGTCAGATTCTCGCCGGTCTACTCTTTATGGCCGTGGTTGTCACGCGCGACCGCGAGCGCCTGATTAAGCTCTGGACCACACCCGCCGACCGCAAACAGCTGCTGCTCTTTACCGCCTTTGGCCTGCTGTTCAACCAGTTTTGCTATCTTTCGGCCGTGCGCCTGACGAACGCCGGAACCGCGACGGTGCTCCAGTGCCTGCAGCTCGTTATCATCATGGGCTACACCTGCGTGACCGATTGCCGCATGCCGCGTACTCGCGAAGTCATCGGCATTGGCCTGGCTCTGGGTGGAACCTTTTTAATCGCCACCGGCGGCGACCCCACCAGCCTGAATATCTCGCCGCTTGGTCTGGCAGCAGGTCTTATGTGTGCGGTCAGCGCCGCGTGTATGGCGGTGATTCCCGCCAAGATCCTGCCCGAATACGGCAGCCCCATCGTCACGGGCTCGGCAATGCTCACGGCGGGCGTGGCCTCGTGCGTCTTCGTGCAGCCCTGGGCGCATATGCCGGCGCTCGACGCCGCCGGCGTCGAGGCGCTCGCGGTGTTCGTGATTATCGGATCGTTTTTTGCTTACATGCTCTATATGCAGGGCGTTAAGGACATCGGCTCGGTGCGTGCGAGCCTCATCGGAACTGTGGAGCCGGTTTCGGCGACCATCACCAGCGCCGTTATGCTGGGCACGGTGTTTTTGCCGACCGACCTTATCGGCTTTGCCATGATCATCGTGATGATGTTCCTCACGGTGTAGCTGGCGCCGCCGCCAAGACAGAAAAGGTGTTGTGCCGCATTTTCGACAATTGATGTCCGTGTCTGGAGTTTAGCTGTCGATGCTCAAAATGCCATAAACTAGTAACGTTATGGACTTTTTCATTGCGACTCAATTGCGAGGATTTCTTTATGGCTGGTAATCACTTTAAGGGCAGCGATAGCGGCCGCCCTGCAGTTCCGCCGCGTCCGAACGGGGCTGGTAAGGCCGGCACGCCGGGTGGCGCTGGACAGGGCGGTTCCGGTAAGCGCGTGTCCCCGGGCGAGACGGCGATGTTTACCGCTCTGTACGAGCAGTCTCAAAAGGCAAAAAAGACCGGCCGTGCAAGAGGGAATGTCTTTGCAGGCGGTGCAACCTCCGTGTCGCAGCCGAGCGGGGCTCCTTCGGTACCTGCGAACAACGCAGGTGCTGCCAACGCCGCGAATGCCGCCGGCAACGTTAATGCCGGCAAGGCCGCCAGCAATACTCCTTCTGCCGGTGGCGCGGGACTTACGGGTAACCTTGGCACGATCTACACCGGCGCCTCCGAGACTGGCACGTTCGCCCGCCTGGATGATAGCGGTGCCGAGTTTGCGGGCTCGGGTTCCAAGGAAGATTATTACGATTTTGGCTTGAACTACGGTAGCGACGCTTCGTCGAGTTCGACCTCTGACGGTCTGGTCCGTCATCGCCATCGCAAGGGCGAGCGCAAACAGCGTCACACCGGCGCCATTATTGCCGCTGTAGTCGCGGTGCTTCTCGTTGCGCTTGGTGCAAGCGGCTTTATGCTGCTTAACTCGGCAAAGACCGTAAAGAGCGAAGCGAAGGAGGCTGTCGAGATCGTCGGTGGCCTTAAGGACAAGGTCACGTCGGGCGATTTTTCGACGTTGCCTGACGACGCGAAGAAGATTGATGAGCTCTGCGACAGCATGAAGGCGGAGACTTCGAGCCCGCTGTGGACGGCGGCTTCGTTTATCCCGGTGTATGGCAGCGACATCAATGCGGCCCGCACCATGATCGACGCCCTGTCCGATGTCTCGAGCAATGCGCTGGTTCCCATGGCCGATAACCTTTCGCAGGCTACGCCCGGCAAGCTGTTCCAGGACGGCATGATTAACGTGTCCGCGCTGCAGGCGGTCGCCGATTCGCTTTCCAGCAGCTCGAAGGTGTTCAAGAGCGCCAACGAGAAGGTCCAGGGCATTGGCGATACTCATATTTCCCAGGTGACCGAGCTGGTCGATAAGGCCAAGGACGGCTTTGCCACCCTCAACGGCGCGGTTGACGCGGCGGAGAAGGTCGCCCCCGTCCTTCCCCAGATGCTCGGCGCCAACGGCCAGACGCGCAACTACCTTATGTACGCCATGAACAACGTCGAGATTCGTGCTTGCGGCGGCTTTGGCGGTTCACAGGGCCTGATTTCGGTCACTGACGGCCAGATGTCGATTGGCGAGTTTGTTCCCCGCATTGGACTCAGCGAGGATGAGGCAGTCGAGAGCGTCGACGAAGAGGATGAGGCGCTGTTCGGCAACCACAGTAACCTGTACAACTCGGGCAATACCTATTCGCCTGATTGGCCCCGCAACTCGCAGCGTGTCGCCGCGCTGTGGAAGTCCCAGTATGGACAGGACGTTGATGGCGTCATCGGTATCGACCCGGTGTTCCTGCAGTATCTGCTGGGCCTGGTCGGTAACGTGTCGCTGCCCGACGGAACGGTTGTCGACGGCACCAACGCCGCAAAGGTCCTCATGCACGATGTGTACTGGAACTATCCGGTCGAGGAGTCTGACGGCATCTTTGCATCCGTCGCCAGCGCTGCCTTCGACAAGATCCTTGGCGGTATCGGCGATGTCGATGTTACGAAGCTTGTCAGCGCCGTTGAGCGCGGTGCCGAAGAGGGCCGCCTGATCGCTTGGATGAGAAACGATGATGAGCAGAATGCCATCAAAGAGACGGGCATTGACGCTTCGCTGCCCGATCCGGATGATCCGAGTGCCGATCCCGTTGCCGGCGTTTACTTTAACAACCTGAGCTTCTCCAAGCTCGACTGGTATCTGAACGCCGACACGCAGATTGGCCAGGGCATCAAGAACGGCGACGGCACGTGCTCCTATCGCATCACCGTTACCCTGACGAACATCATGACGCAGGAGGAGGCCGGCAAGCTGCCCGACTACGTCGCGGCGAGCGCGCCCGATGCCGCGCGCGACGACGAGCGTCTGAATGTCTCGTTGTTTGCCCCGACGGGCGGCAACATTACTGATCTGACCGTCGAGGGCACCCAGTTTGGTCTTGGCGCCGCTGCGTGGCATGGAATCCCCTTCTATTCGGGCACCGTTGACCTGCATGCTGGCGAGACGACGACGATCACATATACGCTGACCACGTCGGCCGAGGCGGGGGACAAGCCGCTTACGCTGCGTCAGACTCCTACATGCCAGGCGGCTCGCGACAGCGCGTCGGCGTAGGGTTTTTCTGGTAGCGCAGATAATCGAGTACCATTTTGGGGCGGACAGGCAATCTGTCCGCCCCTATTTTGTAAGGAGAGCGCATGAAGTACTTTGGCACCGACGGCTTTCGCGGTGAGGCCAACGTTGGGCTGACGGTAGAGCACGCTTATAAGATTGGCCGTTTTGTGGGCTGGTATTACGGCGCCAACCGCGAGCGCAAGGCGCGCGTCATCGTGGGCAAGGACACCCGTCGCTCGAGCTATATGTTTGAGGCGGCGCTGGTGAGCGGCCTGGTCGCGAGCGGTGCGGACGCCTATATGCTGCACGTGATCCCCACGCCGGGCGTGGCGCATCAGACCGTGGAGGGCTGCTTCGATTGCGGCATCATGATCAGTGCGAGCCACAATCCGTTTTGCGATAACGGCATTAAGCTCGTCAACAGCGACGGCTTTAAGATGGACGAGGACGTGCTGGAGCTCATCGAGGACTATATCGATGGCAAGAGCGAGGTGCCGCTGGCAACGGGCAATCACATCGGCGCCACGGTGGACTACATGCAGGGCCGCAACCGCTATATTGCCTCGCTCATCGCAAGCGCGAACTTTTCGCTGCAGGGCGTCAAGATCGGCATCGACTGCGCCAACGGTTCGGCATCCTCGGTGGCCAAGCCGGTGTTCGACGCACTGGGTGCCGACGTGCGCGTGATCAACGCCGCGCCCGATGGCTTTAACATCAACGTTGACTGCGGCTCCACGCATATGGAGCGCCTGCAGCGCCACGTGGTGGAGCAGGGCCTGGACGTGGGTTTTGCCTATGACGGCGATGCCGATCGCTGCCTGGCCGTGGACGAGCGCGGTCGCGTGGTAGACGGCGACCAGATCCTGTACGTGTGCGGCGTGTATCTGAACAAGCACGGGCGTCTCTCGGGCGGTACCGTGGTGCCGACGATTGCCAGCAACTTTGGCCTGGTCAAGTCGCTGGAGCTTGCCGGTCTGAGCGCCGTGACCAGCGGCGTGGGCGACCGTCACGTGTATGCCAAGATGCGCGAGGGCGGCTACAGCCTGGGTGGCGAGCAGACGGGCCATACGATCTTTGGCGATATCGAGCGCACGGGCGACGGCATTATGACCTCGCTGCGCGTGATGGAAGTGATTCGTGCCGAGCGCGAGACGCTCTCGCAGCTCACGGCTCCGTGCAAGCTGCTGCCGCAGGCGCAGGTGGCCGTGCACGTGGCGGACAAGGACGCCGCGCTCGAGAACATGGGCGTGCAGAACGCCATCGCCGAGGCCGAGGCCGCGCTGGCAGGCGAGGGCCGCGTACTGGTGCGCAAGAGCGGAACCGAGTCGGTGATCCGCGTTTTGGCCGAAGCCCCCGACCAAGCCGCCGCCGACGCCGCCATGAAGCGCATCGCCAACGCGCTCGAGGCTCTGTAGTTACGCGGTTTTACCAAACCGCGTAACTGCTCGACGCTGCAAACGGCCCCAAGCGGCAATCTGACGTTCAATTTCAAGGGCGCGACCAGAAGGTCAGCGCCCTTTCATTTCACGTCACCTTGCTCGCTTAGGGTCGTTTTCGCTGATGTTGCCAAGACATTAGCGTCAACGAACTAGTCATTGGGTACCTAGTTATTGGGTGAAAAAAGGGGACGCTGCGGATTGGTTCCGCGGCGCCCCCTTTGCGTTGGCGTGTCGGTTATGCCTTACAGCTCGTAGAGCGCGGTGAACTTGTCCTGCAGGTAGCTGCAGTAGTAGCGGGCGTCGAACGCCATGCCGCAGGCGCCCTTGATGAGCTCCGGCGCGTCCTTGGCGCGGCCCCACTGCCAAATGTGCTCGCCCAGCCAGGCGCGGACAGGTGTCAGGTCGCCGCTCGCGCAGGCGCCGGTAAGGTCGACGCCGTCGCGGCACATGGCCGGCACAAACATGGCGTCGTAGGCGCTGCCCAGCGCATAGGTGGGGAAGTAGCCAAACGAACCGCCGCTCCAATGCGTATCCTGCAGGCAGCCGCGCGTGTCGTCGGGAACGGGAATGCCCAGGTACTCATCCATGAAGCGGTTCCAAAGCGCGGGGATGTCCTTGGCTGTGGCCTCGCCGGCAAACAGCATGCGCTCGATCTCGTAGCGCACCATAACGTGCAGCGGATAGGTGAGCTCGTCGGCCTCGGTGCGGATCAGCGAAGGCTGCGCGATGTTCACGGCGTGGTAAAGCGTGTCCTCGTCGACGTCGCCGTAGACCTCGGGTGCGTGGCGGCGCAGCACCTCGAGCAGCGGTCCCATAAAGGCGCGGCTGCGACCCACGGTGTTCTCGAAAAAGCGGCTCTGGCTCTCGTGGATACCCATGGAGGTGCCGCCCTCCAGGCAGGTGCGCGCATAGGCGGGGTTCACGCCCAGCTCGTACATGGTGTGACCGGCCTCGTGGATGATGCTGTAGACGTTGGAGATGCAGTCGTCCTCGTAGATGTGCGTCGCGATGCGCGCGTCACCCACGGCAAAGCCCTCGCTAAACGGATGCTCGGTAAAGGCAAGCGTGGTGTCGTCCAGATCCAGACCGACGAGCTTCATAAGGTCGAAGCTCATGGCGCGCTGGGCGGCCTCGGGCACGCGGGCGTGCAAAAAGTCGGCATCGGGCTGCTGGCCGCGCTCGCCGATGGCGTGCACGAGCGGCACGACCGTGGCCTTGACCTCCTCGCAAAACGCGTCGAAGCTCTTGGCAGAAAGGCCGCGCTCGTACTGGTCGAGCCAAACGTCGTATGGGTCGCGCTTGGGGTCCATGAGTTCGGCCTGATGCTTAAGTTGGGCGACGATTCTATCCACATAGGGCTCAAAGCTCGCCCAGTCATTGGCCGTCTTGGCCTTGTGCCACACAGCGTCGGCCTCGCAGGTGAGCCTGGTCCAGGCTTCGGCCTCCTCGGTAGGAATAACGCTTGCCTCGCGCTGGTCGCGGCCGAGCACGTGGATCTCGTCGAGCAGCTGCGGGTCGTCGACCATTCCGCCCGCGACCGTCTCACGCGCGAGAGAGCGCACGAGCTCAACGGACTTTTTGCTGGTCAGGAGTTTGTGATGTTCGCCGGCAAGGGTGCCCATAGCATCGGCGCGGGCCGCGGCACCGTTGGCGGGGGCAATCGTCGCGCCATCGAACTCGGCAATCTTGAGCAGGTACTCGCGGGTCCACAGTTTGCCTTCGAGCTTGCGGAATTTTTTGACGGCCTTATCGACCTTGATGCCTTTGGGCGTCTTGCCCGCCGCGGGCTTGGCCTTCTTATCGTACTTCTTTCCCATACCTATATCCTTGATCTCGCAGGCCGAGCGCCGCAGGCGGGTGCACGGCCAGTTTGCACAGCTACCTGCCTTGTACCCAGTGCGAACAAAACGGAACGCGGCGATATGCTCGCAGAATGTGTTATCCTATAGCCCAATGCGTTGACGGAGAGGGTTTTGCCCGCCGCGTCGCCGGCAAGAGAGGGAAGGTCATGGGCTGCAAGCCTTCCTGCGGTGGCAAGGGCCAAGCGTTCACTCCCGAGCAGCGACCTCAACGGGCGCGCGGCTAGCGGCGGCGAAGCCCCAGTAGGGAAGCCGTGAGCCTCGCGATAAGGGGCGCAGAGTGGGCACGGCGGGCCAGACATCCGCCGGGTCAAACAAGGTGGTACCGCGGAATTCAACCGTCCTTGGGCAATGCACATGCCCGAGGGCGGTTTTTTGTTACCGAACCGGGCCGCGTTTTCGCAACGCTGGGCGGCGGCAGTCGTCCCGGCGAGCGGGGAGCGCGAGAGACGAAAGGGAAGACATGAGTCTGATTGATGATCTGGTCAAACTCGAGGAAGAGGCCAAGGAGCTCGTCGCAGGCGCCGACGACGCCGCCAAGCTCGAGGCTGCGCGCGTTGAGCTGCTCGGCCGCAAGGGTCGCATTACCGGCCTGATGCGCATGATGGGCAAGCTCGCCCCCGAGGATCGTCCCGTGATGGGTAAGCGCGCCAACGAGATGCGCCAGCTGATCGAGGGCATGCTCGACGAGCGCAACACCGAGATGAAGGCCGCCGCCCTCAAGCACGCACTGGAGCACGAGGCCGTCGACATCACGCTGCCGGGTATCCGTCCGCAGATCGGTCACCAGCACCTGATCAAGCAGATCATCGAGGAGGCCGAGGACATCTTCTGCGGCATCGGCTACACCGTCGAGTCCGGCCCCATGGTCGACACCTCCTACTACAACTTCACTGCGCTCAACGCCCCCATGGATCACCCGAGCCGCTCGGCCCGCGACACGTTCTATGTGGTCGACAACAATCCCGGCAGCGTCGCGCATCCCGAGGCTCACGCCCACGGCGAGTCCGATGTGCTGCTGCGCACCCAGACCTCGGGCGTGCAGATTCACACCATGGAGTCACAGAAGCCGCCCATCTACATGATCTGCCCGGGCACCGTCTACCGTCCCGATACGGCCGACGCTTGCCACCTGCCGCAGTTCAACCAGATCGAGGGCTTGGTCGTCGACGAGGGTATCACCTTTGGCGACCTGAAGGGCACGCTCGACTACTTTGTTAAGTGCATGTTTGGCGAGGACCGTAAGACGCGCTACCGCCCGCACTTCTTCCCCTTCACCGAGCCCAGCTGCGAGGTGGACGTGAGCTGCCACGTCTGCGGCGGCAAGGGTTGCAACTTCTGCAAGCACAGCGGCTGGATCGAGATCCTGGGCTGCGGCATGGTCGACCCCAACGTTCTTATCAACTGCGGCATCGACCCCGAGAAGTATACCGGCTTCGCCTTTGGCATTGGCGCCGAACGCGTCGCGGCCCTGCGCTACGACCTGCCCGACCTCAGAACTCTCATGACTGGCGATATGCGCTTCCTGAACCAATTTTAGCCTTGCCCAGGCACCCCATCTTGGCGTTCAAACCGTCGCTCGCGTACCTTTAGTACGCGTCGCTCCTCTTTCACGCCAACCTGGGGCACCTGGACAACCCTAAGGCGAACGTCTTCATTTGATACCCCTCCCTATGCGGAGATTAAGAACTAGGAGAGCTATATGCGCGTTTCTTACGACTGGCTCAAGACCATGATCGATATTCCGGAGGATCCCAAGACTCTTTCGGACGAATATATCCGTACCGGCACCGAGGTCGAGGCGATTGACACCGTGGGCGAGTCCTTCGACCATGTGGTGACTGCCAAGGTGCTCACCAAGACCCCGCACCCCGATAGCGACCACATGTATGTGTGCTCGGTCGACGTGGGCGACAAGAACCTCGACGCCGACGGCAACCCCGCCCCGCTGCAGATCGTCTGCGGCGCGCAGAACTTCGAGGCCGGCGACCACATCGTCACGGCCATGATCGGCGCTGTCCTGCCCGGCGACGTCAAGATCAAGAAGAGCAAGCTTCGCGGCGTCGTGTCCATGGGCATGAACTGCTCCGCGCGCGAGCTCGGGCTGGGTGGCGACCACTCCGGCATCATGATTCTGCCCGAGGACACGCCCTGCGGTATGCCGTTTGCCGAGTATGTGGGCTCGAGCGACACCGTGCTCGACTGTGAGATCACGCCCAACCGCCCCGACTGCCTGTCCATGATCGGCATGGCCCGCGAGACCGGTGCCATCTTCGATCGCGATTTCCACGTTGAGCTGCCCGCCATCAAGATCGAGACCGGCCGCGCGACCGACGACGAGCTTTCGGTCGAGATTGCCGACGAGGGCCTGTGCGACCGCTACGTCGCCCGCATCGTGCGCAATGTGAAGGTTGGCCCGTCGCCCGACTGGATGGTCAAGCGCCTTAACGCCCTGGGCGTGCGCCCACACAACAATATCGTCGACATCACCAACTACGTGATGATGCTCACCGGTCAGCCGTTGCACGCTTTTGATCTGGACACCTTTGCCGAGCGCGATGGCCACCGTCGCGTGGTGGTTCGCGCCGCCCAGCAGGACGAGAAGTTCACGACGCTCGATGGCGAGGAGCGTGTGCTCGACGCCGGCATGGGCCTCATCACCGACGGCGAGCGTCCCGTGGCGCTGGCCGGCGTTATGGGTGGCATGGATTCCGAGATCGAGGACGATACCGTTGACGTGATGGTCGAGAGCGCCTGCTTCAACGCCGGCCGCACCTCGCACACCAGCCGTGACCTGTCGCTGATCTCCGACGCCTCCATTCGTTTTGAGCGCCAGGTTGACGAGACCGGCTGCGTGGATGTCGCCAACGTTACCTGCGCGCTCATCGAAGAGATCGCCGGCGGCGAGGTTGCTCCCGGCTATGTCGACGTGTTCCCCGCGCCCAAGACCATCGATAGCATTAAGCTGCGCCTGGCCCGTGTGCACGCCATCTGCGGCGCCGACATCGAGCCCGACTTTATCGAGCGCTCGCTCACCCGCCTGGGCTGCACCGTCGAGCGTGACGGCGAGGACTTTATGGTTACCCCGCCGAGCTTCCGTCCCGACCTGCCGCGTGAGATCGACCTGATCGAGGAGGTCCTGCGCCTGTGGGGCATGGGTCGCGTCACGGCGACCATTCCGGCTGCCAAGAACCACATCGGCGGCCTGACGCGCGAGCAGAAGCTTACCCGCAAGGTCGGCGAGATCCTGCGCGCCTGTGGCCTCAACGAGACCACGACCTTTGGCTTTGCCGCCCCGGGCGACCTGGAGAAGATTGGCATGTCCACCGAAGGCCGCGGCTGCCCCGTGGTGCTCATGAACCCGCTGGTGGCCGAGCAGACCGAGATGCGTCGTTCGCTGCTGCCGGGCCTGCTGCAGTCCGTGGCCTACAACGAGGCGCACGGTACGCCCAACGTGCACCTGTACGAGGTCGGCAACCTGTTCCACGGTCGCGAGAACGCCAGCCTGCCCAAGGAGACCAAGTCCGTGGCGGGTGTGCTCTCGGGCCAGTGGAGCGAGCAGTCCTGGAACATGAAGTACCGCAAGCTGCGCTTCTTCTTTGGCAAGGGCATTGTCGAGGAGCTGCTCGCCCAGCTGCGCATCGAGAAGGTTCGCTTCCGTCCCGTCGAGGGCGAGGACTACGCTTTCTTGCAGCCGGGTCGTGCGGCCGAGGTTCTGTCCGGCGGAACCGTGCTGGGCTGGGTCGGCGAGATTCACCCCGAGGCGCGCGAGGCGATGGGCATCGATGAGGTTGTCGTTGCCTTTGAGCTCGACTTGGACAAGCTGATCAAGGGCGCCCGCAACCAGGAGAACTATCGCGAGTTCTCGCAGTACCCGGCCGTTGAGCACGACCTGGCTATCGTGGTCGACAACACTGTGACCTGCGAGGATCTTGAGCGTCGTATTACGAGTGCCGGCGGCAAGCTGCTCGAGGGCGTGCGCCTGTTCGATGTCTACCGCGATCCGGTCCGCATCGGCAAGGGCAAGAAGTCCATGGCCTTTGCGCTTACGTATCGCTCGGACGACCACACGCTTACCAGCGAAGAGGTCGAGAAGGCGCACCAGAAGATCGTCACCAAGGTGTGCAAGGGCGTAAACGGCGAGGTTCGCTCGTAATCTTTGCCGTTCGGAACCCGTCCCCTGCGGGGTTTTCACGGCAACGTCCTCGCCGCTTCGCGGCTGCGGGATGTTGCCTTAGAAAACTCCTCTCGGGGGCGGGTTCCTGCGTTAACCTTGTTGCGAGCGGACCGCACCTTCTTCCGGGTGACCGGAAAGTTGGGAGTGCATGGGCCTTTATTGGGCGGTGCGTGGACCTGGGTTAATAACGTACGTATTGCAAGGGCGTGCTGCGTTGTGGGCGGTGCGTCTTTTTGTTAGTATGCAGAGTCGGTGTTACGGATTGTTGGAAACGTAACACGCAACGTTCTGATTGAGAGGGCTCATGCACATTCCAGATAATTATCTGTCCCCGCAGACCGATGCCGTCATGGCCGTGGCGATGGTACCCGTTTGGGTCCACTGCATCAAGAAAGTGCGCGCCACGCTCGATCGCGAGCATATGGCCTTTCTGGGTATTTGCGCTGCGTTCTCCTTTTTGCTCATGATGTTCAACGTTCCGCTGCCCGGCGGCACCACGGGCCACGCCGTCGGCGGCGCACTCATCGCGCTGCTGCTGGGTCCCGAGGCCGCGGCTATCGCTGTCTCGGTCGCGCTGGCGCTGCAGGCGCTGCTGTTTGGCGACGGCGGCGTTCTGTCCTTTGGCGCCAACTGCTTTAACATGGCCTTTGTGCTGCCGTTTACCGCTGCTATCGTGTTCCGTGCGCTCAACAGCCGTCTGCACGACAAGAGCTGGGGTACCTCGGTTTCTGCCATCGTGAGCGGTTGGGTCGGCCTGTGCCTGGCGGCCCTGTGCGCGGCAATCGAGTTTGGTATTCAGCCGATGCTCTTCACCAACGCTTCAGGCGCTCCGCTGTACTGCCCCTTCCCGCTGTCCGTGGCTATTCCGGCCATGTTGATCCCGCATATGCTGGTTGCCGGCGTGATCGAAGGCGTGGCAACGGCCGCCATCTACGGCTTCATTAAGAAGACGGCGCCGAGCATTATCGTCGGCCCCGAGGCCGCCGATGGCCAGCTTGCCGTCGATGGCACCGCCAAGAAGACTTCCCTGATCCCCACGCTCATTCTGGTCGCCGTGCTTGTCTTGGCCACGCCGCTGGGCCTTTTGGCCACGGGTGACGCATGGGGCGAGTGGGACGCCGAGGGCGCCGCGACTGCCGTTCAGGAGGCTGGTGACGACAGTCTGCAGGCTTCGGTCGGCCTCGATACCCCGACCTTTGCCGACGCTCTGCCTACGGGCGATTACCTGCAGGCCTATTCCGAGGAGCAGGGTCTTGGCTTTGCCGGCCAGGCTGCTATGTATATCCTTTCGGGCGTGATTGGCGTGGCAGTGCTTACCATCGCATTCCGTCTGATCTCGCTGACGGTCAAGGAAAGCGGTGCTCATGGCAATAGCCGAGCTGCCTAGCTGGCTCGCGGTCGAGCAGCGTTACGAGCCCGCGGGGGCTCGACATCGTGTGATGCAAAAGAACGTCCTGCACCTGGCGAGCCTGCTTGAGCGGGTTCGCCTGGGCGGCGGCGCACACAAGGGCGGGTCGATAATCGACCGCGCCCTTTCTTCCGTTTCGGCCCCGGTGCGTTTGGTAGGGATGTTCGTTTGCGTTCTGTGCGTGTGCCTGACGCAGAGCCCGCTGTACCTCATGTTGATGGCGGCTATCGCGCTGGTGCTCGTTGCCGTGCGCCCCGTACGCGGGCTGCGGGCAACCTTTGTGCCGGCGCTTGGCGCTGCGGGGCTCGCGGTGGTTCTGGCACTGCCTGCCTTGCTGCTGGACGCTTCTGCCGCGGGCGCCATGCTCAAGATTGCGCTCAAGACCTTCATTAATGTGTCGCTCGTGCTGGGCGTTTCGTGGACCCTCACGTGGAGCCGCATGTCGGCGGCGCTCAAGATGCTACATCTACCCGACGAAGTTATCTTTACGTTTGATATGGCGCTCAAGCATATCGAGGTGCTGGGACGCACGGCGCACGATCTGTGCGAATCGGTCATGCTGCGCAGCGTTGGCCGTGCACCTGCGGGTTTTTCGCGCACCGACTCGCTGGCGGGTATCATGGGCATGACCTTTATCAAGGCGATGGAATGCAGCCGCGCGATGGATGAGGCTATGCTTTGCCGCGGCTTTGCCGGCGCGTATCCGGCGCCCGCGCGCGCCGGGTTTGGCTGGCGCGATGCGGTCTATGCGGCCGGCGTGGCGCTGCTGGCAGTGTTGTGCGCCGTGCTGTAGGCGCTGCTGGTTCTGGCTGGGGATGCAAATAGGGAAGGGCGACGTTTTGACGATCGATATGAATAGTGCGGCGGGCACGAACGGTGCGGGCGGCGCCGAGGTCGCGCCGCTCATCGAGCTGCGCGACGTGGTGTTCTCCTATACGGGGCATACGGTTGTCGATGGTGTGTCGCTGCGGGTCGATCGTGGTGAACTCGTTGCCCTGCTCGGTCCCAACGGCTGCGGTAAGACGACGATTATGCGCCTTATCAACGGCCTTGAGCTCGCGGACGCGGGTGCATACCTGTTTGACGGGCACGTGATCGATGCGGCATATCTCAAGGATTCCGCAGCCGCTCAGCGTTTTCATCAGCGCGTGGGCTTTGTGTTCCAGAATGCCGACGCCCAGCTGTTCTGCGCTACGGTGGGCGAGGAAGTTGCTTTTGGTCCCGCGCAGATGGGACTGCCGACAGACGAGCTCGAGCGCCGCGTCCGCGATGCCATGGAGCTGTTCCAGGTTGCCGATCTGGTCGATGCCTCGCCCTATCAGCTTTCGGGCGGGCAAAAGAAGCGCGTTGCGCTGGCTGCGGTGGTGTCGATGAACCCGGATATCTTGGTCCTCGACGAACCTACCAATGGGCTCGACGAGGATTCATGCGACATCGTGGTCAACTTCTTGCTGGCTTACGTCGCGGCGGGTAAGACGGTTTTGATGAGTACGCACCATCAAGATTTGGTGCGCCGCCTGGGGGCCCGTGCCATCTATATCGATCGATATCACCATGTGGTCGAGGCGCCCGTGCCGTCGTATGGAACCGAAAGCGGTGCTACGGACTAGTTGCTGCGTAGAGGATGCGTAGCCGCCCGCGCGGCTTTGCCGTGATGGTATAGTTATCCAGGTTTTTTATGGGGGTGGCTATGCCAAGCTGGAACATTCATATCGCTCAGACGGAGCGTTTGCTGGAGCGCACCAGTGCGCTTGCCGATAGCGTGCGTGACCGCAATGCCTTTTTGTTTGGCTGCGTGGTTCCGGACATTTTTGTGGGCTATATGGTTCCCGGTATCGCCGATCCCATTCCGTATCGCATTACGCACTTTGCAAAGCCCGAGCCAATCCCTAAGCCTCGTGAGCATGAGTTCTGGGATACCTATGTGGCACCGCTGCTTAAAAGTTCTCCCACCGGTGCGCCGGCCGCGGCGACCTCGATTATCGAGGAGCGCGAGCGACTGAATCGTGTGCACTATCCCCAGCGCTACAGGGATGCCGAGCCGGTTGTCGGTCCCAGCGCCTGTGAGTTCTCGCTTGCGTCCGAAGATGTGGCGCAGTCTTTGCTCGATTTAACGCTGGGCGTCTGGTCGCATCTGGTGGCCGATACCGTATGGAATACGCGCGTGAATCAGTACCTGGAGGCGCACGGCGGCAAGCCGTGCGAGGAATTCCGCATTAAAAAGCAAGGTGACTTTGACTGGTTTGGTAAGACGCTCGGCATTGTTTCGATTCCGCGCGCGACCGATCGCCTGTATACTGCGGCGACGCGTTTTGGGCAGTATCCCATCCATAAGGAGTATGTGCTCAAGACCATTGGCGTTATGCACGAGATTGTGCGCGAAAACCCCGGTGAGCCCGATCATCCGCCGTATCGCCTGCTAACCGAGGAGTTCTTCGATGCAACATTTACCGAGGTCATCGAGCTAACCGAGGCGGGATTTGCGGCTCGCGTTGCTGCTTCTGACGTTCCCGCAGTCCCCCTGATCGCTAGCTGCTAGCCGGCCAGCTTGACGGTGAACAGTTCATCCCAATTGACCAACGGCTCCCGTCGCAGGGCGTCTTCGGTGGTGCGCTCGGCATCGGAGAGGCTTGCGACTGAACGCAAATCGATGATGCGGCATACGAAGAAGGTCTAAAAAAGGGCCCGGAAGGCAATGCCTTCCGGGCCCTTTGCAATGCAAATCTGCTTGCAAGTACGATTTAGCGCACCTGAGCGACGTAAGCGACGTTGGTCGAGGAGACCTTGTCCTCGAGCTGGACGCTCATGCGGGGATCGCCGGCGGTGGCGACGGTCAGGTCGCCGGCCTCGACGTAGCCGAGCTCCTTAGCGGTCTCGATTGCCTTGACGATCGTGCCGTTGACGGTACCCTGGGTAATCTCGGCCTGGTGCGGGATAACGCCCCAGTACATGATCATCTGCTGGACGGCCCACTCGTGGCGGGAGAACGCGCAGATCGGCATGTTGGGACGGAAGTGCGAGATCAGGCGAGCGGTACGACCGGTGGTCGTCGGCACGGTGATGCACTTGGCGCCAACGGTGGTAGCCATGTTTACAGCGGACATACCCACAACGTTGTTGACGACGCGGGTGCCGTGAGCGTCAGCCGGAACCTCGAGCGGAGCGTGAGCCGGGAGGTACTTCTCGGTCTCGAGAGCAATGCTGGCCTGCATCTTAACGGCCTCGACCGGGTACTTACCGGCAGCGGACTCGCCAGAGAGCATAACGGCGTCGGTGCCGTCGTAGATGGCGTTAGCAACGTCGGCAACCTCGGCGCGCGTCGGGCGCGGGTTCTGCTGCATGGAGTCGAGCATCTGCGTAGCGGTGATGACGGGCTTGTAAGCCGCGTTGCACTTGGCGATGATCTCCTTCTGGATGTGGGGAACGAGCTCGGGCTTGATCTCGATGCCCAGGTCGCCACGGGCGACCATGATGCCGTCGGAAGCCTCGAGGATCTCGTCAAAGTTCTCGACGCCCAGGGCGCACTCGATCTTCGGGAAGATCGTCACGTGCTCGCCACCGTTCTCGCGGCAAAGCTCGCGGATGCCGCGGACGGACTCGCCGTCACGGATGAAGGAAGCGGCGATGTAGTCGATGTTCTCGGTCAGGCCAAAGAGGATGTCCTGACGATCGCGCTCGGTGATGGCGGGCAGCGAGATGTTGACGTTGGGCATGTTGACGCCCTTGCGCTCGCCGATCAGGCCGTCGTTCTTAACGACGCAGGTCATGTCCTGGCCGCTGACGGACTCGACCTCGAGGGCAACCAGGCCGTCATCGATCAGGATGAGGGAGCCCTTCTCGACCTCGGAGGGCAGAGCCAGGTAGTCGAGGGAGATGTGCTCGGCGGTGCCGTGGAAATCCTCGGACGTGGGCTGAGCAGTGACGACGATCTTGTCGCCGGTCTTGACGGCAACCTTCTTGCCGTCGACCAGAAGGCCGGTGCGGACCTCGGGGCCCTTGGTGTCGAGCAGGATGCCGACAGGCAGACCGAGCTCCTTGGAAATACGACGGACGCGCTCGATGCGACCGTGGTGCTCGTCGTAGGAGCCGTGCGAGAAGTTAAAACGGGCGACGTTCATGCCCGCCTTGATCATCTCGCGGATGGTCTCGTCGCTATCGCAGGCGGGACCCATGGTGCATACAATCTTAGTGCGCTTGTACATTCAGACCTCCATCTGACATCGTCTTGCGCTGATAGATAAACCATAAGAAATAAAATCGAGTTGATTATAACGAAATACCGACCGAATACCCCAAAAAAACGACCGTATGCCGATTAAGAAGTTCATTTTTTGCGAGAAAAACGGTATATGCAAAAATTTTACCAACTGCTCTTACCGCTGCTATCTGGGCGATATTTCAGTTTGACGAAGTGCCGAAGAAAAAACGTTTTACCAACATTGAGCATCACACGGTCTGCACCGTTGCACTCGAGCCGTGTTTCCAATTGGAATGTTTTGGCTAGACGCGCCGCTTTGGGGTACCATAGCTCCACTATCAACTGCCGCTCAGCACGGCAGCCTTGATGAGCCCTTGCCCTTCTCCTGGGAATTATGATCGGGCATCAATCTGCTGAGTGGCCCGAATCCCAGGAGGGGACTCTATATGCAAAAGGAATACCTGTCCGCCGCGGCGGAGGTGCTCAGCGACCAGGGTGTCGATGAGAACCTCGGCCTGAGCACCGGCGAGGCGTCGTCGCGCCTCGCCAAGACAGGCCCTAACAAGCTCGAGGAAGCAGAGAAGACACCGTTGTGGAAGCGCTTCTTTGAGCAGATGGCCGACCCCATGGTCATCATGCTGATCGTTGCCGCCGTCATCAGTGCACTCACGGGCATGGTCAAGGGCGAGCCCGACTTTGCCGATGTCTTCATCATCATGTTCGTCGTTATCGTCAACTCGGTGCTGGGCGTGGTCCAGGAGGCTAAAAGCGAGGAGGCTCTCGAGGCTCTGCAGGAGATGAGCGCGGCGCAGTCCAAGGTGCTGCGCGACGGCAAACTCGTGCACCTGCCGAGCGCCGAGCTCGTGCCCGGTGACGTGATCATGCTCGAGGCGGGCGACTCCGTCCCGGCCGACTGCCGTGTGCTCGAGAGCGCCACGATGAAGATCGAAGAGGCCGCACTCACCGGCGAGTCGGTGCCCGTAGAGAAGCACGCCGACGTGATTGAGCTTGCCGCGGGCACCGATGACGTGCCGCTCGGCGACCGCAAGAACATGTGCTACATGGGTTCCACCGTGGTATACGGCCGCGGCCGCGCCGTCGTGGTCGGCACCGGCATGAACACCGAGATGGGTAAGATCGCCGGCGCCCTGGCCGAGGCCAAGGAAGAGCTCACGCCGCTGCAGGTGAAGCTTGCCGAGCTCAGCCGCATCCTCACCATCATGGTGATTATCATCTGCGTCGTGATCTTTGGCGTTGACATCCTCCGCCACGGCGTGGGCAACGTCCTTACCGATCCGACTGCCTTGCTCGACACCTTTATGGTCGCTGTCTCGCTCGCCGTCGCTGCCATCCCCGAGGGTCTGGTCGCCGTCGTGACCATCGTGCTGTCGCTTGGCGTGACCAAGATGGCCAAGCGCCAGGCGATTATCCGCAAGCTCTCTGCCGTCGAGACCCTTGGCTGCACGCAGACCATCTGCTCCGACAAGACCGGCACCCTTACCCAAAACAAGATGACCGTCGTCAAGCACGAGCTCGCCGCGCCCAAGGAGAAGTTCCTGGCCGGTATGGCTCTGTGCTCCGACGCCCAGTGGGATGAGGAGCTGGGCGAGGCCGTGGGTGAGCCGACTGAGTGCGCGCTCGTCAACGACGCCGGCAAGGCTGGTCTTACTGGCCTGACTGCCGAGCACCCGCGCGTGGGCGAGGCCCCGTTCGACTCGGGCCGTAAGATGATGTCCGTGGTCGTCGAGACCCTGGACGGCGAGTATGAGCAGTACACCAAGGGCGCGCCCGATGTGGTGATCGGCCTGTGCACCCATATCTACGAGGGCGATAAGGTCGCCCCCCTGACCGCGGAGCGCCGTGCCGAGCTCGTGGCCGCCAACAAGGCCATGGCCGACGAGGCCCTGCGCGTGCTGGCGCTGGCAAGCCGCACCTACACCGAGGTCCCGGCCGACTGCAGCCCCGCCGCGCTCGAGCATGACCTGGTCTTCTGCGGCCTGTCCGGCATGATTGACCCGGTCCGCCCCGAGGTCGCCGACGCCATCCGCGAGGCGCACGACGCCGGTATCCGCACCGTCATGATCACGGGCGACCACATCGACACCGCCGTGGCCATCGCCAAGCAGCTGGGCATCGTCGCCGATCGCAGCCAGGCCATCACCGGTGCCGACCTCGATCGCATGAGCGACGAGGAGCTCGACGCGCACATCGAGGATTACGGCGTGTACGCCCGCGTCCAGCCCGAGCACAAGACCCGCATCGTCGAGGCTTGGAAGTCGCGCGACCAGATCGTGGCCATGACGGGCGACGGCGTCAACGACGCTCCGTCCATCAAGCGCGCCGACATCGGCGTGGGCATGGGCATCACCGGTACCGATGTCACCAAGAACGTCGCCGACATGGTGCTTGCCGACGACAACTTCGCCACCATCATCGGTGCCTGCGAAGAGGGCCGTCGCATCTACGACAACATCCGCAAGGTCATCCAGTTCCTGCTTTCGGCCAACCTTGCCGAGGTATTCTCGGTGTTTATCGCCACGCTCATCGGCTTTACCATCTTCCAGCCGGTGCAGCTGCTGTGGGTGAACCTAGTTACCGACTGCTTCCCCGCGCTCGCGTTGGGCATGGAGGATGCCGAGGGCGACATCATGAAGCGCAAGCCGCGCAACGCCAAGGACGGCGTCTTTGCTGGCAATATGGGCCTGGACTGTGTGGTCCAGGGCCTAATCATCACCGTGCTGGTGCTGGCGAGCTTCTTTGTGGGCGTGTACTTTGACATGGGCTACATCCACATCGCCGATATGATCGCCGGCAATGCCGACGAGGAAGGCGTGATGATGGCGTTCATCACGCTCAACATGGTCGAGATTTTCCACTGCTTCAATATGCGCAGCCGTCGTGCGTCGCTGTTCACCATGAAGAAGCAGAACAAGTGGCTGTGGGCTTCCGCCGCGCTGGCGCTGGTGCTGACGGTGATCGTAACCGTGCAGCCGACGCTTGCCGAGATGTTCTTTGGCCCCGTGACGCTTGAGCTCAAGGGCGTTGTCGCTGCCCTGGGCCTGGCCTTCCTGATCATCCCGCTGATGGAGATTTACAAGGCGATCATGCGCGCGGTCGAGAAGGAGTAGGTCGAAAGGCCATCCTTCCCACCGGCCCGACCGCCTGCGGGGTTTCTTCTTCGCTGGTCCTCGCGCTTCGCGCTGCGGGATCGCTCAGAAGAAACCCCTCCCGGCGTCGGGCCTTTGGATAGCCTCTCGGGACCATTGGCTGAGGGAAAGTTTGTGAGCTGGTCGGGCTTTGCCCGGCCAGCTCTTTTTGATTTAAAATACCTGCTCAGTTGTGATTTATGGTGCTGGGAGGCGCTTGTGGGCAAGGCTAAGGCTAAAGCGAAGAAAAAGACGACGGGGGCGCGGGCTAAGCGCGATCGTCGTCGGAAGCTCGCGACCGAGGCTCCCGCATCTGCTGAGGAGCTGCTGGCAAGCGTGCCGGGACTCGACGCGCTGCAGGACGTTCCGGCGTTTGATGACCTGCCGGTCGATGAAGCTCAGCAGACTGCCTTTGATGATTTCTGCGCACATGCCGAGGAGCCCGAGCAGATGCAGCTTGGCGCCGTGGTGCGCTTGGATCGCGGGTTTCCGCTGGTGGCGACTGCCGACGATACCTTCCGCGCCGAGCATGCCGTGGGGTTTGCCAAGTCGCGCGGTGAGGACGAGGTCCTGCTGCCTGCCGTGGGCGATCGTGTGGCGGTGCGCCGCGCTCCCGGGCACGATATGGGCGTGATTGAGTGCGTGCTGCCGCGCCGTACGAGCTTTGAGCGTTGGCGCGGCCGTGCCCGCGGAGAGCGCCAGGTGCTCTGCTCCAACGTGGATAGCGTGCTAATCGTGCAGGCGCTCGGTGCCGGCGAGGTGCTGCTCGACCGTGTGGCGCGCTCGCTGGTGTTGGCGCTCGACTGCGATGCCGAACCGGTGGTGGTACTCACCAAAGCTGACCGTTGCGATGCCGAGGAGCTCGAGCGCGATCTGGACCGCGTGCGCCGCCTGGTGGGTCCGGACGTGCGCGTGATCGTGACGTCCTCTGCCGAGGGCCGCGGCCTGGACGAGGTCCGTGCCTGCGTGCCTGTCGGGAGCTGCGCCATGATTCTGGGCGAGTCGGGTGCCGGCAAGTCGACGCTGCTCAATGCACTGCTGGGCCACGATACGTTGGCGACCGGCGGTGTGCGCGAACGCGACGACCAGGGCCGTCACACTACCGTCGCGCGCGTGATGGTGGCGCTGCCGGGCGACGCCGGCGTGATCGCCGATGCCCCGGGTCTGCGCAGCCTGCCGCTCGTGGGTCACGAGCGGGGTCTGGCGCGCGCTTTCCCCGAGATTGTCGAGGCATCGCGTGCGTGCCGGTTTGGCGATTGCACGCATGTCCATGAGCCGGGTTGCGCCGTTCGCGAGGCCGAAGACGCCGGGCAGATTGACAGCCTGCGTCTGGAAACGTTCCAAAACCTGGCGTCATCCATGCGCGTGAGCGCTCAAATGCTCGATCCCGATGTCCATCTGTAATTGATTTTTCCTATGACAGCCGTCTCCCAACTGTTCGGGAGACGGCTTTTTTGCTGCGGAAAAGCCTCGAAACATGCAGTTTGCTGACGTGTCGACCAAAACCTTGCCACGAGCTTGACGGGCTGGTCAGCTTTTGGTCAGCGATTGGTTTGACATCGAAAACCAAGATCGCGATTGCGCCGCTTTGCGCTCTGACCGCCCAGACAATGGTGGTATGGGCATTCGCCCGGCACTGCCATGAGAGGAGCGGCCGTGAACAAGAGCAAGCGCATCGCCATCAGTCTGGTCGCGGGCGTGCTCGCTGCGCTGCTCTGCATGGCTTACGGCTCGTCGATCCGCTCACGAGCCGAACAGGTCCAGGCTGAGATCTTGGCCAAGTACGGTGGCGATCGCGTCGAGGTATGCGTCGCGGCGCGCGATATCGATGTGGGCGAGACCCTCGATGAGACCAATGTCATAACCCAGGAATGGCTGACGAGTCTGCTGCCGCGTGACACGGCGACCGAGCTGCGCCAGGTGCGTGGCGACGTGACGACTTCGCGTATTCCCAAAAACGCCGTGATCTGCAATGTTTACACCAAGGCCGAGAGCCACAAGCTCGAGGTGCCTAAGGGCAAGGTCGCCGTTTCGGTGGCGGTCGATGCCGAGCACTCGGTCGGCGGTGCTGCGGGCGTGGGCAGCTACGTGGATGTGTATGTGCAAAAAGACGGCGTAACCGATCGGCTGTGCGGCGCGTACGTGATCGATACCAGTGAGGATTCCGGTGCCACGCGCGAGGGCAAGATCGAATGGGTGACGCTGGCGGCTGACCCCGAAGACGTCAAGGAACTGCTGGGAGCCTCGGGCAAGGGAACGGTCAGCCTGACGATTCCCGCCACGGCGCGCGGCAAAAAGAGCGGAGGCGACGAGTGATGAAGGCGATCTGGCTTGCGTGCTGCGCGTGCGGTGATTACGGGCTGTTGCAGCGGGAAGTCGAGGGCCGTGATGTGGGTGCACAGGTGCTTCGCGTGGGTGACCTGGACGGACTGGTTTCCATGGCGCGGGCGTTTCCGTCGCGCCGCGGGGCTGCCATCATCGCGGCGTCTCTGTTTGATACCGAAGATGTGCGCAAGACTGTTGCGCGCCTGACGGCCGAAGGCCGCGTGAGTCGCGTGGTCGTGTTGATAGAAGCGCTCGATCCGTCGGATATCGAGGGGCTGTTTCGCGCGGGGGCGACCGAGGTCATCGCTGCACACAGTATATGCGGTAACGGGCGCGCGGGCGAGGGAGCGGTTGATTCCGATCGGCGCATGACGATTGAGCCCGATGCTTTTGTTGATAGGGAACCCGGGGCGCCTCGCGCTACAAGAGGCCCGCGTGTTGATGATTATGGAAAAGCGGAAGCCGAGCATGGTCGGCGCCCCCGGAACCCTCTTGTATACGATGACGCTGGAGGGCCGGCGCAGCATGCTGGCGATTCCCCGGCTGTAGATATGGGATACGTGCACGGCGTGAATCTGGCGGATGAACTCGATGAAGTTGAGGGCTTTGCCGGGTGCGGCGAGTTGTCGCTGATGCAGCATGAGCAGATTGCACAGAACGAGCCTGCCTCGCAGACCGAACAAGCTGCCATGCCGGCTTGGACGCAGCATGTGGTTGCGGCGGGGGAGACGGGGACGCTGTCACCGACGCCCGCCCCGCCGCCTCCGATGCCGCCGGCAGACGCTGCCGCTTCGCCGCATCGAGCTCCGGTCATCTGCGCCATTTCGGGTTCGGGCGGTTGCGGCAAGTCGACGATCGTTGCCACCATGGCACACACATCGTCGCTGTTGGGCTTGCGTGCCGCCGTGCTCGACCTGGACCTGATGTTTGGAAACCTTTACGACTTGTTAGGCGTCGATGCTCCGCGCGATATGGCGGCACTTATCGAGCCGTCGGCGGCGGGCACGCTCACCGAGCCGGATATCGTAGCCACATCGATGCGCGTGGCGCCGGGCGTTACGCTCTGGGGTCCCGTCGCGGCGCCCGAGCAAGCCGAGCTCATGGCACGTCCGGTGGAGCTACTGCTTGATGTCCTGCGTCGCGAATCCGACGTGGTCTTTATCGATACCTCGGTCTTTTGGGGCGACGCCGTGGCGGCTGCGGTGGCGGCGAGCGACCGTTGCCTGATCGTTGGCGATGCGGCGGTGTCGTCCGCGACATCGGCGTCGCGCGTCATTGAACTGGCAAGTCGAGTAGGTGTGCCGCGCACGCGCATGAGCGCCGTGTTCAACCGGTTCGGTGCGCGCGGGGCAGACGAGGACGTCGCCATGCGCTTTGAGATTGCCTGTGCGTTGAGCTCCAAGATTCGTATCGCCGATGGCGGGCAGGATCTCGCCGCGCTCATGGCGTTTGGGCGCGCTGACGAGGCAGTGGGGCAGACCAGCGCTTTTGCGACCAGCGTGCGCGAGGCCACGCGCGAGATGCTCGTGGAACTGGGGTGCGCCGTCGGCCCTTGGAGCGATATGGTCGCCGACCGTGCAACGCGCACCGAACGCCCGCGTATCCGCCTTCCCTGGTCGCGCGAGGGTGATCAGCGATGAGCCTGCAAACGAGGATTAAGGCTGCCGGCGCTGCGGCGGCGGCAGCGCCTGTAGATGCGGGGCGTCGCCGCGCTGTGAAACGACGCACCAAGCGCGCCGTGATGGACCGCATGGGTTACGACGAAGTGGCGCGTATCAGCGCCTATATCGACCCGGCACTTGCCCGCTCGGAATTGCGTCCTGCGGTGGAGGCGGCGCTCAATGTTGAGGAGCCGACCGATCTCGCGACGCCCGAGCGCGAGACCATCATCGACGAGATTTTGGATGACGTGGTGGGCTTGGGGCCGTTGCAGCCGCTCATCGAGGACGACACCGTTACCGAGATCATGATCAACGGCTGCCGCTCGGCTTTCTTTGAACGCGGCGGCGTCTTGTACCCCATCGAGCATGCGTTTGAGGATGATGAGCAGATCCGTGTGCTTATCGACCGCATTATCTCGCCACTTGGCCGCCGTGTCGACGAGCGCAGTCCCATCGTCAACGCCCGCCTCAAAACGGGCTATCGCGTCAACGCGGTGATTCCGCCTGTGGCGATTGACGGACCGATTCTCACCATCCGAAAGTTCTCGGACCGTATCTGCTCGCTGGACGAGCTCGTGGGGTTGGGATCGCTGCCGCTTTGGTATGCGCAGCTGCTGTCGTGTGCGGTGTCGCTGCGACAGGACCTGGCGGTTGCGGGAGGCACGGGATCTGGTAAGACCACCCTGCTCAACGCGTTGTCATGTGAGATTTCCACCGGCGAGCGCATCGTGACGATCGAGGACTCTGCCGAGCTCAAGTTTGCGCATCATCCGCACGTGGTGCACCTAGAGGCGCGCGAGGCTTCAATTGAGGGCGAAGGCGCGGTGACGATCCGCGACCTGGTAACTAATGCCCTACGCATGCGCCCCGACCGCATCGTGGTGGGCGAGGTGCGCGGTGCCGAGTGCTGCGACATGTTGCAGGCCATGAACACGGGCCACGACGGGTCGCTCACCACACTTCATGCGGGTTCAGAACAGGAGACCGTGGTGCGTCTGACGTTGCTTGCACGTTATGGCATCGATCTGCCGAGCGAGCTCATCGAGGAGCAGATTGCCATGGCGCTCGACGGCATCGTGATGTCCGAGCGCCACGCCGATGGCAGGCGTTTCGTCTCCTCGTATTCGGGGGTGCGACGCGCCGCATCGGGTGGCGTAGAGCTCGAGCGCTATGTGACGTTCGATGCCGCCGAGCGCACCTGGACGCTTGACCGCGAGCCGCCGTTTATCGCAGAAGGCCTGCGGTCGGGGACGCTCACACAAGAGGAGGTGGACGAATGGAGATCACTGTGCCCCTCGTCGTAGGGGGCTTGGCAGGGCTTTCTGTCGCGACGGCGTGCGGGGCGGAACCTCGTGTGCCGCAGGTACCGCCGGCGGAGCTGGCACGTCAGGCGCTCGAGACGGTGGCAGAGAAGCTGCCACGTGAGCTGGTGGAAAACGATCTGCTGAAAAAGATCGCCCGTTCGTGGGCATCGCTGGCTCCGGCGCATCGCCTTGGCCTCGTGATCGAAGATGCTTCGGGACGTTTGGCGTTTCTGCTGCTATCGAGCGGTGTCTGCTGCGTTTTACTAACGATGGTGTCGTTATCGCCCCTCGGATTTGCCTTGGGACTTGTTGCTCCGTTTGCCGTTGGTGCCGCTCGGGATGGCTTTGAGAGCCGGCGCGAGCAACACGATGCAGAAGAGGCAATGCCCGAGGCGTTTACCGCACTTTCCATGTCGCTTGCCTCGGGACATTCGCTGGCCCAGGGCATGCGCTTTGTGGGCGCTCATGCGCAAGAGCCAGTGCATACCGAGTTTTTGCGGGTGGCGGCGGCGATCGATTGCGGCATCTCGGCGACCGACGCGCTCGATGACTTGCTCGTGCGTATCGACGCCCCCGGTCTTTCGCTTGTGACCTTGGCGCTTAAGGTGTCTCAGCGCACCGGCGCTCCGCTTGCCGACTTACTGTCCGAGGCGTCGAGCATGGTGGGGGAGCGCATTGAGCTCAAGCGCCGCCTGGATGTTAAGACGTCGCAGGCTCGCATGTCTGCGCATATGGTCGCGGCGATGCCGGCGGGCATGTGCGCGGTGTTGGCGCTGCTTTCGGCAGATTTTCGTCGCGGTCTTGCGACGCCTGCCGGCGCGGGCACTGTGGTGCTGGGTCTTGCCCTCAACGCCGTTGCCCTGGTGGTTATCCGGCGCATTATGCGGGTGGAGCTATGAGCGCCCCGGTTGCAGTTGCGGCTTGCCTGTGCGCCCTGAGCGTATTTGTCGCGACGGGTTTGGATCGGGCGGATGCACGCAAGATCGCAGGGGCCTGCAAGCGCGAGGCGGTGCTGGTCGCTGCCGCGGGTCGCTCGGTGGTCGATGCTCTGACCGCGCGAGTGAAGGGCGCGGTTGGAGCGGGCGGCCCGGCGCGAGTGTCGCTCGGCGAAGTGTCCGAGATGATCGATGTTGTGCGCTTGGGTCTTTCGGCCGGTCTTTCGTTTGATGCGGCGCTTGAGATTTTCTGCGCCAACCGCCGGTCAGTGCTGGCTCTTCGCCTTGAGCGCGCCTGCATGGCGTGGCAGGTGGGCGTGGGCACGCGTGAGGACGAGTTGTTGGCCGCCGCGCGCGACCTGGACGTGCGAGCGCTCGAGACCTTTGCCATCACGGTGGGGCAGGCGCTCGCCCTGGGTGCCCCACTTGCCGAGACGCTGGCCGCTCAAAGTCGCGAGATCCGTGCGGCTCATCGCGCCGCGGTCGAGCGCGAGATCGAGCGTGCGCCCGTCAAGCTGCTGATTCCCACCGGCACGCTCATCTTGCCGGCGTTGCTTCTGTCCATATTGGGCCCGCTGCTGGGAGCAGGCGGGATGATGTAGGGAGGAATACATGAACACGATGACTGACGCTGCTGGCAAGGTCCAGGGCTGGGCGTTTTGCCGGGCGGCACATGTTCGTCAGCGCGCCAAGGAACTATTGCAGGAGGAGAGTGCACAGGGTACCACCGAGTATGCCATCTTGGTCGGCGTGCTCGTGGTGATCGCGATTATCGCCATCGTCGCATTTAAGGGCAAGGTCCAAGATCTATGGAACGCTATCAGCGAGGGCATCAACAGCCTGTAGAGGGCGAGCGCCCCATCGGGGTGCTGCTGGTGTTTGCTTGCCTGACCGTGGCGATAGCGGCGGTGCTTTGGGGGCTTAACGCCGCGCGGCAGCAGCGTCCTGGGACCGCCTCCGATTTGGGCTCAGATTCGGCGGTGGCGTCTCAAAAAGATGAGATGCGAGATGCGGACGATTCGGATGCCGCTGTCACGGCGCAAACCTTTCTGCGGACGCTCGACAAGCGGTCTGGCACTGCGACGGATTCGCCTGAGGGCAACGCGATTGCGGTCCGGCTTGCATGGTCCGAGGACCGACCGATGACCGAAGCGGCGGCGGATATGCTGCGTGCCTATCGCGAGGTACCCACGGCGCAACTTGCTCTGAGCGGCTATCTCGACATCAAGGGAAACGTGTGGGGCGCCATCGTGCGCGACGGACGCGGCTGGGTCGATATGGTGACAATTGCCGCGGATGCTGGCGATGCTTCGTGTCGTCTGCGCGCCGTGCGCCTGAGCCCGCAGGCAACGGACTCAAAGGAGGGATCGTGAAATGCATGATGTCCTGCGTGAGGAATCTGCCCAGGCGACGGTCGAATACGCCATCGTCACGGTGGCGCTGTTATCGATCGTGCTGGCGATCGCGGGACTTTGGCGTGCCGGCACCGATGGGCGCTTGGCGGCGCTGGTTGAGCGGGCGGCATCCCATGGCGTTGCCTCGACGTCGGTTATCGACGCCGCTGCGGCCGCTAAGGACATCGCGTTGTATTGATGCCGCGCGCGAGGACCGGGCGCAGTCTACGGTCGAGGCCGCTTTTTTGCTGCCGACGTTTCTGACACTCATCCTTCTCGCGCTGCAACCGGTGTGCCTGCTCTATACGCGCGCGGTCATGGAGTCTGCCGCCGCCGAGACCGCGCGGCTCATGACCACGACGACGGCGGAGGACGACGATCTTAAGGAGTTCACCCGCCGCCGACTAGCCGCAGTGCCCAACGTTTCGATCTTTCATGCCGGCGGGCCGTTGTCGTGGGATATCGAGCTTGGCCGGGCCGGTGCGGGTGGCGTCTCGTCCGTGTCCGTTTCCGGCGAGGTCAAGCCGTTGCCCGTGATCGGTGCGTTTGCGCAGGCTATGGGTGGTACCGCCGAAGGCGGCTACGTTGAGCTCAAGGTCGATGTCTCGTATCAATCGCGTCCCGAATGGCTGGAGGGAGATTATGATTCGTGGATTGCTACATGGGATTAAGCGTTTCTGGTCTAGACGCGTTTTGACGCGCCGTCCGAGCTGCCATCGCAAGCGAGGCGGCTTTATGGGTCGAGCCGGTGTCGATCTGTTTATCGAAGACGGCGCCTATACCACGCTTTCTTCTGCCGTGGTCATCCTAGTGGTGCTCACATTGTTGTTTTCGTCGACCGCGGCGATATGGAGCATGTCGCGTGCCGGGGATACCCAGGTGGCGGCTGATAGCGGCGCGCTGGCGGGTGCCAACGTAGTGTCGTCCTATCACACGGCTGCCACGGTGGTTGATGCGAGCATCTTGAGTCTGGGGCTGGCGGGGTTTGCCACGATCGGGACGGGCCTGGTCGCCATCCTCATCCCGGGTGCCGAGCCGGTTGCCGGCAATATGGTCGACACCGGGATTGAGATCATTAAAACGCGCAACAAGTTTGCCAAAAGCGCATCGGAAGGCTTACAGAAAATCGAGACGGCTCTGCCGTATCTGATCGCCGCGCGTGCCACGCAGGCGGTGTCGGCGCAGGATACCGATAGTGTGACCTATACCGGTACGGCGCTTGCCGTGCCCAGGACATCCGAGTCTGACTTCGCTGCGCTCAAAGGATCAGAGATCTCGACCGATACCATTAAAGACACATCAGATGATTTAGAGTGTGCGGCCGAGGAACTGCGGAAGGCTTCTGAGGACACGGCGAAGGCTAAAGAGCGTGCTTGGCTGGCGGATTGTGGTGGGTCTGACAAGGGCTCGGTCGGCAGCTGTTCTTGCATGTGGGAGCGTGCGAAAAGCCTAACGGATCTCTCCGGTGTTCAAAATCCGCATTACTCATCGAGCGTTACGTGGGAGCCCCAAGTTGCCCTTGATCGCGCGAAGGACTACTACCATTGGCGTCTGACAAATGAGAAGCCCCACGGCTCGAGTGTCGAGATGAAGGCAGAGTCTGCGGCGCGTAAGGCGTTTTATACCTATGCGAGCGCGGAGGTCGATCGGGCACATATAACCGAGAACGGAGACAGGGTTTCCTCCTATATTCCGCTGCTGCCGCGCAACTCTGATGAGGTTCGGGCGACGGAACTCTATACCGATGCGGTGTGGCCGACGAGCGTGAACGATGACAAGGCGTATCTGCATTACGGGACGACCTGCCCTAACTATAAGAAAGGGACGCCGAGCGGATTTGCTTCGGTTGCCGATTACGATGGACAGGATAAATGCAGCAAATGCCATTTTGGCGTTTTGTCGCTTGGTGCTGTTGCGGCGCCTTCAACCTCTATCGAAAACGGCTTCGAGTATCACTTTGACAAGTTTAAAGACGCCCTGGAGGACTACGTCGACTGTCGCAACAAGGAGCTCGAGCTCGAGCGTCAGACCGAGGACGAAGCCGACCGTGCGGGCAATGCGTTCGATACCGCCATCAAAGAACTTTCCGGTGAGCGTCCGCGTATCGCCCCACCTGGCCGCAACGGCGTAGTCGCCTTTGCAGTTTCGGGTGATATTACCAGCCCCGATCAACTTAACTCTTCGTTTAACACGGCGGTTGAGCTTGGCAGTCGCGGTGCCATCTCTGCCGCGGTACTGGCGCCCGATGAGGCGACGGCGCAAAACAACGTGCTTTCGCGATTTTTCTCGACATTGAAGGAACGCTCGGGTAGCGTTGCCGGCGTACTCGATGGCGTCATGGATGTCTGGGGACGGCTGCTTGTGGGATACGGAGACATCCAAGGTTCGGCCGACGAACTTATGGACGAGATGATTAAAGGCCTAGGAGGGGGCAGCGGCGCGTTGGGCTCCATTGCATCGTGGCTCGGCGATACCGTTTCGGCGTCCGTGGCGGCGCTGGGTTTGGAACCGTGCGACTTGCGCCTGCGAAAGCCGGTGCTGACTGATTCCGCCAACGTCATTAAGGGCCCGGGGTCTGACATTGCTGGTCTCTCTCAAGCGCAAGACAAACTGCGAAGTATTCCGTTGGGCGTGACCGATCCCAAGGCGCTTTGCGAGGCGTTGGAATATCAAGTCGAACGCACCATCAGCGGTACTGTGTTCACGCTTGCGGAGATTCCTCTGCCCGGCGGCGGCTCCATCCCACTCACCGTCGATGTCGCCACGCTGGTTGGCGCTCTGGGCGGTGGGTCGTAATGAGTATCCGCATGCGTCTGCGCGAGGAGCGCGCCCAAGCGACGGTGGAGATAGCAGTGGTTGCGCCCGTTTTGCTGGTGCTGGCACTCATTGTGTACAACGTCATGGTCTTTGCCGGTGCGGTCGCACGCTTCGACCGCGTGGTGCCCGACATCGTGTTGGCGCACGCCGTGGCGCCGAGCGGGGAGGGCGACGAAAGCTCTGCCGATGCCTCGGCGACGGTTCAGACGCAAATTCTGAATGCCATGGAAGGCTATGACTTGCAGATCGAAGTGTCGAGCGAGCAAGGCGCGGAGGCATCGGATGGTGGTCTGCTCTCCCTATCCGGTACGTTTAGGACCTACACCTGCACCATGCACTATGAGCCGTGGCCGACTTCTCTCAGCATCGCTGGCGTTCCGCTGGGGGCGCCGACAACGTTGTCGCACGAGCGCGCGGTGACGGTCGATCCATGGCGTCCGGGGGTGGTCATGTGACCGCGGTCTCGTCCTACATCGCCTACGCGCGGGCACTCAACAGGCTGGGTTGGACGCCGGCCGAGTTTGCGGTGGCGGAGTCGTTTGCCGTGCGCCTGCGCGGCATGCTGGGACGGTGTCCGGTTGCCGCCAACGGTCTGCCGCTCGTCATGGCATTTCCACGCTGCTCTTCGGTCCATACGTGTTTTATGGCCTATCCCATCGACATCGCCTTCATCGATCGCGACGGCAATATCCTCGCGCGCTACGAAAACGTACGTCCCTGGCGTATGTGCTCCTGCCCCGGCGCCTGGGCCGCACTAGAGCGCCCTTCAATCATTGTTTCGACCCCTGCTCTCCAACGCGTGCCGGCTTAAGAATTGGCGACAGCGGACTTTCGTCATACGAAATTGGGTAAGATGGAGGAGAAGATGCATGGATGTCGAGATCCATCCCAACGCTAAAAAGCACCTGACGGAAGGGGTCGATGATGGGCAAGACGTATACGGCCGCTAATGGTCAGGTTGTAACGGATGAAATGATTGACGCGTGGTGCGAGTCGTACGAGCGCGGAGAGTTTCCGGATGGCGAACACACCGTTGGTGGGATCGTGCATGGACGGCCCCCACTCTCAGGTGAGGGGACGGCAACGCTGTCGGTCAAGATTCCTCTGGGAATGAAGGAGGCCATTCGTCGACGGGCGGCTGCCGAGGGGATGACGCCAAGTGAGTTTGCCCGTGCGGCTCTGAGCGAAAAACTTCTTGCTGCCGGCTGATGCCTCTGACGTGCCGATTTAAAGAACCGAGGCTGTGCTCAAAAACTTTTTTAAAATTCTCGGTTGACCGGAACGCGTCCTTGGTTATACTAATCAAGCCTTGAAACAAGGCACACCTCAAATGGCTGGGTAGCTCAGTTGGTAGAGCAGAGGACTGAAAATCCTCGTGTCAGGGGTTCGATTCCCTTCCCCGCCACCTTGAATTGACTAGGACCTCTGCAAAGGGGTCCTTTTCTTTTATGCAGCCCCCACATGGAATCGAACCCCGTGAGGGCGCGGAGCTGAGTAAACGCGTAAGCGTTTGCCAGCGCAGCTCGCAAGGCGCGTAAGCGCCGCAGCGGTCCGTCCGCGCAGCGCGCGGACGCGATTCCCTTCCCCGCCACCTTGAATTGACTAGGACCTCTGCAAAGGGGTCCTTTTCTTTTATGTAGGGTTCTGCGGAAACTGCGTCCCAGAATAAGGGCTCAGAACGGGACACACTTTCCGCTTCGGGCCTGTCTGGGAAAGCGCGACCCGGAATGACGCGAAATTGCGGGTCGCGCTTTCCGGTTGGGCCTGCTAACGGAAAATGCGCCCCATTATTGAGCGATAGAACGGGACGCGATTTCCGGTGCCTGCCTCCGGCGCGCGTACACACCTCGTCGCACCATTCCGAGCCCGCCCGCCCCAGACATTCCTCCCACTTTCGCATCACTTTACAGACCGTTCGGTCGCCTGTCCGCACACGCGGGTATACTCAAAACGATACTTATCCTATGCAATACGATGCGGGTTCGACCTGCATGATCCGAAGGGGGCAGTGATGGAGAGGATACTCGGCGTTAATCTCTCTGGCTGGTTTATTCCCGAGCCTTGGGTGACCCCGTCGCTGTACGCGGCGACCGGTGCATCCAACGCAGCCGAGCTGCAGGAGGCCATGGGTACCGCCGCCTATAACGAGCGCATGCGCCGTCATTACGAGACGTTTGTGAGCGAGGACGATTTCCGCCGCATGGCGCAGATTGGCCTCAATGCCGTGCGTCTGCCGGTGCCCTGGTATGCCTTTGGCTCACAGGAGTCCGATGCGTCCTACATCTCGGTTGTCGACTACATTGACCGTGCGATTGAGTGGGCTGCCAAGTACGATATCCGCGTGCTGCTCGATCTGGCAACTGTGCCCGGTGGCCAGGGCGATTCCAACGATTCGCCCACCACGCCGGAGGCTGTCGCCGAGTGGCATTCGTCCACCAACGGCCGTCATGTCGCACTCGACGTGCTCGAGCGCTTGGCCGATCGCTATGGCGAGGCCGAGAGCCTGCTGGGCATTGAGCTGCTGGACACGCCGCAGATGAGCGTTCGCAAGAGCCTCTTCACCATGACGGATGGCATTCCCGCTCACTACCTGCGCAATTTCTATCGCGATGCCTACGAGCTCGTCCGTTCGTATATGCCCGAGGATAAGATCGTCGTCTTCTCGTCGTCGGGGCATCCCAGCGAGTGGAAGCATTTTATGCGCGGCGCCAAGTACAAGAACGTCTACATGGACCTTCACCTGTACCATTACCGCGACGAGTATGCGCTCGACATCACGAGCCCTCGCGGGCTGACGACGGCGATTTCGCGTAACAAGCGCGAACTTAAAGAAGCGATTTCGACTGGGTTCCCCGTGCTGGTGGGCGAATGGTCGGGCGCGGCGATCTTTGCCAACTCGTCGGTTACGCCCGAGGGCCGCAATGCCTACGAGCGCGTGTTTATCGCCAACCAGCTGGCATCGTTTGCGCCGGCGGCTGGCTGGTTCTTCCAAACGTGGAAGACCGAGAAGCGCATTGCAGCATGGGACGCCCGCGCGGCGCTCGGTACGCTCGAGCGCGGCATGATTGAATAGGTTGATATGACGCAAAATAGCGCCCATACGGGCAAACTCTATGTGGTCGGCACGCCCATCGGCAACCTGGGCGACCTGTCCCCGCGCGTTGGTGAGGCTTTTGCCGCCGCCGATGCCATCTGCTGCGAAGACACGCGTGTGACGTCAAAGCTGCTGATGCACCTGGGCATTTCCAAGCCGCTTGTCCGTTGCGACGAGAATGTGATCGCCAGCCGCGCTGCCGGCCTGGTCGACCGTCTGCTGGCGGGGGAGACCCTCGCCTTTGCCTCGGACGCCGGCATGCCGAGCGTGTCCGATCCCGGCCAGGCGCTGATCGAGGCGGCACGTGAGGCCGATGTGCCCGTCGAAGTTATTCCCGGGCCCTCTGCTTGCGTCACGGCGCTTGTTTCGTCCGGCATTCCCTGCGAGCATTTTTTCTTCGAGGGCTTTTTGGGCCGAAAGCACGGCGACCGTGTGCGCCGTTTGCAGCGCCTTGCCGTGGTGCCCGGCGCACTCATCTTCTACGAGTCTCCACATCGCATCGTGGCGACGCTCGAGGCCGTGGCGGAGGTCTTTCCCCAGCGTGAGGTTGCCGTCTGCCGCGAACTCACCAAGCTGCACGAGGAGGTCTTGCGCGGGCCCGCTGACCAGCTTGCCGAGGAGCTGCGTGCTCGCGGCGAGGTAAAGGGCGAGATTGCGCTGGTCATCGCGCCGCCGAGCGAGGATGAGGAGGCCGGCATCGCGCCGGTTGGCGCTGCGGTAGCGGATCCCGACGAGGCCCTGCGCGAGGATATCCGCGCCGCGCTCGAGGAGGGGGAGCCCGCATCTGCGGTGGCCAAGCGCCTGTCTCAGAAGTATTCGCGCCGCAAGCGCGATGTCTATGCCATGGTGCTCGATATGCAATAGATGGAGGATATCCAGCCCTTGCGCTAGAATCATCCTCTGTATGCAACGTTTTTCTGGAGGACAAACCCCATGGATCAAAGCAAGCCTTCGTTCTTTATCACGACGCCCATCTACTACGTCAACGCCGATCCGCACCTGGGCACGGCTTATTCCACCATCATCGCCGACGTTCAGGCTCGTTATCGCCGCTCCGCCGGCTATAACGTCAAGTTCCTGACCGGCATGGACGAGCACGGCGAGAAGGTCGCCGAGGCCGCAGCCAAGCATGGCATGACGCCGCAGGAGTGGACCGATAGCCAGGCCCCGCACTTCAAGGAGCTTTGGAGCAAGCTCGAGATTTCCAACGACGACTTCATCCGCACCACCGAGCCGCGCCAGCATCATGCCGTGCAGTACCTGTGGGAGCGCATGAAGGAGTCCGGTTACCTGTATAAGGGCAGCTACGACGGTTGGTATTGCGTGCCTGACGAGACCTACTTCACCGATACGCAGGTCCAGAAGGGCGACGAGGAGTACGGCAGCGTCGGCCAGCACCTGTGCCCCGACTGCCACCGTCCGCTTGAGCGCGTGCAGGAGGAGTCCTACTTCTTTAAGCTTTCCGCTTTCCAGGACAAGCTTCTCAAGCTCTATGACGAGCACCCCGACTTTGTCGAGCCTGCGTTCCGTATGAACGAGGTACGCAGCTTTGTCGAGGGCGGCCTTAACGACCTTTCCGTGAGCCGTACGAGCTTTGACTGGGGCATTCAGGTCCCGTTTGACGAGGGTCACGTGACCTACGTGTGGTTCGATGCACTGCTCAACTATATGACAGCCGTCGGCTACGGTGTCGACACCGATGAGGCGCGTGCCGAGCTGGCCTATCGCTGGCCCGCGCAGTTCCACATCGTGGGTAAGGACATCATCCGCTTCCACTGCGTCATTTGGCCCGCCATGCTCATGGCCATCGGCGAGGCCCTGCCCGAGCACGTCTTTGCCCACGGCTTCCTGACCGTGCGCAATGCCGAGACCGGCAAGGCCGAGAAGATGTCCAAGAGCCGCGGCAACGCCATCGCTCCGCAGGATGTTATCGACATGCTGGGCGTCGAGGGCTACCGCTATTACTTTATGACCGACGTGGTCCCCGGCACCGACGGCGCCATCAGCTTCGATCGCATGGAGCAGGTCTACAACGCCGATCTGGCCAACAGCTGGGGCAACCTCATTTCGCGTTCGCTCAACATGAGCGCAAAGTACTTTGACGGCTGCGCCCCGGCTAAACCGGCGTCTGCCGACGCGTTCGATAACCCGCTGGCAAAGATTGCCGACGGTTTGGTCGAGCGCTACATGGCCAAGATGGACGTGCTCGATTACGGTGGAGCTAAGGACGAGGTCATGGAGCTCATCCATGCCGCCAACCACTACATCGAGGACTCCGAGCCCTGGGCGCTTGCCAAGGACGAGGCCAAGGCTGACGAACTGGCATTTGTGATCTACAACTTGCTCGAGGCCATCCGCATCGCCGCCCACCTGCTGATGCCGCTCATGCCCCAGACTTCTGTCGAGGCTCTGCGCCGTCTGTCCTGTGAGGGCGAGGCCGCGAGCGACGACCTCAAGGGCATTTGCACTTGGGGCCTGCTTGCCGGCGGTCAGTCCGTCGAGAAGGGCGATCCGCTGTTCCCGCGTCTGGCGTAGAGACCGCGCGAGCGCCATATCGGCAATTTGCTGTTTAGCTGTAAGGGCATGGCCGCCACGGTCCATGCCCTTTTGTTTCAAGACGCCGCCATCATGCTAAGGAGGCAACCATGACAACTTCGCCTTTGGCAAACCCCACGGCCACCAGGGAGCTGCTGGAGGAGTTTGGCCTTGCGACCAAGCATCGCCTGGGCCAGAACTTTCTAATCGACAATCATGTGATCGAGCGTATCTGCGAGCTTGCCGAGCTTGCAGGTGACGAGCGCGTACTCGAGGTGGGTCCGGGTTGCGGTACGTTGACACTTGCGCTGCTGCAGGAAGCGGCGTGCGTTACGTCCATTGAGGCCGATCCCGAGCTTGAGCCGGTGCTCGACGCCCATGCCACCGACTACGCCAACTTCCGCTTTATCATGGGCGACGCGCTCAGGGTGACGCCGGGGCAGATTGAGCAGGCTGCGGGCGGTGAGCCGACGGTATTTGTCGCGAACCTGCCCTATAACGTGGCGGCGACGATCATCCTGCAGTTCTTCCAGACGATGCCCGCGCTCAAACGTGCCGTCGTCATGGTTCAAAAGGAGGTTGCCGATCGCATTGCCGCAGTGCCGGGCAACAAGACCTATGGCGGCTATACGGCAAAGCTTGGCCTGTATGCGCAGGTGACGGGTCGCTTTGAGGTGCCGCCGCGTTGCTTTATGCCGGCGCCACACGTGGACTCGGCCGTCGTGCGTATCGACCGTGTTGACGGTGTGGTGCCCGAAGGACTCGATCGCGAATTTGTGGCCCGTGTGATTGACGCTGCATTTGCTCAGCGTCGCAAGACCATCCGCAATTCCATGAGCGCCAACGGCTTTGCCAAGGACGTGCTCGATGCCGCCTTTGAGGCTTGCGGTATCGCACCCACCACGCGCGCCGAGACGCTCGACGTCGCCGCCTTTGTCCGCTTGGCTCAGGAGCTAATCCATGACGCCTAATGCCGAACGCGTGACGTTTACCAAAAAGAAGAAAACGGTGGCCTGCCCGGTGCCGCTGGCGCCGCTTGCCGACACACATGCGCATCTGCTTTCGTTCTGGGGCAAGGATGTGCCTGAGACACTCGTGCGTGCCAAGGCGGCAGGCATCGACCTGTTGGTGACGGTCTTCGACCCCATCGCCGACAAGCGCAGCGTGACGGACTATAGCGACTGGCTGACGCGCGAGATTCTGCCGATGCAGGATATCCCGCAGATCAAGTATCTTGCCGGCGTGCATCCGTATGGCGCGCCGGACTATACCGACGACATTCACGCGCAGGTTGTTGCTGCGCTTGATGACCCTTTGTGTGCCGGTATCGGCGAGATTGGTCTGGACTACCACATGGATTACGACGACGACATCACGCCGGCGCCCCACAGCGTGCAGATTGATTGCATGGCACGTCAGCTCGAAGTCGCCGTGCGCTGCAATGTGCCGGTGGAGCTGCATCTGCGTCACGAGGACACGGACCAGGAGCGTACCTCGCACGTGGACGCCTACAACGTGCTTCGTGAGGTGGGCGTGCCCCAGGCCGGTTGTGTGCTGCACTGCTTTGGCGAGGACCGCGCCACGATGGAGCGCTTTGTGGAGCTGGGCTGCTATATCGCCTATGGTGGTGCGGCCACCTTTAAGCGCAACGACGACGTGCGCGAGGCATTTGCGGCAACCCCACTCGATCGAATTTTGTTCGAGACGGATTGCCCGTATATGGCTCCGGAGCCCATCCGCGGTCTTGAATGCGAGCCCGCAATGATCTCCATTACGGCAAACGCGCTGGTTAACGACCGTGTCGATCGCACTGGTGAGGACGCCGAAACAATCGCGCAAGCCGCTTGGGAAAATGCCTGCAAACTTTTTCAAAAATAGTTCTTGCGTTCGTGGTGGCGCTCCGTTATTCTAATTTCTGCACGCGGGCGTGGCGGAATTGGCAGACGCGTACGGTTCAGGTCCGTATGGGGGCAACCCCATGAAGGTTCAAGTCCTTTCGCCCGCACCATTAAATGAAAGAGCTCCCAGCAATGGGAGCTTTTTTGTAATATGAGAAAGCCATTGTCAATAGGCATGCGCATTCGGACCCGGCCCTAAGCCGGGTCTTTTCGTTTCAAGACTTTAGTCTGCTGGCCGCGCAGCGGCCAGCTTTAAACCACCCGC
>NZ_QRVE01000001.1:163420-396737 GCF_003462685.1 Collinsella sp. AF23-4AC | reverse complement strand
AGATCAAGTCGTCCTCGCAGACGCTCAAGCAGGAATACCTCGATACATACGAGGGAGGTGAATGACATGAAACGGTTGATTTCCGATCTCAGCCGAACACATTGAGCGGAAAGGCCGTTCCCGCAGTCAGTCGAACGTCCCCGGGGCCCTTCTCAGGCCCCGGGGACGGCATTTTCCCAGTTGAAGGAACGGTGGAGATGTGTTTCGATGGGTCAGATTCGTGTCGTTCCGAAAAGACCGTGAACCTTTTGTGGGACACGCGGTGCCGTGGTACCATAGCCGAGTTTGTTGTCTTGGTCGGAAACCAAGACGCCTTATGCGCTGATCGGTAACCAGCGCCTGACTAATAAGGAGTCCTACCATGAAGCAGGGTATCCATCCCCAGTATGTCGAGTGCACGGTGACGTGCTCCTGCGGCAACACCTTCAAGACGCACGCAACCGTGTCCGAGATGAAGGTCGAGCTTTGCAACGAGTGCCACCCGTTCTACACCGGCCAGCAGAAGTTCGTCGACACCGGTGGACGCGTCCAGCGCTTCGCCGACAAGTTCGGTGGCGCCGCTGCCGCCCAGCTCAAGAAGGCCGAGGAGGCCAAGGCTGCCAAGGCTGCCAAGGCTGCTGAGGCCGAGGCCGCTCGCAAGGCCGCCGCTGAGGCTAAGGCTGCCGAGAAGGCCAAGCGTGCTGCTAAGTTTGCCGAGGAGGCTGCCAAGCAGGCCGCCGAGGCTCCCGCAGAGGCTCCCGTCGAGGAGGCCGCTGCCGAGGCCGAGACCACCGAGGCTGCTGAGTAAATAGCTCGCCGCGGAAACACTCGCATTCATGGCATGAGGGCCGCGCACCCATTTGGGTGCGCGGCCCTTTTCATTTTATTGGTGCAAACGGACCTGCTCCCATGGCACCAAATTGGTGCGAAGGGGGACAGGTCCGTGTAGCGTTTGCCCAGATAAAACCTGCCAAAATAAACCTGTCCCTGTTTGGCAGGTCGGGTCGTAGTTATTACGTGGCGGTCGAGGTCGACCGTATAGGCCGCGTCCTGTTTGGCTAAAGTACATTTATCTGTGTTTAACTCGCCCGAGGCTGCATGGCGTGGGCGATGGCCAAAAAGGAAAACCACATGGGATTCATGTCAAAGCTGCTGTCCTTTGGATCCGATAAGGACCTTAAGCGCTACTACAAGATCGTCGACCAGATCAACGGTCTTGAGCCCCAGTTTGAGAAGATGACCGAGGACCAACTCCGCGGCCAGACCGATAAGTTCCGCGAGCGTTACGCCAACGGCGAGTCGCTCGACGACATGCTCCCCGAGGCCTTTGCCACCGTGCGTGAGGCTTCCAAGCGCACCATGGGTATGCGCCACTTTGACGTGCAGCTCATTGGCGCCATGGCACTGCACGAGGGCCGCATCGCCGAGATGAAGACCGGCGAAGGTAAGACCCTCGTCTCCACGTTGGCCGGCTATCTCAACGCTATTGCCGGCAAGGGCGTGCACGTCGTTACTGTCAATGATTACCTTGCCAAGCGTGACTCCGAGTGGATGGGCCGCATCTATAAGTACCTGGGCATGACCGTCGGTCTGCTCCAGAACAACATGCCGCTCGAGCTCAAGCGCCCGGCCTACCAGGCCGACGTCACCTACGGCACCAACTCCGAGTTCGGCTTTGATTACCTGCGCGACAACATGGTTACCCGTCCCGAGCAGCGCGTGCAGCGCGGCCACAACTACGCCATCGTCGACGAGGTTGACTCCATCCTGATCGATGAGGCCAGGACGCCGCTCATTATCTCGGGCGCTGGCACCAAGTCCGCCAGTACCTACAAGGACTTCGCGCGTGCTGTGCGTGGCCTTGAGCGCGGCGAGGACGTGTCGCACGACATGCTTACCGCCACCGAGGACGTGGAGCCCACGGGCGACTACGTCATGGACGAGGCCAAGCACACCATCGCCGCCACCGAGCGCGGCCTTAAGAAAATCGAGCGCCGCCTGGGTATCGATGACATCTATGCTGATCTCTCCGGCCAGCTGGTCAACCACCTGCAGCAGGCGCTGAAGGCCCAGTACATGTTCCACCGCGACAAGCAGTACGTGGTCACCAACGGCGAGGTCAAGATCGTCGACGAGTTCACCGGCCGCATCATGGAGGGCCGCCGCTATTCTGAGGGCCTGCACCAGGCCATCGAGGCCAAAGAGGGTGTGCTCGTGCGCGAGGAGAACCAGACCCTGGCCACCATCACCCTGCAGAACTACTTCCGTCTGTATGACAAGCTCTCCGGCATGACCGGCACGGCACTTACCGAGGATGCCGAGTTCCGCGAGATCTACAAGCTGCCCGTCGAGGTCATCCCCTCCAACAAGCCCGTGCAGCGCGTGGACCACGAGGACCTGGTGTACCGCACCATTCAGGCTAAATACAACGCCGTTGCCGACGACGTTGAGCGTCGTCACGCCAAGGGCCAGCCGGTCCTGGTGGGCACCGTCTCCATCGAGAGCTCCGAGAAGCTGTCTGCCGCCCTTACCAAGCGCGGCATCGCGCACGAGGTCCTCAACGCCAAGCACCACGAGCGCGAGGCCCATATCGTGGCCCAGGCAGGACGTTACGGCGCCGTGACCATTGCCACCAACATGGCCGGTCGTGGCACCGACATCCTGCTGGGCGGCAACCCCGACGAGCTGGTGCGCGAGCGCCTGGAGTACGAGGGCCTGACCATGGAGGACGTGACGCCCGAGCAGCTCGAGCAGTTTAACGCCGAGGCCAAGGAGACTTGCAAGGCCGAGCGCGAGCGAGTGCTTGCCGCCGGTGGCCTGACCGTTATCGGCACCGAGCGCCACGAGTCCCGTCGTATCGACAACCAGCTGCGCGGCCGCTCCGGCCGTCAGGGCGATCCGGGCGAGACCCAGTTCTACCTGTCGCTCGAGGACGACCTCATGCGCCTGTTCGGCGGCGACAAGATGGACCGCGTCTCCAAGATGATGGTCACGGCCGACATGGGCGACGACATGCCCATCCAGCACAAGATCATCTCCAAGGCCGTCGAGAGCGCCCAGCACAAGGTCGAGAGCATCAACTTCTCCATGCGTAAGAGCGTCCTTGAGTACGACGACGTCATGAACAAGCAGCGCCAGGTCATCTACGCCGAGCGCAATAAGATTCTGGACGGCAAGGACCTGACCGACCACATCACCGAGGTCATGCACGACACCGTGTACCGCTGCGTGCAGGAGTTCTGCACCAAGGACAGTCACGATGGCGAGCGCGACCTGGAGGGCCTGCGCAAGTGGGTTGTGGAGCTCACCGGCCACATCGATACGCCGAAGTTCCCCGACGAGGATTATGAGGCCCTGGCTGCCGATGTCCTGGCTTACGTAGAGAAGTGCTACAACATGAAGGCCGAGCGCTTGGGCGAGGACCTGATGCGCGAGCTCAACACTCAGGTCATGCTGCGCGTCATCGATACCCGCTGGATGAACTACCTGCAGGAGATGGACTACCTTAAGACCGGCATCGGGCTGCGCGGCTTTGGCCAGCGCGACCCGCTGGTTGAGTACAAGACCGAGGCCTACGGCGCGTTCCAGATACTCGTCGATACCATGTATGAGGATTACCTGCGCACGGTTCTGCGCATCGAGATCAAGGCTGCCCCGCGTGCCGTGGAGCACAAGGAAGAGCCCGCGCTCGAGGGCGCGCGCTTCTCCGGTCCTGCCGAGGTCGATGGTGATAACGGCGACTCGGTGCTGCGCAAGCAGGCGCAGGTGCAGGCCCGCACGGCTGTCCAAGGCGGACCGGCTGCCGTCAACAACGGTGGCAAGGTGACCACCTATCGCAAGTCCGAGAGCGACGATCCGTACGTCAACGTGGGCCGCAACGACCCGTGCCCCTGCGGTAGCGGCAAGAAGTTTAAGTACTGCCACGGCAGGAATCGTTAATGGCTGAGGCTTTAGAGGTAACGCCCGCCGAGCTGGACGCGTTCGCGGACCGGCTCGGCGAGGTCGAGTCGTATCTCCATTTGGACGAAAAGCGCACGCGCGTGACCGAGCTTGAGGCCAAAAGTGTTGCCCCTGGCTTTTGGGATGACGCCGACGCCGCCCGTGCCACCATGGAGGAGATCGCGCGTACCAAGGAAGATATCGCTGCCGTGGACACCGCGCGCGGCGAGCTTTCCGATGCCCGCGCCGCGCTGGAGCTTGCCGAGGAGATGGGGGATGACCCCGACGCCGTCGCCCTTCGCGAGGAGGCTACAGCCACGGCTGAGCGCCTGGCCCGTGCCATCGATGAGCTCGAGCTTTCGAGCTGGTTTACCGGTGAGTTCGATCACGGCGATGCCATTGTGACCATCAAGCCCGGACAGGGTGGTCTGGAGGCCCAGGACTGGACCTTCATGCTCTTTAAGATGTACATGAAGTACTGTCAGCGTCGCGGCTGGAAGGTCACCATCAACGACTGTCCCGCAGCCGAGGTCATCGGCATCGACCGCGCGACCTTTACTGTCGAGGGCAAGGACGCATTTGGCATGCTGCGCGCCGAGGCCGGCGTCCACCGCTTGGTTCGCATTAGCCCCACCGACGACAAGAAGCGCCGCCAGACCACGTTTGCCGGCGTCGAGGTCATCCCCGTGCTACCCGATGATATCGACATCGAGATCAGTCCCGATGACATCCGCGTGGACGTGTACCACGCGAGCGGCCCGGGCGGCCAGGGCGTTAACACCACCGACTCCGCCGTGCGCGTGACGCATTTCCCCAGCGGCATTGTGGTCACCTGCCAAAACGAGCGCAGCCAGATCCAGAACAAGGCCGCGTGCATGCAGATCCTCAAGGCTCGCCTGTACGAGATTGAGCTCGAGAAGCGCGCCGAGGCGCTCGATGAGATCCGCGGACCCAAGACCACGATTGGTTTTGGCAACCAGATTCGCAGCTACGTGCTCTACCCGTACCAGATGGTCAAGGACCTACGCACGGGCGTGGAGACCAGCAATGTCGAGGCCGTTCTTGACGATGGCGACCTGGACCCGTTTGTTATTGGCTACCATCGCTGGGCCACCGGTAACGCTGACGCGGAGACCCCATCTGCATAAACCGCCCGGTTTATGTGGAAATGGATTAAAACCCTCCCAGCAGGGTGGTTTTGTATCCAGAGCAAACCCTGCGCAGGGGTGGTTTTTGTCCGGCGAATCGGTAGAATCGAATACAAGAAGAAGTTCAAAGCGCATCCGTTTGGGTGCGCTTTTTTGAGGGAGGCAGCATGGCATATCGTCTGGACATCAAGCGCATTCTTTCGATGAACTTCTTTCACGATCTGCCCCAGATCATGTTGGGGTGTGCCTTGGCCGCCATCGCGACCGACCTGTTTTTGATTCCCAATGGTCTTGCCGCCGGTGGCGTTACGGGCCTTGCGACTATTATCCAGGCAGTCGGCGCGGCGCGAGGCGTGTCGCTTCCCGTCGGTATCCAGACCATCGTGATGAATGCCTTGCTGCTGCTGGTCGTTATGCGCGAGGGCGGCATGTTCTACGTGGTGCAGACCGCGACGGGCTTTGTGCTGCTGGGCTTCTTTACCGATCTGTTCGCCCCGTTTGTAGCGCCTCTGGCACATGCAGACCTGATGCTTCCCGCTATGTGGGGCGGCATTATCACGGGCATCGGTTACGGCATGGTGTTGCGCGCCGGCGCCAACACCGGCGGCTCGGACACTATTGGCCAAATCATCTCGCGTAAGACCTCGCTGCCGGTGGGTTCGACCGTCATGGCAATCGATGTTGCCGTGTGCGCGCTGTCGGCTCCGGTCTTTTCAATCGAAAACGCGCTATATGCAGGACTTTCGATGGTCATTAGCGGCTACGTGATCGATGCCGTGGTCGATGGTGGCAACAAACGCCGTATGGTCCTCATCATCTCGGACAAGTTCCCTGATATCGCTGCCGATATCATGTATGGCCTGGGTCGTGGTTGTACCAAGTTTAAGGCGACTGGCATGTATTCGGGTGCCGAGAAGCCGGTGATTATGGTCATCGTGAGCCGTCGAGAGCTCAATACCCTCAAGACGATCGTGCGCGAGCGCGATCCTCGCGCCATTGTGACGGTCGCTGACGTTACGGAAGCCTTCGGCGAGGGATTCAAGGACATTAGCGCGTAGGTGCGACCGCGTTCCATCCAAAAGACGTTCACATTGATAAACCGTTTCATCAGCGGTTCTGCCTGCTAAATTGTTCAAATAATGATAAAAACTCTGGTAAAGCCATCAGTTTCCAGCATAATGAATGACGTACGTGCATTGCGGCTGTGTTGGGACTACCTTTCCGTGCCGTGCGCATTTTGTCTAATGAGGATGAAAGGAAGGCACAATGAGCGACGAAGAGCTCAAAAAGGTTGCCAACGAGGTAAGGAAGGGCATCGTCACCGGCGTGCACGCTGCCAAGTCCGGCCATCCGGGCGGTTCGCTCGGCGCTGCCGACATCATGACCTATCTGTACTTTGAGGAAATGAACGTCGACCCGGCCGATCCCCGCAAGGCCGACCGCGATCGCTTTGTGCTCTCCAAGGGCCACTGTGCTCCGGGTCTGTACGCCGTGCTCGCCGAGCGTGGGTTCTTCCCCAAAGAGGATCTCGAGACGCTGCGCCACATCGGTAGCCACCTGCAGGGTCATCCCAACATGAACGACACCCCGGGCGTCGACATGTCCACCGGTTCGCTCGGCCAGGGCATCTCCGCCGCCGTGGGCATGGCCGTTGCCGCCAAGCACTGGGGCGATGACTATCGCACCTACGCCCTGCTGGGTGATGGCGAGAGCGAGGAGGGCCAGGTCTGGGAGGCCGCCATGTTTGCCGGCAACCAGCAGCTCGATAACCTCTGCGTGATCGTCGACCACAACGGCCTGCAGATCGATGGCCCCGTCGAGGAGGTCAACGACCCCATGCCGCTCGCCGACAAGTTCCGCGCCTTTAAGTTCCACGTGGTGGAGCTTGCCGACGGCAACGATTTCGATCAGATTCGCGCCGCCTTTGCCGAGGCTCGCGCTACCAAGGGCCAGCCGACCGCCATTATCGCCGAGACCCTGAAGGGCAAGGGCGTGTCCTTTATGGAGAACCAGGTTGGTTGGCACGGCAAGGCCCCCAACGATGAACAGTTTGAGCAGGCCATGGCAGAGCTCACGGCCGCCGGAGAGGAGCTCTAGGATGGCAGACGTCAAGAAAATCGCCACGCGTGTAAGCTACGGCGAGGCCCTCGTCGAGCTCGCCAACGAGCACGATGACTTTGTGGTTCTCGACGCCGACCTGGCCGCCGCCACGCAGACCGGCAAGTTTAAGGCCGCCTGCCCCGACCGCTTCTTCGATGTGGGCATTGCCGAGAGCAACCTGATGGGTGTCGCCGCCGGTATCGCGACCACCGGCCGCGTTGCCTTTGCGAGCACCTTTGCCATGTTCGCAGCCGGCCGCGCTTTTGAGCAGGTCCGTAACTCCATCGGCTACCCGCACCTCAACGTTAAGATCGGTGCCACGCACGCCGGTATCTCGGTGGGCGAGGATGGTGCCACGCACCAGTGCTGCGAGGATATCGCCCTCATGCGCGTCATCCCTGGCATGACCGTGATCGTTCCTGCCGACGACGTCGAGGCCCGCGCCGTGACGCGCGCCGCCTACGAGTGCGACGGTCCGGTGTACATGCGCTTCGCCCGTTTGGCCTCGCCGGTTATCAACGACCCCGAGACTTACAAGTTCGAGTTGGGTAAGGGCATTGTCATGCGCGAGGGCGCCGATGTGACCATCATCGCCTGCGGCCTGATGGTCGGCGAGGCTCTCGAGGCCGCCGAGCAGCTCGCTGCCGAGGGCATCGACGCCGAGGTCATCAACATGCACACCATCAAGCCCATCGACGCCGACCTGATCGTCAAGAGCGCCACCAAGACCGGCCACGTCGTGACCGTCGAGGAGCACTCCGTGATCGGTGGCCTGGGCAGCGCCGTTGCCGACGTCCTGTGCGAGCAGTGCCCGACGCCGCTCAAGAAGATCGGCGTCAACGACACCTTTGGCGAGTCCGGTCCGGGTGCCGAGCTCCTGCACAAGTATGGCCTGGACGCCGCCAACATCGTGGCGACCACCAAGGAGTTCTTGGCATAAGGCAAGACGAGGCAAAACATCGCTTCGACAACCGCAAACAAGCCAGAACGGGGGCGTCCTCAAAGAGGACGCCCCCGTTTCAGTTGCGGTGAAATAAGGACTGTTTTGCCAGCCTAAAGGCTCAATTAATCCGTATTTCACCGCAACTTTCGAAGGCGTTCCCGCTTGTGCTGGCGGCGGCACGTCGATCGATTGCCGCTTGGCACAGTGCGGCAACATCGGGGGCGTCGTCGCCTTTATATGTCATGGCGAGCAGGGCGGCATCATAGATTTCGTCGTTGGTCATATCGCCGGCAACGATGGGACAGAAGGTGAGTATCGAATCCTGCTCAGCGAGCTCGGCGAGATTGATCGTTTCGCCTGCGGCAAAGACATCGTCGAGGACGATCGTCGCGCTCGTACAGGGAATTTGATAAATCTTGCCATCGGTGGTGATGGGGGAACCTGCCGCCTCGAGCGTGTACACACCTTGAATGAGGCTGATACCGGAACCGTCGGAGGCGACGAACTCAACCTTGTCGACCGTTATCCCGTCGACAGTCTTGCCCGTAATGTGTATTGGGACACGTGAGGCCCCGCTATCGGTATCCCAACCTGTGGCAGAGATGTTGAGCACGATAGCGTGCTCCGAATGAGCCGATATAAAGTGGGAAAAAATCTGCCGCAGATAAAGACCCAAACAGCTACCGCCGATAATGCCAATTACCAGCATGCAGGCAAGGATGACCGCAACGTGGTTCCGAGGCTTTACTCGAAGCCCAGAATCAGCAGAGATGCCATTGACGGCAGCCCCGCACGCCGTGCAGTACCTCACGCCATCGCGCAACTCGGCCCCACAATAAGGACAATTCATACTAGCCTCCCACAACCATAGGCGTTCCTATCGAGGCAACTGTAAAGCGATAATTCAAATCCAAGTTGCGCAACAATGAGCCCCAATATAAGTTGCGGTGAAATAAGGACTGATTAGGGCTTTTAACTGCTAAAACAGTCCCTATTTCACCGCAACTTCTAAAGAGGCCGTATCAAGCAGGATTTCTATTGGGATAAGGGCCCATCCCAGCAAAGTGCAATTCAGACCCTCCCAAGCATGCATTTGCTGCACCTAATAGAAACGCGGCGACCCCTTAGTTGCCGCAGGCCGGGCACAGGGTTACTCTCCAAATCTTTCCGCAGGACGGAGGAGCCCCGCCGCACGTAGTGCGCAGCGGGGGCTCCGACATGTCCGAGGACGATTTGGAGAGTACCCCTGTGTCCGGCCGGAGGGACCCAAACACGGCCATGCTTCTTATGTGCAGCAAAGCTAATGCTGCTAAAATACTAAGCGCTCATGTAGTTTAAACGCACGACGATAAGGAGCACCAGTGGGTAACCACTTCCGTACCTCCGGTGCGGGCGATGATGCCCCCAAGACGCAGGCAGGCGTCCAGGGCAGTCGTTTCGCCACTCCGGATTCAGAGGGCCAGCCTGTTGCTCAGGCCCCCGCTCAGCCGGCAGATCAGGCACAGCCGGCATCCGATCCCTTTGCCTACAATCCAACCAGCGATGTCGCGCTTTCCGGCACGGCGGGTTTTGAGCCCGTTCAGGCCGTGACCGCTCGCGTGGAGCAGCTTCAGGCTGGCGCTGCCACGCCGCAGCCTACCATGGCTGGCATTCCCGACCCCATGGCCCCTGCGACGCCGGCTCCTCAGCCTGCGCAGTCCGGTCTCTTTGCCGCTATTCCCGACCCCACGCAGCCTGCTGCCCCGGTGGTCGAGAGCGATCAGGCCGCCGAGGTCGCAAGCCTCGATAACGCGCTCAACAACCCCGATTTTACGTCGGTGTTTGCGCCCATCGATCCGCAGGCCAGCCGCAAGAAGATGGCCAAGCAGGCCGGTGTCGAGCCCGTCATCCTTATGGAGCATGTCACCAAGATCTATCCGGCACAGCCCAACAAGCCTGCACTCGACGACATCAACATCGAGATCTATCCGGGCGAGTTCGTCTTCCTGGTCGGTCACTCCGGTTCGGGTAAGACCACGCTGCTGTCGACGCTCAACCGCGACGTCAAGCCGACGAGCGGCCGCATCCTGGTTGCCGGTCAGGACCTCATGAAGATCAAGAACCGCAAGGTTCCGTTCCTGCGCCGCCAGATTGGCGCCGTGTTCCAGGACTTTAAGCTTCTGCCGCAAAAGACCGCCTACGAAAACGTGGCGTTTGCCCTGCAGTGCATCGGCAAGCCCAAGGGCGTCATTCGCAGCCAGGTGCCCGAGGTGCTGCGTCTGGTCGGTCTTGCCGATCAGATGGACTCGCTGCCCGACCAGCTTTCCGGTGGCGAGCAGCAGCGCGTTGCCGTCGCCCGCGCTATGGTCAACCGTCCGCCGCTGCTGATCTGCGACGAGCCCACGGGTAACCTCGACCCGGCGATTTCGCTGGGCATCATGAAGCTGCTCGAGCGTATTAACCGCACCGGCACCACCGTGATCGTCGCCACGCACGACCGCGAGATGGTCGATAGCATGCACCGTCGCGTGATCGCCCTCGAGGGCGGCCACGTTATCCGCGACCAGGAGAGGGGAGGTTACGGCAACTATGGCACCAACTAACGTGGGCTACTCCTTCAAAGAGGCAATCAGCCACTTCTTCCGTAACTGGACTACCTCGCTCGGCGCCGTCATCACGATCTTCCTTTCGCTGTTTATCATCGGCCTGTTTATCATGGGCTCCGCGATGCTGAACTCCGTGATCGGCACCGTCGAGGATCAGGTTGTCATCAACGCGTTCATTAGTGATGACGCCGATCAGGCCGATGTTCAGGCTTTTGAGGCCGAGCTTAAGACGTGGAATAACGTCAAGTCCGTGACCTATAAGGACAAGGACGACGCGCTGGCCGAATATACGAGCAAGATGTCGGGCAACGCCGACGCCACCATGAGCGCGCTCGATGGCCAGAACCCGCTGCCGGCTTCGTTTGCGATTGAGATGGACGATCCGTCTCAGGTCGAGAGCACGGCCAAGAAGCTCAAGAAGAATGCCGACTTCCAAAAGATCGCGGACGACGGCGACGTCAACGCGAGCGTACTGTATGGCCAGGAGGAAGTGAGCCGCCTGTTCCAGGTGACCAACTACATCCGCATCGCCGCCGTGGTGCTCGTTGGCCTTCTGACCTTTATCGCATTCATCTTCATCAACAACACGATTCGCCTGTCCATCACGGCGCGTCGTCGTGAGATTGCGATTATGCGTCTGGTCGGCGCCAGCAACGGCTTCATTCGTGGTCCGTTTATCACCGAGGGCGTACTGCAGGCCATTTTGGGCTCGCTGCTTTCCATCGGCGTTCTGGAGCTGCTGCGCAATCTGATGATTCCGCGTCTGCAGGAGAGCATCGGCTGGATGTCGTTTGCCCTGCCGATGCAGTACTACCTGGTGACCTATGCTGCGCTGATTCTGGTCGGCGTGATTATCGGTCTCTTTGGTTCTGCCATCGCCATGCGCCGCTACCTACGCGTGTAGGCACGCCTGGAATTCATCCCTTCCAACGGGTCGTCTCTTATGGGGCGGCCCGTTTTTTGATCCCTAGGGGACGGCAGGATTGCGGATCATCGCGGCGCTGGTCTATCTATGTGATCCGTTTTCCTCTGTCCTCTAAGGACCATTTGGGTAGACTCTTGGGGTGTAAACGACCATCGATAGTTAGGAGGCGCCATGGGGCGCAATAACAAGCATAAGCGTGGAGCTCGCAATAAGCGCGGGCCGGTGCGCAGCGAGCGCCGTCCGAGCCTGACCGGGCGCGTGCAGCTCCATGAGCACAGTGCCTATGTCATAACCGAGAATGGCGACTACAAGGTCATGGGCCGCGGCAAGCGCGAGATCATGGACGGCGATACCGTTGCCGTGAGCATTAAGAACAGCCCGCATGGCGAGCGTCGCGCCGTGATCGAGGGCGTGGTTGAGCGCGCAGCTATAAGCGTGGTGGGCACGTACCAGACCGCCGGTCCGCTCGGTGTGATTGAGCCGCTCGATTCGCGCCTGAAGGCCGACTTCTTCATTTTGCCCGAGGATACCTCGGCGGATCGTCTGGGTGTCCACCCGGGTGATGCTGTTGTCGCGCGCATTTTGACCTACCCGACGCGCCTGGAATCGGGCACTGTGACGATCGAACGCCGCATTGGCGGAGATGACGCGCCCGATTTGGGCGTTCAATATGTGATGGCGCGTTACGGCTATACCGATAGCTATCCCGAGGCCGCGCTAGACGAGGCCGAGGGGCTTTCGCTCGATGTGTCCGCGGCGCTTAAGGACCCGCTCCGCCGCGATCTGCGCGACCGCTTTGTCATCACGATCGACCCTGTCGACGCGCGCGACTTTGACGATGCCATTTCGTTGGAGCGCACGCCCGAGGGTGGCTACAAGCTGGGTGTGCATATCGCCGACGTTTCACACTATGTGGCTTGGGACGGGCATATCGATCTTGAGGCTCGCCATCGTACGACATCGGTGTATCTGGCCGATCGCGTGCTTCCCATGCTGCCCGAACGCCTGTCCTGTGACCTGTGCTCGCTTCGCCCTGACAAGGACCGTCTTGCGTTTACCGTTGACATTGAGCTCGATGCGCAGGGTCACGTGCGGCATTACGATCCGTACCCCAGCGTGATTCGCTCGCGTGTGAGTATGGACTATGACGGCGCCGAGGCGCTGCTGGTGCGTGCCGGCGCGGTTGAGTATTCGGTGCTGGAGGGTGCGGCCGAGGATGTTGCGGCTGCCGAGACCTCGCGCGAGGAAGCGCTTGAGCGCGGTCTTGCGTGCGAGGAGGCCGCCCGCGGCTACAACGTCGACCTCGGCGATTTCCTTGTCGCCGCCAACGAACTCGCCGAACTCCGCCGTCGTATCCGTCGCGCCCGCGGCTCAGTCGATTTTGACACGGCCGAGATTCGTGCCCTGTTGGATGAGGACGGAGTACCCGTGCAGATTGTGGCGCGTGAGCGTTCGTGTGCCACGTCGCTTATCGAGGAAGCCATGCTGCTCGCCAACGAGTGCGTTGCAGAGTGGCTGGCAGACCGTGATATCGAGGCCTGCTATCGCGTGCATGAGGATCCGAGCCCCGATAGCCTGCACGGTGCCGCCGTTGCGCTGGCACAGCTAGGCATCATCGACGATCGCCGTGCTGCCGGTATTGCCCTGGGGAGTCCCGATGAACTGCAGGCTGCAGTTGATGCTGCCGCCGGTACGGCCAACGCACCGCTCGTCAACACGCTGCTTCTGCGCAGCATGCAGCGCGCGCTGTACAAGCCGCGCAACGAGGGCCACTTTGCGCTCGCCGCGCCGTGCTACTGTCACTTTACGAGTCCCATCCGTCGCTACCCCGATCTGGTGGTGCACCGCGTGCTCAAACTGCAGTTGGCCTATGAGCAGCTCGGCGGCAAGGACGCCTTGGCCCGTACGCCGCGGCTGATCGGCAAGGGGCGCGAGTCGCTGCCGCGCATTCTGCCGCAGATCTGCCGCGCATGCAGCGATGCCGAGCGCGCGGCAGATGCCGCCAGCCATGCGACACAAAAGATCAAGATTGCCCAGTACTATGAGGACCGTCTGGGCGAGCGTTATGCCGGAACCGTCTCGTGGGTTAGCAACATGGGCCTCTTTGTGCGCTTGGACCTAACGCAGGTCGAAGGCTTGGTTTCGATCAAGAGCCTGGGCAACGAGTGGTTCGAGTTCGACGAGGATGCGCTTACGCTGACGGGCGCCGACACGGGGACTCGTTACGAGCTGGGGCAGCGCGTGATCATCGAGGTCTCGCGCGTCAATACCACGCGTGGGCACTTGGACTTTAAGCTTATCCATTAGCCAAATCCCGACTCATGGTGGGGGAGCGGAGGGCGGCCTTTCGGGACCGCCCTCCGCATTTGAATCGTGGCTACCTTGCCGTCTGCTCGGCCGCCCGCTTACCTGCTATTTGAGAGGTAAAACCTACCAAAATAAACCTGTCCCTTTTTGGCAGGTTTACAAGAAAGCGGGGATGAGATGGCGACGGTGTACGGTTATGCGCGGGTGAGTTCGCGCGATCAGAACCTTAATCGGCAGCTGGATGCGCTGGGCGCCTATGGCGTGGGCTCGGCGAATATTTATGCCGACCATGCGAGCGGCAAGGACTTCGATCGACCGCGTTATCGCGAGCTGCTACACGTCCTGGGAGACGGGGACGTGCTGGTGGTGCTTTCTATCGACCGACTTGGTCGTAATTACTCCGAGATTCTTGAGGAATGGCGACGCATTACCAAGGAGCTCGGGGTTGCCATTGTGGTGTTGGATATGCCATTGCTTGACACGCGCGTCAGGGCCAGCGGCGCGCTGGATGTGACCAACACCCTGATTGCCGATATTGTGCTGCAACTGCTGAGCTACGTGGCGCAGGTGGAGCGCGAGAATATCCATCGGCGCCAGGCGGAGGGAATTGCAGCGGCGCGGGCGCGAGGGGTCCGTTTCGGTCGACCTCGCAAGCCGTGCCCTCCTCAGTTTGAGCTGGTGCGCGATAGCTATGAGGCGGGCGATATTACCCGCAGCCAGGCAGCAAAGTGCTTGGGCGTGTGCGTGGGGACGTTCGATCGCTGGATGCGCGAGGCGGGGTAGGGGTTTGCGTCGCTTTGTCGCTTCCTGTTGCGATTCAAATTTTGATACGGTGACGATGTCATTTGGGGCTACACTCGCTGATATTCAAAAAAAGGAGGTTGGCCCTTGTCGCGCGTAAAACAAATAATCGGATGGACCGCGATCGTTCTGTTCGCTGCAACGTTGGCGGGTATCTGGGTGCTGACGGAGCAAAATGCGGTGGAGACGTCGTTGCTGAGCGAGTCCACCGCGCGTGTGGTAGAGGGTCAGGCTACGGGCGTTCAGGCTGTCGATGCCACGGGTGAAGCCCAGACGGAGAACGGAATGACCGGGGGCACCGATTCGGCTGCCTCGAATGTCCGGTCTGGCCGACTTGCTTCCATTCGCAAGTGGGTGGGCGCGAACGTCCGTCGCGTTGCCCATACCGTAGAGTTTTTCTTTGTCGGATTGTTCGCCTCAGTGGTCGTGGTTTGCCTTTCCAGGCGTCCGTGGAGCGTATGCTCCCGTTGCGTGCCCGTATTGCTCTTTTGCGCCGCCTGCTCCGTTGGCGATCAGGTACATAAGATCTTTGTTCCCGGCAGGCATTTCGACGTTATCGATTTAGGATTCGATGCTGCGGGCTATATCACCGCCATGCTGTTGGTATTGCTGGCAGCGGCGTTGGTGCGCCATGCGACTCGGCCGATCGGCGCCCATGCGAGGCGCTAGTCGGTAACAAACCCGTTTCTGATAATGCGACCTTGTTGAATTATTTTGTGTCGCGCGTATTTCCGAGCGGTCGGATTTGAGGGGCGAGCGGTAGAACGCTCGCCCTTTGTGCGCCACGATGCGGCACAATGTACCGCAAAAGCTGTTTATATCCGGTACGAATCGTTCGTTGGTCTTTAATTCTTCTCAACGGAGGTGTTTGAGATGGCAAATGGATTGCTTTTGCGGCTTCGCGAGCGTGAGCTCAGCGCGAGCCCGGCGGAACGCAATGTCATCGCATATGTAAGCGCTCATCCGCACGAGGTGGTCGGGCTGTCCGTCCGCGGTCTTGCCGATGTCACGTTCTCCTCGCCCTCGAGCATTTTGCGCTTTTGCAAGCGTTTGGGTTTTGCGGGCTACAAGGAGTTCCAGCGCGAACTGATTGCCGAGCTGGCGCTCTTAGGTGACAAGAAAGACGTAGCCCTCGAGGACATCTCCATGGATGACAGCGTCGAACGTATCGTGGGGAAGGTGATGAAAAGCAACGTGCGCACGATCGAGGCGACGGCGCGAACGCTCGATTACACCGTCTTGGAGCGATGCGCGGCCCGTCTTAAGCGGGCACGCGCGGTCAATCTGTTCGGTATTGGTGCCTCTCGTTTGGTCGCGCACGACCTGGCGCAAAAGCTCATGCGTGTCGACAAAGAGTGCCATCTGTACGACGACTGGCATGATCAGCTCTTATGTGCCAAGAACATGCATGAGGGCGATATGGCAATCGCCTTTAGCTACTCGGGCTTGACGCAAGAGGTGCTGGACTGCACCGCCGAGGCTCAACGTCACAACTGTCCCGTTGTGGCCGTTACCAAAGTAGATGGATCATCCAAGCTTGCCACCATGGCCGATGCCGTGCTCGGCGTCGCTGCGAGTGAACCTTTGGTCCGCAGCGGTGCCATGGCTTCGCGTATGGCCCAGCTTATGGTTGTCGATGCCCTGTACGCTGCTTACGTTGCCAGTGACTACGAACGGGCGACGCATGTCATTAAGCAAAACTACATCGAGAAACAGGAAAGATGAGGTGAATGAAATGCTCGATTTAACAAAATTCACGACTGAACAGCGTAATCAAAGGTCAATGGACCTCGATACGATGACATCGCTGCAAATCGTCACGACGATGAACGATGAGGATCTTCGTGCCGTCCAGTCGGTCACGAAAGTGTTGCCCCAGGTTGCCACAGCAATCGACTGGGCTGCTGAGACACTCGGGCGCGGCGGACGCGTCTTTTACATGGGCGCAGGCACCAGCGGTCGTCTGGGCGTACTCGACGCTTCGGAGTGTCCGCCCACGTTTGGCGTGTCACCCAATCTGATTGTCGGGCTCATTGCCGGAGGCGAGACGGCGTTTATCAAGGCTGTCGAAGGTGCCGAAGACAGCGAGGAGCTTGGCGCGAGCGACCTGCGGGAGCGTGGACTCTCGGACAAGGATCTTGTCGTTGGCCTGGCGGCAAGCGGTCGTACTCCTTATGTGGTGGGCGGCCTTGCGTACGCCAAGGCAACTGGGTGCAAGACCATTGCAATTGCCTGCAACCAAGGGTCGAAGATCGGGGAGAGCGCAGATCTTGCCATTGAGCCCGTGCCCGGTCCCGAGGTGCTGGCCGGCTCAACGAGGCTCAAGGCAGGAACGGTTCAAAAGCTCATTCTCAACATGATTTCGACCGGTGCCATGGTCAAGATCGGCAAGGTATACCAAAACCTGATGGTCGATGTGCAGCAGACGAACGAGAAGTTGGTGGTGCGCGGCCAGAACATCGTGATGGAGGCGACCGGCTGCACGCGCGAGCGCGCTGTTCAGGCGCTTGCAGATGCCGGCGGCCACGTAAAAACCGCTATTGTCTCGGTACTGCTGGACTGCGATGCCGAGCAGGCTGCGGTAGCTCTTGAGCGGGCGCGCGGCCATGTCCGTGTTGCGGTGAGTGGCCATGAGAAGAGCAATGCCGATGCCCAATAGGTGCGCGGCGTGAGCTGATATGACATCCAAACGAGATACCCAATACAAGGAGGAGTAATGACGAACAAAGAGCTGGCTCAAAAGCTGCTGGACCTTCTGGGCGGTAAAGACAACGTGCTGGCAAACGCGGCGTGCATGACGCGCCTGCGCGTGACCGTCAAAGACACGGGCAGCGTCGACACGGAGGGCATTAAGGCACTCGACGGCGTGATGGGCCTGGTCGAGGACGACACGATGCAGATCGTGTTGGGTCCGGGCAAGGTGAATAAGGTGCTCGAGGAGTTCTCCAAGCTCACCGGCCTTGCGAAAGGCGTTGCTGACGAGAGCGTGGTTGACGCTGCGGCCACAAACAAGGCCGCGCAGAAGGCCAAGTACGAGTCCAAGCCGGTTCAGGCCTTCCTCAAGAAGATTTCCAATGTCTTCGTCGCCCTGCTTCCCGGCATCATTGCGGCTGGCCTCATCAACGGTATCTGCAACGTCATTAACGTCTCGACGGCAGGAGCGCTTGCAGGCGAGTGGTGGTACCAGGGCATTCGTTCCATGGGCTGGGCCCTGTTTGCCTATCTGCCCATCTTGGTGGGCTATAACGCGGCACGTGAGTTTGGTGGCTCCGCTGCGCTGGGCGGCATCGCCGGCATGATGTGTATCGCCAACAGTGCCATGCCCCTGCTTGCGCCTGGCGCGGCTGATCCTGCCACTGCCATTCTGCTGCCGCTCACCAATGCGCAGTACAATCCCGCGGCGGGCGGCATGATCGCGGCTCTCATCGCTGGTGCATTTTTTGCCTGGATGGAGCGTCAGATTCGCAAGGTTATGCCCAACGCACTCGACACGTTCTTGTCCCCGCTGCTGGTGCTCATCATCGGCGCCTTTGCTCTGATGCTCGTCATCCAGCCGGTTGGCGCATGGCTGACGACTGCCATCTTTAGCGTTTTGACCTTTATCTTCGAGAAGCTGGGCGTCCTGGGCGGCTATATCCTGTCGGCAGGCTTCTTGCCGCTGGTTTCCGTCGGCCTGCATCAGGCGCTCACGCCGATCCACGCTATGCTCAACGATCCCGACGGCGCTACCAAGGGCATCAATTACCTGCTCCCCATCCTTATGATGGCTGGCGGCGGTCAGGTCGGTGCCGGTCTGGCGCTGTACTTTAAGACCAAGAACGCCAAGCTCAAGAAGTACGTCGCAGAGTCCATTCCCGTTGGAATCCTCGGTGTGGGCGAGCCTCTGATGTATGCCGTTACGCTGCCGCTCGTTCGTCCGTTTGTGACGGCCTGCCTGGGTGCCGGATTTGGCGGCGCGCTCGCGGCGCTGCTTCACATCGGCACGGTTTCTCAGGGCGTTTCCGGTCTGTTTGGCCTGCTGATCGTCGTTCCTGGCCAGCAGCTCGGCTACGTTGCCGCTATGCTGCTTGCCTATGCCGCCGGCTTTGTCCTGACGTGGTTCTTTGGCGTCGACGAGCAGAAGATCAACGAGTTCTTTGGCGAATAGTTTGATATCGCGAGCCGTGTTGCTCAGGGCTCGCGGCGCGCGGCAGATTTCTTGATGCTATGGTTGTGCCGGCGGGGCTAACTGCTCCGCCGGCCTTTTTTAAAGGAGCGTTGAAACGTGAAAACGGGTATTTCGATTTATCTTTCCAGCCCTCTGCAGGATATTGAGCGGACGATTGAGCACGGTGCCGCGGCGGGTGCGCGCTATGCGTTTACCTCACTGCATATTCCCGAGGATGGGGGAGCGGCGTATGCCGATAAGGTCCGTCATGTGCTGTCGCTGCTTTCCGCCCGCGGCATTGCGCTCATCGCCGATGTGGGGCCGCGCACGTGCGATTTGCTCGGGCTTGAACGCATCGAGGACCTGCGCGATCTGGGGTTGGAATACCTTCGTTTGGACTATGGCTTTAGCGCCCAGCGGGTCGCGGAGCTGTCCGGTGTATTTCGCATTGTGGTCAATGCATCGACGGTGAGTTCTGATGAAATCGCATCGTGGCGTGAGGCCGGTGCCGATGTGACTCGTTTTGCTGCCTGCCACAATTTTTACCCCAAGCCTTATACCGGTTTAGCTCTGGAGGACATTGCTCGGGTGAATCTTCGTCTTGCGGCGCTTGGATTCGAAATCATGGCTTTTGTGCCGGGTGATGCCAACGTTCGCGGGCCGGTATTCGAGGGGCTGCCGACGGTCGAGGCACAGCGCGGTCGCGCGTCAAAGGTTGCCCTCAACATGCTTGAGCTCGCACATGGCGCCGATTGCGACATTGTGTTGGTCGGCGACCCCGATCTTTCCGATGCGGGCTGGGCGCAGTTTGCTCAAGTTTCCGCCGGATACGTGGACCTGCAATGCGAGCTTGAGTCTGGTTATGCCTATGTACGTGGGCAGATTCATCACGACCGGCCCGATTCGAGCACCCTCATCTTTAGGTCTCAGGAGTCGCGCACGACGCTTAAACCGGATTCCGTGCCGATGGATGCCGGTGCCGGCCTGTCGCGAAAGACGGGGTCGATCGCTGTGAGCAATAGCGGCTATGGGCGCTACGAAGGCGAGCTTGAGATTGCGCGGGTCGATCTTCCCGGTGACGAGCGCATGAACGTTGCGGGTCATATCACGCCCGAGGCAATGGAGCTGCTGCCGTTCATCAAACGCGGATTCGGGGTACGGTTCGTTTAATGTGTGACCCGTGGTCTACAATTGGCCCATCATGCGAAGGCGCCTCATGTGGCGTGTGCCTGCGTTGGCCGATCTATATTCGGAGGATTCCCATGACCGTACTGTTTGTTGAATATCCCAAGTGCTCGACCTGTAAGAAGGCCAAGGCATGGCTGGACGAACACGGAGTAGAGTATATCGACCGCGATATCGTTTTGGACAATCCCACGGCTGATGAGCTTGCGACCTGGATTGCTCGTTCGGGGCTGCCGGTGCGGCGCTTCTTTAATTCGTCGGGCATGAAATATCGAGAGCTGGGCCTGAAGGCGCGTCTGGATGCGGGCATGACGGATCGGGAGTGCTACGAGCTGCTGGCGACCGACGGCATGCTGGTCAAGCGTCCGCTGTTGGTGGGCGACGACTTTGCGATTCCCGGCTTTAAGGAATCGGCTTGGGCCGAGGCATTGCTGTAGCGGCTGCGGAAAGCGCGATCCGTTTTGAGTGCTCAGGGTGGGACGTGTTTTCCACTGGCGGGCTCGCTCGGCTCAATCCTTGAGCTGTGCCCATTCGTGCGGATCGTAGACCTTTACGTGCTTGTTGGGCTTGCCGCTCCAGTACTCCTCGTCCATAAAGGGCAGATATGCCTGAACGCCGGGGCAGATAAAGGGAATCCGCTGCTGTTGCAGTCGCTCGCGCTGGCGCTGCTCCAGGTGCGCCTCGGATATGACGGTCGGCATGCCGGACAGCTCGACGAGGCTTGCCTGGATTCGCTTAAGGTCGGGGAGTCCCGCGTGCCATGACATCCGCATGATCAAAAAGGATGCACGGCGGTATTTTGCCAGCATCACCGTGATGGCGGGGCGCAGAGTGGGATGGATTTTGTCCCGTTCGGGCCAAAGATCAGCAGTGATCTCGAGCCCCAGGGTCTCCCATAGGTAATCAAGCTCTTCGTCCATGGCGCCTCGATATCCGTGCAATGATGACGGTTCGATTGTGCCATCAGCCGTGAGTGCTGCAATGTTGTAATCTACCAGCGGTAGATGTGGGATGTTTTACGGGCTTTGGCGTCGTACGTGTCGCTGGTGCTTCACAGGTCCTTCACGTGTTGGCCGTATTTGACTGAATTTCAAAAAAGTCAAAATTGGGGCTTGCGTCACGGCGAGACTTCCCGTATATTTCTTTCTTGCGCAAAGGCACAGCCGAGCGCAGCGATGCAGTCATTGGGATGTCGTCTAATGGCAGGACAGCGGATTCTGGTTCCGTCAATGGGGGTTCGACTCCCTCCATCCCAGCCATTGCATTTGCTACATATGGCCCGTTCGTCTAGCGGTTTAGGACGCCGCCCTCTCAAGGCGGAGATCACCAGTTCGAATCTGGTACGGGCTACCAAAATTGAACGCCCGGGCCTCGTAAGAGACCCGGGTTTTGTGTATTGACCGATATTTAAGGCGCGCGTTGAGTCTGCCGCCCGGACCGAGGAGTTGTCATGGACCTGCCTATCAGCTTGGAAGACATCACGTATGCCGAGAACTATCTGGCGCAGGGCGACCTGGCTACGGCGACGCCGCTGCTTGAGCGTCTGGTGGAGCTCGCCGAGGAGTATATCGACGCTGAGTGCAAGACGGAGGAGAACCGTCAGTACTTTAGCTTTGATAGCAAGTTTGAGCGCCTGGCCTACCGTCGCGTGGAAAAGGATCCGCGCGAGCTCGTGCAGGTCGAGGTGCCGTTTGACCGCCTGTACTCCGACATGGCGTTTGCCTACATTCGCCAGCAGGATTATGTGAGTGCTCGGAATGCCCTGATGCAGGCTGTGCGTTGGGATCCTATGAACTGCAACTATCGCTTGGACTTGGCCGAGCTGTTCCGCGCGCTCGAGGACAAGCAGGAGTGGGCATCACTCTCGTTCTCGGTGCTGGAGCGCGCGAGCGACGGTAAGTGCGCCGCACGCGCCTACACCAACTTGGGTCAGTACTTCTTGGAGCCCGAGACCGAGAACATTTCGGCAGCCGTGGGCTGCGCGCGTCTGGCGCTGCGCCTGGCGCCCAATGATGCGCATACGACGCGCCTGCTCAACAAGATCCATACCACCTATCCGGATGCCGCGGACGAGAGTGACGACCATGTGATGGGTGAGCTCGCCCTGCAGGGCGTGCCGACCTCGCCTTCGGCCGAGATCGCCATCTGCCTGATCATGTGCGCGACCGATGCTGCAAGCGACGGCGACAAGCAGGAGGCTACGCGTCTGACGGTCCGTGCCCGCGACCTGGTGGGCGAGGAGGCATGCGCGGCGATTATCAAGCTGGTGCGCGAGAGCGATGCCGAGCTTAATGCCGAGCGCAGAGCAAAGCGCGAGGCTGCGGGCTCAAACGCCGATGGCGCCAAGGAGGCCGGCGATGCCCAGTAAGCGCGAGCGCAAGCTCATTTCCAAGAATCGTTCGGCACATCACGAGTACTTTATCGATGAGACGTTTGAGTGCGGTATTGAGCTGAGCGGTACCGAGGTCAAGTCGATTCGCGAGCGCGCGTGCCAGATTACCGATACCTTTGCACTGATTCGTGGCGGGGAGTGCTGGCTCGTCGGCCTGCATATCCACCCTTATAGCCATGGTGGCGTGTGGAATCGCGATCCCGACCGTCGGCGCCGTCTGCTGCTGCACCGCAAGGAGATCGACTTTCTTGACGGCAAACTTCGCAACCGTGGTTATGCGCTGGTTCCGTTGGAACTCTACTTTAATACCGACGGTCGCGTAAAACTGCTGTTGGGTCTGGGTCGCGGCAAGAAGCTCTACGACAAGCGCGAGGACATGGCCAAGCGTGATGTCCAACGCGAGATCGACCGCGCCCTCAAGGAACGCAACCGCTAGGCGCTCTGTATAAGTTGCGGTGGAATACGGACTGTTTTGCCTGTTTGAGGGGCTATTCAGTCCCTATTTCACCGCAACTGCGGGTGTCTCATCTTTCTTACTGTTCTGACACATATGTTTCAAAGGCGGCGTCCGTTATGGGTACCGCCTTTTTTGTGGGTACATACATCCATGAGGTTCCAACCCGAGCTAGGGGAGTGATCGTTATGGACAAAACTGCGTTCTTTACCATGTCGAGCGGCCTGTACGTGGTGAGCTCCGCGGCAGACGGGCTGCGTGCCGGCTGCGTTATCAACACGGCGGTGCAGGTGACATCCATGCCGCCGCGCATTTCGGTTGCCGTGAACAAGGACAACGTCACCTCGGGCGCCATCGCATCGGCCAAAGCGTTCGCGCTGACCGTGATCGATCAGACCGCCGACATGCTCTACATCGGTAACTTTGGGTTCCGCACCAGCAGCGATTATGACAAGTTTGCCAGATACGAGACCCGCGAGACGGCTCTGGGCATGCCCTATGTGCCCGAGCACGCGACGGCCCTGTTTAGCTGCCGTTTGATCGACACTGTGGATGTGGGCACGCATCTACTGTTTATCGGCGAGGTCGAGGATGCCGAGCGCCTGAGCGACGAGACGCCGCTCACCTACGATTATTACCATAAGGTCCTGAAGGGCAAGACGCCTCCGAAGGCGTCCTCGTATCAAGGCTAGAAATGTTCTAAAAATACTTGCATTATATTATTGAGAACCTATACTAATAAACGAAGTACATCACCAGTCGCGTTCGAGAGGAGAACATCATGGCTGAGGAGAAGAAGACGTATAAGTTCGTGTGCATCGTTTGCGGTTACGAGGTTGAGGTCGATACGCCCGAGCTGCCCGAGGATTACGTGTGCCCGGTGTGCGGCGTCGGTCCCGATCAGTTTGAGCTCGTCGAGGAGTAGCTCGTCGGCACGCGGCTCACGGCAACACATAGCTCTGTCCAAGGGTCCCGGTCGAATTCTCGGCCGGGACCCTTTTCCTCCGCCCCCAAGGGATCACGGTCGCTGTTGGCCGATCCTGTCTGTTGTGAGTCCGGCCGACCTTTTGTCTCAATCTGTAACATCTAACGGCTCAAAACGGGTCTTCCTGTTACAGATCGAGACGTTTGTCTGGGTAGGTGCCCCGTCCCATTACATCCCTGTCAACAACACGACATCGAGAATCGTCACGATGGCGCCAATCCCTACAAGCAGCGCGTTGAGCGGGCGCGAGTTGGCGTATTTGCCCATGACGCGGGGTGAACTGGTGAGCCGTATGAGCACAAAGACCGTAATCGGCAGCTGAAGCGACAGCAGTGCCTGACTCCAGATGAGACCTTCAAAAGGATTTGGGACGACCAGGCACGCCGTCACTGCGCCGACGAAACAGGCCGCCACTCCGATCGAGGAATGTCGGTCGTGGATGTCGTATTCCTCGTCGAACATGCCCGCGGTGATGGTTCCCGCCGCCATGCCCGCTGTCACGCTGCTCGATAGTCCCGCGAACAGCAGCGCTACCGCAAAGATGGTCGAGCTCGCCGGGCCCAAGATGGGGGAGAGCGTGGCTGCTGCGACGGCGAGGTCGTCTACGACCATGCCGTGCGCAAAGAAGGTCGTCGCGGCCAGGATGACCATGGCCGAGTTGATTGCCCAGCCCACGCCCATCGAAAAGAGCGTGTCGAAGAGCTCGTAGCGCAGACGATCTTCGATAACCTGCTCGCCTTGGCCTTCGAAGTGCATGGATTGGATGACCTCGGAGTGCAGGAAGAGGTTGTGGGGCATAACGACCGCGCCTAGGACACTTACGATAATCGCTGCCGAGCCAGTGGGCATACTGGGCGTGATCCAGCTTGCGGCGGCTTGCGGCAAGTCGACCTTGACCAGCGCAAGCTCGGCCAAAAACGAGAGTCCTACCACGCCTACGAAGGCTATGATCCAGCGTTCGGCACGCTTGTAGGAGTTCGTCATGAGCATCGACATCGATACTGCCGCCACGATGACGCAGCCCGCACGCACGGGCAGCCCAAAGAGCATTTGAAGGGCAATCGCGCCGCCCAGGACCTCGGCCATGGCGGTGGCGATGGTCGCGAGATAGGCGCTGCCGAGCACCGCGCGTCCAACGATGCGGGGGAGGTAGCGGGTCGTGGCCTCGGCAAGACAGGTGCCCGTGGCGATACCCAGGTGTGCTGCGTTGTGCTGCAGCACAATGAGCATAATCGTGGACAGCGTGACGATCCACAGCAGCGCGTAGCCAAACTGCGAACCCGCGGCCATGTTGGAGGCCCAGTTGCCCGGGTCGATAAAGCCGACGGTCACGAGCAGTCCGGGGCCGATGTGCCGGGCGATATCCAGACCTCCGTGGCCTCCGGTGCGGTGCGAGCCAAAGTGTTGTTTGAGATGGTTGAGCATGGTGCGCTCCTGCGTGCCGTTTGTTTGACGCCGCAAAGGATACCCGTTTTAGGCTCAAAAGTTAACCATGACTAACAGAATTGTTGTATTTGAATAGGATGGTGAGGGGGGGTGCCGAAATGTCTTGATTTGTAACAACTAGGGATGGAAATTGGGTCTAGCTGTTACAGATCGAGACAGGAAGAAATGGTCCTATGGAAAATCTCGATCTGTAACAGCTGACCGCCAAAACCGGACCTTCCTGTTACAGATTGAGATGTTTGAAGCGGTGAGTTTACAGGTCGAACTTGGGGCCCTTGTCGTTGTCCTTGAGGTCGGCGGTGTCCACTCGTAGGGCGTGCGTTACGCGATTGTTTCGAAACGGGCGGGAAACACAACGGGCCGGCGATGCTCCTAGTATGCCTATTCAACTGACTGTCTAATATCTAGGGGAGGATCGCGATGCAGGCAGATTCCGCTCAGCAGCAGGGCCTTTATCGCCCCGAATTCGACCACGATGCATGTGGCATCGGCGCGCTTGTCGATATCAACGGCGAGCGCCATCACCAGATCCTGGACGACGCACTGTCCATTCTGGTTAACTTGGAGCACCGTGGTGGCACGGGACTCGAGAAGAACACCGGCGACGGCGCTGGCATCCTGTTCCAGGTTCCGCATCACTTTTTCCGTAAAGAGGCTCAAAAGTGCGGCCAGATTCTGCCGGCAGAGGGCGACTATGGCGTGGCCATGCTGTTCTTCCCGCAGGACGACAAGGGCGTAGAGGATGCCCGCCGCGTGTTTGAGGAGGGCTGCGCCGAGGCCGGCGTGCCGCTGCTGTTTTGGCGCGAGGTGCCGGTCGACCCGCACGACCTGGGCGAGACGGCCCGCGCCTGCATGCCTACTATCCTGCAGGCCTTCCTGGGCCGTCCGGACGACACGCCGGCAGGTGACGCCTTTGAGCGCCGCCTGTACGTGTGCCGCCGCACCATCGAGAAGAAGGCCGACGCCGAGTTTGCCCTGCGCGACAAGATCTTCTATGTGTGCTCCATGAGCTCGCGCACTATCGTGTACAAGGGTATGCTGGTCGCCACGCAGATGCGCCGCTTCTTCATCGATCTTAACGATGCCGCCGTCAAGACGGCCGTGGCGCTCGTCCATTCGCGCTACTCCACCAACACCACGCCCAGCTGGGAGCGCGCGCACCCCAACCGCTTTATCATCCACAACGGCGAGATCAACACCCTCAAGGGCAACGTCAACTGGATTCGTGCCCGCGAGCCCAACCTGTACAGCCCCGTGCTGCAGCACGATCTTGAGCGCGTGATGCCCATCATCAACCGCGAGGGCTCCGACTCCGCGATTCTGGATAACGTGCTCGAATTTTTGGTCATGAACGGTCGCCCGCTCACGCGTGCCGCGTCCATGTTGCTGCCCGAGCCGTGGGACCACAACGACAGCCTGAGTGAGGAGCGCCGCGCCTACGACGCTTACCAGTCCATGCTCATGGAGCCGTGGGATGGCCCGGCGGCCATCGCCTTTACCGACGGTCGCACGCTGGGTGCCGCCCTCGACCGTAACGGCTTGCGTCCTGCCCGCTACTATGTGACGCGCGACGGTCGCTTTATGCTGGCAAGCGAGGTGGGCACCATCGAGGTGAGCCCCGAGAACATCCTGACGAGCGGCTGCCTGGGACCAGGCCAGATGCTCGAGGTCGACTTTGCCCGCGGTCGCGTCATCTACAACGACGAGCTGCGCGCCCGTTACGCTAAGGAAAAGCCCTACCGTGATTGGATTGCCGAGGAGACGCTGACCGTTGACGCGCTCGATGAGCTCGTTGCGGCAACGCCCGCCGAGGACGCCGAGGTGCCCGCCGCCGTGCGCATGGCTAAGCTTGGGTATCACTGGGATGACGTCGACGAGGTCGTGCGTCCCATGGCCCAGCAGGGCAAGGCGCCGCTCGCCTCGATGGGTATCGATGCGCCGCTGGCCTGCCTGTCCAAGAAGACGCGCTCGTTCTTCGACTACTTCTATCAGCTGTTCGCCCAGGTCACGAATCCGCCGATCGACGCCCTGCGCGAGCATATGGTGACTTCGACCACGCTCTACCTGGGCAACCACGGCAACTTGCTCGAGGATTCCCGCACGGCCTGTCAGCTGGTGCGCTTGGAGCGCCCGTTGCTGAGCGAGGGGGAGTTCGATCGCATCTGCGCCATCGACCGCGTGGGCTTTAAGACCCGCCGTTTCCGTGCCGTCTACCGCCGCGATGCCGGCGAGGGCGCGCTGCAGGCTGCGCTCAAGCAGCTTGCCGAGGACGTCGAGGCTGCGGTCCGCGACGGCGTGAACATTGTGGTGCTGAGCGATCGCGCCGGAGCGGGCGAGGTGCCCGTGCCGTCGCTGCTTGCCGTGGGCTGCGTGCACAACCACCTGATCCGCGCCGGCGTGCGCACCTTTGCCGATATCGTGGTGGAGTGCGGCGATGCCGTGTCTCCGCACGACTTTGCGGCGCTGGTGGGCTACTCCGCAAGCGGCATCTATCCGTATAACGCACATGTGTGCATTCGCGACTTGGCGGCGCGCGGCGATCTGGACGTTTCTGCCGAGCAGGGCATCGCCAACTACAACAAGGCTGCGACTGCCGGCATCGTCTCCATCATGTCCAAGATGGGCATCTCCACGGTGCAGAGCTACCATTCGGCGCAGATCTTCGAGGCCGTGGGCTTTACGCCGGAGTTCGTCAACGCGTACTTCGCCGGCACGGTGAGCCGTGTGGGCGGTATGGGTGTCGAGGACGTTGAGCGCGAGCAAAACGAGCGCTACGACGCCGCGCTCGCCATCCTTAAGAGCCCGGCTCCCGATCAGCTGCCCACACTGGGTCTGACCAAGTGGCGCCCGCTCGGTGGCGAGGATCACCTGATCGACCCTCAGACTGTCTACCTGCTGCAGACCGCCTGCCGTGAGGACAGCTACGACACCTTTAAGGAGTACAGCGCCCGCCTGCACCGCACCGGCCGTGCCGTGCGCCTGCGCGACTTGCTCGACTTTAATGCCAGTGGCCGCACCCCGGTGGCACTCGACGAGGTCGAGCCCGCGCTCAACATCGTCCGCCGCTTTAACACCGGCGCCATGTCGTATGGCTCCATCAGCAAAGAGGCGCACGAGTGCATGGCCATCGCCATGAATCGCCTGCACGGACGCTCCAACTCGGGCGAGGGCGGCGAGGACCCGCGTCGCGAGACCCCGCTGGCCAACGGCGACTCCAAGAACTCCGCGATCAAGCAGGTGGCAAGTGCGCGCTTTGGCGTGACGAGCCGCTACCTGTGCAGCGCCTTCGAGATTCAGATTAAGATGGCCCAGGGCGCCAAGCCCGGCGAGGGCGGCCACCTGCCCGGCAAGAAGGTCTACCCTTGGATTGCCGAGGTCCGTCAGTCCACGCCCGGCATCGGCCTGATCTCGCCTCCGCCGCACCACGACATCTACTCTATCGAGGACCTGGCCGAGCTCATCTTCGACCTTAAGAACGCCAACCCCGGCGCGCGCGTGTCGGTCAAGCTGGTCAGTGAGGCGGGCGTCGGCACCATCGCCACCGGCGTTGCCAAGGGTGCTGCCGACAAGATCTTGATCAGCGGCCACAATGGCGGCTCGGGTGCCGCTGCTCGCGATTCGATCTGGCACGCCGGTCTGCCGCTGGAGCTTGGCCTTGCCGAGGCCCAGCAGACGCTGCTGCAAAACGGCCTGCGCTCGCGCGTGGTGCTCGAGGCCGACGGCAAGCTCATGGACGGTACCGATGTCGCCGTTGCCTGCCTGCTGGGCGCCGAGGAGTTTGGCTTTGCGACCATGCCGCTCATCTCGATGGGCTGCCTCATGCAGCGCGACTGCCAGCAGGATACCTGCCCCGCCGGCATCGCCACGCAAAACTGCCGCCTGCGTCGCGGCTTCCGCGGCAAGCCCGAGCACGTCGAGCACTTTATGCTCTTTGTTGCCGAGCAACTGCGCGAGATCATGGCGAGCCTGGGCTTCCGCACCGTCGACGAGATGGTCGGCCATCCCGAGTGCTTGCGCCAGATCGAGGTCCCGGGCAATCGCAAAGCTAACCTGCTGGATCTGTCGCCTGTGCTGGCAAGCGCGACCTGCGAGTTCGGTGCCCATATCCCGGGTGCCGACGGTCGTCACTTCCTGCCGCAGATGGCCGCGGACAGCGAGCTCGACAAGACGCTCGACTCCACGCTGTTCGTGCCCTATACGGCCGATGCCCGTGCCCACTTGCGTCCGATTCGCTTCCGCGCTGATATCGCCAACGTCAACCGTTGCGTGGGCACCATCCTGGGTAACGCGGTGACCAAGGCACATCCCGAGGGCCTGCCCGCCGGCTCCATTACCATCGATTGCGATGGTTCGGCCGGTCAGAGCTTTGGCGCGTTCCTGCCGCGCGGCATTACGCTCAACGTATGCGGCGACGCCAACGACTACTTTGGCAAGGGCCTCTCGGGCGGCGAGGTGTCGGTGCGCCCCAACCCGCATGCGACCTACAAGTTCGACGAGAACATCATCGTGGGCAACGTTGCGTTCTTTGGCGCCACGAGCGGCCGTGGCTTCATCAACGGCCTGGCCGGCCAGCGCTTTGGCGTACGCAACTCCGGTGCCACTGTGGTGGTCGAGGGTTGCGGCAACCACGGTTGCGAGTACATGACGGGTGGCCTGGCGCTCATCCTGGGCGAGGTCGGGCAGAACTTCGCTGCCGGCATGACGGGTGGCGTGGCTTATGTCTTTGACCAGTACGGCACGCTCGATGCCCGCGTGAACCACGAGAGCGTTGAGCTCAAGGCCCCGACGGCCGGCGAGCTGGCGCAGATTCGCGAGCTCATCCAGGAGCACGTGGACGCGACGCAGAGCCCGCGCGGCATCAAGCTGCTCTACAGCTTTGAGACGATGAGCAAGCACTTTGTGAAGGTCATTCCGACCGAGTACGAGCGTGTGCTGGCGATTGTCGCCGCCGCCGAGGCCGTCGGCAAGACGCATGCGCAGGCCGAGGAGCTGGCGTTTGACATTGTGACCGGTCGCGCGAGTGCCGCGGATGTCGCTCGCTTCGATGTGGCGGGTGGTGTCGCTGGTGCTGTGCCCGCCGCCGCCAGCTCTGTTGCTTCGACCAAGAAGGAGGCGTAAGTGCCATGGGTAAGCCCGGTGCTTTTCTTGATATCGATCGCGTGACCCACGAGCTTCGCCCCGTGGAGGAGCGCAGCCGCGATTTCGATCCGCTGTACGTGGAGCTCGACGACGACGCGCGCCGTGCTCAGGCGAGCCGCTGCATGATGTGCGGCGTGGCGTTTTGCCAGATGGGCGCGAGCTTTGGCAAGGCGCGCCCGAGCGGCTGTCCGCTGCACAACTTGATTCCCGAGTGGAACGAGCTAGTGTACCGCGGCCGCTGGGATGAGGCTGCCGAGCGCCTGTCGCTCACCTCACCCATGCCTGAGTTTACGAGCCGCGTGTGCCCGGCGCTGTGCGAGGCCGCGTGCAACCTGGGTTCGGTCGACGGCCAGCCCACGACGATCCATGACAACGAGCGTGCGATCAGCGACCATGAATGGGCAAACGGCGGCCCGCGCCGCTTTGAGCCGGCAGGGGAGGATGCGCCCACGGTCGCCGTGGTTGGTTCTGGACCGGCTGGTCTGGTGGCTGCATGGGAGCTTGCGCGTCGCGGCGCCCGCGTGACGGTGTTTGAGCGCGACGACCGCCCCGGCGGTCTGCTCATGTACGGCATTCCCAACATGAAGCTCGAGAAGTCTGTGGTCGAGCGTCGCGTGGCGCTCATGCGCGAGCTGGGTATTGTGTTCGAGCTGGGCGCCGACGTGAGCGATCCCAAGGTTACCGCCGGGCTCGACGACTTTGACGCCGTCGTGGTGGCTGCCGGCGCCCGTGCTCCGCGTGGGCTTTCGGCTGCGAACATTGATGCCCCGGGCGTGGTGTATGCCGTGGACTACCTGACGGCTTCGACCGTCTCGGTGCTCGATGGCGGTGAGCCTGCTATTGACGCGCGCGGCCTGGACGTCGTGGTCATTGGCGGTGGCGATACCGGCAACGACTGCGTGGGTACCGCTGTGCGTCAGGGCGCGCGCAGCGTGCGCCAGTTTGAGTTCTTGCCGGCTGCGCCCGATAAGCGCGCGGCAGGCAACCCCTGGCCGCAGTGGCCCAACGTTAAGAAGACCGATTACGGCCAGCAGGAGGCTATCGCTGCGATGGGTGGCGAGATGCGTGCCTGGGCCGTGGATACACTCGAGGTGCTGCTGGACAAGAAGGGTGCGGCTGCGGGTCTGCGCGTGGTCGATCTGGACTGGTCGGCGGGAAAGCCCGAGCGCATCGCGGGCTCCGAGCACGAGGTGCCGGCGCAGCTGGTGCTCATCGCCTGCGGCTTTACGGGTCCGGAGCACGGCGTGTTCGATGCGGTGAGCGTGCCTGTTGCCACCGCTGGTCGTCCGCTGCCGGTGATGGCTGCTGAGGGCTCGCATCTCGCGGCTCGCACGGAGGGTGTCGCCGCGGATGCCGCGCCGGTGTATGTGGCGGGTGATGCCCGCAACGGCAGCTCGCTCGTGGTGAGTGCCATGGCCGATGCCCTGGCCTGTGCAGCCGAAGTCGCCGAGGCGCTGGAGCTGTAAAGTAGTCACGGAGATATTCAACAATCGAATCGGCAAGGGCTGTCCCTAACTGCCGGCACAAAAGGAACGTCCCTAAGTGCCGACAGTTAGGGACGTTCCTTTTCTGTCGGCATTCGGGGACACTCCTTGCGGATTTGCGAGCAGTTTGCTCGTTTGTCGACGTGCGGGTGTTCATTTGTTGACTTCTTGAGCTGTGGTCACCTGTTGTTTCTGTGGTGGCTGCGGGCATCTGGCTCAAAAGGGTTGGTTGGCTGTCTATGTCTACCTGCGATTTTGTTGCGGTGCGCATTTTCGGTCAAGCTTTTCGTCAAGTGTTTGGTCAGCATCTGGTTTGCAGTCGAAGGCCTATTTTGCCCGCGCTTGCCTCGGTTGCTCGCCCTCCTCGTAAGCTCAAATTGAGGTCCATCAGTTTGAGGAGGATGCCATGACTGACCAAGTTTTTGACCGAGCAGAGCTGGCTGGAGCCGTCGGCAGCGATATTGCCGACATGGCTCACTTTTGGATGCTGCGGAAGTTTCAATTCCTGGAGCCGGCGCGCGAGCAGTTCGAGATTATCGTCGATCCGTGGCTCAGCTATTGCGAGGAACCTTCTCAAAACGAAATCATGGCCTACAACATGGCGTTTACCGATTGGCTGCTGTTTGAGCGCCCCTATTACCACGGCAAGACGCTGTTGGAGCTGTATGTGGACGAGCCGCCAGCGTCAATTTCTCCTGCTTCGCTCAGGCGACTTAAGCAGATGCGTGACACGCAGTATTTCTCGCGCTTTGGCATTTTGGACAAGGATCCCGCGACTGGCATGGTCGTGCTGAAGGACGCGCGCACCGACCGTCGCTTTGACGTTTACGACCCACATATCGTGCAAAAGGAGCACTGGAACGATGGCGCAATTGCGGTGCGACTCGCGTGCGTCGACGATGTCTGGCTGACGGCGGGGCAGCTCTACCTGTATGACATCGCGCGCCTGAGCGACACGGCGGTCGACGGGCCGGGCGCGGTGCATCCCGAGGACCTGGAGGACGGTTTCGACACCTCGTGCATCAGCTTCTTTTTGCGCCTGGTCCGCGACATCATGGGCGCCCAGGGGCGGTACGTGAAGTCGCTCAATATTTACGAGCAGGAATGGGAGTAGGGGATGGGCAGTTGTCGCCTGCCTTGCCTTCTGCCTTTGTGTCTCGATCTGTAACGTTTAGGGGCGAAAAACCGGTCTACCTGTTACAGAACGAGACGAATGCTTGGGCGCCGCTGGTTTGTCTAAATCTGTAACGTTTAGGGGCCTGGAGAACGTCTAACTGTTACAGAACGAGACGTTTGGCACCTGGTTGGGGGAATGTCTAAATCTGTAACAGCTACAGGCCAAAATTCGACCTACCTGTTACAGATTGAGACGGAAGGTTGGCGGCTGCCGAAAGATCTTGTTCTGTAACAACTAGAGGCTCAAAGACTGTCTTCCTGTTACAGATCAAGACATTTGTCAGCGGAGGCAAAGGTGACGATGGTCCATTTGTCTGACGTGGTGGTGATGAAAGTGCCTAACACCGTTCTCAAACACAAACATGCGACTCGCAACACGTTGGCGCGGAATAGGATGCTCGCGCGGCTCACGGAGACGGCCAAGCAAGGTGCGCTGCTCGCAACGCATGACAATACCGAGCTCATGTGGCTGCGACGCCATGTTGGAACCGACGATATCGCGGAGCCCGAGCCGTATTTGTTTTGCTTTCAACATGATTGGGGTGTACTGACGCCGGCGGAGCGAGCGCTGCGTACCGTCAAAGGGCTTGCGGAGTTTCATCCAGATTGGGCGTTTTGGGGTTATGACGCGGCCCTTTTGTGGGGTCTGGAGGTGCCGAATGATCTGCTCGGGCCGCGATTTCTTGTTAAGACAGGTTGCTCGGTGCCGCTGAGTGCAGGATGCCGACTGTCGCGTCCGCAGGCGGCGGGTGCGCTTGAACAAGTCGACGGCGTGCGGGTGACGCCGTTTTGGCGCACGGTAGAGGATTGCCTGCTGCGCGCGCCGTTTTCGTATGGCCTGGCGATTGCCGATTCTGCGTTGCGAGCAAAGGGCGTATCGCGCGATGACCTGTGCGAGCGCCTCCGCGCCGATTGCGAGGGCAGGCGAGGGTATCGCAGGGCAAAGGTGATTGCGTCGTATGCAGACGGGCTGTCCGAAAACGGCGGCGAGTCTCGGTTCCGAGCATTCTTTATTGCGTACGGCTTTCCGGTTCCGGAGCTGCAGGTGGAGTTTCGCGACCCGCTCGATCCGAGCCAGGTGTTTCGCGTCGACTATTTTTGGCGGCTCGAGGACGGAACGTGCGTGATTGGCGAACTGGACGGAAAGGGGAAGTACACCCTGCAGAGCGGCGAGAGCCGGGAGTCGGTCGACCCATTCGTGGCAGAGCGTCAGCGGGAATCTCATCTGACAATGCTCGGGCATAAGGTGCTTCGGTTTATGTTTGATGAGCTCAAGAATCCGGGGAAGCTGGTTGAGAAGATGAGGCTGGCGGGTATTCCGCGACGGCCCGATTTGGCTGAGGAGTGGAGACGTCAGTGGTATGGGCGCTGAGAGGTTTCGTCTCGATCTGTAACGTTTAGAGGTTGTTTGAGCTCGTAATTGTTACAGATCGAGACAAGTCGGTGAAACGTCGACCGAATGTCTCGATCTGTAACATCAAGGGGGCCAATAACCCTGTACCTGTTACAGATCGAGACATTTCCCTGGTGTCGTTGGGGTGGGGCTGCAGCGTATTCCGTCTCCCACATCCCCTCTTCCTTCCGTTAACCGATATGCTCGACTTTAGGTCGCTGCATTAGGTGATAATGGACAAATGTTCAAGTTAATCGTGAGGGAGGAGCTCGATATGGCATCTGCCGATCGTTCCACGTTGTTTATCAATGCGACCATTCTGGATGGTTCGGAGCATATGGAGCCGCAACCCGATATGGCCGTGACTGTTGAGCGCGGCGTCATCACCTGGATGGGGCCGAGTGCTGTGGCGCAGGCGCCTGCAGGTGCCGAGGTTATCGACCTGGGTGGTGCGTATCTCATGCCCGGTCTCATCAATATGCACGTGCACCTGTGCGGCTCGGGCAAGCCGGTTTCGGCGGGCGATGCGGGCGCGCTGATGAAGAAGCTCGATAATCCCGTGGGGCGCGCCATCGTGCGCCATATTCTTAAGGGCAGTGCCCAGCAGCAGCTGGCAAGCGGCGTGACCACGGTGCGCGGCGCGGGCGACCCGCTGTTTGCCGACATTGCCGTGCGCGACGCTATCGACGCCGGCAAGTATCAGGGTCCGCGCCTGGTAGCGCCGGGAACGGGCGTCACGGTGCCGGGCGGCCATGGCGCGGGCTTGTTCGCCCAGGTGGCCAACAGCCCCGTCGAGGCAGCCGAGCAGGTGAGAGACCTGTATGCGCGCGGCGCCGATGTCATCAAGCTGTTCGTGACGGGCGGTGTGTTCGACGCTACCGAGGTGGGCGAGCCGGGCGTGCTGCGTATGCCGGTAGAGGTTGCCGCGGCGGCGTGCAAGGCGGCGCATGAGGTGGGCCTGCCGGTTATGGCTCATGTCGAGAGCACCGAGGGCGTGAAGGCCGCGCTTGAGGCCGGTGTCGATACGATCGAGCACGGTGCCCCGATGACTCCCGAGATCCTGGAGCTGTACCGTGGCGCCGCGGGTACACAGCTTGAGGGGCGTGCGCCGAGTGTGACCTGCACAATCAGCCCGGCGCTGCCGTTTGTGTTGCTCGACCCGGAAAAGACCCATTCGACTGACACGCAAAAGAAGAACGGCGACATCGTGTGCTCGGGCATTATTGAGAGTGCTCGTGCGGCGCTGGATGCCGGCGTTAAGGTGGGCTTGGGCACGGACTCAAGCTGCCCGTTCGTGACGCAGTACGACATGTGGCGCGAGGTGGCCTATTTTGCCAAGTACGTGGGCGTGAGCAACGCCTTTGCGCTGCATACGGCCACGCAGGTCAATGCCGAGCTCCTGGGGCTGGGCGGCGAGACCGGCACGATCGAGTGCGGCAAGGCCGCCGATATCCTGGTGACGCGCAAGAATCCGCTCGATGACCTGTGCGCTCTGCGTGAGCCGATACATGTGATGTGTCGCGGTGATCTGGTACGCAAGCTCAAGGTGAAGCGTATTCCCGAGGTGGACGCCGAGCTCGACGCGATTATGGCCATGCCTGCCGAAGCGCTGGCCGAGGAGCTGGCCCGCGACGGTGTGGCGTAGATGTGACAAAGGTGCAGCTCCGTTGCCGCATACAAAAAGCCGAGGTCTCAACACGAGGCCTCGGCTTTTTTATCGAACAAATACTTAAGATTTGGGACAAACAAACCTGATTAATTTGTCCCGCGTGCGGGCGCTAGGAGCGGGTTTCCATCTTGGCGTGGCACTTGGGGCAGGTGACGCGGATCTTGCCTTTGCCCTTGGGAACGGAGAGCATCTGGCCGCAGTTGGGGCACTTGAGATAGGCCGTGGTTTTGCGGCCCTTCCACATCTTCTTGGCCGTGTGCTTGGCACGTTCAAAGTCTTCCTTGCTAGTACCGGCTGCACGCGAGGCGTTGGCCGCTGCAGCTCCACCGCCCAAGCTAGCTACAAACTTGCCCAAGCCGGGTACGTTTGCAGTCGCGGCGACAAAGGCCTCGTTCTCCTTGTGACGTGCGTCGATATTTTTGGACAGGCCGCGCAGCACGCCAATCACGATTACGGCGATGGCAATCCAGCTGAGCCACTGGATGCGGGCTATCGATCCGATCATCGCGATGACGATGCCGGCAAAACCCATCACGATGGTGAGTTCATCGGCACCATTGCGACCCTTCATAAAGTCATTCATGCAAATTGCCTTTCGTTCGATATGCTGCACGCCTTTATACCCGATTTAGAGCAAGGGGGACAGGTCAATCTGCACCAATGTGGTGCAAACGTACCTGTCCCCGATACACCAAGATGGTGCAAAGCAGTCTGTCCCCAATGCCCCAATTACTTGGAGAGCTTGTCGACGACGCGTTCGATCTCGGCGAGCTTGGCGGCTTTGAGGTCTTCGTCGCCCGATTCGATTGCCGAAGTCACGCAGCCCTCGATATGCGCCTTGAGCACGTCGGCGTTGATGCGCGCAATGAGCGCCTGCGTTGCCATGAGCTGCGTGGAAATATCGACGCAGTAGCGGTCCTCCTCGACCATCCGCAGGATGCCGTCGATCTGACCGCGTGCCGTCTTGAGCATGCGGGTCACCGATTTATGGTCTGCCATCATGGCGGGTCCTCGTTTCTGGTCGGGGGGGGTACGTGCGGGTCGTTACGCGGCGGTCACCGAAAGGGCGTGGAACTTCTCGCCGGCGCCCTCGACGGCGGCAGCGAGCTGCTCGGCGGTCACGGTGTCGGCGCACTCCACCTGTACGGTCTGAGTCTCGTGGTCGGCGTCGGCGTCGGTCACGCCTGCCACGTTGAGCAGTGCCGTCTCGACAGTAGCATCGCAGTGGCCGCACATGAGGCCGGAAGTCTTAATTTTGTAACGCATGGGTGTACTCCTTATCGATTGAGAATATCTGACAGTTTAGTCGTGAACAGCGTCATCTTAAAGGTTTGCTGAGGTGCCCGAGATTGCCCCGAAAGAGGAGCGAAGCGTACTTGGGTACGCGAGCGACGGTTTGAGGGGCAAGGTCGGGTGCTTCAGCGCGCCGTCTTGGGCTTAAAGGATTTCAGGCGCAGTGCATTGCTTACGACGCACACGCTCGACAGGCTCATGGCCGCGGCGCCAAACATCGGCGAGAGCTGCCACCCGGTGAGCGGGAAGAACACGCCCGCCGCCAGCGGAATGCCGATGCCGTTGTAGAACAGTGCCCAGAACAAGTCCTGCTTGATGTTGCGGATCGTGGCGCGCGAAAGCTCGATGGCACGGGCGACGTCCATGAGGTCGCTGCGCATGAGCACCACGTCGGCGCCTTCCTTGGCGATGTCGGCACCGGTGCCGATGGCAAGGCCCACGTCGGCGCGCGCCAGGGCGGGGGAGTCGTTGATGCCGTCGCCCACCATGGCCACCATGCTGCCTGCGTCCTGCAACTCGCGCACATGGCGCTCCTTGTCGGCGGGAAGGACGTCGGCAATGACCTGTTCGCTGCTCAGCCCCACGCGGCGGGCGATGGCCTCGGCCGTCACGCGGTTGTCGCCGGTGAGCATGCGCACGTCGACGCCAAGCGAGCGCAGTGCGGAGATGGCCCCGGCGCTTGTCTCCTTGACCTCGTCCGCCACGGCGATGGTACCGACAAGCTCGCCGTTCTTGGCAAAGAACAGCGGCGTCTTGCCCTCGGCAGCGAACTGCTCGGCAAGACCGGCGGGCACCTCCGCGCCCAGCTCGTTCATCAGACGCACGTTGCCGGCTGCGATGATATTCTGCCCCTCGCGCGCCGTAACGCCTCGTCCGGGTACGGCGGCAAAGTCCTCAACCGCGCGAGCGACAATGCCGCGTGTCTCGCACTCGGCCATAATCGCCTCTGCCAGCGGATGCTCGCTCTGGCGTTCCAGCGCAGCGGCAAGCTTCAGTAGCGCCTTCCCGCTCATCGTGGGAGAGCCGTCGGCGCGCGTCGCCACCACAATGTCCGTCACGCAAGGTTTGCCGCGGGTGACGGTGCCTGTCTTGTCGAGCACGACGGTGCCCACGCTGCGCAGGTTCTCCAGTGCCTCGGCGCTCTTAAATAGAATGCCCATTTCAGCGCCCTTGCCGGTGCCCACCATAATGGCGACGGGCGTGGCCAGACCCAGTGCGCACGGACAGCTGATCACCAGCACGGCCACGGCGGAGGTGAGCGCTTCGTTCATACTGCCGGTCAGTGCCATCCACGCCGCAAAGGTCGCGGCCGAGATCACAAACACCACGGGTACGAACACGCCGGCGACCTTATCGGCCATACGGGCGATGGGCGCCTTGGTGGCGTTGGCGTCCTCAACGAGCTTGATGATTTTGGCGAGCGACGTGTCGGCGCCCACACGCGTGGCGCGGAAGGTAAACGAGCCCGTGCGATTGACGGTGGCGGCGTTGACGGTGTCGCCGGCGGTCTTCTCCACGGGGATGGACTCGCCGGTGAGCGCGCTCTCGTCCACGGCCGAGCTGCCCTCGAGCACCACGCCGTCGACGGGGATGGACTCGCCGGGGCGCACGCGCAGGACCTGGCCGGGAAGGATGCTGTCGACGTCGACGGTGGTTTCGGTGCCGTCATCGGCAACGACGGTCGCGGTTTTGGGCGCCAAGTCGATGAGTGCCTCGATGGCGCCGCCGGTTTTGGACTTGCTGCGCGTCTCGAGGTATTTACCCACGGTGACGAGCGACAGGATCGTGCCCGCACTCTCAAAATACAGGTTGTCCATGCCCGTCATCATGGCCTCGTGGACCTGACCCGCGGCCAGCTGGTCGGCCATGATGAACATGGCGTAGAGCGACCAGGCAATGGACGCGGTGGCGCCGACGGCGATGAGGGCGTCCATGGTGGGCGCGCCGTGCGCGAGTGATTTAAAACCGTTGATAAAGTACGCGTCGTTGACGTAGACGATAGGGATGAGCAGGACGAGCTCGGTGAGGGCGAGCGTCATGCTGTGGGTGTGGTCGGTGAAGACGCCAGGCAGCGGCCAGCCGAGCATATGCCCCATACCTATATAGAACAATGGGATGAGGAAGACGATCGAGGCGATGAGGCGGGTGCGCATGGCGGAGGCGGCGGCCTCCAGCTTTTTGGTGGGCGGCTCCATATGGGCGGCACCGGACCTGGCTTGTGCGCTGCCGCTTGGGCCGGCGTCGCCCGCATCGACGGGCGAGGCAGAGTACCCTGCGCGATCGACAGCGGTGCAGATATCGTCGGGGGTGACCTGCGCGGGGTCGTAGTCGACCAACATGGAGCCGGCGAGCAGATTGACCGCGACGCTCTGGACGCCGTCGAGCTTGCTCACGGCGCGGTCCACGTGCGCCTGGCAGGCGGCGCATGTCATGCCGCCCACGTCGAACTTATCTTGAGCCACGACTTCTCCTTTCCGTGGCGAAGTGTTGGAAATGTTAACCTGCCGATACTATACACCCATACCCCCAGGGGGTGTTCAGTAATAGTTTGAATGTATGACTTTTCATTACAGATGAGGGCGGCTGCTCAATCGGTGGCCGTCTCTGCCAAACATCTCGATTTGTAACATCTGGACCGGTTTTTCAACCATAGCTGTTACAGATTTAGACAAACATTTCAGCCGAAAACTAACGTCTCGATCTGTAACAACTAGACCCCGTTTTACCGAGTATTTGTTACAGATCGAGACAATCTCGGAGCAGATGCCCCGGGCATACAACGTAAAACGCCGGGGCGCCCGCGTGATGGGCGCCCCGGCGCATGCTGGGCAGGGTTTGCGAAGCGGTGGGAGGGAGGAGAAGCCGTCCTCCTGAAATCCTTACTCCTGACGACGCTTCTTGTCGGTCAGGAAAACGCCAGCGGCTACGAGCACGACACCTCCGATGACAAACGTCTCACCGGTGAGCGCAGCATTGTCGCCTGTGGTGGGAAGTGCCGAGTTGGCGGCCGTCTTGGCGTTGCCGGTAGACGGCTTTCCAGCAGCCGGCTTAGCGGCAGCCTGCGTGATCTTGGCCTGCTCGGCCTTCGCTGCCTCTTGCTCCTGGCGGGCGATCTCGTCCTTCAGGGCTTGCTCGGCGGCTACGCGTTTTGCCTTCGCCTCGTTGTAGGCATTGAGCGCTGCGGTGTAGGCGGGCGTCGCAGCATCAAGGTCTGCCTGAGCGGCATCAAGTGCGGCCTTTGCGTTATGTTCTGCCTGCTTGGCGGCGACGCACTTGGCAAAGAGGGCATTGAGCGTATCATTCGCGTTTGCATCAGAGCCAGTAGCAATGCCGTTTTCGACGTTGATGGACTTTAGCTTTCCGAGGGTAGCGACAGCGGCATCCGATGCGGCCTGAGAATTCTCGATCGCCTGTTCGGCGTTCGCGATGGCATCATTTGCCGCACCAAGGGCGACTCCGGCCTCAGTCACTGCTGCGTCGGCGTCCTTCTTGGCCGCCTTGGCCGCGGTAAGATTGTTGGCCGCGTTGCTCAGGGCGTCGGCATGGGCCTTCTTTGAAGCAAAGTCGTTTTTCGCCGTGGTCAGATCGCTCGCAGCGTGCTCCGCGGTCGCCGCCTTGGCCTCGGCGTTGTCCTTCGCGGTGTCGAGGGCCTGCTTCTTGGCAGCCGCGTCGCGCTCCGCCTTTTCGAGAGCACTCTGGGCAGACGTCTGGGCTGCCGTGGCTTCATCAAGCGTTTGATGGGCCTTGTCAGCCTTTTCCTGAGCCGCAGCAACATCGGCAGAATACTTGGCAAGTTCCTTCTTTGCATCTTGCAGAGCCTGCTGCTTTACGAGAGTTTCTGCCTTGGCGTCATCAACCTTCTTCTGACTCTGAGCGGCTTGCTCTTGCGATGCCTTAAGCTCGGCGCGCTTCTGGTTGACGACCTGCTCTGCGGTCGCCACGTTACTTTGGGCGGCTTTGACCTGGTCTTCGGCTTCGGTAACTTTTCCGTTTGCCTTGGCGAGATTCTGCTCTGCTAGGGCAACAGCGGCGGCGGCACTTGCTACGCTGTCGTTCTTGGCGGCAAGGTTGCTGTTCGCGGTATCAACGTCTTCCTGCTTTTGAGCGACGAGGGTCTCAGCTACCTTTACGGCATTGGCTTTCGATGCCGCTGTGCTGCGCTTTTGTTCAAGGTCCGTCTTTGCGGCGGCGAGCTTTTCGCTGACTTTGGAGAGGCTCAGCTGATACTGATCAAAGAGATTCTCGAGTTCATCGATCGAGTATTCTTTCTCGTACGAACCGTAATTGTTGTCGATCTCCAAGACGAACACATACGGCCAAAGGGTTCCGCGCGAGTTGATGCCGTATCCCATGGTTTTGGCGTTAGGTTGTACGATATTCAAATAATGGCCGACGGTGCCAAAACCCACGCCTTGGGCTCCGAATTCGGTACCGTGACTCCAGAAAGTCTTCCAAGCATCTTTGGGGGCAACGTTGCCAAGGCCGGCTTTCGCTGCAGCATCGTCAAATATTTTCTTTTCGCCATCAACCCATTGGTGCGCGATGTTTTCTTTCGTGCTGAAGTTCCAAGCGGCATTTTCAAATCCGGCATAGTCTGAGTGCCCCTTCGTTGCGTCGGAGTAATTGGAATCAGACTGAGCGATTGCCATTTGCTCTGCCGTTACCTTAAGCTCGCTAAGGCCGACGCTTTTGCGATATTCATTAATTTCGCGCAGCTTGTTAAACGATAGCTTGGCGTTGTCGAGTGACGTGCCGTCTTTTTTATCGCCAATGGTCGTCGGGTTTTTATCGCTCTGCCTATAGATGATGTTTGCAGCGTCGTTGGCGCCGATGAACTGGTAGAAGCCGATGACGCTCTGCGCCTCCGCCGTCGTTGCCTTATCGGTTGCCGCCTTGCACGTATCGTATGCTTTCTGTGCATCGACAACGGCTTGATCGGCGGCCGCCTGGTTTGCCTTGGCAGTTTCGAGCGCCTTGTCTGCCTGCTCCTTCTCGGCTTTTGCCTGGTCGACTTGTTTCTGAGCGGCCATTGCCTTTTCCAGTTCGGCATCATGTGCCTGCTTTGCCGAGGTCAACTCCGATTGCGCCGCATCGGCTTTCGTCTGGGCTGCCGTTACATCATGTTCGGCTGCTGCGACTGTCTGCTTCTTGGCTTCGAGCTCGCTTTCGGCGCCGGTGAGGGCGTCCCGCTTGGATGCAACGTCGCTATTTGCCTTAGAAAGGCCTGCTTCGGCAGTCGCCTGCTGCCGTTTCGCCTGGTCGAGTGCGCTTTGGGCAGCATCGACCTTTGCCTGGGCGGCGTCATACTCCGGGCCCTCGGCGCCTGCCTTTGCGGCCGCCAAATCGGCTTGTGCGCTGTCGCACGCTGTCTGTGCCGCGACTACCTTACCATCCGCGGCGTTCTTTTCCTGCTGAGCGGAAGCCAGCGTGCCTGCCGCTTCGTCGTAAGCGCTCTGCGCGGCGCTCTGAGCCTGCTGGGCATCGGCGAGCGCGGAATCGGCAGTGGCCTTCGCAGCCTTTGCTTGATCCAGAGCGGCCTGCGCATCTGCGGCAGCTTGCTTGGCGACCTTGATTTCCTCCGGCGTTGCGTTGGCGGCTGCCTTCTGGGCTGCCTCGAGCTTGGCCTGCGCGTCGGCTGCCGTCAGCTTTGCGGCATCAAGGACCTTCGACTTGTCCTCGGCGTCGGTCTTGGCTGCATCGAGCTTTCCCTGGGCATCCTTCAGCGTGGCACTGGCGCTGTCGGCCGCCTTGACGCTTTCATCGAGCTGGCGAGCATATTCGGCGCGCGCGGCGGCCTCTGCCTGCGAATTATCGGAGACGGAGACGTCATAGGTGCTTTGTGCGTTGTCGCGTGCCGCCTGCTTTTCGGTATAGGGGGCAGCCACCGTGTCGTAGTCGGATTTGGCGTCTGCCTCGGCAGCCTTTGCGGCGTCGATCGCAGCCTGCAAGTCGGCAATCTTCTGGGCGTCTGCCTTTATTGCGGAGCCTGCCGCCTCGCCGGCGTGGACAGCAAGCGGGGACATGATCGCGTCCTGTGCCGTGGTATCACTCACATCGTTGGCAAATGCCGAGAACGGCGCGAGCAGCGACGAGCCGGTCATAGCGATGGTGGTTGCCGCGGTGACGGCGAGTCGTGTTGCCTTGTGGCCCGAGAATGTGGGGCGAGGCTTGGCGTCGCCTGAGACTTCCGAGTGTTTAGGTGCGTACTTTGTCATTTCTTCTCCCAATCGTTGAAGGGGTACCTACGACAATTCGTACGTTACGACCGCCGAAAGGGCTCCTGTTGCGCAACATTGGCAAGGAAACATCGACGCACTTGAGTCACATTTATGAGGTGGAGTTCTCGGCAAGCTAATGTCTCGGTCTGTAACATCTGGCACCAAATATGACCTCTAACTGTTACAGATCGAGACGGACCGTCCGCGGTCAACTCAAATGTCTCGTTCTGTAACATCTAGAGAGGTTTTTAACCCCTTACTGTTACAGATTGAGATGTTGTCTCGCGGGGCTGGGGTTTTGTCTCGTTCTGTAACATCTAGCCCCAGTTTTGCCGAGTAGATGTTACAGATCGAGACAATTGCCGGGGAGGGGTCCCGTCACGGCAAGATGCCCGCTGCTTAGATGCAAAATCCGGGGATCACACAGGTTCGCTTGTTTGGCTTTTCCGCAGGCGTTGCGTACGTAAAGACGTCGCCGTCGTGCCCCACGCGGTTCATATAGAGCGTGCCTTCGCTCTCCGATGTGTCGGGGCTCACCGTGCGCTCCCACCAACAGGTGTCCTTGCCCTTCCACTGGCGGACCATCGTCTCGTTCGTGGAATACGGGCTCACCTTGAGCTCGCGGAAGAGCTGGTACTCCTTGCCCTCGCCGTTGTAGATGTCGGCCAGGTAGTGAAAGCCCTCGGCAAATGACTCGGGCGGTTGCGTACCGCACAGCTCGACCATGGCGGGCAGCCAAAGGGTTGCGGGCAACTCGCTCAGACACGCTGCGCTGTTGGCGGCGCCCACATTGTTCGAGACCTTCTTGACCCCTTTAATGAGTGCACGCAACTCGCTGGGCAGCAGCTTAAGGCCGTCGCCGTTGAGCCATTCCCGCAGCTCGCAATCTGCCCAGCCGGCGCTTAACGGTTGGGCCGCGGCGTCGCGTTCGGCAATGCCGGCATCGAACATAAACGTCAGTCCAGCCTTGCCCGTCCCGTCCAGAAGCTCGTCGTGGCGGATGCCCACGAGCTGCGCGCCGACCTGCAGCCCGTTGGTGAGCGTGACACGCTTGGTACATGGATAGGGGATATGCCCGTTGTCATCGAGCAGATGGTAGCGCTTGGCAATCTCGCGTGCCTCGCTACGGGTCTCGGCGGCCTTGATCTTGAGCGAAATCTCCTGCAGCTGATCCCAGGTGTAGTCGTCAAGCGAACCGCGGATGCCGTCCAGGTAGTCGGGGATGCCAAAGCCATGGGTTGCCGCCCCGATAACGCCGAGCCCCGCAACGGCCGCGACAACGCCACCGATAATAAAGCGGCGGCGGGTCATGGCATCGTGCCGGGCCCGCTCCAGAATCTCTCGCGCTCGCTCGCCGGCGACGTCGACCTTAAGGTGTGTACTGGAGTCGATGTCGATTGCGGCGTCACTGCCCGCGCCTTCGCGGCCTTCGGATTCGGAATCGGTGAGGTATGCCGAGAACACCTCGAGCATCTGCTGCTCGGTGGGACGATCGCACTGCTCGACTGAGAGACCCTTCATGATGATTTGGACGAGCGCTTCATCGCCCTCGCAGCGCGGCTCGAGCGGTGCCGGCTTGGTCTTGGTCTTTACGAGATAGAACGAGCCGGTTGCAGCGGCGTCCGTCGACTCAAAGTCAAACGGTTTGCGACCGCTGTAGAGCTGGTACAGAACACTCGAAAGCGCGTAGACATCGATTGCCGGCGAACGGCGAAGGGCCGCGATGCCTTCGATATCCTGCGTGAGCATCTCGGGCGCGGCGTATGCGGGCGTGGCGAAGCGCCAGATGTCGGCGCGCCGGGTGATCGTATCGTCACCGAGGGCCATGGTCGCGGAGCCCATGTCGATGAGACAGGGGTCAAAGGAGCAATCGGCGATCTGTTGCTCGAGCGTTCGACTGGTGGTGCGGAACATGATATTGGCGGGCGACAGGTCGCGATGGACGACCGGATTAACGAGACCCTTGGTCATCAGGAGTGCGCGAAGCACGGCGTTTCCGACGGCGGCGACCATCTGGGTGGTCAGCCCGCCCGAGGCGTCGTGAGGAAGCAGGGGCAGCGCCTGCTTGAGTGAGATGCCCTCGACCCACTCCATGAGGATGAGCGGGTCGTCCTCGCACGATCCATAGCCATAGACGCGCGGAAATCCGCGCAGGTGCGAGACAGTACACAGATGACGGTACTCCTCGAACAGCGCAGCGGTGTTGGCCAGGTGCGCTGCCGATTGCTCGGCGGAGCGGTCGGGGGCTTGGCCGGAAAGGATGGCGTTGTCCTTGAGTAGCTTGACGGCAAAGACCTCGCCGCTCGTGTTGGTCGCGCGCAGCACGTGCCCGATGTTGCCGTTGTCGCGGTGGGCCGTCTGGAGAATAAGCGTCATAAACCGACGCTTGGCGTCGTCCTCGGCGCTGGGGTCGACCGCCACGGCGGTGTCGAACGTGTCAAGACGGATGAGTTTGTCGCCATAGGCGCTATCGGTAGTATCCATGGCGTTCCTTTGTCTGGCATGGGTTGCCGCGCGTATACGTGGGCAGTGCGGATATCGGTAAAATACCATGATAGCCGCACTACCCACGTATACCGTTGAGTATTGTCGTTTACGATGCAGAAGGTAGAAGACGAAAGACGGACGGCGACCGTCTTCCGATCGCTGTCCGTGCTAGTCCACAATGACAAGGAATGTCGTGTAGAGACCCAGATGGAGCCTGTCGCTGTTGGCGATTTCCACGGGGGGATAGACTTTGCCGGGTTCGCGTTGGTCGCGCGGCGGCTCAATCACAATATCGCCGTCGCCCGCGCCCGATTCGAGCACTGTGCCGTTGGTCGATCCAAGGCCCTGGGCGTACTAGTGCTCACCCTCGAGCCAAATACGAAGATGCTCGCGCGAGGCGTCGGCGCCTACATCGGTGATGCTGGGCGAGGTTTTGGGCAAAGAACCAATCACGGTGCCGCGCGGATCGCGTGTGAGGGGATGGATTTGCATGTCGGCGCAGTTGTCGGCATGGGTTCTGAGCAGACCGAGGTTGGGAGCGACGGTGTGCGGCTGCTCCAGGCTGCTCATAAAGCCACGTCCGACGGTAGTTTCGGTGGTGCCAAAGTGCCCGCCCGTCTTGCTGTCGCAAAAGCGCTCGACGGTGGCCACGCCCTGAACGGGATCGGCGAGCGCCCCCGTTGCCACAAAGAGCATAAGGTAAAGCGTGCTTTTCTCGCGCACGGCATTGCCGTCAAAGTTGTCGATGCGATTGAGGGCATTTGCATATAGGCGGCTGTCCAGCTTGTAGCTGGCGAGAGCCGACATCATTTCGTTGGCGGCCGGACCGCGATAGTGCTCGGCGATTGCCTGATAGGCGGACTCGCCGCCGCCGAGCTTGCTGCAGATTGCCGCGGAAAGGTTGAGCGTGGTGACGGTAAAGTCGCTGTAGATGGCGGGCGCGCACTGGTCAGGCTTGCGATGGACGATGTAACGGGTGAGATACGAGCGGTTGGAAGAGCATTTCTCGAGCAGGGTACTGCCGAGATAAGAGTCTCCATTGATAAGCATTCGGGCGATCTCGAGATGTTTAAGACCGCCGAACGAGCGAATATCGTTATAGAGGACCGAGCAAGGCGTCTCTGCTGCCACGGATACCTCCTTTGATTGCTTCCTAGCCAATATGGCGATAGGAATTAATGGCCCCCGGTGGGCGACGTATTAAATGGCTGCGCAATATATAGCGTAACCAAAGCAACATTATAGGCCACATGTTCGAAATTGCAGGAAGACTGAGAGATTTGGTTTGGACTGGACGGAAATCCCCTCTGTCTTGATCTATAACAATTAGGACCCGGTTTTGCCCTGCATCTGTTACAGATTGAGACAATCGGCCAGGCCCACCTCGTCCGCCTTGTCATCTGTGGTTTACGTGGGGGCATGCGAAGCACGGGTATACTAACCGGCGGCGAATCTGCTCCATCGCTTAGAGCTGCTGCGTCTGGACGGCGCGTGATAGGGCTGCCAAAGCGATCGCCAGCGTGCTGAGCAACGTCCTCTCTGTGCGCACCCGTTTTTGTATGTATTAGCGCACTACCAAGCACGCCAGCGCGGCCGCATGCCGTGCCCATAGCGCGTGCAGATAAGGAACAACAACATATGCGTAATTCTGTATCCGACGTCACCGACGCCGAGATTCTGGACGAGACCCGCGAGGCCATGACCCAGGCCGCCTTCGATGCCGCCGACGAGGCAAATGCTGCCCAGGCCGTCGAGTCCGCTACCGAGAGCCTGCCCGCCTTTGACGAGCTGGGGCTTTCGGACGAGATGCTTCGTGCTATTGAGAACCTGGGCTACACGGCGCCCACGCCCGTTCAGGCCGGCTCCATCCCCATGGTGCTCGAGGGCCGCGACCTGCTTGCCGCCGCTCAGACCGGCACCGGCAAGACGGCCGCCTTCTTGCTGCCGACCATGAACAATCTGGAGCACATCGCTCCGCCCAAGCCCGTGCGTGAGCGCGGCGGCCGCAACCGTCGTCGCGGCGCCAAGAAGCCCGAGGGCAACGGCCGCGGCCCCGTGATGCTCGTCATCACCCCTACGCGCGAGCTTGCCCAGCAAATCGACGAGGTCGCGAGCAAGATCGCCGACGTCACGGGCCATGTTGCCGTGACCGTCGTGGGCGGCGTGAGCTACAAGCCGCAGACTGCTGCCCTCAAGTACGGCTGCGATATCTTGGTCGCCACGCCGGGCCGTCTGGTCGATCTGATCGAGCAGGGTGCCTGCCACCTGGACGAGGTTAAGGTCCTGGTGCTCGACGAGGCCGATCGCATGCTCGACATGGGCTTTTTGCCCGCCGTTCGCCGTATTGTGCGCGAGACGCCGGCCGAGCGCCAGACGCTGCTGTTCTCGGCGACCCTCGACGAGGAGGCCGTGGGCGAGATCACCGACCTGGTGAGCGATCCGGCCCGCGTGGAGATCGCGCCCGCCACGTCGACCGCCGACACCGTCGACCAGTTTGTGTTCCCGGTGTCCATCGAGGCCAAGAACAACCTGTTGCCCGAGTTTCTCAAGAAGGAGGGCCCGGAGCGCACCATCGTCTTTATGCGCACCAAGCATCGCGCCGACAGCTGCTGCCGTCGTCTGGAGCGTAAGGGCATCAAGGCCGCCGCGATTCACGGCAACCGCAGCCAGGCCCAGCGCGAGCGCGCGCTTTCTGCCTTCCGCGACGGTACCGTCGACGTGTTGGTGGCAACCGACGTGCTCGCCCGCGGCATCGACATTAGCGACGTGCGCTACGTCGTGAACTTTGACGTGCCGGCCGAGCCGACCGACTACATCCACCGTATTGGCCGTACGGGCCGCGCCGGCGAGCTGGGCTGGGCCATCACGTTTGTGACCGAGCAGGACGTCGACGAGTTCTACGAGATCGAGAAGCTCATGGACAAGACCGCCGACATCTACGAGGCTGGCGACCTGCACGTGGGTCCCAACCCGCCCGCCGTTGACCCCGAGCGCGATCCTGCCGCCTTTAAGGTGAAGAAGAAGACCAAGCGCGGCAAGTCCAAGAGCAAGAAGAAGCTTGAGCAGGCGCGTCGCGACGGCAAGCGCAACGGCGACGATTACGGCGATGTTGCCGGTCGTTCCAACCGCGGTCGCAACGAGCGCCGCGGCGACGGCGAGCGTCCGAGCCGTCCCAAGCGCGGCGGCAAGACCCGCGTGCGCGAGGGCGTTCAGGCTCGCGTGGACGAGGCTGTTGAGAGCGTGGCTCGCGAGGTGGCTGCCGAGGAGCGTGCTGGTGCTGGTGCCGCTGAGCAGCCTGCGCGCGGTAACCGTGCCGAGCGCCGTGCCAAGCAGTTCCAGGGTGAGGCGCACCGCCGTCGCCGCGAGGACGAGGACCGTGGCGGCCGTCGTCGTGTCGAGCGCGAGGACGAGGGCCGCGGTTCGCGCGGTGGCAAGCGCGGCGCGGGCGACCGCCGTCGATCCGGTCGTGATGACGAGCGCGGCGGCCGTGATGAGCGTCGCGGCGGCGAGGGTCGCGGTGAGCGAGGTGCCCGTGGCGGTGAGTCCCGTGGCGGCAAGCGCTTTGAAGAGCGCGGTAGCCGCGGCGGCGAGCGTCGCGAGGGTGCTCGCGGCAATGGCGGCCGCGGCGGCGCTGGTCGTTCTAACGAGTCGCGTGATCGTCGTGACCCGCGTGCCAGCCGCGATCGTCGCGATGACTGGCGCAACTACGACGATACCCGCGATGAGCGTCGTGGTGGCTATCGTGGCGGGCGTGGCGGCAACCAGGCCGGCTCCCGTGGCGGCCGTGCCGGCGGTCGCGATAACCGTGGCAGCTATGGTAACAATCGTGGCGGCAATCGCGGCGGCAGCTCCCGTCGTCCCGGCGACGGCGGCGGCAAGCGCAAGTAACACCCACGTCGCGCGGTGAGGCGAGATGAGTTTGGGCCTCGAGCAGACTATGCTCGGGGCCCTTTTTAGTGCAAAGAGGTCAGGTTGATCTGCACCAACGTCTTGAAGTTGCGGTGGAATACGGACTGTTTTAGCCTTTTGAGCGGCTTTTCAGTCCCTATTTCACCGCAACTCATGATTGGTGCAAGGTAACCTGTCCCCAATGCACCAAACAAGGAACGTCCCTAAGTGCCGCCTAAATACCGTTTATCGAAGAATAAATACCGCTCACCGGTCATAATGACTATTCTGGCTTTGCTGTTGCCTACAATAACCCCCGTAAAAAGAAATGCGGAAGGTTACCGAGTCCCTCGGACGTGGGCCTAACCAAAGTCTTTGAACGGGTGTGTCTCTATGGATGCATTCGCTTGATTTTGGTTGGGCTATATTTATGAAGGGACATGCCACCATGGGTTTCTTTTCTCGCCTGATGGGCGGTTCGGATGAGCAGAAGACTGCAACCTCCGAGTTCGAAATCCTCGCTCCCGTTTCCGGCGAGCTTGTTCATCTAGAAAATACCAATGACCCCGCTTTTAGCAGCCGTGCCGTGGGCGATGGCATTGCTGTGGTTCCCCAAGAGGGAACGGTGTGCGCTCCTGTTTCCGGCACCGTCGCGGCGTTGTTTCCGACTGAGCACGCGCTGGGCATCATGTCCGACGACAGCTCTGCTCAGGTGATGCTGCATATCGGAATCGACACTGTTAAACTTGAGGGCAAGGGCTTCCATGCGCTTGTTGCTCAGGGTGACCATGTCGATGCGGGCCAGCCCCTCGTCGAGGTCGATTTCGACGCGGTTCGCGCCGCTGGCTTCGACCCCACGGTCTTCGTTATCGTGTGCGAGCGTTCGGAGAACTCGACTCTTCGTGAGCATGCTTCCGGCCCTGTTGCTGTTAAAGAGCCTGTCGTCTGGCTTTCCGAGTAAATTCTTGTGGTGGGTACCGTGGTTATCAAGCGAGTTTTCAACAATAACGTCGCAATGGTCACTTCGGACGATGGCTCCGAGCTCATCGTCATCGGTCGAGGCCTCTGCTTTGGCCGCCATGCCGGCGACGCTATCGATGAGGCATCGGTCGAAAAGACCTATGCGCTGCAGGAGGGCACTTCTCAGGATTCGCGCACGATTGACCGCTTGGCACATCTTTTGGAGTCCATCCCCACCGTCAACCTCGTGATTGCCGAGGACATTGTTCAGATGCTCCGTCGAGAGCTCAATGTTGATATCAACGACAAGATTCTCATCGCTCTCGCAGACCATATCAGCCTCGCCCTCGAGCGCGAGCGCAAGGGCGTTCCCTGTGAGAATCCGTTGCTGCTCGAGATCCAGCAGTTCTATCGCAAGGAGTATGCGCTTGCGGGCCGTGCGCTGCAGATTATCAAGGAGTATATGGGCATCCAGATGAGCGAAGAAGAGCAGGGTTTTATTACGCTGCATATCGTCAACGCCACCATGCCGCAACGCTCCGACCGCCTCATCATCTCGGTCCAGCTTGTTCGCGACGTGCTCGCGATTGTTTCCGAGCGCTATGCTACGACCCTCGATGACACCTCGCTGCCTTACGAACGCTTTGTTCGTCACCTGCAGTTTTTCGCACAGCGAGCGCTCGATCCTGCGGCTGGGCAAATCAATGGCGACGCGCTGTTCCGAATCGATGAAACGGCGTATCCGTGCGCATTCTCGTGCGCGGACGCCATAGCCGCTCACTTGTCGTCTACCTATAACGTTGTCGTTACCGATGCCGAGAAGAGTTATCTCGCATATCACATTGTTAACCTGCTTGGAGAACCTGGTCTCTAGGCATAACGTGCCCACACATCGATCGATATAAGGCAAGGCTCACGGTCTTGCCCAGGGCACATCTGTCTTAATTTGCGGAAAAGGAAGGGGAGTACCGCTATGACCGCAAAAAAGAAGTTCAATTTCAAAGCGCCGTTGGAGGTGTTCGCGAAGTCGATCGTCCAGCCGATGATGTATCTCTCGGTTGCCGGCATCCTGCTCATCGTGGGCATCATTCTGACCAACAAGACCATCTGCGCTTTGGTCCCCGTACTGGGCTCCGGTCCGTTCCAGCTTGTGGGCGCCGTTGTCTATCAGTCGCTGATGTTTATCATCAACAACCTCTCGATTCTGTTCTGCGTGGGCATCGCCGGCGCCATGGCAAAGAAGAACAAGGGCCATGCTTCGCTGATCGCCCTGATGTCGTTCTTCCTGTTCCTGCAGGCTAACAACATCGTGCTCAACGCCACCGGCTCTCTTGCCGATGCGAGCGGCATGCTCGGCCTTACCGGAACCGGCCAGGCCACCGTTATGGGCATTCAGGTGCTCGATACCGGCGTGTTTGGCGGCATCATCCTCGGTTGCATCACCGGTGCCGTGTTCAACAAGTACTCGAACAAGCAGTTCCCCATTGCCCTTTCGATGTTCTCGGGCGTTCGCTTCCCGTTCCTGATCATGATTATCATTTCCTGGATCATGGGCGCTGGCTTCTGCATCGTTTGGCCTCCGGTTCAGGGTGCCATCTCCTCCGTCGCCGGCATCATTAAGGAGTCGGGCAACATCGGTCTGTTTATCTACGGCATGCTCAACAAGCTGCTCGTTCCCACCGGTCTGCACCACCTCATCTACACCCCGTTCCAGTTCTCCGATGTGGGCGGCACCCTTACGCTGGGTGATCAGGTTATCGCCGGCGCTTATCCCATCCGTGTTGCCGAGATGGCAATGACGGGCCAGCCCTTCTCCGATAGCACCTACTTCAACAGCTACACCTTCAACAACCTGTGGCCCTACATCGGTATCGGTCTCGCCTTTATCTTCACCGCTTACAAGGGGAACAAGGATAAGACCAAGGCCGTTATCATCCCGCTGATCATCACCGCCGTGCTCTCCTGTGTCACCGAGCCCATGGACTTCCTCTTTGTCTTTGCCGCTCCCGTGCTCTTTGTCGTTCACTCGGTTCTTTCCGGCATCTTCCTGGTCCTGCTCAAGGTCCTCTCCGTGCCCGCTTCGACTGCAGGCGGCATCATCAACATCGTGGTCTCCAACCTGGTCCTCGGTGTCGATAAGACCAACTGGCCGGTTATGCTGGTGCTTGGAGTCGTCAACGCCGCTCTGTACTTCTTCCTCTTTACCTTCCTTATTAAGAAGCTCAACCTTCACACCCCTGGTCGCGAGGAAGAGTCCGAGCTCGCCGAGTCCGTTGCCGAGGGCGAGGCCGCCGCGTCTGTCGCGGTGAAGCAGGGCGCCGTTGCCGCGGCTCCCGCAGAGGGCGTCGATGCGGGCATTGCCGACCTGGTCGCAGGTCTTGGCGGCAAGGACAACATCGAGGAGCTCGAGAACTGCTTTACGCGTCTCCGCGTGAACGTTAAGAACCCGGACCTCATCGATGAGAACCTCATTAACCACGTGCCCAACAGCGGCATCAACCGCAACGGCAACAATATCCAGATCATCTTTGGCATGAAGGTCGCCGAGATGCGTGACAAGGTCGAAAACGCAATTGAGAAGGAGCAGTAAACAATGATCATTACTCTGTGTGGTGGCGGATCCACCTTTACCCCCGGCATCGTCAAGTCCATCGCTCTGCGCAAGGACGAGCTCGACGTTGACGAGATTCGTCTGTACGACATCAACGAGGAGCGCCAGCGCAAGATCGGCGTGCTCGTGGACTGGATTTTGCACGAGGACCTTGGCCTGGACATCAAGCTCACGGTGACCACCGACAAGGAGACCGCCTTTACGGACGCGAGCTTCGTGTTTGCCCAGATGCGCGTGGGCGGCTATGCCATGCGCGAGCAGGACGAGAAGATTCCGCTGCGTCACGGCTGCGTGGGTCAGGAGACCTGCGGTTGCGGCGGCCTTGCCTACGGCATGCGCACCATCTTCCCTATGGTTGAGCTGATTGACGACGTTGAGAAGTACGCCAAGAAGGACTACTGGATTCTCAACTACTCCAACCCTGCCGCCATCGTCTCCGAGGGCTGCCGCGTGCTGCGTCCCAACGCTCGCATCATCAACATCTGCGACATGCCGATCGCGATCATCGACGTGGTTTGCGCCGCGCTCGATATCGACAAGAAGGATGTCGAGTACGATTACTTTGGCCTCAACCACTTTGGTTGGTTCACCTCGATCCGCCACAAGGGCGAGGAGGTGCTCCCGCAGCTGCGCGAGTACATCAAGGAGCACCAGATCCTGCTGCCCGACTCCTACCTCAAGGGCATGGGCTCGCTCATGGCAAAGAAGCCCGAGGAGGCCACTGACGAGCACCCCGAGCAGAATCGCCACACCAAGGGCAGCTGGTACTACGTCTGGAAGGGCGAGTACGAGATCATGGAGTGCTTCCCGGAGTACCTGCCCAACACGTATCTGAACTACTACCTGCAGCAGAAGGAGTTCGTCGAGCATTCCAACCCCGAGCGCACCCGTGCGAATGAGGTCGAGGAGACGCGCGAGAAGAACCTCTTCGACGGCATCGACCACTACGAGAAGACGGGCGAGATTGACGAGAGCACGTTCTATGCGGGCAGCCACGGCGACTGGATTGCCGATCTGGCTATCGCTCTGAAGAACGACACCAAGCAGCGCTTCCTGGTCATTTGCGAGAACAAGGGCGCTATCCCCAACATGCCCTACGACGCTATGGTCGAACTGCCTGCCTACATTGGCAAGAACGGCCCTGAGGTCATCAGCCGCGACAACATTCCTCTGTTCCAGCAGGGCCTCATGATGCAGCAGCTGAACTCCGAGAAGCTCGTGGTCGAGGCTACGATCGAGGGTTCGTACGAGAAGGCGCTCAAGGCCTTTACGCTCAACAAGACCGTGCCTTCGATGAAGGTTGCCAAGGAAGTTCTCGACGACATGATCGAGGCCAACAAGGGTTACTGGCCCGAGCTTAAGTAGAAGCAACAGGGTCGCTGGCCGCATACCTAGAGTAATGCCCCGTCCACGTGATTGCGTGGACGGGGCATTGTCATTTGGTAACGCGTTTTATCAAATATGGCATTTATCTGCGGTAATGTTCTATTTCACCGCTGAGGGTGACATTTCATGCCGCCTGCCGAACTGCGTTGAGACCTAACAACTTTTTAGGTCAGTGTTGTGCGTGTAGCAATTTCGCCCGGCCTCGCCTCCGGGCTGCCATGTGAGAGGGGATCTTATGGCTCGACTGCATGTAATGGAACGCAGCCACGCTCAGGCCGTCATGGACGACCTGCACGATGCGCTCGGACGCCGTCTGGCGGTGAGTTCGCTCGCCCCGTGTCCCGTTGAGTTTACGGCAGCGCTCGTCAACCTGTGTTCGACGCAGAGCTGCGGCAAGTGCACGCCCTGCCGCGTGGGCCTGAGCGCGCTGAGCGATCTGCTCGCCGATGTGCTCGAGGGCCGCGCCGACGAGTCCACGCTCAACTTGATTGAGCGCACGGCCCGCACCATCTATCTTTCGAGCGACTGCGCCATCGGTTACGAAGCCAGCGCCATGGCGCTCACGGCTATTCGTGGCTTCCGTGATGACTTTGAGCACCACATCCGTGAACATTCCTGCGGCTTTGATCGCGAGGCCCGCGTTCCGTGTGTCTCGGGCTGCCCGGCGCACGTCGACATTCCCGGTTACATTTCGCTCGTCGAGGCCGGCCGCTATGCTGATGCCGTCAAGGTCATCCGCAAGAACAACCCGCTGCCGCTCGTCTGCGGCCTGGTGTGCGAGCATCCCTGCGAGATGCACTGTCGCCGTGGCATGGTCGACGACCCCATGAACATCCTCGCCCTCAAGCGTTTTGCCGTTGAGCACAGTGACCTCAACGACCACAAGCCGCATGTAGTGGACAACACCGGCAAACGCATCGCCGTGATCGGCGGCGGCCCGGCCGGCCTTTCCTGCGCCTACTACCTGGCCGTGATGGGCCACAAGGTGACCATCTTTGAGCAGCGCCACCACCTGGGCGGCATGCTGCGCTATGGCATTTCCAGCTACCGTCTGCCGCGCGAGCGCCTGCAGGCCGAGATCGACTGGATCTTGAGCGCCGGTATCGACGTTGAGCTCGACCACTCCGTCAACGGCGAGGAGCTTGTCCGCCTGCGCGACGAGTTCGATGCCGTCTACCTGGCCATCGGTGCCCATAGCGACAAGAAGCTCGGCCTTCCGGGCGAAGAGGCGTCCGGCGTGGAGTCGGCCGTCAAGATGCTGCGTGCCATTGGAGACGACGAGCTGCCAGACCTGAGCGGCCAGCGCGTGTGCGTCATCGGCGGCGGCAACGTGGCCATGGACGTGGCGCGCTCTGCCGTGCGCTGCGGTGCCGAAAAGGTAAGCATCGTCTACCGCCGTCGCATCTGCGATATGACGGCTCAGGACGCCGAGATTGCCGGCGCCCAGGCCGAGGGCTGCGAGGTTCTGGAGCTGACGGCCCCACTCGGTATAGAGACGGGCGAGGACGGTCGCGTGAGCGGCCTGCGCGTGCAACCGCAGATTATCGGCGAGCCCCGCCGCGGGCGTCCGGCTCCGCGTGCCGCCGCCACGCCCGAGCGCGTCATCCCCTGTGAGCGCGTGTTTGTCGCCATTGGCCAGGACATCGACTCCAAGCCATTTGAGGACATGTGCATCGCCTGCAAGTGGGGTCGCGTCGTCACTGATTCGGACGGCGCCGTGCCCAGTTTCGATGGCCTCTTTAGCGGCGGCGACTGCCAGACCGGCCCCGCCACCGTCATCCGTGCCATCAACGCCGGCCGCGTGGCTTCGGCAAATATCGACCGCTATCTGGGCTTCGACCACAAGATTAAGCTCGAGGTCGAGCTGCCGACCGTCCAGTTTAAGGGCAAGCACGAGTGCGGCCGCTGCGAGCTGGGTGAGCGCGAGGCCGGCGAGCGTATTCACGATTGGAATCTGGTCGAGCAGGGTCTCACCGAGCAGGAGGCGCGCCAGGAGGCAAGCCGCTGCCTGCGTTGCGACCACTTTGGCTTTGGCGCGTTCCGCGGCGGGAGGAACCTGGAATGGTAGAGCCCAACAACCCCACTGTCAGCGACAACACCGAAAGCGGAGCACTCAATATGGTCAAGCTCACTATCGATAATTGCGAGGTCGTGGTACCCGAGCACACCACGATCCTGGACGCGGCCAAGTCCGTCGGTATCCAGATTCCCACCCTGTGCTACCTGCGCGATCTGAACGAGATCGGCGGCTGCCGCGTGTGCGTGGTCGAGGTTGAGGGCTGCGACCAGCTGGTTGCCGCCTGCAACAACTACGTGCTCGACGGCATGGTGGTCCGCACCAACAGCCCCAAGGCCCGCGAGGCGCGCCGCACCAACGTGCAGCTGCTGCTGTCCCAGCACGATTCGCAGTGCACGAGCTGCGTGCGCAGCGGCAACTGCAACCTGCAGACCATCGCCAACGACCTGGGCATTTTCTATCTGCCGTATCAAAGGCATTTGGCGGGCGAGGGCTGGGATTTCGATTTCCCCATCATCCGCGAAAACGACAAGTGCATTAAATGCATGCGCTGCATCAAGGTGTGCGAGAGCGTGCAGGGCCTAGGGATTTGGGACCTGACCAACCGCGCCACACATACCGCCGTGGGTACCCGCGGGCGTGCACCGATCGGCAAGACCGATTGCGTCGCGTGCGGCCAGTGCATCACGCATTGCCCGACGGGCGCGCTGCGCGAGCGCGACGACACCGAGACCGTGTTCGATGCTCTCGCCGATCCCGATAAGATCGTGCTGGTGCAGATAGCGCCGGCCGTGCGCACCGCCTGGGGTGAGGAGCTCGGTATTCCGCGCGAGGATGCCACCGTTGAGCGCCTGGCTTGCGCGCTGCGCCGCGTTGGCTTTGAGTACGTGTTCGACACCGATTTCTCGGCCGATCTCACCATTATGGAGGAGGGCTCCGAGCTGATCGAGCGCCTGGGTAAGGCCGCCAAGGGCGAAGGCGGCAGCCGCGGCTGGCCCATGTTTACGAGCTGCTGCCCGGGCTGGGTGCGCTTTGCGAAGGCGCGCTATCCGGAGTTTGTCGACAGCCTGTCCACGTCCAAGTCGCCGCAGCAGATGTTCGGCGCTATTGCCAAGACGTACTACGCCAAGGTGCTGGGCATTGAGCCCGAGCGCCTGTTTGTGGTGTCCGTTATGCCGTGCACGGCCAAGAAGGCCGAGTGCGCGCTGCCGAGCATGGTGGGCGAGGACGGCACGCCCGATGTGGACGTTGCGCTGACGGTGCGCGAGATGGTGCGCATGATCCGAGCGAGCCACGTGAGCGTGGACACGCTTACCGAGGAGCCGCTCGACACGCCGCTGGGCTTTGGCACGGGCGCGGGCGTGATCTTTGGCGCCACGGGCGGCGTGATGGAGGCCGCCGTGCGCTCGGCCTATTACCTGGTGACGGGCAAGAACCCCAACGCCGACTTCTTTACCGATGTGCGCGGCCTGGACGGCTGGAAGGAAGCTGTGGCCGATATCGATGGCACCAAGGTGCGCGTCGCCGTGGCACACGGGCTGGGCAACGCTGCCTGTCTGCTCGACGCGATTCGCGATGGCCGCGTGAGCTATGACTTTGTCGAGGTCATGGCATGCCCGGGCGGCTGCGTCGGTGGCGGCGGTCAGCCCATCCACGACGGCTGCGAGCTGGCAGCCGAGCGCGGTCAGGTGCTGTGGGGCCTGGATGCCGCTGCGGACATTCGCTTCTCGCACGAGAATCCCGATGTCCAGGCGTGCTACCGCGAGTTCCTGGGCGAGCCGCTCTCGCCGCTGGCCGAGGAGCTGCTGCATACCGATCATCACGCATGGACGATGCCTAACGAGGGGACGTGCTAGCGATGCGCGCTTTTGATGTTGAGATGTCGCGCCGGGGGTTTGCCTCGGTGCTCGCCGCGGGCGCCCTGTCGCTTGCGCTCGCGGGCTGTGGTGGCGGAGCTACCGGTGCCGGGTCCGCCGCGGGTTCGGCTGCCGGGTCTGCTGCGGGCGGTTCTGCTGTCGAGCCGGTTGAGGTGCACGTCGCGTCGCTCAAGGGTCCGACCTCGATTGGCCTGGTGCAGTTTATGGACCAGGCTGCCGACGGTGCCACGGACAACGAGTTCGACTTTGCGATCAACACTGCCGCCGACGAGATCGTGCCCAAGGTGATTCAGGGCGATGTCGACATTGCCCTGGTGCCCGCCAACGTGGCGAGCATGCTCTACAACAAGACCGAGGGTGCGGTGCAGGTCATCGACATCAACACGCTGGGCGTGCTGAACGTGTTGACGGGCGACGCGAGTGTGGCCTCGTTTGGCGATTTGGCGGGCCATACCGTCTATATGACGGGCAAGGGCACCACGCCGGAGTACGTCATGAACTACCTGCTGGAGCGCGCGGGCCTGACCGGCCAGGTGGCGCTTGAGTTTAAGAGCGAGCCCACCGAGGTGCTGTCGGCGCTGCTTGCCGACCCGTCCGCCGTGGGCGTGCTGCCGGAGCCGTTCAAGACCGCTGCCATCGCCAAGAGCGAGGGCAAACTGTCGGCACCGGTGAGCCTGACCGGTGTGTGGGACGAGCTGGCGGGCGACACGGGCTCCCGTTTGCTGACGGGCGTGACCGTGGTGCGCCGTGCCTTTGCCGAGGAACATCCCGAGGCCGTGGCGGAGTTCTTGAGCTGCCATGCGGCGAGCGTTAAGGCCGTCAACGCGGCGCCGGCGGACTGGGCTCAGGCCGTGGTCGATGCGGGCATCGTGGATAACGCCACGATTGCCGAAAAGGCGATTCCCGGGTGCATGCTCGTGTGCCAGACGGGGAAGAATATGAAGGCGGCGCTCGGTGGGTACCTGCAGGTGCTGGCCGATGCGGACGCGAGCGCCGTGGGCGGCAAGCTCCCGGCCGATGATTTCTACTACGTGGAGTAGCCCGTGCGTGCGTTTGCTCGACAAATGACAGAGCGTATGAAGGCGGTGACGGCAGCAGGTGCCGTTGCCGCCTTTTGGCTTGCCGTGTGGGTGCTGGTGGCGGCGCTGGTGGCGCAGCCGTTGATTTTGCCGGGGCCGGCCGCTGTCGTGGTGGCGTTGCTGCGCCTGGTGTGCGATGGCGGTACCTGGGCGATTTTGGCGGGCTCGGGCACGCGGATACTGGGCGGGCTGGCGCTTGCCGCGGTGTGCGGTGGTTTGCTGGCCGGAATTTCGTCGCGCTCGCGGGCGTTTGCCCGCTTGGTGGCTCCGGCGCTTTCGTTTGTTAAGGCGACGCCGGTTGCCTGCGTGGTGGTCCTGCTGCTCATTTGGTTGGGGTCGGCGCGCGTGAGCATCGCCGCGGTCTTATTGATGGCGCTGCCGGGCGTATATTTCTCGCTGGTCGAGGGCTTGGCACAAGTGGATAAGCCGCTGGAGCAGATGTTTCGCCTGCATGGCGTGCGGAGCTGGCGACTGCTCTTCGCCCACACCTGGCGCGAAGTCCTGCCGTTTGTGCTTTCGTGCGCCCGCGCCGTGATCGGCATGAGCTGGAAGGCCGGCGTGGCGGCGGAGCTGATCGGCATGGCGACGGACACCGTGGGTGAGCGCATCTATCAGGCAAAGCTTTTGATTGAGACGGCTGATCTGCTGGCGTGGACCGTGTTGGTCGTGGCGGCATCGTGGGCATGCGAGCGCGTGCTGGTGTGGCTGCTGCGGGCTTCGGGGCCTGCGGCGTGGCGTGCGGCGGTGCGGTCGCATGGGCATGGATTGCGCGGCCGTGCGGGGGCTGCGAGCGATGGCGCTGCGGCGGAGCTTGCGCTTGCCGTGGGCGATCGCGCGCCCTGGGCGCCGGCGCTCGACGGGCTGGTGCTCAACGTGCCCGCGGGTGGGCGTATCTGTGTGATGGGCGCCTCGGGTGTGGGCAAGTCGACGCTCCTTGCCCTTGCGGCGGGGGAGTGCGCGCCGTGCTCCATGGTGTTTCAGGATGTGCGCCTGGTCGAGGATGCTTCTGCCCTGGATAACGTGCTGGTGTGCGCCGACGCGCGCGTGAGTGCTTCGAGCGCTGCGGCCTTGCTGCGCCGGTTGGTGCCGGGAATCGACGTGCATGCGCGCGTGGCCGAGCTTTCGGGTGGACAGCGCCGTCGTGTCGAGATCGCCCGCGCCCTGCTGTGTGGCGGCTGTGCCGTCATTTTGGATGAGCCCTTTACCGGCCTGGACACCTTTGCGCGCGATGCGACGGCCGAGGTCATGCTCGACCTTCTCAATGGCCGCATGCTGTTGCTTGCCACGCACGATGTCGCCGACGCTCAGGCCCTCAATATCTCGGACATCATCACGCTCTAAATACCTACTCAGCAACAAAATAATCCGTTTTTCTCCGTCCCCATGGGACGGGTGTGGTATTCTATCTGCGGGGTAATACTTAGGAATACCAAGTAATACCAACGCCGCAGAAACAAACTCCGGATGCGGGCCAATCGGGTTGCCTTCACAGCCCGTCGCCCAGCCGCGTGGCCCGCATCTATCCGCACTACCGTCGTTTCAAAAAGGAAGCGCCATGGCAGAACACATGACCCCGGTAGTCGCGAAGGTCTTGCCCGAGGAAAAGGCGGCCTTCGCGGCGGCAACCCAACTTGTGGGCACCACGCCGTCCAACGCCATCCGCATGTTCATCGCCGCGTTCAATCGCTGCGGCACCTTCCCGTTCGACATCTCGCCCAACGGGGCTTTTGGCACTGCGCCCGATTCTCATCAACAATGACTGTCCCAAACTGCCGGCACTTGGGGACGTTCTTTTTCTGCCGGCAGTTAAGGAACGTCCCTAAGTGCCGGGTTTTGAGGAGGTTGGCATGCTCAATGCGCTGGTTTGGGCGCTTGCCTGTTTTGGTGTTGTTGCTGCCGATATTGCCCTGAGCATTGTTTTGTTCTCCGCGCTGGACATCGTGTCGGCACTGACGGGTTTCCCGATCGACAATCTCGATATTCAATGGTTTCAGGCCGCCGCTCAGACGGCGTCGTTTTTGATGGCGCTGCTGTGGTGGCGCTATCTGTGGCCCCGCTCCTTCATGGCGCGCCGGCAAGGTGAACGCCCGCTCGGCGGGGGAGCAAATGCTGCATGGAAGCGCATCGCATGCGTTGTCGTGATCGGCCTATCCATGCAGGTGGTCATTAGCTACCTATGCGACGGCGTGCTGTCGCTGCTGCCCGAGGTTGCGGCGGACTATAGCGAGCTCGTCGAGGAAACAGGCTTGGGCGATACCAACCTTCTTGCCGTCCTGACCACGGTGCTCGGCGCTCCGTTTTGCGAGGAGTTGCTGGTGCGCGGCATTGTTTTTGAGTTTTCGCTACGAGCGTTTAATCCGCAGTGCCGCCCGCTTTGGAAGCGCAGGCGTCGTGCGAGCGCGCAGGACGGCGCCATGGTGCCCTGGGCGGCACCAAGCACGTGGGGTATCGCCGCGGCGATTGTGCTGCAGGCGGCAATCTTCGGTTTTATGCACATGAACTGGGTGCAGGGCTGCTATGCGGGTGCCGCCGGCCTCATCTTTGGCTGGGTGCTCGTGACCACCGGAAAGCTCCGCTACACGATCCTGCTGCACTTTGCCTTTAACGCCGGGTCGTACCTGATGGGTCTGTTGTGGTTTGTGAACACACCGCTCGACGTGGTAATCACGGTCGCTATCGCCGGCGTCATCCTCGTTGAGGCTATGCGCTCGCTGCGCCACGCGTGTGGGATGGGCGCAGCGAGCGCGCCGCTGCCCTAGTTGCGGCGCCCGCCGCCGTTGGCGCCCTGACGCCCCTGAGCTGCGCGGTTGCGGCCTGCGGTGTTTTGCGCGCGCGACATGCCGCCGTGCCCCTTGCTGCCCTTGGGTCCCTTGCCGGCGGCGCCACCGTGCGGCTTGCCGCCCTTCTTGCCGGTGCCGTGTCCGCCGCCAGCAGACGTCTCGCCCGGGCGTGGCGGCACGGGACGAATCAGGCAATGCTTGGTGTAGCCGATCAGATCGCGGCGGCCGGCTTTTTCCAGCGCCTCGCGCACGAGCTTGTAGTTCTCGGGTTTGCGGTACTGAATGAGCGCGCGCTGCATGGCCTTCTCGTGCGGGTCGCGCGCTACATAGATCGGCTCCATGGTGCGCGGGTCCACGCCGGTGTAGTACATGCACGTCGACATGGTGGACGGCGTGGGGTAGAAGTCCTGCACCTGCTCGGGCATGTAGCCCATGTCTCGCACGGCCTCGGCAAGGTCCACGGCTTCCTTCATGGTTGAACCGGGGTGGCTCGAGATCAGGTACGGCACCACGTACTGCTTGAGGCCGTATTCGCGGTTCAGGCGTTCAAATTTACGGCAGAATGCGTCGTAGACGGCGCGACTCGGCTTGCCCATCACGGACAGCACCGCGTCGCTCACGTGCTCGGGCGCTACGCGCAGCTGGCCCGAGACATGGTACTCCAACAGCTCGCGTAAAAACTCGTCCGAGGCGTCGGCCATGGTGTAGTCAAAGCGGATGCCGCTGCGCACGAAGACCTTCTTGACGCCCGGCAGCTGACGCAGGTCGCGCAGCAGCTGTGTGTAGCCGCTCTCGTCGACCACCATGTTCTTGCATACGCTCGGCCACAGGCAGCGCTTGTTCTTGCACACGCCGTGCTTGAGCTGCTTGTCACAGGCAGGACGGCTAAAGTTTGCCGTCGGTCCGCCCACGTCGTTGATGTAGCCCTTAAACTCGGGATCGTGCGTGAGCAGCTCGGCCTCGCGCATGATCGAATCGTGGCTGCGCATCTGCAGCACGCGGCCCTGGTGGAAGGTGAGGGCGCAAAACGAGCACTCGCCAAAACAGCCGCGGTTGGAGCTAATGGAAAACTTGATCTCGGCAAAGGCCGGCACGCCGCCCGCCGCGTCGTAGTCGGGATGCCAATCGCGTGCATAGGGGAGCTCGGCCACCTCGTCCATCTCGTCGGTGGTGAGCGTCGCCGACGGCGGGTTTTGCACCACATAGACGCTGTTGGGGTAGGGCTCTACCAGGCGATGCCCGGTGATGGGGTCCATATTCTGCTGCTGCACGTTAAAGCTGCGCGCGTAGTTGAGCTTGTCGGCGGCAAGGTCGTCCCAACTGGGCAGCAAGTCGTAGTCGTAGACCTCGTCGAGCGAACCCGTGCGGTAGACGGTACCGTTGACGTAGGTGATCTGATCGACAGGCAGTCCGGCATCGAGCGCGTCGGCGATCTCGACGATCGCATGCTCGCCCATGCCGTAGATGAGGATGTCGGCGCCCGAGTCGAGCAGTACCGAGCGCTTGAGCTTGTCCTGCCAGTAGTCGTAGTGGGCCAGGCGGCGCAGGCTTGCCTCGATGCCGCCGATGATGATGGGGGCGTCCTTGAACGTCTGGCGGATGAGGTTGCCGTAGACCGTGACGGCTCGGTTGGGACGGCGCCCCTCCTCGCCGCCGGGCGTGTAAGCGTCGGTGTGGCGGCGGTGCTTGGTCACCGAATAGTGGTTGACCATGGAGTCCATGTTGCCGGCGCTGACGAGAAAGCCCAGACGTGGCTCGCCGAGCACGGTGATGCTGGCGGGGTCGGTCCAGTCGGGCTGGCAGATGATGCCCACCTTGTAGCCGTGCGCGTCGAGGACGCGGCTGATGATGGCCATGCCAAAGCTGGGATGGTCCACGTAGGCGTCGCCGCAGATGTAGACAAAGTCGCACTGGTCCCAGCCGCGCGCATCCATGTCGGCGCGGCTGACGGGGAGGAACTTATCGCGGCCCGGGCGCCAGGGGCGGGCGGGCGCTGCTGGGGCATGCGCGGGGCGCGAGCCCTGGGCCTTGCCGCCGCGCTTTTGCTGCTGGCCCTGTTTGCCCTGCTGACTGCGCTGGTTGTTCTGAGCGTGCTGAGGCTTTTTTGCCACGATCCCTCCCGGTGTTTGTATGCTGCACGTAATTGTAACCAGTCTTTTTGGGACGGGGCTAAAAAGACTGGTGGAGTACATGAGCTGGCGAGTGAGAGCGTCGCTGAGCCAGTCGTTTGTTTCCAGACTGTGTATCCCCGTGTCGAAGGGGTCGTCTCGCGAGCACGCCATGTTGTCAATGGGTTACAGTATGAACGGCGGCTATGTTTCCGCCAACGCACGAGAGAGTCGTCAACAAGGAGGATGCACGACGATGCAGCGTGCCAAACAGATATCGGAGTCTATTGAGCTGGGCATCATCTTGGCGCTCGCCGGTGGCTTTATGGACGTGTATTCGTACATTGGGCGCGACCATGTTTTCGCCAACGCACAGACGGGCAACATCCTGCTTGTGGGCGTGAGCATCTCGGAGGGCAACTGGGCACTTGCGGGGCGCTACTTCTTCCCTGTGGTGTCGTTTGCCGTGGGTATTATGCTTGCCGATCTGGTACACGAGCGGTTTGGCAGCGTGATCCACTGGCGTCAGGTGACGGTGTTCTTTGAAGCCGTCATCTTGCTGGGCGTGAGCTTTATCCCGGGCGGCAATTTCAACCTGCTTGCCAACTGCCTCACCTCGTTTGCCTGCGGCATGCAGGTCGAGAGCTTCCGCAAGATCCACGGTCACGGCATCGCTACGACCATGTGCATCGGCAACTTGCGCAACGCGCTGCAAAACGTGGACGATTACATCATCACCCACAGGCGCGGCTTTTTGGAAAACGGCCTGCTGTACTTTGGCGTGATCTTTACCTTTGTGTTTGGCGCTGTGTTGGGCAACTGGTGTATTGAGCGCATGGGCCTGCACGCCATCGTCGTGGCGAGCTTGCTGCTGTTTGTCGCGTTTGCCATCATGTTCATCGACCGCGAGCGCGACTTGCGTTTTCGCTGGAAGGTTGCGGCCGAGGCTTGGAAAGAGGGCTGTCGAAAGTAGAGGAATGCGGCAGAGGGGTTGTCCCTTTGCCGCAGTATTTTTCATCTCCTGTTGAAACGCTTTAACAATTTTGACGTTCTCACGTGTTTTTTGTTTCAAAAGCGTTAGGATGGGACTCATAGCGTGGGGCGTAATGGGTGCCCCGCACACGATGGGAGGCTATCAATGGCTAATCGTTTCGTTCTCAATACCATCTCTTATCATGGTTCCGGCGCCATCAAGGAGATCCCCGGCGAGCTCCAGCGTCGCGGCTACAAGAAGATCTTCGTCTGCTCCGACCCCGACCTGGTCAAGTTTGGCGTTACCGCTAAGGTGACCGACGAGCTCGACGCCGCTGGCATCGCTTGGAGCCTCTACTCCGAGATTAAGCCCAATCCCACTATCCAGAACGTCAAGGACGGCGTCGAGGCCTTCAAGGCCGCCGAGGCTGACGCTATCGTGACCATCGGTGGCGGTTCCTCCATGGATACCGCCAAGGCCATCGGCATCATCATCAACAACCCCGAGTTCGCCGATGTCCGCAGCCTCGAGGGCGTTGCTCCCACTAAGAACCACGCCGTGTTTACCATCGCTGTGCCGACGACCGCCGGTACCGCTGCCGAGGTGACCATCAACTACGTCATCACCGACCCCGAGAAGGTCCGCAAGTTCGTGTGCGTCGACACCAACGACGCCCCCGAGGTCGCCGTCGTCGACCCCGACATGATGGCTTCCATGCCCGCCGGCCTGACCGCTTCCACCGGCATGGACGCTCTGACCCACGCCATCGAGGGCTACACCACCAAGGGCGCTTGGGAGCTCTCCGACATGTTCCACTTTGAGGCTATTAAGCTGATCAGCGAAAACCTGCGCGACTCCGTCGCCGAGGCCAAGTCCGGCCAGCCCGGCTCCGGCCGCGAGGGCATGGCTCTTGGCCAGTATGTCGCCGGCATGGGCTTCTCCAACGTTGGCCTGGGCATCGACCACGCCATGGCTCACACCCTGTCCGCTCACTACGACACCCCGCACGGCGTCGCTTGCGCCATGCTGCTGCCGATCGCCATGGAGTTCAACAAGCCGGTTTGCGCCGAGCGCCTGGCCAAGGTTGCCGTTGCCATGGGCGTTGACACCACGGGTATGAGCACCGACGAGGCTGCCGACGCCGCTATCGCCGCCGTCAAGCAGCTTTCCGCCGACGTGAACATCCCGCACGTCTGCGAGGCCATGAAGGCTGACGAGATCGAGGTCCTGGCCAAGGACGCTATGGCTGACGCTTGCTTCCCGGGTAACCCGCGTGAGGCGACGCTCGACGACGTCATCGAACTCTTCAAGAAGATCTGCCCGGCTGCCTAACTTGGTTCGGCGGGCCCCTGCCCGTTAGCCCCACAATCGTCCTCGGACATGTCGGAAGCCCCCGCTGCGCACTTCGTGCGGCGGGGGCTTTTGTTCCGCGCCGATGCTCCGATATGGGCAAAACCAAGGCATGCTGCCCGCTGCGGATAGGTGGTGCACTTCCCAGCGTGCATTTTTGGGAGTATTCAGCAAGCTCTGAAAAATGCATAACGTTGTGAATGGGCCGTAGTGGCCCGCGGCGCCCATCGACAGTCCTTGTGGGCGGGCTATCGATGGGCGGAGATGGCTGTCGCCGCGTTTTTGGTTTGCGCCGGCCTGCAACACTGCTGTAACCACGTCGTTATGTCGGTTGTGATGGGGCCGTTGGGGCCCACGGTGCTGAATACTCCGTTTTTTGCACGGTCTAAGGTGGGGTACCCTGAGACGAAGCAAAAAGATGCCTCATTTCTATGCAGATACCGATAGGATTTATGCAAGATTGGGATTGTAAACCGTGCGCGTGCAGAAAACCGGTGCGGGGACGTCTGGAGGCGGTTCGGCTCCTGGGGCATTGCACGTGCAGAACGGTTAAAATCGGGACTCGGTCTTAGTTTTACTTGGAAGGATGCATATGGCTTCTAATGTTGATGCTTCTCTAGAGGAGACGCTCTCCTATATTACTGACCAGTTGAAGGCGCTTACCTCGATTGCTTCGCCTACGGGCTATACCCGTGCGGCGACTGATTATCTGATGGAAACGTTGCGCGAGATGGGGTTTGGGCCCGAGCGTTCCAATAAGGGCAACGTGTTGGTTGAGCTTGGTGGCGAGGGTGAGCCGCTCGTACTGGCGAGCCATGTCGATACCCTGGGCGCCATGGTGCGCTCCATTAAGGACAATGGTCGCCTGCGCCCCACGACGCTCGGTGGGCACCAGTGGTCTACGGCCGATGGCGAGAACTGCACCGTCTACACGCGTGACGGCAATGTGTATACGGGCGTGGTCCTCAATACCGAGCCTTCGGCGCACGTGGCCGATGAACCGGTCAAGACCATCGAGAAGAACATGGAAATCCTGCTCGATGAGAATGTCGACAGCAAGGACGATGTGCTTGAGCTGGGTATTCAGACGGGCGATATCATCGCCATGGATCCGCGCACCACGGTGACGGAGAGCGGCTACATCAAGAGCCGCTTCTTGGACGACAAACTGTCCGCGTCGATTCTGCTTGGTTTGGCCCGCGCCGTTGCCGACGGCGAGGTGACCCTTTCGCGCAAGGTTTCGCTGCTCTTTACGGTGTACGAGGAGGTCGGCCACGGCGGTGCCTTTGTGCCGGCCGACACGCGTGAGATGATCAGCGTGGACATGGGCTGCGTGGGTGACGACCTGGGCTGCACCGAGCGCATGGTTTCGATTTGCGCCAAGGATTCGGGCGGTCCGTACAACTACGACCTGGTAACCACGCTGTCCAACATCGCGCGCGAGCTGGAGCTCGATTACGCCATCGATGTGTACCCGCACTACGGCTCCGACGTCGAGGCCACACTCTCGGCCGGCTACGACATCCGTCACGGCCTGATCGGCCCCGGCGTGTACGCGAGCCACAACTACGAGCGCAGCCACATCGACGGTGTGCGCAACACCTACGAGCTGGTTCGCGCCTACGTCCAGCGCTAACGATGCAGCGGCCTCGGCTGACACAATAGCGCCGACCGAGGCCGTCCTCTCAAAGTTGCGGTGAAATAGGGACTGTTTGGCGGTTTTAAACGCTTAAACAGTCCCTATTTCACCGCAACTTATAAAGGGGATGGGGCTATTTGATGGCTGCCGTAACGGTGCCGCCGCCCAGGACGACGTCGCCGCGGTAGACGACGACGGCCTGGCCGGGGGCGATGGCTCGCTGCGGCTCGTCAAAGGTCAGCAACATTTGCCCGTCTTCGCCGCGCGTAAGGGTCGCTGCCTGGTCTTTCTGTCGGTAGCGGTACTTGGCGCCCACGCGAATGCCGCCGGCATCCAGCTCGGCCTCCATGTGGTCGGCAGGGGCGCTCCAAATCCAGTCGTTGGCCGTGAGTGCCGTGGCCGTCAGGTCCTCTGCCTCGCCCAGATGCACAGTGTTGTTGACGGCGTCGACGCCCGTTACGTACACGGGATGCGCCATCGCGACGCCCAAGCCCTTACGCTGGCCGATGGTGTAGCGCAGCGCGCCGTTGTGGCGTCCGACCACGCTGCCGTCGCGCCATACGATATCGCCCAGTGCAGCGGGATGTCCGCAGCGGCGCTCGATATAGCCCGCGTAGTCACCGTCTGGAATAAAGCAGATATCCTCGCTTTCGGCCTTCTGGGCGTTGGTAAAGCCCTGCTCGGCGGCTATGCGGCGCACGTCGCGCTCTTTGTCTAGGCCTGCCAGCGGAAAAATCGTGCGTGCCAGACGCTCCTGCGTAAGCGAATACAAAAAGTAGCTCTGGTCCTTTTTGGGGTCCTCGCCGCGATGTAGCTGCCAGATGCCGTCTGCCGCCTGGCTTGTTTTGGCGTAATGGCCCGTGGCGATGTAGTCGCAGCCCATGTCCAGCGCCGCATCGAGCAGCGCGCCAAACTTAATGTGGCGGTTGCAGATAATGCACGGATTGGGCGTCAGCCCCTCCTGGTAGGCGTTCACAAAGCGCTCGATTACGTTATGGTCGAAGGTTTGCTGCAAGTCGAGCACGTGATGGGGTATTCCCAGGCGCCCGGCGACGGCCTTCGCGTCAGCGATGTCGCGATCGACTTTGCTCATGCCCGTGACGGGATCGGGCGCGGGGCAGGTGAGGCGCATGGTGGCACCGACACATTCGTAACCCTGACTTTTGAGCAGATACGCGGTCACGCTGGAATCGACGCCGCCGCTCATGGCGACGAGCACGCGCTTGTTGTGCATGGGGAGGTTCTCCTTGGTGGCATGTGGCCAAAAAAGAAAAGCGGCGCGGGAGGCTGGTTCCGCGCCGCAGACATTGTAGCAAGTTCGGGCGTCCTGTGGGACACCCTGTTGGGATGAGCTCAGGCTGCCAGAAGAGAGGGGAGACCGGCGTGCCTTGGACTCGTTCTAAGAACGAGAAGCTTTAGTCCTGGAAGAGCGCCGTGGACAGGTAGCGCTCGCCGGTGTCGGCGAGCAGCGCCACGATGGTCTTGCCCTCGTTCTCGGGGCGCTTGGCCAGCTGCAGTGCGGCCCACACGGCGGCGCCGGACGAAATGCCCACGAGCACGCCCTCCTTGTGGCCCACGGCGCGGCCGGTGGCAAAGGCGTCGTCGTTCTCGACGGGGATGATCTCGTCGTAGACCTGGGTGTCGAGGACGTCGGGCACAAAGCCGGCACCGATACCCTGGATCTTGTGCGGGCCGGCCTGGCCCTTGGAGAGCACCGGGGAGGTGGCGGGTTCGACGGCGACGACCTGAATCTCGGGGTTTTGCTCCTTGAGGAACTCGCCCACGCCGGTCACGGTGCCGCCGGTGCCGACGCCGGCGACGAAGATGTCGACCTTGCCGTCGGTGTCGTCCCAGATCTCGGGGCCGGTCGTGGCCTTGTGAATGGCCGGGTTCGCGGGGTTCACAAACTGGCCGGCGATGATGCTGTTGGGAGTCTCCTTCTGCAGCTCCTCCGCCTTGGCGATAGCGCCCTTCATGCCCTTGGAGCCGTCGGTGAGCACGAGCTGCGCACCGTATGCCTGCATCAGCTTGCGGCGCTCGACGGACATGGTCTCGGGCATGGTGATGATCACCTTGTAGCCGCGGGCCGCCGCCACCGAGGCGATGCCGACGCCGGTGTTGCCGCTCGTGGGCTCGATGATGGTGTAGTCGCCGCCACGCACGAGCTTGCCGGCCTTCTCGGCCTCGTCAATCATGTTCTTGGCGACGCGGTCTTTAACGGACCCGGCGGGGTTGAAGTATTCCAGTTTGACGAGCACGCGGGCCTTGAGGTCCTCGTCGGCCTCAAAGTGGGTGAGCTCCAGAAGCGGGGTGTGGCCGATAAGCTGATCGATGGACGTGTAAACATTGCTCATGGTGAACCTCCAAAGTGTTCAAATGACTGGATACCGTGTGGTTTTACGGTGTGTGTAGCAGCGAAACCCACAAACCTTATAGGTTGTTCGTTTTGCTGTTGGGAAGCATACTAGACACTAAAGCCTAGTAATGCAATAGGAAATAGGAGTTTATTGCAAGTTGATTAACCATCTTGACCGGAACGGGTATTTTCAAAGCCAATTTTTCGGCTAGAATTTCAACGAACTAAAAGACCGAAAGGCAGCACTATATATGTTGGTTTCTACTAAGGGCAGATATGCCCTGCGCGTTATGGTCGACCTGGCCGAGCATCAGGCGGCCGGTCGCATCCCGCTCAAAGAGATCGCGGCGCGCCAGGGGATTTCGGAGAAGTACCTCGAGAATATTCTGGCGACGCTCGTGCGCGCCAATATGCTCTCGGGCATGCGCGGCAAGGGCGGCGGCTACGTGCTTACGCGCCCGCCCGAGCAGTATACGGTGGGCGAGATCTTGCGCCTGACCGAAGGCAGCCTGGCGCCGGTCGCATGCCTGGACGGCGACTGCAAGGGCTGCTCGCGTTCGGATGAGTGCCCCACGCTCGACGTGTGGAAGAATCTGGACAAGCTCATCAACGACTACCTCGACGGCGTGACGCTCGATGCGCTCGTCGCCCCCAACGAGGGCTACGACTACGTCATCTAACCCACGCCTGCCATGTGGGGACAGGGTGGAAATGGCAGATTCTCTCGCCCTTTGAGACTTGGCAAATAAGAAGGCCGCCCATTTCTTTGCGATGGGCGGCCTTCGTTTTGGGCTGTTGAGACGGGCGCGGCCGGAATGGCCGTTTTAGCCCTCGGCGATGCTGTCGAGGATGCTGCGCATGATGGATACCAGGATGCTGCCCATAAAGGCCGATCCAAAGCTGGCGATGGAGATGCCGACGCCCAGTAGGTTGACCGACAGATAACTCGCGAGCTCGAGCATAAAGCTGTTGACGACAAGCTGGAAAATGCCCAGCGTAATGATCGTGAGCGGCAGCGAGATGACCGTCAGGAACGGCTTGACGAGCGAATCGACGATGTTGAGGAACAGTCCCACAAAGGCGAAACAGACCCAGGCCTCGGCAAAACCGAAGGGTTGGATGCCGGGGACGAGGAACGTGGCGATTGCGATGGCGATCGAAGTAAAGAGCCAGTTAAGCATAAAGCGCATGGTAGGGGGTCCTTTCTTGCGCGAGGTGAGTTAGTGACGCGTGAAGCGGCTTACGGCGGCGACCTGGATGGTTGCACGGGCGCGCCGCGGTGTTTGGGCGCCCATTGTCTCAAATATTCGTGGAGCTTGCGTGCGCATACGGTTTCTAAACGGCGTTCGTCCTGAAAAACGCGCCGCTGGCAGAGAGTCTTGTCGCTTTAGTTTGGTGGTGTGCTACACTGCTACGGGCAAAAGCCACAGGCGTTGCCCTATTGCATAGAACGGGCGAACGATGCCCGATGTCAGTATCAACTTCGATGCCTTTTGGCGGGTTTGGCGGTGATCGATGAATATCGAGAACATGTTTGACAAGCCTGATGTCAAGCAGCTGGTCCACGCATTTAGTCTTTTGGATGACGAGAAGGATATCCAAGCGTTTTTGACCGATATCTGCACGCCGCGCGAGATTTGCGATCTATCGCAGCGTCTGCAGGTCGCGCGTTACCTGGACGAGGGCGAGCCTTATGTTGAGGTTCAGGCCCGCACCGGTGCTTCGTCCACTACGGTGAGCCGCGTTTCAAAGGCGCTCAACGGCGAGTACGGTGGCTACCGCAAGATCCTCATCAAGCTGGAGGATGGCGAATAAGCTGCGCCAAAAACGAATTGTACAAAACCGCTCCTCCGGGGGCGGTTTTTATATGCCCGCAATCGGCTGGTGCGTTGGGGTCAGGTTGCTTTGTACCAAAAGATGGAGCTGCGGTGGCAATGTGTCCGCTTGGGCGGGTAGGATGGATGCATTGATTATTGCGAACAGTTTGAGCGGAGGACCATGCCTGTTCGAATCTATACCACCAATGCCGGCACGGATTTGAGCGATGCCGAGTCGGCGCTGCTTGCCGACCTTATTGCCCGCCACGGGCGTGCCGTGCTGTTGGCGCCAACGTTTGCCGAGCTCGACCTGTGCCGTCATGATGCGGCGGAAGCCGGCGTTTCGCTGGGTATTGACTACAAGACGCCTACATCGTGGCTTCGCTCGCTTTGGGAGCTTTTGGGCGACGGGCGCGGTTTCGTCGACAACCTGCAGCGCCAGATGCTGTTTTCGGACATGGTAGCGCGTCTCGACGACGCCGACCTGCAGCCGCTTTCGCGCAGCCAGGGCACGGTGCGTATGCTCGCGCGTATGGCTCGCGATGTGCTGCCGGGTGTGGCAGGGACAGGTGCCGAGCGTTGCTGCGACAACGTTTGCAAGCCCAAGCCCAGAAGCGACGCCGAGGCTCGCGTGTTTGAACTTTTGTGCGCCTATGCGAGCGGCTTGGACCGTCGAGACATGGTCGAGCCCTGCGAGGCGGCTGACATTATGGCCGGTGCCCTGGCCGATAACCTGCCGGCGTGCACCCGCGCCGTATGCGTGCGCGGTATCACGTCGTTTACGCACGGCCTGCTCGAGTTACTGTCTGCCGTGGCGAACAATGGGGGAGAGGTCGTCGTGCTGCTTGCCCGCGAGCAGGCGGCGATGCGCGAGGACCTGGCTGCCGCCTTTGATGCCCGCGGTGTGCTGTTTGAGGCCGCCCCGTTGGGGGAGAACGCCGGCGCGTCTGAGACCGCTTCTGCGCCTGCCGCTCAGCCTATTTTTATAGAGGTGGCCGGCCCCCATGCCCGCGCCCGCGCTTATGTGGATGCTCTTGAGAACCTGGTCGCGGCATGTGAGGAGTCCGTGTCGCGCGACGGCGCCGCGACAAACTCCGACCCCACGCGCGCGCTCGTTGTTTCCGCCCGGGCACCCCAGCTGTTCGGCGAACTCGCTGCCCGTTTGGCGGCGCGTCACATTGCGGCCGAGACGACTGAGTTCACGGCGTTTTCCCAATCCATTGCGGGCAGGCAGTTTGCGGCGCTTGCCGGCCTGATCGAGCGCATGAAGGCCGCCGATGAGTTCACGGCGTCAAAGACCGAGTGGTGGCCCGCGCCGGAGCTTACCGACTGGATCTACAGTCCGCTTTCGGGCGCTGATGCCGTCAATGCCCGTGCCTTCGATAAGAATATGCGACTGTCGCGCAGCAAGACCACTGCGGGCGTCAAGAGCCTGCTGCAGAGCGTGCAGGGCCAGGTGAGGGGCGCCCGCAAGGCTGCCAGCGAAGAAAACTGGTTTAAGAACGTGCCATGCGTGGTCTCGGACGTGTTCCAGGCGCTGTGGCGCGACAAGCCCGTGGCGGCGCTCAAGGCAATGCTCGCCGTCGCCGAGGCGTTGCCCGATCGCGCCCTAGGCGGCCTTGACGGCCAGGCCCGTCGCCAGGCAGAGACGGCTCTGCTGCGCCATGCCATCGACATCCTTATGAACGATGCTCGCGCGCTCGACGTGTCGCAGGCCGCGACCGTGCCCGTGCTCGATGGCATTCGCACCAAGGTAGACAAGCGTAGCACCGCCTACGATTACGAGACCTACGAGGTTGACCGTGCGCCACGCGCCCAAGTGCGCTTTGCTTCGCTTGCCGATGCGGCGGCTCTACGCCCCGGCAGCTACGATGCCGTGCTGTTTGCCGACGTCGACCTGGACAGTTATCCGCTCTCACATGAGGAGGGCCCGCTGGCCACGCTGACGGCAGAGTTAGATCGCAGCGGCGTGACGCTTGAGCCTGCGGCCTTGCTGAGCGCACGCTTTGGCCGCGCGATGCAAGCGGCGCGTGGTCCGGTTGCGCTCGCCCGTGTGACCCACGATCGTCAGGCGCGCGAGTGCTATCCGGCGGCCGTGTGGACTGAGTTGCGTGCACACGCCAAGGCCGCTGGCGCTGCCGAGGCCGCTGAAGCTGCTAAAGCGGCTGACGACGCTAAGGCCGCTGGCGCCGACAAGGCGAAGTGCGTGGGCGAGGGTGATATCGTAAGGGACTTCGATCCCGCGGCAGGCGAAGGTCTCAAGTGCGGGCGCGTGACCTGTGAAGCCCCTCAGCATCTGAGTGCCGAGGCCGTGTCGTATTTGGTCCTGCGTCGTCGCGATGGCGAGGGCGAGGACGCGCCACTCGTGCCGCGCCTGACGTCCGCCTCGCAGATCGAGGCCTATTCCACCTGCCCGTTATGCTGGTTCGTCTCGTATCGCGTCAAACCTCAGTCCATCGATGCGGGCTTCGGCAACATGGAGAAGGGTAACTTCGTCCACGACGTGCTGGAACACCTGCATGCGCGTCTTCCGCGGGAGGGCATGGAGCGCGTGACGCCCGAGAACCTGCCGCGCGCGAAGGAGCTGCTGCACGAGGTCTTTGCCGAGACCCTGGCCGAGCACGCCGGCAAGCGCGGTACCGAGGGCCCGCTGGTGCCGCTCTCTCCAGTGGAGGAGCGCCAGGTGGCCGAGATTTTGCCGCAGCTGGAGGGCGTGCTTGCCTACGAGTCCGAGGCGCTTGCACCCTTTGCCCCGCGCTACCTTGAGTTCGCCTTTAATGAGCTTAAGGTCGAGTATGCCGGCTGGCCGCTTGGCGGGCGCATCGACCGCGTTGATGTGGATGCCGAGAATCGCGCCGTGGTAATCGACTATAAGCATCGTTCGGGTGTCGAGGAGTTTAAGCTCGCCGACCCCACGGTGCGCGACGAGGAGTCGGGCGAGGCCCCCATCGACGACCCGCGCTGGCTGCCGCCCCATACCCAGACACTCATCTACGCGCAGGCCATGCGTCGGGCGCTGGATCTGGATACCCGCGCCGCGCTCTATTTTTCGACCAAGGGCGGCAAGCCCGCGCTGCGCGGTGCGGCGAGCGCCGAGTTGCTTGAGGAAGAGCGCGGCGACGGCCGCATTCCGGGCCTTAAGAAAGGTTTTCCCGGCGAGGGCGGCAGCATGGACTTCGACGCCCTGCTCGATCGCGTGGAGGACGGCATCGCCGAGCGCCTGCGCGAGCTCGAGGCAGGCAACGTTGCCGCCGTCGACCCGACGTCGGCTCAGGCCGCGCATGCGCGCTGCTCGTATAACCACGAAGGAACGTTTGTAAGGAGGGACGTGTAGACCATGGATCTTTCGACTTTGATGCCGCAGCAGCTGCAGATCGTCAAAACGCTCGACCGCCCGCTGTTTGTCTCGGCGGGCGCCGGTTCGGGCAAGACCTTTACCCTCACGCGCCGCATCGTCTACGCGCTCTCGCCCGAATCCGGTCCGTTCGTTGAGCATCTGGACCAGGTGCTCGCCATTACCTTTACCAAAGATGCCGCGGCCGAGATCCGTGACCGCGTGCGTTGTGCGCTTATCGAAGAGGGTATGGACGAGGAGGCCCTGACCGTCGACGACGCTTGGATCTCGACCATTCACGGCATGTGTTCGCGCATCCTGCGCGCGCATGCGCTGGAGCTGGGCATCGATCCCGAGTTCACGGTGCTTACCGATACCGATGAGCTTATGGATCAGGCTGTCGAGCATGTGCTGGGGCGCGCGACGGCGCCCGATGCCGCGCCTGAGCTCGCCGCCCCGCTTAAGGCCCTCTACGCTTGGTATCCCATGGCGGGCGAGGGCGGGCCGTTTGGCGCCGGTACCACCATCAAAGGGCTGGTGCGCGACCTGCTGGAGCTATCGAGCCAGCTGCCGGGCGGCATGGACGATGTGTGCGTGGCGCGCGGCCAGGCTGACACCTCTGCGCTTGCCGACGCCTATCGCGCGGCGTTGGGTGCGAGCAAGGCCGCGACCGAGAAGGCACAGGTGGCACTCGACGCCATCGACGCGTTTGAGGCGAGCGGCAAAACCATGGAGGATGCGGCGCGACTCATGATGTCGTGCAGCATGCCTCGGGCGAGCAAGGCGTTCCCCAAGGAGCAGGTCGAGCTGCTCAAGGCCGAGGCTGCCGATGCATTTATCAATATCGTGCTTGCCTGCGGTGCCCCCGCGCTCGATGCGCTGGTGGGGCTTGCTCGTGCTGTGGAGGCGGAATACCGCGCGCTCAAGGCTGACCAGTCCGCGCTTGATAACAACGACCTGCTGCGTATGGCCTACGAGGCGTTGCGCGATTACTCTGCCATCCGTGCTGCGTACGAGGGCCGTTTTAAGATGGTCATGATCGATGAGTTCCAGGATACCGACCAGATGCAGGTCGATTTGATCCGTTACCTGACGGGCGCGGGGGAGCGCGCACTGTGCACCGTAGGCGATGCACAGCAGTCGATTTATCGTTTCCGTGGCGCCGAGGTCGAGGTCTTCCGCCGCCAGGAGCGCAAAGTGGGCTCCTCTGCTGCGCCCGAGACGGCTGTCGCATCCGATGCCCCCGCCGGCGAGCTCGTCAAACTCGTGCGCAACTTCCGCAGCCACGACGAGGTGTTGCGCTACGTAGCGCGCGTCTTTGACGGCGACACCGGTGGTTTGATGCAGGGGTTCTTGGATCTTGAACCGAGCGACAAACGCGAGGACAAGCTCAAGGCGAAGGCATCGCGCCGCCAGGCGATCTTCGTTGCCGGTGGCAGTACGCAGGAGCGAACGCAGGCGAAAGCTCGCGCGATTGCGGAGCGATTCCAAGCACTCGTTAAAGCGGGCCAGCCCCAGGGCGGTATGGTGCTGCTGCTGGGGCGCATGACCAATGCCGATATCTATGCGCAAGCCTTCCGCGACCAAGGGCTCGACTGCGTGATCGCAGGCGGCTCGGTCTTTGCCCAGGCAGCTGAGGTGCAGACGGTGCGTGCCCTGGTGTGCGCGCTTGCCAATCCGGCCGATACAGCGCAGGGCCTCATGCCGCTGCTGGCATCGCCGATGTTTGCGCTGGGCGCCCAGGAGTTTTTGGCGCTGGCGACCAAGCTTGACGATCAGACGGGGGAGACCTCGCGCCGCAACATCGATGCGGGCATCATGAGCGATTCCGATGTGCCGGGCCTGCAAAACCTGCCGCTCGTGACGCGCGCCCGCGAGGTGCTGCGCTACGCGCTTCGCCGTGTGGGGCGCGATTCGTTCGCCGCCATCGCGCGCGATACTGTCAACGCCTCCGGCTGGTTTGTGCGTCTGGCACAGCGTGGTCCCGAGGGCAAGGCCATTGCCGCCAACGTGCTTAAGGCGCTCGATGCCGTGGCCGAGGCGGAGGCCGAGTTCGGTAACTCGCCGCGTTCCATTGCGCTTGCCTTCGACCGCTTCTTGGCGGGCAAGGAGGCCCCAGGCGCCCTCAACGAGGAGGGCGACGGCGCGGTGCGCATCATGACCGTGCATGCGTCCAAGGGCCTGGAGTATCCGGTCGTAGCGGTTGCCGAGTGCTTTGGCGTGCGTAAGTCCTCGGGTGCGGCACAGATGGGTCGCGTCGAGGGCGGAGCGCAGGTCGTGGCTCTGCCGGCACGCTTCGACGGCGTTAAACTCGCCGACGGTACCTTTGTGAAGGGCGACGACGTCAAAAAGCAGTTTGAGCATGCGTTTAAGGGCAAGGGCACGTCGCTATGGTTACCGCCGGAGCTCATGGAGGATGTCTGCGCGACGGGTTCTCCCGCCGAGGCATTCGTTCGCCTGCGCAACGACGACCTGCAGCTTTCGCTCGAGGAGCGGGCCCGCTTGCTCTACGTTGCCATGACGCGTGCCCGCGAGCTGGTGATCTTGGCGATGGATGCCGGCGTGAGCCGTGGCAAGGTGACGGCGCCGACCTTCGATGTCGAGACGGATCTGACCTACGACGTGCTGCGCCGCATCCTGCCGACCGACAGCCTGGACATGCCGCAGCTCGATGCCGACCGCCTGGTGTTCGACAACTCCCAGCCGGGCGACTACGAGCTCATCTCGCTGGCGGACTTTACGTTTGGCGAGCAGGCGTTTGAGGTCAACGCTTCGCTGGATGTCGAGGGCAGGCTTGTCCGCGGCGATGCGGAGCCGGAGGGTGCCGGTGCGGATGCCCGCGCCGCCGTTCCCGGTCCTGCCGACCCCGAGCCCGATGCGTTTGAGCTCGTGTATCCCCAGGCGGTGGGCGTGCGCATGGGCACCTGCCCGTATCCGGCGCGCGATTCGTACAGCTACTCGTCAATCGCCGCGGCGCTGCATGCCGAGTCCGAGGACCGAGCCGCCGAGGCGCATGTGCCCATGGACGAGGCTGGCGATGATGCGGAGTCGGATGGTTCCGAGATGACGGATGCAGACGTGGCCGCCGTTGAGCCCGCCGGCAACCCCATGGCGCTGGGCTCGGCGTTCCATGCTGCCTGCCAGTGGCTGATCGAGATGGGTGCCGATGCGCTGCCCGCTGAGCGTGCCGATGCGCTGGCGCGCCTGTGGTGCCTGACGCCGGAGCAGCGCGAACGCCTCGACGTTGCCCTGGACCGCTGGCTCAAGTCGGCGGTCCGTGCCGAGCTGCTTGCCTGGCCGTGCGTTCGCGCCGAGGTGCCGTTCTTTTCGCTGGGCTGCGAGGACGAGGACATCGCTCGCTACGGTGCATATGCCGAAGGCGCCATCGACGCTTTGGCGACGAACCCGGCGGATTCGTCACGCGCGCTGGTCATCGACTACAAGACGGGCGGCACACCGGACGAGACGCCGGAACAGCTGCAGGAGAAGCACGCCCTGCAGGCGCGCGTCTACGCTGATGTTCTGCACAAGGCGGGCTTTGAGGCCGTGACCGTTAAGTTCGTCCGCGTGGAACAGCTGGATCCAACCATCTTCGTCGAACCCGCCGAACCTCAAGTAGTCACCTACAACCTCTAGCCCTCAGATAACTTGCGGTGGAATACGGACTGTTTTGGCCAAAAAAGCCGCCAAACAGTCCGCATTTCACCGCAACTCAATAGGAGCCGTGTTGGTTTGGCTAGGTTCGGGTGCCGTCCGCGCCGTGCGGTAAAATCGTTCAGTCAGAACACGAACCCGCATCGGAGCTCATCACATGGCATTCGTCCATCTGCACAATCACACTGTCTTCTCGATGCTCGACGGCGCAACCCGTATCCAGGATATGGTCAATCGCGCCGTAGAGCTGGGCATGCCCGCCGTCGCCATTACCGACCACGGCTACATGTATGGCGTGCCCGACCTGGCGCTGGCCTGCGACGCCGTCAACCACAATACGCCCGAGTACAAAACCTGGAGCCACGACAAGGCCTTCTTGGAAAAGGACCGCCGCGACGAGCTGGTGGAGCCCGATCCTGAGGCAAACCCGCGCGAGCATGCCCAGTATGTGAAGGACATGGCCATGTGGGACGAGAAGGGCAACATCGACGAGCTCAAGCCGCCCCTGGTCATCAAGCCCATCTTTGGCTGCGAGGTTTACTTTACGCCGGACGAGACGCTCGCCCGCGACCATAAGCCCGAGCTTTACCACATGATCCTCCTGGCTAAGGACCAGGAGGGCTACGTCAACCTGATGCAGACGGTCTCCGAGGCCGCCGTACAGGGCTTTTACTATAAGCCGCGCGTGACGCTCGACAACCTGCGCCGCCACGCCAAGGGCATGATCTGCACGAGCGCCTGCATCGCGGGCATCATCCCCAAGTACATCGACCGCGGCGACATGGAAGGCGCCATCAAGTGGGCCGAGACCTTCCGCGATACCTTTGACCCCGGCGACTTCTACATCGAGATCCAGGAACACGGCATTACCACCGACAACGGCCTGACCGACGAGCAGATGGACCGCACGCTCATCGATATCGCCAAGCAGGTGGGCGTCAAGGTCATTGCCACCAACGACTTCCACTACCTGCGCCGCGAGGACGCGCCGGTGCAGGACGTCATCATGTGCATCGGTATGAACGCCAAGGTCGACGACCCCAACCGCATGCGCATGACCGGCTCGGAGTTTTATATGAAGACCGAGGAGGAGATGCGGGCGATGTTCCCGTATTGCCCCGAGGCCTGCGACAACACGCTCGAGATCGCCGACAAGTGCTACGTAGAGCTGGACTGGGACTCCATCATCCTGCCGCGCTTCCCGCTGCTCGACCCCGGCGAGACACACGAGAGCCAGTTCCGCCGCGAGTGCGAGAAGGGCCTGCGCCAGCACTACGGTGACGACTGGGCCACGCGCGAGATCGGTGGCGTCAACATCAAAGAGCGCTTTGAGTACGAATACAAGGTCATTTGCGACAAGGGCTTTGCCGCCTACTTCCTCATCGTCGCCGAGTACGTGCAATGGGCCAAGGACAACGGCATCGGCGTCGGCCCCGGCCGTGGCTCGGCCGCCGGCGCTATCGTCGCCTACGCCATGAACATCACCGCGTTCGACCCGCTCGAGAACGGTCTGATGTTCGAGAGGTTCCTGTCCCCGCAGCGTACCGAGATGCCCGATATCGATATGGACTTCGACGATGAGCGGCGCCTCGAGGTCGTGGAGCACGTTCGCCAGCTCTACGGCCCCGAGAAGGTCACCCACGTCATCACCTACTCGACCATCAAGGCCAAACAGGCCATCAACGACGCCGCGCGCGTCCTGGACTACCCGGTCTACATGGGCCAGCGCCTGTCCAAGATGGTCTCGAGCGACCCCAAGGTCAAACTCAAGCAGGTGCTCGACAAGCAACCCGGCAAAGAGGATTTGTTTAACCCCGACTTTGCCGAGGCCTATAAAAAGGATGACGACGCCCGCCGCATCATCGACACGGCGCTCTCGATCGAGGGCCTCACCCGTGGCGAGGGCGTGCACGCGTGCGCCGTTCTGATCTGCCGCGACCCCGTCAACGAACATGTGCCCACCAAGCTCGACACCAAGGGCGGCGTCGAGATTACCCAGTACGAGGGCCATACCGTTGCCGACATGGGCCTGCTCAAGATGGACTTCCTGGGCCTGCGCACGCTGACGGTTATCTCCAAGGCCAAGGCCAACATCAAAAAGAACTTCGGCATCGACATCAAAGAGGAAGAGATCCCCTTTGACGATCCCGAGATCTTTAAGCTCATGGGCTCCGGCCACACCGCCGGCGTCTTCCAGGTCGAGTCCGCCGGCATGACGGCCACGATCAAGAACATGAAGCCCACCGAGTACAAGCACGTCGTGGCATTGATCGCTCTGTACCGCCCGGGCCCGCTGGGCGCCGGCATGGTCTCGTCCTACATCAACCGCATGAACGGCAAGGAGCCGGCCGTCTCCTACGACGACCGTCTGGACGACATCCTGGGCGAAACCTACGGCACCATGGTCTACCAGGAGCAGGTTATGCTCATCTCCGTCGAGATGTGCGGCTTCTCCAAGGGCGAATCGGACTCGCGTATCCGTAAGCCCGTGGCTAAGAAAAAGATTAAGCTGCTCACGTCGACGGTGCTCCACTGGGAGGATGGCTCGGACGAGACCACCTACGACCACTGGATGAACGGCGCTATCAAGAACAACTACACGCGCGAGGTCGCCCAGAAGATTTGGGACGATGTTCTCGAGTTCGCATCCTACGCCTTCAACAAGTCGCACTCCGCCGGCTACGCCATCCTGGTTATGCAGACGGCGTGGCTCAAGGCGCACTATCCGCACGAGTACATGGCGGCCGTTCTGACGTCCTATACGGGCAAGACCGACAAGATCGTGCACTACGTCTCGGCGTGCCGTCACGACGGCATTCCCGTGCTTTCGCCAGATGTCAACGAGTCCGGCACCGAGTTCACGGCTACCAAGGAAGGCGTGCGCTTTGGTCTGGCCGGCATCCGCGGCGTGGGCACCGGCGTGGCGCAGGCGATTATCGCAGAGCGCGAGGCAGGCGGCCCGTTTAAGACACTGCACGACTTTGTCGAGCGCGTGGACTCGAGCCAGGCAAACCGCCGTGTGATCGAATCGCTGATCAAGGCAGGCGCCTTCGACTCCACGGGGTATCCGCGTCGCCAGATGATGCACTTTGTGGACAAGAACAACCCCGAGAACATCATCGACGCCGCCGTGAAGCGACAAAAGGATCGCGCGAGCGGCCAAACGTCGTTCTTCGACATGTTCGGCGACGTTGAGGGCTCGGGCTTTGAGGTGAGCGTGCCCGATCCGGACGGCCAGGAATGGGACCGCCACCTTAAGCTGAGCCAGGAGAAAGAGGTTCTGGGCATCTATGTCTCGGACCACCCGCTGCGCCCGTTTGAGTATGCACTAGCCAAGGCGCGCGACTTCTCGTTCTCGCAGATCGATACCGGCTACGAAGTGCAGAACCCCACGGGCGGCACCATCAACCAGGAGATTCCCGAGGGCAAGGCACTGTGGTGGGCCGGCATGGTCTCGAGCGTGTCCAAGCGCGTGACCAAAAACGGCGACCCCATGGGCATCGTGCAGCTCGAGGACATGGAAGGCGAGGCCACGGTCGTGGTGTTCCCCAAGACCTACAAGGAGGCCGAGGGGTATCTGTACGGCGAGGTCGATCCCGAGACCGGCGCGCAGCTGTCCGACGCGTTTGTGCGCATTAAGGGCAAGCTCGAGCGCTCGGACCGTGGCGACCAGATCATCGCGCAGGAGATTGTGCCGCTGGAGCTTAGCGAGGAGAAAAACAAGCCCAAGGTCTTTGAGGTCATGGTGCCCAACAGCCGCTTTAGCCAGGGCAATATGGCGCGCCTGGCCACGGTGCTCACTACCAACCCGGGCGGCGACCGCGTGGAGATCTTTATTGAGCAAGTCGACGGGCGCGTGCTACGTGCCGAGGTACCGGCCAAGGTCAACGCACGCTCGATTCCGCTGCTGGCAGAGGCAAAGGCGATTGTGGGTAACCAGGGCCGCGTGACGGTTATCTAAGCTACCCGGGGTGAGATTGGAGGAAGTGATGGCGCAGGGGACGTTTGTGCAGGCGCTCCGGAAAGAGGCGGCGCTGAGCGGCACCTTTATGAAGGGGCGTTCGCTCATGCTCAACGGCGCCGTGCTGTCGATCGAGGACAGCGGCTCGCGCTTCTCCAAAAACGTGACGGTTGAGGGCTCGGTGCGCGGTTCGCGCGGCGACCTGTACAAGACGCACGTGGCGCTCGACATGGACGAGCACGAGGTGATCGACTACGACTGCGATTGCCCCGCCGCCTATCGTTACCCCGGTATGTGCAAGCACGCTATTGCCACGGCTCTGGCGTATTTGGATGCCAGCGGCGCCGAGCCCGTCGAAGGTTTGCGCACGCCGGTCCGCACGTTTACGGCACAGCCGAAACAGCCCGCACGCACCGCGCCAAAAGCGCCGGCCGTCAACCCCAACTTTCCCTTTCCGGCGCCCGTCCCCACGAGCCCGAGCCTTGTGGCGGCGCTCTCCGATCTTTCGGACGCGCGCATGGATGAGCTGGCGAGCATGCGTCGCAAGCTTGCCGGTACTGTTGATCCCGACGCCCCCAAAGCGGCGTTGGAGCCCTCGTTGGTGCCGTACTACAATCCGCTGTTCGCTGACCGCTTTAGCTGGGCGCTCGAGTTCCGCATCCGCTGTGGATCGGTCTCCTACGTGGTCAAGGATATCGACGGCATGGCCGATGCCTACGTGCGCGGCGGCATGTTCTCGTACGGCAAGAAGCTTACGTTTGCCCATTCACCTGAGGCCTTTGACGAAACATCGGCAAAGCTGCTCAACCTTGTTGTGACGACAGTTGCCTATCTCGATGACATCACAAGCTCGCGTTCGGCGTCGTACGACTTTGCCCGCAGCGGTTTTGTTGCCGAGCGTCAGTTGCCGCTGTCCGAGCATAGCATCGTATATGTGCTGGACCTGCTGCGCGGCCAGACCATCTCCTTTGAGCCCGCCTGGTCGCGGGGGACGACGACGCATCGCACCTATGACGTGGCGGTTGAGGTGCCTCCGGAAGGGGAGGACGAGGCGCTGGCTAAGCGCCCGCCGCTCCTTGCCGCCAAAATCGCGCCGGCGGCTGGTGGTAGCTATGACCTGCGCCTGCCCGCCGATATGTACTGCTTTGCGTCGGGCGATGCCGCCTACTTGGTTGACACGCGCCGCGCGCGCCGTACCGACGCTGCATTTGCTCAGCATGCCGCATCTTTTTTGTCACGCTTGCTGCCGTGCCGCACGCCCGCCCATATTGCCGCCGAGCAGGTGGGTGAGTTCTGCCGCATGGCGCTGCCCATTTTGCGCGACTATACCGACCTCACCGCGCCCGCCGCGCTCGATACCGTGGCACCCGAGCCGAGCTTTGCTATGGCGATCGGCGTCGACGATGGGCTCGTGACCTGCAAGATTACGGTTACCTACGGCGATTGGTCGGCGGATCTCTTTAGCCTGGGCGCTCCGGGCAGTCCCTTCGAAGAGCAACGCCCCGGCGTGCCGCCCCGCGACGAGATAGCGGAGTTTCGCGTTATGGATACAGCGGCTCTGTACTTCGATTTCTACGAGGGCGGTCTGGCGTTTGAGGAGCGCGATGATGAGAGCTTGTTCTGCCTGCTGACCGAGGGCCTGTCCGCCCTGTCCGAGCTGGGTGAGGTCATGCTCAGCGACCGTCTGCGCCAGATTTCGGTGCGTCCCGCGCCCAAGCTCTCGGTTCGTGCGACCGTCAAGAGCAATCTGCTCGATGTCGAGCTGGGCGCGAGCGGGCTTTCGGCAGCAGATCTTGCCATCTATCTGGACTCGTACAAGCGCCACCAGACGTTTGCGCGCCTGACGTCCGGCGACATCGTGCGCCTGGATGAGGGAGCGCGCGCTGCGTTTGGCCTTGCCGAAGATCTGGGTGTCGATGCCGTCGACCTGCTCGACGGCGTGTCGCTTCCCGCGTCGAGCACCCTTTTTGTCGACAGCATGCTCACGCGCACGCCGGCGCTCGAGGCCGATCGCGACGCCGCTTTCCGCCGCACCGTCGAGCGCCTGGACACGCTCGGCAAGATGGACTTTACGGTGCCGGCATCGCTCAAGGCAACGATGCGCGGCTACCAGGTCGACGGATACCAGTGGCTCGGCTCGCTCGAACACCTGGGCCTTGGCGGCATCTTGGCCGATGACATGGGCCTGGGCAAAACGCTCCAGATGATCGCGCATATCCTGGCGCGCGTGGAGGCGGGGGACACCAAGCCCACGCTTGTGGTGTGCCCTGCGTCGCTTGTGTACAACTGGACCGCCGAGCTGGAGCGCTTTGCCCCGTCGCTCGATGTGTGCGCCATCGTGGGCGCCAAGGCTCAGCGTCGTGTGCAGATCGCCGGCGTGGCCAAGCATAACGTGGTCGTGACGTCGTATGACCTTATGCGGCGCGATATCGACGAGTACGTCGAGCAGGACTTTGCCCGCGTGGTGCTCGACGAGGCCCAGTACATTAAAAACCCGCTCACGCAGGTGGCGCGGGCTGCCAAACGTCTGCCTGCCGGCGTGCGCTTTGCCCTGACGGGCACGCCCATCGAAAACCGCTTGTCCGAGCTTTGGAGCATCTTCGACTTTTTGATGCCGGGCCTTTTGGGGACGCGCGAGTCGTTTGCCAAGCGCTTTGAGAGCCCCGTCGAGCATGCCGAGGGCGATAGCGCCGCTCGCCTGCAGGCGCTCGTGTCGCCGTTTGTGCTGCGCCGTGTTAAGGAAGACGTGGTGGCCGATCTGCCCGAAAAGATCGAGGACACCGTCATGGCACAGCTCACCGGCGAGCAGCGCAAGCTCTACCTGGCCAACCAGGACCGCATCGCCCAGCAGGTGCAGCACCGCGAGGCTGGGGAGTTTAAGAAAGACAAGCTCAAGGTGCTCGCCGAGCTCACCAAGCTGCGCCAGATCTGCTGCGACCCGCGTCTACACTACGAGGATTACAAGGCGGGGAGCGCCAAGCTCGATACGTGTATGGAGCTCGTGCACGGCGCACTCGACGGCGGGCATCGCATCCTGTTGTTCAGCCAGTTTACGGGTATGCTCGATATCATCGGTAAGCGCTTGGCCAAGGAGGACATCGCCTTCCTTAAGCTCACGGGCGCTTCGTCTAAGGAGAGCCGCGCCAAGATGGTCGCGCAGTTCCAAGCGGGCGAGGTTCCGGTCTTTTTGATTTCGCTCAAGGCGGGCGGCGTGGGCCTCAACCTGACGGCGGCCGACGTGGTCATCCACTATGACCCGTGGTGGAACGTGGCGGCGCAGGACCAAGCGACCGACCGCGCGCATCGTATTGGCCAGCAACATACCGTGACCGTGTACAAGCTCATCGCCAAGGATACGATCGAGGAACGCATTATGCAGATGCAGGAGTCCAAGCGCGACCTGGTCAACAGCGTGCTCGGCGGTGACGGCATCTCGTCGGCGCTGTTTACCCGCGAAGATGTTCTGGCACTGCTGGGCGGCGACGGGCGCTAACCCGCTCGGGTGGGGCCGCCAGGGCGGATGGCACACGCTGCCCCATCGTCCCCGCCCGTTATGTGTTCATTTGCAATGCCGTGGATGGTTTGTCTGCCTTTGGGCATAAGAACCATCAAGAACATTGGCACATCAGCAAAGGAGAACATCATGGCGAAATTCTTTAAGGACCCCAATGGCAAGCTCATTGCCGCCCTTGGCAACGACGTTGCAACCCCTGCCGGCTGCACGGAGCTGACCGCGAACACCGAGGATGCGGCGCACGAGAAGCACGTGCCGGTCGTCGAGAGCGAGCGTGACGGTCACGTGATCCGCGCACGCGTGGGCTCGGTCGAGCACCCCAGCCTGCCCGAGCACTATATTGAGTGGATCGCCCTTGAGGCCGAGGGCCGCTTAGAGGTCCATTACCTTGAGCCCGGCATGAAGCCCGCGACGTTTTTTGCCGGCGGTTCCAAGACCGGTACCGTCTATGCCTACTGCAACCTGCACGGGCTGTGGTCCGCGACATTCTAGGAGCGCGCCCCCGCTCGGGGTATCATAGCTAGCATATGCACATGCAAGCGCCGACTGCATTATGCGGCCGGCGCTTTTACTACGATTTCGATGGTTTACGACGGAAAGGGCTGAGCCATGAAGCTCGCGCTTGCACAGATCGATATGCGCCTGGGTGACATCGAGGGCATTTGCGGCCGCATCGAGGACCAGGCTCGCCTGGCTCATGAGCGCGGCGCGCGCGTGCTGTGCGTTCCGGCCCCGCTCTTTATGGGTGCCATGCCGGGCAGCCTGGTGGGCACTGCCGATTTTGAGCACGATATGCTGACGGGCCTGACGGGCGTTGCCGAGCGCATCCAAGAGCTCGACATGATCTGCATCGTGCCCGCTGCGGTTTCGTTTGAGGGCCAGCCGCTGCTCGACTATATGATGCTCAAGGACGGTCATGTGGTGCCCGCGCGCACAAGCATCGCCCTGCAGCGTGGCGAGAACAACGACACGCGTTGGGCACCGCCGGTGTTTGACGTGGACGGCGTGCGTATCGCCGTGATCTTCGACTTGGACCGCGAGCTCGAGATGCTGCCGACCGGTGTCGACCTCATCGCCTATTTTCAGTTCAACGCGTTTGATATGACCGACCGCGAGACCGCCGCGATCGCCGCCGTGCGCAGCGGAGCCTACCGCAAGATCGCATCTAAGCGCAGCGTATGGTTTGCCTGCATGGCGCCGGTCGGTGCCTATGACGAGTCGGTGTATACCGGCGGGTCGTTTGTACTCGACGACTGCGGGCGCGTGGTGGCCCAGGCGCCGTGCTTTGAGGAGAGCCTGCTGGTTCAGGAGATTCAGCGCGGCGTAATGCTCGATGCTTTGGAGGACCACGAGCTGCCCGAGTTTCGTTCCGAGGAGTGGTTGTGGCAGGCGCTGGTGCTCGCTGTGCGCGATAACGCCCGTGCCCATGGTACGTCGCGCGCCGTGGTGGCGCTCGAGGGCGATCTGCCGTCGTCTTTGCTTGCAGCGCTGGCTGTCGATGCATTGGGCTCGCGCAACGTGATCGGTCTGGTGTTGGACCGCAACCGCATCTTTACGCCGGCGCAGGAGGAGGCCGAGGCCGCCCGTTGTGCCGCCGTTCGCGCGATTGCCGAGCGCCTGCATATTCGCACGGTTGAGCGCGATGCGCCGGATGCGGCGCGCGTACTCGACCGCGATGTGTCGGCGGGCGATGCCGAGCGCCTGCGTTCGCGTGCGCTGGGCCTCATGTTGGAGGACACGGCGCTCGAGCTGGGCGCGATGGCTCTGAGTCCGCTTTCCAAGACCGAGTACGCGTTGGCGGCACCGGCGCTTTGCGGTGGCTACCAGGGCGATTACGCGCCCTTTGGCGATGTGTACCTGTCGACCCTCGAGTTTGTGGCGCGCGTGCGCAACCGCACGTCTGCCGTGGTGCCGCAGGAGCTCGTGACGCTCAACGCGGTGGAAGATTGCATGGAACGCGTGCTGGCGCGGGCGCTCTCGACGCTCGACGGCCCGGTCGACATGCTCGATCGCGCGGCGCACCTGTTCGGTGGGCTTGAGCCGGGCGAGGTCGATGGCGCGCTCGAGGCGCACGTGGACCGCAACCGACCCTTCGACGACATCCCAATGGCCGCCGGCAAGCCCGAGGCTTGCTCGCTGCTGCTGATGCTCGTACGTCAGGGCGAGGCCGCCCGCCGCATGCTGCCGACGGCGCCGATTGTCTCGGCCCGTTCGTTTGTCGAGCGCGCCTGGCCGTACATGCTCGCGTGGTCCGACCTGGGGCTGAGCGGCAAGGAGCGCATGACGGTCGATGCGCTGGCGCGCGCCGAGGTGAACCGCTTTGCCGACGAGGATACAAGCGAGCGCATGCGTGGCGAGATGATGGGCATACTGGGTGACCTGTTGGGTATTTCGCCCGAGCAGATGGAGGAGCTGCGCTCCGAGGATGGCCAGCGTCGCCTGCATGAGGGTATGAAAAAGTTTGAGGGCGAGGTCCAGGACGCCATCGAAAAGATGATGGGCGGCCAGGGCGGACCGCAGGGTGGCCCACAAGGCGGGCCGATACCGCAGCCGCCGGTTGATCCGAGGCGGTTCCCGTTCTTTAGCCAGAACTAGGGCAGACGGAAACATTGTGCGAGGGATTCCCTCACACACATTGCTTCTGCCGAATCTATCTTGCTTTAAGTATCTTGGCCCCGTTGTGTTATTCTAGAACAGACGTTCGTGAATAGTGCGCGGGGCCTTGTCTCGCGCCGTGCTTGTGGCGAGGGGAGGTTGGCTTGGTCATTTTGGGTATCGACCCTGGTTTGGCCCATACGGGTTGGGGGATTATCGAGGAACGGCGCGGCGAGGTTCGCTGCCGTGCCTACGGTTGTATCGAGACCAGCGCGGGCAGCCCGCTCGCGGTGCGCCTGTCGCATATCGCCCGCGACCTCAAGGGTGTCGTGGAGCGTTATCGACCCGATACCGCTGCTATCGAGAGCATTTACTTTGGCGCCAACGTTCGCTCGGCCATCCCTACGGCGCATGCCCGCGGTGCTGCACTCGTGGCGCTTTCGGAATGCGCGCTCGAGATTGGCGAGTACACGCCTATGCAGATTAAGCAGGCGGTTGTGGGCACCGGCGCCGCGGACAAACGGCAGGTCGCGTATATGGTTCGTACGCTCACGCAGCTCGATCACGACCCGCATCCCGACCATGCCGCCGATGCCCTGGCCTGCGCCATCTGCCACGTTAACCTCAGCCGCACCCGGGCGCTTACCGGCGGCGAGTTCTATCAACAGAGAGGAACCGGATACTGATGATCTCCCAGCTCCATGGAACGCTTGTCGAGGCCACGATGAGCTCGGCCGTTGTCGATGTATCGGGCGTGGGCTTTGAGCTCGGCATCTCGGGCAGCACTGCCGCCACGCTGCCTGCACCCGGCGGCGAGGTGCGCCTCTATACTCGTATGCAGGTGCGCGAGGATGCCATGACGCTCTTTGGTTTTGCCTCCAAGGACGAGCGCACGATGTTCGATCGGCTCGTGTCCGTGTCGGGCGTTGGCCCGCGCCTGGCGCTTGCCGTGCTCTCCACCTATACCGTGGGACAGCTGTATTCCCTGGTGATGGCCGAGGACGACAAGGGTATGGCCAAGGTTCCCGGTGTGGGCAAAAAGACCGCGCAGCGTCTGATCCTGGAGCTCAAGAGCACCTTTGCCAAGGATAAGGGCTTTGTGCCGGTCGACGTGATTCCCGGCCAGGTTGCGATGCCGGTTCCCGCCGCCGCTCCTTCGGCGATCGATGACGCCCGTGCGGCGCTCCTTTCCATGGGCTTTAGCCCGCAGGAGACCGATGTTGCCCTGAGCGGGTATGATGGGCAGAATATGCGTGTCGAGGATCTGCTCGGCGCGGCGCTTAAGCGACTCGGAATGGATGCGTGATGTGGGAAGCCGATGACTCTCAGGACCTGTGGGCGACGCCCGGCAACTCGCCGGCGGCATCCATGGCGCACGGCGAGCGCATGGTGGGCTCGGAGCTGACGCCCGAGGACCTCGATGTCGACCGTACCCTGCGTCCCCAGCGCCTGGATGACTACTGCGGCCAGGAGCACATCAAACAGAGCCTGCGCGTGCTGATCGAGGCCGCGCAGAGCCGTGGCGAGACGCTCGACCACGTGATCTTCTCGGGCCCTCCGGGTCTGGGCAAGACCACGCTGGCCACGGTTATCGCCAACGAGCTGGGCGCTCAGATCAAGACGACGAGCGGCCCCGCTATTGCGCGTACCGGCGACCTGGCGGCCATCCTGACTAACTTGCAGCCGGGTGACGTGCTGTTTATCGACGAGATTCACCGTCTGAACCGTTCGGTCGAGGAAGTTCTGTATCCCGCGATGGAGGACTTTGCGCTCGATATCGTGATCGGTAAGGGCCCGGCGGCGCGCTCGATTCGCCTGGATATTCCCAAGTTCACGCTGGTGGCGGCCACGACCCGTTCGGGCATGCTCACGGGTCCGCTGCGCGATCGCTTTGGCATCTCGTATCGCCTGGACTACTACACCGTTGAGGAGCTCGCCCAGATTGTGACGCGCTCGGCAACCATCCTGGGCGTGACGATCGACCATCCCAGCGCGCTCGAGATCGGCTCGCGCTCGCGCGGTACGCCGCGCCTCGCCAACCGTCTGCTCAAACGCGTGCGCGACTATGCGCAGGTGCGCGGCAACGGTCCTATCGAGCTCGATATCTGCCGTCAGGCACTCGAGTTCTTCGAGATCGACGAGCTCGGCTTGGACTGGATGGATATTCGCATCTTGGAGACGCTTGCCAAGACGTTCTCCGGCCGTGCCGTGGGCCTGACGACGCTTGCCAGCGCGGTGGGCGAGGACCCGGGAACGCTCGAGGATGTCTATGAGCCTTATCTGCTGCAGTGCGGCTTGATGATTCGTACGCCCCAGGGCCGCCAGGCAACGCTACGCACCTTTGAGCACTTAGGAATTGAGCCGACCGTTTAGGACGGGTCTGTAGGCTATCGCTGAGCATTGGATAAACATATCGCCATTCATCGGTTATGGGCGTTTTACTGTTGCACGCCCGTGCTATGCTGGATTGGTCTTTTTCTCATCCGGTAACGAAAGGACCGTCCATGCCCACTGATATCGAAATCGCACGTTCCGTCACGCCGCTGCCCATTACCGAGGTTGCCAAGAACGCCGGCGTCGACGTAAAGCACCTGATTCCGTACGGCTTCGACAAGGCTAAGGTCGACTACTCTCTGCTCAATGAGCCAACTGATCATCAGGCCAAGCTCGTCCTCGTGACCGCCATCAACCCCACGCCCGCCGGCGAGGGCAAGACCACCACGACCATCGGCCTGGCCGATGGCCTGCGCCGTCGCGGCGTCAAGAGCGCTGTGGCCCTGCGTGAGCCTTCGCTCGGCCCCGTCTTTGGCGTCAAGGGTGGCGCCGCCGGTGGCGGTTGGGCTCAGGTCATCCCCATGGAGGACATCAACCTGCACTTTACCGGTGACTTCCACGCTATCGGTGCCGCCAACAACCTGCTGGCCGCCATGCTCGACAACCATATTCAGCAGGGCAACCAGCTCGGTATCGATGTTAAGCGCATCACCTGGAAGCGCGTTGTCGATATGAACGACCGTCAGCTGCGTCATGTTATCGACGGCATTGGCGGCAAGGCCCAGGGAGTGCCGCGCGAGGATGGCTTCGACATCACTGTTGCCTCCGAGGTCATGGCAATCCTGTGCCTGTCCACGAGCATCAATGACCTCAAGGAGCGCCTGGGCGAGATCGTTGTCGGCTACAGCTATGCTGGCGAGCCCGTCCGCGCACGCGACCTTAAGGCCCAGGGAGCTATGGCCGCACTGCTCAAGGACGCCCTCAAACCCAACCTGGTTCAGACACTCGAGGGCACGCCTGCGTTTGTCCACGGCGGTCCCTTCGCCAACATCGCCCACGGCTGCAACTCCATCATGGCCACCCGCATGGCCATGCGCTTTGGCGATGTCGCCATTACCGAGGCCGGTTTCGGCGCCGACCTGGGTGCCGAGAAGTTCCTCGACATCAAGTGCCGCATGACGGGCGTTCGCCCCAGCGCTGTCGTGGTCGTCGCCACTGCCCGCGCGCTTAAGTACAACGGCGGTGTCGCCAAGGCCGACCTCAACGAGGAGAACCTCGATGCACTCAAGGCCGGTATGCCCAACCTGCTGCGTCACGTCGACAACATCCAGAACGTCTACGGTCTGCCCTGCGTGGTCGCCATTAACCGCTTCCCGACCGATACCGAGGCTGAGCTCGCCCTCATCGAGTCCGAGTGCCAGAAGCTGGGCGTCAACGTGAAGCTGTCCGAGGTCTGGGCTAAGGGCGGCGAGGGCGCGCTCGATCTGGCCGATGAGGTCATGCGCCTGATTGAGCAGCCGAGCGAGCTCAAGTTTGCCTACGAGGACGGTGCCGATGTGGCCGACGCTCTGGAGGCTGTTGCCACCAAGGTCTACCGCGCCGACGGCGTCGACTTTACGCCGGCTGCCAAGCGTCAGCTCGCCGAGCTGCGCGAGAACGGCTTTGGCAACCTGCCGGTATGCGTGGCCAAGACGCAGTACAGCTTTAGCGACAATGCCAAGGCGCTGGGCGCTCCCGAGAACTTCCGCATCACCGTGCGTGAGCTCAAGGTTTCTGCCGGCGCCCACTTTGTGGTCGCGCTGACCGGCAGTGTTCTGACCATGCCGGGTCTGCCCAAGGTGCCCGCGGCCGAAAACATCGACGTCGACAACGACGGCAACATCACCGGCCTGTTCTAAGCTCGCTGTTCATAGCCGCTTGCCCGCCCCGTCGCGCCTACCAAGGCCCGGCGGGGCTTTTTGATCCTTAGGCCCGCGCATGTCTTGTAGATACCGACGGGCTTTGCCCATCATAGGCTTTTGCGCGGGTAGAATGCATGCATAACTTGATGCTTACGGGCGACGGAAAGGAATCGTTGCATGGATCAGGACAAGACAACCGTGATGGGCGGCTACGGTTCCACGCAGGCTGGCGATAGCGCCGATGCGACCCGCGTTGTTCCCAACCCCGGTTATACCGACCCCGCCGCGACACAGCCTTCTGCCGAGCCCACCCGGGTTATGGGCTATGGCGACTCGGCGCAGGATTCTTACGCTGCATCTTCGCAAGGCCCCTATGGCAACGCAGCTCCGGACCCGTTTGATTACGCGCCGCAGGATTCTTATGCCGCCTCGACACCGAATCCCTATGATGACCTGCCGCAGAATCCCATTCCGCAGCCTCAGCAGACGACGTATATGCCGTGCACGGTTCAGCCTCGTGAGTCGCGCGAGCCGTATCGCGAGTACCCCAAGTCGATTCCGCAATATGGCGAGGACGAGGAGAAGAAGCCGTCGCGTTCGTCGAGCGTGATCAAGAAGATCCTCATCGTGCTGGCAATCTTCTTTGCTCTCTCGGTTGTGTTTGCCATCGTGTCGGGCATGCTCAACAAGCGGGGGAGTTCAACGGCCGATACCACTGCCGAGCAAACCGCGTCCGCCTCGTCTAGTACCGTCGATCTGAGCGATATTCCGGGGCAGTACTGGTCCAACGCCAAGAAGCTCCTCAAGTCGCGCGGCGCCGATCTTTCGAATGCCGTGGTCCTGACTGATGATGGCTCAACGCCCGTCGTCGATGCCAACTGGGTCGTTACTTCTGCCTACTATAACGACAACGGCAACCTCGAAATTCAACTCACGCACAAGAACAGCTCGGACAACTCGTCCGACGGCCAAAGCGGTACCGACAGCTCGAGCTCCAACACACTGGAGGACCTGAGCAACAAGGCACAGGAGTTGGGAGACAAGGCGCAAGAGCTGGGCGACACGGCCCAGAACCTGGGCGATACCGCGCAGAACTTGGGCGGCATGGCGACGGATGCTTGGAACGCCCTGCAAAACGGCATCTCGGGAGCGCAGGGAAACTAGCGGCGAGCGGAGCGGGGCTACAACTGCTCGGCCGGACGCTCGGGCGAGCTAAAGCCCGAATCAAACGTGACGACGCATGAGACGTCGGGCCGGCGCTCGTGCACGATGCGCGTGACGAGCTCCAGCAGCTCCTCGTCGGATATGTCAAAGCCGTCGGGACGCACAAGGTCAAACGAAACGAACCCGTCGTGCTCGTGCAGGTCGTGGATGGAGAGCGCGGGATCGATCTGCATGACGCCGCGCTTGACCCAGCCGCGCAAGTCATCGCCGGTTGTCGCGATGGGGTCGCAGTGCAGCGTGATACCAATGCCCATCTGCCGCTTGATATCATGTTCGATGGTGTCCAGAATCTCGTGGTGCTCAAACGCGTCGCCCTCGCCGGGCATCTCCACGTGGGCGCTGGCAAACTGACGACCGGGGCCGTAGTCGTGCACCATCAGGTCGTGTGTGCCCAAGACCTGCGGATAGGACATGATCTTGTCGCGGATTGCCTGGACGAGCTTGGGGTCGGGCGCTTGCCCCAGCAACGGGCTGATGGCGTCGCGCACCAGGCCCATGCCGCTGATGCAAATGAAGATGCCCACGCCCAGGCCCGCCCAGCCGTCGAGGTCAAAGCCGGTCGTCTGCGAAATAAGCGCCGCCACCAAGACCGAGCCCGAGGTAATGACGTCGTTTTTGGAGTCCTGCGCTGTGGCGATGAGCGTCTCCGAGTCGATGCGGTCGCCCAGTGCGCGGTTGAACGCGGCCATCCAGAATTTGACGAGCATGGACAGAACAAGGGCGGCCATGGAGAGCGCCGAATACACGGTGGGCGAGGGCTTGATGATTTTTGTGACCGACTCGAGGATCAGATTGATGCCGACGGCGCAAACCAGGACGGCGACGAACAGGCCGGCTAGGTACTCGTAGCGGCCGTGGCCATAGGGGTGGCCTTCGTCTGCCGGGCGGCTGGCAAGGCGGAACCCGAGCAGGCTCACGATGTTGCTCGAGGCATCAGAGAGGTTGTTGAAGGCATCGGCGATAAGCGAGACGGAGCCGGCGAGCAGGCCCGCGACGCCCTTGGCCAGGCACAGGGTGATGTTGAGGCCAATGCAGACGAGGCTTGCGGAAAAGCCCGCGTTGGTGCGGCAAGATGCATCGACCGGCTCGCTCTCGCTGCCGGGAACAAGCGTATGTACCAGCCGATTTACAAATAGCATAGCGGTCGTCCTCACAATCATGTTTAAGGGGATAGTGTAGCTCGCGCGGGGGCGCCGTGCACCGATGCTCAGAAAATGCAGCAATAGTCTGCCGGTGCTAATGAGCGGGCCTTCTCGTCTGCCTGGGTGGTCCATTTTGGGCCACATGGGTATGGGCATGTGCCTGCTTGCTCGACATACTTAATGTCGACAGCCCCTGTGCAAAGGAGGACGTTTCCATGGACGAGATGTTTGCCATTAAATGTCAAAACTGCGGCGGCCCTATGTACTCGCACCAGGCTAAGCGCAGCTTTGAGTGCGCCTATTGCGGTGCGGTCATTCCGTGGAAGGCGGATGCCGGGGAGCCCAAGAGCGCCCTGGGTATCCGTCATACGCCGCTGACGGTGGTTGACGGGCTGCTCAAGCTCACGCACGTCTCGCAGTTCGAGCGCCCAGAGGACCCGGACTGGTATTTCTTCAATTCGTACTGGCGCAATCAGTCGGTCCTGGAGCATCTGCTGTGGGAAGATCGCGGAACGGCGCAGGAGTTCCAAGAGGCGACGCACGTGAGCATTCCCTGCCCCTTCTGCGGCGCGTCCTTTGAGGGGTCATCGACCCAACGTGTGTTTGAGTGCCCGTCGTGCGGCAACAAGATTGGCGTGGCCGACCTTCTCAAGCCTGGCACCTTTAGCAAGCGCCTGACCATGGGCGTGGGTGCCGAATACGTTCCCGAACAGGGTGTCCCCTGTGAGATATCGTCGCAGCAGGCACGTGCCAACGCGCTGCAGCTGGTGCGTCAGTACCCGGAGGCCTTTGCCGGGCACGACGTGGAAGACGCGATCCAAAACGACATGATGCTCTTCTATTTCCCCATGGCGCTGGCGGACCTGCGCATGATGGCGAGCTTCCCAGGCAAGGGCCTGAGCAAGGAAACCCTGGTGTACTACGAGGTGCTCGACTGGGCATATCCACGGGCAAACTACCTGGACGTTCGCCTCATGGGCATTTTGGAGCCGTGGGACTTTGCCAAGGTCGGCCCGTTCGATCCCGCCATGCAGGAAGGCGACTTCCGCGTTGTCTCCGTCGATGCGTCTACCAAGGACCAGGTGGTCATTGATAAGTTGGCGCTCGACGTTGTGGGCAACGACGCCGAGGTTGCACTGGGGTTCAATAAAAAGAGCATCCGAACCTGGGCGTGCAAGGCCCGCAAGCATAAGGACGGCCTGGTGATGGTGCCGGTCTACTTTGTCGATCGTCCGGCGACAGACGGCCGCGATGGCGAGCAGGTGCGCATTGCCGTAAACGGCCAGACGGGCCGCGCGGCCGCGGTGGTGTTTAGCGACAAGCGCGAAACGCATATCGTGGCACCGCTCAGCCCGAGCCTGCATCTGTCCGGCGAGAGCACCGTGCATGCCACGCCCGTCGAGGTCAAATACGTTAAATCGCCGTTCCTATACCAGATCGTGCGCCGTGGGGGCGGCGAGCAACCGCGTCAGGTGGCAGCGGCGACGGAGGGTTCTTACCGAGAGGAGAAGCCCAAACGCAAGGGATTGCTCGCTGCGATTTTTGGTAAGTAGGGAGCGGTGCTGGTTAGTCTTATGACGCGATAGCCAGGGGCACGGGGCGGCTCGCGGGGGTGCGAGTCGCCCCGTTTTTGTATTGCGGGGATATAGCATCCGAATTGCCGTAGGGTCTCAGCTAAATGGCTATTTAGAAGAACTGTTCGACTTAATCTTTCAACGTTTAATAGACGACGCGGATTCTGATTGGGATACCGCTTCTTTGCTGGACATTGCTGACTATAAAAACGGACTTGCAATGCAAAAGTTCCGTCCAGACACTGGAGATGAAGGTCTACCCGTGCTGAAAATCCGCGAACTGGGACAAGGCTTTTGCGGAAGCGATGCCGAGCGTTGCAAGAGTGGCATTGTCGATAGCGCTAAGGTTCACGACGGTGACCTCATTTTCTCTTGGTCCGGGACCCTATTGCTGGATTTTTGGGCGGGCGGGAACGTCGGTCTAAATCAGCATCTATTTAAAGTGACTTCTTCTGCGTATCCAAGCTGGTTCTATTATGGCTGGACCAAACATCATTTAGCACGATTTATTATGCTTGCCAAAGACCGTGCAACGACAATGGGGCATATCAAGCGCAGCGCGTTGGCAGAGTCCGAAGTTGTTATTCCACCTGAAAATATTCTTCTAAGCCAAACTCAGCTTATGCAGCCGATTATTGATCAGTATGTCATGAGTAAGATTGAAGCTCGAAAACTTGCTGTTTTTCGCGATAGTCTTCTCCCCAAACTCATGTCAGGCGAGATTGATGTTTCAGAGGTTAACCTCACGCAGCTAAATAGCCATTTACTTCACTATGTGCAACACGCCGTCCACACTGTGGCTATCGTACTCGACGAAAGGAGCAGCGTGGAAACTGTCATCAATGCCGTGCTTTCGGAAATGCAGAGCCTTCTCGACCCACATCAGCTCAAGCATCTTGCCATTACGCTTAGACGGGCACTTGGACCGAAACAAGCGGAGCCGGGACAAGATCTGCTCGCGCTCTTCCTCACCGCTAAAGAGGTCGAGGGATGCTCTCCTAAAACCATTGCATACTATGAGGCAACCTTACAGCATATGAACACAACACTTGCTAAGCCCTATACCCAGGTTGAGAGCGACGACTTGCGCCGTTATCTCAATGATTACGAGGTGAATCGCGGTTCTAGTAAGGTCACAATCGATAATATACGCCGTATCATGTCGAGCTTCTTTTCATGGCTTGAAGATGAGGATTACATTGTGAAAAGTCCTGTAAGGCGCATTCGTCGCGTCAAAACAGCTCAAGTAACCAAAGAGGTGCTTAGCGATGAGGAACTGGAGGTATTGCGAGACGCCTGTGAGTCCAAGCGAGATCTTGCCATCGTTGATCTACTCGCTTCGACGGGCATGCGTATTGGCGAACTTGTGCGACTCGACAGGAAGGATGTCAATCTGCACGAGCGCGAATGCCTTGTAATGGGAAAGGGAAATAAGCAGCGCCCCGTTTACTTCGATGCGCGCGCTAAGCTTCATCTTACGGAATATCTTTCGAGCCGTGTTGACAAGAGTCCCGCATTATTTGTCGCGCTCGATTCCTCTGCTCGACGTATTACAGTGGGGAGCATAGAACTCCGTTTACGTGACCTAGGCAGAAGCGCCGGTATCAACCGCGTTCATCCGCATAAGTTTCGCCGTACGCTTGCCACCCATGCCATTGACAAGGGAATGCCCATAGAGCAGGTGCAAAAGCTGTTGGGCCATGCGAAAATAGACACAACCATGTACTACGCCATGGTTAATCAGAGCAATGTGAAGGCTTCGCATAGGAAGTATTTGGAATGAGCTGGACGCAAAAGACCTTGGGGGAGATTGTTAATCTAAAAAGGGGGTTTGACCTTCCCTCCAGCTGCAGAGTTGATGGCCCCTACCCTGTTTTCTCATCTTCGGGACAAACGGGCACGCATTCGGAAGCCGCCGTTAAGGGGCCATGTGTCATAACTGGGCGTTATGGAACTATTGGGCAAGTTTTTTACTCCGATGCGGCTTGTTGGCCGTTAAATACGTCTTTGTACTCAACGGAGTTTAAGGGCAATGATCCTAAATTTGTTTATTACCTACTCAAAACTCTTCCATGGCGAGACTACTTAACTGCAAGCGCCGTGCCAGGCATAAATCGCAATCACGTTCATCTATGCCCGGTCTGTGTTCCGGATTACGAAACACAGACCGCTATTTCTGGCGTCTTGGGTTTACTGGACAATAAAATTGAACTCAACACGCAGCTAAATGGCTATTTAGCTGCGTAAAATTGACGCTTGAGACGTCAATCTCGCCCGACATAAGTTTGGGGAGAAGAGCGTCACGAAGAGCAGCCAGTTTTCGGTTCTGTGTCGAATTCTGAACAATCTGTTCTCTCAATGGCTCTGCAATGGTATTAAACCTCTCGAGATCTCCTCTTGCAGGAATAGGCACGTTCAACGCTTCCAAATCGCTTTTTCCCATATGCGCGACGGTAGTACCAGAGGCGTAGTTCTGGATGAAAGTCAACAATGGGTTCAATGCCATAAGCAAATAACTTCTTGAAACTCCCGAATTGGCAGCGGGCTCGAACAGGCAAACTCGCTGATTCAGTACAGCCATTTCACCCTGCCAGAGACATGGCGTGAATTCGGCATCCATTCCCGCTAAAACGTCACCAGGATGTACGAATACCCTTTTTGGATGAGCCTCATTTGTCCAATACTGCGGCGAGAAGGTGCTCAAATCACGTATGCGAATCAGGGGATACCCTACCTTTTCCTCGTTAAACAAGGCAGACTTGAACGCTGCTCCATAAACAACATTAGCAATGTCATAAATCGACCCGAGGGTCAACTTGTTACAGCAGAAGGAATGTTGGTACTGAACATTCATCAACTCAAGTAAATAGCCATTTAGCTTAGAGTTTGCTTGCTGCTTTGCGTATATCGCGTCAAGTATTGAAACAATTTGATGCTGAACCTCAGTTTGCGGTAAATCGATTTCGATTCGTGCCACGTCTTTGGGATGGACACGGAATACCTTCATACCTCTCGTGTACTGCCGGAGCTCTCTGATAAAGCGCGGAGAGCTCATAAGATAGTTGAGGTAAGCCGGCACGACGAGGTCTCGGCGATTGACGCGCACGATGGTTGTTTCGGTGCCTGAAATGGTAGGCTTTTCCTTTGGATTGTTAAACAGGTAGGCATGACCAAGGTCATCGACTGTCTCTGAGGTCAGCACATATACGATGTCTTGGTCTCTGAGACGCTGACTGTCTTTTATCTTTTCGTTGTTGAGGATGTATGGGATGGGTTTTGCGGGGTCTTCAACGTCGATGTGTAGGTCGAAACCTTTGTAAAGATCTCCATAGTGAATGTAAAGATAAGCACCCTTATCGTACATGCGGGTACGGGGGACGCTGGCGCCGCGGTAGAAGCTGCAAACGTCACCAAGTGCGACTCTACATCCCATAACCAATCGCCTCCAGATTCTTCTTAATCTGCTCCTGCAAGCGGTTGGACTCTTCAAAGCACTTCGAAATCTCGCTAGTCAGGCGTGCCATCTTGTCATCAAACGGCTCACCGTCGTCTTCGACCTCGGCAATGCCTACGTAGCGACCGGGTGTCAGGATGAAATCTTGCTTGGCGATTTCATCCAAATCCGCTATGGCGCTGAACCCCTTCACGGGCTCGAACTCGCCCTTGCGGAAGGAGTCGAATGCGGATGCAACTTTGTTGATGTCCTCTTCGGTAAACTCGCGTAGTTTGCGAGAGACCATGGTGCCCATTTCGCGGGCATCGATGAATAGCGTCTTGCCGGACTGAGCCTTCTTCTTGTTCAGGATCCACAAACACACGGGAATTTGGGTGCTGTAGAACAGCTGCCCCGGCATGGCTACAATGCCCTCGACCAAATCGTCCTCTACGATAGCGCGTCGAATATCGCCCTCGCCGCTCGTCTGGCTCGAGAGCGACCCATTTGCCAATACGAGGCCAATCTTACCTGTGCTGTTAAGATGCCAAATCATATGCTGCATCCAAGCGAAGTTAGCGTTGCCCGTGGGCGGCATGCCGTACTTCCAACGTACGTCTTCCTGCAGCGCTTCGCCGCCCCAGTTCTTGAGGTTGAAGGGTGGGTTTGCCAACACATAGTCAAACTTTTCATTCTTGTGCTGGTCGGCGCTGAAGGTGTCTGCATAGTTGCCCAAGTCAGCCTCGATGCCGCGGATGCCGAGGTTCATCTTTGCGAGCTTCCACGTGGTAGGGTTGCTCTCCTGGCCAAAGATGGTGATGTCCTGTACCACGTTGCCGCCATGGTGCTCGACGAAGGCTGCGGACTGCACGAACATGCCTCCGCTGCCGCAGCAGGGGTCGTACACGCGACCGTGGAAAGGCTGGAGGATTTCAACCAGCGTGCGCACGATGCACGACGGCGTATAGAACTCGCCGGCGTTTTTGCCCTCCATTGATGCGAATTTCTGCAGGCAATATTCGTATGCGCGCCCTAACAGGTCTTTCTCGCTCTCGTTATCGGTCATTTGTACGTTTGTGAATAAGTCAACGACGTCGCCCAAGCGCCTCTTGTCTAGTTCGGGACGAGCGAAGTTCTTGGGCAGCACGTCTTTGAGTTTGTCGTTCTCGCGCTCGATGGCGCGCATGGCATTGTCAATGATCTGGCCAACTTCGGGCGTATGCGCCGCCTGCGAGATATTCACCCAACGTGCTTCTTCGGGAACGAAGAAGACATTCTGCTCCATGTAGCAGTCGCGATCCTCCTCGTCGCCGTAACCCTCTGCGACGAGCTCTAGGTAGCGTTCGTCGAAACGGTCCGAGAGGTACTTCAGGAAAATAAGGCCTAACACGACGTTTTTGTACTCGGCAGCGTCCAAGTTGCCACGCAGCACATCTGCAGCGTTCCACAGTTGATCCTCAAAGCCAATGTCGGCCGTGTTCTTCTTGGTGTCCTTAGCCTTGCTTTTAGCCATGCTGTTTTAACTCCCTATGCTGCATTGTCGGCCCAGAGTTCGCACTGATCCATCACGGTGGCCAGTGCCGACTCCATGCCCTCTGGCGGATACTTATGATGTTTGAGCAGACGCTTAATTGCAACACGCATAGCAGCGCGTGCGCTTTGTTTCTTCTGCCAATCGACCGTGCGCATTTCGCGCATCTTCGCAGCGAGCTCTTGCGTGATGGCGACTAGCTCGTCATTTCTTTCGCGATAATAATCAGCGACTGCTTGCGGTTGTGTTAGCGCCTCGTAAAACGCAAACTCCTCTTCGCTAAGCCCAAGCTCCTTTGCCTTTTGGTTTTCGGAAAGCATCTCTTTCGCCATCTTGAGCATTTCTTCGAATACCTCAGCGTTTGTGAGCTGTCCATTCAGATAGCTATTTACCATGCTTTGCATGAGTTCTGAGTACTTCTTTGCCTGCGTCACGCTCTTCTTGCGGTAGCCCTTGATCTGGTCGTCGATGAGTTTTTTCAACAACTCGTAAGCCAAGTTCCTCTCTTTCATACGCGAGAGGCTCGACAGAAACTTGGGATCAAAAATCGAAACCGTTTCATCTTCCACCTTAAACAGGTCTATTACGCCGTCGGTATGGACGATGTTCTGTTCGAGTAGTGCATTGATGCGGTCATTTACCTGCTTAAGGGTAAGTTTGCCTCCGTTTTTGCTGCGGGTGCCGCCCTGCTCGGTGAGCTGAAGGATGAGCTCTCGAACAACCTGGAAATAGCCAGCCTCGATGCGCTGCATGTCTGTTGCGCGACTTTTGGCGAGTCCATAGGCTTTGAGCATGATTCCTGCCTGCTCAACAAAGTCGCGGGTGGTATCTTCGTCGCCGGGTGCAAGGATATGATTTACTCCACCCGTTATGAGTTCGCTTCGACGTGCGGCGGACTCGGTGCTCATGAATTCCGAATAATCGTAACCAAACATTTTGTCGCGACAGACCGCCAGTTTTTCCAAGAACTTAGGATAGGCGGTTTTCCCGATATCCATGTCGCCGTATTTCTTTTGGTCGCGCTTGGTGTAGTCCTTCATGGCGCGTTTAAGGGCGTTAGCTATGCCTACGTAGTCAACAACCAGTCCGCCAACCTTGTCTTTATACACTCGGTTTACGCGTGCGATTGCCTGCATCAGGTTATACCCGCGCATGGGTTTATACACATACATGGTGGCAAGGCTCGGCACGTCAAAACCGGTGAGCCACATGTCTACGACGATTACGATTTTGAGCGGGTCAGCATCATCCTTAAAGCGCTTTGCCATCTCCTTCACATGGGCCTTATTGCCTACGACGTCGAACCACCACTCGGGGTCCTGATTGCCCATGGTCATGACAACGCCGAGCTTGCCTTCGTCCTTCCAAGAGGGTCGCAGTTTGCATATACGTTGATATATAGCCATGGCGGCGGGGCGCGAATATGCGACGATCATCGCCTTGCCGGTGAGCTCGTGCGCACGGTTGGTCTCATAGTGCTCTACGATGTCCTGACACAGGGCATCAATGACTTCTGGTGCACCTAGAACGGCGTCTAGATTTGCAAAGTTACGCTTGCTTGCGTCAATGGTTTCGGCATTAGCCTGCTCGGTGAGCTTTTCGTACTCATCGTCAACTTTTGCAAGGATGCCCTGATCCAGCTTGAGTGCGACGACGCGGCTCTCGTAGAACACGGGTCGAGTTGCGTTGTCCTCTACTGCCTGAGTCATGTCGTAGACGTCAATATAATCGCCGAAAACCTCGCGAGTCGATCGATCTTCGGCAGAAATAGGGGTACCGGTAAAGCCGATGAAGGTGGCATTCGGAAGGGCGCGGCGGATGAGCAGCGCGGTGCCCGTGTGCTTCTTACCGTCACGGTCGTATTTCTCTTCGAACCCGTACTGCCCACGGTGCGCTTCATCCACCATCACAACGACGTTCTTGCGCTTGGAGAGGGCGATGTCCTCCTCCTCGAACTTCTGCATTGTGGTGAAAATGATGCCGTTGGCACGGCGGCTCGAGATCTGCTGCGCAAGATCGGCGCGGCTCTGCGCCTGAACGGGCATCTGGCGCAGGAAGTCTGAGCATTTGGAGAACTGCGCGAACAGCTGCGAGTCGAGGTCGTTGCGGTCGGTAATCACCACGATGGTGGGGCTGTCGAGTTTCTCTTCGAGCAGATGGGCAAGGAAAACCATCGAAAGCGACTTGCCCGAGCCCTGCGTGTGCCAGAAGACGCCGCCCTTGCCGTCGCCGCCGATGGCCTCATGCACGCTCTCGAGCGCTTTGTTCACCGCGAAGTACTGATGGTACCCCGCGAGAATTTTCGCGTCCTCGGAGAACAGGATGAAGTTCTTCAGGATGTCGATGAGCCGCTCCTTGGGGAACATACCGTCCAGGGGCGTCTTCCAATCGGCGTACTGGGTTGCCTCGTAGCTTCCATCGACGCTCTTCCACTCAACGAAACGCGACTCGTTGGCGGTGATCATGCCAACCTTGGTGTGAAGCATGTCACTGGTGACGCAGAAGGCGTTGTACACGAAAAGCGATGGAATTTGTCGTTTGTAGTTTTGAATCTGTTGGTAGGCATCTTCGCTGTCGGCGTCGGCTCGAGCGGGCGATTTCAATTCAAAGAGTACAAGCGGAAGCCCGTTGACGAATACGATGACATCTGGACGTTTGTTGGTGCCACACTCGATGTAGGTCCACTGGTTAACAACGTGGAAGCAGTTCTTTTCGGGATTGTCGTAATCGACCAAGCGCACGATGTCCGTATGCTCTTCTTTGCCGTCAAACCAGCTTGTCTCCACACCGTTCTGGAGCATGTCCATAAAGATGCTGTTCTTGGCGATGAGGTCGCTGCCCTCGATTTCCTTTAGTTTGGTAATTGAGGCATCAATCGCCCGCCGATTGAGCGTGGGGTTAATGCTCTCAAGAGCGGGTCCAATGACGTCAGGTAGGAAGGCGTCGTCAAACGCGTCGGAGGAACGAGCGACATCGGGTCCATAGAGGTGCTCGTACCCCAGGCTCGTTTGCAAGTGGTCAATGATGCCTTGTTCGAAAGCATCCTCATTAAATGACGTTGAGGAGCTGTAGTCGACAGCAATCATGCGCACTCCTTACCTTATGCTTCTTCGACGCTGGTGAGCCTGTCCACCATTGCATTCTAGCAGTTAATCTTGCGTATATTGGTATATCTGACACCCGTTAGTTGCCATTTGACCTATTGGCTGATCGTGCCCGAATGACAATTGGTGGCAAGGCTCTCTTACTTATTAAACTGGCCCCTTTTTATGGGCGCTCGTGTTGCGACAGTTGCCCAAGCGCTTGCTTGAAGCTGTTGTTGGTGATCTTGAGGTCGTTTCCCGCTTGCATTTTAATGAGTGTCGGGCCGGAGGCGATGGCGGATGTGGTGCGATGGTGCCAAGAAAAGCGCCTAGACCTGGGTGAAGAACCGAGGCCGCGGGCGCTTTTCTATTTCTTTGGTCGCATGGATTGTCTGTTCTGTTGGCCGCGCCGGCGTTGTTTCTTTGCTCTCGTTCGCGCGGTATCCGCTTGTGGTGGTGGATGTAAATAAACGGTGGAGCGGCTGCAAAAGAGCCGTCTCGCTCGGTAAAATCAGGATGTGCCGCGGAACCCGCTCCTCAGCTAGTCACACTTCGGAAGCGCGGGCAACGCAGGTATTATCGTCTAAAGGGCCGGCTGCAACCGGCCCTTTTCATGGCTCCCTTCGCTATCCGTTACTGCTTATATTCTCGCCAGATCGAGTAGAGGTCTGGGCAATGCCGTGGGAGACGTCCTACCCATCCCATAGTTTGGAGCAGCGTCGATCTAACGGGCAATCAAACCTCTAGCACTCTTTGAATTGAGCAAGCATCTGCCCGAAGAAGCTGAGCTCGGATGGCTCATAAATGAGCGAACCGCCGTCCGCGGTCCTGTAGACCCCGCAGGGGAGGTAACGCCCGTCGGGGAGGACGTAAAGGTTTTCTTCCTCCCTCAGTTCCGTTGGGAGTATCGGGGTCTCGTTTTCGTCCATTTGGAACTCATCTATATTCGCGATCTTCCTCTCCATGGTGCCTCCAGCCTTATTTCTTGTATGGTGCCCTAAAACAGGCAGCTCTCAATCAGATCCTTCCCTCGTAGAGTATCGATCCATTCCTGTGGAATTGCGTCGATACCGTATGCCGTGCCGGCGAGGGCGCCGGCGACGGCTGCGGTGGTGTCGGTGTCGTCGCCCAGGTTGACGGCGGCAAGGACGCACTCTTCGTAACTGTTGGTGTTCACAAAGCACCAGGTGGCGGCTTTAAGCGTGTCGCGCACGAAGCCACCTGACCTGATTCCACGCTCGGGCACGTCTTTCAGCTGGAGCACCCATGAGGGAAGTGCACCGTTCATCACGTCCCTCATCAGCTCGACAAATATGACGCATGCGTCGGTCGATGTTCTGTGAGCGTGCGTTATCGCGGAGACCTCGCAGATCTCGTCGTCAGTCGCGTCGACAAACGCCAGGGGCGCGATGCGCATGAGCGAACCGTTACCGTTGTCGCGTTCGCCGGAGCCTCCTTTGCCGGTGTGCAAGGCGCGGGCGGTCGTGCCGCCGTAATCGAAAACGCCGTCGATTGTATACTCGCCACGGGCAATCCAGCTTACGAACTTGTCTCGCATGTCTGCGGTGTCGATGTGCCCAAGCTCTCTAATCGAGTCGCAGGTAGCAAGCGTCATGGACGTGTCATCGCTCCAGGTGCCGGCGGGCTGCCCGTGCGTGCCGTAGCCGATCATGTCGGTGCATTCGAACGTGCCACGAGGCCTGAACTCGTAGGGAACGCCCAACGCGTCGCCGACGGCAAGTCCATAGATGCAGTCGCGCAGCGTTGTTTTCGGTCTGTCTGTCATGGGAAACACCTCTCGTACTTTGGATTGAGGATGCGCGGCTACCTGCGGCAATATGTCCATCCCAATTCGGGACGCAGTGAGTCCCGAATTGGAAGAGCTTGTCAGCTAATCTAACAAATGAAAAACCCGCAACGCTATTGCTTTATACGGCAATAGGGACCTCTTTCGGGCGCCCTGCCTTTGGTGCGTCGGCGAGTCGTGCCTCGATGGAAGCTTTGGACACCATGCGCTTGGTGCCGTCCTTCCAAGAATCCAACAGCCCAGCATTTATCAGTTGCGATACCCGTGCTGAGCTAACACCGAGCATGCGCGCGGCATCCGCTGCGGTGACGGCGGGGATGTCGGCGAGTTCGCGGCTGACGGCTACGGCGATAATCTTGCCGCCGTGTCGCGGCTCATGTCCGAAGTCTGGCGCGGGAAGATCGACGCCACCCATAAGGTGATCGTCGACCATACATGCGAGAAAATCAGCGGCGCTTTCGACAGCGTCGTTTAGATCGGAGCCAAACGTTCCTCCTCCGCCCAGCGAGCCACATGGCACGGCATCGACCATACCGTCCGAATCAAAGAACTCAAATTCCCATACGTAAACCATGCAAGATCTCCTCTAAAAAGCGATGCGAAATGTGATGAGGATGAGCTATCGAAGCCCTGCCTGCCTTAGGATTCTTTTGGCAATTTGATCCTCAATCTCTCGGTGGCGTTTCACGAGCACGAGTTTATCTCCTTTGACGAACTTCTCGTGATTAGTGCCTCCTTTCGAGATGAAGCCGGCTTCTTCGAGGATACGGATCAATTCGCGTCTCTGCATCTCAGCCTCTTTCAATAACTATATATTAGCACTTCCTAAGGGTTTTTCTGACTTAAATCTTAGCCATTGCTAATCCTTTGTTTTACGTCGCAATCCTTGGATAACGGCTTATATTCCTTGTTGTATTAGTCTATTTGCTCGTGCGGACACGATTTTGGTGCTCTGCGCACGACCGCGAAAAGGGTTTGCGGTGACTAAAATGTGGCCATAGAGATAGTTTTAACGAGCCCTATGGATTTGACGCGCATAGACAACAACACCTTGCTGTTTCAGGACAAGGGTTCGGGTAGGTTTAAAGACGTTAAGGTCTACCCCAACCGTATTGAGGTGCTCAAGAAGGGCACTTTCGGCGGCAAGCACACCGAGATTGTCTATCTTAAGGACATCACGGGGATCAACAGGATCAAGGGCTGCGACGTTTTTCTGCGCAATCGATTGTTGACCGCTTGCGTCTTTAGCCTGAGTAGCCGTGCGAAGGCTCAGGAATTTGTGAACGCGCTGAACATGGTGATGTAGCCGATAGCGGCGTTCGGGCCAAGGTAAAAATCGGGGGCACAGAACGGTGTTCTGCGCCCCCGATTGAGTCGATGTGTCTAAAAGGCCGGCTTGCTTATTCGCTAGCGTCTTCGCTGTCTTCGCGGTCACTGGCAAGCATTGCTGCACCTGCGACCGTCGTCGCCACGGCGGCAGCGGCGAGCCCGGCGGCAATGCCGGAGCCGTCGCCCGTGTCGGCGAGTTTTCCGCCCGAGTTCTTGCCCTTGTTGCCCTTACCGTTCTTATCAGTGCTGCCTGCGTTGGAACCCGTGCCACCGTCGGTGCCGGTGCCGGTGCCGCCTGCACTGCCCGAGGCCGCTACGGTAAAGCTTGCGGCTCCGTCGGTGGCAAGCGTGTAGTTCTGCGCCGCGTCGCCCAAAAGGCCTTTCGCGCGCACCCAGTACGTCCCTGCGGCAAATGATTCGCCCTCGGCCATTGCCGTGCCCGGAGCGCCGTTCGCGTCGCGCACAAACTCGAGCTGGGCCGTGCAGGCATCGGTTTCGAGCTTGCCCTCGAGTGATGCCGCAATCTTGGCGCGCACGTCTTCGCCGGCCTTAAGGCCTTCGAGCCCCTCAAAATGGGGCGTCAACGCGCGCGGATCGATATCGATGGGCACATGACCCCGCAGCTCCGTAACGGTCTCGTTGCCCAAGGCGTCGACATCCACATATTCGATGGCAAACGCATGGCCCGAAGCCGCCACGTTGAGTACGTTGCTGCTGTCGACGAGACGGAAATGGCCCTCGCCAACGGTCTTGCCATCCTGGAGCGAGGCATCGCTCAGCGAGTCGCCGTACGTCATGCGCATGCGGGTCGGGAGGCAGCACGAAGCCGACTGCGTGTGCTTCGTATCGTAATTGTAATTGCGCTGGTAGATGCTCCGGGCCAACGCCGCATCAACAAAGTCGGATGCGATGATGCCAATGTGCTTGAGGTAATCTGACTTTGTATCCTCGGTGCCGCTGGGATTGATGTACGGGCTCTTGTACAGATGCTCGTTGACTACTCGTGCTGCGGTAAATGGGTTGCTTCCTTGCTTGTGATTCGTGCAGCTGGTGTAGTTGATAGACCAGCAGCGCTCCAGGACTTGCTCCTTGGCCCCGTTATCGTCCTCGACATCTACCTCGTTGCGGGTGAGCTTAGCCGTCTCCTGCAGGGCCATATCGACCCAGCTGATCTTGTCGGTTCCGGTGCATTCGTAATGGTCCTGGGCATATACCTTGGTGCAATAGGCTTTTTTGTCGCCTGTTTCCCCTGCGGCTTCAAAGCCTTGCGCGTTTTGGACGAGACACATAGAGGAGCTGCTGGGGTGTGCTGCGATTTTGTTGTCCCATTCGGTTAGGTCGAGGCCCCACGTGTGGCCGCTTACGCTGTCGCCGGCAAGTCCAAATCGGCGCAGCAGGACGATCTTTCCGCACACCTCGTTCAGTGTGGGAACGCGGCTCGACGTATAGAACAGTTTGGGGTTGTCGTCCAAAACCTTGGCGAAAGCCGTCGTAAGGCTCTCGTCAGTAGCCTCGTTGTTGCCTCGGGATACAAGCATGATGAGCGCTTCTGACGGATTTTCGTTCAAAAACTTTTTGAAGTAGCCAACGACATCGGAGAGATGCATGAAGTACCCGTCTTTTTTGAGCAGGTAGCAACTTCCATGGTCGATGCCGGGGTCGTTGCCTTTTCCGAGTCGGATATCAAAATAGCGAATGCCTTCGAGCAACTGCGTGGGGATGTAGTCCTGCTGGCACTTTGCTTGCGAGGATTGGGGTTCGGTGTCGTTGTCCACGCTGCAAGTTCCCGAATCGTGCGTGCCCGGGATGCTCAGCTCGTCGAGGTACTTGTTGCCTTCGACGTGGCTCATCCAACATGGTCCGTCGACGTAGCTGCTATACGTGGTCCAGTCGATGCTGCTAACTGTGGCATTGGTCTTGTCCATGCTGTAGCCGACAAGCTCGAGCTCCCACGGAATGGAATATTTCTTTTGGCAAATCTTGTTGTTGTCTTGGTCTTTGCCTTTCGATTCTATGGCCAGGTAGTTAATACCGTTTTTCGTGTATATGCGGTCTCGAATAATATAAGTTCCGTCGAACTGGCGGTCGAACGTATAGGCGCGGCTGTCCTTATGGTCGTACTCGCCACTCCATACGTGGATGACCTTTCCATCTTTGTCCGAGTCGCCATCGACCGACCAAATGCTGTAGCCCGTCTTCTTGTGCTCTTCGAAATTGAGCAGGGTGCGGATGGCATACCAGTTTGTGCCGTCCGCATCGGTCCCTACGTGCTCAAGGATGAGCTTGCTGGACGTGCCGTCATTAAACAGGTGGCAGACGTTGCCGATGACGTTTCCGTCTTCGTTGACGCTCGCGGTGCGAAAATAGCCCGCGGGGCGAAGGCGAATGACGAAATTGTTGAGGTTGGCCGCTGGCTCGGCCGTGCCGTCCGCAAAGGCTGTCCGCGGGCTAATGCCCAGCGTGACGGTTTCGGGCAGGCTTGTCAGCGGCGACAATGCTGCAAGTCCAAGGCCCAGCGTAAATGCTCGGCGGCTGATGGCATGGTGTTCGGTCATAACTCCTCCATTCGCAGCGTGCGGTTATGCGATAGTTTTGGTCACTATACTGCCCAGATGTTTAAAGATGCTGGTTTAATTGTCTGCGCGGCGCAATAAATCGGTGGGCGGACGTGTTGAGGTGTTTGTCGTTTTCGTACTGTTGCCACATTTGGGGCGGTTCCGGCGTCCGGCACCCTCGCGTTCGCCGGCTATCGGCATAAGAAAGGGAGGGCCGGCGAGCCGATCCTCCCTTGGTGCGAAGCGCTGGGGTATCGTCGCTTGTTTGCACTGTGCCCGTGTTTCCCGCTGCGCTCGCCAGTCGTTTAGCGCTTGATCTCGATATCGTCGAGCTTGACGTCCATGGCTTCGGTCTTGGCTTCGGCGATGTCGTCGGCAAACTCCAGAGACTTCATCATGGTCTCGACGGCGTCCTTGTGTTCCTCGACGTTGTCGATGCGCACGTACACGCTGCCGCCGTCAACGTCGGTGAAGTACTCGGTCGTCACGCCGCCCGAGTGCGTAAAGTAGGCGCTGCGCCAGGTCTTGCCGTTGTACTTAACGGGATCGCTCTCGGTCCATCCAGAGCTGGCCTTCCACTTTGCCTCGTAGTCGAACAGCTCATCGGCGTTCTTGTCAGGATCGAAGACGGGGATGAAGTGGTCGCTGGCGTGCTCGCTCTCGGTGAACTTAAACTGGGCCCTGTCGGCAGTGTCGCCTGCGACGTCGGTGATCTCGACGCCCTCGGGGACCTCGACCTTAAACCAAATGAAGTCGGTCCTCATATCCACGGCTGGTTTTTCTGCTCCGCCGCCACCGCCGCTTCCGGTAGCGCCGCCGCTGCCACCGCAGCCCACCAGGGCAACTGCGGCAAAGAGACTCATACAGAGGGTGAGAATCGCAAAGGCCTTCTTTTTCATGGTCGTGTCCTCCTCGATCTGTAACCGCCCATGGATTACCTGTCTTTACTGTACGTGTGGACGGCTCGCTAGGGTGGGCCATGTGTCCCATTCTGAGGGCCGGAATTGCGCCGTTAAGTGGCAATATGCGGGGTCCAAAAGAGGGGAGGGCCGATGCTGCCGGGGTGAGGTGCCCGTTGTTTTAAAGGGGCGCGTGTACGCGGGCGTTGCCCCAATGGGCTCCTTACTTATAGATATGCCCCAGTTTGTGACGTCCGAAAGTCCCGAAAGGCGAGCCATGTTTCCCATGTTTGCGGCGCCGACGCCTATCGTTCGTCATAGAAATCCGCGATGGCCAGGTGCGCTGACGCTTATGTACTTATGGGCTAGACTTAGCACCATTATGTGACCGATGCGGTCGGTCGGCGGTTTCCACCCGACCGATGTATATGACTTGAAGGTGCATGCGTATGAGCCAAGAGATGATGGACAAGACCTGCCGCGGGTTTGCCGAGGCGCTTGCCGCGCGCGAGCCGGTTCCCGGCGGTGGCAGCGCGAGCGCCTTTGTGGGCGCGCTGGGCGCCTCGCTGTGCGGAATGGTTGCCCGCTACGGTGCGACCAATCCCGCGCTTGCTGATCGTGCAGACGATCTGACACGCGCATTTGCCCAGGCGGATGAGTTGGCGCAGGAACTTGTGGGTCTGGTCGCCGAGGATGTTCGTGCGTACGGCCAGGTGTCTGCGGCATACGGTATTCCGCGCGAGGACCCGACGCGTGTGGCCGCGATTCAGGATGCGCTGCATGTGGCCGCTATGCCGCCGTATCGCATTATGGATGCCTGCGGGCGTGCACTGGCGCTGCTCGAGGACATGGCCGACAAGGGTTCGCGTCAGCTGCTGTCCGATGTGGCGTGCGGCGCTGTGTTCTGCCGTGCCGCTATGCAGGGCGCGAGCTTGACGCTCTTTGCGAACACCACGTCTATGAAGGATCGTGCACGCGCCGAGGAGCTCGAGGCAGCGTGCGATGAGCTGCTGGATACGTGGCTGCCGCGCGCCGATGCGCTGGCGCGCCGCGCCGCCGACGCCGCAAGGAAGAGAGGATAGCCATGGCTGAGCTGCTGAAGGGTGCTCCCGTCGCCCGCGCGTTGACTGAGGAACTTGCTGCTCGCTGCGCAGCCCTGCGCGAGCGGGGCGTTGTTCCGACGTTGGCTATCGTGCGTGTAGGTGAACGCGAGGACGACCTATCCTACGAGCGCGGTGCGCTCAAGCGCTGCGAAAAAGTGGGGATTGAGGCTCGTCGCGTTTTGCTTTCTGCCGATGTTTCGCAGGACGAGCTGTTGGCGGCCATCGAGGACATTAACGCCGACCCAGCTGTCCATGGCTGTCTGATGTTCCGCCCGCTGCCCGCCGGCCTTGACGAGAACGCAGCCGCCGCGGCGCTCGATCCTGCCAAGGACGTTGACTCCATGACGCCGGCCTCGCTGCTCACCACGCTTTCGGGGCGTGGCGAGGGTTTTGCCCCCTGTACGGCCGAGGCCGTGCTGGCGTTGCTGGACCATTACGGCGTTGATCTGGATGGGGCCAAGGTCGCGGTCGTTGGTCGGTCGCTGGTGATCGGGCGTCCTGTTGCCGCCATGCTTACGGCGCGCAATGCGACCGTGACGACGTGTCATACGCATACGCGCGACCTTGCTGCCGAGTGTCGTGCGGCTGATATTGTGGTTGCGGCCGTTGGACGCGCGCGCACGATTGGCGCGGATGCGGTTCGCGAGGGCCAGACGATCATCGATGTTGGCATTAATTGGGACGAGGCCGCTGGCAAGCTGGTGGGTGACGTCGATTCTGATGCTGCGGAGCCGGTCGTTAACGCCATCACGCCCGTGCCGGGCGGTGTGGGCGCTGTGACGACGGCGATCCTCGCCAAACACGTGATCGAGGCGGCCGAGCGCGCATCGAAATAGGCGTTTTGGGCTGTTTGAGGGGGTTAGTTCTATACCCCGTGGACAAAAAATGCCAAATATGAGTACTGTTGCCAAGATAGTCACATATATTTTAGGTCAAATAGGCTCTCTAACGATATTTATTATCGATAGAGAGCCTATTTTATTGGACCTATGAGGAATTACATCATCTAATTTTTGAACAAATGTAGATTTTTGACATCCATGCGTAGCAAAATTGCTGTTACTAAATTGGTGACAGTACTCATATTTGGCATTTTTTGACCACGGGGGTTGCCAGCGCCGCGGTTTCGCCCTTTCTGCGCTGAAGCGATACACTGTTATCGTTTGATTTCTTCGCTCAAGGAGGATGCGCATGCCGTGCACAACGATTTTGGTTGGTAAGAACGCGAGCTACGACGGGTCGACGTTGGTTGCCCGCAACGAGGATTCGTCCAACGGGGTGTTTGAGCCCAAGCGTATGCGCGTGGTGCATCCCGGCGAGCAGCCGCGCGTCTACACGAGCGTCCTGAGTCACCTGACCGTTGAACTGCCCGATAACCCCATGCGTTACACGAGCGTCCCCGATGTTGTTCCGGGCCACGGCATCTGGGCCGAGGCCGGTTTCAACGAGCTCAATGTGGGCATGTCCGCAACCGAGACGCTCACCACCAACGAGCGCGTCCGCGGCGCCGACCCGCTCGTCGACTACGTGCCCGCCAAGGGCAACGAGGGCGAGGACGGCTATGTTCCGGCGCAGCCCGGCGGTCTGGGCGAGGAGGACATGGTGACCCTGGTGCTGCCGTATGCCAAGTCCGCCCGCGATGGCGTGCGTATCCTGGGCGACCTGCTCGAGCGCTACGGCACCTATGAGAACAACGGCATCGCCTTTAGCGACGTGGACGAGATCTGGTGGCTCGAGACCATCGGCGGCCACCACTGGATCGCCAAGCGCGTGCCCGATGACGCCTATGTGACCATGCCCAACCAGCTGGGTATCGACAGCTTTGACCTGGATGACGCCGAGGGCGCCCAGACCGACCACATGTGCTCTGCCGACCTGCGCGCCTGGATGGCTGAGTGGCATCTGGACCTGACGCTGGGCGTCGAGGGCGACGGCCCGGCTGTGGTCTTTAACCCGCGCGACGCCTTTGGCTCGCACAGCGACAGCGACCATGTCTACAACACGCCGCGCGCCTGGTACATGCAGCGCTGCCTCAACCCCAGCGACGTGTGGGATGGTCCCGAGGCCGACTACACGCCCGAGAGCGACGATATCCCCTGGAGCCGCGTGCCCGAGCGCAAGGTGACCATCGAGGACATCAAGTACGTGCTTTCGAGCCACTACCAGGGCACGGAGTACGACTGCTACGGCAGCAAGGGTACGCCCGCCACACGCGGCGCCTATCGTCCCATCGGGATCAACCGCAACAGCCAACTCGCCGTACTGCAGCTGCGTCCCTATGCGCAGCCGGCCTACCGCGCCGTGCAGTGGATGGCCTTTGGCTCCAACTCGTTTAACGCGCTGGTTCCGCTGTACGCCAACGTCGAGACCATGCCCGAGTACTATGCCGACACGCAGGCTCGCGTAACGTCCGAAAACTTCTACTGGGCCAACCGCCTGATCGGCGCCCTGGCCGACGTCCGTTTCCATGAGTGCGGTCGCGCCGTGGAGGACTACCAGGAGAAGGTCGGCGGCATGGGCCACAAGCAGATCCATGACGTCGATGCTGCCGTAGCCGCTCTGCCCGAGGCCGAGGTACCTGCCGAGCTTGCACGCGCCAATGAGGCCTTTGCCGAGCGTGTTCGCGTGGAGACCGATGCTCTACTGGGCAAGGTGCTCTACACCACGAGCTGCGCCATGAAGAACTCTTTCGCGATGAACGACAACGTGAGGTAGGGATTTCCCGTCGATCGAATAGCGCTAAAACGCTTTGTCGCTTTCACTCAATCTTGGGTACAAGAACGCCAATGCAGTTGTTTGTGATTGGAGACAACCATGGTTATGAAACTCGATCAGCTTGTTAACGGCGCCATCAACGTGGGCTTCGGCGCCGCCGCCGTTGCCGTCGAGGGCAGCAAGAAGGTTCTCGACGACCTTAATACCAAGGGCGAGCAGGTGCGCAAGGACGCAGGCGCCCCCGATATCGCCCGCAGTGTGTCCGACATGTTCGAGCAGGCGGGTGGCACCATCTCCGACCTGACCGAGCGTCTGGGTATGCAGGGCGAGACCGCGGCCCAGCGCGTGCTCGACGAGCTCATCCTGGCTCGCGTCCGCGTCATGACCGCTCCCGAGCGCACGGCCTTCCTGGCCCATGTGCGCGACATCGTCGATTCGGTCGAGGACAACGTGACCTCGGTGCCCGTCGAGTCCGTTGAGCCCGACGATGCGAAGGATACCGAAGAGGCCGAGTAGCAGCGCAGATGGCAGATTCCACCACCGATTACAACAATCTAGATCCCTTGGGTGACGAGGCGGCGGTTGTCGATGAGGTCGATGCCGCCGTCTCGGGCGCTCGCAAGAAGCCGCGCGCTGTCGATATGGTGCCAGAGGAGCCCGACGCGATGGCGCCGGACGAGGAATACCAGCTCACGCCGGCGGGTCGTCGCGAACGCATCGGGCAGATTGTTCGCCTGGTCAAAAAGTACCGCGTGTGGGACAACCTCACGCCGGTTCGTTTGCGCCGCCTGCTCGAGGAACTCGGCCCCATGTTCGTCAAGATGGGGCAGATTCTGGCCAACCGGTCCGAGATTCTGCCGCAACGCTTTTGCGACGAGCTGCGTCGTCTGCGGTCCGACGTGGAGCCGGTGCCGTACGAGGTCGTACTCAGTTGTCTGGAAGAAGAATACGGCCTGCGCCTGGGGGAGATGTTCGATGCGATCGACCCCAATCCGCTTGGTAGCGCATCGCTCGCGCAGGTGCACCGCGCTCGTCTGGTGACGGGCGAGGACGTGGCCGTCAAGGTGCAGCGCCCCGGTGCGCAGCAGGTTATGGCACAGGACATCGATATCATCCGCTCGGTGGTGCGTATCGTTTCCAAGTTCGTCAACACCGATCAATTCGTTGACCTGCACGGCGTAGTCGAGGAGTTGTGGACCTCGTTTCGCGAGGAGACCAACTTTTTGGCCGAGGCCAAAAACCTCAACGACTTCTACGAGTTCCATAAGAGCGTTCATGGCGTGACGTGCCCTAAATCCTATCTGGACCTGTGCACCGAGCACGTGGTGGTTATGGACTACGTCGACGGCATTTCGATCGCCGATCCTGAACGCTTGGTGGCCGAGGGCTATGACTTGGAAAAGATCGGTGCCGCAATCGTCGAGGACTACTCGACGCAGGTGCTCGATGACGGCTTTTTCCATGCCGACCCGCATGCGGGAAACATTATTCTCAAGGACGGCATCGTTTACTTTATCGACTTGGGCATGGTCGGACGCATGTCGAGTCACGATCGCGGTATCGTTAAGGACATGATTTTCGCCGTGGCCGAGGGCGACGTGCCCAAGCTCAAGGATTCGCTCATGCGCTTCGCCGTGACGCGTGGCGACTCGGCTGAGCTCGATCATTCGGCCTTTTTGTCCGATTTGGACTTTATCGTGGCTGACTTTGCAGGCCTTGACCTGAAGGATCTGGATATCGGCGAGTTTTTGACCTCGCTGTTAAACCTGGCGCGCAAAAACGACGTTGAGCTGCCGAGCGTGGTAACGATGTTCGCCCGCGGCATGGTGACGCTCGAGGGCCTGCTGACTGAGTATATGCCCAACGTCAACATGATCCAGATCATCCAGACGCACATCAAAAACGAAAAAAGCACTTATGCGCGCGTGCGTGATATGGGACGCGATCTTGCCGCGAGCAGTTATCGCGCGGCGAAGGGCTCACTCGAGGCGGCCGAGTATCTGGGCTTGGCTTCGCGTATGCTCACGCGCGGCCAGCTTAAGGTGAACACGCAGATCATGAGCAGCGATAAGGCGCTGCGACAGCTGGGCGGAATTATCGACCGCATGTCGATGGCAATTGTGATTGCTGGCCTGTTTATCGGTTCGTCGGTGGTGTACTACGCGCGCATCGAGCCGGTTGTGTTTGGTATCCCGGTCATTGGCTTTATGGGCTACGTCAGCGCACTGGTGCTGGCGCTTATGCTGGGCCGCAATATCTGGCTCAACAGTCACGGCGGCAAGCACTAGAGGCCGCGACCGTCACCGCATTTTCCTATCGCAAACAATAGCTTTTACCTTGGGCTTCGCCTGCGTGCGAGGCCCTTTTGCGTGATACCATACTGACGGTAATAATCGATGGCCTAGATGGTGGTGCGGAGACGCACGAATGCGCGGTTTTCCTGCGCGTTTGGGAGAATTGGGGTGCAAGTCCCCGGCTGTACCAGTAACCGTAATTCCTCTTGGCTCGGGATGTTCGTGTCGCAGATCGGACGGCGCGCCTGAGCCGTTAAGGTTAAGTCGGATCGCCTCCCATCTTGTATGCGGCTGCGGCGTATGCCGCCGGTGTGCATAGGGCTCTGGAGGGAAGGGGGACCCCGATGGGGGAACTCGAGCGCAACATGCGCGATGACGTGGGGCAGCCTCAAGGTAACGCTCCAAGTACAGACAATGGGGGACAAATGGATATGTTTGAGGACGAGCGCGAGCGCGCCTCGTTGCATCGCCGTGGCGCGATTGCACGCGGTGTAGCTAAGCGCGGCCTGGTGGCATTCCTGGCCTTCGCGATGGCCTTTGGCACCACGCCGGCTCAGCTGTGGGCCGAGGGCGCCGAGGGCATTGCCGAGGCTGTGGCTCAGGCTGCGACGCCGGACGAGGGTGCAGCGCTTGCGGGCGGTGCCGCCGAGCAGAGCGGCGCCGAGGTTTCAGATTCTGGGAGCACGCCCGCAGCTAGTGCCGCCACAACAGGGGCGGCAGCTGGCGACGAAGGCTCGGCGACGGGGGAGAACCCTGCCGCGAGCGAGCAGTCTTCGACGGTATCCGATGGCCACGCAGGATCCGCCGCCGCGGCTGCCGTCCAGACGGAGAGCCCGACAGAAACCGGCGATGTCGCCAAGAAGCAAGTCGAGGTCTCGTTCTCGATTATCGGCACCGATGCCGACGGCAAGGCTCAGACCTGGGTGGCACCTACGCAGCTCAAGCTCGACGAGGGCGCGACGGCTGCGGATGCCTTCATTAAGCTGCAGGAGAAGACGGGCTTCAAGGCAGACTACGATGCAAACACAGCATATGGGCTCTACCTCAAGAGCATCACGTCCCCGACAGATAGCCGCACGCTTGCCTACGACGCGACAACTGGTGCCTTCTGGCAGCTCTTTGTTGATGGTGCGTCTTCCTCGGTTGGCGCGAGCAGCGTCAAGCTCACCCAGGGGCAGAAGATTGAGTTTGCCTATACGGCTGGTAGCTCGTCCCCTGTCGTTAAGGACCAACTTGCTGCGAATGTGACCGTCATTGGTCGCGATGCCCAGGGCAAGACTCAGACTTGGGTCGATAACGCGCAGTATGTGGTGACGTCCGGCTCGAGCGCACTTGACCTTACGAAGGTCGCGCTCGAGGCGAATGGCATCGACGCCGTTGCTGCGGGCGCCTTCATTCTGAGCCTTAAGTACAACGGCGTTGAGCTGGGTACGCCGTTCGATTATTCGACCTGTTGGCAGCTGTTCATCAACGGCAAGTCGAGCGACTACACGGCAGACAATGTCACCATTCATGCTGGCGATACCGTTACGTGGTTCTACGGTGGCTGGGGCGACCAGTTGCCGTCCGATTCCGTCCATGCTTCCGTTCAGGTCCTCGGTAAGGACAAGGACGGCAAGCAGCAGGTTTGGGCCTCGACGGGCCAGACGAGTCTCAAGGCGGGCTCTACTGCCAAGGATCTCCTTGAGCAGACCGGCCTTACTCTCGATGCTAGCGAATCGTCTTGGGGCTGGTTCCTCAACGGCATTACTTCACCGTTCGATGGTAAGTCCTATGGATGGGATGCTGCGACCAATAGCTATTGGCGCTTCTACGTAAATGGAAAGTTCGCCGACGTTGGCGCCGGTGCCTACAAGCTCCAGGAGGGTGACGCCGTCACCTTTATGTATGGTGCTGACGCCGATGCCCTCCCCGGTCAGGTTCTTGGGTCCGTCGATGTTATCGGTCCCGATGTCAACGGCAACAATACTCGCTGGGGCTCGGCAAGCAATGTTTCCCTGCCCGAAGGCTCTACGGCCCAGGACCTTATTGAGACGGTTCTGAAGGCGAAGGGCGTTAAGTACAACGCCTCCCAGAGCGGTGCATATTGGTTCCTGAATTCCATTACTTCGCCGTTCGATCACAAGCCGTATGGCTGGGATGGTGCGACCAAGAAATATTGGCGTCTGTTTATCAACGGAGAGCCCTCATCTCTCTGCGCCAACCAGGTCACGCTCAAGAGCGGCGATAAGGTTACGCTTGCCTATACCACCGACGATTCGGCCATGCCCGATCCCGACAAGATTGTCGTGGACCCGAGTGCGACGACTCCTGATTGGGATGCCGAGTGGGCCGGCTACGGCAACAGTGGCAACGGTTCGACCGTAACGGATGCCAAGACGCCTGCGCAGGCCGCCGGTCTTAAGTGGGCCTTCGATTGGAAGGCCGAGTCTGGCCAGCAGTATGCCAACTGCAGCGAGCCTGTCATTGCTAACGGTTTTGTGTACATCGCGACCGAGAACGAGCTCATTAAGATCGATTCGTCCACGGGCAAAAAGGTTGCCTCTGCGCCGCTTGCCTCCAAGGTGAGCTATACCTCTCGTCCGATCTATACCAACGGCCTTATCATCGTTCCGCTCAACGGCGGTGCGGTCCAGGCGATTACTGCGGACAAGCTGATCTGCAAGTGGCTGACGCCTGGTTTGACGGACTTGACGCAGAGCTCCTGCACCGTGGTTTCGGACGGCGAGTACGTCTATGTTGGTACGGTCGATATTTCGTATGACGAGAACTACAACGCGACCTACGGCAACGGCTCCCTGAAGCGTATCAAGATTGCCACGGGCGAAGTCTCTTGGCAGAACATTGACCCTTCCGAGGGCTATTATTGGACTGGCGCTGCGCTGACGGATAAGTACACCATTGTTCCTACGAGCGCGGGCACGCTTAAGTGCATTGATAAGACGACGGGCGATGTCGTTTCGACCATGAAGCTCGGCGCTGTCGCAAATGCCGATTGCATTGCCGATCCGTCCAATGGTTCGACCTTCTATCAGATGACGCACGACGGAAAGCTCCATGTGATTTCGCTTTCGGCGAAGGGCGTGCTGAGCGAACAGAAGACGGTTGATCTGGGCCTTACGAATAATCTGAGCGCCCCTGCGGTGTCTGGTGACAATCTGATTGTCGGCGGACAGACGGCTACGGGCTCTGCTCTGGTTCTCTATAACCTGAAGACGGGCAAGACCACGATGGTCGCTGCTGCCGACGGCAAGGCGCTGCCGGCTGGCCTCAACGGTATTGCTGCTACTCCGCTGGTGAGTGTTCAGGGCGGCAAGACCTACGTGTACTTCACCGTGAACAGCGCGGATAGCAAGGATTACGTCAACTACTCTGCTGGTGGTGGCGTGTATCGCTATACGCTCGGCGACGCAGAGGCGACGCAGATTTATGATGCGGCCGGCCATTACCAATACTGTGACTCTCCGGTCATTGCCGATGCTTCTGGCAACCTCTACTACATCAATGATTCGGGCACGCTGTTCAAGCTCGGGGCTGTTGAGTCTTGGACGGTTGCCTTTAATTCCAACGGCGGGTCTGCTTGCGACACTAAGTTTGTGGCTACGGCCGACGGCAAGCTGGTCAAGCCGGCCGATCCGACGCGCGATGGCTACACTTTCGGCGGTTGGTTCACCGATGAGGCTTGCACGCAGGCGTATGACTTCAGTACGCCGGTGACGGCCGATCTGACGCTGTATGCCAAGTGGACCAAGAATGCCGTTAACCCTGGCGGCAATGGCGGTTCTGGCACTAATGGTGGCAACGGTGGCGCTGGCAACGGTTCCGGCGCTGGCGCTGGCACTGGCACTGGCACGGGTTCCGGCTCCGGCACGAAGGGCCAGCAGGCCGGCGGCGCTATCGCCCCGGGTCAGAAGCCGGTGACCAAGACGACGGTGTCGACCAAGACCGAGACCAAGGACAACAAGTCCGACAAGAAGGACTCCGATAAGTCCGATAAGAAGGACGAGAAGAAGTCTGACAAGAAGGACAGCAAGTCCGACAAGAAGTCCGATTCCAAGTCCGATACGGGTGCTGCTTCCACGACCACTGCTAAGAAGTCCTCTAGTGCTTCCGAGCAGGAGACTGGCACCAACCCGCTCGCCATCGTTGGCATCGCCGCCGGCGTCATCGGTCTCGCCATCGTCGGCGTGTTCGTGTTCACCAAACGTCGGTAGGTGAGGGCTTTGTCCAATAAATCCAAGGACGCTGACCCCAAGCAACCAGATTCCTCGTTTATCCAGCTTGACGATGCAAAGCAAAAGGGCGCCGCTTCGGCGGCGTCCGCCCCTCGCCGCAAGGCGCTCCTCGGCGTTCTGACTGCCGCGTGCACCATTCTGATCGTCGTCTCGCTGGGTTTCGTCCATCCTTCCACAAGCGGTGCCTGGTCTATCGACTGGATCATTCAGACCGTGTCGGGGGAGAGCGTCGTCACCAAGGACACCAAGGCGTCTGGCTCGTCTGCCGCTTCGGGCGAGGCCAGTTCCAAGGATTCCAAGTCATCGAATGACGCAAAAGATGAGTCCAAGCATTCTGATGAGTCCAAGTCCAAGGACGATTCCGAGTCTTCAAACAAGGAATCGGACAAGAACTCGGATAACAAGAAGTCCGAGGACCAGGACGGCAAGAAGTCTGGCGATAAATCCGCTGCCCAAAATACGGGAACCGGTGATACTTCCAATGCGTCTGGCGGTGCTTCTTCGGGCGGTGGCCAGTCGTCTGATGGAGCCTCATCCTCTAATGGTGGAAACGTCTCCTCGGGCGGCCAGAGCGGCTCGCAGGAGTCCAGCTACGTCACGGTGACGGTTTCGGTCACATCGAGCGCTGTGGGCAATCCTGTGTCCTCTGGTGGCACCTTTACCTTTAACGAAGGCGCTACCGTCTACGATGCCCTGTGCGCGCTGGGTCTTTCCGTCAACGCACATGGCTCGTCGTACGGCACGTATGTCTCCGCGATTGGTGGTTTGGCCGAGAAACAGTACGGCGGCACGAGCGGCTGGATGTACTCCGTCAACGGCTCAACGCCCATGACGGCCTGCAGCAACTACGTTCTCTCCAACGGCGACAACGTGGTCTGGTATTACGTTACAGGCTAGAGGCTTCGACATAGCGCGCCAGACGGGCGGTTCGGACAAACATCCGGGCCGCCCGTTTTTCAAGTGAATGGGACTGGGTCGCCGGGTCTGTCGGCAAACAAAAAAACCGGTTGGAATGGGAATTCCAACCGGTTATACATTCAAGCTAATAATGAATCGACTACGACCGTGCGCCCTCGAGGAAGAAGCGGCGGCTAAAGTAGTTGTACCAGGTGACCAAGAACGTGGCGATGGCCTTCATGGCCTGGTAGCCGATGCTCAAAAACGTGACGCCCACAAACATGTACAGGTCATTGAGGCCCAGGCCGATCACCGACAGGATGGTGAAGATCGTGAACTCGCGCTTGCGGCTCATGCCCTCGCGATGGTCGAACACGTACTTCATGCTGAGCCAGTAGTTGACCACGACGGACGTGGTAAACGAGACCGTGGTGCTCATCAAAAAGTCGAGGTGAAACAGCTCGACGAGCGCAATGAGCATACCCCAGTCGATGCCAAAGGAGACGAGACCCACGACAGCGAACTTGAGGAACTGCTTGGTATGAGGTTGTGCCAGTGCCTTGCGCACGTAATCACATCCAATGCGTTGATGAATTGAGCAGAGGATACTTTAGAGCTTTTGCAAGGGAAACGTAAGGTCTTTGCCAAGAACTATACGAACTTGCCAAATTTTCAAGAGCTAATCCGCAAACGTTGAAAATTTGCCCGTAAACGAGCAAAGCCCACGAACAACACAGCGCTCGACGCGCGTCATCCGTGGGCATCGTAAAGCTGTAAGGTTGCAAGTTACTTGGTCTCGTCGCCTTCCAGGAAGATCTTTCGGGTCACAAAGTTGTAGACCATGACAAGCGCGGTGGCGCAGATCTTGGCGATATTGGCCTCGAGTCCCAGGCCGGCGTTGAGTGTCAACACGATACCGTCGTTGAGTGCCAGGCCGATCACGGACAGCACGACAAAGATAATGAACTCGCGGCGGCGGCTTATGCCCTCCTTGTGTGCAAACACGTACTTCATGCTGGCGAGGTAGTTAAAGATGAGTGAGATGATGAAGCCGCTGGTGTTGGCGATTAGGATGTTGAGGCCCAGACCGTAGTGGAGCAGATTCATAATGCCAAAGTCGATGACCGTGGCAATGACGCCGACGACGCCAAACTTCATGATCTGCGCAAGGAGCTTTTGCATGGTACCTGCCTTAGGGTGGCGCCGCAGCGCCGTGGGGATGACAAACTCAGCAAGTTTAGCCAATCCCTGCAGACGGGGCTAGGCGCGCTCCTCGATAGCACCGTTTCTATATGCATCGAGCAGCTGACGCAGGTCTTGGATCTGGCTGCGAATCTTGGCACCGGAATCGGTGTCGCTCACCATGCGGCGACGGTCTGCTTGGTCAAAACGATTGGTCTCGCTCTCGATGTCCACGTTGCGTGTGAGTGCCTCGGCAACCGTCGTAAAGGCCCGGTGCGACTTGAGGCGGCAGCCGCGCGAACTCGAGATGAGCGTATAGCCGGCGATACCCGTCTTGGGATGGTAAGCGCGGCAGAAGCCGCCATCGATGACCAGCAGCTTGCCCTCGGCGCGGATGGGCTGCTCGCCCTTGGTGGTTTTAACGGGCGTGTGGCCATTGATGATGTGACCGGTCGGTGAGCATGCCATGGGCGCGACGCCAAACTCGCGCATGATGTCGTCGCAGACCGAGGGCGACTTGGTAAGCGTAAAGTACGGGTCCATCGGCTCGACCCAGGTGCTCTTATCGGCGATATAGGCGCGCTCAAAGGTACGCACCAGGCGTCCGCTGGCGGGTGAGTTAAAGCCAATCCACAGGTACCACATCCAGTCGAGAGCGTCGCGGTCGCCCACGCGCCAGGCGCGGCGGGCGATGTGGTCGCAAAAATCGAGATAATCGCGGCCAGCGTGCCAGGTGCCCAGGCAGTTCATGCTGCTAAAGGTGCCGTCTTCGTTGAGCGGCACGCAGCCATGGAACAGCAGGTTGCCGTTGGCGACCTTGTATATCGAGCCGTGGGAATAGAGGAAATCGATATGGCGATGCAGGTGATCGGCGGTGACAAACTCGGACACGAGCTTGTCGATGATGTGCTGCTCCTGAGACGTGAGCGTATAGGGGTCCGCCGGGTCGACGGTGGGGAAGTCGTTGGTCGTGAGCGGCCACACGCTGCCGTCGGCGAGCGTGACCGTGCCGGTGTCGTGATCGATCTTGTCGAGTAACAGGCGGTCGGTCATGTCGAACTCGGGGTGGCGCTGGATAATCTGGCCCTCGAGCTTAAAGAGCAGAACGTTGATGGCCTTGATCAGCGGGGTGATGGACTCACCGGCGGTGTAGGTGGCATCGGCAAAGGCGACAAGCTCACGCAGCGAGATTCCGTAGTCGTTCTCTAGGATCTCGTAGTTGTCGTAGCGTAGGTTGTTGCGCAGCACCGTGGCGATGCAGGCGGGCTCACCGGCCGCAGCGCCCATCCACAGCAGGTCGTGGTTGCCCCACTGGATATCGAGCGAATGGTAGGTGAGCAGGCAGTCCATAATCTTGGCCGCGCCGCCGCCGCGGTCGAAGATGTCGCCCACCAGGTGCAGGTGGTCGACGGCCAGGCGCTTGATGAGCGAGGCAAGCGACTCGATAAAGTCGTCGGCGCTGGCGGTCTCCAGAATGGACTCCACGATGCGCTCGTGATAGCGCACGCGATAGTTGTTCTCGTCCGGATGCGTGTGTAGCAGCTCGTCGATGATGTAGGCGTAATCGCGTGGGATGGCCTTGCGCACCTTGGAGCGTGTATAGCGGCTCGAAAGCGAGCGGGCGACCATGATGAGCTGGTCAAGCATCGTCTTGTACCAGGTGGGCGAGTCCTCGCGCTGGCTGCGGACCAGCTCGATCTTCTCGCGCGGGTAGTAGATGAGCGTGCACAGCTCGCCCTTCTCGTCAAAGGAGAGCGTGTCGCCAAAGATTTCGTCGACATGCTCGCGCACGACGCCCGAGCAGTTGTTGAGGATGTGCATAAAGGCTTCGTACTCGCCATGCACGTCGCTCATAAAATGCTCAGTGCCTTTGGGCAGGTTGAGGATGGCCGAGAGGTTGATGATCTCGGTAAACGCGGATTGCTCGGTGGGAAACTGTCTCGACAGCAGGCGCAGATACTTGAAGTTTTGCGGATTGCGATCGAATGCGACCATGAAACACCTTCCGATAGGGCTGGTAAAACTGATAAACAGCGTCAAACGTTTATCAGTATGCGCCGCTTTTGTTTCGATTGGGGATGGGCGGCCGAATTGTTAGCCGAACGGTTTGGTAAATCGATTTAGTGGAGGTAGATATGGCGGTTGAGTGGAGACGATAGAGGGTGTTTTCTCAGATATTTATGCGTGGGGTCGGTGGAAACGATGGTGGTAAAGATGTTCGCTATTTTTGGTTCGATTTGGTAAATAGTGGACATATGTACCGTATGTAGGCTCACTGTGCGATAATTTGCGCAGCAATGAGTAAGGAGCCTCATATGAGTGATTTTGTCCTGACCTGTGAATCCGCCGCCGATCGAACTCGGGAGTTCTTTGAATCGCGCAATATCCCTGTCGTGTGTTTTCATTACGAGCTCGACGATGTTGTCTATACGGACGATCTGTATCAGTCGATTACGCCGGACGAGTTTTTTGCCCAGATTGCCGCAGGCGCCATGCCCAAGACGTCTCAGGTGAGCGTGGGTGAGTACGAGGAGTTTTGGGAGCCGCTTGTTGCCGAGGGTAAAGACGTGCTGCACCTGACGTTGTCGTCGGGTATTTCGGGTACGTATGGCTCGGCTTGCGTTGCGGCGCAGATGCTTGCGGATCGCTATCCCCAGGGCGGCAAGGTGCGCGTCATCGATTCGCTGGCGGCGTCTTCGGGCTTTGGCCTGCTGGCGGAATGTGCCGCCGACGTGCGCGATAGCGGGGCTTCACTCGACGAGACGGCTGCCTGGATCGAGGAGCACAAGCTCAACCTGCACCACTGGTTCTTCTCGACCGATCTGTCGAGCTACCTGCGCGGCGGTCGCATTTCGGCTGCGAGCGCGATCATCGGCACGGCGCTTAAGATTTGCCCGCTTATGACGGTCGATTGCGAAGGTGGGCTGTCGCCACGTGAGAAGATTCGCACTAAGAAGCGCGCGATTTCCGAGATGGCTAAGACCATGATGGCACACGTGCAGGACGGTGCGGATTATTCGGGTAAGTGCGTCATGTCGCACTCGGCGTGCCGCGAGGATGCCGAGGCAGTTGCGGCGCTGATCGAGGAACAGATTCCGCAGCTTAAAGGCAAGATTGAGATCAATAACATCGGTACTCTGATTGGCTCGCATACCGGACCTGGTACGGTGGCGCTCTTCTTTATGGGCGACAAGCGCGTGGATTAGTTTGCCCCATCACATCGCTGCATGATTGCTCAAACGAAAACGGCCCGCCTCACGTTTGTGGGGCGGGCCTTGCTGTTGGGGTTAGCGTTTCTTTCCGCGGAAGAAGAAGCCGTGCAGTGACGGCTTGAGGCCGCGGTTGGCGCGATGCTCCTCGACGCGCTCGTGGATCGAAGCGACGCGCTCGATGACTTCGTCGGGAATCGGCACGTCGGGATTCATGTTCTCGACCTGGCTGACCTCGGCGGCGGAGACCTGGTCGATAATGGGCACATCGTCGTGCGAGATGACAGGTGTGGCGTCTTCCTTCATCTTGCGATAACGCTGCATCATGTCGGTCTGTAGCTGCTGGGCCGAAGGCGGCGTCCAGATGATGGCGTTGGCGCCGGCGGCGATGGTTTCACGGATGCTCTCGGGCGTCTTGCCGCCCGGCGCGATGAGCGGCAGGTTGGGATAGTGCTTGCGCAGCTCGCGTAGGACCTGGGGCGTGTTCTTGCCGGCGGCGATGTTGAGAATCTTGGCTCCAGCGCGCACCTTGGCGTGGGCATCGTCGTCGCAGCGAACGACCGTAGCGATGACGGGGATGTCGGCGATGTTGGTGATGTGCTCGACCATCTCGGCGGTGGCGGGGGAGTTGACCACACAGCCCGCCGCGCCCTGCATCTCGGAGACGGCTGCCATCTGAACGGAGCGCTTGCCGGTGGTGGTGCCACCGCCCACGCCTACGAAGACCGGGCACTCGGCGACGGTCAGCAGCGCCTGCGTAATGGCGGGCTGCGGCGTGAAGGGGTAAACGGCAAAGACGGCATCGGCGTTGGAGTTGCGGATGACCGCGACGTCGGTGGTGTAGATGAGCGATTTGATACGACGGCCGAAGAGCGTGAAGCCGCTGGCCTCCTCAATCTCGTCGGGCATGCGGAGGGCCGCCTTGCGCAGGCGTCCGTCGATGGGCAGGGGCTCCATAGGGAGCAGGCCGTTGGGCGTGACGGCTACCTGGGGTTCGGTGAACTCGTCTGCGAGCTCGACCTCGGAGAAATCGACCGAGGCGACAATGTCCTCGTGAACCTCGGCGGGCACATCGATGGGGGCTTGGTCGTTTGCCGCGGCAGGCGTGTCGAAAGAGCTGGTGCCGACGAAGGCGTCGACGCGCTCATTTAGATCGTTGAGGGTATCCATGGAAGCTCGATTCTATGTGATGACGGCCGGCGCGATGCAGCCGGAATTGCGAATGCTAAATCGTTTGACGAGTTGATTTTTCCCCGCCGCGCCATCCGTTAGACCGAAGGGCCGGCGAACGTGAAGGAGCTGTGGTGGCGGGTATTGAGGTGCTATCTTGAATGTCCCGTTTAAAAGAGAGGTGACGCGGTATGGAATTGACAGCAATGTTTAGCTCGATTGGCCTGTGCGTGGGCGCAATCGTTGCCGCCGCGGTCATCTACTTTGTGGTCACGGCCATTAAGGGCAAAAGGGCCGAACGCAAGGAGCGCGCGACGCTTAAACAGCATCGCGACCAGCAGAGCAAACGCGCACGGAGATAGCTTGTTGAGTTTTGGATCCGTGCGCTAGCTGCGTTTTCGGATCAGGGCAATGTAGAAGCCCTCAAATTCGCGGCTGGGCGGAATGGTGAGCGTGCCGGGCAGGCCGTTGGCGATGGCCGATACCTGACCCGCGGCAATGGCCTCGGTCAGGGCGTTGGACTCGATGCGCGGCTCCTCGCCAGCTTCCTGGGCGCGGCGTGCCTCACTTTCGCTTGGCGTGCCGTCGAGGGGGATGAGCTCGCAGTCCATATGCTTGTCGAGGGCCTCTTGCAGGGCGTCCTCGTTTTCCTGCGGCAAGATCGAACAAGTCGAATAGACGAGCGTGCCGCCCGGTTTGAGGGCTCCCATGGCGCGGTCCAGAAGTGCTCGCTGCGAGCGGGCACACTTGCTCAGCAGCTGCTCGGTCAGGCCGCGCAGGCTTTTCTCGTTGCCGCTGATGACGGTGCCCGTGCCGGTGCAGGGAGCGTCGAGCAGGATGCGGTCAAAGCGGAAGAACTCGTCGAGCTCGCGTGCGTCGGTGCGCATGACGGGCACGTTTTTTGCGCCTTGGCGGTGGAGGTTGGCTTCGAGCTTCTCGGCGCGGGGAATGCTCATCTCGCAGGCGGTAAGGTGCGCCTGCCCCTGCGTGAGGGCGGCGATCTGCGTCGTCTTGCCGCCAGGGGCTGCGCACATGTCCAGGATGTCCTCGCCTACCTGAGCGCCCAGGACCAGCGGCGGCATCATGGACGACAGGCTCTGCAGGTAGATCTTGCCGTCGCGGTAGATGTCGAGATCCCACAGATCGGAAACCTGGGCCTCGGGCAGGATGAAGGCGTCTGGGTACCAGGTGACGGGGTTGTGAGCGATGCCGGCGGCATCGAGCGCCGCAGCGATGTCCTCGACGGTTGCCTTGAGCGTGTTGGCGCGCAGCGTGACCGGGCGTGTGGCCGCGGCGCCGAAGCCCTCGATCATGAGCTCGGCATCGGCGGGCGCATAGGCGCCGGCGACCGTGTCGACCATAAAGCGCGGTAGGTCGGCGGCGGAGTGTTGGGCGGCAAGCTGGTCGGAAAGCTCGGTAGCAGCAAACTGCCTGAGCTTGAGCTCGGCCTTGACCTGCTTTTTCTGCTTACGACGACGCGGCTTGGACATCCGTCTTTCCTTCCCATTCCATTACATGTCGAGTGTTTAGTACTGGCTCTCGTGCTTGCTGAAGAAGTCGAAGCGCGGGGGCAGTGGCTTTACGCGGTGCTCGCCGGGCTTCTCGCCCAGACTCTCCACAAATTCGTCCGTGGAGGCGAAGATGTTGTCCCAGCTAAAGAAGGCGACCGGGTCAACGTCGAAGTACTCGCAGATGAGCTCGCAGCCGGCAGGGACGATGCCGTGCATGAGCACGGTCGCCACGCGCAGCTCGGTAAAGGCGTCGACGAGGGCCTGCGTCATTGCGGCGTTTGCCTCGTTACCCTCGAGCTTGTTGGCGGCCTTGGAGGCATCGCTCCAGCGCTTGTTGGCGGCGCGCAGGTAGTCGTCGCACACGGCAAGCGCGCGGTGCGTCTCGAACTTGTACATAGCCTGCTCAAAGGCGAGAGCTGCCTGCTCGGCGGCTTCGACCACGGCGGCAGAGGCCGCACCGGCGGGGATGCAGCCGTTGCGATAGGGGCTCTCGTCGCCCTCCTTGACGGCGACGCCGTAGAAGCAGCTGCGGGCCAGGCGGTTGAACACGCCGGTCAGCAGCGCGCTCTCCTTAAGGGCCGGATCGATGACGCGCTTGTCGTCGCAGGCGCGCACCTCGTTGCCGTCCTTGTCCTTGCCGGTCACGCGGGTGTCGTATGCCTTGGGGCTAAAGCTCACCGGCTTTTCGGACAGGCCGAGCGACAGCCAGTGCGCGCGCATCTGCTCGCAGGTGTAGTGGTTGAGCAGGTCGTCTGCCGGCGGGGGAGGCGTCTGCGAGGACGAGCTGGCCTTTTTGCCCATGTAGAGCAGGTGGTAGCAGGCGCTGACGGTGCTCTGCGTGAGGTCCCAGCCCAGGGCCTCCCACATGGCGGTCTGCGCGATGCAGTAGAAGTAGATGTTGTCCTGACCGATAAACTGGTAGATCTGTGCGTCGTCCGAGCACCACCAGTCGCGCCAGTCGAGCGAGCTGTGCTGGTAGGTGGGCGCGGGCACCTGCGTGGAGTCGGCAGCGGGCTCGCCCATGAGGGCGGCGTCCTGGGCGGCGACGCCCTCGGTCACGCCGGCGGCGCGGGCGTCGCGGGCGAGTACGGTACGCGTATAGCTGATGGGCGCCCACAAGCTCTCGGGCCAGCACCAGCAGGTGACGTCGGTCACGCCATCGACCTCGGGCACCGGAACGCCCCAGTCGATGTTGCCGGTGATGCGGAAGGGCACGAGTGCCTTGCCGCTGCGGAAGCGCACGCCACCGTTGGCGAGCACGGCGTGGGCATCGTCGCGCTCCTTCCAGCTGGGGAAGGTGACGGTAAAGCTGCTCTTGTTGCCCTCGGGCTCCAACACGGTGTGCTCGGGAAGTTGGTCCTCGACGGCATCGAAGGCCTCGCGGAACTTGTTCTGGATGTAGAGCTGAGCCGGCAGCAGCCACTCTTCCATGGTCTTGGAGACCACGGAGCGAACCTGCGGGTTCTGGGCGAGCTTGGCGGTGTAGGTCTTCATAAAGTCGAGGTAGGCCGGCAGGTCAAAGTAGAGATTGTCGACCGGGCGCAGCTCGGGCACCTCGCCGGTGAGCTGGCTCTTGGGCGCGATGAGCTCCTCGGGCTCAAACTGGTGACCCAGATCGCACTCGTCGGCGTAGGCTTTCTCGGACTTGCAGCCCTGGATGGGGCAGCGGCCGATCACCTGGCGGCCGTTGAGGAACGTGCCGGCCTTGGCATCGTAGAACTGCAGCGTGGAGCGCTTGGAGATGGTGCCCTGCTCGTGCAGGCGCTTGATAATCTCGGCGGTTACCTCGTTGTGAATCTGCGCGGCCGGCTCAAGGCCCGAGCCGCCGTAGATATCGCAGCTGATGTTGTAGTTGTTGAGGGTCGCGGCCTGGCGGGAGTGATTGGACTCGACATACTCGCCGATGGACTTATCGTAGCCTTCGTTCTCCTTGAGCTTGCGGTAGCTCTCCATGATGGGCGAGCCGTAGCAGTCAGTGCCCGAGGTGAAGATGACGTTCTCGCGGCCCAGGCGGTCGCGAAGGAAGCGGGCGAAGAAGTCGGCCGGGACAAAGACGCCGCCGACGTGGCCAAAGTGAAGGCCCTTGTTGCCGTAGGGCTCGCCGGCGGTAACGATGGCGCGGCGAGGCCAGCTGGGACGGTCGTTCATGGAGTATTTGGATGCCATGGGACTCCTTCGCATATGGTGAGAGCGCGGCCGGGCGCAAGGCCTGGCGACGCGGTGGTCAATTCGTGCATATCGTTCGACATTATCGCACATGCGGACGGGTACGTGGCAGGGGCGCTATCCTAAGATGCTATGAATGAGATTTCCAACATACATGCGTTTGAGGACGAGGATTTTCTACACGCCTGCTTTGTGTGGGGGATGGCCGTGATCGCGGTGTTTGCCGTGTGCCTGGTGCCGATGTTTATGCTGCTGGGCGGGCCTGCGGACTTGGACGCGGCTGAGGCGGGCGGCTGGATGGCTGTCGTGGGCTGGATAGTCGGCTTGACTGCGGTCTCAATGGCGTCGTTTGCCGTGCACGAGCTGGTACATGCGGTGTTTTTTAAGCTGCTGGCTCCTGCGGGCGCGCGCGTGACCTTTGGGGCGAACCTCGAGACGGCGATGATCTATGCCTGCGCCGAGGGCGTTGTGTATTCGCGCCGGCGGTACATGGCGGTTTGCCTGGCGCCGACGGTTGTTGTGACGACAGCATTTGCCCTGGGGTTTGCGTTCTCGGACTATCCGCTGCTGTGCTACCTGGCGGCTGGTCTGCACTTGTCGGGCTGCGTGGGCGATTGGTATTACGTGCGGACCATCCTGCGCGACCGCCGCATTGTCGCCTGCGAGGATACGTCCTTTGGCGTGCGCTTTTTTGGGTGAGGAGATGTCGATGAAGTCGTTGTTGCTGCATGCGTGCTGCGCACCATGCTCGCTTGAGCCGGTTCGCCTGCTGCGCGAGGAGGGGTTTGAGCCCACGATTTGCTGGACCAACCCTAATATTCAACCTCACGATGAATGGCGGCGGCGTTTGGACGAGCTGCGCCGGTGGTGTGCCGATGGCGACATCGAGCTCATCGAGGCCGGGGAGGACCGCGAACGCTGGGAGACCGGCGTGGCCCCGCTGGGTGCCGATCGTCCCCGTCGCTGTCGCGCGTGCTATGCCTTGCGCTTGGCCGAGGCATGCCGCGTTGCCCAGGAGCGCGGGTTTGAATATGTGGGTACGACGCTCGCCGTCTCGCCGTACCAGCTGTTCGACACCTGCAATGACGTACTCGAGCGCCTGGCGGCGGCACGTGGGCTCACCCCGGTCATTCGCGATTTTCGCCCGTATTATCCCGAGGCTACGCGCCGTTCGCGCGAACTGGGCATGTATCGACAGAACTACTGCGGCTGCCGCTTTTCTGCTGTCGAGGCGGCCATGGACCGCGCCCGCATCCGCGACGAGCGCAAAGCCGCCAAAAAGTAGTTCGTTTGGGACGTCAGCCTGCTAGGATGTAGAGCGGACTTTAGCTATATAAGGAGTATCAGACGTGTCTATGCGTACCGATGATTTTGACTACAACCTTCCTGAGGAACTGATTGCCCAGGCTCCTGCCGAGCCGCGCGACTCCTGCCGCCTGCTGGTGGTGGATCGCAAAGGCTCCCAGGCGGGGAAGCCGCTGGAGCACGGCGGTACTGTTGAGCACCGCATCTTCCGCGACATCATCGACTATATCGAGCCGGGCGACGTGCTCGTCATCAACCAGACGCGCGTGATGCCGGCCCGCCTGATCGGTCGCAAAGCCGGCTCGGGTGGCGTGGTCGAGACGCTGCTGCTCAAGCGCCGTGAGGATGTGGATCCGCTCGGCCATGTGTGGGAGTGCCTGGTCAAGCCGGGCAAGCGCCTGAAGCCCGGTGCTCAGATTGAGTATCGCGCCGGTGGCGCCCATGCGCCCGAGGGGGCTCCCGTGGTGCTGACGGCCGAGGTCATCGACTTTGTTACCGATAGCCGCGGTGGCCGTCTGGTGCGCTTTGAGCCGGCCGGTTGCAATGCCGCCGGCGACCCGCGCACGCTCGACGAGGCCATCCATGCTGCCGGCCACGTGCCGCTGCCGCCCTACATTACCGATTACGAGGGCGACCCCGAGAAGTACCAGACCGTCTACGCCATGAAGGAAGAGCACTCGGCTGCCGCTCCCACGGCGGGTCTGCACTTTACGCCCGAGCTTATGGCTGCCATCGAGGCCAAGGGTGCCAAGTTTGCCGCCGTCGAACTCGAGGTGGGCATCGATACCTTCCGTCTGGTGGAGGAGGACGATCCCACGCAGCATGTGATGCACACCGAGCGCTACCACGTGTCGCAGGAGGTTGTCGACGCCGTGCATAAGGCGAAGGCCGAGGGCCATCGTGCGATTGCTGTCGGTACCACGGCGGTGCGCTCGCTCGAGAGCGCGTTTGACGCCGATGCTCCGGTGTCCGATCCGGCTGTGACGGCGCGCTATTTTGAGGGCCGCGAGGACGGCGCTGACACGCTCGGCCGCGGCGACATCGTGGTGCGCGAGAACGCGACGACGCAGCTCTACCTCATGCCCGGCTCGACCTATCACGTGGTCGACGCTCTGATCACGAACTTCCACGTGCCGCGCTCCACGCTCATGATGCTTGTGAGCGCACTTGCCACCCGCGACCAGATCATGGATGCCTACGCCGCCGCCATCGAGGAGCGCTACCGCTTCTTCAGCTTTGGTGACGCGATGCTCATTTTGTAGGTTACGGCGTTTTCCAAACGCCGTAACCGGCCGACGCTGCGCGGGCCGCATTTGGACAATCTGACGTTCAACTTCAAGGGCGCGGCCAGAAGGTCAGCGCCCTTTCGTTTCACGTCACCTTGTCTCAAATGCGGCCCGCTCGCTGACTCTGCCATAACATTGGCGTTTGCGTTGCTGGCGAAAAGTAGTCTTTGGGGACGTTTTTGAACGACTACTTGCTCGCGAACAGCCAGACTAGGATGATCACCAGGATTGCGGCGACGATGCAGACGATGGCGCCGGTGAATTTGATGCGTGAGTCGCGGGTACGCTCGCGCACCGCGTCCTCGGTGGCCTCGAGCTGGGCGACTTCTCGCTCGGTCTCGGTGTGTTCGGCTTTGTCTCGGGCCAAGGACCCTGCAAGCGACTCGGTGATCTCTGGGTGGTCGTGCACCTCGGTCGCCTGTTCGATGATCGACTGCGCATGTGCGGCATCTGCTTGGGCGTTGGCGATGGTCTGCTCCTGCTCGCGGCGTGCCTTGTCCTCCGCGGCGATCTTCTCGCGCAGTTCGCGCTGACGAGTCGCGGCGGCGGTCTTCGCCGTCTGCAGCTCGTCGCGCGCGGTATCGGCTTCGGTCGTCACGGCTTGGTGCGCGCGTTTTGCGTCGGCGATAGGGGCTTGAGCCTGCTCGACGGCCTGCTCGGCTGCGGCAAGCGAGTGCTCAAGGTCGGCGGTGATGCGCGGGACATCTTCTTCGGCTTTACGCAGGGCATCTGCCGTGTCGGAAATCTGCATCGAGAGCTCGCTGGTGCGCACCGTATAGTTGGCGGGATTTGCCGAGGGATTGCGTTGCAGCTCGGCATACTCATGACGCAGCGTCTCGAGCTGGGCGCGCGTGGCGTCGACGGTTTGTTGTGCGGCGGCAATGCCGGCGTCTCGCTCTGCCTTCACCTTGTCGCGGATGCGCTTGGAATCCTCAAGACGTCGAACGAGGCGGTTGCCGGTCTCGCGTGAGCTCGCCTCGCGGGCCTCCACGGCGTCGAGCGCGGCCTTCAGGCGGAGCTCAGTCGCGTCATCCTCTGTCTTCATTTGTTCGAGCTGACCCTTGAGCCCTGTCGCTTTGGCGGCGTGGGCATCACGGTCAATCTCGGCGGCCGCTGCAGTCTTTTGGGCCGTGGCAATCGCCTGGCGCTGGTCGGCGACGATCTGGTCGTAGCGGCCTGCGATATCCTGGCGCGTCTCGAGTTCCTCGGCCTGATCGGCAATGCGCTGCTCAAGTTCGGCCAGGTGGGCGCGGGCATCGGCAAGTGCCTTTTTCGCGGCGTTCATCTCGCGCATGGCCGAGGCACCCTGGGCGATAAAGGTGCCCACGGCGTTCGCAGTGTTCGAGACAGCGGTCCCCAGATCGCGGCTCGCGGCGGAGGAGTGCGGGGCGGTCGGGCGAGCGGTGTCGGCAGCGTCCGCATCGGCAGCCTGCGGCACGGCGATATTGCCGGTACCGCCCTCGATTACAGAAAAGCCTGCTGCGTGCGGGTCGACCGCATCGGCGCCAATCGTGGGATGCTCGAGCTGCAGAAACGAGGGCATGGTGCTGCCCTGGTCGGCAACCGGAGTCTCGCCGGGTACGAAGGTCGAGGCTGCCTCGGCGGCCTCCTCTTCCTCGGCGTCAACGTCAGCGTCGGCCACGGCGTCTTTCATCGCTTTGACGGCATCCATCATGGAGTCCATGACGGCGTCGAGCTCTTCTTCCGAAGAAACCTCGATGGGGCCCGCAGCTTGCGGAGCGGCATCCTGTACGGGGTCGTCGTCCTGAGCGGGCGCATCGTCGTTTTGCTCGTCTGCATCTTCGGCGCCAGGGGTTTCCGCCGTAGCGCTTTCGTCCAAGATGGGGTCGTCGAGGTCAATATCATCGCAGGTCACAGCGTCGGCATCTGCAGTGACGTCTGCGGAATCATCAATATGCTGTTGAGTCTGGGGGTCCAGCTCGTCTGTCATAGGCATGTGCTCCTCATCGTTGTTTGTCACCCTATGATAAAGTCTCGCGCCGACATCCCGCGCGCTGCAGCAAAGTTTCAAAACGTGTTCGATGGCTCGCGTCGATAGCAAAAACTCGGCCACTTTATCCAGTTTGTACTTGACAATCCCTTCGCCGAAAGACGTTATGCCGTTCGCCTGCCGAGGCCTTTTCTTTTCACTTGAACCCGTTAAAGTTGCATTTCAGCTTTTGGCGCGTGAAGTTGGATGCGCGCAGTCGACGGGCAGGCCCGTCGCGATTTGAAAGGACTTTGTATGGGACTTTTCACTGGTAAGACCGTGATCGTTACCGGCGGCGGCAAGGCCACACTTAAGGACGGCTCCGCTGGTTCCATCGGCTACGGCATCGATATCGCTTTTGCCAAGGAGGGCGCAAACCTCGTCATCACCGGCCGCAACGTCGCCAAGCTCGAGGCCGCCAAGGAGTCTCTCGAGGCCGAGTACGGTGTCAAGGTTCTGCCTGTTCAGGCCGATGTTTCGGCTGGTCAGGACAACGAGGCCGTCGTCCAGAACGTCATCGACAAGGCTATTGAGGAGTTCGGCCGCATCGACGCCGTCGTCAACAATGCTCAGGCCAGCGCTTCGGGCGTGACCATCGCCGACCACACCATGGACCAGTTCAACCTCGCCATTTACTCCGGTCTGTATGCCACCTACCTGTACATGCAGAAGGCCTACCCGCACCTGAAGGAGACCAAGGGCTCCGTGGTCAACTTTGCTTCGGGAGCCGGCCTGTTTGGCAACTATGGCCAGTGCAGCTACGCCGCTGCCAAGGAGGGCATCCGCGGTCTGACCCGCGTCGCTGCCAACGAGTGGGGCAAGGACGGCATCAACGTCAATATCGTTTGCCCGCTTGCTTGGACCGCTGCGCTCGAGAACTTCCAGGATGCCTATCCCGAGGCGTTCAAGGCCAACGTCCACATGCCGCCGGCTGGCCACTACGGCGACGTCGAGAAGGAAATCGGCCGCGTTGTCGTTCAGCTCTGCGGTCCCGACTTTAAGTATATGAACGGCGAGACCGTCACCCTCGAGGGTGGCATGGGCCAGCGTCCTTAGGGGTTACGCGGTTTTACCAACCCGCGTAACCGGCCGACGCTGCGCGGGCCGCATTTGGACAATCTGACGTTCAACTTCAAGGGCGCGACCAGAAGGTCAGCGCCCTTTCGTTTCACGTCACCTTGTCTCAAATGCGGCCCGCTCGCTGACTTATGCTCAACCTGCGGCGCCATTTTGCTTGAAGGCACCTTGCTCGCTCTGGCGGGTTTTCGCTGTCGGTGCCAAAACATCGGCGTTTCCGTGGTTGGGCTAGTCATTGGGGACGTTCTTGTTTGACTAGTCGTTTAAGAACGTCCCCAATGACTAGCCGTAAAATGAGCGTGGATAATCTCCCGTTTTTGGTCTGTGTTTTGGGCAAAAGTGGGAGATTATCCACGCTCATTCGGTAAGCGTCCAAAAATCCACGCTCATTTGCCGTGTCCCTGCCGCGCCACCTCTTGCGCCAGTTTCTGTCGAGTCGGTGCTTCTTGCGGGTTGCCCGTATAATGGTTTGCGTATGAACCGCAACCAAGGAGTTCCAGTTTATGGACCAGAACCTTTTTAAATTCGACCTGATCGCCGAGGACCCGACGACGCACGCGCGTGCCGGCGTACTGCACACCCCGCACGGCGACATCGAGACGCCGATTTTTATGCCCGTGGGCACCAAGGCAAACGTCAAGGGCATTCCTACCGAGACTGTCAAGAAGCTCGGCGCCCAGATCGTGCTCGCCAATACCTATCATCTGTCCATGCGTCCCGGCGAGGACACCATCGCCGAGCTGGGCGGCCTGCACAAGTTCATGAACTGGCACGGCCCCATCCTCACCGACTCGGGCGGTTTCCAGGTCTTCAGCCACAACGATGCCGTCAAGCTCACCGATGAGGGCGTGCGCTTTATTGTCAACGATTACGACGGCCGCCACGTGTTTTGGACGCCCGAGGACAACATGGAAATCGCCATGAAACTCGGCTCCGATATCTGCATGCAGCTCGACCAGTGCCCGGGCTATCCCGCCACGCGCGCCTACGTTGAGCGCGCCGTTGAGCTGTCGAGCATGTGGGCCGAGCGCTGCTATAAGGCGCATACCCGCGATGACCAGGCGCTCTTTGGCATCGTTCAGGGCGGCATGCACCTGGATCTGCGCCTGCGTTCGCTGCGCCATCTGGAGGAGTGCGGCGACTTCCCCGGTTACGGCATTGGTGGCTACTCGGTGGGCGAGGACCACGAGACCATGTTCGAGACCCTGGCGCCGCTCGTGAGCGAGTACATGCCCAAGCACAAGCCGCGCTACCTGATGGGCGTCGGCAACCCGACCACGCTCGTGCGCGGCGTTGGCGTGGGCATCGACATGTTCGACTGCGTGCTGCCGACGCGCACCGGCCGTATGGGTACGGCGTTCTCCAGTGAGGGTCGCCTCAACTTCCGCAACGCGCGCTTTGCGCACGACGACGGTCCCATCGATCCCACCTGCACCTGCCCGGTGTGCACGGGCGGTTACAGCCGTGCGCTCATCCGTCACATGGTCACGCAGAAGGAGATGCTCGGCGGCATTCTGCTGTCGATGCACAACATCTACTACCTGCTCAACCTTATGCAGCGTGCCCGCCAGGCCATTATCGAGGGCCGTTACGGCGCGTTCGTGAGTGACTGGATGAACAGCCCAGCGGCGGTGGATTACTAAGAGCCGCGGGCGCGTTTGCGGGGCGTGAACAACGGCAAAGGCCAAGCGGCGATTGGTCGTCGCGTTCGCTAACACGGTCTGCGTGACCGCTGACCGATGCCTTGCAAGCACTTGATGCATCGTGGGTACCATACCGAATAGTTGATGTTCGGGCGGGTGTTTGGCGCATGGCGTCGACCCCGCCCGTTTCTATTTTCGATAGGAGTACCCATGATTAGGAATGAGAATGTCGAGGGCGAGCCCGCCTACGACGAGACGTACCGCCGCGGCCCCGTGGTCATGCGCGGCCCCATGATTCCTAAGGACAACACCTACGCCAACCTGCTGGCGCCCGAGGAGTCGACTGACTGGCTGCACGCCGACCCCTGGCGCGTGCTGCGCATTCAGGCAGAGTTTGTCGATGGCTTCGGCGCGCTTGCCGAGCTCGGGCCCGCGGTGACCATCTTCGGCAGTGCCCGCACGCCCAAGACCGATCCGCTCTACAAGGCGGCGCGCACGGTCGGCCGCAAAATCGCCCAGCGCGGCGTGGCGGTTATCACCGGCGGCGGTCCCGGCGTCATGGAGGCAGCCAACAGGGGAGCGGCGAGCGCCAACGGCAAGTCGGTCGGCTTGGGTATCGAACTGCCGCACGAGCAGGGGCTCAACAAATACGTGAACCTCGGCATGGACTTCCGCTACTTTTTTGTGCGCAAAACCATGTTCGTTAAGTACAGCTCGGGCGCCATCGTATTTCCCGGCGGCTTTGGCACGCTCGACGAGATGTTCGAGGTTCTCACGCTGGTGCAGACGCACAAGGTCAAGCGCATGCCGCTCGTGCTGGTGGGCAGCGAGTACTGGCAGGGCCTGTTCGACTGGCTCAACGGTCCGGTGATGGACGCCGGCATGATCAGTCCGCTCGATCCGGATCTGGTACACATTACCGACGACCTCAACGAGGCCGTTGACATTGCCCTGAGCGGGCTGATGTAGAGTGGCTAAAATGGGACGGGGCTAAAAAGACCGGTGCGTAACGTTACATGCCAGTCTTTTTAGCCCCGTCCCAAATGAACTGCTTCTAAGTTGCGGTGGAATAGGGATTGATTGGCGGCTAATAAGCCAAAAACAGTCCCTATTTCACCGCAACTGATGTGGGCGTCCCTAGCGAGTTGGCTGGTAGCGGGGGCAGTAGCTGATGGCGATGGCGTCGACGCCTACATGGGTGGCGATGGTGCAGCCGATGGTGCCGGCGCCGGCGTCTACGTAGTCCTGGCCCGCGAGCGCCTCGTTGACAAGTTCCTGCTCCTCGGCGGCGCCGGTCGTGAGCACGCGCACGCTTGAGCCCGGGTACTCGTCCAAAAACGCGAGGCAGTCTGCCATGGTGTTGGCGACGATACGCTTGGCGCCGCGGCCCTTTTTGATGGCCTTGATCTCGCCCGATTTCCACTCCGGCGAAACGGCCAGGCGAATGTTGAGCATCTGCGTCAGCTGGCCGGCGAGCTTGGGGGCGCGGCCGTTTTTGACCAGGTTCTCGAGCGTGCGGGGAATCAGCAGCAGATGGGCGTCGGGCAACGTCGCGCGGATCTGCGCCTCGGTCTCGTCCAAGCTGCGGCCGTCCTCGCGCATGGCAAGCGCGTACTCCACCAGCAGACCCTCGGCGCCCGAGCCGGTGCGCGAATCGATGCAGCGCACGTCGAGCTCGTGGGTCTCGGCGACTAGGCATGCGTTGGAATAGCAGGCGGACCACTCGCTGCACAGCGAGATAAAGATCGCGCTGTCGTAGCCGTCAGCGCGCACGCGGTCAAACAGCGCCTTGAACTCGCCGGCGCTCGGCTGCGAGGTGTGCGGCAGCTGCTCGGAGCCTGCCATGCGGGCGACGTACTCCTCGGCGGTAATCTGCACCTGGTCGAGCAGGTCCTCGCCTTCGATAATCACATGCAGCGGAATCACGTAAATGCCAAGCTCTTGAGCACGGGCGGGGGAGATGTCCGACGTGGAGTCGGTTATGATGGCAAAAGACATAATTGCACCTTTCGTTGGGGCGCGACGGCGCCGCCTTCTGAGAGCAAAGTGCGACAAGTATAGTGGAGTTGCTCTACATTGCTGGGTTCAATTGTTGAATAGTCAACAGTTTGAAGTGTCGGTGTGGAAATCGTCAACTGGGGAAGAGGGATACCGATGGAGGCGCTGGAGATAGACAAGCGGCCGGTCGTGCTGTTTGATTTCGATGGCACGGTGGCAGATACGGGTCGGGCGGTGATGACCTCGACACGCAAAACGTTGGCCGCGCGCGGGTTTTCGGAGGCGCAGATGGGTGACCTGCGCCGCATGATCGGGCCGCCCCTGTGGAAGAGCTTCCACGACTTTTACGACTTTACGCGCGAGGAGTCGCTCGTGGTGGCCGACGAGTACCGTGCCTATTTTGACGAGCTGGGTCCGGAGGAGTATCCCGTGTTCGACGGAATCCCCGAGCTGCTCGATGGCTTGGCGGCGCAGGGTCATCGCATGGCCGTGGCGACGTCTCGCTTGGAGGCAAAGTGTATCGACATGGTGCATGAGCTGGGGCTTTCTCAGTTTGAGGCGGTGGTTGGCATGAATCCGCCGCAGGGGCGCGAGACCAAGGCCGATTCGGTCCGCGACGCCCTGGCGGCGCTTGGCGCGACTGCCGACGAGGCCGTGATGATCGGCGACCGCTTTAACGACGTGGAGGGCGCGCACGCGATGGGCGTACCGTGCATCGGCATCTATTCGGGCGCGGCGGCGCCGGGCGAGCACGAGGCGGCGGGTGCCGATGCGGTGGTGCACTCGGTGGCAGAGCTTGCTAAACTTTTCTCTATCTAGGAATTTAATGTGAGGGGCGGGTGCGCTTGCCGCTCATTGGTAAGGAGGTCGTCCATGAATCAGGTGGAGCAGAGCGTCGCCGAGTATGTCGACGAGGTCTGGGAGGATGTCGTCGCCGATATCGAGCAGCTGGTGAGTTATCCGTCCGTGGCAGTTTCTGCCGATGCGGAGCCCGGCGCGCCGTTTGGCCGCCCGGTCCGTGACGCGCTCGATTGCGCGCTCGGTATCGCGCAGAAGCTCGGCTATCAGACGAGCGACGACGAGGGCTATGTGGGAATCGCCGATATCCCGGGCCGCGGCGACAAGCAGCTCGCGACTATCTGCCACGTGGACGTGGTTCCCGCCGGCCCTGGCTGGAACACCGACCCGTTCGCCATGGAGCGCCGCGAGGGCTGGCTGCTCGGTCGCGGCGTGATTGACGACAAGGGCCCGGCGGTGCTGTCGCTCTACGCCGGCGCCTACCTTCTCAAGCACGGCATTGTTCCGCGCTACACCATCCGCGCGCTGCTGGGCTGCGATGAGGAAGTGGGCATGTCCGACGTTCACCATTATCTGGAGAACTACGCAGGCCCCGACTTTCTGTTTACGCCCGATGCCGAGTTTCCGGTCTGCAATGCCGAGAAGGGCCAGTTTGGGGTGACGTTTGTGAGCCCCAAGATCGATGGCGGGCGCATCGTGTCCTGGAGCGGCGCCGAGGCAAGCAATGCCATTCCGTCGCAGTCCATCTGCGAGCTCGCGATTGCCGCCGATGAGCTGCCGGCGCCGGTCGAGAACGCCGACCGCCTGGAGATCACGACGCTCGATAACGGGCATGCGCAGATTTTCGCCCACGGTATTGGCGGTCACGCCTCGATGCCCGAGGGAACGATCAATGCCGTCGGCCTCATCGTGGCGTATCTGCGTGAGGCCGAGGACGCGTTTGGTGCACGCGACGAGCGCCTGCTGACGCCTGCCGAGCACGAGTTCGTCAAGTTCCTGGCCTTTGTGCATGCGGATGCCTATGGCCGCGGCCTGGGTATCGATGCGACGAGTCCGGCGTTTGGCCCGCTCACCTGCAACGCTGGCGTCATCCGCGTGGCGGATGGCCATATTGAGCAGGTCATCGACGTGCGCTTCCCCGACAGCACGAGTGCCGATACCATCCGCGAGCAGCTCGACCCGCTCGTGGGCCGTTTTGGCGTGACGTGCCAGCTGGGTCGCGCGAAGGTGCCGTTTTCGGTGTCTGCCGACGATCCGGCCGTGAAGGCGCTTATCGATACCTATAACGAGTTCACCGGCAAGCATGCCGAACCCTTTGCCATGGGCGGCGGCACGTACGCGCGCAACTTTGCCCGCGCCGTCTCGTTTGGCCCCGAAGAGACCGGCCTGGAGCTGCCCGCGTGGGGCGGCCAGATGCACGGTCCCAACGAGTGCGCCAACGAGGAACAGCTCAAGCAGGCGCTCAAGATCTACATCGTGGCAATCTTAAAGCTCAACGAGTTGGAGCTGTAGGGCTTCCCCTATATCCTGCTTGGATACAAACCTGCATTACGAGCCCGGTGCTTCGGCCCGGGCTTTTTCTGTTGCGGTGGGGCAGTCATTGGGGACGTTCTTAAATGACTAGTCAAACAAGAACGTCCCCAATGACTACTTTGCTCTGGTGTAAAAGGTGCGCCATGTTCGGCGCTGGATTGTTATCCGTTTGTAAAGGCTGGGCAGAGCTTGCGGTAAGGGTCTATCAAATGCCCGTAAGAAACAGCAGTTGGCGCGGACGCCGCCCGATCGAGGCCGTATCTTTCCAAACAGCAAAGCGGGCGGGGTGCCCGCGAGTCGCATGTATGAAAGGAAGATCATGCTCGATCAGGCTTATTCTCGTCGTCAGTTCCTCGGCCTCGCTGGTGGTCTTGCCGGCATCGTCGGTCTCGGCCTCGTTGGTTGCGGCGGCTCCGGCGCATCCGACGCCGCCGACAAGGGTAGCGCCGCTGCTGCCGAGTCCGTCTCGGGCGAGGTAACCTACGACGGCGCCTCCTCGTTCCAGGCTCTCGTCGAGGCTGCTGCCGAGAAGTTCATGGACGCCAACCCGGACGTCTCCATCTCCGGTTCGGGCAACGGTTCGGGTAAGGGCCTGACCGCCGTTGCCGCCGGCACCGTCACCATCGGTAACTCCGACGTCTTTGCCGAGACCAAGCTCGAGGCCGACCAGGTCAAGAACCTCGTCGACCACGAGGTCGCCGTAGTGGGCATGGGCCCCGTCGTCTCCAAGAACGTCACGGTCGACGACCTGTCCCTCGAGCAGCTCAAGGGCATCTTCTCCGGCCAGATCACCAACTGGAAGGAGGTTGGCGGCGACGACGCCAAGATCGTCGTCCTCAACCGTAAGGCCGGCTCCGGCACCCGCGCCACCTTCGAGGCCGCCGTCTTTGGCGACGAGGCCGTCGACTTTAAGGGCGATGCCGAGCTCGACAAGTCCGGCGATGTCCAGACGCAGATGGCCAGCACCGATAACGCCATCTCCTACCTCGACTTCTCGCACTTCGATGACTCCAAGTTCAACGCCATCAAGGTCGAGGGCGTCGAGCCCAAGAGCAAGAATGTCACCGACGACTCCTTCAAGATCTGGGCTACCGAGCACATGTACTGCGCGAAGGACGCCGACGAGGCCACCAAGGCCTTCCTGGAGTTCATGCTTTCCGACGACGTCCAGGGCAAGCTCGTTGAGGAGCAGGGCTTTATCCCCGTCTCTGCCATGAAGGTCGTCAAGGACGCCAGCGGCAAGGTCTCTGCTAAATAAGCAATCGCCCCCGGAAAGGTTTGCAATGGCAAAACAGCTGCCAAAGCGCGACCTTGAGAACGTGGGCCTGGGCGTCACGGGTGCGTGCGTAGCGCTCGTGACGCTTGTCGTTGCCGCGCTCATCTTTATGGTCGCCCAAAAGGGCCTCTCGGCTTTTTTCAAGGACGGCGTCTCGATCGTCGAGTTTTTTACCGGTACCAAGTGGGACCTGGCCAACACGGCCGAAAACGGCCTGCCCTACACTGGCGCCCTGCCCCTGATCGTCACCTCGTTTGCGGTCATGGTGCTCTCCACGCTCATCGCACTGCCCATCGCCATCGGCTCTGCCATCTTTGCGGTCGAGATTCAGCCTAAGTTTGGCTCCAAGGTTTTTCAGCCGCTCATTGAGCTTTTGACCGGTATTCCCTCGGTCGTCTTTGGCCTGATCGGCTTTCACGTGGTCGTCGGCCTTATGAAGAGCGTTTTCCACGTGAGCACGGGTCTGGGCATCTTGCCCGGTGCCATCGTACTGGCAGTCATGATTCTGCCGACGATGACTACGCTTTCGGTCGACGGCCTGCGCGCCGTGCCCGACAGCTACCGTCAGGGCTCGCTCGCGCTGGGCTACACCCGCTGGCAGACCATCTGGCACGTGGTGCTCAAGAGTGCCATGCCCTCGCTCATGACCGCGATCATCCTGGGCATGACCCGCGCCTTTGGCGAAACGCTCGCCGTGCGCATGGTTATCGGCGGCATCGAGGCCATGCCGACGTCGCTGCTGTCGCCGGCGTCCACCATTACCACCACGCTCACCACATCCATGGCGGTCTATGCCGAGGGCTCGGCCCAGGACGATGTTCTGTGGGCGCTCGGTCTGCTGCTGATGGGCATGAGCCTCATCTTTATCCTGATCATCCATCTCATTGGCCGCAAGGGGGCGAAGGCTCGTGGCTAGCACGCGCATCCATATCGACGAGGCGAGACTCGGGCGTGTCCAAAAGCAGGACCGCATCGCCACGGGCGTGCTGACGGTGATTGTCGCCATCGTCATGCTCATCGTCGTTTCCATGGTGGCTTACATCCTGTTCGAGGGCATCTCGACGCTGTTCCAGCCGGGCTTTCTCACGCAGCCGTCGCGCGCCAACGGAACCCAGGGCGGCGTGCTCTATCAGCTGTTCGACTCGTTCTATCTGCTGCTGATCACCCTGATCATCTCGGTGCCCATCAGCCTGGGCGGTGCGGTCTTTTTGGTTGAGTACGCGCCGGACGGACCCATCCGCGACATCGCCTCGACCGCCATCGAGACGCTGTCTTCGCTGCCCTCCATCGTCGTCGGCATGTTTGGCTTTCTAGTGTTCTCGGTGCAGCTGGGCTGGAAGTACTCCATCATCTCCGGCGCCGTCGCGCTCACCATGTTCAACATCCCCATCCTGGTGCGCGTGATTCAGCAGGCGCTCGAGGACGTGCCGCAGGCCCAGCGCGATGCGTGCCTGGCCATGGGCCTCACTCGCTGGGAGGCCACGCTGCACATCCTGATCCCCGAGGCCATGCCCGCCATCGTGACCGGCATCGTGCTTTCGGCCGGCCGCGTGTTTGGCGAGGCTGCAGCGCTGCTCTTTACCTCGGGCATGAGCTCGCCGGTTCGCCTGAACTTCTTGAGCTTTAACCTGTCGAGTCCCACCTGCGCCTGGAACGTGTTCCGCCCCGGTGAGTCGCTCGCCGTGCACATCTACAAGATCTATGGCGAGGGCAGCCCCGAGGCCCAGCAGATCGTTTGGGGCACCGCGGCGCTGCTGATGATTTGCGTGCTGCTGTTTAACGTAGTCGCCCGTATCGTGGGCAAGCAACTGGCAAGGAAGATGACGGCCGAATGAGCGAGATAAATGCGACGCCCGCAACCGAAGCGGCCGCGTCCGAGACCCAGGACTTTCTGTCGAGCGTGGGGGAGAGCGAAAAGCGCGTGCGCGTGAGCGGCAAGGCCGTGAGCGACGAGGTTGTGCTCTCCACCAAGGACGTTAACGTGTACTATGGCGAGCACCATGCGCTGCACAATACGTCGCTCGATTTCCACAAGGGTGAGATCACGGCGCTCATCGGGCCTTCTGGCTGTGGCAAGTCGACCTTCTTGCGCAGCCTCAACCTGATGAATCGCGAGATTCGCGGCTGCCGCGTGGAGGGCGAGATCAACTACCGCGGGCGCAACGTGAACACCAGAACCGAGAACACGTACGAGCTGCGTCGCTCCATTGGCATGGTGTTTCAGCAGCCCAACCCGTTCCGCAAATCCATTCGCGACAACATCACGTTTGCGCCCAAGCGCCACGGTATCACCGACCGTGACGAGCTCGATCGTATGGTCGAGGAGAGCTTGCGTGGTGCCGCGCTGTGGGACGAGGTCAAGGACAAGCTCGACAAGAGCGCCTATGCGCTTTCAGGTGGACAGCAGCAGCGTCTGTGCATCGCGCGCACGCTCGCCCTCAACCCCGACGTAATCCTGTTTGACGAGCCCTGCTCGGCGCTCGACCCCATCTCGACGCTGGCGATCGAGGACCTTATGTCGTCGATTGTGGCCGAGCGCGCCATCGTCATCGTGACGCACAACATGGAGCAGGCGTCGCGCGTTTCCAACCGCACGGCGTTCTTCTACATGGGCGATATGGTCGAGTACGACGAGACCGACGAGATTTTCCAACGGCCCAAGGATAAGCGGCTGAATGATTACCTCACTGGCATGTTCTCCTAGTCCGGGACATGCTTGAGGCCCGCGGCGACCACGGTTGCCGCGGGACTGATTGGAGAGGCGGGTCATCTCTTGCGGGAGATGGCCCGCCTTTTTGTGTCGTGTGCGGCCTGCCTTTTCGCTGCTATCATGGACAACGTTGAATTTCTACGAAGGAGCAGGGCATATGGCGATTCTTTTGGGATGCGATTCCATCAGCCTAGAGTTTCCCACCAAGCATATTTTCGATAGCGTGACGCTCGGCGTGGGCGAGGGCGACCGCATTGGTATCGTCGGTAAAAACGGCGACGGCAAGTCGACGCTGCTGAGTGTACTCGCCGGCACGCTGGAACCCGACGACGGCCGCGTGACGCACCGCCGCGGCACCACGATCGGTCTACTCGGCCAAAAGGACCAGCTTGTCGACACCGATACCGTGCATCATGCCGTTGTGGGCGACACGCCTGAGTACGAGTGGGCATCGAGCCCCCGCACGCGTCAGATCCTCGCCGGCCTCATCAGCGATGTGCCCTGGGAGGGCACGGTGGGCGAGCTTTCGGGCGGCCAGCGCCGTCGCGTGGACCTCGCTCGCCTGCTGATTGGCGACTACGACGTGCTCATGCTCGACGAGCCCACCAACCACCTGGACATGCGCACCATCAACTGGCTCGCGCGTCACTTAAAGGCTCGCTGGCAGCGCGGCCAGGGCGCCATGCTCGTGGTCACGCATGACCGTTGGTTCTTGGACGAGGTCTGTACCAGCATGTGGGAGGTCCACGACGGCCAGGTTGATCCCTTCGAGGGCGGCTACTCGGCATATATCCTGCAGCGCGTGGAGCGCGACCGCATGGCCGCCGTTACCGAGGAGCGCCGTCGCAACATGGCGCGCAAGGAGCTCGCGTGGCTGAGCCGCGGCGCCCAGGCGCGTTCCACCAAGCCCAAGTTTCGCGTTGAGGCTGCTCGCGAGCTGATCGCCGACGTACCGCCCGTGCGTGACGAGCTGGAGCTCAAGCGCCTTGCCGTGAGCCGCCTAGGCAAGCAGGTCATCGATGTCATCGACGTGGATGCCGGCTATGCGGATACCGATGGTGCGCCCAAGCAGGTGCTCACCGATGTGACCTGGCTCATCGGCGCGGGCGACCGCTATGGTCTTTTGGGCGAGAACGGCGCCGGCAAGTCGACCTTGCTCGACGTGATCCAGGGCAAGATTGAGCCCACGCGCGGCCGTGTGAAGATTGGCCAGACGGTGCGCTTTGGCGTGCTGTCGCAGCAGCTCGAGGAACTCGAGCCCTACATGGGTGACACGATCCGCGAGGTGCTCGGTAACTATAAGAAGTACTACGTCATCGACGGCAAGGAGACTTCGCCCGAGAAACTTTGCGAGCGCCTGGGCTTTACGACACAGCAGCTCTGGAGTCGCATCGGCGATCTTTCGGGCGGTCAGCGCCGTCGCCTGTCGCTGCTGCTGACGATCCTGGACGAACCCAACGTGCTCATCCTGGACGAGCCCGGCAACGACCTGGATACCGACATGCTCGCGATTGTCGAGGACCTGCTCGACGGCTGGCCCGGCACGCTAATCCTGGTGACGCACGACCGTTTCCTTATGGAGCGCGTGACCGACCAGCAGTGGGCACTGCTCGATGGCCATCTGACGCATATGCCCGGCGGTGTGGACCAGTACCTGCGCCTGTGCAACGCTACCGCCGAGGGCGAGCCCGTGGGTGCGCCGAGCGCCAAGACCGGCACGTTTGATACCGGTGCCGCGGCGGCTGCGGCCGAAAAGCCCAAGTCGAGCGGCCAGCCCAATGGCCTTTCTAACGCTGAACGCCAGAAGCTTCGCCGCGAGGTGAGCTCGCTTGAGCGCAAAATGGAGACGCAGCGCGCCCGCGTGGAGGAGGCCGAGGCCGCGATGGCTCAGGTCGACCCCACCAACTACACGGCGCTGGGCGAGCAGCAGGCAAAGATCGACGAGGCCCACGCCGCCATGGACGAGCTGGAGATGGCGTGGCTCGAGGCGAGCGAGAAGCTCGAGGGCGAGGAGTAGGCGAGGATGATCAAGGCCGCGTTTTTCGATATCGACGGCACGCTGCTGAGCTTTAAGACCCACCGGATTCCGGCGTCGGCACAGCAGGTGCTCGACAGCTTTCACGAGCAGGGGATCGCATGTGTGATTGCTACGGGTCGCCCGACCTACCAGATGCCCGATTGGCTGTTCAACTTGGGTTGGGATGCGTACATTACGCTTTCGGGCCAGCACTGTTTTGATGCCAAGGGCGTTTACCGTAGCTGCCCGATTGACCCGGACGACGTTGCGCTGATTGTGGACCAGGTGGCGCAGGGGCGCTATGACTCGCTGTGCATGCAGGGCGAGAACTCGTTTGTGAACCGCCTGTCCGAGCGCGTGGTGACGGCAGGCAGCAACGCGGGAATCGTCTACCACGAGGAGCCGTTTGAACACGCCTTCGATGCGCCGGTTTACCAGTTCTGCGCCTTTGTGGACCCTGCCGACGAGCATATCGTGACCGACACCGTGTCGCATTCGCTCACCACGCGCTGGTGTGATCTGTTCTGCGACATTATCCCTGCCAACGGCGGCAAGGATCTGGGCGTTGCGGCGACGCTGGAGCGCCTGGGCGTCGACGTGAGCGAAGCGATTGCCTTTGGCGATGGCGAGAACGACCTGTCGATGTTTGGAGCCGTGGGCACCAGTGTTGCCATGGGCAACGCGCAGGATACTGTGAAGGCCGCAGCGACCTACGTAACGACCGCCGTAGACGACGACGGCATCTACAACGCCGCAAAGCACTTCGGGCTGGTGTAGCTGCGGATTCGGCACTTGGGGACGTTCCTTTTCTGCCGGCAGTTGGGGACACTCCTTGCGGGGCGTCCCCATTTTGTTTTCGTCCCGCATGTTTTGTGAAACACGGCTAACTTTTAGGCAAAGTAGTAAGACATGGGCAACTTTTGCGGTAAAGTAAATCAAGCAAAAGTATCCAAAGGCTAACTAGAAGCCATCGCGAAAGGCGGCCCATGGCCCTGCGTGAATCCGGAGAAGACTATCTCGAATCGATCTACGTTCTATCGGAACGTCAGGGCATCGTGCGCTCGATCGACGTTGCCGAATACTTGGGCGTAACCAAAGCAAGCGTCTCTAAAGCCATGGCGGCCTTGGAGAGCACCGGCTACGTGGAGATGGGCAAACGCGACGTGCATCTGACGGAACGCGGTCTTGAGGTTGCCCGTCAAATGTGGGAGCGCCACTGCTTTTTTGTAGGTCTGCTAGAGGACGCAGGCGTAACGCCCGAGGTCGCGTCGCAAGAGGGCTGCCACATGGAGCACTGCCTGAGCGAGGAGAGCTTCGAGAAGCTAAGATCGATGCTGAGACGGGAAGATGTAGCGGGTCCAACAACAGAAGCCTAACTGACCCACAGTAGCGCGGAGTTCACGCAAAGCGCGAACCAGCGACCGGGACCAGCGGCCCTTTCGGCCAAGTCCATTTCAGCAAAGGAACCCCGCCAGCAAGCGATGCCCAAGAACCGCCAGCTGTGTCAATGCAGGCCGGGGCCGGGCTTGGTTTTGAAAACACTCCGCAGCGCGAGGCCCGCCTTTCCGTTGCTCCGCAGGAGCAAGAAAGACGGGCCTCATGCGCGAGGACGTTTTCAAAACCAAGCCCGGCCCCGGCCGGAGGGACCACGAGCGCTACAGGTTCTTGACACCCATCGCGCGCATGGCGTTCAGGATGGCGATGATCGCCACGCCCACGTCGCCAAAGACGGCAAGCCACATATTGGCGATGCCCAGCGCTGCCAGCACAAGGATCAGCAGCTTAATGCCCAGCGCAAAGATAATGTTCTGCCAAACAATCGACATGGTCTTGCGCGCCACGCGGATCGCGCGGGAGATGTTGGACGGCTTGTCGTCCATCAGCACGACGTCCGCCGCCTCGATTGCGGCGTCGGAACCCATGGCGCCCATGGCAATGCCAACGTCTGCGCGGGTGAGCACGGGCGCATCGTTGATGCCATCGCCTACAAAGGCGAGCTTGCCCTTGCCACTTTCGCCCGCGAGCAGCGCTTCAACACGCTCGACCTTGTCGCCCGGCAGCAGCTGCGCGTGGAACTCGTCGAGCCCCAACTGTTCGGCAACGGACGCAGCCACTTCCTCGCGGTCGCCCGTGAGCATAACGGTGTGCTTGACGCCAGCGGCGTGCAAGTCGCGAATCGTTTGCTCCGCATCGACCTTGATGGTGTCGGCAATTACGATGTGGCCGGCATAGGTGCCGTCGACGAGCACGTGGAGGATCGTACCGACGACCTCGCAATTGGGAGCGTCGATACCGGCCGCGGCGAGCATCTTTGCGTTGCCAACGACGACGTGCTTGCCGTCGATGATTGCCGTCACGCCGTGGCCCGCGTCGTTGGCGGAGTCGCTAACGCGCTTGGGGTCGACCTCGCCCTGGTAGGCGACACGCACGGACTGCGCGATGGGGTGATCGGAGAACGACTCCGCAAGGGCTGCGACCTCGAGCAACGACTGCTCGGTATAGCTTGCCTCGGGGTGCACCGCGACGACCGAGAACGTGCCGTTGGTGAGGGTGCCCGTTTTGTCGAAGACGACGGTGTCTACGTCGGCGAGCGTCTCGAGGTAGTTGGAGCCCTTGATGAGAACGCCCAGCTTGGACGCGCCGCCGATGCCGCCAAAGAAACTCAACGGTACGCTGATCACGAGGGCGCACGGGCAGCTGACGACCAGGAAGGTCAGGCCGCGCAGAATCCAGTTGGACCAGGCGCCGGTGACCAGGCCGCCGCCGAGCGCGAGCACCGCGGCGGCTCCGGTGACGGCGGGGGTGTAGACGCGGGCAAAGCGCGTGATGAAGTTCTCGGTGCGCGCCTTCTTTTCGCTGGCGTTTTCAACGAGCTCCAGGACGCGCGCAACGGTGGACTCGCCAAAGGGCTTGGTGGTGCGCACGTGGATGAGGCCCGTCATGTTGATGCAGCCGCTGATGATATCGTCGCCGGACTTGGCGGGGCGGGGAACTGACTCGCCCGTGAGTGCGGCGGTGTCGAGCTGGGTTTCGCCCTCGACGATGACGCCGTCGATAGGCACGCGCTCGCCGGGCTTGACCACGATCACGGTGCCCACGGCGATGTCATCGGGAAAGACCTGTTCGAGCGTGCCGTCGGGCTGCTCGACGTTAGCGTAGTCGGGCGCGATGTCCATCATGGCGCTGATCGACTTGCGGCTCTTGCCCACGGCGTATGCCTGGAACAGCTCGCCGACCTGGTAGAACAGCATGACGGCGGCGCCTTCGGCCATGTGCGGGTCGGTATCGGGGAAGAACACCATGGCAAACGCGCCGATGGTCGCGACGGCCATGAGGAAGCTCTCGTCGAACGCCTTGCCGCGGCGGATGTTATTGAATGCCTTTTGTAGTACGTCGTATCCGGCAATCAAAAACGGCACGAGGAACAGCGCAAAGCTGGCGTAGATGTCGCCCGGGGTGCCGAATGTGGCGGCGAGGGTGCCGAGCTCCTCGAGGGCGTACACCACCGCAAAAATGCCCAGCGCTACCAGGATGCGGTTGCGCTTATGCTCGAGTGACTCTTTTTTCTTGCGCTTCTTCTTTTTCTTCTTGGGGTCGGCGGTGGCCATGACTCGTATCCTCCCATTTGAATGAATGAACACTCGCTCATATAATTTCGCGAGCAAAGGCCGCGGCAAGCGCGGCCTTGCAGGTTGGCGTAAACCTGGGCTAGAGAATAATCTCGCAGTCCGGCTCGGCGTCGGCCGTAAACTCAACAACGCGGTTGAGCACCTCGTCGAACTCAGCATCATCGGCCTCGAGCGTCAGCTTCTGGGTCATAAAGTTGACGGACACGGATTTAACGCCCTCGAGCTTGGCCAGCTCGTCCTGAAGCTCACGCGCGCAGTTGGCGCAGTCGATCTCGTCGAGTTTAAACTGCTTTTTCATGGTGGGTTCCTTTCTCTGTTTTTGCGGCTTGGGTGCAGGCCGCGCTGGTACCGTGGTTGGTCGCTATTCGCAGATGTGGCTCATGCCTTGGTTGAGCATGGTGTAGACGTGGTCGTCGGCGAGCGAGTAGAGAATGTTGCGGCCGTCGCGTCGGAATTTAACTAGGTGCGACTGCTTGAGTGTGCGCAGCTGGTGCGATACTGCCGACTGCGAGGTTTCGGTCGCTTCGGCGATGTCTGCCACGCAGAGCTCGCGGCCCATGAGGGCATAGAGAATCTTGATACGCGTGGTGTCGCTGAAGACCTTGAACAGGTCGGCGAGGTCGTAGAGAAGCTCCTCGTCGGGAAGGTCCTCGGGCGAGCAGGTGGTGGGGATCACGGGCTCGGTGGCCTCGGTGTCGGGTTTCGTTTCATCAACGCGGATGCTCATTGCAATATCCTTTCATATGAACATGCGCTCATATAACTTACTTCCGATTATATGAGCGCATGTTCATATGTCAATGACGTTCAGGTAATTCGTCGCACAAAATGATGGGGAATAGTGGACGAGATTCCGGACTGAGCGGTTTTGATAGCCGATGCCGGGGTGGGTGCCCCCGCGCCGTGCAAAAATTGGAGTATTCTGCAACTATAGGGGGTCCGTTAATCTATTCCAGGCCAAATAAAGCCGCTCAAGAGTTATCCAAAGGCGGTAAACAGACAAGGTCTTCCTCAAATGTTGCCTAACGTTCTCGTTCGATAGCGTTTTTGTTTCTCATTTGGATTAACTTGTGGGTGCTGGAGGGCCGACCCTGCTGAATACTCGCAATTTTGCACATCGCTAGGGTACCCACCTTGTTAGCCGGTCTAGCTTCCGGCCCCGAAGATTCTGCCCTCGGGCGCGAGGCTGCTTATTTGGGCAAATGATGGGCTGTCGGATTCGACAGTCTGCATGTCATCGATTGCCGGAACTTCATTTATTGTCGGGTCATCCAGCGTGATGCCTTCGAGTGTTGCTTTTTCGAGGTCGATTCGTTGACGATCTTCGGAATCCTGGCGAAGCTGCTTCTGAATTCGCTTTTTCTCTTCTATAAACCTTCTGAGCACAAACTGTCTCAGGTCCTCCTGCATGATTTGAAAGTCTTTTGGCAGACGCGAGGGACGTATGCCCTCTTTCCGTTGGATCGCCTCCATGACCCTAACGAAAGCGCTGGCATGCATAAAGGAATAACGACTGACGGTGATGATTCCGTATCCCATGGACGCAAGCGCATTCTTGCGCTCCTCATCGATGGCGCGGTCTTCTTCCGCGTCATGATAAAACCCGTTGTATTCAATGTCTGTGCGAGATTTCTTTAGATACGCATCCATAAAGAACTTTTTGCGTCTCGTGAGATTCTTTGCGGCAGCGGTGACCTGCACCTCGTAATCGGTCTCAATTCCCTTAATACCAAGCCCTCCTTCGCTTTTGGGCAGCGTCAGCATCATGACAAAGGCCGTTTCCATAGGAGACCGGCATCCGTCGCGCACACATTGGATCGCCTTTCGGGCAAGGGCCAGACCGTCGCATCTGGTAATGGAATTAAAGAACTGTTTCAACCTCTTGGTCGAGGTGAGCGCGAAACGCTCGTTATAAGAGGTGGAAGAGCCGGTTCCAAGGGAGTAAACGCCGCACAATTCAAAGTAGTACTCCACCAGTTCGCGAAAAGGGAGATAGGTGGCGGCCTGAAGCGCGCAAAGCTCAACGCCAACAATGAAGATGCCATCTTTGAGCTCTATAAAGCGTGAGTTCGAGAATCGTTTTGACGTAACGTGGCATTGACAGTTCATTGCGTAGCGCGCATTCCTGCGATCAAACACCATCACCTCGATGGAATCATTTGCGTCGAGGGAAACATTGTGTTTGGTGAGCCATTCTGCGGCTGCGTCAAGGAGCGTTCCGGTGGGACATGATCCGTAAATCGCGGCAGGGTTACAGGGCTTGGTGTCTTTCGCAGACGCCGAATGCGCGGCCTGGTAGACCGCTTTTGCAGTGGTATGTGACAATACGATACTCATGGTATATATCGTGTCAGCTAATGCCGTGTTGATGGCGCTGAGTGGGAAAGTCGTTTTAGGGGCCTAACCAAATGCTGTCCAAAAGCTTGACGCAATTATGGGTTGGCACGCCTAAAATCAATGTTCTCGCAGCTTAGCTATAGCATATAAAAACTCAATTGCTGCACATTTGATATCGATGCATCACCATCCGACAACGAATTACGTGTCGGGAATTGGCCGAAATCGTTCAAAATGAGGGTTCAGAATTTGTGATGGCAGATCTATCTGTGGAACGTAGGGCGGCCCCGCTGCGGTGTTTCCCGCTGCGAGGCCGCTCGTGAGCAAGCAGTGTTTGTCGCAGGCGTTGCTATTTCGCGAATAGGTTCTTGAGGTTGAACTCGGCCTGTACCGTGCGGAGCATGAGGTCGGTGTCGTCCAGACCCAGATGCTGCTCGTTGGCGTCGGCGGCGAGGGTTCCGCGGCGGCGCGCCCAGTTCTCGAGTGCGGCGGGGGCGGACTCGCGGGGGAGCGAGCGCACATCGGCATCCAGGCTGCGGCAGATCTGGCGCGAGTCGATGACGATGATCTTACCCGCGCGGCGTGCCTCGGCGTAACCGTCCAGGTGAATCTTGAACCAGCTGTCCTCAAAGGCGGCGTTATGCGCCATGTACGGGTACTTCTTCATAAGCTTGAGCAGCTGCTTTTGCAGCTCCTTGTTCTCGCGGAAGGGCGTTTTGCCGTCGATGTCGTCCCAGGTGATGTGGTGGATATTCGACAGCGGTACATCCTCGCCGCGGTAGATGTCGGGCAGGCCGCAGTAGTGTGCCTCGGTGTCATGCGGGACGGCGTCGCTGGTGAGCTCCATGATCTCCCAGCCGACGTTGATGATATAACCACGCTCGGGTGCACGGCCGGTGGTCTCGATGTCGATGCCGAGCACTGTGCCCTGGATGGGCTTGCGGGCGTAGGCCACGCCGAGCGCGTCGCGGTCGCCGCGGATCTCGCGCATGACCGACGCGGCGGTGCGCTTTTGCATCTTACCGATGGCCGCGCAGGTGTCGGCATCGGACAGACCGCGCGAAAGCGTCGCGGGCGTCACGTTGCGCAGGCGTGCCTCGCCAATCTGGTCGCACAGGTCGCGGTTGCGGTCAGCCAGGTCGCGTACGGTGGCAAAGTCGAAGCCGGGGTCATCCTCGGCGGTAAAGTACTCGGTTTCGAGCACCTTAAGGGCCTCCTCGCCTTTCTGACGCTCGGACTCCATGGCGCCGTGATCGCCATAGATAAACATGGGGATAAACGGCTGACGCTCGTATTCGAGTGCTTGTGAAACGTTCATATAACTGCTCCTTGGACGGGCCACACCGCGCGGCTCGGGTTCATTGAGATGTGGCGAGATGATAGTTTACCATGGGCAACTATTGGCATCGCGCCTAGGACAACTACAATACCCTAGTTGACCGCTAGGACTTTTACAATGCTGCCGAAAGACACGAAAGGTTCCATCCGTCATGGATTTACTGATAGATATTCTGCTCGATGCCGGCAAAGACACGCTCTCGCTGGTGCCGTTTTTGTTGGTGACGTACCTTGCGCTCGAGACGCTTGAGCATGTTGCGGGCGACCGCGTTAACGGCGCCATCAAGCGCGCCGGCGCTGCGGGCCCTGTGGTTGGCTCGTTGTTGGGCATGGTGCCGCAGTGCGGCTTTTCGGCCATGGCGGCCACGCTGTACGCCGGTCGTGTCGTGACCTTGGGCACGTTGGTGGCGGTGTTCCTTTCGACCTCCGATGAGATGCTGCCGCTGTTGCTCGCCGAGCAGGTGCCCGTGCAGACCATGGCGATGCTTTTGGCTTCGAAGGCACTGATCGCGCTGGTCACGGGTTTTATTGTGGACGCTGCCATTCGCGGCCTGCGTCGTAACGCTCGCGCGCATGCGGCGATTCGCCGTACCGTGCTGGGGACCGCTGCCAATCCGGCTCATGTGAACTGCGCGCACGACGACCACAGCGGCGGTGACATCATCGACGAGGTGGCCGAGGCGGGCGTGAGCGCCGACCACATCCACGAGCTGTGCGAGCGCGACCATTGCGGTTGTGATGAAGACGAGAACGAGCACGAACACGGACATGGCCACGATCACGGTCATGAGGGCGAATATGAACACCATGATGGTCACGGTCACTCCCATTCCCACGAAGGGACGCCTGTCCTGTCGATTATCCGCAGCGCCATCTCCCACACCGTGCAGGTATCGGTATTCATTTTCCTGGTGACGCTGATTCTGGTTGCCGTGCTCGAGACGTTCGGCGAGTCCGCAATCGAGCAGTTCCTGCGCGGCAACGAGACGCTTGCGGTCCTGGGCTCGGCACTCGTCGGCCTGATCCCCAACTGCTCGGCCAGCGTCGTCATCACGCAACTGTACCTGGAAGGCGCGCTGCAGCTGGCCCCGATGCTCGCCGGCACGCTTATCTCCGCTGGCGTGGGCTACCTGGTGCTGTTCCGCACCAACCGCAGCGCCCGCGAAAACGCTGTGTTTCTGATCATGATGTATGTCATCGGCGCGGGCTGGGGCCTTATCCTTTCCGCCTTTGGGTTCTAAGTGGATGTTTGGGGCATGTCTTACGATCTACCCCTGTGACCAGGGCATTCCCCGCTGCCAAAACAAAAAGGTAGATTTTCGGGCATGTCCTAAAAATCTACCTTGGTTAGTGCAGCAACTCGGTGAGGTTGCGTTTAAAGCGGGCGCGGTCTTCGCTGGTAAATGCCGCCGGTCCGCGAGTGCGTCCGCCGGCGCGGCGTACCTTCTTTTCCTCGTGGCGAATAAACAACTGCATGTCGATGGTCGCTTTGTCGTAGACGCGCCCGCGCACACCGATGGCGGCGGCATCGCGCCCGAGCACCATGCTCGCCAAGCCAATGTCCTGCGTCACGACCACGTCGCCCGCCTGCAGGCGTTCGACAATGGCAAAGTCGGCGCTGTCGGCGCCCACGCTCACATCGAGCGTCGTGACCCAAAATCCGCGTCGCGCGTGCTCGGCATCGCGCGGGTCGTCGCGGCGAATGTGCCGTTCCAGGTTTTGCGTGCTGTTGCCGGCGATAACGACGGCGACGCCCGCCCGCCGCGCGCAGTCAATCGACTCGCGCGTGACCGGGCAGGCGTCTGCATCAATAAAGAGCGTTCGTGGCATCTAGTGCACCAGTTTGCCAAATTGAATAGCGCGAACAATCAGCGTTACGCCAAACACCAGCAGCGCGGCGCCGCTAAAGATGACGAGCATCTTTGCCGACCACAGCGGATAGATAAACACGAACATGCCGGCGATGATGGAGAGCGCGCCGCTCAGGATGGCGAGGGCGCGGTTGGACGAAAGCTCGGACTCCAGAATGGACATGACACCTTCGACAATCCAGCCAAAGCCGGCCACGATAACCACCATCGTGGTGAGCGTCGCGGTCGAGAAGGCCTGGTTGCGCAGGATTATGACGCCGCCCAAGATAATGAGTAGGTTGGAGATGATGCTCGTCACGCGCCAGCCGGTGGGCAGCAGCGGCTCAAAAATGGCAGTGAACAGCCTGATGGCTGCCGTAATCACAAAGTAAAAACCCAGGACGGTCGTCAAAAAGACGAGGGACTTGGCGGGTGCAAAAAGCAGCGCGATACCAGCAATGAGTGCTAAGACACCCGTGATGGCGTAGATCCAGCGTACGGCCTTGACGGCTTTGCCCGCCATGCTTTTCTCGTCAAATCCAAACTGGCTCGATTTTTGGTCATCGTTCTTAAAGATGCCCATAATGTCTCCTTTCCGTGCGGCGTAAGCCGTGGCTCTTGCAACCAGTATCGCCCAAGGGCGCCGATGTATGGGGTGGAAAGGACGAATTGCCGCCCCACATTCCCGAATTGTTATCTTTGTTCCCGTTTGGATGTGGGATATTCAACAGATGTAGAACATTGCAGCTCTGTTCGTTATTGCCTACGTTTTAGGTTAGATTTTTCTAAGAACAATTGCCTTTTATTTGGGGGTCCCTATGAACGAAGCAGTTCCCGAGGCACCGTCGAGTGTCGAATCGATGGCAAAGCAAGGTTGCGAAAAGCTCGGTCTGGAAGCGTTTGATGCGCTGGTCCGTCGTGCCCGTACGTGCCGTCGCTTTGACGAGTCTATGCGCGTGCCGCGCGAGTTTTTGCTCGAGCTGGCGGAACTGGCGCACCTGGCTCCCTGCGGCGCCAATGCTCAGCGTCTGCGTTTTCATGTGGTAAGCGGTGCAGAGGACTGCGCGCGTGTATTTGACGAGCTTGCATGGGCCGGTGCGCTCAAGGATTGGCCGGGTCCCGATGAGGGCGAGCGCCCGACCGGCTACATCGCGATTCTTGCTGAGCGCGCCGTTCCGGGCAAGCCCGCCGCTCCCATTACCGATGTCGACACGGGCATTGCCGCGCAGACGATGATGTTCGCCGCCCGCAGCGCCACGCCCGAGGTGGCAGCCTGCATGTTCAAGGCCTTTACGTCCCACGCGATCGATGCCATGGGGCTCGATAACGACAAGTATGAGCTCAAGCTGATCATGGCGTTTGGCGTTCCGGCCGAGACGCAGGTGATCGATGCGATCGATTCCAACCCCGACGGCTCCATCAATTATTGGCGCGACGAGGCGCAGGTGCACCACGTACCCAAGCGTTCGCTCGCCGACGTGCTGGTGTAGTTGAGTGTCACCGCGGTGTGATCCGGCGGTAAACCACCACAAAGGCTCCTGTCCCCTTTGTGGTGGTACGAGGGGAGGGTGTGTGGCAGATCTGTATTTGGTGCGGCATGGGCAGACTGAGCTCAATGTGCAGAACATTTTGCAGGGCTGGCACGATTCGCCGCTCACGGAGCGCGGGCGCGAGCAGGCGCTGGCGACGCGTGCGGCGTTTGCGGACCGTGGCGTGACCTTTGACCATGTGTATTCCTCGCCGCTGGGGCGGGCGCAGCGTACGGCCGAGCTTATCGTTGGTAAGGGCCGCACCATAGAACTGGTCGATGACCTGCGCGAGTGGCATTTTGGCTCGCTGGAGGGCACATCAAATCGCGAGATGCCGCCGCAGCCCTGGGGCGATTATCCGGTGGCCTTTGGCGGCGAGTCGGAAGTGCAGCTTCAGTCGCGCATGGTCGCGGCGTTGTCCCGCATCATGGCCAGGCCGCAGCACGACTGCGTGCTGGCGGTTTCCCACGGCTCAGCCTGCCAGGAGTTTCTTGAGTACGTGGCCGGCGGGGGAGAACTGCCCGACAACGGTGCCGTGCTCCATTTTGGCTATTGCGACGGGGCGTTTTCGCTCCTTGATTGGTAACGAACGAAAGGACCCCTATGAATAAAGACCTGTATCTGGTCCGTCATGGACAGACAATATTTAACCTTAAGCGCATCATTCAGGGGTGGAGCGATTCGCCGCTCACGCAGCTGGGCTGCGATCAGGCGGCGCGCGCCGGCATGTTCTTGCGAGCGCGCGGCATTGAGCCCGATCATGCCTACACCTCGACGCTGCATCGCACGGAGCAGACCATCGCTAATCTGTGGCCGGGCCTTGCCTACGAGCGCCTGGATGGCCTGCGCGAGTGGTTCTTTGGCGACTTTGAGGCCGAGCGCGTGATGCTGATGCCCGAGCGTCCGTGGCGTGACTTCTACCGCCAGTTTGGCGGCGAGGGACAGATGCAGGTGCGCGAGCGCATGGTGGCGACGTTGACCGATTTGATGCGACGCCCGGGCCATTCGTGCGTGCTCGCGGTGAGCCATGGCTCGGCCATCAAGGAGTTTTTGGATCACGTGAGGGGAGCAGCGGCCGACGAGCGCGAGCGCGTGCCGGGCAACTGCTCGGTGCTGCATTTTGCGTTTGCCGATGCGATCGACACATTTGACCTGGTCGAAGTCTTTACACAGGAAGATTATGCGCGCGAGTTGGGTCTTGAGCCGCTGGTGGCGGCAGCGGGTCCGCAGCGCGGGTAACGCGGGCGTGGCGATACGGGTCGCCGACATACTTGCTCGATGAGAAAGGGGCGGAGATGCATGCGCTGGCATTGCATCTCCGCCCTTCGTTTGTTGGACTGCCGAGTCTTTGCGCTAAGCGTTTAGGCCCTGCTAGTATCGTGCAATCTGGTGAGTGAGCAGACCCGTTGGAACCTGCGGCGCGCCGCCTGCGACCTGCGCGGCAGGGAACAGCGCGGAAATGACAAAGTTGAACGGCTCCTTGCCCGTGTAGGTGCCGGCGCCGCGGGCCTCGTCAGCCAGGAGCTGTGCCACACCTGCAAGCGCGGCAACGTAGGCCGGATCGTCTGCGGGGACAGGCTCCGGTGCCTGGTCGAGCATGGCGTGGATGGCGGCAACGGCGTCATTGCGTTTGACCTCCCACACGCGATGCGTAATGCCGGCGGGGTCGGTGACGGCATAGAGCGAAGCGCCCTCTTTGGCGGCGCCGAGGATGATATCCATGACAGGCGAGGCTTCGTAGGCGAGCGACACGGGACGAGGCTGAACTTTGAGTTCAGCGATCGCGTGCGCAGCGGCGGCCACGTCAGCGTTGGCATCGCCCTTGCCGCCCGCCAGCGCGCCAACCGGGCAAATCGCCACGACACCCGTTACGCGCCCCGGCTCTCCCGAACACTCGTACACGTAATACGCCGCGCCTGGATCCTTGAGCATCAGGCCGTCGGCGATGGCGCCGCGCAGGGCGTCGTTGCCGCTCAGGATACCACCCATCGCAGGCAGTGCCTCGAGCACGCGGTCCTGAGCTGGACGGATGCAGGGAAACGGAAGTGCTTTCATGGGCGGTCCTAACGAGCGAGTCGGTTTGTTCGCGGCTTATTATGCCCCAACTTGGCTGCTCGCGTCCCAGAGCGTGTTGTCGGCAAGCGCGATCAGCACTTGCTGGCAGCGAACGATATCGGCGTGGGGTACATATTCGTTGGGCTTGTGGGCAAGTGCGAGCGAGCCTGGGCCATAGCTCATGCAGTTGCGGTTGCCTGTCTTGCTGGCAATGACGGCAGTGTCGGTGTAGCCGGTAAAGAAGCCGACGGTCGTGTCCGCGCCCGTCACGTCATCGGCGGCACGCTTGAGCGCCGCCAGAAGCGGAGCGTTTGGGTCGCGCTCAATGGCGGGGCGATCGCCCGTCACAACATAGCTGCCGTGACAGCCGGGGACCGCGGCTTCGGCGTCGTCGATGGCCTGCTCTACTATGCGCGTCGCGGCGGCCGTATCGGTCGGCGGCGTCAGGCGCATATCGACCCAGACCTTGGCGTGGTCGGGCACGACGTAGGGGCGATAGCCGCCCTCGATTTGTCCAAACGTAATGGTCGAAGGCCCCAGCTCATCATGCACGGGCAGCGCCGCGAACGCATGGCGAAGCGAGCACACGACCTCGGACATGGCGGCGACGGCGTCGGCGCCCTTCCAAGGCTGGCTCGCATGCGCCGTGACGCCGGCCATCTCGATCTCGAACCACGTGCGCCCCTTGTGCGCTACCTGAATCTGTCCGTCGGTGGGCTCGGTATCTAGCACCCATTCGCGCGAGCCGACCCAGCCGGCATTGATCGCGGCCTCTGAGCCGCGCATAAAGTCTTCCTCGTCGACCGAGCAGATGAGCGAAAAGCCACGGCGGGGCAGCTCGCCCTCCGCCGCCGCGCGCTCGAACGTGTGGACAAGTGCGGCAATGGCGCAGGCCAGGCCGCCTTTCATGTCGCAGGAGCCGCGGCCATAGAGTTTGTCGTTACGCACAATCGCTCCAAGCGGTGCGATGTCCGCGTCCCAGCCATCGCCCAAGGTAACGGTATCCATATGGCAGATATAGACCAGCCGCGGCTCGTCGCTCAGTACCGGCACGGTGACCATAAGGTTACGGCGCCCGGGCAGCACCTCGAGTTCCTCAATCTGCACGGCATCGAGCGCAGAGCTATCGAGCTGCGCCAGCTGCTGCTCAATGAGCCTCTTAATGAAGCACTCGATCTCGCCCTCATATGCGCCGGGGTCCGAGCTGTCAATCTTCACAAGGTCCTGCGCAAGCCGCCAGGCAAAGTCCTCATCAACCATATGCAACCTCACAATCAGTCTGCTTTCCAAGCCGATTGTAAGCCTCCCAAGAGATCCGCGACGTGCGCGCAGCAGTATTTACCGTTCGCAGGCCGAGCCAGCGCGTTTGCCGTCCAGGCGGGTTTGCAAACGACGCGGTGGGTACGTACCTTTTATGGACGACATACTGTGCGACATATCTGCCTTTCGGTATCACCGGATACCCCCACAGGTCTTGGCAATAATGCCGGACCTGCCCGATTCTGTAGACGATCCGCGCAGGGAGCATCTTTGTGAGCATCCGCTCGTCAAGCATTTCCTGGGCACTCCGTTACACGTGTTGGCGCAAGGCGGCTGCGGACGTAAGGGCGATCGCATTGTCAGGCATGTTTGGAACGGGGAGAGGCCGTTTGATTCCGTGCGGCAGACAGAGTTTGGCCTCGATGTCGCGTCCCCGCTCTTTACCCTGCTGACCCTGGCTTCCTCGGTCTCAAACGAGCGTCTGATCATGTGCATGTATGAGATGTGCGGCACCTTTGCCGTGTGTAAGATTGCGCCTCAGGTAAAGTTGGCACTTGAGCAGGCATATGGGGACCGGTGGGGTGACGCACGGTCGGGCTGGGAAAACGTAAAGGATACCTCGGGGAATCCAACAGACTTGTGGAAACGACCGCCCTTGATCGAGCTCTCTGAACTAACGGAGTTCGCCAATAAGATCCGGGGGCTCCGCGGCGCTAAATCGTTCACGCGTGCCGCGAAGTGTATTACGGGGGTGGCGGCATCGCCGCTCGAGGTCCAGGCTTCGATGCTGTTTGGCCTTACGAGGTTGCGCGGCGGCGAAGGGCTGCGCCTTACCAATAACGTCGAGATTCGCATGACGCGCAGTGCCCGCCTGATTTCGGGGCTTGATCGGCGCTATGCCGATATTCTGCTGGCAAATAAGGACGGCAGCCGAGAGTGCCTGGTTGAATGTCAAGGTAAAGCCATTCATGGATCCATAGAATCCAAGATCTCGGACTCCGATCGAACGACGGCGCTGCAAGCGATGGGATATCCCGTCGTTTTGATGACCTATGGCCAGCTGGCCGACCCCGATGCCTTTCGCGTGGTGATGGAACTTATCATGTCCTATCTCGATGTGCCGTTGAAAGACAAGACGCCGCGGCAGCAGGAGCTCGAACGGCGGCTTCGTGAGGAGATTTTTATCGATTGGGCGGGAATATAGTCGTGCGGGCGGAAAACGGTCGCGCGAGCTAGAGTTTTGGGCGCGAAAAAGGCTTCAATTTTGCCTTGGAGGGACCCTAAAAATGCTATCTAGAATAAGTTGTTTCGGAAAATAGACAGTCAAATTACATTCGATACATAGAGATCGATTTTTACCTATTAAAGTCCCTGATAAAGCTGTTTATCAAAGCGGGTGTGCTTAGCGAATTGAGCCTCACTATCCATTATCCGAAAAAACTTGTTCTGAGTATCATTTTAAAGTCGTCCGGAGCAACGAAATCGCCCCCCATTTCGTGAAAACGGGGGGCGAATGGGCTTCGTGGCCTGCCTGGTAGGCTTGGCGCCGGCTCTATTTGATCACGCGCACGCGATACATCGACGGAATCTGCTTGAGCGCCTCGATGGTGCTGCTGTCCAGGTGCTCGTCCGTGTCGAACATGGTGTAGGCGTTCTCGCCGGCAGACTCGTTGGTCATGCGCTGCACGTTGGCGTTGTCCTTGGCAAGAATTGCCGTGATCTGGCCGATCATGTTGGGCACGTTGGCGTGCAGGCAGGCGATGCGGCTCGCGGCGCGCGCCTTGCCCATGCTGCAGGCGGGGTAGTTGACGCTGTGCGCGATGTTGCCGTTCTCCAGGTAATCCTTGAGCTCGCTGATGGCCATGTCGGCGCAGTTGGCCTCGGCCTCGCCGGTGCCGGCGCCCGAGTGCGTGGTGATAAATGTGTTGGGCATCTTGACGGTCTTGGGTGTGGCAAAGTCGCAGCTAAACCAGCTCAGCTTGCCCTCACGCAGGGCAGCGTCGACGGCGTCCTCGTCAATGATGGTCTCGCGCGCGTAGTTGATGAGCACGGCGTCGGGCGCCAGCAGGTTAATCTGCTCGGTGCTGATCATGCCGATGGTGTCGGCCTTGCTGGGTACGTGCACGGTGAGGTAGTCGCAGCCGCGGCAGAGGTCCTCGAGCGTGCCCACGCGCTGCACCTCGCGGCTCAGCACCCACGCGTGCTCGACGGAAATGAACGGATCGTAGCCGTAGACGTCCATGCCCAGGTCGACGCAGGCGTTGGCGACCTTGGAGCCCACGTTACCCAGACCGATGACGCCGATGCGCTTGCCCTTGAGCTCGCGGCCCACAAAGGCCTTCTTGGCTTTCTCGGCATCGACCTGGATCTCGGGGTCGTCGGCGTTGTCGCGCACCCAGTTCATCGACTGCACCACGCCACGGCTCGAAAGCACCAGCATGCCCAGGACGAGTTCCTTGACGGCGTTGCTGTTGGCGCCGGGGGAGTTAAAGACCACGACGCCCTTCTTGGCGTACTCCTCGATGGGGATGTTGTTGACGCCGGCGCCGCAGCGGGCGATGGCGCGGATGCCCTCGGGCAGCTCGTAGCCGTGCAGGTCGGTGGAGCGCATCAGGATAGCGTCGGCCTCCTCGGCGGTGCTCACAAACTCGTAGCCCTCGCCAAACTCGACCTTGCCGTCCTTGGTGATGTCGTCGATGGTCTTAATCTTGCGCATGGAAAACTCCTTAGCAGGTTTGGTTTAAACAGGTGGTTTGAAGTGGCTGGTCGGCCCGCGGGTTGCGGGCTAGTTAGATCGCGGACTCAAACTATGCTGTGCTTCGAAGTCCTTCATGTACGAGGCCAGTGCCTGCATGTCTTCCATGGTTACGGCGTTGTAGACGCTGGCGCGCATGCCGCCCACCAGGCGATGGCCTTTGACGTTTTGAATCTGGTGCTCGGCCGCGCCTGCGACAAAGGCCGCGTCGAGTTCGGCGTCGCCGGTGCGGAAGGTGACGTTGGCGATGGAGCGGCTGTCGGCCTGTGTGGTGCCATGGAACAGCACGCTGTTCTCGAGCAGGTCGTAGAGCAGGTTGGCCTTGGCCCAGTTGCGCTCGGCCATGGCGGCAAGTCCGCCAGTCTGCTCGACCCAACGGAACACCTTGCCGCACACGTAGATGCCAAAGGTGTTGGGCGTGTTGAGCATGGAGCCCTTGGCGGCCTGGGTCTTAAGGTCCATGTACTGCGGCGTCTGCGCAAAGGCGGGGCCTTCGGCGATCAGGTCGTCGCGCACGATAATCACGGTTACGCCCGCGGCGCCGGCGTTTTTCTGGGCGCCGGCGTAGATGAGCCCGTAGCGCTCGACGTCGAGCGGCTGCGACAGAAAGCAGCTCGAGACATCGGCGACAAGCGGCACATCGCCGCAATCGGGCAGCTCGTGGAACATGGTGCCAAAGATGGTGTTGTTCTGGCAGATGTAGACGTAGTCGAGGCCTTTGCCCGCGGCCTCGGCGGCAATGCGCGCGTTGATGTCGGCCATGTTGGGAATGCGGTCGAAATTGGTGCCCTCGGAGCTCGCGAGCAGCACAGCCTCACCGTACTTGGCGGCCTCTTGGTGCGCCTTGTTGGCAAAGTTGCCGGTCACGACGTAGCCGGCGCGGCCGCGACGCATGAGGTTCATGGGGATGCCCGCAAACTGCAGCGTGGCACCGCCCTGCAAAAACAGGACACGGTAGTTGTCGGGGATGCTCAGCAGGCGGCGCAGGGTTGCCTCGGCGTCGTCGATGATCTGCTGGTACATGTTAGATCGATGGCTCATCTCGAGCACGGACATGCCGCAACCGCGGTAGTCCATCATCTCGTCGGCGATCTCGGCAAGCACGCTGGTGGGCAGTGCGGCCGGGCCTGCTGAGAAGTTGTGCACACGTGCCATCTTCTAAGTCCCCCTCGTAGTCGTTTGAGCGTTCGGGATACTTTAGCACAGTGGAGCGCCAAGCGCGACCGCATCACGGTAGAACTCGACTGCGCCGCTATGATTTACAGGATGGTTACATGGGGGAGGGCGCTCGCTAGGTCTATATCATCGGGATATACCGTGACAAATATTCCTTGAGAGCGGGGTCGCACACATAGAGAAATGTTCCCAGCATGCCGCGTGTCATGAGGACGTAGTAGGCGTTGACGATGATCTTTCGCAGATCATCGTCGCTTGCCTTCTTCTTTGCGACGGCATCTCTGAAGTTCGCCTTGTTGACGCAGACGGCATCCTTGTCGGTGTCGTAGTAAATGTCTGGCCCCAGAATGACGAATCCGTAGTTGAGGTCATAGCCCTGTACTGTATGGATGCATCCGACTTCATTGACGGCGTTGACGGAGTTGACCCAATCCTTTTGAGTTGAGTTCCAACGTTTAGGGATGCCCTCGATGACGATGTCGAACGCGTCTTTGTTATTCTTCGTTTCCCACTTCCACGCAAAGCCTGCCATCATGCGGGAAAGACCAACTTCTTCTTCCTTGGCTTGCTGCAGGGAACAGAAATCCTCAAATCGGTCGACGATTCCAAACTGGTATCTGGGGATATCGCTGTCCGGATCCCCGGCTCGCGAATCGTAAGGCTCCGATGAAAAGAGTTCTTCGAACTTCATGCCGGCATGCATGTACGCCTTGTTGTCGAGTAAGTCGTAGATAAAATCGAGGTATTCGTCGCCACCGCGTACGCGCATTTGCGTGCTTAGGTTGAATTCTTCAGTTTCGATACCCGCTTCTTCGAGCTGATTGAGTCGCTGCTCAAGGCCGTCTCGATTGAGTCCAGATGCGCGGACCTGCTGTTTGGGGTCGTAGAACAGGTAAGCCTTGTCGCAGCATTTGAAAATCCATTCCACCTGGCTGCTCGTACGAGGCAAGTTGAGTCGCTCGCATGTGTTGTAAAAAGCTCCGATGCCGGCACCGGCTGTCAAGTAATTGCCCAGTCGGTGTGCCTCGTCGACAAGCAAGATGTCATACCGATCCGTCTTGGTTGCGTCGCTGGGGGTCAGGATGTCGCCAGGCTTTAACCCAGGAAGATAGTGCGTGAGTTTTTTGAGCGTCTTATTAAGGGACTCCATGGGTGTCACGAAGCCGACCCGCAGGTCGGAAAGGTTGGGCTCATTTTTGATTTTGAACATGAGACTGATGGCGAGAATCGTTTTGCCTGTTCCCGGCGCGCCGTTTACGACGGTCACGCGCTTTCTCTTGGGAGCACCGTGCACAACGTCCTCATGTTCCTGCTCAAGACGCTTGTAAATCGCCTCAATCGTTTCGTATTGATCTGGCGTGAGCGTTTTGAAAGGAGAGAATTTGAACAGGTCGGTATTCTCGAGCTCTTCGATAGGGTGAATCGCATAGTTTTCTTCGCGAAGTTTCGTCCATAGAGTCCGGAACTTCTGGCGATACTGAGGTCGCTCAAAATAATCGAACTGTGCATAGCCGTTGTTGGCATTGGTTACCTGGAATTTTTCGTCGGCGCAGAACAGCTCAATAAGTCGATTCTCGAACTCGAACGTTGCGGATTGGTTGAAGGTGGGATTGTCGATCAGAAGAGTCCGGTCGAAGTCCTTGTCCACGTTTGCAGCGTGTTGTTTCATACGGCGCTGGTAGTTGGTTGTTTGGCCGATGTATGCCGTCTTGTTTCTGCTGTTGGTCAGGATGTAGAGAACAGGCCAGCTTTCGTCGTGGTGCGACCCTGGCTTTGGCGTGCCAAAGTCCTGCAGCGATTCGCTTGTCTTGAAGGGCTGGGGCAGGGGAAGCGTGTATTGCCGAAGGGCGAACTCGTTACTCATGGTAGTCCGCCTTTCTGTATTCGCTGGAGCTGGCGTCGACGGGATAGCGCTCGTCGTTGCGTTTGAGTTTGGACGAGAGCGCCTTTGGGAGGTCGATCCCGTTTAGATCGGCGAAACGCAGGAGAAAGAGGAGCGTGTCAGCGACTTCGTCTTCGATGACTTGGCGCTGATCAGGGTTATCGAACATTCCTGCAATGCGCTCGTCGCTCATAAAGCGGAAAAGCTGAAGGAGTTCGGAGGACTCAGTCGCTATGCCGATGGCAAGCTCCTTTGGCGTGTGATATTTGCGCCAGTCGCGTGCATCGCAAAAGTCCCTAACTTGTGCCGTCATGGCATCGAGCTTATCCATCGTCCGCAGCCTCCCTGATGTTCATTGTTTTATTATGGCCGTATTTGGGGTTTATTGCACATCATTTGGGGCGTGCGGTTTGTTCGGTCGCGATTGGCCGGTAGGAGGTTTCACCATGAAAATCGAAGTTGATGTAGATCAGCTGCGCGAGAGCCAGCTCGACCGCGCGGGGAGTGCGGCGGGCGTGGGCTTTCCGGCCGCTATGCTCGACGTGATGGATATCGAGGACGAGTCGCCCCAAAAGCTCCTAGCCCGAGCCGCACGCGAAGGCCTCGACCTCCGTGCCTTCGCCGTCGACGATGACTAGGGTAGCTAATTTGGGACGGGGCGTCTGCACCCGCAGCTGCGCGAAAATGCACGATAAGCCGTCGCAATGGAGTCTAATGACCTCGCGACCGTTCTATTTTGACTGCACGCTGGCTAAGTGAGTAGGCTTTATTGGAAATCCTGAACACACGACTAATTTGCTTCAACAAACCCGCAGGTCACAGAGTTGTGCTTTGGTGACGTGGTCGGCGATTCGGCAAAAGTCTACTCACTTAGTTTTGCCAGACGTAAATTGTCCGCAACGAGGCCTCAGTCTGGGCGATTGATGCTCAAATGTAGCCAATTCGGGACGTGTCTCTTTTAGCTACCTCCTGGTCACTACGACGCCAGTGTGGCGATGACGGCTTCGTCGCCGGCGTATATGAGGGTGTTGCCGTCGGGGATGATCGTTTGGCCGTCGCGTTTGAGCATCACCACAATAAACGGATGCTTGCCTTGCGGCACATCGCGCAGGCGCTGGCCGGCCAGGCGACCGTGGGGCGTCACGGTGACCTCGCGCAGCGTAACCTCGGCACGCTCTTCAAACGTCGGCGCGGCCATCACCAATAGGTCGCCTTCCTCAATTACGGTATCGCCGTTGGGCAGCACCGGGTGTGCACCATCGCGCAGTACCAAGACAACCAGCATGTCCGTTGCGCTGCCAATATCGGCGAGCGAGCGTCCGGCAAACGGATGTCCAGCGCCCACCTTGAGCTTTACAAACGACATGCCGTCCTCGTCGCGGTAGTCGTTAAAGGTGCGGCGCACGTCGCCGGTCTCATCGATCATATCGAGCTTCTTCGCCACCGCTGGCAGCAGCGAGCCCTGCACCACAATGCTCGACACGGCAATTACAAATACCAGGTCAAACAGGTCGTGACCGCCGGGAACGCCGGCTACCATGGCAAAGAGGCTAAAGACGACCGAAGCCGCGCCGCGCAAGCCCGCCCAGCTTACGAGTGCAACCTGGCGAGGGTTCGTCTTAAAGGGCACCAGCAGCAGACCGACGGCGATGGGGCGGCTCGCAAAGAGCATAAACGCCATGAGCGCCAGGCCCGGCAGCAGCATCTGCGGCAGGCGCGCGGGCGTGACGAGCAGGCCCAGCAAAAAGAAGATGGTCATCTCGGCCATCTCGGTGAGGGTGTCAAAAAAGTGCGCCAGCTCGACCTTGCCGGTGATGTCGCTCGCACCCAGCACAATGCCGGCCAGGTACACGGCCAAAAATCCGTTGCCGCCCAGGTAGCTCGGCAGCGCGTAGGCGACGATGGCCACGGCGAACAAAAAGATGGTCTGCGCGCCCTCGGCCGTTGCGTGCGCGCGTTCAATCAGGCGGCCCGCCGCCCAGCCGATGACGAGGCCCAGACCCACGCCCAAGATAATCTGCTTGGCCAGCAGTGCGGGAATGTTGATGTCGCCGCCGGCTGCGAGTGTGGCGAGCACCGCGGTGAGCATGTAGGCGACGGGATCGTTGGAGCCCGATTCGACCTCGAGCAGCGAGTCGGTGCCGCCCTTTAGCGAAAGGCTGTGCTCGCGCAGAACGCTAAAGACGCTGGCCGCGTCGGTGGACGCCACGACCGATCCCAGCAGCAGGCCGCCGATCCAGTCGAAGCCCAGCACAAAGTGGGCGAACACGCCGGTGATGCCGGCAGTGATGACGACGCCGAGCGTGCTCAGCAGAACCGCCGGCGCAGCGACGGGCTTGGCACGGTCGATGTTGGTGTTAAAGCCGCCGTAGAACATGATGAACAATAGCGCCGTGCTGCAGACGGTTTCGGTGAGTGCGTAGTCGCTAAAGTCGATATGCGCCGGGCCGTTGACACCCAACAGCATGCCGAGCGCGATAAAGATGAGCAGGGTGGGGAAGGGGAGCTTTTTGCCGACGGGTTTGATGGTCAGGCACAGAATAATAACGAGGCCGATAAAGAGAAGGATCTGGTTCATGGATGGTGTCCGCTCCTGGGTGGTTGGCGTGGCACGGTCAGTTGTCTGCGGTTATTTGTACCCAAAGATGGTGGGTTTATGGGGTTGGATTGCGGGCGTGCGCGATATCGTCATAGACGGCTGCCGTCTTTGCCTCTGCTCGGAAACCCTTTCCAGCTTTATTGCAACGGAGTACAATGGGTAACGTTTAAGTTCAACTTGAAGTTTTAGTTGCGGCACCGGGCTTCGGCCGCAATGCAAGGAGAGGCGTACCATGGCGATCTATGTGACATCTGATGCTCACGGGCACGTGCGTGCGCTTGACGAGGCCCTGTCTAAGATCTCGTTGACGTCCGACGACACGCTGTACGTGCTGGGCGACATGATCGATCGCGGGCCCGATCCGGTCGGCGTTATTAAGCTCGTGCGCTCGCTGCCCAACGCCCGCGTGCTCAAGGGCAATCACGAGCAGATCATGCTCGACGCCATCATTGGGCAGGATCCGCTCGATGCCGAGACCTGGGATATCAACGGCGGTTGGACTACCCGTCAGCAGCTCAACGACATGGAATTTGAGGCGTACGAGGAGCTCGTGCGTTGGATGGCGACGCTGCCGCTCTACGCGGTGGCCGAGACTGACGAGCGTCCGTACTTGCTGGTGCATGCCGGCATCCAGACCGAGGCTGCGCGAGCGTTTTTGCTTGAACACGATGTGGATTGTGCCGATGGTGCCGGAGCGGTTGGCGCCGATCGCGAACTGCTGAAGCAGATGCTTGCCGTGCAGTCGTCCGATGACCTGCTGTGGATTCGTCACGGCTATTGGGATGCGCCGACAGGGTTGCTTTCTGCCGACGGCAAGGGCCCGGTCGTGGTGAGCGGCCACACGCCCACGGTGTCGCTCGGGCGTTATTGCGAGGTGGGCGGCCTGGCGGGGCTCGATGAGGATTCGGGCCGCGGGCAGATCGTGCGCCTGGGCGGCGAGGATACCGCCGGCGTGCCCGATCGCATCGACATCGACTGCGCGGCGGCAACGGGCTCGGAATTCGGCCGCGTGGGCATCCTGCGCTTGGACGACGGAGCGGAGTTTTACGCTGACGTTCATCCGGGCGAGTAGGGGCTCCGCCGGAATGTGACAAAGGGGCAGTCCCTTTGTCACATTCGAAAGCGGTCTATCTACTAGAAATGGGGCGCGTCTGCGACCGCGGATGCGCGAAAATGCACGAAAAACCGTCGCAACGGAGTTCAATAACGTTGCGACGGTTCTTTTTTGGCTGCTCGCTGGCTAAGTGAGTAGGCTATTTTAGAAATGCTGAGCACACAACAGATTTGCTTCAATAAAACCGCAGGACACAGACTTGTGCTTTGTCGGCGTGGTCGGCGATTCGACAAAAGCCTACTCACTTAGTTTTGGGTGACGCAAATTAGCTACCTAGGCACCGTATGGGTTGCGATCTCGCTCGATGCGCTGGCGGATGTGGGCGTACTCGACGATCAGCAGCACCAGCAGCAGGGCCATGATGGCCAGGTAGCTCACGACGGCGCCCATCAGGCCGAGCAGATTGATCAGAATCACCGGTAGCGCCACGCTCACGGCAAAGCAGATCAGGTAGACCTTGGTGACGTCGCCGGCATGACGCAGCACCGTGATGATGGCGTAGATAAAGTCGATGGCTGCGGTGACGCCGCCGGCGACGACCATCAGCAGCGCCAGCGTACGGTAGCGCTCAAAGTTAAGGCCGTACATAAAGCTCATAATGGGGATGCCGGGGCCTGCCATAAATGCGGCGCACATGCCGGTGATGACCACGATCAGCGCCATAACGGCAACAATAATCAAGTCAAAGCGGCGACGCTTGCGCGGATTCGCCCAAATGCTCGACAGACGCAGGAGCTGCGGTTTATAGATAAATCCAATGCTCAACAAAATAGCCTGCGCCGGAAAGAACAGTGCATTAAAGTACAGCTGATACTTGTAGGCCAGCGTGCCTTCCATCACGAATTTGGGCATGCTCTCGATTAGGTTGAACAGGAACAGCGCGCCAAAAAGTGGGGCGCACTGGATAAACAGGTGGCCAGCCTCGCGCAGACTCATGCGGCGTGATTTTTCGGTTTCGAGCAGGGCGAGCGGGGCGGTGACCAGCACGAGCGAGGCGATTGCGGCGATGCCCATGGCCATGGCCGCGATGGGCATGCCGCGCGTGAGGAACAGTGCCACGCTAAAGACCGCGATGACGCCGGCGGAACGCAGCGTCTGGCTCATGCCAGCCAAATAGAGCTTGTCGGCCTGCTGCAGGCGGCCCTCGTACACGTCGGCGATGCCGTCGATCACCTTATAGAGGTAGACGCCCAGGCCGATCGTGGCCATCTGCGCATCGTAGCCGCGGGCGCTGCTGTATATCAGGCCGCATGCCAGCGCGAACGCACCGCAAAGCCAACGGTTGAGCTGGTAGGAGGCAAAGGACGTCTTTTCGTCGATGTCCGAGACCTGGAAATTGCGCACGCCGTAGTTGCATGCAATCATGATGAGCGTGCCGGTGACAAAGGCGATGGAGAATTTGCCTGCTTCTTCGGCGCCCACGAGCTGCGTAGACACGATGGTGAGCAGCGGAAATGCCAAGCCCCACACGGCGGTGCCGAGGGTGTTCCAAAGATAGTCGCGACTGGTGGCGTGCTCCTCGTATTCCGCTTCCTGCATGGAGAAGCCGCCGCCGTAGACGGCACCGAGCAGACGGTTCCACCAAGCGTTGACCATGCGGCGAACGGGGCCGGGCTCCCGATCGCGATCGCGCCGGCGACGTGTGGCTTGGCTGCTATCGGGCCCGCCGGCGTTGTGCTGGCTCAGCTCCTGGATGCGAGCGAGCTCCTCGGCGGTGTGCGAGGCCGGGAACAGGCCGTTCTCGATGCGACCGCCCTGGCTGGGTGCCCCGCCCGATACGGTGGGGTCGGCGACGCCGTTGTGACGGGCGATGGCGCGGCGGATGCTATCGAGGGGCGTGATGCTCAAGGCGGGGTCCTTTCTATCGCTGCGCTCTAGTATAGACGCGACGATGTTCGCTCGTGTTTTTGAACGGATTGTTCGATAATTTCGGCGGCGCCATTCAGTAGTCGGCACTTGGGGACGTTCCTTATGTGCCGGCACTTTGGGAACGTCCCTAAGTGCCGGCATCCGGGGACACTCCTTGAGTGTTGCCTGTTCAAGAGTGTCCCCAACGATTAGCCGTTTAAAAACGTCCCCAATGACTAGGCCGCTTGCCTGCGATTTTTGACCGTTGGGCGGGCGCTTCGCCGTTGCCGCAAAAACGTTTTTGCATATCGGGTACAACGGGCTTTACGTGAGTAAAGTGCGCGCCTCGTCCACGTGTCGCGCTTTTAAAGGAGGCCCCATGCCAGGTGTTACCCCTGCAGAAGTTCTGTCCAACTTTGGCATTACGCTGGTCGAAGATCCTGCCGAGAACCAGCCCCGCCTGCTGGTCGACCTGCCGGCAGCCGAGCTCGTCGAGCACGCCATCCGTCGCAACGAAGGTCGTATGGCCTCCAACGGCGCGCTGGTGATCGAGACGGGGGAGCGCACTGGCCGCTCGCCTAATGACCGCTTTATCGTTGACACCCCCGATGTTCACGACAAGATTGCCTGGGGCGCGGTCAACCGTCCGCTGTCCGTCGAGAGCTATGAGGCCATCAAGGCCGGCATCGTCGACTATCTCAACGAGCGCGACGTGTTCGTCACCCGTGGCATGGCAGGCGCCGACCGCAACCACACGCGTCGACTGCTCGTTGCCTGCGAGCGTGCCAGCCAGGCACTCTTTATTAAGCAGATGCTCGCCCGCCCGCTCGCCCGCGAAATCGCGCGCACCGGCGAGCCCGACTTCTGCGTGCTCGCAGCGCCCGGTTACCAGTGCGACCCTGCCATCAAGGGCCTCAACTCCAGCGCTGCCGTGGTCATCAACTTCCAGGAACGCGTGATTCTGGTCGCCGGCACCGGCTACTCCGGCGAGATTAAAAAGTCGATTTTTAGCGTCATGAACTATCTGCTGCCCGTCGAGGACGACGTGCTGCCCATGCACTGCTCGGCCAGCATGGATCCCGTCACGCACGAGACCGCCGTGTTCTTTGGCCTGTCCGGCACCGGCAAGACCACGCTTTCGGCCAATCCCACGCGCCTGCTGATCGGCGACGACGAGCACGGCTGGTCCGACATGGGCATCTTCAACATCGAGGGCGGCTGCTACGCCAAATGCGAGGGCCTGGACGCCTTCCACGAGCCCGAGATCTTCAACGCTGTCCGCTTTGGCGCGATCTGCGAAAACGTGGTGCTCGACGAGAACCGCAAGCCAAACTACGATGACATCTCGATCACGCACAACACGCGCGTGGCCTATCCCGTGGAGCACATTCCTAACGCGTGGACTAAGGGCATGGGCACCACTCCGAGTGTCGTGCTGTTCCTGACTTGCGACGCTTTTGGCGTGCTGCCGCCCATCTCGCGTCTGACGGCCGACGCCGCCATGTACCACTTTGTGACGGGCTTTACGGCTAAGATTCCCGGCACCGAGGTCGGCGTCACCGAGCCCACGCCCACGTTCTCTTCGCTGTTCGGCGAGCCGTTTATGCCACTCGACCCCATGGTTTACGCCAAGATGCTCGGCGAGCGCATTGCCGACGGCCGCACGCGCGTGTACCTGGTCAACACCGGCTGGATCGGCGGCGGCTACGGCGTAGGCCATCGCATCGAGCTGGCCTACACGCGCTCGCTGGTTGCGCGCGCCCTCGACGGTACCATCGAGGACAGCGAGTTCGTGCACGACGACATCTTTAACGTCGACATTCCCACCACGTGCCACGGTGTGCCCGACGGCATCCTGGTGCCGCGCCGGTACTGGCAGAGCACCGCTCGTTACGACGAGGCTGCACACAACCTGGCCGTGATGTTCGAGGAGAACTTCGAGAAGAAGTACTCGCACCTGCCCGAGTCCGTCAAGGCCGCCGGTCCGCACGCTCAAGTACACGCCGACGCCCGTCATCGCGGCCGCGGGCTGCTGGGACTTCGCCACTAGCTTCGCCGTGAGTCCATATCAACCACAAAGGGGACAGGCACCTTTGTGGTGGTTTTGCTCGCGTGGATGACTCGGGTTACAATACGCCTGACATATCGTCCCCTTCTCCGGATGGGGACAGCGCAAGCGTTCTTGTGACGGCACCGTAGGACTTTGAAGGTGGCCGTCGTGAGGGCGCTTTTTGTTTAGGCGCCCTCGCTCGGGCGCGCACGATGAAGGGAGCACGTATGAAGGGCTTTATTGCTGAGGATTCATTCTGGGAGCTGTTTCCGCAGGCAGCGGTCGGTGTGGTGGTCGTAAAGGGCATGAAGCCCGCGGCTCAGATTCCCCAGGAGGACGTGGATGCGATCGCCGCGTTGCTCGACCGCGCCAATATCGATGCGGAGCGTCATCTGACCAGCGATACTATCAGCGAGAACGCACCGGTCAAAGCATGGCGCGAGGCCTACCGTCTGTTCAAGACCAAAAAGGGCGCCCGCTGCTCGATCGAGAATTTGCTCAAGCGCGTGCTCAAGGGCAAGCCGGTCGGTCATATCACACCGGCGGTGGACATCTACAACACGGTGTCGCTGACCTACGCGCTGCCCGTTGGCGGCGAGGACCTGCGCGCTATCGAGGGTAATCTGCGCCTGGCGGTTACTGATGGCGGCGACGCATTCCTGCCGCTTGGCGAGGAGGCGGACGATCCGACGTTGCCTGGAGAGCTCGCCTACATCGATGATGCGGGCGCCGTGTGCCGCTGCTGGAACTGGCGCGACGGCGTTCGAACGGCTCTGTCCGATGATTCGGCCGATGCGTTCCTGGCGATTGAGTGCGTGGAGCCCGAGCGGATGGGGGATTGCCAGGCAGCGATCGATCGCTTAGCCGAACTGCTTGAGCGCTATCTGGGAGCGACGGTTGTCGTTAAGACACTTGTGACCCGCGACAATCCCTGTGTGGAGCTGTAGCGGCGTCTGCGGATCATGTTCGCCGGTCAAAACCACCACAAAGGTACCTGTCCTTTGTGGTGGTTTTTATGTTGATGGGTCAACAAATAGGTCGTGCAGGGCTGGCGGCCGCTGGGTACGGCTAAGATGTTTACCCGTTAGCATTATGCAAGCGAAAGGCGGTCGTCTCCCATGCAGCAGAGCGATGAGACACGTTTCGAGGACTTTGTCGGACTGATCAGCGGGCTCTACAAGGAGATCCAGCGCATTAAGACATCCGAGGGCGCAAGGCTGGGCCTCAAGGGCTCCGACGTTATGTGCCTGTACTATCTTGAGCGCAGCAAGGACGGCCTGACTGGCGCCGACCTGGCTCGCATGGCAGGCGTGACCCGCGCCGCCGTCTCGCGTACGCTCGCGCATCTGGAGGAGGGTGGCTACGTCGAGGTCGATGATTCGGGCGATGCCGCCGTTAAGTATCGTGCTCCGGTGCGCCTGACCGCTCTGGGCGGCGAGAGCATGAGCGAGGCGGACCGCATCATTCGCGAGGTGCTCGATACCACCGGTAAGGCTATGGGTGTGGAGCAGCGCGAGCAGATGTATGCGTCGCTGCGCACGATTCTCAACACCCTGCGCGAGATCTAAGGCCGCCAAGGCATTTGCTTCCAATCAACAACTTAACAACTGCATAGTCCCGTTTGAGCGCGTATGCCGTGCCGGGGCATTGCTGTCAAAATTCCCTGCGCGGGACCTGCGCAAGAAAGGATTCGCTATGTCCATTCGTATTATTACCGATTCCGCGAGCGATATGTCGCCGGCTGAGCATCCCGCTCTGCGTGTTCTGCCGCTGTCCGTCACCTTTGGCACCGATGTGTACATGGATGGCGTCGACATCGATCACCAGCGCTTTTACGAGATGCTCGTGGAGCGCGATGAGCTGCCCAAGACCGGCCAGGTCAACCCGTACGCGTTTTCGCAGGCTATTGCCGAGGCGCGAGAGGCCGGCGATGAGGCTGTGATTATTACCGTGGGCGCTAAGCTTTCGGGCACCAATCAGAGTGCCCGTACCGCACTTGCCGAGGCGCCGGGCGGCGACGTGTACGTGGTGGATAGCAATAACGTCACTCTGGGCGAGCGTATCCTGGTCGAGTATGCGCTGCGCTTGGTGGACGAGGGCCGCAGTGCGGCTCAGATCGCGGCGGCCGTCGAGGCCGTCCGTGACCGCGTGGTCGTCATCGGCCTGCTCGAGACGCTGGAGTACCTGGTGCGCGGCGGTCGTCTGTCTGCTGCGGCCGGCGCCGTGGGTACGCTGCTCAACGTAAAGCCCGTTGTGGCTGTCGAGGACGGTCTGATCGTGCAACTGGGCAAGGCGCGCGGTTCCAAGAACGGCCGCAACCTGCTGAACCAAAAGGTCGAAAAAGCGGGCGGCATCGACTTTTCCATGCCGCTGGCGCTGGGCTATACGGGCCTTTCGGATGCGGTGCTCAAGAAGTATGTCGAGGACAGCGCGGCACTGTGGGCTGGCCACACCGAGGGCGAACTGCCCGTTCACACCATCGGCGCCACCATCGGCACCCACGTAGGCCCCGGTGCCGTCGCCGTAGCCTTCTTCCAGCCCGCCAACTAACCGACCTGCCATAAACCACCACAAAGGGGACACAGGCACCTTTGTGGTGGTTTATGCTTTTCCGGGTGGAAGGGAGCGAGCAATGGCGTCTGAGGGCTTTTTTGAACGGGTGTACGAGGTGGTCGAGCAGATCCCCGAGGGGATGGTCGCCACGTATGGCCAGGTGGCGCTGCTTGCCGGTCGTCCACGAAGCGCGCGGTACGTGGGGTATGCCCTGCATTGTAATCCGCGCCCCGGCGAGATTCCCTGTCACCGCGTGGTGTTTGCCGACGGGCACATATGCGAAGGCTTCGCTTTTGGCGGTTCCGATGCTCAACGTGAGCTTTTGCTAGGGGAGGGTGTGGCGTTTAAGGACGACATGCACGTCGACTTGGCCGCCTGTCGCTGGCCAGCGGGGCTCTAGCGGATCTGCCGTGGCGTAAACCACCACAAAGGTGCCTGTCCCCTTTGTGGTGTTAGTTTACTTGGGCTAACTTATGGAGAAGCTATGGCGGCGCATTTTGTCGTCAAAAAGTAAACCACGGCGAACTATATTGGTTTCAGCAACGGAGCAGGCAATAGGCGATGAAAAAGCCTGCCCTGTTGAGTTTGATTCGCATTCCTCCCCTCTGTGCGATTCAACGGTGTACTTCGGGAACAGGCCCGCTGGCAGCTAACTGCCGGCGGGCCTGTTCCTGTTTGTCGGGAGAGTGTGATGGACGGAGCCGAAGCGGTCCGGCTCCAAAAAAGGCGGACGCCGTAGCGCCCGCCCTATAGCAATCGAAAGCTCAAGCCAGCAGATCGGTCTAGTACACCATGCCCATGGCGTCCTGAACCTCTGCCAGGGTCTGCTCGGCAATCTCGTTGGCGCGACGGTTGCCCTCGTGCAGCACGTCCTTCACGTAATCCAGATCGTTCTCGTAGCGCTGACGACGCTCGCGGATCGGCGCGAAGTACTCGTTGACGGCCTCGGTCACGTACTTCTTGAGTTGGCCGGAGCCGCCCATGCCAATCTCCTCTGCAATCTCGACCTCGGAACGGCTGGTGCAGATGGCTGCCGTCGAAAGCAGGCCGGATACGCCGGGGCGGTTCTCGGGATCGAACGTGATCATGCGCTCGGAGTCGGTCTGGCTCTTCTTGATGCGCTTGGCCGTCTCCTCGGCGGTCATCGAGATGTTGATGGCGTTGCCGTAGCTCTTGCTCATCTTGCGACCGTCCAGGCCCGGCAGCAGCGGGGTCTCGGACAGCAGCGCGTCGACCTCGGGGAACACCTTGCCGTAGCGGTTGTTAAAGCGGCGGGCGATGGTGCGGGTGAGCTCGATGTGCGGCAGCTGGTCGCGACCGACGGGCACCACATTGCCCTTGCAGAACAGGATGTCGCAGGCCTGGTGCACCGGGTAGGTGAGCAGAAGGCCGGTGAGCTCGTGGCCCGAGGCCTCCATCTCGGCCTTGACCGTGGGGTTGCGCGCCAGTTCGGCCTCGGAAACCAGCGACAGGAACGGCAGCATGAGCTGGTTGGCTGCGGGCACGGCGGAGTGCGCGTAGATCATGGTCTTGTCGGGGTCGATGCCGCAGGCAAGGTAGTCCATGACCATGTTGTACACGTTGTCCTGGATGTGCTCGGTCGTGTCGCGGTCGGTGATGACCTGGTAGTCGGCGATGAGCACGTTGGTCTTGGCGCCCATGTTCTGCAGCTCAACACGGCCCTTGAGGGTGCCGAAGTAGTGACCCAGGTGCAGACGGCCGGTGGGGCGGTCGCCGGTGAGCATGGTGAACTTTTCGGGCGTTTTGGCCAGGCCCTCGCGAATGGCGTTGCTCTTTTGCAGCGCGACTTCGTAGCTGTTCTCGTTTGGCATGATTGCTCCTAACGTATGTTCATGGGTCAAGATGATAACGCGTTTATTGGAGGGGCGGGTCGTAAGTAGGCGAGGGGCGGGAGAGCGGCGGCTTGTGCGATGGGCGCGGCGTGGCTGCACGTTTGGCCGGCGGCGTCTGGACGCATCCTCGGCAGCTTACCCTAGCGCCTGCGGTGGCGCTCTTCCTTACGTTCCTCGGCTGCCTGCTCCTCCTGCTTAAAGGCGGGGTCGTCGGGGGTGACGAGCTCGTCCTCGTGCGTGCGCTTGTTGTAATGGTGGCGCAGCACGGGCTCAAACAGGTGCAGGTGTTTGGCAAAGGCCGCCGAGCCAATGGCGAGCACGGTAAAGATGAGCACGCGCATGGGCACCTCGACCTGGTTAATCGCGGCGGCGCCGGCCGAAAGCATGATGCACCAGGCATAGATGAGCAGCACGGCCTGTTTTTGGTTGTAGCCTTCTTGGATCAGGCGGTGGTGGATGTGGCCCTTGTCGGCCTGCCCGATGCTAATGTGGGCGCGCCTGCGGCGCACGATGGCGCTAAACGTGTCGATGATGGGCACGCCGGCAACGATGAGCGGGATGATAAGCGAGGTGAGCGCGGCGGTGCGACTCACGTTGAGCAGCGAGATGGAGCCCAGCGCAAAGCCCAGAAGCAGCGACCCCGAGTCGCCCAAGAAGATGCTTGCGGGGTTGAAGTTGTAGCGCAAAAAGGCCAGACAGGCGCCAAAGAGCGCAATGGAGAGCGCGGCGGCGTCGATGCGGCCTGAGAGAACGGCCATCGAAAACATGGTGAACGAGGCGATGCCGCAGATGCCCGTGGCCAAGCCGTCGAGGCCGTCGATGAGGTTAATGATGTTGGTGAATGCCACCAGATAGATCACGGTGATGGGGTAGGCGAGCCATCCGAGCATGATCTCGCCGGGGGCAAACGGGTTGACGATGACGCCGATTTTTAGGCCGCCGATACAGGCGATGAGCGCGGCGAGGACCTGTCCGGCCAGCTTTTGCTTGGGCTTGAGCTGGAAGACGTCGTCGATAGCGCCGGTCGCAAAGATGACGGTAAAGGAGAGCGCCAGCATGGGATAGCTAATGTGAAGGCGCGGGTGCGGCACCAGGACGGGCGGCCAGCCTAGGTGCCAGGTGCCTAGGATTTGCACAATGCAGGCAACGACCAGGCCCAAAAACACCGCCGTTCCGCCCAAACGCGGGATGGGCTTGGTGTTGATGCGGCGCTTAGAAGGATAGTCGACGGCGTCGAGCTTAATTGCCAAGCGCTTGACCAGGGGCACCGTGAGGAAGGTCGTGATAAAGGCCGCCGCTGCCACGCATAGGTACGGTATGTAGCTCGGGGATGAAGCCATGAATCTAAAAACCGCCAAGCGTCGAAGGGAAAGGTCAGAAGAACGCCATGCGCAAAGGGCATAGCCGAATCATGATACTCGACCAAGGGGGGTGCATGGAATTGCACGCAGCGATAATCACGCGCTTACCAGATATTGGGATGTTGTCGATGGCTTGTCGGGATGCCGGCGGGGATCCATGTGGACTGTAATGGTGAATTTCGGCAAAAGAAAACCACCCCCCACGTTACGAAAATGAACCCACCTAAAACAGGTGGGTGCCCTCATCGACTGTTCCAGCGTCCTTAACAACGAAGGATACCTGTACTGAGTACGACTGTGTGGGCTCCCTAAATAAACGCGACGGTTCACCCAGTTGCTCCGCGGGGGGCGGAATACCTACATCATAAAGCGGCACTTTATCGATTCCAGTCTTGACATTACAAAAATCGTGTCGGACGATTACGGCACCTTTAGGCTCGAGCCGTCTGTACGGCTGGTCCTTTTGCGTTTGAGCTGCTGAATCATTGTTTTGGAGCATGTTTTTATGCCGACGTCGTTGACCGAACTTTTTTCGCCCGTCTGCCATTTGTGTCCGCGCCGTTGCGGTGCGGCGCGCGACGAGGGCGCGCGTGGCGTGTGCGGCGCCGACGACACGCTTAAGGTCGCCCGCGCGGCGCTCCATATGTGGGAGGAGCCGCCTATTTCGGGCGAGGCCGGCTCGGGTACGATTTTCTTTAGCGGCTGTTCGCTCAAATGTATCTACTGCCAGAACCACGAGATCTCGACCGGCAATTTTGGCCTTGAGATTTTGCCTGAGCGCCTGGTCGAAATTATGCTGGAACTGCAGGACCAGGGTGCCAACAACATCAATTTGGTGACGGCGACGCACTATGCGCATCTGTTGCCTGCCGCGATTGCCGCGGCACGGACGCGCGGGCTGGTCATCCCGATCGTCTACAACACGAGTGGTTACGAGCGCGCGAGTGCCGTGGCGGCGCTGGGCGACCTGGTCGATGTGTGGCTCACCGATTTTAAATATGCCGATGCCGGGCTTGCGCAGTCGCTTTCTCATATTAAGGACTATCCGCGCGTGGCCGTGTCGGGTCTGGCCCAGATGGCGCACGAGGTCGAGCGCCGCGGGGGAGAGTTGGTGGATGAGGGCGGGCTCATGAAGCGCGGCATCATCGTGCGCCACCTGGTGCTGCCGGGGCATGCGGATGACTCGTGCCGCGTGTTAGACCTGGTGTGGCAGACGGTGGGCGACGTGCCGATCTCGGTCATGAACCAGTACACGCCCAATGCGCTCATGCGCGAGCAGGGCGGCGATCTGGCGCGCGCCGTGACGCGCGAGGAGTACGAGCAGGTGCTCGACCATGCCGACGACCTGGGCTTTACGACGATGTTTTGGCAAGAGGGCGGCGCGGTAGACGAGAGCTTCACCCCGGCGTTCGATACCACCGGTGTTCTTACTAGTGCTCAAACCAGCTAATCTGGGACGAGGCTCTTTGAGTAGTCTTTTTGGGACGGGGCTGTTTTAGCTACCCCTGCCGCTGTTCGACCAAACCGTTCGCGTTGTCTGTCGGGGTAGCTAAAACAGCCCCGTCCCAAAAAGACTGGGTATTGGGCGTTGACAGTTGGCGAGCCGTAGGTAAAATATCAACTTGTCCTGGGGACGTAGCTCAGTTGGGAGAGCGCTGCCGTCGCATGGCAGAGGCCGAGGGTTCGACTCCCTTCGTCTCCACCCTTGGATTTGATAAGCCGCTGACATTGCGTCGGCGGCTTTTTTTAAAAGAAAGGGCTGTACCATGGCCGAGCTTGAGTCCCAACCACTGTCTGCCGAGGAACGCGCCGAGTTGGAAGAGCTCCGCGCCGAGAAAGCTCGTCGCGAGGCCCAGGAAGAGGCACGCCGCGAGCGTGAGGAGCTGGCCGCCCTGCGTGCCGAGCGTGCGAAGGCCGAGGAGGCTGCCGCGAAGCCCGCGCCCACCGCACCCAAACCTCAGCCTAAAAGGGCCACTCGTCCCAAGCCCGTCGAGCCCAAACCGAGCCGTGACGAGATGAGCTTTGCCCAGCGCATGGTTACCTCCAAGGAGCCTACGGGCGAGAACGAGATCCCTGGCATGGCGCCGGCTCAAAAAATCATCATTGTCCTTGCCCTCATCGCGTTTGTCATCTTTATGGGCTACACGATCCTGACCAGCATGGGCCTGCTCTAGCCGATTCGCGCCGGGTGTCATGCCCGAACACTCTGCCCTTCTCCAACCCTCAACCTCTGCACAACGCATCCGAAAGGTCGCCCCATGGCTTTGACCGATATCTCTCATCCCACCGACATCGCAATGCTCACCGATCTGTACGAGCTCACTATGGCCCAGGGCCTGTGGGAGAGCGGCAAGGCCAATGAGCAAGGTTGTTTTACCGCGTTTTACCGCGACCATCCCTTTGGCAGCGCCTATGCCGTCATGTGCGGCACCGCCGAGCTGCCCGAGCTGGTCGAGAATCTGCGCTTTACGCCCGAGGACATCGACTACCTCGCCTCGCTCCAGGCCCCTGCCGGCGGCGCGATGTTCAAGCCTGGATTCCTCGACTACCTGCGCGATTTTCGTGCGCATGTAAACATCGACGCCGTGCCCGAGGGCGAGCTCGTCTTTCCGCGCGAGCCCATGGTGCGCGTCACCGGTCCCGCGCTGGAATGCCAGCTGCTCGAGACGGCGTTGCTCAACATCGTCGGGTTCCAGACGCTTGTCGCCACCAAGACGGCGCGCGTGGTGCTCGCCGCCGACGGTCGCCCCGTGGCGGAGTTTGGCCTGCGCCGAGCCCAGGGTCCCGATGGCGGCCTGGCCGTTGCGCGCGCGAGCTACGTTGCCGGCTGCTCCTCTACGTCCAATGTGCTCGCCGGCCGCCGCTACGGTATTCCCGTCTTTGGCACGCATGCGCACAGCTGGGTGATGAGCTTCGATTCCGAGCTCGAGGCCTTCCGCGCCTTTGCCAAGTCGAGTCCCAAGAACTGTACGCTGCTTATCGACACCTATGACGTGCGCGAGGGCTGCGAGCATGCCATTACGGTTGCCAAGGAGATGGAGGCGGTGGGCGAGCGTCTGTCGGCCATTCGCATCGACTCCGGCGACCTCGCCAAGCTCTCCAAGTATGTTCGCGGCCGTTTTGATGCCGAGGGCCTGCCCTATGTGGGGATTTCGGTTTCCAACGATCTGGATGAGTACACGATTCAGTCGCTGCTCGACCAGGGCGCGCCCATCGACAGCTTTGGCGTGGGTACCAAGCTTGCGACCTGCTATGACCAGCCGGCGCTGGGCGGCGTGTACAAGCTTTCCGCCCGCCGTGCGAGCGAGGCAGATCCATGGACGCCGGTGGTCAAGCTCTCCGAGCAGCCCTACAAGCGCACGATCCCGGGCGTGCAACGTGTGCGCCGTTATTACGACGGCTTTGGCGGCCCGGTCTGCGACATGATCTACGACGAGGACCATCTGGCGGGGGAGGGCGCCGCGCGCGGCAATACCCTCGTGGCCGTGAATGATGCCGCCTTGGTGACCGACGTGTCCGAACTTGAGTATCGCGAGCTGCTGGTGCCGATCGTGCGCGATGGCAGTGCGGTGGCTCCGCGTGAGAGCATCCAGGACGCGCGCGAGCGCTGTGCTTGGGCGCTCGATCATCTGGACGCAGCTTTCAAGCGCTTCCTGTACCCGCAGACCTATGTGGTGGGCATGGAGCAGGGCCTGGCTCAGGTGCGCGACGAGCTCGTGCGCAAGAACATGGCTGCGGCTTCGGCCTTCCCCTGGGCAAAATGATCCGAAGGGGACGGAGGAAAACGGATCATTTTCGTCCGTCCCGCACTAGGCGCCCCGACTGCCCCAGCTCGCCCGAACGCTCGACATTCGATTGGTTTGACGTATGACGACTTCTTATAAAACGATGGTGGTAAAGATCGGTTCGTCCACGGTGGTGGGCGCCGACGGCAAGGTCAACCGCGCCTTTATCGGCGGGCTTGCCGACCAGGCCGCAGCGCTGCGCGAGCTTGGCTGGCGCCTGGTCGTGGTGAGCTCGGGTGCCATTGCCTGCGGCTATCCCGTGCTGGGCTTCGACCGCAAGCCGGTCGGTGACCTGCCGAGCCTGCAGGCCTGCGCCTCGGCCGGTCAGTGCATCATCTCGTCGGCCTACGACGAGGAGTTCCATGCGCGCGACCTGCTCACCTCTCTCGTCCTGCTCACGCGTCACGACACGGCGCGCCGCACGTCCTACCTGCACGCGCGCGACGCCCTGCTGCGCCTGGTGGAGCTGGGCGTGGTGCCGGTCGTCAACGAGAACGACACCGTTACCGTCGATGAGATCAAGTTCGGCGACAACGACACGCTGGCGGCGCTTGTGAGCTGCCTGGTTTCTGCCGATCTGTGCGTGACGCTCTCGGACATCGATGGCCTCTATACCGCCAATCCGCACGAGGACCCCACGGCCGAGTTCGTCCCGGTCGTGCATAAGATCGATGCCAAGATCATCGCCTCGGCGGGCGATTCTTCGACTTCGGTGGGCACGGGCGGCATGATCACAAAGATTCGCGCGAGCCGCATTCTGATGACGGCGGGCATTCAAAGCGTGATTTGCTCGGGCGAGGAGCCCGATGCGCTCGTGCGTCTGGCCCGCGGCGAGAGCGTGGGTACGTTGTTCGATCCGCCGGCTGAGCGCCTGGACATCGCGCCCCGCAAGCTGTGGATCGCGCTGGGCGACAAGGCGCATGGCTCGGTGACGGTCGATGATGGTGCTGCGAAGGCGCTGGTCAGCCGTGGATCTTCCCTGCTTGCAGTGGGTATTCGCGAGGTCGATGGCCAGTTTGCCGAGGGCGATGTGCTCGATGTGTGCGATCCGAGCGGTATGGTCGTCGCCCGCGGTATCGCCGAGGCCGATTCGGACGTGCTGGAACTTGCCGCCGGCCGCCGCCAGGACCAGATCGCCAGCAACCGCCTGCTCGCTAACCTGGCCGAGAAGCCGGCGATACACAGGGACAATCTAATCGTCTTCGCATAACGGGTCGACGCTGCGCGCCGCCCAGAGCGACAATTTGTCATTCAAAAGGCGAGGCATGACCATCAGGTCTATGCCTCGCCTTTTTCATGCCAACTTGTTCGCTCTGGGCGGCGCTCGCTTCTTTTGTTCGACCTACGATTTAAAGCCACTCGCTTAGAGGCGTTTTCGCTTTCTGTCCTCTACCTGTGGCATCGTCGTTGACGACACTTATTCGGCACTTGGGGACACTCCTTTGCTAGAAGATTTGGCGCAGGTCTCCTCGGTTGAGGGCTTCGTCGAAGAGGTGCTTGAACACCACGCTGCCGTGCAGACCGTCGTGCTCGAACTCGTTGGTCACCCAGGCATGCGAGTTGCCCACACGGCTGAGCGTATCGAGCTGCAGGCCCGAATCGACGTACATGTCGTCGAAATACACCGCGGCCTGCAGGGGCACCTCGTTGCACGCCAGGCGCTGCGGGTCGTAGATCTTGTCCCAGCTGGTGTCTTCCATCAGCAGATCCATCGCCGGCTTGAAGGGCTTGAGCTCGGGCATCTGCTCAAACATCCACGGGAACATGGCCTCGCCGGTAAACATGAGCGGGCGCGCAAGCGTGTCGAACTCGGCACGGTGTGCCTTCTCTTCTGCCGCGGCCCAGCGAATGGGCATGGTGTCGCCGTCGGCGTAGATGAACTCCTGAAGCGTCCAGTACAGCGGATTCGTGCGCGTGTTGGTGCGCTCGAAGGCGCGCATCAAAAAGCTGTCAGATACCGAGGCGCCGCAGGTCAGCGTGCCGTCGCCGCCAACAAAAGCGTGATCGATAATCCAATGCATGCGCTCAAAGCTCGGCTTCATGCCGAAGTCGCTGCCCATGAGCTGCAGGCGCTCGACCGTCATCGGCGAGCCGTCGGGCAGCACGGGCTTCTGAGCCTCGAGCGCATCGGCCAGGGCTGCCACGCGCTCGACATCGGCGGGGTAGCGGTCGTAATACTGCTGCGTCTTGGCGGCCATGCGTGGGAAGGTGTGCGCGTAGACCTCGCTGGCGCTCGCCGGCACGTGCGGAATGCCACCACAGGTAAAGCTTGCCGCCACGCCCTCGGGGAAGAGCGACAGATAGCTCAACGTCAAAAAGCCGCCGTAGCTCTGCCCGAGTGTGACCCAGGGCTTGCCCCCAAAGCCCACCAGGCGCAGATACTCAAAATCGCGCACGATTGAGCTGGCGAGGTGACGCTTGAGGAAGTCCGCCTGCGAGCGGGCGGCATTGGCGCCTGCTGCCTCGGCGCGATCACCTAGCGCCGCGATGGTGCGTCCGTCCACGCAGCTACTGCGTCCGGTGCCGCGCTGGTCGGGAAGGACCACGCGGAAGTGCTTGACGGCCTCCTCGATCCAGCCATCGCTTGTGGGCGACAGCGGACGCGGGCTCTCGCCGCCGGGGCCGCCCTGCAAAAACAGGAGCAGCGGCAGATCGTCGTTGATGCGGTCGGGCGCGCAAACCACGCGGTAGAAGAGCTTGATGCTCTCGGGCGCGCCGGCGATTGGTGCCGGCATGGCGCCGCGGCGCATGGTGCTGCCGACGGCCAGGAGCATCGGCTCCAGGCCGCGCCAGTCGAGGGGGACATCGATGCTGTGGTCCTCGACATACAGGCCGGGGACGTGGTACGAAGTGATGAGGGCCATGTGAGTCTTCCGTTCGTTGCGGTGTTTCGGGTTGACCAATTCTACCGCCGCGGGCGAGGCCATGCGCAAATCGGCTACCATGGTTGCAAACTTCTAGGAGAAAGGGCCGCCCATGTCGGTCGATATAGCCACGTATGTCCACGATCTTGCCGTTGCCGCCAAGGCAGCGTCGGCCTCGCTTGCCACGGCGAGCGACGAGCAGCGCCAGGAGGCCGTGCGCGCCATGGCCGTAGCACTGCGCAACGGTGTCGACTCCATCGTCGCCGCCAACGAGCTCGATATGTCCGCCGCGCGCGATGCGGGGACCTCGGCGGGGCTCCTCGACCGTCTGCTGCTGACGCCCGAGCGCGTTGAGGGCATGGCCACCGGTCTGGAGAAGCTTGCCGAGCTGCCCGATCCCGTGGGCCGCGTGCTCGATCACCGCGTGCTCGCAAGCGGCGTGGACCTCACCCGTGTGAGCGTGCCGTTGGGCCTTGTCGCCATGGTGTACGAGGCGCGCCCCAACGTGACGGCCGACGCCGCGGGCATCTGCATCCGCACCGGCAACGCCTGCATTCTGCGCGGTGGTTCGCTGGCCTATCACTCGTGTGCCATGATCGCCGAGCTGCTGGCCGATGCGCTCGAGGCCAAGGGCTTCCCGCGCGAGGCCGTCTCGATGATCGAGTCTACCGACCGCGAGGCAACCGGCGAGCTCATGAAGTTCCGCGGCATCGTCGATGTGCTCATTCCGCGCGGCGGTGCAGGCCTGATCCGGCGCTGCGTGCGCGAGTCGCTTGTGCCGGTGATCGAGACGGGCACGGGTAACTGCCACATCTACGTGCATGAATCCGCCGACTTCGATAAAGCGCTCAATATTATCGTCAACGCTAAGACGCAGCGCGTGGGCGTGTGCAATGCCACCGAGTCGTTGCTGGTCGACCGTGCTGTGGCCGATACGTTCTTGCCCGCTGTCGTTGCCGTGCTGCATGACCACGGCGTACTCATTCACGGCGACGAGGCCACGTGCGCCGCATGCGCCGGCGCCGGCTTTGTGGAGGGCGATGACTACGTCGTCGCGACTGAGGAGGACTGGGGCCGCGAGTACCTGGCGCTCGAGATGAGCGTGAAGGTCGTGGCAAACGAGGACGAGGCCATCGCGCACATCAACCGCTATGGCACCATGCATTCCGAGGCCATCATCGCCGAGGACGTGGATGCCTGCGAGCGCTTCCTGGATGCGGTCGATGCCTCGGCCGTGTATGCCAACGCCAGCACGCGCTTCACCGACGGCGGCGAGTTTGGCCTGGGCGCCGAGATTGGCATCTCGACCCAAAAGCTCCACGCCCGCGGACCCTTTGCCGCCGAGGCCCTCACCACCTACAAATACAAGCTCCGCGGCACCGGCCAGGTCCGTCCCTAAACCTACCAAAAAGGGACAGGTTTATTTTGGCAGGTTTTATCTGCGGTTTTGCCGGGCACACGTTCGCCCGGCTTTTTTCTCCTCAAACCTTTTCTGCCTTTCGGCTTGAGCCGCGGCGATATACGATAGTGACACCGTGTCCTAGCACCGAATCACCAGGAGGTATTGCCATGTCCCAGACGCTTTCCGCCGGAATCACCCGCGACCGCGCGTTCGAACTGCTCAACGAGCACAACAAGGACCCGTTCCACATCACCCACGGTGAGACCGTCGAGGGCACCATGCGCTATTTTGCGCGCGAGTTCGACCCCGAGAACGAGGAGTTCTGGGGCATCGTCGGCCTGCTGCACGACTTGGATTGGGAGGAGCATGAGGACGACCCCATGAACCACACCATCTATGCGGCCGAGATCCTTGAAGGCGAGGGCGCATCGCCCGAGCTCATCCGCGCTATCCAGACGCACACGTCCGATTTCAATGCTTCACTGCCTAAGCCCGAACTGCAGATGGAGAAGATTCTGTTTGCCTGCGACGAGCTCACCGGCTTGATCGGTGCCGCCGTCATCATGCGCCCAAGCAAGAGTGTCATGGACTTTACGACCAAGTCGCTCAAGAAGAAGTTCAAGGACAAACGCTTTGCCGCCGGCTGCTCGCGCGACGTGATTTCGCAGGGCGCCGAGATGCTGGGCTGGGAGCTCCCCGAGCTCTTTGACCGCACCATCGCGGCCATGCAGTCCTTTGCGCCCGACCGCGACACCTTCCAGGCCTAACCTGCCAAAAAGGGACAGGTTTATTTTGGCATGTTTTATCTGCGGAAACGCCTCCGTTGTAGTTCTTAGCTGCGGAGGCGTTTCCGTTTTCTTGTGACGCCTCGGGACTATTCTGTCGTTGCCGGCAGGTGACTATGCGGCATTCTTTATAATCCACGTTCCCAACCCGGTTAATAACTGAACCTGTTTGATCGTCAGCCCTTCTTTTCGAAGGGCCAGTATCGCTTCGTTGCGAAGTGCCTTGGAGATGGATTTGAGTTCTGTGGGCGCACATCCCGCGACGTTTTGCACGACTGCCGCACCAAATTCACTTAGATCTTCCTCTCGCACTTTTGCCGTTGCGCTCGGACGATAGGGCAGCGTGGGTACACTTTTCATGAACTTGAGATATGAGCGCGGCGTCGGAAAAAGTGCGTCGACAACGTCCCCGGTGACATGCGGCCGAGACCTTGCTCCCATTAGGTACTCACGATGGCTGCTCCATGGATAGTCGTCATACGTCGCCAGTCCTGCTTTTTGAGGATTCAAATGAATATATCGAATTGCTTCGAGCAGATACTCCTCCGATTTAATCGGCGAATCCCAGAAGCGCTCCTGAAATACGTGGCCGATATGACCCGCGCGTGCATTGTACCTGCCCGCATACGATACGGCTATCGCGTGCATCGCGTCGCTCTTGCGGTCGTCCGGATCGTCGACGAGCAGATGAATGTGATTTCCCATAAGGCACCAAGCGATAAGCTCAATATTGTGTTTGGGGAGGATCGCATCGAGGATTTGAAGCAAGGCGATTCGGTCCTCGTCACCGTCAAACAGCAATTGCCCTCCGTTCCCGCGCAATGTGACGTGGAAAAAACCAGTCGGTGACTTTGAACGAGGTTTTCTCGGCATGGCCCCTCCTTTTAGCTCGGATGGGCTGAAGATACCTTATTGGGAGGTATTGGTTGTCGAGATTCAGTTCACCGACTATAGCTGCTACCTGCCGAAATGTTATTGCGTTTTCAAATTGATGCTTTTTAATGGTAATTGAGCGGGGTGAGAGCCCTCGATGCGGATGCGGACGTTGCCAGCGTCGAGCTGGATTGTTCTTGTGTGAAGACGTCGCAAATGGGCTTCACGCATTTCTACGTAGATAGAAAAATGGCCGGGCGCTCAAAATAAAACGGAGCGCCCGGCCATTTACTAATTGTTCATCGACGTTTGGCCAGATAAAACCTGCCAAAATAAACCTGTCCCTTTTTGGCAGGTTAGTTGAGGGCGGCTTGGGCTAGGCGGGCTTCGGCGTCCTCCTCGGTGACGCCCAAGGCCACGGCGAACTCCTCGATAGAGCGGCGCTTGGCCTCCTTGAGTACGCGCATGTAGTAGGAGCTGGGCTTTTTATCAGCTTCCTCGGCCTGGCGAATGCGGTGCATCATGGTCTTTGCCACGCGGACCGTCTCGGGCGCGCCCAGCTTGAGCAGCTGCTTAAAGTGCGTCTCCTCAAGTGAGCTGTTGCGCTCGGTAAAGGTGTCGCACTCCAGCTCGTCATAGTGGCTCAGCAGGTGCTCGGCATCTTGCTGGGAGATGGCGGCATGCAGACGGTCGGCCTGCGCCACGGGGTACATGAGGATCGTCTGCGCATGTCCCTGCTTGGTCTCGAGCAGCAGCATGGGCTGCGGTGTGTCGTCCCTAAAACCGACGACGGTGCAGACTCCCTGGCCCGGATGAATGACGTGTTGACCGATTGAGAACATGCTACCTCCAACTTATACGAATTTACGTATGTCTAGAATAACACGCTGACGTGCGCAAACCCTTACTTTATGCAGGAAAAGCACACAACTCTGATAGGTAAGAGTATTCGATAACAGACGCAGCTCATTCACACCTTTATGCATTTTCAACGCCTGCATAATCTGCAGGCAGACTGGCATCTTTGAGTGACTCCATACAAGCTGTAGTCATTTTTGTGCATATGCAATATCTATTAGCTTTACCCTGCGACAGTGCCCGTCGCTTGTGATAGAGTGCTACAAACTCTGGCTTTTGCCCTACGAGTGACCAAGAGCTCGGGGGCTTTAACACAAGGAGGATCTATGCCCGAGAAGATTGAAGAGCTGGTACGCGCTGCGCTTGCTGCGGCCCAGGAGGCCGGCGACCTTTCCGCCTTTGAACTTGACGATTGTGCCATCGAGCGACCGGCTGACACTTCTCATGGCGAGTGGACCTCTACCATGGCCCTGAAGTCCGCCAAGCTGGCCCACTGCGCCCCGCGCAAGATCGCCGAGGCCATCGTTGCCCATATGCCCGAGGACCCCGCGATCGAGAAGATCGAGATCGCAGGCCCCGGCTTCATCAACTTCTACCTCTCCGTCGCCGTCAAGAATGCCATCTTTGGCGAGGCTCGCGAGAAGGGCATGGACTTCGCTAAGTCCAACGTCGGTGGTGGCCTGAAGACCCAGGTCGAGTTCGTCTCCGCCAACCCTGTCGGCCCCATGCACATCGGCCATGGCCGCTGGGCCGCTCTGGGCGATTCGCTCTGCCGTGTTATGGACCACGCCGGTTACGACATCCAGCGTGAGTTCTACATCAACGACCACGGCTCTCAGATGAACACCTTCGGCAACTCCATCAGCACGCGCTATATGCAGCTTGCCGACATCATCGCCAAGCAGGGCGTGGATATCGACGAGGCTCACAAGCTGCTGATCGCCGACCGCGACGCCTTTGTTGCCGACGAGAACGACGAGCACCCCGAGACCCATCCGTATCAGGACAACTTTGCCGAGACTCTGGGCAAGGACTCCTACGGCGGCGACTACATCATCGACGAGGCTGCCGAGTTCTGGCGCACCGACGGCGATAAGTGGGTCGACGCCGATCCTCAGGAGCGCATGGAGAGCTTCCGCGAGCGCGGCTACGTAAAGATGGTCGACAACATGCGCGACCTCTGCCACGCCGTCAATTGCGACTTTGACCGCTGGTACTCCGAGCGCTCTCTGTACGTGAAGGACACCGAGGGTGAGACCGCCGGCACCTCCGCCGTTGACCGCGCTTTTGAGAAGCTCGACAAGATGGGCTACCTCTATACCAAGGACGGCGCCCTGTGGTTCCGCTCCACCGACTTGGGCGATGACAAGGACCGCGTCCTGATCAAGTCCGACGGCGAGTACACCTACTTCGCCTCCGACGTTGCCTATCACTGGGATAAGTTCCAGCGCGTCGACCACGTCATCGACATCTGGGGCGCCGACCACCACGGCTACATCGAGCGCGTCCGCTGCGTCTGCGACGCTCTGGGTTACCCCGGCAAGTTTGAGGTTCTGCTGGGCCAGCTCGTCAACCTGCTGCGCAACGGCAAGCCCGTCCGTATGTCCAAGCGTAAGGGCACCATGGTGACCCTGCAGGAGCTCGTCGACGAGGTCGGCTCCGACGCTGCCCGTTACACGCTCATCTCCAAGAGCTCCAACCAGATGGTCGACTTCGATATCGAGGCCGTCAAGAAGCGCGACAACTCCAACCCGGTCTATTACGTGCAGTACGCTCACGCCCGCGTGTGCTCCATCCTGCGCCGTGCCGCTGACGTAACGCCTGAGCAGGCCGACGAGATGGGCATGAAGGCCGTCGCCGAGAAGGCTATTGGCGAGAACGTCGACTACTCGTTGCTGACCGATCCGACCGAGCTCGCCCTTTCGCGTAAGCTCAACGAGCTCACCGACCTCATCGGTAGCTGCGCTCGCGACCGCGCTCCGTTCCGTCTGACGCACTTTGCCGAGGAACTCGCCGGTGACTTCCACAGCTTCTACGCTGCCTGCCAGGTGCTGCCGAGCGAGGGCCGTCCCGTCGACCCCGAGCTTTCGCGTGCCCGTCTGGCCGCTTGCGATGCCGTCCGCGTGACGCTCGCTTTGGTGCTCACCCTCGTTGGCGTTTCCGCGCCCGAGCAGATGTAACCTGCGGGTCATTTGACCGTACAGACTTGGTTTAACTGAGCCTTGAAAGCCCGATCTCCCATATGGAGGTCGGGCTTTTTGCGTTTGGCGGGGCTTTTTGGCGTGTTAGAAAATGCTACAAAAACGCAACTATACCGGTTTACTACGATGAATTGAGAAAGTCCAACCACGCCGGCTTTTCGCTAAAAAGAGCAAGGCGTCTACCTGCGGTTTTAGTTCAACAGGTTTCGGAGTGGCCGCGGTTGAGCGATTCATCGTAGTAAACCGCCATAGTTTTGGCGGAGGCAGCCTGATTTGTGGGTGGTAAACCAAAGAGTGTCCCTTTTGACTAGTCGTTTAAGAACGTCCCCAATGACTAAGTTGCAGGTGGCGGCGGTTGTGTTACACTAACGCTGCGTATATGACGCAATCATCTCGATACAGATCAATGATGTCCGTCGGTATTTGACGGAACTAGACTGTTTAGCCGCCCTGAAGGTTTATGCAGGGAGCATGTGATCACAGGGCTTGAAAAGAAAGTTGAGCAAACACTGTGTCTGATCAACAGCAAGAAAACGAAATAACGACGACGCAAGCCGCTCCCGCTGCACCGGTTGCGTCGGACCAGGTCGCGGCGCCCGCGCAAGCCTCGGCTCCTGAGACGCCTAAGGCTGCTTCGACGCCTACGCCTTCAGCGGCTGAGAAGGCCATGCCTGCAACTGGTGAGGAGGCTGCTCCGGCAAAGCCCAAGCGTACGCGCCGCACGGCCAAACCTGCCACTGACGGCGAGGAGGTCACCAAGCCCAAGCGCCGTACCACGCGCACGACGCGCGCCAAGCGCACCGTTGCAGCTGACTCTTCGGCGCCGATTTCCGATGAGGTCGCGCAGGCACGTGCGTTGGCGCAGATTAGCGAGGCTCAGGTGGTGCGTGCCCGCCGTCGTGCTGCCGAGCGCGAGGCCGCGGCTCTGACCGAGCTTGCAGCTCCGTCTGTGCCCGAGACGCCTGCCGCCGACCAGCCGACCGAGAAGCCGGCACCGCGCACACGCCGTCGCACGGCTGCCAAGGCCGAGCAGGTTGCTGAACAGGTAACCCCCGAGCTCACCGATGCTTCGGTTCGTTCCGCGGCAGGGGAGGGCACATCGCCTGTTGAGCCCGCTGCGCCTGTCGAGGCCGGCGAAGTTCCCGTTGTCGATCCGGCTTTGCGCCCGCACCGTCGCGGTCGCAAGCCCAAGGCCTTCGTCGAGGCAGAGAAGGCCGCAGCCGCAGCTGCAGCCGCTCGGGATGCTGCGGCGACCGCCGAGTCTGCAACCGCTGCCGATGCACCCGTCCAGGATGCTACGACTTCCGAGGCCGCTCCCGCCGATGTCGAGTCCGCCGACGTCCGTCCTAGTCGCAGCCATCGTACTGCTGCTAAGCGCACGTCCAAGGCCAAGGCTGCCAAGAAGGGTGCGTCCGAGGATTCCGCCGAGACGACCGCCGATGCATCGACTGATGCCGCCGAGCCCCAGGACGTCGAACAGCCTGCGTCCGAGAAGCCCAAGCGCGGTCGTAAGAAGTCCGCTAAGGCCAAGGCGTCCGAGCAGCAGGCTGATGTCGAAGCGCAGGTCGATTCCGGCGCCGAGGCCAATGACGCCGCTGCGGCCAATGCCGACGCCGCCGCAACCGATGGCGCCGCGCCCGCTGAGGCCGATGACAACGCTCGCCCCAACCGTCGCCAGCACAAGCGCAACGAGGAGCGCAACGAGCGCAAGGACGAGCGCAACAACGACCGTCGCAACCGCCAGCGCGATCGCAAACAGCGCAACAAGGAGCGTAACGCCGCCCCCACCGAGCCCACACTTTCGCGTGAGGAGCTCGCTGCCATGAAGGTCGCCGAACTGCGCGAGAAGGCCAAGGAGTTCGAGATCGAGACCACCGGCAAGAAGAAAGCCGAGCTCGTCGAGGAGATCTACGTCACCGCCGCGAAGGCCGAGGGCTTCCGCGACATCAAGGGCATCCTGCAGATTCGCCCGGACAGCTCCGGCATCATCCATGCCCATGGCTACATGAAGTCCAACGACGACGCCTTCGTGCCCGCCTACCTCATCCGCTCCGCGCGCCTGCGCACGGGCGACGTCATCGAGGGCTCGCTGCGCCCCTCGCGTGGCGGCGATAAGCGCGCCGGCCTCGCCAAAATCACGACCGTCAACGGTCTGGACCCCGAGCAGATTCGCAACCGCCCCAAGTTTGGTGACCTCACCCCGGTCTATCCCAACGAGCCGCTGCGCATGGAGCACGGCAAGGACTCCATTACCGGTCGCGCCATCGACATCGTGTCGCCGATCGGCAAGGGCCAGCGTGGCCTGATCGTGTCCCCGCCCAAGGCCGGCAAGACCACGATCCTCAAGAAGATCTGCCAGTCCATCTCGATTAACAACCCCGAGGTGCACCTCATCTGCCTGCTCGTCGACGAGCGCCCCGAAGAGGTCACCGATATGCAGCGTTCCATCAAGGGCGAGGTTGTGGCGTCGACCTTCGATATGCCCGCCGACAACCACACTCGCGTGGCAGAGCTCGTTATCGAGCGCGCCAAGCGCATCGTGGAGCTGGGCGGCGATGTTGTGGTGGTGCTCGACTCCATCACGCGTCTTGCCCGCGCCTACAACTTGGCGGCGCCCGCCTCAGGCCGCATCCTTTCGGGCGGCGTCGATTCGGCGGCACTGTATCCTCCCAAGCGCTTCCTGGGCGCAGCCCGTAATATCGAGAACGGTGGCTCGCTCACCATCCTGGCCTCTGCCCTCATCGACACCGGTTCCAAGATGGACGAGGTCATCTTTGAGGAGTTCAAGGGCACCGGCAACATGGAGCTTAAGCTCGACCGCGACCTGGCCGACCGCCGCATCTTCCCGGCTATCGACCCCGTTGCCTCCGGTACGCGTAACGAGGACCTGTTGGTCGACGAGCAGATGCGTCCGTTTGTCTTTGGTCTGCGTCGCATTCTTGCCGGCATGAACAACACCGAGCGCGCAGCCGCATCGTTTATCAAGGGTCTTAAGGGCACCAACACCAACCAGGAATTCTTGGTGCGTTCGGCCAAAAAACACAGCGACTACGAGCAGACGTTCTAGGTTGTCATCCACACGCAGCGATAGTCATCAATGCGATAAAGGGTCGGGGCTTTGAGCCTCGGCCCTTTTCCATATCGCCGCTCCGCGCTTATTTTTAACCATAAGACCGACGAGCAGCAGGTTTCCCGTTTCAATCCGACATCGTCGCTTGCAATCGACGGGGCGGTTTCGCATAATAGCTTTTAAGCTTCGCGACGGAAAACGCAGATGAAACGAACCATATACCGTTGCTTTGGGGCATAGCCCCGCTTCATCTTCTCTCGCGCAGCCAACTGAATGATGCGATTTGGGTGCTGGAAGATGGGGAGAGCTCATGGCTTCTTCTGATGCAACACAACGAGCAGTCCTTGCCGGACTTTCGTGCGGGATCGGCCTTGCCGCTCCCGTGGTTATGTATGCCGCGACGCTGCCGTTTTCGTCTGTGAACGAGACGGTCGTGGCGGGTGCGGTTCCCTTCGCCGTGGGCGCGGTGGCGGGCGTGGGTATCTATGCCGCCTCGCTGGGTATCTCCGAGTATCGTGCGCAGCGTGAAGAGCGTCTGTTCCAGCCCGATGCCATGGGCGGTGCCGCCAATCTCAATCAGCATCAAAGCGAGTTCAAGACCGCCTCGATTCCAGCTCAGCAGCAGGATGCGACTCCTTACGCTGCGGCTTCTGCTTCTCAGGCTCAGGCGGAGCAGTCTACCTCGGCATTCCTTTCCGGCCTGACCGGTGCGTTCCAGCGCCGTCATGCCGATGATGGTGTCCCTACCATCGCTCGAGCCGCAGATGCTATGGACGAGGACGAGGCTTGGTCCATGATCGACAGTATGCTCGACGACGATTCGCCGGTGAGCTGCGACCCTGCACACTCGCGCGACGTCTATCAAGTCGCCATCGACGAGCTCACTAACGGCGGGCAGACCGGCTCCTTCAATCGCGACGACATCGCCGCCGCGGCACGCGCCGTGTCTGGCTCCCAGGCCGCCCCTGCGGGCAGCACGGCGGCTTTCGTGGCACTCGTTGCCAACTCGGCAGCCAATAACGCCTACAACGCTACCTCGGCGGACGCGAACGCTTCTGCCGACAATTCGTACGTTGATGAAGCCATGGCTGCGGACGAGGAGGCCGTTGCCGCCCGCCGTGCCGCCGAAAGCTCGCTGTGGGGCGCTCCTGCCCAGCAGCAGGCGGCCGAGGCTGCGCCGTACAATGCAAACCTCGCCAGCATGCCTATCATCTCCGGTGCCGCGGACATCGATCTCGATGACCTCGATGAGCCTGCAGCCATCACCGCATCGATTGATGCCCAAGATCGCATCGACACCGGCGACCTTCCGGACGCCTCGCTCGAGGTTGATGTCCCCATGGCCGATTACTCGGGCCACGAGGACATGTGGGCCGCCGCCACCGCGATTCTGGATGAGATTGACGAGCCTGCTCCTGTTGTAGCGCCCGCTCCCGTCGCTGCCCCTCAGCCTGCTGCCCCCGCCTATGTCGGCCGTCACAGCGCTGTGTTCCCCGAGGATACCGCCCGCATCTCGCGCGAGAGCATCGAGCGGGCCGAGGCTATTGCCGCCGGCATTATGGAAAATCGTCGTCACGAGCGCGTCAATCAGATCCTCGAGGAAGAGATCGAGCGCCTGCAGTCCTCTACCGCCAAGCGTACGGGCCGTGCCTATCTGAGCGTTATCGAGGGCGGTACCGCCAGCTTTGCGCCGCTCCGCGCGGAGGCATAACTTCTGCATGGTTAAGATCAATCGAAAATGGGCGGACGTGACCTGCCTGATGGCGCTCTTGATCTGGGGCAATTCGCTGGTTCCTGGCTCGGGGTCGGGCTCGCTGAGCCTAACGGTCATGGAAGCTATCCGCGGTTTCCTGCACGGCGTGGGACTTCCATATGAATGGGTGACCAACTTTGTTGTTCGCAAGTGCGCGCATTTTTCCGAGTATATGGTGCTCGGCATCCTAGCAACGCACGCCTTTGATTTTGAGGGCCGGCGCACCTTTGACGTGTTGCTGCCCACGGCGGTGTTCCTGCTGCTGATTCCCTCGATCGACGAGACGATTCAGCTCTTTGTGCCGGGACGCGCCGGTATGATCACCGATGTGATGATCGACTGCTGTGGAGCGGCAACGGGCGTTGTGCTCCGATATCTCTTACGGTCGCTGATGTGCGCCAAAAAAGCCGCCTAGGACGTATTGTTTGGTCCTAGGCGGCCTTTTTTATTTGAGGGCTTATATGAGGCGTGGTGGCGTCGTTCCGTAGGTCGGATTTGCCGGGCGCGCCACGCCCCGTGGGTGCGTCTGCTACTGAAGCGCCTGTGCGCCCAGGGCCAGGCAGCCCATAATGCCCTGCTTGCCCTCGAGGCTGTTGTTGACGATGTAGTTATCGATGTTGTTGACCTCGGGCGTGACGATATAGCCGTTGAGCATTTCGGCACACTTCTTGCGCGCGAGCGGCACGATGGGGGTGTGGTCGGCCACGCCGCCGCCGATGATGATCTTTTGCGGCGCGTAGCACAGCGTGTAGGTCATGAGCGCCTGTGCCAGATAGCCGGCGAGCAGGTCCATGGCCTCCGGGTCATCGGCCATGTCTCCGGCGCTCTTGCCATCCCAGCGCTTTCTAACGCCGGGGCCGGCGATGAGGCCCTCTAGGCAGTTGTCGTGGAAGGGACAGACGCTATGCTCGCCGATGGTGTCGCGCGGGTCGCGCGTGACGAGGATGTGGCCGGCCTCGGGATGCATCATGCCGTGCACGAGCTTACCGCCCGAGAGCACGCCGGCGCCCACGCCGGTGCCGATGGTCAGATATACCACGTCAGTGAGGCCTTGGGCGCAACCAAAGGTGACCTCGCCCAGGCAGGCGACGTTGACGTCGGTGTCGTAGCCACAGGGGATATTGAGCTCGTTTTGGATGGTGCCCAGCAGGTCAAAGTAGCGCCATGCCGTTTTGGGCGTCTCCAGGATCTTGCCGTATTGGGGGGAGGCAGGGTTGACTGCGGTGGGGCCAAAGGCGCCGATGCCCAGCGCGGCGATGCCCTTGTCGGCAAACCATGCGTTGACGGCCTCAACGGTCTCCTGCGGGGTCGTGGTCGCAATCTGCTCACGCTCCAGGACCGCACCGTCTGCATAGCCCGTGGCGCAGACCATCTTGGTGCCGCCGGCCTCGAGCGCTCCGATAAGCTGCTGCTCTGCCATAGTGATCCCCTTTCCAGGATAAGGTGCTCTTTGCCTAAAGTATAGCGCTATAAAACTATTAATAAATCGCTATAAAAAGAAACCCCGCAACGTTACGAACGGTGCGGGGTTTTTATGTTTGCCTTAACTGCCGGGCCGTCTTTACCCGCGCGGTTTGATTTTATCACGCAGGGACTTGAGGTTCTCCAGCGCCGCGTTGAGCGTCTCGTCACGCTTGGCAAAGTGGAAGCGGATCAGGTGGTTGACGGGCTCGCGGAAGAAACTTGAGCCCGGCGCGGCGCCCACGCCAACCTTGGAGGCGAGATCCTCGCAGAAGTCGAGGTCGCTGTCGTAGCCAAACTCAGAGATGTCCATCATCACGTAGTAGGCGCCCTGCGGCACGTTGTGCTCAAGACCGATGCTATCGAGCCCCTGGCAGAACAGGTCGCGCTTGGCGGTGTAGAGGTCGAGGACCTCATCGTAATAGCTGTCGTCGAAGTTGAGGGCGGTGACGACGGCCTCCTGCAGGGGTGCGGCGGCGCCCACGGTGAGGAAGTCGTGGACCTTCTTGATGCGCTCGGTAATCTCGGCCGGGGCGATGGTGTAGCCCAGGCGCCAACCGGTGATGGAGTAGGTCTTGGACAGCGAGCTGCAGCTGATGGTGCGCTCGAACATGCCGGGCAGCGTGGCCATATAGACATGCTCGTGGGGCGCATAGACGATGTGCTCGTAGACCTCGTCGGTGATGCAGTAGGTGTCGTACTTTTTGCACAGGTCGGCAATAAAAGTGAGCTCCTCGCGCGTAAAGACCTTGCCGCAGGGGTTGGAAGGGTTGCACAGGACGATCGCCTTGGGATCGTTGTCGCGGAAGGCCGCCTCGAGGACCCCGCGATCGAAGTCGAAAGTGGGTGGGTTGAGCGGCACGTAGATGGGCTCAGCACCCGATAGGATCGTGTCGGCGCCGTAGTTCTCGTAGAACGGCGAGAAGATGACGACCTTGTCTCCGGGGTTCGTAACCGTCATCATGGCGGCCATCATGGCCTCGGTGGAGCCGCAGGTGACAACGATGTTCTCGTTGGGGTTGATCGGCATGCCCATAAAGTGCTCCTGCTTGGCCGCGAGCGCCTCGCGCATGGCCTGGGAGCCCCAAGTGATGGAGTACTGGTGATAGAGCGGCTTGGGGTCGGTCGCGATGGCGCTGAGGCTCTCGAGCAGCTGCGCCGGAGGATCGAAGTCGGGGAAGCCCTGCGAGAGGTTGACGGCACCGTACTTATTGGAGATGCGCGTCATGCGGCGGATGACCGAATCGGTAAATGTCGCCGTGCGGTTGGAGAGTTCTTTCATGCTTGTCCTTTCGAGCATTTGCAGTGGGGCAAGTTTACTCCTATGAAACCGGTGGGAATTGCTCGAAACGCGCTCGAAAAACTCTTTTCAAAATTCTTGAAAATTGGGGCTTGCATCGCGTGGCGTTCCTTGCAATAATAGTCGAGCGCGAAGCGCACAGGACACGGTGGGTGTAGCTCAGTTGGCTAGAGCGACGGGTTGTGGTCCCGTAGGTCGAGGGTTCGAGTCCCTTTACCCACCCCAGTTCTTGCTTCGTGTTGATATCGGGTCGTTAGCTCAGTTGGTAGAGCAGGGGACTCTTAATCCCAAGGTCCAGGGTTCGACCCCCTGACGGCCCACCAAAGCATGTTAAAGCGACTGGCTTAGGCTGGTCGCTTTTTTGTTACCCCGGCATGGGATCGAACCCGTCGGGGCGCGGAGCTGAGGAAATGCGTAAGCATTTACCAGCGTAGCGCGCAAGGCGCAAAGCGCCGCAGCGGCCGCCTGCAAAGCAGGCTGACCCCCTGACGGCCCACCAAAGATTATTAAAGCGACTGGCTTCGGCTGGTCGCTTTTTTGTTGACCTCGCATGGGGTCGAACCCGAAAGGGCACAGAGCTGAGTAATCTGCACCGTGATTCCCTTAGGGAAACACGGCTAAAGCCCCATAAACGTGCTCTCCTTATGAGAATTATGCTCATGGGGCTCGATGCATGTTGAGAAGTTGTGATCAAACTCAAAGTGAGAATCGATTTAGTCCGCTCGATAATGGGAACCGAGACTTTCGGTTCGCTTACGCATGGCTTTGACCATTTCCTGTGCTAGTTGAATCTGCGATTGCAGGCGGGCGAGGGCTGCGACTTCGCTGTCCTGGGCTTTCTGTGTGCTCAAGGTCGTTGCCTCTGTCTTCAAGCCCTCAAGCTCGTGTAGTGCCTCGGATAGACCTGCTTCGGTCCTGTTGATCATGCAATAGGTGCTCATCGTGTGCCTAAGGCTGTGTGTCAGGCGTTCGGCATCTGTTGTGGCAATGCCGTACTGGGGGAGGGCGATATCCACCTTCAGGGCTGTCTCAGGCTCTATCTGCGCTGCAAGGGCTGCCGATGCGCCTGCGATGCGTCCGAATACGATGCCGTTGGCGCTTGACAAGCCACCAATGCGGTCGGCGCCGTGCATGCCGCCTGTCGCCTCGCCGCAAGCGTAGAGGCCCTCAACGCCCGTGTGCGCGGTCTTATCGATCTTGATGCCGCCGTTAGCGGCGTGGGCATACATCGCAACGCGCATCTCGTCAGTCGGGGCGATGCCGTGCTCGTCTTGCAGCCAGGTGGCAAAGGTCTGCACAAACTCTGGGACATCCCCGCGGGGGAAGTCGTAGTGGAGTGCCAGGCCTTCGACACCTGCCTGATCGATGACGAGATCGATAGCGCGGGAGGCCAAGCGTGACGTGAAGGGACCATATCCAGAGCGCTGCTCGAGCAGGTCGTCCAGCTTGTCGTCGGCAATATCTACCGGCTGGTCTACATGTACGTAGCGCCAGGTTTTCTCGTTGAAGACCAGGTTGCGCTTGGGCTCGATGAAGCCGGGCATCATCTGCATGAACTCTATATTAGTAAGTGTTGCGCCGTGCGCCAGCGCGATGGCCTGCGAGGAGCTAAGCACGTCGGCGGAAGTGAGGCTGCGCTCGAACAGGCCACCTGTGCCACCGGCTGCGATGATCGTGGCCTTGGCAGCAAAGGGCACGATTCGATTTTCGGTGAGGTCGTAGAGCACGGTTCCGGTTATTCTGCCGTTCGTGTCCTCAACAAGGTCGATAAGCTCATGGCGGGGGAGCAGACGAATGCCGAGCGACTCGATCCGGGCCGTCAGAGCGTCCTCAAGGGGCTTGCGGGTGAGGCCGCGCCACATGCGCGTTTTGTGGTCAAAGCAGGGGATAAACTGCTTTTGCTGAGCGCTCTCAGCGCTTTGCGGACGCTGGAGCTCAACGCCCAGGTCTTGCTCGAGCCATTCAATTGCCTGGGGAATGCCGTGCACAAACGTCTGGACAAGCTCGAGGTCGGCGACACCGCCGCCGACGGTCTGGATGGTGCCGATGAGGTCCTGCTCGTCGTCTTCGTCGACGGGACCGATGAGGCCGAGGCCCCAGGTACCCGGGAAGAAGCTCGATCCACTCATGGTCTTGCCGGCGCTTGCCACAGTGACGGCTGCACCTGTACATGCCGCTTCGATGGCGGCGCAAAGGCCCGCAATGCCAGATCCAATTACCAGTACATCAGTCGATTCCATTGGATTCCTTTCTCGTCCGGCGCATTGTCGCACGGGCGATCGGCAATGGGGTCGCAAAGACTCGGCAAATCGGTAAAGGGCAAATATGGCAGGTGGGCGTCATGGATGCTCTGACGCTCCATCTCATCACATCTCGTATTTCGCCGCAACTGACATATCGGCATTAGCTACCCTGCGTCAGTGTAAACAAAAAGAGCCGCCACCTCGAAAGGTAGCGGCTCCAAGCTCAACTATATGAGCATCGCGCGGGCGCGATTAGGCCTTGAGGGCCTCCTCGACGGCGACAGCGCAGGCGACGGTGGCACCGACCATGGGGTTGTTGCCCATGCCGATGAGACCCATCATGTCAACGTGCGCAGGCACGGAGGAAGAACCGGCGAACTGGGCGTCGGAGTGCATGCGGCCCATGGTGTCGGTCATGCCGTAAGAGGCAGGGCCAGCGCCCATGTTGTCCGGGTGCAGGGTACGGCCAGTACCGCCACCAGAAGCGACGGAGAAGTACTTCTTGCCAGCCTCGATGCGCTCCTTCTTGTAGGTGCCAGCGACGGGGTGCTGGAAGCGCGTGGGGTTGGTGGAGTTACCGGTGATCGAGATGTCGACGTTCTCGTGCCACATGATGGCAACGCCCTCGCGGACGTCGTCGGAGCCGTAGCAGTTAACGGCAGCACGGGGACCATCGGAGTAGGGGATGGTCTCGACGACCTTGAGCTCGCCCGTGTAGTAGTCGAACTGGGTCTTCACATAGGTGAAGCCGTTGATGCGGGCGATGATCTGGGCGGCGTCCTTGCCCAGACCATTGAGGATAACGCGCAGCGGCTTCTTGCGAGCCTTGTTGGCGTTCAGAGCCAGGCCGATAGCGCCCTCAGCGGCAGCGAAGGACTCGTGACCGGCCAGGAAGGCGAAGCACTCGGTGTCGTCGGAGAGCAGCATAGCGCCCAGGTTGCCGTGGCCCAGACCGACCTTGCGGTCCTCGGCGACGGAGCCGGGAACGGTGAAGGCCTGGATGCCCTCGCCGATGATGGCGGCAGCCTCAGAAGCGGTCTTGGCGCCACGCTTGACAGCGAGAGCGCAGCCGAGGGTGTAGGCCCACTCGGCGTTCTGGAAGGCGATGGACTGGGTGTTGTTGACGATCTCACGCGGGTTGAAGCCCTTGTCGGTGCAGATCTGCAGAGCTTCCTCGAGGGAGGCGATGCCGTTGTCGGCGAGGCACTTGTTGATCTTGTCAGCGCGGCGCTCGTAACCTTCGAACGTAACAGTCATAGTTATTTCCCTCCCTTTCTACTCGTGAACCGGGAACACGCTGGCGACGGAGTGAGTCTCCTCGTCGGTGCGCGGGTCGATGTACTTGGCAGCGTTGTCCCACTGACCGTAGTGGCCCATGGCGCCAGCGATGGCCTCCTCGGGGGTCTTGCCGGCCTTGACGGCGTCGGTGAACTTGCCGAGGTTCAGGAACTCGAATGCGATGATCTCGTTCTTGTCGTTGAGAGCCATGCGGGTGACGTAGCCCTGAGCGAGCTCGAGGTAACGAGCGCCCTTGGCCTTGGTGCCGAACATGGTGCCGACCTGAGAGCGAAGGCCCTTGCCGAGGTCGTCGAGGGAGGCGCCCACGGGCAGGCCGCCCTCGGAGAACGCGGTCTGGCTGCGGCCGTAAACGATCTGCAGGAAGATCTCGCGCATAGCAACGTTGATGGCGTCGCAGACGAGGTCGGTGTTGAGGGCCTCGAGGATGGTCTTACCGGGAAGGATCTCGGAAGCCATGGCGGCAGAGTGGGTCATGCCCGAGCAGCCGATGGTCTCAACGAGGGCCTCCTCGATGATGCCGTCCTTGACGTTCAGCGTGAGCTTGCAGGCGCCCTGCTGAGGTGCGCACCAACCCACACCGTGCGTAAGACCGGAGATGTCGGAAATCTCCTTAGCCTGGACCCACTTGCCCTCCTCGGGGATGGGTGCGGGGCCGTGGTATGCACCCTTGGCAACGGGGCACATGTTCTCCACTTCCTGTGAGTACTGCATGCCTCTCCTCTCTATCGTGTTGGCGTCCCGTCTGGGGGTCGTGGCTGGCGATTGCCGGGCGACCCTTCGAAAGGGACATGACATGCAGCCCCTATAATACCGCGAAATGCACGGAATATTCGGCGAACGGCTCAGTTTTCGTAGCGAGAAGTCCGGAAGTTTTAATTGAAACGGTTTAACTCTATGTTCTGTGGTCGCGAACTTCCGTAGAGGGGGTTCGTCTTTGGCAAGCTTTTGGTCAGCTCTTGTAAGCGTTGCAGGGGTTGACCTGTTGCAACGGTGCCGTTCGCCGCCCGTTTACTGCCTTTGGCCGCGCGAGTGTATTGTTTTGCGTGAATGTTTTGATGGCACGCTTCAATCGTGCTGTATTGGATGGCAATCAGATCCCGGCGAAGGGAGCGCCATGCAGCGCGTTTGGAGAACGGTTACCGGCTTTTACCATGTCTGTGCCCGCGGTACGGGCAAGCAGCTCATCTTTGAGGGCGATGAAGACCGGTGGGAGTTTTTGGAGCTGATGCGCGAGTGCTGCCGCGAGGCGGGCGTGACGGTTATCGCCTGGTGCCTTATGGGCAATCACGTGCATTTGGTGCTTGCAGATTACGAGGACGTGATGAGCGCGGCGATGCACCGGCTGCTTTTGACGTACGCGCGGCGGTTCAATAAACGCACGGGGCGCACGGGCCATCTGTTCCAGAACCGTTTTGACCGGCGCTCGCTCGATACCGACCGTTATCTAATGGCTGCCATTCGCTATGTTCACGCTAACCCGCAGGAGGCGGGTATCGCCCTGATCGAGCGTTATCCCTGGAGCAGCTTTGCCGAGTATCTGAGAGCGTATGACAACGATACGACGAGGGGATTTTCGGACCCTTCTTGTGTGCTCGAGCTCTTTGAGTCTGCCAAGGGGTTTCTGGATTATTCTCTGTCGATGCCCGATGGTTCCGATCCGGTGATTCACGATATGGATGAGACAGAGTGGGAGCGGCGTGCGTTTGCCGACAAGATGGCGAAGCGCCTGGGTGTGCCGCTTAACGAACTCAAGACCGTAGCACCCGCGCGGCGAGACGGAATCATTTTCGCCCTGCACGATGTCGGCTACACGGTGCGCGAGATCGAACGGTATACGGGAATCAGCAAGAGTACCGTCTCTCGAATCGTGCGCGCTTATGCGCGGGTGAAGGCTCAGGCTGAGGGCTCGGAATAGAAAATGGCCGAACCACTCTTGTCAAGCGATTCGGCCAACAAAATTCTTAAGATTTGGGACAAATACTACTGATTATTTTGTCCCGTGAGCATGCCGTCGAGGGTGCGCCAGGCGAGCTCGGCGCATTTGACGCGGGCAGGCATGTGCGAGATATCCTGGAGCTGGGCGGCCTCGTCCAGATCTTCCAGGTCCTCCTCGGAGAGCTGCTCGCCGCGGATCATGGCGAGGAAGAGCCCTGCCAAGCGACGTGCTTCCTCGACCGTCTCGCCGGTGATGAGGTCGGCCATGATATCGGCGCTGGCCTGGCTGATGGCGCAGCCATGACCGGTAAAGGAGGCCTCCTCGATCACGCCGTTCTCGACACGCAGCTGCAAGGTGAGCTCGTCGCCGCAACTGGGGTTGATGCCGTCGTGTTCGTGCGTGGGGGCATCCATCTCGTACTTGTAGTCGGGATGCGAGTTGTGCTCCATAAACGTGGTGGAGGTGTAGAGGTTACCCATTGAACGTGCTCCAAACGTGATGCAGGCCGGCGATGAACTTGTCGATATCGGCCTTGTCGTTGTAGAAGGCCACGCTGGCGCGGCAGCAGGCAAGGTTCTCGACGCCCAGCCAGGTGAGCAGCGGCTGCGCGCAGTGGTGGCCGGCGCGGATGCAGACGCCGTCCATATCCATGATGCTCGCGACGTCGTGCGGATGGATGCCCTTGACGTTAAAGCTTACGACGCCGTGGTGGTTGTCCCAATAGATGGAGCCGATGATCTGGACAAAGTCGAGCTGCATGAGTTCGCCCATCAGATAGTGGACGAGTGCCTGTTCGCGGGCCTGGATGTTGTCATAGCCCACGGTGTTGACTAGGTAGTCGAGTGCCGCACCCGTGGCGAAGATGCCGGCGGCGTCCTGCGTGCCGGCCTCGAATTTCTCGGGGACGGGCGCCCAGACGGCGTCTTGCTCGGTGACCGAATCGATCATCTCGCCGCCGGTGAGCATGGGTGGCATGGCGTTGAGCAGGTCCATCTTGCCCCACAGCACGCCGATGCCCATGGGGCCCATGGCCTTGTGCGCACTAAAGGCAAAGAAGTCGGCGCCCAGGTCGGCCACATCGACCGGCATGTGCGGCAGCGACTGCGCACCGTCGACGACCAGGTAGCCGCCGTACTTGTGCACGAGTTTGCCGAGGTTCTTGACTGGGTTCTCGACGCCCAACACGTTGGAGACCTGACCCACAGCCAGAATCTTGGTCTTGGGACCCACCTTGGCCAGAACCTCCTCGGTCGTGAGCTGGCCGGTCTTGGTGGGGTAGAGGTAGACGAGCTTGGCGCCGGTCTCGCGGCAGACCTGCTGCCACGGAATCAGGTTGGAGTGGTGCTCCATGATGGTGATGACGACCTCATCGCCCGGTTCGAGCACTGTGGGCGCAAAGCTCTTGGCGACCAGGTTGAGCGACTCGCTCGTGTTGCGGGTGAAGACGACCTCGTTGGCCTGGGCGGCGCCGATGACGTCGGCGATCTGCTGGCGCACCTTCGCGATGGCGTCGGTGGCCTCGACGGACAGCGAGTACAGGCCGCGCAGGGGGTTGGCGTTCATGCGCTGATAGAAGTCGCGCTCGGCGTCAAGCACACAGGCAGGGCGCTGCGCGGTGGCGGCGCTATCGAGGAAGGCGATCTCGGGGTGCTGCTGGAACAGTGGGAACTGGCCCTTGTAGGGGTTGGTCTCGATGTCCACAGTGGGCCAGCCGCGCGAAGCCTCGTCGCTGGCGTCGAGCTCCATAGGCTCCGGTGCGGTACAGGTATCGCATTTAACGTGCTCGGTGTCGATCATGCGAGCTCCTCCTCAAAGTTATCGATCAAATTGTTGCCCAGGCGGACGACGGCGGCGCGGGTGCGCTCGTCGGTGGCGGAAAGCGCGGCGTCCTCCAGCTTGGCGCGGATGAACAGATCCTCGGCGGCGTTTTGGTCAAGGCCGCGGCAGGCGAGGTAGAACAGCTGCTCGTCGCGGACGTGACCGATGGTGGCGCCGTGGTTGCCGGCGACGTCGTCCTCGTCGCAGAGGATGACGGGAACGGTCTTGTTGTCGACGCCCTTGTTGGCCAAAAGCACCGTTTCGCGCTCGGTGCCGGTTGCACCCTTGCAGCCGCGCACGAGGTCGATGGTGCCGCGGTAGACCTTCTTGGACGTGCCGGTCAGCACGCCGTTGGCATCGATCTCGCACTCGGTCTTGCGACCGCGGTGGCGCAGCTCGTAGTTAAAGTCTCGCACCTGCTCGCGGGCGCCCAGGTAATCGGTATCGATGGTGACCTTGGCGGTATCGCCCAGCAGGTCGCCGGCAAGGCCGGTAGCGCTGGCGCCAGCACCCAAGACGGTGTGCTGCACGTTGACGCGCGCGCCCTCGTCCAGGAACAGGCCGGTGTCGTCGAGCGCGATCCAGCTATCGTCGAGCGTCTGCGTGCAGGCCACGTTGACGGTGGCGTACTCGTGGGCGCACACGCGTAGCACGGAACCCACGACGCCCTCGCCGGCAACGGGGGAGTCCAGGGCGATCTGCAGGTCGAGCGTCGACTGGGGACGGGCGACGACGTCGATGGCGGCGATGGCCGCGGCGGCATCGACACCGCTCACACGCACGGTAACCGTCGCGTGCTTGTATGCGGGCGTATCGATGACGATGCGCTTGGTAGCGTGCTCGGCCAAGTAGGCGTAGGCAGCCTCGCCCATGCCGGTTTCGAAGGCCTCAGCGGGGGAGAGCTCCTCCTCCAGCTTGATGGCGCCGGCCTGGTAGACGGAGGTGGCGGGCACGTCGAGCTCGGTCTCGGGCGTGATGCGGGCGCGGTCGGCGGCGTCGCCGGGGGCGGAGGCGCGGCGCTCGGGGAAACGCTCGGCCATGGCTTCCATGGCGGCGTCGAACGCGTCTGTCACGCCAGTAAACTGCTCGTCCAAGCCCTCGACCTCAATGGACTCGGCGGGAGCGGCGGCAAGCTCGTCAGAGAGCTCGAGCTTGGTCTGGTTCATTTTCAACCAGCCCCAGGTTGCTGCGGGCATCGCGTTGACCTGCTCGAGCGTGGTAGCAGCGGTGTTCATGGTCTGTTTCATTATCCGATCGCTCCTTCCATCTCGAGCTTGATCAGGTTGTTCATCTCGACGGCGTACTCCAGCGGCAGCTCCTTGGAGACCGGGTTGGCAAAGCCGTTGACGATCATGGTGCGGGCCTCTTCTTCCGAGATACCGCGGCTCATCAGGTAGAACACCTTGTCGTCGCCGATGCGGCCGATGGTGGCCTCGTGGCCAATATCGACGTTCTTGGCGCGGATGTCCATGGCGGGGATGGTATCGGAGCGGCTCTGGTCGTCGAGCATGAGCGACTGGCAGCTCACGGTTGCCTTGGAGCCCTCGGCCTTAGGCGTGGCCACGATGGAGCTGCGGAAGGTCTGGATGCCGCCGCTCTTGGAGATACCCTTGGTCTCGACGGTTGCCGAAGTATCGGGCGCGTTGAGCACGACTTTGCAGCCGGTGTCGAGGTTCTGGCCGGCACCGGCAAAGGTGATGCCGGTAAAGCTCGAGCGGGCGCGGCGGCCGTTGAGCACGCTCATGGGGTAGAGGTAGCCCACGTGGCTGCCGAAGGAGCCGCTGATCCACTCGATGTCGCCGTCCTCGTCCACGCGCGCACGCTTGGTGTTGAGGTTGTACATGTTCTTGGACCAGTTCTCGATGGTCGAGTAGCGCAGGTGCGCACGCTTGCCCACAAAGAGCTCGACGGCGCCGGCGTGGAGGTTGGCCACGTTGTACTTGGGCGCGGAGCAGCCCTCGATAAAGTGCAGGTCGGCATCGTCCTCGACAATGATGAGCGTGTGCTCAAACTGGCCGGCACCCTTGGCATTGAGGCGGAAGTAGCTCTGCAGCGGAAAATCGAGCTTGGTGCCCTTGGGCACGTAGACAAACGAGCCGCCCGACCATACGGCGCCGTGCAGGGCCGCAAATTTATGGTCGGTGGGCGGGATGAGCGTCATAAACTTCTCGTGGATGAGCGGCTCCCACTGCGGATCGTGCAGGGCCTCCTCGATACCGGAGTACACGATGCCCATCTTGGACGCCGTGTCCTGCATGTTGTGGTAGACCAGCTCGGAGTCGTACTGCGCGCCGACGCCCGCCAGATAGCTGCGCTCGGCCTCGGGGATGCCCAGGCGCTCAAAGGTGTTCTTGATGTCGTCGGGCACCGACTCCCAGTCGTGCTTTTGGTCGGTGTTGGGCTTGACGTAGGTGACGATGTTGTCCATGTCCAGGCCCTCGATGGAGGGGCCCCACGTCGGATCCGGGAAGCGGTTGAAGATCTCGAGGGACTTGAGGCGCAGGTCGAGCATCCACTGCGGCTCGTCCTTCTTGGCGCTGATCTCGCGCACGATGTTGGGCGTGATGCCGGCGTCGAGGCGCTCGAATCCCTCCTCGCCGTAGGTGAAGTCGTAGAGGCTGCGGTCGATGTCCGCGACCTCGGTGCGGTTCTTGGTCATTGCGTCGCCCCTTTACGCCTGCTGCTCGGCAGCGGCGGACTCGGCCTGGGCGCGCTGCTCGGCGGCCTCGCGCTCGAATGTCTCAAAGCCGTTCTTGTCGATCCAGGGGATGAGCGAGGCGTCGTCCTCGCGCACGATGTGGCCCTTCACCATAACGTGGACACGGTCTACATCCAGGTGCTCCAGGATGCGCGTGTTATGCGTGATGATGAGCATGGAGCCGTCGCAGCTCTTGCGGTAGGCGTCCATGCCGTGGCTGACGGTGGACAGGGCGTCGACGTCTAGGCCGGAGTCGGTCTCGTCCAAGATGGCGAGCTTGGGCTGCAGCAGCAGAAGCTGGAGCATCTCGACTTTCTTCTTCTCGCCGCCCGAGAAGCCCACGCCCAGCTCACGGTTGAGGTAGGCGGTATCCATGTTAAGCTCGGCCGCGAGCTCCTTGACGCGACGGCGGAACTCCTTGCCCTTCATCTCCAGGCCGGGGCGGCCGGCGATGCTGGCGCGCAAAAAGCTCGACAGTGGCACGCCGGGGATCTCGACCGGGGCCTGGAAGCTCAGGAACAGGCCGGCGCGCGAGCGCTTGTCGGTGGTGAGTTCGGTGATGTCCTGGCCGTCAAAGACGATGCGGCCGTCGTTGACCGTGTAGACGGGATCGCCCATGACCAGGTGGCCAAGGGTGGACTTGCCCGCGCCGTTGGGTCCCATCAGCACGTGGGTCTCGCCGGCGGCGACGTTGAGGTTTACGTTGTGGAGGATGGTCTTCTCGTCCACGGAGGCGGTCAGACCTTCGATGGAAAGCAGCGGATTTGCGCTCATGCTGTCCCTCTCTGTATATGGTGTACTCATGGGTGTACGAAACCCTAGGAATCTTCTCGGAATAAAGTTACTATGGGTTCGGCGTTAGTCAAGGGAAAACCCGACTAATCCACTCGACTTTTCTAGATGTGGGACAAAATAACCTGTTGTGTTTGTCCCACTTACTTAAGATTTGGGACAAACAAACCTGGTTATGTTGTCCCAGATGCAATGGGAGGGTAGGTATGCTCATTTCTTCCAAGGGCCGCTATGCCCTCCGGCTGATGATCTATATCGCGGCGCTGGGCGACGCCGAGGGCAAGATTGCCCTGCGCGAGGTCGCCGACCGCGAACATATCTCGCAAAAGTATTTGGAGCAGCTGGTTCGTCCGCTTATGAAGGCGGGCCTGCTTAAGAGCGTACGCGGCAAGGGCGGCGGCTACATGATGGCCAAGGACCCGGCCGAGGTGCGTGCCGGCGACATCCTGCGCGCCGTCGAGGGCAGCACGGCTCCGGTGGCATGCGATGGCATCGACAACAGCTGCGCCCGCAGCGATCTTTGCTCGACCGTCAAATTCTGGCGCGGTCTGGACGACGTGATCGAAAAGTACGTCGACGGCGTGTCGTTGGCCGACCTTGCTGCCGTCCCCGAGATTAACTTCGACATCAAACTGTAGGTTGAGCGCAATTCCTTAAGATTTCGCGGAGGGTTGTTGCCGTTTACCGAGGGGTTGTTGTGCAACAACGGGCGAGCTGCAATACTTATTTCTATCTTTGCAAACTGCACTTTAACTACACCAATGCAGGGAGGATCTTATGCAGCCCAAGCATTCTGCGATTGTCGCGGGCCTGACGCTGGCGCTTTCGTTTGGCGCCGTTTCCGCGCCGGCACCCGCCGCTGCCGAGGAGCCCACGCCGGGCGTTGCCTCGGATGCCACCGATATCGATAAGGGTCTCTACACCCAGCAGTCCTTCTCGGGCGTGCTGAGGTCGGTCCAGGGTGTTTCGTTTGTCAACGTGACTCCCGAGATGAAGTACTTTACCAAGTACGAGAGCCATGGCAACTACAACCAGGGCTTTTCGTATGGCGACGGTTATAACGCGCTGGGCTATTACCAGTTCGACCGTCGATGGTCGCTCATTCCGTTTATGAAGCAGGCCTACAACTACAACCCCGAAAAATACAGCATGCTCAAGGATGCGATTGATCGCGGCAGCGAGATTTCCAACGCGAGCAATGTCATGTACGAGAACGGCCAGCTCACCGAGCTGGGCCATATCGTGCAAGATGCCTTCCAAGGTGCGTACAACACCGATCCTGTTGAGTTCTCAGCACTTCAAGATGCCTATGCGTACAACTCGTACTATGCGGTGACCGAGGCGTGGCTCAAGAGCGGCCTGGGTATTGATATTTCGGGCCGCGCCGATTGCGTCAAGGGCATGGTGTGGAGCATCACCAACATGTGCGGCACCGGTGGCTGCAGAGACTTCTTCCGCTGGGCGAATCTTTCCAACGATATGTCCGACCGCGAGTTTGTGACGGCGCTCTCCAATAGCGTGGTCAACAATGTCGCCACCAAGTTTTCAAGTCAGCCCCAGTATCATGAGGGCTGGAAGAATCGTTATAAGAATGAGCTGAAGGACTGCTTGGTTTTTATCGCCGAGGATGAGGCTGCCGCTGCGACGCCCGTGCAGCCCGAGCCTACGCCGGTGCCCTCGCCGACACCTGATTCGAATGACGACTCGAGTGACGACGCCAACGATGACAGGATGGATGCGCCCTCGACCGATGCTGACGGTAATGGCTCTGCTGGTGGCACTACCAACGACGGCTCTACCCCGAACGGCTCCAATTTGAACGGCTCTGCTGCGGGCGATTCGCCTTCAAGCTCTGCCGGCAATACGGACAGCGACGCTTCTGGTTCGACTGGCGCTGACACCTCTAACTCATCTACCGGCTCGAGCGATTCGTCCGTTGACACCGACTCTAACAACGGCTCCGGCTCTGACGCAGCCCCTGATTCCGATGCTTCCAAGGACGACTCGAATAAGGCACCGGACGCCCCTGTTGCTTCGCCGGACAAGAAGCCTTCTTTCTCCGTGCAACTCGGTTCTGCGCTGGGCTCTTCGCTGATGGCTGGCGTCAATAATGGCTCGACCCAGAACAAGGACAACTCTGATCAGGTTTCCACGGAAAAGACCGAGGCCGCAAAGGGCGACTCCAAGGACAAGGCTTCCGAGAAGACCGAATCTGATAAGGGTTCTAGCTCTGAGGAGAAGGACGACAAATCCGCTCAGAAGAAGGACGAGGATAAGAAGTCTGAATCTGAGAAGAAGGACGAGAGCAAGGACAAGACCGAGGACGGAAAGCAGCAGGGCGAGGCCGGCGGTAAGGGCAACACCGACAACAAGAGTCAAGAGCAAAATGACTCCAAGGCGGTGACCACTACAACCACGACGACTACAACTACCAAGTCATCTGGCGGCAATATGCCCAAGACGGGCGATCTGATTGTGATGGCGAGCCTTGCCAGTGCAAGCTTGGCCACGCTGGGTGCCACGTCTATTGTGAGTGGCAAGCATAAGCTCGATCAGCAAAAGAAGGCTGCTGGGCAGAACGACTCCGAGGAGTAGTCCCTTTCGGTTGCCCGACAACTAAAGATTCGCAATGGGGGGCGGTGCAGTTGCATCGGGCCCCATTTTGTTGCACAACGATTTGTTATGCCCCCTCAAGGCCTTTGTTCCTACCGTTGCCCGATGCCTTTGCACGGATCCAGCGTTGCACTTGAACTGCTCGCTACAATGGGCTTCGTGCTGCGTTTTAGGGAGAAGTTACGGTGTCTGAACAGGAGTATTGCAACAGTGGCGATACTTTTGGCGTACGGCTTGTCAACCATGTCGCTGATGCGGTTTTGCCGGTCGGTGTGCATGATTTTGCCGATGCCATTGGTCGTTGCATACTGGTCGACAAGACCATGTTTATTGCCGATGTGTTGGACTGTGACGCGTCCGTTGTGGTGTGCTGTCGACCCGAGGGTTTTGGCAAGAGCATGAACTTGTCGATGCTCAGGGCTTTTCTGGAGCGTCCGGCGGTCGGTCGCGCCGGTCGGATCTCGTTTGCCGATGCTCAGATTTGGGATGCGGACGGTGGGCGCTATCGGGATGAGTATGCTTGCTATCCGGTGATATCGCTGGACTTTTCTGGCGCTGCGAGGCGTGGCCCCGCTGTTGCCGGCGTCGTGCGCGATGCCCTTTCGGGCGAGTGCGCTCGCTTGTTGGCTCTCTTGGAGGCTCCGGATTTAGCTCGAGATAAGGTGCGTCACATCGAACGCGTTGCGCGTGGCGTGGCGAGCGAGGACGAGGTCGCCTCGGTGCTTGGCGTGCTCATTGAGCTGCTGGAGATGGCCTGCGATGAGCAGGTTGTATTGCTCGTTGATGGGTACGACGCGGCGTGGTTGGGCCGCGCGAGTGCGAGGGGCGCTTCCGGCGCCGATCCGGCAGAACTACTTGACCGTGTGCTGTTTGACGCCATTGCCACTGCACGCGATTCGTTGCGGCTGACGTGTCTGATGGGGGAGTGTCCCGGTCCTGCCGAAGCGGCGCTTTCTTCGCGCGGCTGCTCGTATTGTCTGACGACGCCGCTGTCGGCGTGGTGTGACCGATGTTTCGGTTTTTCGGATGCCGAGGTCGAGGCTCTTTTGAATCATGCTGGGCGCGAGGAATACCTGGATGATGCGCGTGAATGGCTCGAGGGGTATCGGTTTGGCAGGGCCTATTGCTCGAGTCCAGAGCGTGTGATCGGTTTTCTGGGCCGAGGCTGCACGGCGCCTGTGCGTGCCGATCTGTATGGATATGCCGATTGCCTGAGTAGGGTAGTTGCCGGGTGGAATCTCGACCGCCTTTCGGTCTTGTTTGATTTGCTCGAGGCCCATGGGTGCGCTGAGGTCCCGCTTTGTTTGGGCACTGCAGAGCCAGATGTCTCGCCTGACGATGGCATGTGGACAGCGCTGTATCTGTCCGGTTTCCTGACGACAGATATGACTGAGGAGCCAGAGCATGGCGATCGCCTCCGTGCTTTGCGATTGCCCAATAAAGAGCTTCGCCAGGCCTTGCGTCTAGTGATTGTTGAGTGGTTTGAGTGCGCTGCCGAAGACATTCGAGACGTCGATGCGTTTCGCGACGGGCTGTGCCGTGGGAACGAGGATACCGTGAGGCGGGCGCTAAGCCGCATCCTGGGGGATGCGGGAATCGGTGAGACCGACCCAGATAAGCCGCTGCCATATCATCTGTTCTTGCAGGGGCTCTGCTTTGGCTTGCCGGGCTATGCCAATCCTGCTTCGAGGCGAAAGTGTGGCGCGGATCGCTGGGACATCCAGGTTTTTCCTACGGGCGCTGTGTCCGACATAGCCGATACGATCGGTATGCTCGATGAACGTCCGCTGATAACGATCAACATGATGTATGACCCCGGCGTGGGTGCGCTGGGCCTGGAATTGCTGGCCGTGCAGGCGCTACTCGACATAGAGCGCGACGGCATCGACGAAATCCGTGTGCCGCGCCCCGGCGTGGGTCGCATGCGCTGGGGGTTCGGTTTTGATGGGCAGCATGTGGCTACGGTGTGCCAGCGGCTTTAAGCGCCGAGGTGTTTCCGGCTTCCGTTACTCGGTGTCCTTCATGGGCGGCATGGGCTTCCAGTTGGGATCCTTGATGATCTTGCGGGCGTCCTTCATGCCTCGGCGCAGCGCCGGAATGCCGGTCTTAAAGCACTTGTCGACCGCGGCCAGGCGAATGAATTCCTTGCAGAAGGTCGCGGCATTGCCCAGGCGGAACAGCATGGGGTGGTAGTCACCGTAGATCTGCATATAGCGAGCGAGGAAGCCTCGGTTGCGCATGATGTAGTAGCGGTTGGTGTCGCTCGTAGAGTTGAGCTGGCGCTTGCCGGCGATGTCCCAGTTAGAGACAGCGCGGGCGCGCTTGAGCACCACGTCGGCAACAACGGCGGCGGGGAAGTGCTGGCTGGCCAAGTAGCCATAGCAGGCATCGTCGCCGTAGATAAAGAAGCGCGCGTCGGGTAGGCCAATCTTGTCGACCACGCGGCGCGAGAACATGCCGCCCTCAAAGCACAGTTGGTTCATGGTGCGGTAGCCCTCGGGGCCTAGATCCCACTTAGCGATGGGGTTAGGGATGCCGAGTGAAAGGATGAGCTGGTACTGCCAAAAGAAGGCGCCGCCGTCAAAGTCTAGGCGCGAACCCTGGATGACATCGTAGCGGTCGGTCCACTTGGCAAGACGCTCGATGCCTTCGGGGATGACGAGCACGTCGTCGTCCATGACCCAGAACCACTGGGCGCCCAGGTCGTAGGCGCATTTGGTGCCGGCGGAGAAGCCACCTGCACCGCCGCCGTTTTCGAGCTGCGGGGCGTAGATGACACGGTCGGTGCCGCCCTTCGCGTCGGGCTGTTCGATGTCGGTGCCCCACAGGTTAGCCAGACGCTCGTTAAATGCGGCGCACATGGCCTCGGTCTCGCGCGAATTCTCGTTATCGACGATCACGATGCGCCAGGGCGTTGCCGTGAGCTCGGTCATGGAGTCGAACAAGTTGGCCAGGAGTTCCTGACGCTTGTACGTAACGACGACGATGGCGAGCTTATCGATGGGAGCGGGAAGGGTGGAAGGCATGGGGCAATATATCCTTTCACGCGCGGCGCGCATGCGCTGCACGGAAGCTATCGAATACGTCCTTGGGACTGTCCTATTGTAAAGGCTCGGCGCACCTTGACGGCAAGCTTTGAATAAAACGCAGGAACCTGCCATGGGTGTAGCGGCTTTGGCGTCTGAGGGCAGCATGTCTATTGCCGCTTGAGCTTGCGTTCGATAAGGCTTCTAACTGCATCGATGATGAGAAGTGCCAGAGCAAAGATGATGCTAATGACGGTACCCGTGATGATGCATATAGCTGCCGGGCTGCTTTGGCTGATCAGTATGTTTGCGAGCAACGTATTGAAGACGGGACGCCACATGCTACTGGTGAGTGACTGCATCACATAGAAACCGAGCGTGGCGGTCGATAAGGTGACGATGACACCTGCAGTCCGCGGATTGCCTGAGACACTGCGTCGGGTTGCCGCAAAGAGCAAGGAGGCGGCAGCGAGGGCAAACGAGATCAACGAGGTTGATTTGTAGGAGAGGGCTGCCATCGCCGTGAGGTTGCCGGTGAAGGAGAGTGCTCCTTCCAGGATGGTGGCGAGCACCAAAACCGCCGAGAGCGACCGCGTGCCTAAGGCGCCCGCCCTGTCCGAATCTATGACATCGGTAACGTCGCGGAGCAGTCCGCCGATCAAAAACGCGATAACGTACGTGACGGCGCTCATGAGTTTCTGGAGCCAAGAAAACTCACCGCCGCTTGTCGCACTCATGGCGGCTAAATACCCGTTAACAACAAATGCGAGGATGCCAACGGCGATGACCGTCGTCGTGTAGCTCTTCTGGGAGAGTCGACTCTTAGCCAGTCCAAACCATGGCGTCATGAAGACCGTGGCGGCATAGACCCAGATAAACTCAAGGCCCAGCGTGTACCAGTAGTGCGTGTTGAGGGTAACATCGGGAATGGGGGAGACGACCGTGGACCACGCGAGTGCCACGAGGCAATAAAACGCAGTGGGCAAAATGACCTTGCCAAGGCGCTGCGTCGTCCGCTGTATTTGCGATGTCCACGTTGCCCCATCGCTCCAGGCGCGAGCCGCCGAGGCAATCAGGAAGTAGCCCGAGATCATAAAGAAGACCTCGTTGGCCCAGCAGCCAAGCAGGTTAATAAAACCGAGCACGCCGGAATAGGGGGACATCGCAAGTGGGGCATATTCCACGGCGCCGACGCAGACGGCTTGGAAGGTCCACTGAAAGGTGTGGAACACCGCGATGCCGGCGACCGCGACCAAACGCAGTGCTTCGATGGGTATGTTGCGTGCGGCTTTGGGCTGCATGACGTCCTTTCTTATCGGTTTGCCTCTGCGAGCTCCATAGATTATATAAACGCCCGCTAGCGCGCTGACCCTTTGATACCATGAAACGACAGGTATTTCCTAAGGAGCACATTTGTCTACTAACGCCTCTGGCAGCCCTGTTCTGTCGCTGCTTATTCCCATTTACAATGTTCAGCGCTACCTGCGCGAGTGCCTCGATTCCGCCCTGGCGCAGACGCTCAAGGATATTGAGATCATCTGCATTAACGACGGGTCGACCGACAACTCGCCGGCGATTATCCGCGAGTATATGGAGCGCGATGGGCGCGTCAAGATGATCGACAAGGCCAACAGCGGCTACGGCGACTCGATGAACCACGGTCTGGAGATGGCGCGTGGCAAGTACGTGGGCATCTTGGAGTCCGATGACTTTATGGCGTCCGACGCACTCGAAAAGCTTGTCTCGGCCGCCGATACCAATAATGCCGACTTTGCGAAGGCGAACTTTGATTTCTACTGGTCTAAGCCCGAGGAGCGCCGTTTGCTGCACGAGATGTTTAAAGCCAAGGACTGTGGCAAGCCAGTGCACCCGAGCGATACGACGCAGTTCTTTAAGCAAAAGCCGTCGATTTGGTCGGCCGTGTACCGTCGCGATTTTCTTGAGCGCAACGGCATTACGTTTCTGCCGACTCCGGGGGCATCCTTTCAGGACACGTCATTCGCCTTTAAGGTGATCGCGTGCGCCGATAAGGCTGTTTACCTTCATGATGCCGTGTTGTCTTATCGCCAGGACAACGAGAATTCCTCGGTCAATTCTTCGGCTAAGGTCTTTTGCGTCAATACCGAGTATGCTGAGATTGAGCGTTGGATTCGAGAGGATTATGCCCGTGACCACGCAAGTGATGACGTCGCGCGCATGCTCAAGTTCAATCAGCTCATTAAGTACGATTCGTACATGTGGAACTACGTGCGCCTAGCGCCTAAGTTCTATAAGGAGTTCCTGGTTCAGATGGCCAAGGAGTTCCAAGCGGCCTTGGACGCGGGGGAGTTTTCGCTTGACGATCTCAAGCCGTGGAAGCGCGCAAATCTCGCTGCCATCCTCAAAGATCCTGAGGGCTGGGTTGACGAGCATCCGAGTTTTGCGACGGATGGTGCCTTGGGGCGTGCTAAGTATTACGCCTCGGTTGGAGGCCCAGGTGTGGTTGCTGCCTTCCTCATCGAATCGCTGAGGGGGTAGGTCGACATGGGAGAGACTTTGACCCCCAAAGCGACCATTGTCGTTCCCGTCTACAATTCGTCGCGCTCCATTCAGCGATGCCTCGATTCGCTGTTGGTCCAGTCTGAGCTCTCGATTCAGGTTATCTGCGTCAACGACGGTTCGACTGATGATTCGTTGAACGTGTTGCGCCAGATCGCGCAGGCCGACGATCGCGTACTGGTGATTGACCAGGAAAACGCGGGCGTTTCGTGTGCTCGAAATGCCGGTATCGATGTCGCCGAGGGCGAGGCCGTCTTTTTTGTGGACGCCGACGATTACATCGATGCCCAGACGGTCGAGCGCGTGCTGCATGCCATGGAGTCTGCGGATGCCGAGGCCGCCGTTTTTGGCGGCGTCTGTGAACCTGCCGATGCTGCCCCCAGACGCGTCCAGCAACTCATGAGCCCCAAAGCTGGTGCCTTCGGCGCCCGTGATCCCCAACTGCTGTTCCATTCGAATGCTCAGCCCTATGCCTGCCGTGCGGCTTTTTCGCGCGAGCTGCTCAATCGCGAAGGCATTCGCTTCGCCCCCGGTTTGGCTTTGGGCGAGGACGTCGTCTTCCAATTTGCGGCTTATGCGCTTGCCCGCAAGACCGTCGTTATGCCGGATAAGTTCTACCACTACGTGATGGAGAGCGAATCGGCGACGCACGAGTTCAACAGTGCCGAGGCTCGCGCCAAAAAGCTTGACGCCCACATGAGGATGCTCGAGGAAGTCTTGGAGGACTGGGCGGCCTACGGTCTTTTGGACCTGTGCCCCGGCGAGCTGATCACCTGGTTCCTGGACCTTATTGTGTTTGATTTGGCGCGCTTGGATTCCGATGACTTCCATCGCGTGGCGGCTCGCGTCAGCATGGACCTCACGACGTTTTTGGGAACGGAGTGGGCGGATATGCCTGCTAAGGGCGCCGTTCGACGTGTTGCCCACAAGCTCGTTGCGGCGACCTCGGGCGTTTCAATGGCAGACGCCACGTTGTTCTATCTTTCGACCCGTGGTTTCAAGGCCTGCCTGGAGCGCTTTCTCTAGTTCCAAGCGCTGCCGCCCGCCGCAACTCGGCTGCTAAAATAACCCTGTTACACGCTACTCAACAGGAGGTTCTCTTGCAGAACTCTGATACCCCTAAAGTTTCGCTGCTTGTTCCCATCTGCAATGTCGAGCGCTATCTGCGCGAGTGCCTCGATTCCGCCGTGGCGCAGACGCTCAAGGACATTGAGATCATTTGCATCAACGATGGCTCTACCGATAGCTCGCCGGATATTATTCGCGAGTACATGGAGCGCGATGCGCGCGTTAAGATGATTGATAAAGCCAACAGCGGCTACGGCGACTCGATGAACCGCGGCCTGGAGATGGCGCGCGGTGAGTACGTGGGCATCCTTGAGTCCGACGACTTTATGTTTGAGGATTCGCTCCAAAAGCTGGTCGCCAAGGCCGATGCTGAGCATGCCGATGTGGTAAAGGGCGACTTTTACCTGTATTGGTCCACGCCCAGCGAGCGCCGTGAGCTGTTTGGGATTGTCGACGAGCATATGACGGGCGCCGCGTATCGTCCCGTCGATCGCCCGGGCATCTTCTACCGCAAACCTTCCATTTGGTCGGCTATCTATCGGCGCCAGTTCCTCAACGACAATCAGATTCGGTTCCTTCCCACGCCGGGCGCCTCGTATCAGGACGCAGGCTTTAACTTTAAGGTTTGGGCTTGCGCCGAGCGTGCCGCGTTTATTACGGACCCCATTTTGTGCTATCGCCAGGATAACGAGAAGAGCTCCGTTAATTCGCCTAACAAGGTGTTTTGCGTGTGCGACGAATATGCCGAGATGCAACGTTTTTTGGACGAGCGTCCCGAGCTCAAGGCTCAACTCCAGGGCATTTTAATGCGCATGAAGGTCGATACGTACCGTTGGAATGATGAGCGTTTGGTCGATGAACTGCGTGATCAGTTTTGGAAAAAGGCCTCGCCCGAGCTCAAGGCCGATTGGGATGCCGGTCGCTTTGACCTGTCGCTGTTTGATCCGCGTGGCGAGACCGACTTGCGCCTGATGGTCAAGTCGCCCCGTGCCTATATCGATTCGCGCTTTGGCTTTAAGAAGCCGGGCAAGCTCAATACGTTTAAGCATTACTTTAAGATTGGCGGCCTGCCGCTGGTCTGGCGCGTGCTGACGTATCAGCGCACCTACGGCGACAACCCGCACCCTGACGACGTTCCGGCCGCACAGTAGGAGCGAGTGACTATGGCTACCCCCAAGATTTCCGTTGTCGTTCCCATCTATAACGTGGAGGAGTGCCTGGCCTGGTGCCTGGACTCCCTGCTTGCACAGGACATGCCCGATTGGGAAGGCGTGCTGGTCAACGATGGCTCGCCGGACGGTTCGCGCGATATTGCGGCTGCTTATTGCGAAAAGGACGCGCGCTTTACGCTGGTCGATAAGGAGAACGGCGGCCTGTCGAGCGCCCGTAATGCAGGCATTGCTGCGTCCACGGCACCTGTCGTCGCGTTTTTGGATTCCGACGACCGGTTTGCGCCCGATGCATGCCGCGTGATCGTCGATGTCTTTGAACGCGAGGACTGCGACGTTTTGACCTTTGGCGCGAATCCGTATCCGCTGGAGGCGGGGTATCCGTGGCTTAACTATGTGCTGAGCCCGCGCGATGTATCGTTTGAAGGCTATAGCTCCGACTTGCTGTTTAAGGAAGCGTCTCGCCCCTTTGCATGGCGCACCGCCTGCAAGCGTGAGTTTTTGCTGGGTAACGGGATCGTGTTCGACGAAACCGTCAAGTATGGCGAGGACCAGGTCTTCGATTTTGCCGTGTACGGTCGTTCGCGCAAGACTGCGCTTATCTCGAACAAGCTGTATGACTACCGTGTCGCGCGTAAGGGCTCGCTTATGGACACCATGCGCTATGACGACGAGACGCGACTGCTGGAGCACGTGAAGATTTACTCCGCGGTGATGGCTGACTGGCAGCGCGACGATCTCGATGTACAGCACGCCGATGACCTGGCGTACTTCCTATGCGATCTGGTGCTGTACGATGCGCTCAGGTTGCTGGGTTCGGACTGCGGCAAGGTGCTTGCTGCCGTTGCCACGGCGCTTGCCGATTCTGCTGTGGGCGGCGATGCCGCGCTCGCACTATGCGCTCCTTCTGTTGCTGCTATGGTGCGCGCGGCGCTTACCAGCAAGGCCCCCAATGTCCGTGAGTGCAAAAAGCTCATGTTCGATTACGACGTCTTGAGGTTTGGGCGCCTGGGTGCCTGCAAGCGCATGGCGGCGAACGCCCTGGGAAAGCGAGAAGTGTAGATGAGTATCAAGCGTTTGGCACTTTGCCGCAGTCAGGGCCGTCTGTTTGTGCTGCTTCGCTATGTCGGTCAGGATGTCGCCGCGCTTATTGAGCAGGAGGGTTCTCAAGCGTTTGCCCATGCGACGACGAGCGGTTCTTGTGTGCCGTCGCTGGTGCTCCCGGTCGATCATGGCCGTGTGCTGGCGCTTTGCCCTTCCGTTTCCGATTACGAGCGCGAGCTCGCTGTCTTGGTGCTTCCGTTTTTGGATGGCTCGTCGATGGATGTCGTTTTTGCATCCGGTGGCCAAAGGTTGGGCTCCATTCGCCTCGATAGCCGCGTGGCCAAGCTGGAATCCAAGATTAACTACAAAGCAAAGCCTGCGCTGTGTGCGCTTATCCGCGATGCGCAGCGTGGCGAACACTGCGGCCGCTACGAGATCGATGCCATTCGCTATTTGCCGGCAGACGCCGGCGCGGTGTGGCGCTATGAGGTTACCTGGGCGGGAGACCCCCAGTGCGCACCTGAGCTCCAGATCTTCGATACGCATATGAATGCCATCGATGTCACCGTGCATGTGTTTGAGTCGCAGGTCGATGTTCCCCAGCGCAACGGTTGCCGCGTCAATAAAACGTATCTGAGTGTTGAGATGCCTCAGGATATACGAGATTTTGTCGCAATTGTGAGCGACCCCACAGAGCAGATCCAGAGCGGGTTTTGCGCCATGGATGGTCGCCTGTACAACGGCATGGTCGATGACAGTTGGAACCGCATGAAGGACGCGCGTGCAGACGACGCAGCTTATCGACGTTGGTTTGAACAGCATCGCGCAAAGCCGGCCGATTTGGCGTGCCAGCGTGTCGCTTCGGCGGCCTTTGCCTATAGACCGCTCGTGAGCATTGTGGTGCCGTGCTACAAGACTGATCGGGTCTACCTGCGCAAGCTGCTGGAATCGGTGCTAGCCCAGAGCTATGACAACTGGGAACTGCTGCTCATGGACGCCTCGCCCGAATGGGACGCGGTGGACACCCTTGCGGCAGGCGCCAACGACGAGCGCATCCGTCGCATCGAGCTTCCCGGCAACGGCGGCATTGTGCTCAACACCAACGCAGGTATCGAGCGAGCGACAGGCGACTACGTCGCGTTCTTGGACCATGACGACATTCTGGAACCGGACGCGTTATTCCAGTATGTTTCCGCGCTGAATAAGGCGGCCGAGGACGAGCGTCCCCAGGTCCTGTTCTGCGACGAGGACATGTTCCAGAAAACGGGGGAGTGGGGCCAGCCGGTCTTTAAGACGCGGCTCAACGTCGACCTGCTCTATAGCCATAACTGCGTGACGCATTTCCTGATGGTGGAGAAGGCGCTCATCGATCGTATTGGCATGTCGCCAGAAGACGTCGCGGGCGCTCAGGATTACGACCTGACGCTTCGCTGCCTTGCAGCCGGCGCGCGCTTTGAGCACGTTGCACATGTGCTGTATCACTGGCGCGTTCATCCGGGATCGACCGCCGATGGCTCTGCCGATAGCAAGCCGTATGCTATTGAAGCCGGGCGCCTTGCGCTTCAGCGTCACTTTGACGCGCTGGGCATTTGCGGAACGGTCGAGGAGGCCGAGACGCCGTTTGTCTACCGCATGCGCTATGCGCTGCCGGAGCCTGCGCCGCTGGTGAGTATTGTGATTCCCACCAAGGATCACGTTGAGACGCTCGATGCCTGCGTGATGTCGATCGCCCAGAAGGCAACGTATGCCAACTACGAGATCGTCTTGGTGGAGAACAACAGTGAAGCCCCAGAGACGTTTGCGTATTACGAAACCCTGCCAGAGCGCGTGGCTGCAGCATCCGAAGGCAAGGGCATGGCGCGCGTTGTGTACTGGCCGGGCGAGTTCAATTACTCCCAGATCATCAACTTTGGCGTTGAGCATGCCAAGGGCGATTACCTGCTGCTGCTGAACAACGATACCGAGGTCATAAGCCCTGACTTTATCGAAGAGATGATGGGCTATCTGCAGCGTCCCGATGCGGGCGTGGTGGGCGCCAAACTCTACTTTGCCGATCATCTGGTGCAGCATGCCGGCATTTTGGTTGGCGTGCGTGGCGCACTTGCCCATGCCAACCAGGACTTCTCGGCAAGGCGTGAGGGCTACTATGAGCGCGCAGTTCGCCCGGGCAACTTTAGCGCCGTGACGGGTGCCTGCCAGATGGTCCGACGCGACGTATTTGAGCGGGTCGGCGGCTATAACGAGGAATTCGCGGTTGGTTTTAACGACGCAGACTTTTGCCTTCGCGTGTGGGAGGCGGGCTACCGCACCATCTATACGCCCTGTGCCGAGCTGTATCACTACGAGTTCACCTCGCGCGGCAGGGAAGAGGCCAACGAAGAAAAGCTGCGCCGCTGGAAGCGCGAACAGGCCCTGTTCATGCAGCGCTGGCCGGAGTTCTTCCTCGATGGCGACCCGTGGTTGGGGCCGAATCTTAGCAGCGAGAGCGAGTATTTCTCGATCTAGTGCGAAGTGATTCCGAGTTTGGGCAACGATCCGGCAATCGTTTCGAGCTCATGCTGCTGTAAGTAGGCGGGATTGAGAGTTTCTTTTCTGTAGGCTAGGTAGCTGTCTCGGGTCAGCTCCCTAAGCTGTTTCGTAAAGAACTGTTCCCAGCTGAAGAACTTCTCGCAGTCGATGAAATCGGCAGGATGCAGGAGCATTTCTTGCGTTTGGGCATCGTTGAAGAGTCCCGATCTCAGCACAAGCCATTCAAACGATTCCGGCAAAAAGAGCTCGATCTTTTTAAATCTCCTGAGTGAATAGACATAAGGCATCTCGGGACCAAAAGCGGCTCCATCTGCAATTACGAGCAGCTTTTGGGCTGAGGAGCTCAGAGCGGTTTCGTATATGTTTGATTTGCCACCGGCACTTACGCAGCGAATTCCGCTTTTGGCACACAGGACTTTAAAGAATTCATAGCCGGCGTTGCTGTCCTCGACGATGACTTCTTCTGGTAGATCTCCATCGTAGAGCTCGTCTCCGTAAATGCGGTATGTAGAAGTGTACGTGCGTGTGTAGACGGGATATTTTGTTGTGGCCCTGTTGGTGTTCTTGAGACCATAGATCTCATCCACGCTATAGGGGAGCTGGGGCAATTCGTCCCTGGCAACTATGACGTAGTAGTTAGAGCTGTGCCGAGCTGCATGTTGGAATGCATGGCTCCTTACGAATTTTTGCGTATCGTCCACAAACACGATGCTGTTATCGATGCGGCTGAGTTGCGCTTCCCAATCGATGCCGCCGATGACGCGGCAGGGGGCTGCGCAATTAACGATTATCCCGCTTTGGGTTCCTAGGTTTTCGTATGCACGGAGACTGTCCAGCAGGGTGGTTTTGCCTGTTGCGCTTTTGCCTTGGATGATGGTGAGGTTTCGGCGAATGGTGAGTTTGACCTGAACTTTATTGGTCCTTACGGTCAGCTGGTATTCCCCTCTCATGCTCGAGCCTCCCTCAGACATTTTGCCGAGATAAGGACAAGCTCATCCATGGTATGAACAATCTGTCCGGAATTGATGACACGGGCTGTAAAACGCGCTTTGCCAAAATCCATCATATGGTAGAGGTTGATGGTGATGTCATGCTTGGAGGCGATGCGCAAGATCCAATAGGCGCAATTATCTCCGCAGGTTGAGGCGTTGTAGAGGTTTTGAGGCATAAAGAGCATCAGTAGAAGTGTTTTGGTGCCCGTTGATAGTTTCTCTGGCGGAATAACGCCAAGCACCTTGGTGTCAATTGCGTTTGCGCCAAGAACAGTGCCATTATCAATGGATTTGATAATGCGCTGTGACAGGGGATCTTGCAGCCAAGAGGGAGAATAGCTGTAATCAAAGAATGTCGACGTGTCATAAATCACATCGTCTCTGTCGCCGTAGTGAATGCTGAGCATTGTTCCTCCATGGTTGCTTGTTGCGACTACTTTACCATGTTGGGGTCGATTTCCCTCAGGCCGTGGATAACGGGTCATTCAGCACGTCTGTTAGAACGAACCGATGACTTTTACAGGTGTAACAACTTTCCATCCTGCGGTAATTGCCTGTCTCGATATGTTGGATTTAGCGGGTCGAAACAAACGATATTCCGCGATAAGCTTATACAAGTTTATATAAACCGATAAATCTCGATATAACTTACGATAGGAATATAAAGATGTGATTTGACATGAAACGACAGATTTAAATGCTTGAGGCTCTTAAGAAGTCTCTCGTACGGGAGTTTTTTTGCTAATGAAAATGACAACTCATAAGCTTCTATTTATCTTAATTTCAGTAGTGACATTTCTATTTTGCGCTCCGTTGTTGGTGAATGTTCTATTTATGTATGAGGCGCCTTGCGCAGTCTTTGAAGCGCGTTTTGATCCGGGGGATTTGCTTGGATATATCGGCTCTGCTGCTGTTGGCGCCGGTTCCATTTCTCTTGCGCTGTATTCGGTCTACCAGACCGAAAGACTGAATAAACTTGATCGTAATCTGCAGAGGCAACAAGATGAGTTTAAACGGGAAAATACTAAGCGTCCGTTTTTTATAATCGATAAGGTGTTGGTTGACGATAAGCCTGTCGACATCGATGGAGATAAGGGTATCTGGACAAGCACGGTAAATGAGGCCGTGCGTCTCTCTATCGAAATTCGCAATGTTGGGGATGGACCGGCCTGTCGACTTCGCCTGAAGGATGATTCGGCTTTTGGCAAAGCTTCGTCCATGGATCAGCATCGTTTATGTGTTCCTCAAGAAGGGGTTTATAAATTTGCAGCTTCGTTGGCAAGCTTAGAAAAAAGGGAGCCGTACTGCTTTTATTCAGATATGAGAACATCGTTGGGTGTTCTTTTGCGCAGCAGGCCGATATACAAATTTCCTATAAACCGATTTACGGAGAGGAAATGTTAGAAACTGACGATGGCGAGCATGCACATGAGATGATTGGCCAGAATGTCGAATTGTCCGTTAGTTCTTTAACGGCTCAGATTGTGGAAACCTGAATAGTTTTACCGATTTATGGTCATCAATGTGCGAATGTAATTATGCGTTACCGAAGTCGGGCTCGGCTATAAAGAGGCACTTTTATTTCTTGGGCTAATGGTCGGTGTAGCAGTAATACTACTGCGAGGAACAGACGCGATGCTGATTGGTTTTTTGCTGGCGGTCTATCGTCATTTGGGTGGCAGGCTCTGCCACCCATGAAGATTGCCGCCCTTTAATCTTTAGCAAGTTGGCATATTATAGGCATGTGTTGGCTTCGTCTAAATCCTAAAACTATACAAGGTCGTGGAAGGATTCGTCGGTTATTTTCTTCTGCTTAATGAGGAACATTTCGGGGCCTTGATTCTCATTTTCATTGCAACAGCCTCAGGACTCAGCGCAACGCGTTGCGCTGAGTCCTGAGGCGCGAATCCAGGTAGGCAACCCCAGAGAGGCCGGAATCCCCCGGCCCTCGATGGAGGGAGGCCGACATGTCCAGACCGAAGCCGTCCGGGAGGTCGTACGGGAGGCTCACGAGGTACGAGAGGAACACGATCGAGAGGATGCTCGACCTCAACCGCAGCGCCCGCGAGATCGCCGCGGAGCTCGGCAGGTCGCCCCCAGGGATGTGTTCCGTCAAGTAAAAATCGACAAATACGTCTGTCGAATTTCGACACCCTCATGCTGACCGCCTCCGGGCGGGCCGGCGCCGTCGCGGCCGGCCCGCCCGCTGCCTAGAACGGTATCTCCCATTCCTCCGGGGGCACCTCCTCCATCCCGCCCCGCTCGCCCGTCATCAGCGGGTGGTCTGGCGTCAGCTCGCAGCCCGGGCACTGGAAGAGCCCGCAGAGCGTCTGCGCGTCCCAGCCGCCGGCGTCGCGGTCTCTCATCCTGTTCACCGGGCAGTCCTCCGCGGCGTACCTCATTCGGCCTCACCCTTCCCGGGCATCAGCGCGTTCTCCATCCTGTAGCTGGCGCCGTTGAACTCCACCAGCCTGCCCGTGTAGACGAGCCTGTCCACGACGGCCGCGGCCATCTTGTCGTCGCCGAACACCGTGCCCCACCTGCTGAACTCTATGCTGGTGGTGACTATGAGGCTCTGGGTGCCCTCGGGGGCCGACATGACCTGGAACAGCAGCCTCGCCCCCTCGACGTCGAGCGGCACGTAGCCGAGCTCGTCGAGTACTAGCAGGTCCGCCGACAGCAGGTCGTCGAGCTCCCTGCGCAGCCTGCCGCGGTCGCGCGCGTCGGCCAAGTGCATCACGAGCTGCGCGACGGTGAAGAACCTCACGGACTTGCCGGCCCTGACAGCGGCGGCGCCGACCGCGATGGCGAGGTGGGTCTTGCCCCTGCCCGTCTTCCGGTGGAAGACGAAGTCCTGGCACGCGTCGATGAAGGCGAGCGACCTGAGGTCGGCCTCCCCGTAGCCGTCGGGGAACGAGACTGACCTCCCAGAACTCGGCCGTCCTGCGCCTGAAGGACCGCCCGCCGCCCGGCATCGCCGCTCGGGAGTCCTTGGAGAGGAGCCACCCGAGGAACTCGTCCAGCCTTGTCGCCGTGTCGTCGTACCTCAC
>NZ_QRVE01000001.1:0-163410 GCF_003462685.1 Collinsella sp. AF23-4AC | reverse complement strand
GTCTTGCCCCTGCCCGTCTTCCGGTGGAAGACGAAGTCCTGGCACGCGTCGATGAAGGCGAGCGACCTGAGGTCGGCCTCCCCGTAGCCGTCGGGGAACGAGACTGACCTCCCAGAACTCGGCCGTCCTGCGCCTGAAGGACCGCCCGCCGCCCGGCATCGCCGCTCGGGAGTCCTTGGAGAGGAGCCACCCGAGGAACTCGTCCAGCCTTGTCGCCGTGTCGTCGTACCTCACCGTCGTCGACGCGCCGCAGGCCGTGCACCTCCACCGCTGGGACCCCGATGAGGTCCTGCCGTTGCGCTTGGTCCGACCGCCGCAGTAGGGGCAATAAACGGCCTTCATGGGCACCTCTTCCGAAAGGGTATTTAACGGTTCCGGAAAAGGTTATCTACCTGCGAGAACGATAGGCAACCGGACACACATTCTGTCCGAGCGGTTAAAGCGGGCACGGAATTTAAACGGCTGAAAAAGGGGCATCGACCTGCGCCGATGCCCCCAACGTGGACACACATTTTGTCCTATAAGCCCCATTATGTTGGTCATTCATTAACTATTAACATGGCTCTGATGATTTTGTGGCTATCAGATTTTCCATTTATGTCTACGAAACTGTTTCCGTTGCTTTTGATTATTTGCAGCGGAAACAGATGCGAGATTAAGGAGGACTTTCAAACTCGATTGAGGAGCCTGTTGAATTATACGAGTGTGAAGTCGTTCCCTCGTTATGTTGAGTTCCTGGTGCTTTTTTCGTAACGGTCGACTTGCCGCGTTTGATTCGTTTGTCGAAAATCGTCTAATAAATTAGTCATGATGGCAAGTCGTAACAGCTTGTTCTTTTTGACTCGCGGCGATTGTTTTGAGAAATAGGTGGCTCGGTGAGCTTGTAAACATCGCAAAGCTGTCAGCCTTAGGGCTATTTACTGATAATGATTTGCGATTCTAGTAAAAACTTGCATTTGCTCTTGGTCACCTACGCTATTTGGTTTTGTTGGATGCATTATTGTATTGGGTTGCGTGGGCCTCTCTCTAGTCAAGACTGTTGCGCCGGCAATGAGAATTCATGACATTAAAAATTGTTGACAGATATAGTATTGAGAACAAGTGTCACATAAAAGTTAAGAGGTATCTTATGGATATTGTCGATTATGTCTCTTTCAAAGAAGTATTTTGCTTCATCATGGGAATCAAGAGCTCTCCAAATAATGCCAGTGATGATTTGACATGCCATTTAAATCTCAGTTATCGAATTGAAGAAGAGTTTGACCCCGAGATTTCGGATGTTGAGAAGACAATTATTATAAATGACGACGACTTGAAACGCGAATATGATAAAGCGGTTGAGGCCATTGTTGATTTTCGTGGTATGGAATGGTTTTCAAATCGTAAGAACTATGAGTGTATGGTCGATATATCCGGATTATATGCAACTCATTATACAGATCAAATTTCATGTAAGTCGGTAAATGCTTTTGCTGAATTTAGAATGGGGCCGGCGAGCGTTACATATATTTTTTGTATTATATTAATGTTATTAAATGAAGGTTGTTTTGACGGCAATACTTTCAGAGGCAGAAATCCTTTTTTGCGACGCCTGAGATCGCATTCAATCACCGATGGAAGAACCGTATCTCATAATGTTGGTGATTGGATATCTGCTTTTGTTGAAATCACAGGTATTCTCTCCTTACGAATAACTACCAAAGGGTTTAGCAAACCGAAACAACTTCGTGAACGAGCGGCTTCCTTCCAATTTAAGTACATCTCTTGTTTAGATAGGCCGCTGAGGCTAATTTCATCGCTTGATGAGTTTTTAGAAAAAGGAAGTTATGGGAGGCTATTTGTTACGAAGTTAGAAATTGATTGTGTTCCGGATGTAAAATTTGACGAGAGCGCTGTCAATCATTTTTGTCTTGGCGTGTCTTCGAGAAGCCCATATTTGCAGTTTTTGTCCTTCTATCATTCGGTTGAATTTTACTTTAATTCCGCCTATCGAAAAATGACGACCGAATTGTTGAGAAACGAGCTCCAGTCGGTTGAATTTGCATACAACGATCAGTATCTGTATTCGATTGTTAGTAAGTTAGAAAAAGAAATATCCCATAAGAGCGAACTTGGTTTTGGAAATGAAAAACGTGAGCTTGAGTACTTGGTTGAGTCGTGTGTCCATGTGCCTCAGTTAATGAAATCCCTACGTCGCTATCGTTTCGATTGGCCTGCGTGGTATTCGAGCAATGGGGTTGAATTTGAATCTGATGCTCCAGTTATAGATTGGGAATCCGATAATGTGGCCGGATTAATAGCTTCCCGTATTTATAAAGTAAGAAATGCGATTGTTCACAGTAAAAAACAAACTTTCGGTGCGTTTATTCCTTTTAAGCACGATCGCGCATTTTCCTATGAGATTCCTTTAGTTAAATGTGTTGCCGAAGAGGTCATTGATAATAATTCTTCGCGCGTATAGCTTTCGCTTTAAATTCCCGTTTGGTTCATAGTCTTTGTGGTCAAACTTAGTATTGAGATATGAATTTCGTTTCGATTGGATGGCGATTATTTCGATACGGCCATGCCGCCGGTTGCGGATGGATGAGTCTAGTATTCACTGTATCTTCTAGATCAGGATTGACACGAGCGACCCCAGGCACCTTCCTATATTCTCAATGCGGATCGGGTGCCGCCGTTGGTTTGCCCGGGTATTCTCGTAGCTGATGCGGGGATCTGGCGTGTTGCGTCAAGAGGATTTGAGCAAAAAGGGCATCGGGATTTGAGCAGGGCGCGCGCCGGCCGTGCGCGCCCTTTTTGAGCACCTGCCCCTCCCGCATGAGGGCGTGACGCACGCGTTAGGACTCCCCACGGAAATGGACGAGCCTCCCGTGGTGGACGATGCGGTCTATGACGGCGGCCATCTGGTCGTCGCCGAACACCGATCCCCGCCTGCTGAACTCCAGGTTCGTGGTGATCACCACCGACTGTCTCTCGTAGGCGTCGGCGAAGACCTGGAAGAGGGGCCTCGCGCCGTCCCGCGTCGAGCGGCAGGACACGCCGTGGGCTCATTTGAGGTCGTGAATCAGTAGCGACCCCGGCGCTATCTTGCCGCTCATGGCATCCCTCACGCGCGCCGAGCTGGGCTTCCCGTGGCCGCAGACGACCTCGACGGGGTTCTTGTGGATATCGATGGCGACGCAGATGCAGAGCTTCTGGCGGGAGAGGCCGCGCTTGCGGGCCTGCCCGTAGCCCTTGGAGAGGTCGGTGTCGCTGATGTAGGTCTCGTCGACCCAGACGGTGTTGCGCATCACGATCCGGTCCCGGTAACCGGACACCATGGTGAGCGCGCGGTGCCGCCGCTCGAAGGCGGTCTTGTAGTTGACGCCGTACAGCTCGGCCGTGCGCTCGACGGGGACGTTGTGGCACATGAGCCTGATGAAGGAGGCTCAGACGAGGAGCGGCATTCGGCAGCGCTCGAGGACGGTCCCGGTGAGGGAGTTGAACCTACTGCCGCAGGATCGGCAGCGCCACCTCGGGACCCCGGTCGCGGCGGAGCCGCCCCTCCAGATTCCTCGTGCGCCGCACCCCGGGCATTTCGGGTCCGGCCGATAGGTCGCTGCGGCCTCGGCCAGCGTGCCGACGCCGACCTAGTCGCGGCAGCGCCTCCTGTCGACGGCTTCTCTGAGCAGCAGGAACTCGTCGGCGGTGAGGCCCGCCACGAGCGCCCTGAATGGGTTCGCTCTTCCCATATGGATCTGTCCCATCCGCCCGAGTGCCCACCCGGAGGGATTGTCGCCAAACAAAGATCCGGGTGGGCGCTCGGGCGGATTCTTTGTTTGGCTGGGAAGAGCATAGCATTCGGGGACCTTTCGGTCCCCGAATCATCACCTGTTATCTAAACTGTTAGAGACGAAAAAAGCTTGCTGAGTACGCTTGCTATCTTTTAATAGGGGCAGGTTTCCATCTGCCTTTATAACAATTCCCGTGCTTTGGACAACTGGACTTCCGATGCGGAGGACATTGTAAGATAATCTACCCTTAGTATCATTATTTTGATGGGGGATACAATATGAAAAAGGCGTTGCGTGTCTCAACAGCGTTTTCTTTAGCTGCTCTCTTGACGATTTCACCCTTGTTGAGTCCTGTAGCCGCTGCTTATGCTGCGACTAGCGTGCGATCTGTGGATATTACATCAGATGCTGCGTTCGCAGATGAGGCTGTAGCTTCACATGACGAGGGCACTGCCGACGGAGACATAGCTGTTGAGCAATCGTCGCCGGCGGACGTCGACGAATCGGCTGATGAGGATTTCGGTGTAAATGCTTCTTTGGCTGAGCCGCAAGCCGAATCGACGGATTCTTCTTTTCAATATATATACCTTGCCTATCCGAACCTTATTAGCGGGACTGACCAAGTCGTCGCGTTTGCAACTCCTAATGACAGCGATACTGTTGTTTCCGCAACGCTAAACTATGTGAGCGCCAATGGAGTTCAGGGAGCTGTTGACGCTTCAGCGCAGGCTGTTAATTCTGCTGCATTTACATTTGGCTCGAAGCTAGAGTTCAATACATACTTTCTTACTTCAATAACCTATGTCCTTCAAGGCGATGATGCTGAACATGAGATTGATCTCTCTGACAGGGATTATTCTTTTGCGGTTGTTGATGGCTCTGCTAATTCCGAGGGCACTTCCGTTTACTATGCAGACGGCGATGGCAATGCCGTTGAGGCCCAATCAATTAAACAGGCGTTGGAGTGTGCCGATTCACCGGACGGCATTTCTACTTATGCTGCGCGCTCGGCACGAAAAAACGTTCGGGTAATTGCCCTTGATGCCGGCCATGGCGGGACTGATCCCGGTGCACAGGGAAATGGTAAGAGTGAGGCGGATCTAACTTGGAAGATCGTTGCTGCTTGCAAGAATAAGCTTGAGACGTATGGTTTCAAAGTCGTTCTTGCTCGCGAGCAAAGCGGCGGCTACTCCGGAAATGATTACCTCCATCGTGTCCAACGATGCGTGAGCCAAGGCGCACAGGCCTTTGTTAGTTTCCATATCAATTCCGGTTCGCCTGTTGCACATGGCGCTGAGGTATATGCCCCCACTGCCAATGAATATGATTACACGCAAGTTTCTGTGGAGCTTGCGAATAAAGTAATGAACAACCTCGCTTCTATGGGGCTCAGCTATCGCGGTGTATTCCAAATGGAGGTCGGAGATGAGTTTGCGGTCATCCGTTGCGCCCGCGAACAGGGTATTCCCGGCATTCTAATCGAGCATGGCTTTATTTCTAATGCGGGGGACGTGTTGAATTATTTTAGCGATGAGGGCTGCAGGCGTCTTGGCGAGGCCGATGCCGATGCGATTATTGCGCAATTTCCTAAGTCAACTTGGCTCGATTATTCTTCCGTATTCGATGCTAATTACTATTTGTCGAATAATCCCGACGTTGCCAAGGCTACGGCTGGAAATAGCGATTTAGCCCTAGACCATTTTATTAACTATGGTATGAGTGAAGGCAGGCGCGGTTCTGCCACTTTTGACGTACAGAGCTACTTTAATGAATATCCAGATTTAAGAGCTGCCTTTGGCTTTGATTTAGTTAAGTACTACGAACATTTCGTCACAGCTGGAAAAGCAGAAGGAAGGCATGGGACTGGATGCTCAAAGATTGAGGGATACGCTACGACTATCAATGGCGTTGATTATTCTTCTGTCTACGACCCTTCTTTTTATCTATCGAATAACGAAGACATTCGCAGCGCTTTTTCTAAACGAAGCCCCGCTGGCGTTGTAATGATTGACGATGCTGCCGTGCTACGCCATTTCGTCAGCTGCGGCATGGCCGAGGGCCGGCGCGGGAGCAAGTCCTTCGACGTGCTGAGTTATTACAACAGGTACCCCGACCTTCGTCGCGCGTTCGGTGCCAACCTCACCGCTCTATACGGCCATTACCTCAGCAGCGGCCGCGCTGAGGGGAGGATCGCTACCGGATGCGATTCCCTCGCGGGCGCTGTCGTTTCGCAAGGCGGTACCGATTATTCCCCCGTTTACGATTTCGACTTCTATACCTCTAACAACGGCGACGTCCTGAATGCCTTTACGACTGTCAAGGGCGGCCTCAAGTTTGTTGACGATGCGGCCGTTCTGCGTCATTTCGTCAGCTGCGGCATGGCCGAGGGCCGGCGCGGTAACGAGTCCTTCGACGTTTACGGCTATCGAAATCGTTATGCGGACCTGAGGAAGGCTTTCGGGATGAGCCTGAAGAGCTATTACATCCACTATTTAAATTGTGGCATTAAGGAGGGGCGTAACGGCGCAAGTATGACTGGATACGAAGGTTTTATTATGTCGTCCGCCTATTCAACCTATCTAGATGCCGCCGATCATTTCACAAAGACCGTGGGTTCAAAAGGATTCCCTTCAGTCGTTTACACGGATAGGGGAGCGTCGAATATTAAAGATTTCTGCAAAATTCTATATGAAGAGGCTCAGTCGGAGGGTGTCTCACCTGAGGTTTTATATGGACAGGTGATGAAAGAAACGGGATATTTGAAGTTTGGTAATTTGGTTCAGCCTAATCAGTGCAATTTTGGAGGCCTTGGCGCCACTGGACCTGGTAACCCAGGCTACACCTTCGGATCTGTTCGTGAAGGACTGCGGGCACAGGTTCAACATTTAAAGGCGTATGGTTCAACGGAGTCATTGGTCAATCCGTGTATTGATGCTCGCTTTAAATATGTCAGTCGTGGCTGTGCTCCGAGAACTGTTGATTTAAATGGCAAATGGGCCGTGCCTGGCGTTGGATACGGTGAAAGCATTGATGCAATCGCCAAAGAGGTTATTGGTTAGGCTTTAAATAGTAGATTGAAAGATCTTAAATCGATTGGGTTAATTTGACTGACAATTTAAAGAAAAACATCACATGGAATACCGTTGGCTCGGTTGCATACCTCGCTTGCCAGTGGTTAACGACAGTTGCTGTAGTTCGTTTTTCATCAGATTTTAGCTATGCGGGTGATTTGTCTTTGGCAATGACAATCAGCAATCTATTTGTTCCAATCGGTTTATATAAGATTCGATCCTTTCAGGTATCTGATCTTTCATGTGAGTATTCTTCGGGGGAATACATTGGTTTTCGTCTAATCACAATAGTGTTGGGGTTTGTTTTCGTATTACCTTATGCATTCTTTACCTGTCAGCAGTCTTCCCTTCTCCCCGTTTACTTCTATTGCATATATAAGTCAATAGAAGTGATGGTCGATGTGTTCCACGGCATTGATCAAAAAGCAGGAAATATGATTTATTGTGGCATTTCGATGCTGCTGAGAGGCATTTTGTCACTTCTTGCGTTTTGCGCAGGAATGTATATCTCACATTCTCTTGTATTGAGCATCGTTCTAATGATTGCGGTGTCTCTCCCTGTAATGGTTGTTGATGTACGTTGGTCTTCGAATTTCGATTCGATCGTTCCTTCTTTTAGGTTCAAGGCGATGTCTGAACTGTTTTATAAGTGTCTTCCCGCTACGGTTGGGGTTTTTTGTTGCGCTGCAGTTACATCTGTGTCGCGTCAAGAACTTGCTGCTGCATTAGGGGCCTCAATGTTGGGCGTTTATTCCTCGGTTTGTTCTCCCGCGGCAATCGTTCAGGCGGGTGCTGTTAATGCCTATGCCCCTTTGCTCGGCGCGTTTGCGAGCGCTAGTGGGTCGGGGGATAAGAAAGCATTTAATACCATGTTGGCGAAGGTCGTTCTTGGCGCCCTTATCTTGTGTATTCTTATTTTGTTCGCTTGTTTTATCTGCGGCGACTACTTTTTGGGACTACTTTTCGGTGACCAAATTCATCAGTATTCTTTTTTGCTATACGGTGCGGTAATTAGCTCTCTGCTTACGGCGTTTATCGGTTTCTTTTCCGACCTGACAATTGTTAAAAGAAAGATGGTTGGTAATCTTGCTGGTAATTTAGTTGCTTTAATCGTTGTTGTCCCTCTTTCCAGCTTAATGATTCAGTCGTTCGGACCTAACGGGACAAGTATTGCAATTTCGCTTGCTTATTTTGCCGGATGTGTCGCGATGCTTCCATGCATTATTCGGAAGTAATGCATCAGTGATTCGCTAAATTCTTAGATATAAAAGTGAGCGGCTGACGCTTTATATCTACCTGCAATGACTTCTTCAACGCCAATGGGGGAGTTATCAGTTTTAGCGCAGGTATAAACGCTTTTTAATTCAAATTTATGCTCACCAGTCGTCTTTTCGTTTAGGATAAGAAACGTATCGGTAAGCTTTGTATTTACTTATTAATTGTTTAAGTTTCATTCATCTTTATTATTTTAATTGGAGCTTGAAATGTGCGATAGCGTATTCAAGGACAAGACCCTCATGATCACGGGCGGCACCGGCTCGTTCGGCAACACCGTACTCAAGCACTTCATGAACACCGACCTGGCCGAGATCCGCATTTTCTCGCGCGATGAGAAGAAGCAGGACGACATGCGCCACCGCCTGCAGGAGAGGTCCCCCGAGCTCGCCTCCAAGGTGCGCTTCTTCATCGGCGACGTCCGCAACGCCCAGTCGGTGCGCGACGCCATGCACGGCGTGGACTACATCTTCCACGCGGCCGCCCTCAAGCAGGTGCCCTCCTGCGAGTTCTTCCCCATGGAGGCCGTGCGCACCAACGTCATCGGCACGGACAACGTCCTGCACGCCGCCATCGACGAGGGCGTTGACCGCGTCGTGTGCCTGTCCACCGACAAGGCCGCCTACCCCATCAACGCCATGGGCAAGTCCAAGGCCATGATGGAGTCCATCATCTACGCAAACGCCCGCAACGGCGCCGGCCGCACCACCATCTGCTGCACCCGCTACGGCAACGTCATGTGCTCGCGCGGCAGCGTCATCCCGCTGTTCATCGACCGCATCCGAAAAGGGGAGCCGCTGACGGTCACCGACCCCAACATGACCCGCTTCCTCATGAACCTGGACGAGGCCGTCGACCTGGTGCAGTTCGCCTTCGAGCACGCCAACCCCGGCGACCTGTTTATCCAGAAGGCGCCGGCCTCCACCATCGGCGACCTTGCCGAGGCCGTCCAGGAGGTCTTCGGCCGCGTGGGCACGCAGGTCATCGGCACCCGCCACGGCGAGAAGCTGTTCGAGACCCTCATGACCCGTGAGGAGCGACTGCGCGCCGAGGACATGGGCGGCTACTACCGCGTGGCCTGCGACTCGCGCGACCTGAACTACGACAAGTTCGTCGTGGACGGCGAGGTGGAGACCCAGGCCGACGAGTCCTACACCTCCCACAACACCGAGAGGCTCGACGTGGCCGGCACCATCGCCAAGATCAAGACCGCCGAGTACGTGCAGCTGGCCCTGGAGGGCCGCGAGCACGAGGCGGTGCAGTAGGGTGCGCGTCCTCGTCACCGGCGCCAGGGGCTTCGTCGGCAGGAACCTCTGCTGCGCGCTGAAGAACGTCCGCGACGGCAAGGACCGCCGCGCGAAATACCAGCAACTCCTCCCCCTCGAGGTCATGGAGTACGACGTCGACTCGACGCCCGGTGAGCTGGACGGGTACTGCTCCCGCGCCGACTTCGTCTTCAACCTGGCCGGCGTCAACCGCCCCAAGGACCAGGCGGAGTTCATGGAGGGCAACTTCGGGTTCGCCTCCACACTGCTCGAGACCCTCGAGCGCCACGGAAACAAATGCCCCGTCATGCTGTCCAGCTCCGCGCAGGCGAGCCTGTCGGGCCGCTTCGAGGGCTCCGTATACGGCGAGTCCAAGCTGGCGGGGGAGGGCCTGTTCCGCGAGTACTCCGAGAGGACCGGCGCGCCGGTGCTCATCTACCGCTTCCCGAACCTGTACGGCAAGTGGTGCCGCCCGCGCTACAACTCCGCCGTGGCGACCTTCTGCGACGCCGTCGCCAACGGCCGCCCCTACACCGTCAACGACCCCTCCGTGGAGCTGGAGCTCCTCTACATCGACGACCTGGTCGACGAGATGCTGGGCGCACTGCTGGGACAGGAGCACCGCTGCGGCTACGAGGGCCTCGACCGCGTCGACGGTGACGGGTTCTGCTGCGTCCCCGACACCGACGTGAAGTCTCTGGGCGAGATAGTCTACCTGCTCGGGTGCTTCCGCGACAGCCGCGAGACCCTGTCGGTGCCCGACCTTTCGAAGGGCTCCTTCTCCAAGAAGCTCTGGAGCACGTTCCTTTCCTATTACGAGCCGGGGCACTTCGCCTACGACCTCAGACCCAACACGGACGCGCGCGGATCGTTCACCGAGTTCCTGCGCACGCCTGAGCGCGGCCAGGTCTCTATCAACGTCTCGAGGCCCGGCATCACCAAGGGCAACCACTGGCACATGAGCAAGTGGGAGAGGTTCCTGGTGGTCTCCGGCACCGCGTCGATCAAGCTCAGGAAGGTGGGAGAGGACGCCGAGGGCAACCCGTTCCCCGTCGACGAGTACGTCGTCTCGGGCCTCGACATGCGCCCCGTGGAGATGATCCCCGGCTACACGCACTCCATCACCAACCTGTCCGACACCGAGGACCTCGTGACGGTCATGTGGGCCAACGAGCCCTTCGACCCCGAGGACCCCGACACCTACTACGAGGAAGTCTAGAGGTTTTGACCAGATACGCTCACATTAATAGCGTTCCAAATGGATCCACTGGGCGCATTATGATGAAGGAGCATCTTGCTCTTATTGATCAAGGGTGCGAATCGCTTGCTTGCTGGGGCAGAAGAAGGCCTGCGAGCAGTGTCAGTGAATACTGTTTTGGGTCACCGGCTAATTTTATACTTGACGTTGGTCTTACTCTCCTTGACGGTAAGGTAGGCTTTCATTCGGTGAGGCAAACCGACGCGTTGATTCATCGTCTTGATGAGTTCGATCCTGACGTGGTTCACTTGCACAACCTCCATGGTTACTATTTGAATATTGATAAACTGTTTAAATGGTTGATGAAATCTGATTGTCGTGTTGTATGGACTTTGCACGACTGCTGGGCTTTTACCGGCCATTGCCCTTATTTCACCTATTCTTGCTGCAATCAATGGAAAACTGGATGTGGCGCCAAGAGGTGCCCTCAACTTATGGGATATCCTCCAACTATTAATTCTGCATCATGTAAATGGAGCTACGGGGCCAAACGTTCGATTTTCACTTCGCTGCCTTCCAATCGAATGACTATCATTACCCCTTCTAAATGGCTGGCTGGACTGGTTGCTTGTAGCTATTTATCAAAGTATCCGATTGAGGTTGTACACAATACGATTGATCTCAACGTTTTTAAGCCACGATCCAATAGTGAGGTTTTTAGCGTTAAGGAGAAATACGGCCTTGATTCGAGGAAGATTATTTTAGGGGTTGCCTCTCCATGGTCCAAGCGTAAGGGTCTTTCAGACTTTTTTGCCCTTGCGGATAAGCTTGACAAGTCCGAGTATTCTATTGTTTTGGTTGGACTGAGTGCTAAGCAGATGAGGCAACTACCTCCGGGGGTGGTTGGTATTCCGCGAACCGACTCTCAGATAGAGTTGGCCTCACTATATAGTTCTGCCTCCGTTCTATTCAATCCAACATACGAAGATAATTATCCTACGGTCAATCTTGAGGCTGAGGCTTGTGGGGTTCCGGTCGTTTGTTACGATGTCGGTGGATGCTCCGAGACCTTGCATAGGGACGATTCAAAACTTGTTGAATGTGGTGACGTGCTGTCCGCCTCATTATTGTTGGCTAAATACTAGACTCGGCTTTTAGGGAAAACTATGAATTCCAATATTTCTTTTAATAACGACGGTCGCCTGAAGCTGCTGATCATCGTTGGCACCCGCCCCGAGGTCATCCGCCTGTCCGAGGTCATCAAGAAGTGCCGTCGCCACTTCGACTGCCTGCTGGCGCACACCGGGCAGAACTACGACTACACGCTCAACGGCATCTTCTTCCGCGACCTGTCGCTGGACGACCCCGACGTCTACCTGGACGCCGTGGGCGCCGACCTGGGCGAGACCGTGGGCAACATCATCGCCGCAAGCTACAGGCTCATGGTGCAGGTGCAACCCGACGCGCTGCTCATCCTGGGCGACACCAACAGCTGCCTGTCCGCCATCGCGGCCAAGCGCCTGCACATCCCCATCTTCCATATGGAGGCCGGCAACCGCTGCAAGGACGAGTGCCTGCCCGAGGAGACCAACCGCCGCATCGTCGACGTGATCTCCGATGTCAATCTTGCCTACTCCGAGCACGCGCGCCGCTACCTCAGGGATACCGGCTGCGCGCCCGAGCGCACCTACGTCACGGGCTCGCCCATGGCGGAGGTCCTGCGCGCCAACCTTGATAAGATCGAGGCCTCCGATATCCTCTCCGAGCTCGGCCTGGAGCCCAAGCGCTACATGCTGCTGTCCGCCCACCGCGAGGAGAACATCGACACCGAGGCGAACTTCACGCGCCTGTTCACCGCGATCAACGCCCTGGCCGAGAGATACGACATGCCGATCCTGTACTCCTGCCACCCTCGCTCGCGCAAGCGCCTGGAGGCCACGGGCTTCCAGCTCGACCCGCGCGTGCGCATGCACGAGCCCATGGGCTTCCACGACTACAACTGCCTGCAGATGAACGCCTTCGCGGTGGTGTCTGACTCCGGCACCCTGCCCGAGGAGTCGAGCTTCTTCGCCTCTATCGGGTGCCCGTTCCCGGCGGTGTGCATCCGCACCTCCACCGAGCGCCCCGAGGCGCTGGACAAGGCCTGCTTCACGCTGGCCGGCATCTCCGAGAAGGGCCTGCTGCAGGCCGTCCATACCGCCGTCGAGCTCGACGCGGAGGGGTCGCTGCCCGAGGCGCCCGTTCCCGACTACGCCGACGAGACCGTATCCACCAAGGTGGTCAAGATCATCCAGAGCTACACCGGCGTCGTGGACAAGATGGTGTGGAGGAAGAGCATTTAATGACTAGCTCATGCGCTGGTAAAAAAATACTTGTCGTAACGCAGCATTTTTATCCGGAGACTTTTCGAGTCAACGACATCGTCGAAGGCTTTATTGAAGACGGTGCAAGCGTTGATGTCCTTTGCGGTATTCCAAATTATCCTTCAGGTGAATGGGCTGAAGGATATGGTTATTGTGGCCATCGTTGCGATGATTACCATGGTGCGTCTGTCTTTCGGTCTGGTGAAATACGCCGAAAGGGTAATACTTCGGCCCGCATTTTCCTGAACTTTATTAGCTGGCCGATTACTGCATCTTTCAAGGCGTTAAGGCTCAAAAACAATTACGACGTTGTATTTTGCTATAATACAAGTCCTATTTTGATGATAATTCCAGCAAGGTTTGCTGCATGGCGAAATAAATGTCCTCTTGTCACCTATGTCTTGGATATTTGGCCCGAAAATTTGTACACCGTTTTAAATGTCCAAAATAGCTTTCTGAGAGCTTTTGCCAAATCGTTTTGCGACAAGCAGTATGCTGCCTGTAATAAGTTGATTGCCTTGAGTGACTCTTTGGCCGACAACTTATTTCATAGGATTAAACCTTTGAATCCAGATATTTCGATAAGCGTAATACCTCAGCACTGTGAGGAGGTTTACGAACAAAAGAGTGTTTCACAGGAGCTGAGATCACAATTTGGAAGTCAGTGTGTTTTCCTTTTTGCCGGATCAATAACTCCCGCACAGGGCCTTGACACAGTTATTGAGGCATTTTCGTATGCAATCAAAAATAGTTCTGTTGAGATGAAGCTGCTAATTCTTGGCGATGGCATGTCCAGAGCGGAATTGCAGAAGACCGTTGTAAATAAGGGACTAAGCGAGTCCATTTTGTTTGTTGGGCGCGTAGATCCTGAAGTTGTGCCCATGTATTCAGATATTGCAACGGCAATGATTGCACCATTTGCTGACAATCCTGAGTTAGAGCTTACTATTCCGGCGAAAATTTCAAGTTGCATGGCGTCTTCGAAACCAATACTTGCTGTAATGCGTGGCGAAGGCGCCAATGCGGTTCGTTCTGCTAGATGCGGATTCGTCTCTAATCCCTCAGATGCTAGCGCACTTGCTAGCAACATGGTGAAAATTGCTTCAATGAATAAAGACGCCATTGAAGCTTTGGGATCCAATGGCTTCAATTATTATCGTGAGCATTTCTCGAGATTGGTTTGTTTGGATAAAATTAAGCAAGTTCTATTTTCAATATAGGTCCGATGTGGATCGTTGGGGTTTTAATGGATGACATGTTGCGGGTGTTGGTAATCATTCCTGCCTATAATGAGCAAGCCAATATTGTTCAGACTGTTTCGTCGGTTGTTGAAGCTGGCTATGATTATGTTGTTGTAAATGATGGTTCAACCGATAAAACTCTATCTATCTGTCGTCAGCATGGATTTAATGTCCTCGACCTTCCGCAAAATTTAGGCATCGGTGGTGCCGTTCAGGCTGGTCATAAATATGCGCTCAGGCATGGCTATGACATTGATGTCCAGGTTGATGGTGACGGTCAGCATGATCCTTCTTATATCGGGAATTTAATCGAGCCGATTATTGATGGTGCCGATTTAACCATCGGTTCCAGATTTGCCGTGCCCACGGAAGGCTTTCAGTCTACATTTTTAAGGAGAGTGGGTATCCGATGGCTTTCTGGTTGGTTGAGATTATTTACCGGAAAGACGATTAAAGATCCTACTTCTGGATTTCGCGCGTGCGGAAAAAAGGCTATAGACCTGTTCTGTAGGGACTACCCAGACGATTACCCTGAGCCTGAATCTATTGCCGCAGCATTAAAAACTGGTCTTTCAGTGGTTGAGGTTCCCGTACTTATGCGCGAGAGACAGGGCGGAGTGTCATCAATTTCTGGCTTTTCTTCAATTTATTACATGATTAAAGTTTCGCTTGCAATTTCCATGGCCTGTTTTGTTTATAGAAAGGCGGCTCACTAATGAGTATGATAATTCGTGTGGGCGCTGGCGTAATTTTTAGTGGCCTTTTCTTTTATGTCGTCTCCTTAGTCGGCAAAGGAAAGCTACTTTTAAAGTACTCGTTACTATGGCTCTGCCTGTGCGTGGTGGCGCTATTAAGCGTTTGCTTTCCGGAGTTGATTTATCGAATTTCAGGCTGTATCGGGTTTATTAGTCCTTCGAATTTTGCTTTTCTCGTCGCCGTGGTACTTTTATTGATGATTTCTCTATCTCTCAGTATTGCGATTAGCAGACTCGTTACGGCTTGCAAGAACTTAACTCAACGTATTGCGATACTTGAAAATGAGAATGATGTTTTGCGAAATCAGCAGGGTTAATTAAAGATGGAGTTTAGATTAACTGTATGAATAACTATTTAGCAGCGGAAGCTCGAAACCATCGTGTTTACAGCGGCTTGCATCACCTTTACCGTGCCGGAATTTTCGCCCTGCCGTTATCTTTTGCACTGATATATCTGTCTTTGTTTGTTAATTACATTAGTGCTTTCTATGGCACGGTTGGCTTTACAATTGCCAACCCGATGCTTAATGACGATTTGGCAGTTCTAATTGTTGCTGGATTGACTATTGTATTTGTCATTTCTGTAATCAAATTGGTGGAGTACAAAAGCGAATTTTTGTATAAATATCGATGGTTAATCGGTATGATTGTTGCGATGCTTGCCATCGCTTTTAAAATCAGCGGATCATCGCTTGGCATGTGGAGCATTATGCTCCCTGAAAACGCTGGCACTCCGTTTTGGGGTATACCGAGGTCCCTTCGAAGTGATGAGTTCTCAGTTGGAACCCTGTTTCAACTTTCTCAGTCCCATAATGGCTATGCTCCAATTTCGGAAATCCTGAGAGGAGATTTAACGGATGTCCGGATGGTTTATGGCGCTGCCTGCTGGAGCGTAATCACGTTATTTAGACCAGTGCTTTGGGGCTATTTGTTATTTGGTTTTGAATTCGGCCTTGCGTTCGCTTGGTCCGCGAAACTATGTCTAATGGTTCTCGTCTCTTTTGATTGTGCTTTTCTTATTATTAAGTCAAAGCCGCTCAGCTTGCTCTTTTCATGCTTGCTTTGTTTTTCGCCACTTATTCAATGGTGGGGCACGGGTGAGGTGATTCTTTATGGCCAAGCCCTTGTTTTGTTGCTGGATAGGGCGCTCTTTACTCAAAAAAGGAATATCAGGATTATTGCGATAGCTGCTATAGCATGGCTATGTGGTTGTTACATAATGCTCATGTACCCTGCTTGGATGGTCCCATTTTTCTTCATTTTTGCCTTGATGGGTGTATTTAGAACAATAGAGTATTGTCAAACTTTAAAATCTAACGATCAACATTCAGTTCTTGCATGGTCACTAAGTGATACTTTCGTTTTAGTGTTCTGCCTGTTGATCTCTGCGGGACTAATATTCCTTTCCTTCTTCCAGTCCTCCGAAGCAATGACATCTGTTATGAATACCGTTTATCCTGGTGCGCGCTTTGAAACTGGCGGAAGCGGACTTTCTGAACTTTTTTCCTATGCAATTCCACTCTTTTATGCCTTTGATTCACCGCTGGTTTCAAATGAATGCGAAATTGCAACCATTCTTTGTTTCTTCCCTCTTGGAACGCTTGCATCTTTGCTTTGTTTTATTAAAAGGCGAGATTGGCAGTTATCTGTGCTTACAGCACTTCAATTGTTTTTCCTAGTCTTTGCATTTATTGGTTTTCCGTCATTTCTATCTCGAATGACCTTAATGTATAACGTTCCTGTTCTGCGACTATTGTTTCCTATTGGTTACCTGGAACTTCTCCTATTTTTGATTTCTGTCGAAAAGGCTAAAGAATTCCAAGGGAATAGCAGCGCCATTGGTTATTTGCCAATTATCTTAATAATCGGTCTTATTCTGAGTTCAGCAATCCAGATTTTCATTCTTCTTTCTGCGAAATATCTTGTTGCAAGGATGCTATATCTGTTGATGCTTATATTGTTCTGTCTTTTTTCGTGCCTTTCGTTTTGCTCCTTTATTCTTGGTAAAAAATGTACCGGTTTATTCGTTGCTTTTGCGATTTGCTTCGGCGTAATTCCAGGTCTCTGTATCAATCCAATTCAAATCGGTGCGGCTCCGCTTACAGATACGAATTTAGAGTCTCTCGTTAATCAGTTTGTGGAAGAGAGTGATTATTCAGATAAATGGGTTGTCGATGGTTCTTGGACAGTTGCCAATCTTTGCGCTGCGTATGGAGCGCCTGTAATTAACTCCACCAATGCTTATCCTGATCTGGCGCGTTGGAATTCTATCGATGAAAATAACGAGAACGAGTATGCATACAACAGGTATGCTCATATCGTTGCTAATGTATTTGCTCCATCTACGTCATTTAATTCCACTCAGGATGATCTCTTCACAGTGAATTTGACTGAAGATGATTTAAGGCAGCTTAATGTGAAGTATGTTATGTCTAGTAGGGATTTGACAGAGTATTCATCTGTTGAATTGCAAATCACGCAATTAGGTTCAGCAAACGGGTTCTTTCTTTATAAATTAACCTATTAAGAATAAAGGGTTGTCGGTTTAACCCACAACCCTTTATTCTTCCTTTGCCTGCTCAGAATTAAAGCGTCATAATCTTTTTTAAATTTGATAATACAAATTCCCGCTGACGATATTGCGATTTATATACGGATCGCCCTTCACGTAATACTCTGGCCATAGGTAGTTGAGCAGTGAGTATTCCCTATGGAACCTCATTTTCTTTTCATTGCTAATTTCATAGCCTCGTGATAACGACTCGTAATGATACAGCTCGGTATCGGGTGTATATACAACAAGATAGTTGTGACTTCTCACTTTGAGGCAATAGTCAACATCATTAAAAGCAACAGCCAGTTCTTCTCTAAAGCCGCCGACTTCGTCGAATACAGCTCTCTTAGTCATGAGGCATGCTGCAGTTACTGCGCTTAAATCCTGCGTGCGGTCACATAGATTGAAGTAGCCCCATTTACCTCTGGGGTAGTCTTTTCCAAGGTGGCCGGCTCCAATTCCTCCGATACCGACGCCCGCATGCTGCAAAGTATTGTCGCTGTAGAAAAGTCTTGCGCCAACAATGCCAACTTCTTTTCTCGAACAAATGCCCAACATGTTTTCAATCCAGTTTGGAGTTATAACCTCTGTATCGTTGTTTAACAAGAGAAGGTAGTCGCCCTTCGCTTTGCTAGCGCCGAAATTCATCAACTTTGAGAAATTAAATTCCGCATCCCAATATTCGATGTGGATTGTATCGGGATACCTTTTCTCTAATTCGGAGTAGTACTCGAATGTTTCTGGGTTCTCGCTGTTGTTTTCGATAATGACGATTTCGTAGTTATCGTATGTTGAGCGTTCTATGATCGAGTTAATGCAGGTGTCGAGAACAGAGGGATGGTCCTTTGTCGGAATAATGATTGACACAAGTGGATGACTATCTGGAACTGCATAGGTAACTTTGTAAGTGAATGGGTCGTTTCCGCGGCAAACCTTTGCTGCGACGTCAAGCCTGTCCAAATGGGCCTGTACAGCTTTGACACCAGCATCCCATGCATATAGCTTTGAGTTCGGGTCGCCTGCAGTTGAGTTCTCGGTAATTCTCCAGTGGTACAGGATTTTAGCCACGTGCGCCACGTTCCGCGCGCATTCGATTGCTTTAAGCGTCAAGTCGTGGTCTTGGGCTCCATCGTACTGCTCGTCACCGTACTCTAGACGATCGAATAATGTTTTTCTGATTGCAAGAAAATGACAAATATAATTAACGCCTCGCAGCAAATCGATGCTTAAATCTGGCTTAAAGAACGGATCACCATAGCTGCCATTTGCAAACAGCTTGTCTTCGTCGCAGTAAATCAGATCGATATTGGTTTCAGCATTTATCGCATGCGCATATTCATAAAGCGCCGAGGGTTCGAGAGTGTCGTCGTGGTCTAAGAAGCAAATAAAATCACCATTCGCTGCTTTTGTCCCCTCAAGAGTGTTTTTGGAAATGCCGGAATTGTTCGCTAGCTCTATCACCCTAATGCGAGCGTCTTGATTCTTAGCGGTTTCGATCATATCTACAAGCGTGCTGTTATCTGGGCTTGCATTGACCAGCACAAGCTCCCAGTTCGCATAACTCTGTTTAAGAACTGATTCCACCATTTCCCTGAACAAATTATCGGGTGTGTTGAATAGGGGAACGACGATGCTAAACAAAGGCATTTTCTTGAAGGTAACCATCGATTGTTTTTCGAGCATCGCCGAGCTTGCCTTGTGTTGTTCAAGCCATTTTGGATATGCAGTTGGATCAATCGAAATAGGTTTCATCTTCGACGTGGTTAAAATGCGCAGCTTTTCGAGCTCTTCATTGTCCACAACAGCGAAGCTGTTAAAGCTCGGATGGTTGTCGTCTTCGATTGTGAAGATTAGCCTATTTGTGCTATTTGGGATTCGGACCGAGTATTGAATCTCGCGACGTTTTTTATTGGGGGCAAACCACAACGGAATCGTAATGTCATCGGTGGTGATCGGCTCGATCTCAATGCGATTCATTGAGGTATCGAAGCAGTTGATAACAATTATGTTGTTGTCGCGCTGAGGAAGTTTTACAGAGCAACGCAGAATGGCCTCATCTCCATCTTCGATAAACTCGTGAAAACGCATGCTTGCTACATCCAAGTCATGCTTATCGTCATAGTTCCTTATGGAATGGGACAAATCATTTTTAATTTTGTAGTTTAATCTTGACGCCCATTTTGCCGTGCCAAAGCTGATTTTAATGGCATCATAGATATATTGCGCACTCAAATCATTAATCTGAATATCGCAATCACCAGTTCCGAGGTCGGGAAGAACTATGACGTATTGATTGTTATTTGACTCGTATGGATAGATTGAGCTTGGTATTGTCGTTCCGTCGCTCTTTGCTGCTGTCACCTGAATATTTGATGCATCTGTCTTAACATTCTTTAGAAGAACGTACACCTTCCCGCTTCCACGGCAAATACAATCCATGTTAATTTTCATTTCAATTTACCTTTCTGTTGCACTGAAGATGTCTGTGCTATTTCACTTTGATCTAGGGTTTATTCTTACATTGAATTAACCCAGTACAGGTAGCCTCTCTATTCTTTCTTGGTATCGAATGCGCGCTGCTGTAATTCGACGTTCATGCCATGTGACCATAGTTGAATTGCTTTGCTCGTCTAGCGGATGAATATTTTCATACCCAATTGGATGCATATACTCTTTAGGATTCGCTATATACATTTGCGTTGCTTCGAGATTCCCACTGCACTTGCTTCTTAAATCGGGATTTCCATTCAGAAGAGAGCCAATAGAAAAATGAGGATGCGCAACTCGATGTTCGTTAATGCCGATTGCAATGAAATGTTCCAGCGCTCCATGGGGGTCGTCTTTATATCTATCGAATAAATCCTCGTAATGATTTACATAAAAGGAATAATCAAATACAGATGAATAGTCTACTCCGTTAAATATGGCATTCGTAGAGCAAGCGCATGTAAGTTGCGGTCTCCTTTGAGGCCACGTGCTTTGATCGATCGTAAGGGCCTCTTTATTTATTGGGTTAAAGATGTGGCATTCATAGCATCTTATGTCTTCCTTTTTAAGGAAGACATTGAATAGTCGTTCTGAGATAAAGCCAGGCATCCTTTGTTGATAGCTATCGCGACCACTTATATAGTCAATTCGCTTCTCAAGCTTTTTTTCGATTTTGAAAAGCCATTTACAATATCGGTCCATCAGCTCTTTTTTGCAAATAATCATATTGCATGGTGAAAAAGAGCACTCCTCACAAATTGCTTCATCAAAAGCATCCAAGTAGCCAGGGCATTTCGTTCTGATGATTTCCCTTGCCTGTAGCAGATCTGTCGAAGAGTGGATCACTCTATATTGCTCAGCAACAGTGATTAAGTTGCATCCGATTGAGCTTGTGCAGGGTTCTTTGGCTGCAACAATACAGTCATACTTAGTAAGAATGTTCTCAATTTCATAGTCTCTGAGCATCTGCTTCGAGTCGTTGGGGGACTCAAATGCCCTTCGATAATGCGTGAGCCCAACTATCGACTCAGGAGAATTCTTCCATATCCAATAGAGGCCGGTAAGCTCACAGTAGTGCTTGTTTTTCTGGGAAATATTATCGCCTTGATCGTCGTACAGCCATCCAGCTTGTCGATTTTCCGCTGGAATGGAGCTTGCCCCGACGAAGAGCGGCTGGTAAGGCGCCTGTGCATCAATGTCAAAGTGCTTATGAGCTGCGATGTAAATCTTCACTGTTCCTGACGCTCTTTCCGTGCCGAGGCAATTAGATGCCCTGTTCAATGGGTATCGCTCATATATTTTTTAATTGATATGACCGATAGAGTTTATTATATAAGTCGTAACAAAATGAGTTATATGACACGGAGGACTACATGAAAGGCATCATCCTCGCCGGCGGTTCCGGCACGCGCCTGTACCCGCTCACGCTCGTGACCTCCAAGCAGCTGCTTCCGGTCTACGACAAGCCCATGATCTACTACCCGCTGTCCACCCTCATGCTGGCGGGCATCCGGGACATCCTGGTCATCTCCACGCCGACCGACCTGCCCAACTTCGAGCGCCTGCTCGGGGACGGCTCGCGCTACGGCGTGAACCTGTCCTACGCCGAGCAGCCCTCTCCGGACGGCCTCGCGCAGGCCTTCACCATCGGTGAGGAGTTCATTAACGGCGAGCCGTGCGCACTGGTGCTCGGCGACAACATCTTCTACGGCAACGGCCTGTCGCGCCACCTTACGCGCGCCGTGCAGAACGCAGAGTCGGGCCGCGCCACGGTCTTCGGCTACCACGTCGACGACCCCGAGCGCTTCGGCGTCGTGGAGTTCGATCGCGAGGGGAGGGCCGTCTCCATCGAGGAGAAGCCCGCCGAGCCCAAGAGCTCCTACGCCGTCACCGGCCTGTACTTCTACCCGGGCGACGTGGCCGCCAAGGCGCATGAGGTCAAGCCGTCCGCGCGCGGCGAGCTGGAGATCACCACGCTCAACCAGATGTACCTGGAGGAGGGGACGCTGTCCGTCGTGACGCTGGGACGCGGGTATGCGTGGCTCGACACCGGCACCATGGAGAGCCTGCACGAGGCCGCGGAGTTCGTCCGCGCCGTCGAGCACTCCCAGGACCTGCCGGTCTCGGTCCCCGAGGAGATCGCCTGGGAGAACGGCTGGATCACGACCGCCGAGCTGGAGGAGGCCGCCAAGGCCTACGGCAAGTCGGTCTACGGGCAGCACCTCAAGAAGGTCGCCGCCGGCGAGATCGTCAACAGCCCGCGCGAGTACTAGCGCAAGCTTGTTTTCTTTTAGGGGTCACCGTTTATCTGGTGGCCCCTTTCGTTATGATTACGTTGACCATAAAGACAATATGATTGGAAGTGGATGTGTTAAGCGTCTACTTTGGCGATATGCCAGAAGCGATTTACAACACAGCGACATATTTCAAAAACTCTTACCGGTCTTCTTGGATTACGGATCCCTATGCAGTCTCGATAATTAAAGATGTCGATCGATCGGATGTTGTCTCCGAGAACGTCATCGAAAGCCCCGTGCTTGGATCTATCTCCCCACTCCAGCTTTCTGGTGGCGTGAAAACGCTGCTGCTTATGAGATTTGATCGTAAGCATATTTTTAACGCTTCTACCTGTGGTGACAACTGTGCCAAGTGGATTCTCGACATGGCGAAAGACCGCAAGCTCGTTGTGAATCTCTATCATGTGATGGACTTTGGTCGCGAGGATTTTAAAATCAAAGTCGTGAATAGCGGCCGAATCGTTCACAATATGGCCGAATTGATTCACGAGTCGATTCCGTATCTGTAGGTGCTGCTTATGAACGGTTCGCATCTCGTTAAGATTTCCCGCCGCAGGGGAACCAAGTACACATTTACCATCAAGCGGAACATCACTATTGTGCGTGGCGATAGCGGCACGGGTAAGACGACACTGTTTGACATGGTCGCAGACTACATGCGAACGGGCGAGCAGTCGGGTGTTTCCTTGCAATGTGATTGTCCCTGTGTCGCTTTGACCGATTATGATTGGCGAAACCAGCTTTCGTCCGTTCATGACTCGATTGTATTTGTCGATGAGGGCTTAAAAGAGATTCATTCTGATGAGTTTGCCCATCATGTGCTGTATTCCTCGAATTATTTCGTGCTGATCTCAAGGGCTGATTTCCCCAATCTTCCGTATAGCGTGGATGAGATTTACAAGATTAAGACGAGCGGAAAATACCATTCTTTCATCCCTGTTTATCAAGATCGCGGGAATCATCGTTATGCTATTTCCCGGTCGGCGCCAAAACAGGACTTTTCTATCCTTCTATGCGAGGACAGTAGGTCTGGTTTCCAGTTCTTTGAACGGCATTTCGCTGACAGTGAGCTTACCTGTACTTCGGCCATGACGAACAGCGCGATTTTGCGCTGGTTGGATCAGCATCTCGACGATCGCGTGTTTGTTGTTGCGGACGGAGCGGCATTTGGGTGCTATGCGGACCGCGTCCTTAAACTGCAAGACATTCACCGCGATACTGTTACGGTTTGTCTTCCCGAGTCGTTCGAATGGCTTCTGCTGAGCTCCGGCGTAATTTCAGGGCTAGATGTTAAGACGGTTTTGGAAACCCCAGAAGCCTTTGTAAACAGTGAGAAGTTTAAAAGCTGGGAGGATTTCTTCTATAAGTACTTACGTGAAATAACTGGGGATTCGGTTTTTCACTACGACAAGGACTGCATTCCGGAGGCGTTTTGTACGGGAGGTAATTCTGCGAAGGTTATGGCTCTTATCGCATGCCGAAATGTCCGATAGTTTTGTTGAATAGTGTCGCGTCGTCACTTCCTGCGGCATACTAAAGAAGCTGTACATGCTTCAGATTGGATTTTCATGTCTGAGATTTTCGAACCCAAGAACATCATCGTCACGGGCGGCTGCGGCTTCATCGGCAGCAACTTCGTGCACTACGTGGTGAACAACCACCCCGACGTGCACGTGACCGTCCTGGACAAGCTGACCTACGCCGGCAACCCCGAGAACATCGCCGGGCTGCCCTCCGACCGCGTGGAGCTCGTCGTGGGCGACATCTGCGACGCGGAGCTGCTCGATAGGATCGTCCCCGGCCACGACGCGATCGTGCACTACGCCGCGGAGAGCCACAACGACAACTCCATCGCCGACCCGGAGCCGTTCCTGCGCACCAACGTGGAGGGCACCTTCCGCCTGCTGGAGGCCGTCCGCAAATATGGCGTCCGCTACCACCACGTCTCCACCGACGAGGTCTACGGCGACCTGGCGCTCGACGACCCCGCCAAGTTCACCGAGGAGACGCCGTATAAGCCCTCGAGCCCCTATAGCTCCACCAAGGCGAGTTCCGACATGCTCGTGCGCGCATGGACCCGCACCTACGGCCTGCACACCACGATCTCCAACTGCTCCAACAACTACGGCCCCTACCAGCACGTGGAGAAGTTCATCCCCAGGCAGATCACGAACATCGTCGACGGCGTCCGCCCCAAGCTCTACGGGAAGGGCGAGAACGTCCGCGACTGGATCCACACCGAGGACCACAGCTCCGCGGTGTGGGACATCCTCACCAAGGGCCGCATGGGGGAGACCTACCTCATCGGCGCCAATGGGGAGAAGAACAACATCACCGTCCTGCGCATGATCCTGGAGGCCATGGGCCGCGACCCCGAGGACTTCGACTGGGTCGCCGACCGCCCCGGCCACGACCGCCGCTACGCCATCGACTCGACCAAGCTCCAGCGCGAGCTGGGCTGGAGGCCGGCCCACACCGACTTCGCCGAGGGCCTGAAGGCCACCATCGACTGGTACGTCGCCAACGAGTCCTGGTGGCGCCCGGCCAAGGAGGCCACCGAGGCCCGTTACCGCGCACAGGGCCAGTAGGCCACACCCCGGCGAAGCGCACCGCGGGGCGCCCGCGCGGGGCCGCAGGGCATGGGGATGATCCTGCGTCCCCGCGCGGGCACCCCCGGTTATCCAACCTCTTCGATAGGAGCTTTTTCCACATGGCAGATATCGCATTCGAGAAGGACCTCTCCGTCGCCGAGACCGGCATCGAGGGCCTCAAGGTCGTCGACCTCGCCGTCCACGGCGACTCGCGCGGCTGGTTCAAGGAGAACTGGCAGCGCGCCAAGATGACCGCCCTGGGCATCCCGGACCTAAAGGTCGTCCAGAACAACATCTCCTACAACGACAGCCGCGGCGTCACCCGCGGCATCCACGCCGAGCCCTGGGACAAGTTCATCTCCGTGGCCCGCGGCTCGGTCTTCGGCGCCTGGGTGGACCTGCGCGAGGGAAGCGAGACCTTCGGCAAGGTGTTCACGACCGTCCTGGACCCTTCCAAGGCCATCTACGTCCCGCGCGGCGTGGGCAACTCCTTCCAGGCGCTCGAGGACGGCACCGCCTACACCTACCTGGTGGACGCCCACTGGTCGCTGGAGCTTAAGAAGACCTACACCTTCGTGAACCTCGCCGACCCGGAGCTCGCCATCGAGTGGCCCATCCCGCTTGCGGAGGCCACCGTCTCCGAGGCCGACCTCAACCACCCGATGCTCAGGGACGTCGTCCCCATGGCGCCCAGGCGCACTCTCGTCACCGGCTGCAACGGCCAGCTGGGCCGCGCGGTCCGCGCGCTGGCGGAGGAGCGCGGCGTCGCCAAGGACTTCGACTTCTGCGACATCGACACCTTCGACATGTCCGACCCGGACGCCTACGCGCAGTACGACTGGTCGCTCTACGGCACGGTCATCAACTGCGGCGCCTACACCGCGGTGGACAGGGCCGAGACCCCCGAGGGCCGCGCCGTCGCCTGGAAGGCCAACGCGACCGGGCCGGCCCTGCTCGCCCGCACATGCTCCGAGCACGGGATCACGCTCGTCCACGTGTCCTCCGACTACGTCTTCGACGGCACCGCCGAGGTGCATGGCGAGGAGGAGCCCCTCAGCCCGCTGTCCGTATACGGCCAGACCAAGGCCGCCGGCGACATCGCCGTGGCCGGCTGCCCGCGCCACTACATCATGCGCAGCTCCTGGGTCATCGGCGAGGGGCACAACTTCGTCAAGACCATGAAGGGCCTGTCCGACCGCGTGGCCGACCCCGAGGACGGGCTCGAGCAGGTCACGGTCGTGGACGATCAGCTGGGCCGCCTGACCTTCACGCGCGACATGGCGCGGGCCATCTTCCACGTGCTGGGGACGCACGCCCCCTACGGAACCTACGACTGCACCGGCTCCGGCGCCGTGAAGTCCTGGGCCGACATCGCCCGCGCCGTCTTCGAGGCCGCCAACGGCAACGGCGAGAAGGTCGTGCCGGTCAGCACCGCCGACTACTACGCGAATGCCGCCGGCCCCGTCGCCCCGCGCCCGGTCCACTCCGCGCTCGACCTTTCCAGGCTCGAGTCGGTCGGGTTCCACATGCCCGACTGGGAGGAAGAGCTGGGGGAGTACCTCAAGACGCTCTAGCCGCTATCAACTTTTCGAGAGTAAAAGCCGCCGCTTGTTAACGGCGGCTTTTCTTGTGCCCGGCGTATAGCCCCGCTGCAACAAGGGCGGCGGCGGTCGCCAGACTCACTGCAAGCCCCGCAAGGGCGCCCGGAGTCTTGTAGGTCATCACGATCCTATTCGTGCCTTTCTGCACGTTCAGGGACGACAGGCCCTTATCGGCGGCGGGCGTTAGTTCTGCGGCGGTTCCGTTTACCGTTATGTTCCAGCCCTCATCGTACGGAACGCTCAGCAGCAGGTTGCCGTCATCCTTGGCGGTATACTCGCCTTCGATCTTTCCGTCCTCAAAAACCGTCGGAATAAACTCGCTCGTCTTAAGCTCGTTAATGATCTGTCTGAAAACGTCCAGATTGAGGGCGTAAAAGACCGGCTCATCGTCTTGGGGCATGTCTGTATAGCCCTCTGCGACTCCGATTGACACCGTATGTTGGCTCGGGGCGTCCGATGCATCCGCAATCTGGCGGATATTATTGTCGAATCTCCAGGCCTCGTTTTCGATCGTTCGCTGGTCGATGGTAAGGGTGACGGGCCAATAACTGCCGGCGGTCGCATCTTTGTTGATGTAGAGATACCCGATGGAGCTTGCCGGTACGGTAACACTCCATTGCTTTAAGCTATTGCTATTCTCCGTGCTTGTGGCCTCGATCTTGGTATAGAGCTCGACCTCGCGGCCTAGGATTTTGCTGTAGAGGTCGTTCTGCTTTTCGAAAGGGTTCTCGCTCTTCAGCGTGCTGTTTTGGATATCGCTTGAGGCTGCGACGCCAATGCTGAGCGCATAGGGGTTCTCGTATACCGCACTTGTGGAGTCGGCCTGATTCGTCTTGGCTAAAACGTATCCTGCAGGCGCGTTTTCAGAAATGGCGTACTTGACTCCCAACAGGGCATCGACGGCGAGAATGGGCTCGGCATAACGGGTTGAGAATTCGCCGATGCTGCTGTATCCAAGGGAGTTGAGCAGTGCGATGGCCTGCGGGTTGTTGGCGGACGAATACGAGGACAGCTGGTTGTATCCAAGCGTCAAGCCTTCGTTGAGGGCGGCGCTATCGACACGCGTGGTCGTACGGTCAATGCGGTAGAACGACGCCGAAGTCTGGTCTTGAATAGCCGTGATCGTGTCGGTTGCGGTGGCGATATAGGCGCTGTTGGCTTCTTCGGAATAGCCTGTGTACAGCTGGTTCCACATAACATGGGCGTTGGCAAATAGTTCAATTGCCGTGAGTGCCAGGAGTGGCATGATGATGGCCGGACGATGGGCTCGACGTAATGTTGGCCGCTCATTGAGTTTCTGAAACGCGTATCCTGCGGCCCACAGCGCAAAGAAGCTCAGCAAAAAAGCCGTGCGCGAGTAGAAGCCGTTGGGAACGCGCATGCCGCACCAGATGTACTCGAGCGGGCTTAAAACGGAGCTTGCGACCAGGATTATCGTGACGACGAGTGTTGCGATGCGCGTCTTGATTGAAATCGTGCGGTTAACCAGCAGACTCACCGCGAGCAGCATCATGATGATGCCGCAATAGAACTGCGGTGTGCTTTCGTTGTTTACCCACATGCAGGGAAGAAAGCCCCTGATGAGCGACTTGATGCTGGTTTTAAGTAGGGGGCCGAGTGTCATAACGGGACCGCCCTTGGACATGGCAAGGATGGTCGGCAAAAAGGTCCAGGCGGACAGAAGCAGTCCAAGCGCGATAGCCCCGGCGAATCGTAGGGCCCGATCGAACATGAGCTTCCAGCAAAATTCTTCTTCTGTAACATAATCGATAAATTCGACCAATACGAAGATGCAGAGGAACAGGATGCTGATGTAGGCCGTATACCAGCAGAACATGATATTGAGCGCCGTTGCGATGACGAGGCGGATCATGCGCTGCTTGCGGATGAGCTCGTAGCATCCGTAGGCGCAGATGGGCAGTAGGATGAGGCAATCGATCCAGAGCGGGTTGCGCAGGTTGCTGATGGTCCAGCTGCAAAATGTGAACGAGAGGGAAAGCAGGAATGCTGCGGGCTTGGGTAGGCCAAAGCGCTTTTGCAAGAACCAAGCGCTGCTGATGTGGATGCAGCCGAGCTTGAGCGCGGCGATAACAAACACAAAGAGCGTCAGCTTGTCTTTAGGAAACAGTACGCAGAGCAGGTTAAAGGGGCTGGCGAGATAGTAGCTATAGAGCCCCCACGTGTTCATGCCCAGTCCCTGAGAAAAGGAGTAGCGAAGATTCTCCTCGCCCAAAAGGACGCGCCGGAACCAAGCAAAGAAGTCGATGTACTGGTATTTGAGGTCGCCAGCGAGAAACGAGTTGTCCCCAAAGGGGTAGACGTGTCCTGCCACGGCAAGCGTTACAAAGAGCGTGACGGTAAACGCAAAGCAGGCAGCATAGAATGCTACATTCTTCTTGAACGTGCATTTATTGATCCGTGTCATCAGATTCCTCGCTGGATTCTCGAATGATATAGATAGGACGTTGCTTGGTTTCCAAGTAGGCCTTTGCCAAGTATTCACCGATGATTCCAAGGCACAGAAGCTGCATGCCGCCAAACAGCGTTATGAGGCAGGCGAGCGACGGCCATCCGCCGACGGGGTCACCCCAAACGAGTGTTTTGACCAGGATGACGACGAATCCCAGAATGGCGATGAGACAGAAAACGATACCTGTGAGGGCGGCGAGGGAGAGCGGCGCTGTGGAAAACGCGACGATGCCGTCGATGGAATAGAGGAGCAGCGACCAAAAGCTCCACTTGGTCTCGCCGGCCACGCGGTTGACGTTTACATAGGGGAGCCATTTGGTCTTGAAGCCCACCCAGCCGTAAATGCCCTTGGAGAATCGGTTATATTCGCCCATGGAGACGATAGCGTTGACCATGGGGCGCTTCATGAGCCTAAAGTCGCGTGCACCGTCGACGATGTCCGCGTTGGAAATGCGGTTGATTATCTTGTAGAACATGCGGGCGAAGAACGACCTGATTGGAGGCTCGCCTTTGCGGGTGGTCCTGCGCGTAGCGACGTTGTCGTAGTCTTCGGTTTGCAAGATCTCGTACATCTGCGGCAGCAGCGAGGGCGGGTCCTGCATGTCGGCGTCCATGGTGGCGACATAGTCACCCTTTGCATGTTGGAGTCCGGCAAACAGTGCTGCCTCTTTTCCAAAGTTGCGCGAGAAAGAGTGCCACTGGATGGCGTATGGATGCACCGCTGCGGCTTCCGCCTTCATGACGGCGAGCGTTTTGTCCGTCGAGCCATCGTCGATGAGGACGGCTTCAAAGGAGATCTTGGGGTCTTGCTGTGCCATGGTGCGAACGACGTTGTCGAGCTCTTTAAGAAAAATCGGAAGCGATTCCTGCTCGTTATAGCACGGTACAACAATGGAAATGAGTGGCATGCGACTTACCTCTCGTTTTTATTTGCGCTGGAGGGAATGCTGCAGCCATATGTGTTGTACGCGTTGATCTCCCACTGCTTACGCTCAACCTTTGCAACGGAATCAAGGACAAGCCCCGTCGCGAGACTCAGGCCACAAAGGAACATGAAAGATGCGGCGAGCATTGCGGTGGGGAAGCGGGGGACGAGCCCGGTCTGGAAATATTCGACGACGATGGGGATGCCCAGGGCGAGGCCGATAATCGCAAACAGAAGCGCGACCAGGCTGAAGAATTTGAGCGGACGGTAGTCCTTGAACAGCGTGCCGATCATAGCGACGACCTTGATGCCGTCACTGACGGTATTGAGCTTAGACTCGGATCCTTCGGGGCGATCGCGGTACTCAATGGGCACGTCCTTGATGCGCCAGCGGTGATCGACGGCATGGATGGAGAGCTCGGTTTCGATTTGAAATCCCTCGGAAAGCACGGGGAACGTTTTGACAAAGGGTCGACTCATTGCGCGATAGCCCGTCATAACGTCATCGAAGCTGAAGCCATAGATCCACTTGATCATGGCGCGAACTAGGTTGTTGCCAAAACCATGGAAGGCTCGCTTGTTTTCCTCGGCATAGGTCCCATTGGAAAGGCGGTCGCCTACGGTCATGTCGGCCGTGCCGTTTAGGATGGGCTCGCAGAGGGCCTTTGCCGCTTCGGCAGGGTAGGTGTCGTCGCCGTCGACCATCAGGTAACAATCGGCGTCGATGTCGCGAAACATCTGACGGCAGACGTTGCCTTTTCCTTGACGCGGCTCAAAACGCACCGTGGCACCGTGCTCTGCAGCAATGTGAGAGGTGTTGTCTGACGAGTTGTTGTCGTATACGTAGATCGTCGCTTGCGGAAGTTCGCGGCGAAAGTCGTCGATGACTTTTCCGATGGTGACTGCCTCGTTGTAACAGGGGATAATAACGGCAATCGTTTGCTCGGCCATGAAGGTTCCTTTGGTCGCGTACAATCGAATCGTTTGTTTCGTGGTTAGGATGGGCGCAGTGATTCGAGAGTTCAGGTTATTAAATGCGGCACGTGCTGTTTTGCTGTTTGCAGCAAGCATCGCTACGGTGACGTATTGTAGTGGTTCCTTCGACCTGTTTCCATCTGTCTTGGCATGTGTTGCGATAATCGCATCATTGGTTAATTTCAATAAGTTTGCGTGCAGGGATTTTGCATTTCCGTCTGTTGTTGGTAGAGCTTGCTGCTTAGTGATTTCCCTTGTATTTTCGTTTGTTCTTGTGCTGGGAGCGCATATTCGTGTGACTGAACCGGTGATTGCCGGCGGGATTTACGAGAACTATATTGAGCCGTATTCCGCGATTGATTTTGTTGCTTTTTGGGTGATGTCGGCGCTGGTCTTTTGGGTCTTGTCGGTGCTTGTTCAGCTGTCTTGTCGTTGCCGCTGCTGTGTTTTCTGCAATGACTCGCTGCGGACTAATGATGGTGACTCGTCCATTCGACTCCTATCTGTTGCGGTCCGTGCTCTAGTGATATTTCTTTTGTATCTCCCGTTCTTCCTGAGGTATTGTCCAGGCCTGTTTTTTGGGGATACCTTCTCGTCGTTTGCTCAGATTATGGGGTGGAACCCTTTGAGCAACCATCATCCGGTTGCATTCACCATGATGATGGCTGCTTGTATCAAAATTGCAGGCCTCATGGGGATGAGCCCTTCGGTGGGCGTTGCTTTGCTAACGGTGCTTCAGATGGCCTGCGTTGCCAGCACGTTTGGCTATCTTTCAATTTGGGTGACTTCCCGCTCGGGGGTCTCCTCTCGCTGGTCTTGGCTGCTAGTAGTCTATTTTGGCTTGTCACGGTATTGCGCTCTTTATTCTGTGGCGCTTTGGAAAGACCCGTTGTTTTCCTGCTGTCTTGTCTTGATGGTGACCATGCTTGCCGATGCCGTCATGGGAAAGGATTCCCGGTCGAGTGCGTTGCGTTTGCTTGTTTTTGGTGCCCTAGCGTTGGGCGTTATGCTTCTACGGAATAACGGTTTGTATATTTGCGCTGCGCTATTCGTGGTGCTTGCGATAGTTGTAGCTTTGGGCCGACTCGGCTGCATTGCCCCGATGAAACCTGCCTCTCGTTTGGCCGCATCTCTTGGATTTGCGCTTGTCACATGCTTGGTTATTACGGGGCCCGTGTACTCGGCTCTGGGCGTTGTTCCATCGGAGGATGTTGAGTCAGTGGGTATTCCGCTTGCTCAGATGGCTCGCGTTGCCGCGGTCGATGGCGATATGTCCGAGTCCGACCGTTCTTATATGAACGAGCTGCTTCCGCTTGATCGTTACAAAGAGGTGTATTTTCCCAGTTGTATCGATCCGCTTAAATGGAATGAAGACTTTAATGCGGAGCGTTTAAAGGATGAATTTTGGACCCATTGGGTCTCGATGCTTTCGCGTAACCCATCGATATATTTTGAAGCGTGGGAACTGCAGACGTTTGGTTTTTGGGCCCCAAATGTAAAGGGTGCTGACTGTCTGCCTGAAAACTTTCTCATGGGCGTTCCGTATAACCTTGTGGCCGACGCAGAGGCTTCTACGGGAGTTATATTTCGCAACTTGCTTGCACCCCTCGGCGACGATGTCGATGTGGCGATTGGACTGAGCGCTTGGTCTATTCCTGGCGCCGTTGTCTTTTGGTTGCTCATGTTTTCGACAGTTCTTTTGGTATCGCGTGGGCGTTCGCGTTTCGCATTGCCGCTTTTGCCTTTCTTGCTGTTGTTCGGAACGATCTTTATTGCGAGCCCTATTTGGTATTGGCCCCGTTATATCGTCGCGGCACAATTTGGTCTTCCGGTTGTGTTTGTGGTAGTTGCTCGCGGCTTGCTGCCCGACGAAAGGCATTCCGAATCTGATGTTGTGGGATAGTTTTCCAGTTTCTCAATGCCGCCTTGCGGTGTTAAGAGCGGGTCTATACTGTTCGTTTGTCAACGATTACGAGTAAAGGAGTTGCATCCGTGTCGGATCAGACAAAGCAACAAGAAACTCGCAGTCTGCCTGCGACGTTTGCTAAGAACGAATTTGAGAAGGATGCGTTTATCCTTCGTCAGCTGGTTACCAAGGATTTTAAGATCAAGTATCGCCGTAGCGTTCTGGGCGTCGCATGGTCGGTGCTCAACCCTCTGCTGATGATGGTTGTCATGGCAATCGTGTTCTCGACGATTTTCGCCCAGGGCCGAAATGGCTCGATTACGCCCGAAATGTATCCCCTGTATTTGATTGTCGGTAACGTTACCTTTGCCGTGATGTCCGAGTCCACGAACCAGGCACTGACGTCCATCGTGGGTGCGGCTCCGCTGCTTAAGAAAGTTAAGGTGCATCGTTGGGTTTTTCCGGTGCAGAAAGTGCTTTTCTCGCTGGTGAACTTTGCCTTCTCCCTTGTCGCCGTCGCCATCGTCATGCTGTGGTTCCGCGTTATGCCTTCTTGGCACCTCATTCTGCTGCCGGTTTGCCTGCTGCTGCTTATGTGCTTCTGCATGGGCCTGGGCATGATGCTCTCGGCCCTCACGGTCTTTTTCCGCGACGTTATGCATCTGTGGAGTGTTGTCATCACGGCTTGGACCTATATCACGCCCATTTTCTGGACTACCGACTTTATCGTTCAGATGCCTCATCTTGTTCGTATTTTGGTTTACGCGAACCCCATGTACAACTATCTGCAGTTTATGCGTGATATCTTCCTGTTCCAGACTACGCCCTCGCTTATGACGTTTGGTATGTGCGTTGCTTGGGCGGTCCTTGCGCTTGTTATTGGCTACACCGTGTTCCATAAGTCCGAGCGCAAATTTATCCTCTACATCTAAGGAGTGCTGTGATGACTGAATCTGTTGTTGATTACAGCGAGCAGCCTCTGGCTGTCGAGGTCGACGACGTCACCATGATCTTTAACATGGCGTCCGAGTCGCTGACCAACCTCAAGGAGTACTTCATTAAGCTTGCCAAGCACGAGCTGTTCTTTGAGGAGTTTAGGGCGCTCAAGCATATCTCGTTTGATATTCATCGTGGCGAGGTCGTGGGCCTGGTCGGCACCAATGGCTCCGGCAAGTCCACGATGCTCAAGATTATCGCTGGCGTGCTTGAGCCTAGCGAGGGTAGCGTTAAGGTGCACGGTAACATCGCGCCGCTGATTGAGCTTGGTGCCGGCTTTGACCCCGAGCTGACCGCCCGTGAGAACATATATCTGAACGGCGCTCTGCTCGGATATACCAAGGAGTTCATCGACGCCAACTTTGACGGCATTATCGAGTTCGCTGAGCTACAGAACTTTGTCGATATGCCGCTCAAGAACTTCTCCTCGGGCATGGTGGCACGCATCGCCTTTGCAATCGCGACGATTACCGAGCCCGATATTCTGATCGTTGACGAGACGCTGTCCGTCGGTGACGTGTTCTTCCAGCAGAAGTGCGAGGACCGCATCCAGCACTTTATCCAGAGCGGCGACGTGACAGTTCTGTTCGTTTCGCATTCCATGGAGCAGGTTGAGCGCATTTGCCAGCGTGCCGTTTGGATTGAGAAGGGTGACCTTCGCATGGACGGCCCGGTTGATGAGGTCTGCAAGGCGTACCGCGAGCAGTTCAACTAGGTTATAATTACTTGCGCCCGACAGGCTTGCGCTTGCTTGGGCGTGTGGTTATTTGCTCCATTAGCTCAGTTGGATAGAGCAGGGGACTTCTAATCCCAAGGTCGACGGTTCGAATCCGCCATGGAGCACCATCGTTTATTAAGCCCGGACCGCTTGGTGGTCTGGGCTTTTTTCATCTTGTATGCTGCTGAAGCCGAGCGCGAGCAAGCCGCTGCTGTTTGTTGGGGTTGGCATTTTACTTTTCCAGATGCTCTTTCAACAGCTCTAGCGCATGTGCGTAGCCCTGCAGGCCTTCGCCGGTGATGGTGGCGAAGCAGGCTAGGCGTGCATAGCTCACCTGGCGGAAGTCCTCGCGCGTCTCTACGGCGCTGATGTGCACCTCGACGGCAGGGATGGCGACGGCCTTGAGGGCGTCGAGGATGGCCACACTCGTGTGCGTGTAAGCTGCCGGGTTGATGATGATGCCGTCGACCTTGCCGTATGCCTCTTGGATCTTGTCGACGATGCTGCCCTCGTGGTTGGACTGGAAGACCTCGACCTCGTCAAAACCCTGCGCGGCTCCTGCCTCCAGGCAGATTTGGACCAGGCGGTCGTAGTTGTCGCTGCCGTAGATGCCCGGCTCGCGAATGCCGAGCATGTTGAGGTTGGGGCCGTTGATAACGAGTGCCTTCATGGTTGTTTCCTTTGCGGTTGGTTGGTGTGGCTGGTCATGCGATTTTCGGCGTTTGCCCAGATAAAACCTGCCAAAATAAACCTGTCCCTTTTTGGCAGGTTAGAGGGTCTCGAGGACGGCGCGGGCGGTGTTGGCGGCGCAGTCGCGTGAGTCGATGATGTAGTCGGCCCAGGCGCGGTAGCGCGGCATGCGCTGCTCGGCCAGCTTGTCGATGCCATCGCGGGCGGTGATGGGGCGACCCTTGTGGGCGAGTTCGTCGAGCTTGCGGTTGAGCATCACGATCTGGCTGTTCTGGTGCAGCAGCGGATAGTTTTCGTCGCGCGTGACCACGCCGCCGCCCGTGGAAAGCACCAGGCCACTACGCTTGGAGATGTCGGCCAGCGCCGCCGTTTCCTGCTCGCGGAAGGCCTCCTCGCCGCGCTCGACGATATAGTCGGCGCAGGGCCCGCCCAGGCGCTCTTCAAGCGCGCGGTCCAGATCGATGTGCTCGCGGTCCGTGAGCTCGGCGATCTGCTCACCCACGCGGGTTTTGCCCGAGCCCGGCATGCCGATCAGGGCGATGTTCTGTTCGCGGCGTGACAAGCGTTCCGTCACGTCCAGGATGCGCTCACGCGGGGTGACCTGGCCGGTATAGCGCTCGACGGCTTGCGCCGCCTGGGCCACAAGCATGAGCAAACCACCGATGCAGGGGATGCCGCGGCGCTCAGCCTCGAGCATCAGGCCCGTGCGGGCGGGGTTGTAGACAATGTCGATAGCGCCTTCGAGCGCATCGAGGCCTTCGAGCGTGCAGGGAGCGTCGGGACAGTGGGGGAACATGCCGGCGGGCGTGCAGTTGACGAGCAGCGCGGCATCGGATTGCTGCGCGATGTTGTCGTAATTGACCTCGCTCGTGCGACCCACGGGTACGACGATGGCGCCCAGGTCTCCCAGCACCATACTTGCCGTGGTGCCGGCGCCACCAGTGGCTCCGAGCACGAGGGCCTTCTTGCCGGCGACCTCTACGCCAAGTTCCTCGACTAGGCATTGGAAGCCAAAGTAGTCGGTGTTGTCGCCGCGCAGGCGCCCGTCGGGCAGGCGTGTGATGGTGTTGACGTTGCCCATGCGCTTGGCGAGTGAGCTGAGCTCGTCCAGGTACTCCATGACGGCGCGCTTGTAGGGGATGGTCACGTTGGTGCCCTCCCACTCGTCGCCCCTCATAAAGGCCGCGAGGTCCTCGGGCTCGCGCTCAAAACGCGCGTACTCAAGCCCCGCCAGCTCCTTGTAGATGGTCGGGGTGTAGCTGTGGCCCAGCACGCGGCCCAGCACGCCGTAGGGGCGGGTTGCGGCGGTATCGGTCATCTAGAGCACCTCCGTGTAGCTGCCAAAGTAGGTGAAGCTCTCGCACACGTCGTCGATGGAATCGAGCAGGTCGTCGAGAGCCTTGCTGCCAAAGGGGCAGTCCAGGTCAAAGTAGAACATAAACTCAAAGTCACGGCCGGGGATGGGACGGCTCTCGAGCTTGATGAGGTTGATATTGAGCGCGTAGAAGCGCTCGAGTACGCGATAGAGCGCGCCCGGCTCGTTGGCCGTGGTGATCATGAGCGAGGTGCGGTTGGCGCCGGGGTAGACGCGCGGCTCGCGGCTGATGACGACAAAGCGCGTGTAGTTGTTGTCCGAGTCCTGGATGTTGGGCTCCAACACCTCCAAGCCGTAGAGCGCCGCACAGCTGCGCGAGGCGATAGCGGCGACGTCGGTGCGTTCGGAGTTGGCGACCATCTCGGCCGACATGGCCGTGTTGGGGTACTTGGTGGCATGCAGGCCGTGGCCCTCGATAAAGCCTGCGCACTGGGCAATGGCTTGGCCGTGGCTGTAGACCTCGCGCACGTCCTGGAGCTTGGTGCCGGGTTTGACGAGTAAGTTGTGGTCGATCTTGAGGCGAAGCGAGCGCACGATGTGGAAGTCGAACTGGGCGAGCAGGTCGTAGACGGCGTTGACCGAGCCGGCGGTGGAGTTCTCGATTGGCAGCACGCCAAACTCGCAGAACCCGTCGCGTACGGCGCGCATGACGCCCTCGAAGGTCTCGAAGAACGCAATATCCGGCACGTCGAAGAGCTTGCATGCGGCGATCTGGCTGTAGGCACCCTCAACGCCCTGGCAGGCGACGCTGGCAGTCTGGGGGAAGGGCGTGTCGAAGGCTACGGCCGTGGCGTGGGCCTTTTGCGACACTGTGATGCCCTTGAGTTCGTTGATGTAGCGCTGCTGCTCGGCCTTGCTCATGCTCATGAGGAGACGGAACAGGGTGATGGTCTGGGCCTCGTAGCGCTCGGGCGCACGGCTGGCGAGGTTGTTGAGCTTGGAGCGCTCACGGGCGGGGTCGAAGACGGCCTTGCCCATCTCGATTTTTGACTTGGCGACTTCGGTGGCAATGTCCATGCGCTCGACAAAGCTGTTGAGGAGCGCGGTGTCGATGCCATCGATGGTCTGGCGAATATCGGCAAGGTCCATGGAAGTCCCTTTCGCGTTACGGCTGAGTTGACAGGCAACTCAGGTGAGTCGGGTTAGAGCTGGCCTGCGTCCTCGAGGAGGGCGTCCCAGATGGCCAGCGCTGCGGCTGCTTCGGCTACGGGGACGGCTCGGGGGACGATGCAGGGATCGTGACGGCCGTGGACCGAGAGCTCGGCATTTTCCATGGCGTCCATGTCTACGGTCTGCTGCTCGCGGCCAATGGAGGGCGTCGGCTTTACGGCCATGCGCCACATGACGGGCGCGCCGGTCGAAATACCGCCCAGGATGCCGCCGGCGTTATTGGATTCGACTTCGATCTTGCCGTTCTCGGCATCGATGCGATACGGGTCGTTGTTCTCGCTGCCGCGCATGGCGGCCACGGCAAAGCCCATGCCAAACTCCACGCCCTTTACGGCGGGAATGCCAAAGGCGATTTGCGCGATGCGGTTCTCGATGCCGTCGAACATGGGGTCGCCGATGCCCGCGGGAAGCCCGTAAATGCCGCACTCCACGATGCCGCCGATGCTATCGAACTCGTCGCGCGCGGCTAGGATCTCCTCGCGCATGCGGCCGGCTGCGGCGGCGTCAATGCACGGAAGATCGTTCGTAAGGATCGCCTTGCGGTCGGCCTCGCGATAGACCATGTCGTCCATCGGCAGGTCGGAGATGCCGCCGATCTGCGCCACATGCGCCATGACCTGAATGCCGCGGGCCTCGAGCGCCTGCAGCGCGATCCCGCCGGCGATGCACAAAGGTGCCGTTAGGCGGCCGGAAAAATGCCCGCCACCAGCGACATCGTGCATGTTGTGGTACTTCACGCGCGCAGAGAAGTCTGCGTGCCCGGGGCGGGGCTTGCGGCGCAGCTCGGAGTAATCCTTGGAGCGCGTGTTGGTGTTCTCGATAATCGCAGCGATGGGCGCGCCGGTGGTATGTCCATCGACTACACCGGCGATGATATGCGCGGCGTCGGCCTCGCGGCGTTTGGTCGCAGTCTCGTCGCGACCGGGGGCGCGACGGTCGAGGAAGGCCTGCAGCTTCTCCTGGTCCACGGCGATGCCCGCCGGGATGCCATCGAGCGAGCAACCGATAGCGGGGGAGTGCGACTGGCCGAAGATGCTCAGATGCAATACGTTGCCAAAGGTCGAGGACATGCTATTCCTCCTCGAGCGTGACCTTGCCGCCCAACAGGCGGTAGTGGTCGAAGAAATCGGGATAGGACTTGTTGACGGCTTCGGCGCCGTGAATCACGACCTCGCCGGTGGCGCGACTTGCGGCGATGGCTGCCATCATGGCGATGCGGTGGTCGTTGTGCGAATCGACCTCGCCGCCGGTAAGGGCATCGACGCCCTTGATGATGAGGTCGTCACCGGCGATGCGCACCTGTGCGCCCAGCGCGGTGAGCTCGCGGGTGGTGGTGACCAGACGGTCAGATTCCTTGATGCGCAGACGGGCGCAATCGCGGATAAAGGTGCGGCCCTGTGCCAGTGAGGCCACGGCCGAGATAACGGGCACGAGGTCGGGAATATCGTGGGCGCTCATCTCAAAGCCGGCGAGTTTGTCGGACTGCACGGTGGCGGCGTTGGTGGAGCGCACGATGCGGGCGCCAAAGCGCGAAAGCGCGGCAAGTACGTTACGGTCGCCCTGGGCCGAGCTAAGTGACACACCCTCGACGGTGATGGGGTCGGAGCCGATGGCGCCGGCGCACAGCCAAAAGGCAGCGTTGGACCAGTCACCCTCGACGGCCACGTTACCGGGCGTGCGATACGAGCCACTGCTCACGCGGAAGTTTGTGACCTCGGGCTGGCCGTCCCGGGCGGGAATACGCTCGACGTTGACCTCGACGCCAAAGGCCTTCATGGCCTGGAGTGTCAGGTTGATGTAGGGGCGACTCTCGATAAGGCCGGTCACCTGCACGCAGGAGGGCTGGGCGAGCAGCGGGGCTGCCAGCAGCAGGCCCGAGATATACTGCGAGCTCACGTTGCCCGGCAGCACAAAGGTACCCGGGCGCATGCGTCCGCTCGTCTTGAGCGGAAAACCGCCCAGACCCTGTAGGTCGCAGCCGGCGGCGATGATCTCGTCCGAGAGCGGGGACAGCGGGCGGGCGCCCAAGCGTCCCTGACCCACGAAGGTGGCATCCGCACCCAGCGCGCAGGCGACGGGCAGCATAAAGCGCAGCGTGGAGCCGCTCTCGCCGCAGTCGAGCGTGCCGCCGGCAAGGGCCTTGAGCAGGCCAAACTCAACACTCTTCATGGTGGGGTGGACCTGGAAGCCATCCTCGACGGTCTCGATGCGGGCGCCGAGCGCCGTGAGGCAACGCACCGTGGCCTCGATATCGGCGCAGGTAGTGTTGCAGGTGACGTGCGTCTCGCCGTTGGCAAGCGCGGCGCAAATGATGAGGCGATGCGCCATCGACTTGGACGCGATGGCGGGAACGTTGCCCTTGAGCGGGGACGGGGTGATGCGGGCTAGCATGCGGAAGCGTCTCCCTTCTGGCCGAGGCCCTCGGCAATAAGTTCGTGGAAAGTGGAAAGCGGCGTGCGGTCGATGCTGCAGCGGCCAATGCCGTGCGGAATCACCAGGTCGATGGTGTCGCCCGCGCGCTTCTTGTCGTGGAGCGCCTCGGCAAAGACGGCATCGACATCGAGGTCGCAGCGGGTCTTGAGGCCATGGCGGGCGCAGAGTTCCTCAATACGACCGGGCAGTGCAGCATCGCAGACGCCGTGCAAGGCCGCGGCGCGCGTGATGATGCCCATGCCGATCGACACGCAGTTGCCGTGTCCGAGCTCAAAGTGCTCGCAGGCCTCGACGGCGTGTCCGGCGCTGTGTCCAAAGTTGAGGAGCTTGCGCTGGTTGGTTTCGCGCTCGTCGGCGACGACCACGGCGCGCTTGATGTCGATATTGCGGGCGATGATGAGCGCCACGCGAGCCACGTCCTGGTTGAGCAGCTCCAGCGTGAGCGGGGTCTTCTCGAGCTCATCGAAGAGTTCCGGATCGGCGATTACGGCATGCTTGACGACCTCGCCGCAGCCGTCGGCGAACTGCTCGGGCGTGAGGGTGGCCAGGCACCCCACATCGGCGATAACCACGCTCGGCTGCCAAAAGGCGCCGGCCAAGTTCTTGCCGGCAGCCAGGTCGATGGCCGTCTTGCCGCCCACCGACGAATCCACCATGGCGAGCAGACTCGTGGGGATCTGCACAAACTTGCAGCCGCGCATGTAGGTGGCGGCCACAAAGCCGGCCACGTCGCCCACGACACCGCCGCCGAGTGCAACGATCACGTCGGAGCGTGAAAGCTCGTGCTCGGCCACAAACTCCAAAATGGCAACATAGGTTTCGGCGCGCTTATGGGCCTCGCCGGCCTCGAAGGTGCAGATGCTCACCTCGTAGCCTGATGCCTCCAGACTCTGCTTAACGGGCATCTGGTAGAGCGGGCCCACGTTGGTGTCCGTCACGATGACGGCCTTGGTGCCGCCGGCAGTGGCGCGCACGAGCGGTCCCGCCTGCTCCAGCAAAAACGTGCCAACATGCACCTGGTAGGGGCGTGCGGTGTCGATATCGATGGTAATCGCCATAAGCTTCGGTCCTTTCGACCTGGCGTGATAGGTGGTCTAGTGGGAGGCCTCGTCGTCGAGTGCGCGCTTAATGCGGTCGCCCTCGGCAAGGAGATTCTCCAGATAGCGCTGGTCGCGGTCCTTGAGTGCACGGCTGTAGGCGCCAAGCGACTCGATCAGATGGTCGATCTCGAAGGCGAGTGCGTCGGCGTCGTCGATCATGAGCTCGGACCACATTTGCGGGTTGAGGTGCGCCACGCGGGTGAGATCGCGGTAGCTACCGGCCGAAAAACCGTGGTGAACTTGGGCGGTCGGGCTTTTGACGTAGGCGTTTGATACCACGTGCGCGAGCTGGCTCGTAAAGGCGATGACGCGGTCGTGTTCGGCAGCGCTGGTCACGCTGAACTTGCCAAAGCCCAAGGGGCGTACCATCTCGCGCACCTGGCCCAAAAGTTCCAGCTTGAGCGCATCGTCCACCGCGGGCGGCACGAGCACGAGCGGCGCGCCCTGGAACAAGTCGGCGCGGGAGTGCGCGTAGCCCGAGAACTGGGTGCCCGCCATGGGGTGCGCGCCCACAAAGTAAAAGCCGTGCTCGCGGGCAAGCTCAAAGGCGCGCTCGCACACAATGCCCTTGACGCCCACCGTGTCGATCACCACGGGGCCCATGATGGCCTCGGTGTCGGTGGCGTCGGCGAGTGCCTGGGCATGCGCCTCGAGCCACTCGATGCAGGCTTCGGGGTAGCAAGCCAGCACGATGATGTCGCATTCGCCGAGTGTCTCGTCGTTGAGTTCTCCGGCAACGGTGCCCATGCTGGCGGCAGTCATGACATCGTCATCGGGGTCCCAGGCCAGCACGCGGACGCCCGCCTGCGCATAGCCGCGGGCAAAGCTGCCGCCGATGAGGCCCAGGCCCACAATGCCGGCGCACTTGGGGCCGCCCTGGTTAACGCGCGCGTTTCTCACCGTACCCATGGGTTACTCCATGGTCTCTTGGCAGACGACCTCGCGGATGGCTCGGATGCGGCGCATGGTGTCGTCGAACTGATCGGGGGTGAGGGCCTGAGCGCCGTCTGACCAGGCACGGCTCGGCTCGTCGTGGACCTCGATCTCCAGGCCGTTGGCACCGCAGGCGGTCGCGGCGAGCGCCATAGGCTCAACGTAGCGGGTGTAGCCGGTGGCGTGGCTGGGGTCGGCGACGACGGGCAGGTGCGACAGGTGGTGCAGCACCGGCACGGCGTTGAGGTCGAAGGTGTTGCGGGTGCGGGTCTCGAAGGTGCGGATACCGCGCTCGCACAGGATGACGTTGTCGTTGCCCTCACTCATGATGTACTCGGCGGCCATGAGCAGCTCATCGATCGTGCCGGACATGCCGCGCTTAAGCAAGATCGGAGTCTTGGTCTTGCCGACCTCTTTGAGCAGAGGGAAGTTCTGGGCGTTGCGGGCGCCGATCTGCATGACGTCGATCTTCTTGTCCAGGAAGACCTGCACGTCGCGTGGGTCCATGATCTCGGTGACGATCGGCATGTCGAGCTCGGCCGATGCCTCGCACAGCAGGTCAAGGCCGGCGGGACCCATGCCCTGGTAGGCGTATGGGGAGGTGCGGGGCTTGTAGGCGCCGCCGCGCAGCATCGTGGCGCCGGCGGCCTTCACGCGGCGGGCGATGCGGATGAGGTTCTCGCCCTCGACGGAGCAGGGGCCGGCGATGACCTGGAACTGATCGCCGCCTACATGTACGCCGTGGCCGCAGTCGATGACGGAGTCCTCGGGGTGGAACTTGCGGTTGGCGCGCTTGAACGGCTCGGAGACGCGCTGTACGCGCTCGACGACGTCCATAGACTCGAGCAGGAACGGGTCGATCTTGGTCGTATCGCCCACCAGGCCGATGATCGTCTCGTTCTCGCCGCGCGAGACATCGGTCTTCAGACCCTTTTTTTCAATCCAGCTGACGATATGGCTGACGGCCTCGTCGCTGGCGCTCTGCTTTAAAATTGCAATCATGGTGTGCCTCTCACCTCGATGGATAACCCTTGCAAAAACGGCCCGCATCGCGAGCCGTGTATATATGGTGCATGAGAGTTTATACTATCTGACTCGCTTTTGCCTTCTAAAGTGGGCCGTTGCGCCGTGTCTTCCTCGGAATTGCAAAGCTTTTTCTTTTATTTTGATAGCCCGTGGTGCACTTGGGTATAATGCCAAACGTTGGCCCTATTAGCTCAGGGGATTAGAGCGTCTGCCTCCGGAGCAGAAGGCCGTTGGTTCGAATCCAACATGGGGCACCATCGAACGTAAGACCGTCCGAACCTCGCATGGTCCGGGCGGTTTTTCTTATACCGACGCGACGTGATGGGACGTGGTATGGCAGCAACGGATATCGAGCGCGGACTCTCGACCGCCGAGGTCGAGGAGCGCATCGCCGCCGGTAAGATCAACCGCAACATGGAGCTCAAGACCAAGTCGGTCAAAGAGCTCATCATCGAGAACCTCTGCACGCTGTTCAATTTGATCAACGTGATCTTGGCGTTCCTGGTCATTTTGACCGGTTCGTTTAAGAATCTGACGTTCCTGTTCGTGGTGTTCCTCAATACCGCTATTGGCGTCATTCAGTCCATGCGTTCCAAGAAGATGGTCGATAAGCTCACGCTGTTGACCTCCAAGAAGGCCATCGCGGTGCGCGACGGCGCCGAGGTGGAGCTCGACCTGGACCAGATCGTGCTCGACGACATCATCCGCCTGGGGCGCGGTGACCAGATTCCCGCTGACGCCGTGGTGGTTTCGGGCGAGGCGCTCGTGAACGAGAGCCTGCTGACGGGCGAGAGCGACCTTATTAAGAAACAGCCCGGTTCCGAGCTCATGAGCGGCAGCTTTATCGACTCGGGCCTGCTGCGCGCCCGCGTGATCCATGTCGGCGCCGACAACTACGTGGCCAAAATTAATAACGAGGCCAAGTACGTCAAAAAGGTCAATTCCGAGATCATGAACGCGCTGAACGCCATCGTGCGCTTTGCGAGCATCATCATGATCCCGCTCGGTTTGGCGTTGTTTGCCTCGAGTGTGAGCGAGCTGTGGGATGCCGCGGGAACCCCGGGCGATAGCGCGCTTTCGTGGTGCTTCTCTGAGCTGTTGGCTGGTCATGTGCCTTCGTCGGCGCTGTTGTCCACGGTGGGCGCCCTGCTGGGCATGATCCCGCAAGGCCTGGTGCTGCTGACCTCGTCGGTGCTCGCCATCGCCACGGTGCGCCTGGCCCGCCGCAAGGTGCTGGCGCAGCAGCTCTACTGCATCGAGACGCTCGCTCGCGTTGACGTGCTGTGCCTGGACAAGACGGGTACCATCACGTCGGGTCGCATGGAGGTCGAGGGCACGTATCCGCTGCCGGTTGAGGGCGTTGCCCTGGGTGTGGGGGAGAACGAGGCATCTGTTCCCGTCGATACCACAGTGCTCGATTTTGCGCTGGCTAACGTGGCGCGTGCGACTTCGGCCGATGCCAACGAGACCTGTCAGGCGCTGCTCAACTATTACGCCGATCGCCCGGTCGAGGTGTCTGAGCCGCTGTCGGTCATTCCGTTCTCGTCGTCTAAAAAATGGAGTGGCGCTTCTTTTGCGCAGGGCTCCTATGTGATGGGCGCCGCGCAGTTTGTGCTTTCGGAGCGTGTGTTTTCGCAGGTCGAGAACCGTGTCGCCGAGCTTGCTGATACCTGCCGCGTGCTCGTGGCGGCGCGCGTGGACGGCTTTACGCCCGATGGCGATATGGTGGGCGAGGCCGAGCCCGTGGGCTTTGTGACCATCCGCGACGAGATTCGTACCTCGGCGGCCGAGACCATCGGCTACTTTAACGAGCAGGGCGTGACCCTCAACGTGATCAGTGGCGACGACCCGCGTACGGTGTCGTCGATCGCGCGCGTGGTGGGCGTGCCGGGGGCGGACGCTTATGTGGACGCCACGACGCTCGATACGCCAGCAAAGCTCGATGCCGCAGTGGACCGCTACCATGTCTTTGGTCGTGTGACCCCGCAGCAGAAGCGCGAGCTCGTGCAGGCGCTCAAGCGCCGCGAGCACACCGTGGCAATGACGGGCGACGGCGTCAACGACGTGCTGGCGCTCAAGGAGGCCGACTGCTCCGTGGCCATGGCGGCCGGCTCCGATGCCGCGCGCAACGTGGCCGAGATCGTGCTGGTCGACAACGACTTTGCCTCGATGCCCGCCGTGGTGGCCGAGGGCCGTCGCTCCATCAATAACCTGCAGCGTTCGGCCTCGCTGTTCCTTACCAAGACGCTGTTCTCGATGGGCCTGGCCGCGCTGTGCATCGCGCTGCCGCCGTACCCCTTCGAGCCCATCCAGATGACGCTCATTAACTTCTTCTGCATCGGCGCGCCGGGCTTTGTGTTGGGCCTGGAGCCCAACAATGCTCGCGTGAAGGGTGCGTTTTTGACGAACGTACTCAAGCGCGCACTGCCGGCGTCGATTGCGGTCATTTTGGCTGCGGCGCTCGATATCTTTGTGGCGCGCGTGTTTGGCTTTAGCCAGCTCACGCTGTCTACGATGTGCCTGCTTACGTCGTGCGCGGCGAGCGTCAGCCTGATCTGGCGCATCTCGCAGCCTCTCACGCCCTTACGAGTGGTGCTCTTTGTGTTTGTAGTCGCCGGCATCCTGACGGGCGTTATCGGATTCCCGGAGCTGCTGTCTATTGCCAACCTGTCGATGGGCCAGATGGTTATCTTGGCTGTCATCGTGGTCTTTACCTGCTCGGTGTTCTTTAAGCTCGCCACGATGATGGATTCGCTCAAGCCGCGTCGTCGTCATGCCGCAACTGGTTTTGGCCGCGGTGTGCGCGTCCGCCTGGGTCGCGGTGGCGGCAAGGTGAGCTCGACGGGTTCGACGGCGGAGCGTTTTGCCAAGCGCGTCGCCGCCGACATGGCGCAGCGCCGCGAAGCTCGCACCGTTCGTGAGGCCGAGGCCCGCGCACTCGAGGGCGTGGCCCAGGCCCAACCCAAGAAAAAGAGGAGTGCCGGAGCCAAACGCTCTCGCGTGACCAAGTCCGCCCAAGGCATCAAAGTCTCGATGCCAAGCAAAAAGAAGAAGTAGCTACGCGCCCTGGCGATGTTGAATTGGTGCCTTGTTCCTGTGGGGCCGTGGCGATGTTATGCTCTAACCTCGATTGTTTGAATTGCTTCGAAAAGAGGATGCCGTGATCTGCCCGCATTGCCTTAAGACTATCGAGGACGGCGCCTCGTTCTGCCCCTACTGCAACGCCTATGTGGGTCCGGGCGATGGCCCCGAGCACACCGAGTTCGTGTTCTGTGAGGGCTGCGGTGCCCGTCTTTCTCCGCATGACCGTACGTGCCCCAAATGCGGACGCCCGGCTCCGGGTATCCTCTCCGAGGACGCGGCCGCATCCGACTTGGCTGCGGGCCGCACGGCGGGTTTTCCGCGCCTAACGCAAGAGCAGATCGATACCGAGGTGCCGCATGCGCCGGCCTCTGCCGCTGCGGTGCTTTCGGACGCCGCCGATCCTAACGAGACCTGCGTGCTGCCGGCTTTCGATAAGGATTTCGGTATCCCCAAGGTCGATATTCCCACGCCGGTTTCCCTGCACGACGATGCTCAAAAACCCAAGCGCAAGGTGCACCCCGACGAGGACGCCTATCACAAGCACAAGCGTCATATCCCCAAGCCGTTCATCGTCATCGCGGTCCTTGCCGTCCTTTGCGGCGGTGCCTATTGGTTCGTGACGACCGATCCCATGGGTGTTATGCCCGGCTTCTATGACCAGTTTGGCCAGGCTGCGCAGACGACCTTCCCTACGCGCCAAAAGGGCGAGGCGACTGAGGACGATACCAAGCAGGACGATTCTGCCGAGGTGGTCCAGGAAGAAACCGTGCTCACCGATGATCAGCTCTATACCAGGCTCGACGGTCTGTATCAGACCATCGTGTCCTACGGTGACGAGGACCAGATCGGCGAGGTCATCGATTCCTTTAACAACGGCTATCTCCGATCGCCGCTGTCAACCCGTCAGGAGCTGTCGCAGAGTGCCTACGCCCTGCGCGACCAGATCAAAAAGACGCAAGATGAGCTCAATAACCTTAAGTATCAGGACGATACGGTCTATGCGGACGACATCGCCCACTTAAAGCAGCTTGCCGAGTGGATGTATGAGCGCGTCGACGTGATCTGCCAGAGTTGGGACATCTCGCTGGCCATTCCCGATGGCGAGTCGATGAGTTCCCACCAAAGCGAGATCCTGGCGCCCATCGCGCAGGGCGGCAACAGCGCGCTGAACCAGTACGACGCCAATGTGGGTTCCTGGAAGCCGCAGCAGCGTTCCTAAAATTAGTTCGCCATAGTCGGCATAACCTACGTGCGCAATTGATGTAAGCGCATGCTTATTGCTACAATTCGTACAAATATGCTTTAAACGCACGAGGAAGGAACCACATGTTTGGTTTTAAGAAAGAGCTCTACACGCCCGAGTATCAGCTTGCCGGCGACGAGTGCGCCGTAATCGAGACGTCGAAGGGTACCATCAAGGTCAAGTTTGACGGCGAGGGCGCTCCCATTCATGTCGCGAACTTCTGCGAGCTTTCCACGATGGGTTTCTATGATGGCCTTAAGTTCCATCGCTATGTGCCCGGCTTTGTCATTCAGGGTGGCGACCCCAATACCCGCGATATGTCCGGCGCCGACGTCGCTGCCGGTCTTGAGGGCCCCGACGGCATGCCCGGTACCGGTGGCCCCGGCTACTGCATCAAGGGCGAGTTTGCCACCAATCCGCGCAACAGCCATGTCGATGGCGCCCTTGCCATGGCACGCTCCATGGACCCCGATTCCGCGGGTTCGCAGTTTTACTTCTGCCTGGGTGCCCAGCATAACCTCGATTCCGGTTACACCGTCTTTGGTACCACGGTCGAGGGTCTCGATGTGATTTCGCAGCTGCGCGCCGGCGACGAGATCGTCCACGTCGAGATCGTTCACGAGTAAAGGGGACTTCCTTGAATAGCCAGCTGATCCAACAGGGCCGCGCCGCTTACCGCGCGGGTGATTTTTCCGCTGCAGCCCAGATGCTTGGGGCGGCAAAGACTCCCGATGAGATTATGGGCGAGGCCGATCACCTTCGTGGCAACGCCTTGATGCACCTGGGCATGTATGCCGAGGCCGCCGAGGCCTATGCCGCCGCCCTCAACGACGGCACCTACGGCAAGCGCGGCGCGCTGCTCACCAACCGCGGCAAGGCACTCGCCGCCGTGGGCGACTACACGACGGCCGCACAGGCGTTCTCTGCTGCTACGCAGGATGCTTCCTATGCCACGCCGTTTAAGGCCTATCTGGGCCTGGGTAACGCGCTGTTCCAGTCGGGCGACTATGCCAACGCGGGTACTGCCTTCCGTCAGGCCGCCATCGACGGCGCCAATCCGGCTCCTGCCGCCGCACTCGGCGAGCTCGGTCGTTGCTTCATTAAGCTCGGCCGTCCGGCGGATGCCGTGGAGACCTACCGCACGGCTATCGACTTTGCCGGCCCCCGCGACGACACGCGTGCGCTCAACGCCGGCATGGGTCAGGCGCTTTCTGCCGCCGGCCGTCCCTCCGACGCACTCGACGCCTTTAACGCCGCTACTGCCGATGGCATCTACCAGCTCACCTCCGAGCAGGCCGACGAGCTTGCCCGCGTGCACGATTCGCTTGCCGCGCTGTCTGCCCAAACGGCTATGGCCACGGCTCCGGCGCCTGCGATGGACGCTCCTGCCGTCGATCCGCTCGATCCTACGGGCGCGACCGGTCAGTTTATGCCCGATCCCTCGGACACCGGCTTCTTTACGCTGTCCGAGTCCGAGATGGTCCAGCAGGACCGTCAGGACCGCAAGCAGGCCAAGGTTCGTCGTCGCCATCGCCACACGGGTCTCAAAGTCTTCATCGTGCTGCTTCTGCTCATTTTGATCGCCGCGGGCGGTCTGGGCTTTGCCTACACGCGCGGCTTTGGCTTCCCGTCCCAGGAGTCTGTCGTTACCGATCTGTTCCAGGCTGCCGACGACGGTGACACCGCAAAGGCCGAGTCTTGCCTGGCATCGAGCCTGTCCGAGGACGCTAAGTCGATGATCATCTCCTCGATTCCGCAGGGTGCCACCGTGTCCGTCGAGGGCATGGATCAGTCCATGACCGAGACGACCGCCAAGGTGAAGGCATCGCTGTCCAAGGGCGGCGAGCAGGAGTACACCGTCAAATTCGTGCGCTCCGACAACCATATCGGCTGGGCCGTTTCCTCGCTCGATATGGATTTCTCGGCTGCTGACAACCAGTAGTGACCTTATGGGATTTAGCTTTGCCCGGCGCTTCACCGCAAGTGAGGTGCCGGGCTTGCGCTAGTATGATGAGCTAGTAGTTTTCCAGCAATCATCCAACACATCAGGAGTTGCGTTGTTTTCTTTGATGGATATGTTCTTCGGTAGCTATGCGGGCGATCTTGCCATCGACCTCGGCACCGCAAATACGCTTGTCTCCGTGCGCGGCAAGGGCATCGTCATTCGCGAGCCCTCTGTTGTCGCCATCGACAAGAACGACGAGCGCATCCTGGCGGTCGGTATCGAGGCAAAGCGCATGCTCGGCCGTACGCCCGGCAACATCGTGGCCGTTCGTCCCCTGAAGGACGGCGTCATCGCCGACTTCGATGTTACCGAGGCCATGCTTCGCTACTTTATCGACAAGGCGTCTGAGAAGCGCTATCCGTGGACCCCGCGTCCGCGTGTTGTCGTCTGCGTTCCTTCCGGTGTCACGTCGGTCGAGAAGCGTGCTGTCTTTGAGGCCACGATCCAGGCCGGTGCCCGCCAGGCCTATCTGATCGAGGAGCCCATGGCTGCCGCTATCGGCGCCGACCTGCCCGTCGAGGAGCCCACCGGCTCCATGGTCATCGACATCGGTGGCGGTACCACCGAGGTTGCCGTTATCGCTATGGGCGGCATCGTCGTCTCGCAGTCCATTCGTATTGCCGGCGACGAGTTCGATCAGGCCATCCTCACGCACGTTCGCGATGCCTACAACCTGGCCATCGGCGAGCGTACGGCAGAGGACATCAAGATCAAGGTCGGCTCCGCCGTGCCGCTCAAGGACGAGCTCGACGTCGAGGTCAACGGCCGCGACGTGATCACCGGTTTGCCCAAGACCGTGCGCATCGAGAGCGAGGAGATTCGTCGCGCACTCAACAAGCCGCTCGACGAGATGGCCAAGGCCGTCAAGGACGCACTCGATGCCACGCCGCCCGATCTTGCCTCTGACCTTATGTACTATGGCATATTGCTGACCGGTGGCGGCGCGCTGCTGCGCGGTCTCGACGTGCGCCTGCGCGATGAGACCGGCGTTTCGGTCAACGTCAGCCCAACGGCGCTCGATAACGTCGTTAACGGCTGTGCCCGCGTGCTCGAGGCCAATGCGTTTGATGGCGGCTTCGTCCAGACCAATGCTTAATTTCCAAAAGGTGGATTCCATTTGGCACGATCTTCGGGTTTCTCCACAAATCTGAATACCAAGCGACAATCAACGGGTATGCGCCCGTTGATTGTTTTCAGCCTGATTTCGGTGTTGCTGCTCACGTTTTACATCCGCGAGGGCGAGGCGGGACCGATTCATGCCGTGCGTTCGGGCGTAACGACGATTACCTCGCCGGTGCGCTTTGTGGGTTCGGCTGTGGCGGCTCCTTTCAATGCTATTGGCAACGTGTTCTCTAACCTTACGGCGTCGCAGGACACGCTCGACGAGCTCAAGAAGCAAAACGAGGAGCTGACCTCTAAGGTTGCTGAGCTCTCCGAGGCTCAAAAGACCGCCGAGCGTCTGGAGGGGCTGGTCGGGCTGCAGTCGACCTACAACCTCAAATCGACCGCTGCTCGTATCGTTGGTGCCTCGGGCGATGCCTGGACCTCGACCGTAACCATCGACAAGGGCTCTGCCGACGGCCTTACCATCAACATGCCTGTGACGAGTTCGGCCGGTGTTATCGGCCAGATCATCGAAGTCTCGGCCAAGACGTCCACCGTGCGCCTGATTGGCGACGAGAACTCGGGCGTGTCCGCTATGGTGCAGGACACGCGCGCCCAGGGCATGCTGCAGGGTCAGGCTGACGGCACGCTGCGTCTTGAGTACGTGAGCGTCGACTCCGATGTTAAGGTTGGCGACATCATCGTGACCTCGGGCATTGGCGGCGTGTTCCCCAAGGGCCTTCCGCTCGGTACCGTCTCGTCGGTTGAGAAATCGGCAAACGACGTGTACTACACCATTGTGGTGCGCGCTCAGACCACGGCCGAGAACAACGAGGAAGTGCTGGTCATTACCTCGCTGACCGACGAACAGTCAGCTTCGGATGAGGACGTGAGCACCGCTAATAGCACGCCGCAGGGAACGTCGCGCGATGCTGCGACCAAGACGAAGGACGAGAGTTCGGATGACAGTTCCGACACGTCCGAGACGACTGATTCCGGCTCGAACGAATAGGGGGCATGTCCATGGATCTACACGAGCAGGGGATGAGCTCCCGTACGTTTGTGATCGCCGCCATCGTGTGCGTGCTGCTGCAGGCAGGCCTGGCACCGCAGATCTCCATTGCGGGCGGTCGCGTCAACTTCATGATTATCCTGGTGTGCCTAAGCGTGTTCTCGGGCGACCCGACCCGTGCCGTCGTGTGCGGTTTTTGCAGCGGCTTGTTTTATGACCTGTCCGCTGCCGTGCCGGTGGGCGTTATGTCGCTCCTGCTGACCGTGGGTTCTTTTGCCCTGGTGCACAGTGCCGTCGGTCAGACGGGCGGTACCCCGAGTGCGCGCGGCATCACGGTGGGCACCTTCGCGCTCGTCATTAATGTGATTTACAGCATCATCTTGCTGTTTATGGGTTTGGAGACGAGCTTTGTCGTGGCGATCTTCGGCCATGCACTGCCGTCCTCGATCCTGACGGGTCTGGTTGCCATTCCGTTTTTGATGTCCGGCGTCGTGCCGCAGTCCGGCTATGGATTCTCCGCGCGTGGCGGACGCCAGACGGGTATGCGCTTTAAGCCCAAGACCCGCAAGCTCAAATAGGGGAGGCCCGTAGATGTCTTCCCAGTTGACGGTTATTATCGCCGGTATCGTGCTGGTTGTGGCCATCGTGGTCGCGCTGGTCATCATGCGTCGTGGCGATTCCCGTTTTACCTACGATACGCAGCATGGAACGGCCCCGCGCGCCACCGAGGGCGAGGGCAATACCGCGGCGACCGCCTTTAAGGGCCGCTTTTCCATCCTCACCACGGGTGTGGGCGCGATGTTTGCGGCGCTTGCCGTCAAGCTGTGGGGCATGCAGATGGTCTCGTCGGACTATTACGAGAAGCAGGCCAATAGTAATCAGACTCGCACCGTTACCACACCCGCTGTGCGCGGTCGCATCCTTGACCGCAATGGCGTGGCGCTTGTCCAGAACCGTCCCTCACTTGCTGTCGTGGCCTACCGCGACCTTGCGGAGGATGAGGTTCTGGTTCGCCATCTTGCCAACGTGCTTGGAATGCCTTACGTGGCGGTCCTTCGCAATATTCAGGACAATACAGAGGGCGCTCAGAGCCTGCATACCATCGCGACGGACGTCCGTCGCTCCACGGTTGCCTATATTCAGGAGCATGCCGGCGAGTTCCCGGGCGTCAAGATTGCCGAGCGTACCGAGCGCCAGTATCCATATGGCGAGACGGCATGCCATATCTTGGGCTATACCGGCACCATTACCTCCGAGCAGCTCGAGGCCCAGAATAAGAAAACCTCTGGCGATGATGATGCTTCTGCTGGCAAGATTACGTACCAGTCGGGCGATATCGTGGGCCAGGCGGGCGTTGAGAGCTACTACGAAAACCTGCTGCAGGGTATTCGTGGCGAGCAGACCGTCAAGGTCGATGCCTCGGGCAATGTGACCGGTCAGGCCGGCGCCGTGCCGGCGAAGGCCGGCTCCGACATTAAGCTCACGCTCGACCTTAAGATCCAACAGGCCTGCGAGACGGCACTGGCGAGCGCTATCGAGCTTGCCAAGACCACTGGCTACAGCAATGCCGGCAACGGCGCTGTGGTGTGTCTCGATCCCAACAATGGCGAGATCCTGGGCATGGCGAGCGAGCCCAAGTTCGATCCGTCCGTCTTTATCGGCGGCGTCTCAAATGACGTGTGGACCGAGCTCAATGATGACAAGGGTTCGCACCCGCTGCTCAACCGCGCCATTAGCGGACAGTACATGTCGGCTTCGACCATCAAGCCGCTCTCGGCACTGGCCGGTCTTGAGTTTGGAACCTACACGTCGGGGCAGACGACCAACTGCACGGGCTATTGGACGGGTCTGGGCAAGTCGTGGGGCAAGTACTGCTGGCTGCATTCCGGCCACGGCACCATGACGCTGCAGTCGGGTATCGCCAACTCGTGCGACCCCGTCTTCTACGACATGGGCAAGGCGTTCTTTTATGACGAGAAACATTCCGAGGGCCTGCAGGAGGTCTTTCGTCGCTGGGGCCTAGGCAAGACCTGCGGTATCGATCTGCCGAGTGAGGGCGCGGGCCGTATTCCCGATGCCGAGTGGAAAGAGTCGTACTTCACCGACGCATCTGCCGAGGACCGCAAGTGGAATGCCGGTGATATGACGAACATTGCCATCGGCCAGGGCGACATCCTGGTGACGCCCCTGCAGATGGCGTGCGCCTATATGGGTCTTGCCAACGGCGGTAAACAGTACGTGCCTCACGTGTTTTTATCTGCCGTGTCGCGCGATGGCGACGGCGATGCCTATAAGTACAACGGCAAGGGCAAGAAGAAGCGCCTGGAGGCCAAGATCAACAGCGATTCGGATTTGGCTCTAGTTCGCAACGGCATGCACGACGTGATTTACACGGCATCGACGTCCCTGGCGGCGCACTTTGGCACCCTGACGCCGCAGGTATACGGCAAGTCGGGCACGGGCGAGAAAAGTGGCGAGGACGAATACGCGTGGTTCTGCGCCTATGCACCGGCCGATGATCCCAAGTATGTCATCGCTACTGTTCTGGAGCAGGGCGGCGGCGGCTCAGATACCGCGATGCATGTCGTGCGCGACGTGCTCGGCGTGATTTATGACGAGCCCGATACCTCTTCGGCCTCGGGCGATTCTTCGGTTCGATAGGAGGTTGCGATGGATTTTTCTCCGGCGGATCTGTTCCGTTCAACCAAGACCGGCTCTCGCAGCAGCCTGGACCGCGTCAACAAGCAACTTTCGGCCTCGCGCGGCACGTTTCGCCAAAAGGTGCATATCGGTGTGCTGCTGGCTACCGTCGCGCTCGTTGCCTATGGCGCCATCATTATTTGGTCGGCGTCACAGTTTAAGGCCGACGCCTCATTCTCGCGCCACCTGCTGGGCATTGGCATTGGCGCGGTGCTTGCGGTGCTGGTGTGGCGTACCGACCTGCGCGGCATCTCCAACTTCTCGACGGCGTTGCTCGTCATCGACCTGATCGTGATCTTCTCGCCCAAGATTCCGGGTCTGTCCTATACAGGCGGTCTGGGCATGACGGGCTGGATCAAGATTCCCGGTATCGGCTTGACATTCCAGCCGGTTGAGCTTGCCAAGCTCATCACCATCTTCTTTATTGCCACGCTTGGCTCGCAGTATAACGGTCGCATCGATACCGTTCGCGACTACGTCAAGCTCTGCGGCATGCTGTCCATTCCGTTTTTGGCCGTCGTTGCCATGGGCGACCTGGGCTCGGGCCTGGTCGTGCTGGTCTCGGGTGCCATCGTCATCTGCATGAGCGGTGCACGCCGCGAATGGGTGCTGTCGACCTTGGCCCTGCTCGTGGGCCTGGTGGCCCTCGTCCTGGCGCTCGATTCGGTCTTTGATTCGTTGCTCGGCCACGATGTGCTCATCAAGCAGTATCAGATGAACCGTCTGACGGTCTTTATCGACCCCGATAATGCCGATTCGGACGATGCCTACAACCTGCAGCAGTCGCTTATCGCCGTTGGCTCGGGCGGCTTCTTTGGTAAGGGCTTGGGCCATGCGACGCAGTCGGCCGGCGGCTTTCTGCCTGAGTTCCACACCGACTTCGTCTTCGCCTTCCTGTCCGAGACCTTTGGCTTTTGCGGTTCCTTTTTGCTCCTGTGCCTCTACGTGCTGTTGATCTTTTCGACGATTCGCGTCGCCTTTAAGTGTGAGTCACTGTTTTTGCGTCTTTCGTGTGTGGGCATCGTTGGCATGTGGGCGTTCCAGACCTTCGAAAACATCGGCATGTGCATCGGCATGATGCCGATTACCGGTATTCCGCTACCGTTTATTAGCTTCGGTTCGTCTTCGATGATGATTCAGCTGCTGACGGTGGGTATCGTACAATCCATATGGCGGCATCGTTCGGGCGCCGCGTAACCGCTGGAGGGGTTTGCTATGAAAATTCCCGTAGATAAGCTGACCCGCGCTTTTAAGATGGGCGCGTCCGTTAAGAAGGATTCCGATACGCCGGTGCGCGTTTCGGTCTATCTGGATTCGTCCGCCTCGCGCTTTCTGGCCGAGACGGTGCGTGACGCCTTTGTGCCGCAGACGACCTCGGGCATTGTGCGCGTCGAGCGTCTGGGGGAGGAGCGAATTGCTCCAAAGACCGATACCGATGTGGTGCTGGTGCTCTCGTGTGGTTCCGACCGCTTGGAGAGTGCCGTGCAGGAGCTCGTGATCGCCGGCGCGCCCGTGTGCGTGCTTGCCGAGTCTGCTGTGGAGGTGCCGTTTATCGAGGAGTCCACGCCCATGCTCGGCGTTGTCGCGGCAACCGATAAGACGTATCTGCTCGAGACGCTTGCCCGCTGGATTCTCGACCGCACCGACAAGGAAACGGCTTTTGCGGCGAACTTTGCCTTCATGCGCATCGCGGCGGCCAATCGTATCATCACCTCGTGCGCGCTCACCAATATGGCGACCGGTGCGCTGGTGTTTTTGCCGGGCGCCGATTATCCCGTTATGGCGCTGGCGCAGGTGGGCATGCTCTTTGAGCTCGCTGCCGTCTTTGGACGCGGCATTAAGCCCGAGCGCGGCTACGAGGTCGCGGGCGTGCTTGCCGGCGGTCTTGTGATCCGCGCGGTCACCCGCGCGCTCGTCAAGCAGACGCCGCATATTGGGTTTGCCGTCAAGGCGCTCACTGCTGCCGCGGGCACCTATGGCATGGGCCGTGCGCTCGTTTCGCTCTACGAGCGCGATGTTGACTACAGCCGTGCCAACGAGGTAGTCACTGCCACGTTCTCCCGCGTTCGCGATCTGGTGACCACGGTCGCGGGCGCTACCCGTCCTATGGCGTCCTATCAAGACGCATCCGATCTCGCTGCTTAGGGGTTTTCCGTTGCGCGTTCCGTATCAAGACTGTTTTCATTTAATTGAGCCGCTGCTCGCCAAGGTCGAGAAGCCGAGTCGCTATATCGATCACGAGTGGGGCACGCTTTCCAAGGCCGATGCCGACTACCGTTGCTGCCTGATCTATCCGGATGTGTACGAGGTCGGTCTGCCTAACCAGGGCATCGCCATCCTCTACAACATCCTTAACCAGGCCGAGGGCATCTCCTGCGAGCGTGGCTATGTGCCGTGGCCCGATATGGGTGACGCCATGCGCGAGGCGGGTATTCCCCTGCTGTCGCTCGAAGGCGCTGCCCCCGTCGCTTCGTTTGATATCGTCGGCCTGCATGTGCCGCACGAGATGGCGGTGACGAACTTCCTCGAGGCTCTCGACCTCGCTGGCATTCCGTTGTTGGCGGCCGACCGCACTGAGGACGATCCCATTATCATCGCCGGCGGTCCCTCGGTGTACAACCCCGAGCCGTACGCGGCCTTCTTCGATGCCATCCTCATCGGCGAGGGCGAGGAATCGCTGCTCGAGACCTGCCAGCTGCATCGGCGCCTGCGCGACGAAGGAGTCCCGCGCGCGCAGATTGTTGAGCAGCTTGCATCCATTGCCGGCAACTACGTGCCGTCGCTCTATGAGGTTCGTTACGACGAGCCCTGCTCGCCGCATGGCTACACCGTGCCGCGCGAGGGCAAGGATGCGCCGACCGTGGTCTACAAGCGCGTCGTCGAGGATTTCGGCGCCACGAATCCGCTGTCGCAGTCGTGCGTACCCTATGCGCAGCTGGTTCACGACCGCCTGTCTATCGAGATCCTGCGCGGCTGCGCTCGCGGCTGTCGTTTTTGCCAGGCCGGCATGACGTATCGCCCGGTGCGCGAGCGTTCGGCCGATCAGATCGTCTCGTCGGTGATTCAGGGTCTGGAAAAGACCGGCTATGACGAGGTGTCGCTGACCTCGCTTTCCACGACCGACCACTCCTGCATTCGCGACGTGCTCGGCAGGCTCAACCGTCGCCTGGAGGATACGGGTATTCGCGTGTCTATTCCGTCGCAGCGCCTGGATTCGTTTGGCGTGGATATGGCCGAGTCGGTCGCCGGCGAAAAGAAGGGCGGCCTGACGTTCGCACCCGAGGCCGGCAGCCAGCGCATGCGCGACATTATTAACAAGAACGTGACCGAGGAGGACCTGGACCGTGCGGCCAAGGCGGCCTTCGAGGCCGGCTGGAACCGCATGAAGCTCTACTTCATGATGGGCCTTCCCGGCGAGCGCGACGAGGACATCGTGGCCATCGCCAATCTGGCCGATCACGTGCTGGAGCTCGGTCGTTCCGTGGTGCCCAAGGCTCGTCGCGGCTCGATCTCGGTGTCCATCTCGGTTTCGGTGTTTATCCCCAAGGCTGCCACGCCGTTCCAGTGGTGCCCGCAGCTCGACTACGACGACGTCAAGCGTCGCCAGAAGCTGCTTATCACGAGCGTTCGCAACCGTGCCGTCCGCGTGCATTACCACGATGCCGAGACCTCGCTCATCGAGGCCGCGCTGTCCCGCGCCGGTCGTGACATGACGCCCGTCATCATCGATGCTTGGCGCTCGGGGTCTCGCTTTGACGCCTGGGTAGAGCATTTCTCGCTCGATAACTGGAAGGAGGCTGCTGCCAAAAACGGCATCGACCTCAATGAGCTCGTGCACCTGCCCTACGAGTTGGACTGGCGCCTGCCGTGGGAGCACGTGAGCCCCGGCTGCACGCGCGGCTTCCTCGAGCGCGAGTACCGTCGCTCGCTCGAGGGTGTCACGACTCCCGACTGCACCCGCACGTCGTGCACCGGCTGCGGAATCTGCCCCACGCTCCACGCCAAGAATGTATTGATGGGTGATCGCGCATGAGTGAGCGCCTGACCGACAACCCCACGCTCTTTAGGCTTCGTGTTCGCTATGGCAAGCGCGATCGCCTTAAGTACCTGGGCCATCTCGAAGTAATCCATACCATTGAGCGCATCGTGCGCCGTGCGGGACTTCCCTATGCCGTCACGCAGGGTTTCTCTCCTCACATGCGCGTGGGCTTCTCTTCGGCGCTACCGGTGGGTACGTCGTCGACCTGCGAGTGGTATGACCTGTTTATGACCGAGTTCGTGGCGCTCGACGAGGCGTTTGGGCGCCTGGCTGCGGCCTCTCCGGCCGATCTGGCACCCATCGAGGCGGCGTACATCGACGTGCGCACGCCGGCGTTGACGGCGCAGCTCACGCGCTTGTCGTATCGCATCGATTTGCACTTGGATCCCGAGGCGCCCGTAAGCGCCGACGAGGTGCGTCGTGCGATCGACACGCTGCGCGCGGACCATGGCATCGACTACGCGCGCGGAAAAAAGAGCAAGCGCTTGGATTTGGATCACACGCTCGTGGGCTATGAGCTCACGGCGGGGGAGCGCCCGGACCATTTAGTGCTCATGCTCGACACCCATGCCGATAACGAGGGCTCCATGCGTCCGGAAATTTTGCTTTCTGCAGCTGATGTTTTGTTGCAGGGCTTGACCCCGGGCGTGGATGCACCTATTGTTTCCACCGGTATGCAAGACCTCGTGACCATCTGCTCCTACGATGTCGAGCGTCAGAATCAAGCATGCGAGGACGACGAGGGCCGACTCGTCAGCCCCATACCTGTGCGAACTTGTGGATTTGCTCCACATACTCGTTGACGGGGGTATTTTCGCCTGCTACTATATTCGGCTGTTGCACTAACTGATGCATGAAGGGCAAGTAAACATGTACGCAATCGTTAACACGGGCGGCAAGCAGTACAAGGTCGCCACCGACGATGTCATCACCGTCGAGAAGATCGAGGGCAATGAGGGCGACAAGATCACCCTGCCGGTCATCTTCCTCAACGATGGTAAGAAGATCGTCACCGATCCCGACAAGCTGGCCAAGGCCAAGGTTACCGCTCAGATCGTTGAGCAGTTCAAGGGCGAGAAGCAGCTGGTCTTCAAGTTCCACAAGCGTAAGCGCTATCGTCGTCTGAAGGGTCACCGTCAGCAGCTCACCAAGCTGAAGATCGTGAAGGTCCAGGCTACGTCCCGCGCCAAGAAGGCTGTCAAGGCAGAGGCCGAGGCTGTTGCCGAGGCTCCCGTCGCCGAGTAGATTACACTCGTAACGAAAGAGTAGGTATACACAATGGCACACAAAAAAGGACTCGGTTCCTCCCGTAATGGCCGTGACTCCCGCGGTCAGCGCCTTGGCACGAAGCGCTATGCCGGCCAGACGGTAACCACGGGCACGATTCTCGTCCGTCAGCACGGCACTCACATCCACCCGGGTGAGAACGTTGGCCGTGGCAAGGACGACACGCTGTTCGCGCTGGTCGACGGTACCGTTGAGTTCCACAAGGGTATCAAGCACAGGGTCAGCGTACGCCCGCTCGCGAACGCGTAATTCACCCTTCATAGAGCACATATGTGGGAGGCACTTGAGTTTTAGGATTCAAGGGTCTCCCTCTTTTTGTAGGAGGCGATTCTGTTGTCACAGTTCACCGATATCAGCCGCATTAACGTGTGCGGCGGCGACGGCGGAGCCGGATGCATGTCGTTTAGGCGCGAGGCATTTGTCCCCAAGGGCGGCCCCGATGGCGGCGACGGCGGTCGTGGCGGCAATGTCGTCATCCAGGCCGATGCTCAGCTGTCTTCGTTGATCGATTACCGCTTTAAGCATCACTTCCGCGCCGAGCGCGGCACGCACGGGCAGGGTGCCCGTCGTAACGGTAAGAGCGGCGAGGACCTGATCCTGAAGGTTCCCATGGGCACCGTGGTGCGCGAGCTCGACCCCGAGACGCAGACCCCGATGTTCGAGATTGCCGATCTGGTGCATGATGGCGAGCGCGTTGTCGTGGCGCCCGGCGGTGCCGGTGGCCTGGGCAACACGCACTTTGTGACGTCGGTGCGCCGCGCGCCCGCGTTCGCACAGCTGGGCGAACCGGCCGAGGAGCACTGGATCGAGCTCGAGATGAAGCTTATGGCTGATGCCGCACTCGTGGGCTTTCCCTCGGTGGGTAAGTCATCGCTCATTGCGCGCATGAGTGCCGCCCGCCCCAAGATCGCTGACTACCCGTTTACAACGCTCGTGCCCAATCTGGGCATGGTGCGTGCCGGTGAGTATTCTTACGTCGTTGCCGACGTTCCTGGTTTGATCGAGGGCGCGAGCGAGGGCAAGGGCCTGGGCCACCAGTTCCTGCGCCACATTGAGCGTACGGCGCTCATCATGCATGTCGTCGACATGACGGGCGGTTTTGAGGATCGCGACCCGGTTGAGGATTACCGCATCATCAACCGTGAGCTCGAGCAGTATGGCGCCGAGCTTTCGGAGCGTCCGCAGATCGTCGTCGCCAACAAGTGCGACGCGCCGGGCACGGCCGACAAGATTGCCGATCTCAAGCGCGCCGCGCTCGACGACGGACATATGTTCTTTGCCGTGTCCGCCGTGACGGGCGCCGGCCTCAACACGCTGATGCTTGCCGTGGGCGAGCAGGTGGCTAAGCTTCGCGCCGAGCTGGCGGTCTCCGATGAGCCGGTCGATCTGCGCGACGAGGAGTGGGAGCGCCGCCGTCTGCAGCGCGAGAAGCGTTTCCGCATTGTCCAGGAAGAGCCCCATGCCTTCCGCGTGGTCGGTCGTGCCATCGAGCGCATGGTCATCCAGACCGACTGGGAAAACGAGGAAGCCGTCATCTACCTGCAGCACAAGTTTGCGCGTATGGGTGTTGACGACGCGCTCGAGAAGGCCGGTTGCCGTGCGGGCGACGAGGTCCGCATTTGCCAGCGTGCCTTTGACTTTGAGGGCGCTGAGGACTTCTCGGAGTACGAGGAGCTCGAGGACGCTGGCGAGGACGTTGCCGTTGAGGCCATTGACGTGGCCGATGCTGCGGATGAGGGCGTCGAGGTTGTCGATGCGGCGGATGCCGCGGACGATGCCGAGACCTCGGAGGGCGAGTAAGCCATGTCGCTGCGCGGTGGAATCGGTTTGCCCGAGCTGCCCATAAAAGATGGCAAAGAGTTTCGGCTTGGCATTATGGGTGGCACATTCGACCCGATTCATTACGGGCACCTGGTGACTGCCGAGCAGGCGCGCGAGTCGCTCGACTTGGACGCTGTGCTCTTTATGCCGGCGGGTTCTCCCGCCTTTAAGCTTGACAAGCCGGTGACGCCTGCCGAGGACCGTTATGCCATGACGGTTCTCGCCACCGCCGCGAACCCGGCCTTTTTGGCGAGCCGGTTCGAGATTGACCGTCCGGGCGTAACCTATACGGCCGATACGCTTCATGCCCTTCGCGACTTTTACCCGCCGCAGGTAAAGCTTTACTTTATTACGGGTGCCGACGCGATTATCGATATTGTGACCTGGCACAATGCTGATGAGATTGCCGAACTGGCGACCTTCATTGCTGCGACACGTCCCGGTTTTGACATCGATACGGCCCGGGCGCGGATTAAGGAATCGGGCCTGCCATTCGACGTGCGCTATATTCAGATTCCGGCGCTGGCGATTAGCTCGACCAATATTCGCAAGCGGGTTGCCCGCGGCATGAGCGTGCGCTATCTTACGAGCGAGTCCGTGCTCGGCTATATCCGTAAACGCGGCCTGTATGCCGATCTTGGGCAAGACGATTTTGATTGATGGGGGAGAACGTTGTCGGTAGAAGACCAGTTTGAGGGCGACGAGCGCGCACTGTTGACGCGTATCCACGAGTTGCTCGATGTGCGCATGAAGGATAAACGTAAGCGCTACGTTCATTCGCTCGGGGTTGCCGAGACTGCGCTGCACCTAGCCGAGGTATACGGTGTCGACCGCTTTGATGCCGCTGCCGCTGGCCTGATCCATGACTGGGACAAAGTGCTCTCCGACGACGAGCTGGTCACGCGCGCCCTGCATTACGGCATTAAGATTGCCGGCTCTCCGTCTGCCGCGACGCCGCTTTTGCATGGCCCGGTTGCCGCCTATGAGCTTCCGCAGCTATTTCCCGAGCTATCGCCGGCCGTTTTCCAAGCTGTTGACCGTCACACCGTGGGCGCCTGCGACATGACGCCGCTCGATATGGTGGTCTTTGTAGCCGATGCCATCGAGCCCAACCGCCATGGTGATTATGCCCACGCGCTGCGCAAGATGGTGGGGGAGTCGACGCTTGACGAGTTGTTCTTCTCCTGTTTTGCGCAGGGTTTGGTCTATGTGATCCAGTCCGGGCGCTATCTTTATCCCACGGCTATTTCGATTTACAACCATTACGCCCAGCTACGCTAGCTCGGGCTGTCTAGAAAGAGGTATTCCATGGCCGACGAGACCATGACTGACGAGCAGATTCTCAAGGATGTGGAGCACAAGAGCTTCGCCGCCACGTCCGACCGCACCGCCGCCTCGTTGTCCGCGAGCGGTGTCGCCGCCGAGGATGTCGCCCGCGCCGCCGCGCAGGCCGCCTACGACAAGAAGGGCGAGGACGTTCAGGTGCTCGACTTGACCGAGCTTTCCGACGTATGCGACTACTTTGTGCTTGCCACCGGTACCAACAACCGCCAGGTCGATTCGATCGTCGACGAGATCGAGGAGAAGGTCGCCGAGGCTTGCGGCGAGCATCCGTTCTCCATCGAGGGCCGCGAGCAGAAGACCTGGATGCTCATGGACTACGGTTCGGTTGTCGTCCACGTCTTCACTCCCGAAGCTCGCGACTTCTACCGCCTCGAGAAACTCTGGGGAGACGCCCCCCAGCTTCCCCTCGACCTCCTCTAAATGATTTTTCTGGGACGGGGATAAAATAATCATTGCTACCGTTTGCCGAACCGCTCACCTTTGTTGGGCGGTTCGGCCTTTTTCTTCCTTTCCTTTTGTATGCTGTGACTACTGCATCCTTGGAAGGGAGGGTTTCGATGACTCGTGTTGCCCGTGCGTTGTCCGAACTTGGCCATTATCACGTCATGCTCAAGGGCTGTGCTGGCCAGCTGATCTTCGAAGACGATGACGATCGCCTTTATTTTCTCAATCTAATGAACAGACGATTTACGTCCGCTCATATTCGTCTTCTTGCCTGGTGCCTCATGGACAATCATGTTCACCTGCTATTTGATGATCTCGATAATCAGATGAGCGTTGCTATGCATGCGATTGATACGGCATATGCGAAACACTTCAATCAAAAAACCGGCCGCCGCGGACCGGTGTTCCAGGAACGATTCAAGAGTGTGATCATTTCTGACGACAAACAGCTGCTCCGTTGCGTCCGATACATACACGACAATCCTGCAAAAGCAGGTATTTCTTCTGCTCCTCTGTATCGCTGGAGCAGCTTCCATGAGTATTTCTCTCATCCCGAAATTTGTGATTGTGAAGGTATTCTCAATCTGTTTGGGGGTACGGAAGCGTTTTATCTTTCGAGTACCGACGGCAAGCCTAATCCCTATTTTATGCCCGAAGGTAAGCATATCTCCGATATGGATGCGCTGGAAGTTGCCCGGGCTCTTTTGGCTCCGCATGAGCCTTATCAGCTTAAAACTTTGCCGAAATCAGAGCGAAATCGTCTTCTGGCAGTGTTGAGGCATCGGGGGTTTACGATTGACCAGATTTCGCGTCTGACGGGAATTGGGACCAATATCATTCAAAGGGCGAAATGACGCTCCAAATGATTAAAAAATCCCCGTCCTAGAATAATCATTCGCAGCTGCCCGGCTTTCTTTTTGCCCAAAGGCGGTTAATCGTCGAAGCGGGATTGGCGGCCGAAGGATAGGGCGGTGTCGCCGAACTTGTCGCGGACGGCGTCAATTGCGACGGAGAGGTCGCGTCGGTCGCTGGATTGGGCCCCGCGGTCATCGACTTCGCAGAACAGGTCGGTTTGGATGCCTCCCTGGTGATCAAAATCGCTCATTCCGATGCCCGCCAGACGCACATGCATGCCTTCCTGCCAGATGTTATCGAGCAGTTCGAGTGCAACCGCCACGAAGATGTTCTCATCGTCGGTCGGATGAGGCAGCCGGCGCTGTGCCGTACGCCCGCTGCCATACGAATACTTGAGCTTGAGCGTTACCGTGGCACCCGTCAGCCCCTGACGGCGCAGACGGCGCCCCACTGACTCTCCCAATAGCGCAATCGCCGCTTCGATATCCCCACGCTCAGTCAAATCTTTCGCAAAGGTGCGTTCATTGCTGACCGACTTGACCTCGCGCTCTTCATCGAGGCTCGTGACTTCGGAGATTTCGAGTCCCAGCGCACGCTGGCGCATGCGTTCGCCGTTAACACCAATAATAGAGGCCAGGGTGGATTCCGGTGCGCGTGACAGCTCGCCGAGCGTATAGATGCGCATGCGGCGCAGCCGCTCCTCGGCCGAACGCCCGATGCCGCTCATGGCAGATACCGGCAGCGCGGCCAAAAAGCGCTGCTCGGTTCCGGGGCGCACGATGGTCAGCCCAAACGGCTTGTCCCGTTCGCTTGCGATCTTTGCGACCGTCTTGTTGCAGCCCACGCCAATGGAGCAGGTCACTCCCAGCGCCGCCACGCGGTCGCTTATACGCCGCGCAACCAGTAGCGGGTCTTCGGGCGCAAAGCGGCCCGGCGTGATATCGATAAAGGCCTCGTCGATGGATACGCGCTCAACGCGCGGGGTCTCGTCGGCGAGAATCGCCATGACCTGCGCGCTGACCTCGTGGTAGCGATCGAAATGCCCATGCGTCCAAATGGCCTGCGGGCACAGACGCCGCGCCTCGGCCGAGGGCATGGCGGAGTGCACGCCAAAGCGACGTGCCTCGTACGAGCACGTGGACACGACGCCGCGTGATTCGGCGTCTCCGCCCACGATGAGCGGTTTGCCGCGCCATTCGGGATGATCGAGCATCTCCACGCTCGCAAAAAATGCATCGAGGTCCATCAGGCCCACCGCCGGACCCGTCCAGGGCGGCGGCGTGACGCCCGCAGCATCCTCATAACCGTATGTATGTTCGCGTCTTTCCATGTCATGAGTATACCGCGCAGCTCATGTGGGGTGCGTGTATGTGCTTGCAAATCGCGAATTCTTGTCTAAGATATGGATTTGCCCTCGACTACACCGAAGAAGTTGGTCTCACGGACTTCACCTGCCCGCGTCGATGGCGTATTATGTTCAACTGTTTGTTTGTAGTTGCAGCCTAATGCTGCTTGGTTGGAGGAGTTTCCTTTGGCAGTCAAGATTCGCCTTGCTCGTCACGGCGCTAAGAAGCGTCCGTACTACCGTGTCGTCGTCGCCGATTCCCGCGCCCCGCGTGACGGTCGTATCATCGAGGAGGTTGGCCGCTACAACCCGATGACCGCCCCCAAGACCATCAACCTCGATCTCGAGAAGATCTCTGACTGGCAGTCCAAGGGCGCTCAGCTCACCGACGCCGTCGCCGCTCTGGTCAAGGCCGCTAACGAGGGCGAGAAGACCGAGACCGTCGTCAAGAAGTCCAAGAAACAGCTCGCCAAAGAGGCCGAGGCCGCTAAGGCTGCCGCTGAGGCCGCTGAGGGCGCCGAGGAGTAAATCGTGCCTGAGGTTGACGCTGCACAGCTCGAGGGTGAGGCAATGCTCTCAGATCGCATCGCCGATCTCGTCGAATATCTCGTTGTTCAGATCGTCGACGACCCGGATTCCGTGAGCCTCGAGGTCATCGATGGTGACGACGCCTCTACGATTGAGGTTTCGGTTGCCGAGGATGACGTCGCTAAGGTCATCGGCCGTCGTGGCCGTACCATCAAGGCCATTCGCACGCTCGCCCGTGCACTGGCCGCTCGCCTCGACACAGCTGTCGAGGTAGAGGTTCTGGGCTAGGACCTTGAGGTCCCAGTACAAAAACATCGCCCGTGTGGTCAAGCCGCACGGAAGGAAGGGGGAGGTCCTCGCGCAGCCGCTGCGGGGGCTTCCTTCTGTATTGGAGCCGGGTATGCGTGTCGCCTTGACGCCGCCGGCGCTCAAGCGCGACCGTTTTTGCACGGTCGTGTCCGTCACCGATACGGGCGATGGCGATCTGGTCTCGTTTGAGGGCATAGATGACTTGACGGCCGCTGAGGGCATCACCGGATGCTATGTGCTGGCCAATCGTGACGACTTCGAGCTCGATTCGCTCGACGCCGCCTATACCGACCTTATGGGTCGCGAGGTGGTCGATGAGCGCTTTGGCTCGCTCGGTACGATTGTCGAGATCATGTCGACGCCCGCCAACGATGTTTGGGTTGTCGAGGGCGATCGGTACGGCGAGGTGCTGATTCCCGTGATCGAGCAGGTTGTGCTCGATTTTCCCGACACAGGAACAATTTCCGTCCACGTTATGGACGGCTTGATCGATATGGACAAGTAGGGAGGACAGCATGCTGATAGAGACCCTTTCGGTCTTTCCCGAGATGTTTGAGCCCGTCATGTCCACGTCGATTTTGGGCCGCGCCCGCAAGGCCGGCCTTTTTGATTTTAAGGCGTATAACCTGCGTGACTGGACGCACGATCGCCATCGCACTGTCGATGACGAGCCGTATGGCGGCGGGCAGGGCATGCTCATGAAGGTCGAGCCCATTGCCGAGGCAATCGAGGCCATCAGCTCCGAGGGTCCCAAGCCCACCGTGGTGTTCTTCACCCCCTGCGGGGAGCCCTTTACGCAGCATGTGGCCGAGCGCCTGCTCAAAAGCGAGCGCCTGCTGTTTGTGTGCAGCCGTTACGAGGGCGTCGACGAGCGCGCATATGCGTATGCCGATGAGCGTCTGTCGATCGGCGACTACGTGCTCACAGGCGGCGAGCTGCCCGCTATGGTCGTGGCCGATGCCGTCGTACGGCTCATTCCCGGAGCCTTGGGCGACGAGATGAGCAACGTGGACGAGTCTTTCTCGACCGCCGAGGACGGTGGCCTGCTCGAGTACGCGCAGTACACCCGCCCCGCCGAGTTCAATGGCGAGGGCGTGCCGCCGGTGCTCGTAAGCGGCGACCATGCCAAGGTCGATGCCTGGCGTCGCAAAAACGCCATCGAGCGTACCTGTCGTTGGCGTCCCGATCTTATCGAGACGGCACGACTTACGGTAGAGGAGCGCGCGTACGCGCAGGAGATCCTGGACGCTTCGTATTCACAGAGCGAGGAGTGAGAATGGTTCCATCGCAGCATTCCGTGCTAAAGGGTGCGTTTGAGTGGATCGTGGTCGTCGCGATCGCACTGGTCGCCACCTTTTTGATTCGCTCGTTTGTGGTCGAACCCTTTGTGGTGCCTACCGGTTCCATGGAGTCCACGATCGAGATTGGCGACCAGATCCTGGCGCAGAAGGTCAGCCTCGAGCTTGGGCAGCCCGTCAAACAGGGCGATATCGTGGTGTTCCACAACCCCGATGTCACGTCCGAGCATGACGTGCTGGTAAAGCGCGTCATCGCCACGGCCGGTCAGACGGTCGACCTGCAGGACGGCAAGGTTGTCGTCGACGGCCAGGCGCTCGACGAAGACTATACAACCGGCATGAGCTGGCCGCTTTCGGCCCAAGCCCCCGGCGCTCAGGTGAGCTATCCCTACACCGTCCCTGACGACTGTGTGTGGGTGATGGGCGACAACCGCGAGAACTCTGCCGACTCCCGCTACTTTGGCCCGGTCGACCGCTCCGACTTGATAGCCGTTGCACTTGTGCGCTACTGGCCGCTCAACCGTATCGGCGCTATCGACTAAAAACCGCTATAGTACAGTACCTAACCGTGTAATCGTTTCGACGAGGGGATATTAGAGGCATGAACGCTTCATCGCTTTCCTTCCAAGACATCATCCTGCGCCTCCAGCAGTACTGGGGCGAGCAGGGCTGCGTCATTATGCAGCCCTATGACTCCGAGGTCGGTGCCGGTACCTTCCATACCGCGACCACGCTGCGCTCGCTTGGTCCCGCCGAGTGGCGCACCTGCTATGCGCAGCCCTGCCGCCGTCCCGCCGACGGCCGCTACGGCGAGAACCCCAACCGCATGCAGCACTACTATCAGTTCCAGGTGCTCATCAAGCCTTCGCCGGTCAACGCCCAGGAGCTCTACCTGGGTTCGCTGGCCGCCATTGGCCTGGACCCCAACGACCATGACGTCCGCTTTGTCGAGGACGACTGGGAGAGCCCGACGCTCGGCGCCTGGGGCCTTGGCTGGGAGGTCTGGCTCAACGGCATGGAGGTCACGCAGTTTACGTACTTCCAGCAGGTGGGCGGCATCGAGGTCGATCCCGTGCCCGTCGAGATCACCTATGGCCTGGAGCGTATCGCCATGTACGCCCAGGGCGTCAACTCGGTCTACGACCTGGTGTGGAGCTACCTGCCCGACGGCACGCCCATGACCTACGGCGACGTGTTCCTGGAGAACGAGCGCGAGTTCAGCGCTTACAACTTTGAGGTCGCCAACGTCGAGATGATGCGTCAGAAGTTCGACGACTACGAGGCCGAGTGCCACTCCTGCCTGGAGCGCAAGCTGCCGCTGCCGGCGTACGACTGCGTCATGAAGTGCAGTCATGCCTTCAACCTGCTCGATGCCCGCGGTGCGCTGTCCGCAGTCGAGCGCGCCAACTACATCCTGCGCGTCCGCGCCGTCGCCAAGGCGTGCTGCGAGGCCTATATGGCCGAGGTCGCCGGAATCAACGAGAATGCCGACCAGGAAGGCGAGGTGGCGTAAGCCATGGCAGACGCTAAGGATTTCCTGTTTGAGATCGGTACGGAGGAAATGCCCTCTGCACCGCTGAACAATGCTGTCAAGCAGCTTGGCACCATTATCGCCAAGGGTCTCGACGAGGCCGGTCTGGCCCACGGCGAGGTCCGCGTGATCTCGAGCCCGCGTCGTCTTGCCGCGCTCGTGGCTAATGTCGCCACTGCGACCGATGAGGTTCACGAGGTCAAGCGTGGCCCCGCGGCCAACATCGCCTTCGACGCTGACGGTAACGCCACCAAGGCCGCCCAGGGCTTTGCCCGCAAGTGCGGTGTGGCTGCCGAGGACCTGGTCCGTCGCGAGGACACCGACGGACGCGAGTACGTCTTTGCTGAGAAGAACATTCCTTCCGCCCCGGCCACCCCGATTCTGACGGCCCTGTGCGAGAAGACCATCGCCGGCCTGCAGTGGCCCAACTACCGCAGCCAGCGCTGGGGCCACGAGCACGCCACGTTCGTGCGTCCGGTCCGCTGGATCTGCTGCCTTTTGGGCGAGGACGTCGTGCCCGTGTCGTTTGCCGACGTGACGAGTGGCAACACCACGCGCGGCCATCGCGTCCTGGGCCCCGGTGACCATGTGGTCGCCAGCCCCGCTGTTTACGAGCAGGTGCTCGAGGACGCCGGCGTGCTTTCTGCCGAGCGCCGTCGTGAGGCCATCCTTGCCGGTATCGCCGAGGTCGAGGCCGTCCGTCCTGGCTGCCACGTCGATACGCCCAAGAAGGTCTTCGAGGAGGTCATCAACCTCTGCGAGTGGCCGACGGTGCTCGTCGGTACCTTCGATGAGGAGTTCCTCAAGGTCCCGCACGAGATCATCTGCGAGTCTATGCTCACCAACCAGCGCTACTTCCCGATTTATGACGGTGAGGGTAAGCTGACGCGTGAGTTCGTGGTCGTCTCCAACAGCAAGCCCGAGAATGCCGAGCGCGTGATCGACGGCAACGAGCGCGTCGTGCGCGCCCGTCTGGACGACGCAAAGTTCTTCTACGAGGAGGACCTGAAGATCTCCCTCGATGAGTTCCGTGAGCGTCTGGCCAAGGTTGCCTTCCAGGAGAAGCTCGGTAGCGTGCTCGCCAAGTCCGAGCGTATTGAGCAGCTCGCGCTCGCCATCGCCCGTGAGGCCCATCTGGGCGCCCACCTTGCTGCAGACGCTGCTCGCGCTGCGCACCTGTGCAAGGCAGACCTGGTATCCAACGCCGTCGTCGAGTTCACGAGCCAGCAGGGCGTGATGGGCGGTTACTACGCTATCGCGATGGGGGAGAACGACGAGGTCGCCCACGCCATTCGCGATCATTATCGTCCCCGCTTCGCCGGCGATGAGCTGCCCGAGGGCACCGCTGGCTGCATCGTGGCCTGTGCCGACAAGCTCGATACCATTGCCGGTATTTTTGCCATCGGCGAGCCCCCGACCGGCTCGTCCGACCCGTATGCGCTGCGTCGTGCCGCTATCGGCATCATCAACATCCTGCGCGATCGTCTGCCGATTGACCCCACGTCGCTGATTGACTTTGCCCTTGAGCTCTATAGCGAGCAAGGCATTGAGTTCGACTCCGCCGAGGTCGCCCAACAGGTCCGTGACTTCTTCCATGGCCGCCTGGTGAGCATGGCCCGCGACGAGAAGATTCCTGCCGACACCGTCGCCGCCGTTTCCGCGGTGCACATCATCGCTCCGTCCGTCTTCTTCGCCCGCTGCGCCGCGCTCGACGAGGCTCGCAAGAACGATGCCGAGACCTTCGACAACCTGGCTACCGCCTATGCCCGCGCTGCGCACATCTCCAAGCCCGAGCTGGGTGCGGAGTACGACCGCAGCCTGATGGGCGAGGGCGAGCTCGCGCTCGCCGACGCCTCCGAGGCTGCTCAGGCCGCTGTCGATGACGCCCTTGCTGCCGAGGATTACCCGGCCGCATTTGCCGCCCTTGCCGCCCTGCGTGCCCCCATCGACCGCTTCTTCGACGAGGTTATGGTCATGGACAAGGACGAGCAGCTTCGCGATAATCGCCTTAAGCTGCTCAACCGCTTCGAGGCCGTTTTCTCCGGCATCGCCAACATCGGTGAGCTTGCCCGCAAAAAGTAAGCCAGCCTGCGCGTAAGCGCAAAAGGAGCCCCGCATGGATTGCCCGGTCGCCGTTCGTCCCACCGTTATCGTTATCTCCGACTCTCTCGGCGATACCGCTTGTGAGGTGGTGCTTGCGGCGTCCGGGCAATTTGATGAAGGGGCTTTTCGTCTCTTGCGCCTGCCCAAGGTGAACTCGGTGGAGCAGGTCAAGTCGTTTGTGGGCCCGCGCGTCGATGCGGACCATCGCGATATTGCCGTGTTCCACACCATTGTCGATCCGGCGCTTCGCGCCCGCGTGCTCGATTACCTGGGCATGCTGCATATTCGTTCGGTTGACCTGATCGGCCCAGCGCTCGCCGTGCTGTCGTCGCTCATCGGTGTGCCGCCCAAGGGCGTCGCGGGCGTGATTCACAAGACCGATGACCGCTATTTCCATCGCATCGAGGCCATGGAGTATTTCGTTGAGCACGACGACGGGCGCGGTTGCGACGATCTGTCGGGTGCCGATATCGTGCTGCTGGGTGTGTCGCGTACGTCCAAGACGCCGCTGTCGATGTATTTGGCCTATCAGGGTTACAAGGTTGCCAATGTTCCTTTGGCCCATGGCATGGAGCCGCCGAAGTCAATTTACGAGGTCGACCCGATGCGGTTGTTCGGCCTGATTTCGACCGTCGACGTTATTTCTGAAATTCGCGATAGCCGCTTGGGCGATGACTATGCTCGCGCCGTTGCCGGCTCCTATGTCGAGCCCGAGAGTGTGCGCAGCGAGCTCGAGGAAGCCCGCGCCCTTATGAAGCGTCTGGGCTGCTTTGTGGTGCGCACCGACGGCAAGGCGATCGAGGAGAGTGCCTCCGAGATCATCGGTCACCTGGAGGAAATCCAAGAAGCCCGTGCCCGCCGCGCCGCCCGCCGAGCCCAGCAAAGCTAACTCTTTGGGGTAGCTAAAAATGCACCGTCTTAAAAAGACTACCTATAAATAATGCACGATATTGGTAAAGCGATTTAGCAAAGAACTTGCATTTGACCTGCAATTCTCTTGCATTGGTATCTTCATAATGTGACCACCTTTACCTACCGTTTACCGCCACATTTACCTCGTTTACCAAACCCCGCACCCTCTACGCAAGCCCGCTCAACGTCCGCCGTATAGTTCCCTCACGGCCCGCATCCGGCGGGTCGATTCGTCACCACGGTCGTGCGCGAGAGCGCATAGAAGGGGAAGTATCGTGAGCGATTGCAAGAGGGTTTACCGTTTTGGAACCGACACCCAGGGCACCTGTGTCACTGAGGGCGACAAGTCCATGAACTTCGTGCTTGGCGGCAAGGGCGCAAACCTTGCCGAGATGAGCCGCATCGGTCTGCCGGTTCCCGGTGGCTTTACCATTACCTGCCAGACCTGTGTCGAGTACTCCGGCGCCGGCAACGTCTGGCCCGAAGGCGCACTCGATGAGATCGTTGCCGCCGAGGCCGACCTCGAGGCCCGCTGCGGCAAGAAGCTCGGCGACGCCTCCGATCCGCTGCTCGTGTCGGTTCGCTCGGGCGCCCCGTTCTCCATGCCCGGCATGATGGATACGGTCCTCAACTTGGGCCTCAACGACGACTCCGTTCAGGGCCTCATTGCTCAGACGCAGAACCCGCGTTTTGCCTGGGATAGCTACCGCCGCTTTATCCAGATGTTCTCCAACGTCGTTATGGGTGTTGACGCCGACCTGTTCGAGAACGCGCTGACCCAGGCACGCCTGGTCGCCGGCGTTCGCGTCGATTCCGAGCTTTCGGCCGAAGACCTGCAGGAGCTCGTCGAGACCTTTAAGAGCATTTTCTCCGAGAACGTCGAGGCCGACCTGTATCCCAAGCTCGAGGTCGTCGACGGCAAGCCCGTCTTCCCGCACGATCCGGAGCTCCAGCTGCGCCTTGCCATCCAGGCCGTCTTTGGCAGCTGGATGAATGATCGCGCCTGCATCTACCGCAAGCAGCACGGCATTTCCGACGAGCTCGGCACCGCCGTCAACGTGCAGGCCATGGCGTTTGGCAACAAGGGGGAGACCTCTGCGACCGGCGTCGCCTTTACGCGCAACCCGGCCGACGGCACCAAGGAGTTCTACGGTGACTTTTTGGTTAATGCCCAGGGCGAGGACGTTGTTGCTGGCATCCGCAACACCGAGCCCATCGCCGACCTCAAGACCACCCCGGGCCTCGAGTCCGCGGGCGAGGAGCTCGAGCGCGTTTTCCTGACGCTCGAGGATCATTACCGCGATATGTGCGATATCGAGTTCACCATCGAGCAGGGCAAGCTCTGGATGCTCCAGACGCGCGTGGGCAAGCGCACCGCCACCGCCGCCCTGCGTATCGCCATCGAAATGGTCGAGGAGGGCCTGATCACCCGCGAGGAGGCCGTGGCCCGTATCGATCCCGCGCAGCTCGACCAGCTCCTGCACCCGCAGTTTGATGCCTCCAAGAAGTACGAGGCTCTGGCCAGCGGTCTTAACGCCAGCCCTGGTGCCGCCGTGGGCGAGGTCGTGTTCTCGAGCGACGATGCCGTCGCGCGCGCCAACGAGGGCCGCAAGGTCATTTTGGTTCGCTGGGAGACCAACCCCGACGATTTGAAGGGCATGGTTGCCGCCGAGGGCATCCTGACCAGCCACGGTGGCAAGACGAGTCATGCCGCCGTTATCGCTCGCGGTATGGGCACACCCTGCGTCTGCGGCGTCGAGCGCTTCCACATTGACGCGGCTGAGAAGGTTGTACGCATCGAAGGCAGCGATCGTGTGCTGCACGAGGGCGATGTCATCTCCATCGACGGCACCCAGGGTATCGTCGTCGACGGCGCCGTTGATCTGGTTTCGGCCGAGCTCACCGGCGACCTGGACACCATCCTGTCCTGGGCCGACGAGATTCGCCTGGACGAGACCGTCGGCCACGCCAACCATGTGCGCGTCAACGCTGACAATCCCGAGGATGCCGAGCTCGCGCTCGAGTTTGGTGCCGAGGCTATTGGCCTGTGCCGCACCGAGCACATGTTCCTGGGCGACCGCAAGAACATCATCCAGAGCTTTATCTTGTCCGATGATGAGGCCGTGAAGCAGCAGGCCCTCGCCGACCTGCTCAAGGTTCAGACCGAGGACTTCCTGGCGATGTTCAAGACCATGTCCGGTCGCGATGTGGTCGTTCGCCTGCTCGATCCGCCGCTGCACGAGTTCCTGGATAATCCGCGTGAGCTCGAGGTCGCCATCACCAAGAAGGAAGCCGCTGGCGCCAACGAGGAAGAGCTTGCCGCTCTGCGCACCCGTCTGCGTCGTATCGACGGCATGGTCGAGTCCAACCCGATGCTCGGCCTGCGCGGTGTGCGCCTGTCCGTCGTCTTTAGCGATCTGCCGCTCATGCAGGTTCGCGCAGTGGCCACGGCTGCTGCCCGCCTTATCAAGGAGGGCGTCGACCCGCGCCCCGAGATCATGGTTCCGCTCGTTTCCATTACGGCCGAGCACGTTCAGACTCGCGAGGTCATCGAGCGCGTGATCGCCGAGGTTTCCGCCGAGGAGGGCGTCGAGCTCAATATTCCCGTGGGCACGATGCTCGAGCTGCCGCGTGCCTGCATGGTTGCCGACGAGATCGCGCAGCACGCCGACTTCTTCTGCTTTGGTACCAACGACCTTACCCAGACGACCTTCGGTTTCTCGCGCGACGACGCCGAGGCCAAGTTCATCCCGCTGTACCTGCACAAGAAGATCTTGAAGGACAACCCCTTCGAGACCATCGACTCGGCGGTGCTGGAGCTCGTGCGCATGGCCGTCGAGAAAGGTCGCGCCACCAACCCCGACATGCACTTTGGCGTGTGCGGCGAGCACGGCGGCGACCCCAAGTCCATCAAGGCCCTGTTTAACGTGGCCGACGTGGACTACGTGTCCTGTTCGCCCTATCGCGTGCCCCTCGCGCGCCTGGCTGCCGCCCAGGCCAAGCTCGAGGCCAAGCGTTCCGCCTAACGTTTTGGGTTTGGGCGCCTAGCGTAGCCCCCTTCACGCCGCCCGTCTCATTCGTGAGGCGGGCGGTTATCATGTGCGGGTTTTGTCTTTTTGTCTGCGTAAAAAATTGTTCTTGCAGCAGAAACCCGCGCGTGTATACTCGAATACGTTTGTTCAACTACGTGCCGGCCTAGGTGGAACGGCACCTCTAGAAGAGTAAGGAATTGCACATGGATTACATCCGCGCAATCGAGCGTCAGCAGATCCGCGAGGACATTCCTCAGGTTCGCGTCGCCGACAACGTCAAGGTTCACTACCGCATTAAGGAAGGCGACCGCGAGCGCATCCAGGTCTTCCAGGGCGACGTCATCCGCATGGCCGGTGCCGGTGCCCGCGAGACCTTCACCGTCCGCAAGATTTCCTTCGGTGTCGGTGTTGAGCGTACCTTCCCGCTTCACAGCCCCAAGATCGCCAAGCTCGAGGTCGTTCGTCATGGTCGCGTCCGTCGCGCCAAGCTGTACTACCTCCGCGACAAGGTGGGCAAGGCTGCTCGCATCCCCGAGAAGCGCTAAGAAGATCGCAGCGTCCGTCCACTCGTTTGGACACAAGGGCCACCTTCGGGTGGCCCTTCTTTTTATCTGATTTGCATGCAAGGAGGGCCTGGTATGGCCAATATGACGAGCTCGGTTTCGGCATCGCAGGTTGCCGGCGAGCTGGCGAGCGCCACGTTCGAGGAGATTCCCGCCCTCGTGGAGCATTATCGCGAGGATCCGCGCCAGCAGGTGATCAAGGCTTGCGAACGTGCCCTTAAGCGCCATGCCAAGGAACTTGCCGAACGCGAGCGCGTCAACGGCATGTACGAGCTTATGCATGAGCTCGGCGGTGATGGCGTGGTCGTGGGCGTCGACGAGGTGGGCCGTGGCTCGGTAGCGGGTCCCCTGACCGTGTGTGCCGTGTGTCTTCCGATGGAGCCGCGCATCTGGGGCATCAACGATTCCAAAAAGCTCACGCCGGCGCGCCGCGAGCTGCTTTCGGTGAAGATTGCCGAGGTGGCGACTGCTATCGGCTTTTGCCATATCGCTCCTGCGGATATCGATGAGATGGGCATGGCCCGCGCCATTCGAGCCGCTGTCGCGGGTGCGGTGGCAGATACGGGGCTTGAGCCCGATTGCGTGCTTATGGACGGTAACCCCCTGGGCGCCGTGCCCCACGAGCGCGACGTGGTCAAGGGCGATGCCAAGATCGCCTGTATCGCCGCGGCATCCATCATGGCAAAGGTCACGCGTGACGAGATGATGGTCGAGTACGATGCCGAATATCCCGAGTACCATTTGGCCGAGTCGAAGGGCTACGCAAGCCCCGAGCACATCGAGGCGATTCGCAAACATGGACTTTGTCCGCTGCACCGTGTGAGCTTTTGCGGAAACTTTCTGCAGACTGAGCGCCTTTTTTAGGCCAATTGTGAAGACTGGGACCTTAAGGGCTCCATAAACCTGCTGGTAGGGGCCGTGTGCAACGCTATTGTTGCGCGCGGCCCCTCATTTGTCGGCATTTGGTTGGTTTTTGGTTTGCTTCCGGTACTTACCCGCATGAAACCTGCCCTCATTATCGAGGCAATGCAGGAAGTGGGAAAGGAGACCCCATGTGTGCCGCAGCCAAAATGAGCAAGACGCAGCAGCTCAAGGAGCGTTGGGAAGAGGGGGAGCTCGATTGCGGGTCGATCACGCCCGAGTTTATCAAGGGGCTCAGTCCTCGCGAGCTCGGTATGCTGGGCGAGCTTATCGCAATCGATTACTTTAACGAGCGCGGCTATGCATTGCTGGAACAAGGCTATCGATGCTCGGAGGGCGAGGCCGACCTGGTGCTGCTCGATGAGCTCGACGATGTGGTGGTGATGGCCGAGGTCAAGACCAGGCGTGTTGCGCTGGATTGCGATACGCGGGTGTTTCCCGAGGAAGCGGTGAACGCCCAAAAGCAGCGGCGCTATCGTCGCATCGCGAGTTGTTATCTCATGGAGCATTATCCGCTCAAGGCGATCCGCTTCGATGCCGTGGGCGTCACCATTCGCGGCGGGCATATCGCCGAGATCGAGCACCAGTACAATGCGTTCGATTGGCAGGTGTCGTGATGGCGTTCGAGACGTTTGCCGTTCACGCAGCCTGTATCCGCGGCGTTGAGGCGATTCCCGTCACGGTCGAGGTCTCGCTTGCCGGCGGCGTTCCGGGCATTCAGATGCTCGGCATCCCGAGTATGGAGGTGATGGAGTCGCGTGGTCGCATTCGCTGTGCGATGCGCTCCGCCGGGTTCGAGATCCCACGCTCGGGCATTACGGTCAATCTGGCACCTGGCGATATTCGCAAGACCGGTAGCGGCTTTGATCTTCCCATCGCCATCGCGGTATTGGCGGCCGATGGTCAGATTCCCCGCGACAACCTCGATCGTTGTCTTATCGCCGGTGAGCTTGGCTTGGACGGTACGGTGCTTCCCGTCAAGGGCGAGGTGGCGTTTCAGTTATTGGCGCGTGATTTGGGGCTGTCTTTTATCGCCGGCAGATCAGACCAGCATGTGCCACTCGCGGGCGTGGATTGCGGATTCATAGATCATTTGTCTCAGCTTGCCCATGGCATGGGCGATGCCGCGCGGCATTATCTGGATTCCGAGGGTGTGGAGGCTACTTTTGAGCCCGAACTCGACTATGCCGACGTGCTGGGGCAGGAGGTTGCCAAACGCGGCATGGCACTGGCGGCAGCGGGTGAGCTCGGTTTGCTTATGATCGGGTCCCCGGGATCGGGCAAGACGATGCTTGCGCGCCGTATGACTGGCATTCTGCCTGAGCTTTCCGTTGAGGATCAGCAGGAGGCACTGTGCATCCATTCGGTCTTGGGCGAGAACATCGATGGCTTATTGGCAGGTCATCGGCCGTTTCGAAGCCCCCATCACAGTATTTCGACCGCAGGCCTTATCGGCGGCGGGCGCCCGGTGCACCCGGGTGAGATTAGCCTTGCTCATGGCGGCGTGCTCTTTTTGGACGAGCTTGCCGAGTTTCCCACGGGTGTGCTGCAGACGCTCAGACAGCCTATCGAGCGCGGCTATGTGAGGATCGTACGCGTTGACGGGGCCTTTACCTTCCCGTCGCGCTTTCAGTTGCTGGCCGCGAGCAATCCCTGCCCCTGCGGCTTTTTGGGCGACCGCGAGGTGCCGTGCCGCTGCTCGGCATCGATGGTCGAGCGCTATCGGGCAAAGCTGCGCGGTCCTTTGGCCGACCGTATCGACATGATGATCGATGTGACCCGTCCCGATCCCCAGGTGATTATCGAGGGCGCGGAGGGTATGTCGTCGGCCGAGTTACGTGACTACGTTGTGCGCGGTCGCGCTTTTCGCACCTGGCGCGAGTCTCGTATGGACGATGCGGATGCCGAGGCCGAGGATGACGAGACGCGGTCCATTGACGGCGTCGTTTCGACCTTTGAGCTCGATGATGCTGCCGAGAAATGCGTACTCGGTCTGTCCAAACGCACGCATCTCACAGGGCGTGGCATCGTGCGCCTGGTTCGCATTGCGCGCACGATCGCAGATGTCGCCGAGAGCGAGCAAGTGACGCAGGACCACGTGCTCGAGGCGGCGATGTACCAGGGAAGGAGGGACCAATGATGGCCGAGGGGACCTTCGAGCTGCATCCAGGTGACGCGTTGTATCCCGAGACCGTTTTGGAGCTTTCTGATGTACCTCAGACGCTCTATGTGCGCGGCAACCCCGAGGCGCTTTCGACGCCCGCGCTCTCCATCATCGGCGCGCGAAAGGCCTCGCCGTATGGTCTTGCCGTGGCAGAGCTTGCGGCAAAGGTGGCGGTCGAGGCGGGAGTGACGGTTGTTTCGGGCGGCGCGGTCGGTTGTGACCAGGCCTCGGGTTGGGCTGCGGTCAACGCCGGCGGCAAACACGTCGTGGTGCTGGGGACGGGCGCCGACGTGGTCTACCCGCGTTCGAGCGCGGGGCTTATTACTCGCACGCTCGATACGGGTGGCGCGGTCGTGTCGATCTCTCCGTGGGGCATGGGTCCGCGCAAGTTTGCCTTTCCGCGCCGGAATCGCGTGATCGCGGCCCTGTCGCAAGCCCTCTTTGTATCCGAGGCGGGTATGCCTTCCGGGACGTTTTCTACAGCCGAGGCTGCTATGGATTTGGGGCGCGAACTTCTTGCCGTGCCGGGGTCGATCCTATCGCCCGAGTCGCGTGGCACGAATTACCTCATTGCGAACGGTGCCTGCTGCATCATCGACGAGGAATCTATCGAGATGGCTGTCTCACGTATCTACGGCACCCTGCGCTACTCGCGCCCTGATGCTCCCGGCATTGCCGACCTGGATCCAACACAGCAGACCGTGATGCATGCGCTCATCGCCTCTCCGCTCAAGGTCGACGACATCGCGGCGCTCGTCTCGCTCGATGCCGTCGGCGTACTCAAACTCTTGGGTTCGCTTGAACTCGAGGGCCTTATCGAGCGCATGATGGATGGAAGGTATGCGCCCTCCAAGTTTGCCCTTCACGCCCAGACGCCCTTCGGTCACAATGGAAAACGTGTCAATTAGAAAGGTGTTTGCAGATGCAGTTCGATCAGGTGACGGTTATCGGTGGCGGTCTGGCGGGTTCGGAATGCGCGATTCAGCTGGCAGACCGCGGGTTTGCCGTAAAGCTGTGCGAGATGCGCCCCCAGGTGAGCTCCCCGGCCCACCATACCGATCACCTGGCAGAGCTCGTCTGCTCCAATTCGTTTAAGTCGACCCGTCCGGATTCCGCGGCTGGTTTGCTGAAAGCTGAGCTTGAGCGCATGGGTTCAGTCCTGCTCGATTGCGCCCATCGCGCGGCTGTTCCCGCCGGTGGTGCCTTGGCGGTCGACCGCGTCAAGTTTTCCGAGCTTGTCGAGGCCGAGGTTGCCGCCCGTCCCAATATCGAGATCATTCACGGCGAGGTCACGCAGATTCCCGAGGGCCATGTGGTCATTGCCGCCGGCCCCCTGTGCTCGCCGGCGCTGAGCGAAGAGGTCATGAAGCTCGTCGGTGGCGACGCCCTTGCGTTCTTCGATGCCGCGGCGCCGATCGTCGATGCCTCCACGCTCGATATGGACGTGCTGTTCTCGCAGTCGCGCTACGAGGAACAGGGGAGCGGCGACTATCTCAACGCTCCACTCAATAAGGAGGAGTACGAGGCCTTTATCGAGGCGCTTACCACGGCCGACCGCGTGGTGCTCAAGGACTTTGAGGGCGGCGATCTGTTCCAGGCATGCCAGCCTGCCGAGGAGGTTGCGCGCACCGGCAAGGACGCCATTCGCTTTGGCGCCATGAAGCCCGTCGGCCTCACCGACCCGCGTACCGGACGTCGCCCCTGGGCGGCGATTCAACTGCGTGCCGAGAACAAGGAGAAGACCGCCTATAACCTGGTGGGCTTCCAGACCAACCTGACCTTTGGCGAGCAGAAGCGCGTCTTCCATATGGTGCCGGGTCTGGAGAACGCCGAGTTCTTCCGCTACGGTGTCATGCACCGCAATACCTTTGTCGACGCCCCGCACGTGCTCGATGGCACCTTTGCCGTGCCCGGTACCGGCGTGCGCCTGGCCGGTCAGATCACCGGCACCGAGGGCTATATGGAGGCCGTGGCGACCGGTCTGCTCGCGGCGCTCAACACCTATGCCGAGGCTATCGGTGCCGCGGGCGTCGAGCTGCCGCGCGTGGGCGCCCTGGGCGCGCTCGTGGGCTATGCGACCGATCCGGCAACGGTGGACTATCAGCCCATGCACGTCAACTTTGGCTTGGTGCCGCCGCTCGAGGACGGCAAGCGCCGCAGTAAGCGCGACCGCTACCAGGCCTATGCGGACCGTGCGCTCGAGGCTCTTGATGCCTATCTGGCAACTCGCCCCGATCTGTTTGGAGGCGACCGGTCATAGCCTTTGACCTGTACGACACCGTCGACTCGTTTATCGCCTATATCGCACGTGTCGAGGGACTTTCTCCCAACACGGTGACGGCCTATGGCTCGAGGCTGGAGCGCTTTGCTGCCTGGTGCGAGCGCGAGGATATCGATGCTTTCGCTGCCGACGTGCGCACCATTCGTCGCTATCTTGCCGAGCTTTCGCGTGAGCAGGTTGCTCCCCGAACGCTTGCGGCGCATCTGTCGGCTATCCGATCGCTCTATCGATGGATGGCTGCCGAGGGGGTCGTGGAGGGCGATGCGGTCTCGGCAATTTCCTCGCCCAAGCTCCCGCGCGATCTGCCCGGTGTGCTGACGAACCAACAGGTGGAGGCGCTCCTCAAAGCCCCTGATACCTCAACCCCCGCGGGACTGCGCGATGCGGCGATGCTCGAGCTGCTCTATGCCTCGGGTGCTCGTATCTCTGAGCTCGCAGCACTCAATGTGGAGTCCATCGCTTGGTCCGAACGCACGCTGCGCCTGTGGGGCAAGGGGAGCAAGGAACGTATCGTCCCTCTGTATCGTCGCGCGCTCGAGGCGACGCGTCTCTATATTGAGGAGGGGCGGCCGGAGTTGCTCGCTCAGGCAAAGCGCCGTGACCCCACTACCGGGCCGCATCCGCTGCTTATATCGGCGCGCGGTAATCGCATGAGTGCCGCCATGCTCAGGCGGCGGTTCCATACTCTGGCGACACTCGCCGGCATTCCGGCCGACATCGCCCCGCATGCGATGCGCCATACCTTTGCGACCGACTTGCTCGAGGGCGGTGCGGACCTGCGCTCGGTTCAAGAGCTGCTGGGTCATGCGAGCCTGTCCACGACGCAGATCTACACGCACCTCACGCCCGATCGGCTCAAACGTGCCGTGGCTCAAGCCCATCCCCGAGGCGAATAGTGGCTGGGACGTCCCGCGCCGCACTCAGGTGTGTGGTTTTGATTGCGGGTTGGCACGAAGATGCATTCCTGCTATCATTCATCGGGTTGCTTCACGGCAACATGTTTTTATCACGCACGCGCGGCTACTTCATACCGTGGTGCCCGGGCTTTGGTAGCACATGTCCGGGTTGGTTTTGGAGGATGACCCCGCGCGGAGGCAAACCACAGGAGGTTTAACATGGCTACCAAGATTAATATCCGCACCCTGCTCGAGGCCGGCTGCCACTTCGGTCACCAGACCCGTCGCTGGAACCCCAAGATGAAGCCGTTCATCTTCGGTGAGCGCAACGGCATCTACATCCTCGACCTCAAGCAGACCATCCTCGACGCCGACCAGGCCTACACCTTCGTCAAGAACGTCGCCAAGGGTGGCAACGTGCTGTTCGTCGGCACCAAGAAGCAGGCTCAGGAGGCCGTCAAGAACGCTGCTGAGCGCGCTAATATGCCCTACATCAACCAGCGTTGGCTCGGCGGTATGCTGACCAACTTCGTCACCATCCGCTCCCGCATCAACCGCATGGAGGAGCTCGAGGCCATGGTCGAGGACGGCCGCATGGCAGTGCTCCCCAAGAAGGAGCAGGCTGTGCTCGGCAAGGAGCTCACCAAGCTCCAGACCAACCTCGGTGGCGCCCGCGACATGAAGGGTCTGCCCCAGGCTCTCTTCGTCATCGACACTAAGCGCGAGGAGAACGCCATCAAGGAGGCTCAGCGCCTGAACATCCCCGTCGTCGCTCTGATCGACACCAACTCCGATCCCGACGAGGTCGAGTACGGCATCCCCTGCAACGATGACGCTATCTCCGCTGTCACCCTTATGTGCGAGCTCATGGCTGACGCCTGCCTCGCTGGCTCCGGTAAGGAGCAGGTCTCCGAGGCCGAGATGGCCGCTGAGCCCAAGGCCGAGTAAATCAGTCTTAGTTAATTCTTTTTCATCTCTTTGAAAGGAACCACAATGGCCCAGATTACCGCCGCTATGGTCAAGCAGCTCCGCGAGATGACCGACTCTCCGATGATGGAGTGCAAGAAGGCTCTCGTCGAGGCTGACGGCGACATGGACGCCGCTGTCGACGTTCTGCGTAAGAACGGCCTTGCCAAGGCTGCCAAGAAGGCTGGCCGTGAGACCAACGAGGGCGCTGTCGCCGCGTTCGTCTCCGAGGATGGCAAGACCGGCGCTCTGCTCGAGCTCTCCTGCGAGACCGACTTCGTTGGCTCCAACGCCAAGTTCACCGGCTTTGCTTCTAAGGTCGCTGAGGTTGTCGCTACCACCGAGCCTGCTGACGTCGACGCTCTGCTCGAGAAGCCGATGGGCGAGGAGACCGTTTCCTCCGAGCTCACCGAGATGATTCACATCATGGGCGAGAACATGAAGATCTCCCGCTTCGCTGCCCGCAAGGCCGAGAACGGCGCGCTCGCTTCTTACATCCACATGGGTGGTAAGATCGGCGTCCTCGTCGAGTTCGCCTTCGAGAAGGCCGAGACCGCTCAGGCTGAGTCCTTCAAGACCTTCGCTCACGACGTTGCCCTTCAGGTTGCCGCCGTCGCCCCGATCTGCGCTACCCGCGATCAGGTTCCGGCCGAGACCGTCGAGCACGAGAAGCAGATCTACATGGCCCAGGCTGCCGAGTCCGGCAAGCCCGAGGCTATCCAGGAGAAGATGGCTGTTGGCCGTCTGGAGAAGTTCTACAAGCAGTCCGTGCTCACCGAGCAGGAGTTCATCAAGGACAGCTCCCTCACCATCAAGAAGTACGCTGAGCAGGTCTCCAAGGAGCTCGGCGACACCATTACCGTCGTTGCCTTTGACCGTCTGGTCCGTGGCGAGTAAATAAGCTCTTGTAGCTGGTAATGAGCAGGCTGTGGGTTTTACTCACAGCCTGCTTTTTCATGGCTCTTATCAGAGCCTTTGATATCATATTGAGAGTCTAATTAAAGGAGGATCGCTTTGTCCGACATCCGATATAAACGAGTGCTTCTTAAGCTTTCCGGCGAAGCGCTGATGGGCGACGGCCAATATGGCATCGACCCCAAGGTTACCGATCATCTTGCCAAGCAGGTCAAGGAGCTGCTCGCCGTTGGCCATGAGGTCGGCGTCGTTGTCGGCGGCGGCAATATTTTCCGCGGCATGGCAGGCGCTGCCGGTGGCATGGAGCGTGCTCAGGCCGACTACATGGGCATGCTCGCGACCGTTATGAACGCGCTCGCCCTGCAGGATGCTTTCGAGCATAACGATGTTCCCTGCCGCGTGATGAGCGCTATCCAGATGAACGAGATCTGCGAGCCCTATATTCGCCGTCGCGCCATCAACCACCTTTCCAAGGGCAACGTTGTTATTTTTGCCGCCGGTTCGGGCAATCCGTACTTTACGACCGACACCGCCGCGGCTCTTCGTGCGTGCGAGATCGGCGCCGAGATTCTGATTAAAGCCACCAAGGTTGACGGCATCTACGACAAGGATCCCGTCAAGTGCGCCGATGCCGTCCGTTTTGACAAGATTACCTATCACGAGGTTCTCGTTCGCGGTCTGCAGGTTATGGATTCCACAGCTACGGCCCTGTGCCAGGATAACCGTATGCCTATTTTGGTCCTCAACATCGATGGCGAGGACACCGTCAAGCGCGCGCTCGCGGGTGAGCCCGTCGGCACGCTCGTCTATCAGGAGGATTAAGCATGGCAGAGAACATCACCGCCCATATGGACAAGTCGCTCGAGTCCCTCAAGCATAACTTCTCCAAGGTCCGTACCGGTCGTGCCAACGCCAACATTCTGTCCGACATCACCGTCGATTATTACGGTGTCCCCACGCCGGTCACGCAGGTTGCCGCCGTCAAGACCCCCGAGGCTCACATGCTGCTCATCGAGCCGTGGGATAAGGCGCTCATCAATGCTATCGTCAAGGCCATCGGCGCTTCCGATCTGGGTATTACCCCCAACTCCGATGGCACCGTCGTTCGTCTGCCGTTCCCGGCTCCCACTGAGGAGCGCCGTCGCGAGCTCGTCAAGGAGTGCCGCGAGTACGCCGAGCAGGCCAAGGTGTCTATCCGTAACATCCGTCGCGACTTCAACAACAAGCTCGAGCGCGATGAGGAGCTCACCGAGGACGACGTACGTCGCGAGCAGGCCAAGGTCCAGAAGCATACCGATGAGTATGTCGCCAAGGTCGAGGAGCTTCTGAAGGAAAAAGAAGCCGAGGTCATGGAGATCTAAGGTGCAATACGACGAGCATAAACTGGTCGAGTACTTTGCCGACGCCCCTGCGGGCGTCGGTTTTTCCGACCTTGACCTCAATAACATTCCGCACCATATCTCGTGCATCATGGACGGCAACGGTCGTTGGGCCACGTCGCGCGGTCTTGCACGCACCGAGGGCCACAAGGCGGGTATCGTCTCGCTGCGCGAGATCATTACCGCCTGCGTGCGCCTGGGCGTCGACGTGCTTTCGGCCTATGCGTTTTCTACCGAAAACTGGAACCGCCCGCAGCATGAGGTCAACGTCTTGATGCATCTGTTTGCCAAGACGTTTATCGACGAGCTGCCGCTTCTGAAGCGCGAAAACGTGCGCGTTGTCTTTTTGGGTGACATTTCCGCGCTGCCCAAGAAGACCCGCGACGTTTTTGAACGCGGTCTTGCCGAGTGCGCCGATCACACCGGTATGACGCTGGCGCTTGCCGTCAACTACGGCGCGCGTGCCGAGATTACCCGTGCTGTCCGTCAGATCGCAGTCGACGCTGCCGCCGGTAAGATCGATCCTGCCGCAATTGATGACGACATGGTGGCTTCCCACCTCTATACCGCCGGTCTTCCCGATCCCGAACTTGTGATTCGCACCTCTGGTGAGCTGCGCCTTTCGAACTATCTGCTGTGGCAGGTGGCTTATTCCGAATTCTACGTCACCGATACCTATTGGCCCGACTTTGATCGTTGGGGCCTTGTCGACGCCATTTTGGCCTATCAGGGCCGTGACCGTAGGTTTGGTGGACTGAGCAAGACCGAGGAGGCTTAATCGTGTCCGATCGTCCCAAGGCATCTGCTCCCAAGACGCCTGTGCGCAAAGCTGCCACTGCGGGAGCGCCTGCAGCGAAGAGCGGCACCGGTTCGTGGCTGGCGGGCTTTATTACCCGTGCCGCCGCCGGTATCGTCTACGCCGTTGTCTTTATCCTGTGCCTGGTTTTGGGTATCGTGCCCACGGCCATCTTTGTTTCTGTCATGAGCGGTCTGTGCTGCTATGAGTTTTTCCGTATGACAAGGCTCGATGGCAAGATGGCTAACGAGCGCATGGGTATCGCTGCCGCCGTACTCTTTCCGCTGTCGGCGTTGGGCGATTCGATGTTGCTGAATGCCCTGCTTTTTGCCTTGATGCTCGCTGTGGGCATTTGGTATGTCTGGTCGCCGCGTACCCGCATCTCTGATGTGGCCGTGACGCTCATGGGTCCCATCTACACTGGCTTTATGCTGTCGGCTATCGTGCTGCTGCGCGATGCCGTGCCCGGTTTTGCCGGCGCCCTGCTTTCAGTGGGCGTTTGCGCGTCCCTTTGGGTCTCCGATTCGTTTGCCTACATCGTGGGCAGCCGTATCGGCAAGCACAAGATGGTTCCCAAGATCTCTCCCAAAAAGAGCTGGGAGGGGTTTGCCGGCGGCATCTTGGGCTCGGTTTTGATTTGGCTCATCCTGTGGGCGACGCACTTCTACAAGCTCAGCCTGCCCTATGCGCTGCTGTGCGGCGTGGTCGTGTCCATTCTGGGCGTTATCGGCGACCTTATCGAGTCGCGCATCAAGCGCGGTGTGGGCGTCAAAGATTCCGGCAACCTTATCCCGGGCCACGGCGGAATGCTCGATCGTAGCGATTCGCTTATCTTCGGCTGCATCACCGCGCAGCTGTTGCTGATGATCGGAGGCGTGCTGTAATGTCCTTCCAGACGACGTATGGCCCCGATGGACGCCTTCGCGTTGCCATCCTGGGTTGTACGGGCTCTATCGGCACCCAGGCGCTCGATGTGTGCCGCCAGCATGCCGATCGCCTGCAGGTGACGGCGCTGTCCGTTAACTCCAGTACCTCCGAGCTCGTTGCCGCTGCCCGCGAGTTCTCGGTTCCGGCGGTTGCCGTGGCCGATGTCGATCATGGCGATGACGCCGTGCTGCAGGAGTTGCCCGAGGGAACGAAGCTCGGCGTTGGCGCGCAGGCGGTTTGCGAGCTCGCGCGTCGCGACGATGTCGACTGCGTGCTTGTCGCTATTGTGGGCGCCGCCGGTCTCGAGGCGAGCCATGCGGCCTTGACCTCGAATAAGCGCCTTGCCCTTGCCAACAAGGAGTCCCTCGTCGTCGGTGGCGACTTGCTTATGCCGTTGGCGCAACCGGGCCAGCTTATTCCGGTCGACTCTGAGCATTCCGCCATCTACCAGTGCTATCTGGGGGAGAACCCGCGCGAGGCCCACTGCATTTGGCTCACCTGCTCGGGCGGTCCGTTCTTTGGCCGCACGCGCGACGAGCTCGATCGCGTGACGCGTGCCGATGCCCTCGCGCATCCCACGTGGGCCATGGGTGCCAAGATCACCATTGACTCCGCCACCCTCATGAACAAGGGCCTGGAGCGCATTGAGGCCATGCATCTGTTTAACTGCGACCTCGATTTCATTAACGTGGTCGTGCAGCGTCAGTCCAAGATTCACTCTATGGTCGAGTTCGCCGACGGCTCCGTGATGGCGCATCTCGGTGCATCCGACATGCGTATTCCCATCCAGTTCGCGTTCTCGTATCCCGAGCGTTGGGATACTCCGGCGCCTCGTATCGATTTCCGCGAGCTGGGGCAGCTCACGTTTGATGCTGCCGACATGGATACCTTCCGCTGTCTGGCACTGGCCGAGCGTGCCGGCAAGACGGGTGGCACCATGCCGTGCGTGCTCAATGCCGCCAACGAGGTCGCCGTCGATGCCTTCCTGCACGATGGCTGCAGCTTTACCGATATCGATCGCATTGTGGAATCCTGCATGGACGCCCACGATATGCAGGTGGTCGATTCGTTTGAGCAGCTTCGCGACATCGATGCGTGGGCGCGTGAAAAGGCTGCGCAGGTGCTCGCCGCAACCCGTTCCTAACCCATAAGGATTGCTTTTTCGTTTTATGGATACTGTTCTGAGCGTTCTCTCATCGGTCTTTTGGGGCCTGCTGATGCTTTCCGTCCTCGTGTTTTTGCACGAGGGCGGCCACTTTTTGGCGGCGCGTGCCTGCGGCGTCCGTGTGACCGAGTTCTTTTTGGGTCTGCCGTGCCGCTTTGACATCCATTACACGTCGCGTCGCATTGGAACCAAGTTTGGCGTGACCCCGCTGCTGCTGGGTGGCTACGCTGCCATCTGCGGTATGGATCCGACCGATGTTTCGTGCGCCGACCGCGTGCTCGCGGCTATCTATCGTCATGGTCGCGTGACCGTGGCCGACCTTGCTGTCGAGCTCGAGCTTTCCGAGGAGGATGTGCTCGAGGCATGCGCCCTTTTGCTGGGCTGGGGCTCCATCGCGCCCTGGTATGAGGAAGGGGAGAAGCCCTCGCCGAGCTACTATCCCACCAAATATCAGACGTTGCCGCGAGACAAGGCAGGCTATACCACCTTTGATGGTCGCCGTTTCGATCGCGAACATGCGACTGCCGAGGGCGATGTGTGGGAGCTGCCGTGCGGCGAGGCCGAGTTCCTTGCGCAAGAGCGCTCGCACACCTATCTTGGCCAAGGCTTTCTCAAGCGCGCCTTTATGCTGCTCGCGGGCATTATCGTCAATATCTTGACGGGTTTTTTGCTCCTTATGAGCATCTATTCCATTGCGGGTGTCACCGTGCCGATGGATACCAACGTGATCGGTCAGGTTGACGAGGGGTCTATTGCCGCCAAGGCGGGTATCGAGGGCGGTGACGCGATCCTTTCGGTTGACGGTGTCTCATGTTCCACTTGGATGGATGTCTACGATGCCATCGGCAAGGCTGCCGGTAAGGACGATATCGCCATCGAGTACGAGCGTGACGGCAAGCAGCATTCGACCACGGTTGCGCTCAAAGAGGACGAGCGCCTAGGTGTGTATGCCTCTACGCAGGTGGTCCGTTTAGACCCCATCACGTCGGCTCGCCTGTCGTTCTCCTATGTCGTGCAGACAGCGGATGGCGTGATGCGCCTGCTCCAGCCGCAGCATACGATGGAGATTCTCGATCAGTCTTCTTCGATCGTTGGTATTAGCGTTATGTCCTCACAGGCCGCTGCTGCCGGCCCTGCCACGTTCCTTTCGTTTGCCGCCCTCATTTCGTTCTCGCTTGGCTTTATGAACCTGCTGCCCATCCCACCACTCGATGGCGGCAAGCTGGTCATCGAGATCATTCAGAAGATTGCGGGCCGCGAGCTGCCGCTCAAAGTGCAGACAATCGTCAGCTATGTCGGCATCGCGCTCTTTGCACTGCTGTTTGTCTATATGCTTCGTTCCGACATCCTTCGTTTTATTCTGTAGGGGAGTGTTTGGATTGTCTTTATCCCATCCTTTGCCTCGCGAGTTGACACGCCCCGTGCATGTGGGCGGCGTGCAGATCGGTGGTGGCGCTCCGGTCGTGGTTCAGTCTATGACCTGCACCGATACTGCTGATGCCCAGGCAACGCTTGCGCAAGTGTGCGCGTTGGCGCAGGCTGGCTGCGATATCGTGCGCGTGAGCGTGCCTACCGAGGCTGCGCTCGAGGGCTTTCGCACGATTTGTGCCGAGTCTCCGGTGCCAATCGTCGCCGATATCCATTTTAACCATAAGCTTGCCATTGGCGCTGTCGAGGCTGGTGCCTCTAAGCTGCGCATCAACCCCGGCAATATCGGCGATTGGGCCAAGGTTGACGCGGTGATCGATGCTGCGGGTGCCGCGGGCTGTGCGATTCGTATCGGCGTCAATGCCGGTTCGCTTGAGCAGGATATCGCCGAGCGCGACGACCTCACGCAGCCCGAAAAGCTCGTGATGTCGAGCGAACGCTTTGTGCGGCACTTTGAGGACCGTGGGTTTACCAACATCGTGCTATCCGCCAAGGCCCATAGCGTACAGACGACGCTTGATACCTATCGCGCCCTGTCGCGCGAGATACCGCATGTTCCGCTCCACCTGGGCGTGACGGAGGCGGGGACCAAGCTTCAGGGCACCATCAAGAGCTCTGTAGGCTTGGGTATCTTGCTTTCCGAAGGCATCGGTGACACCATGCGTGTGTCGCTCACGGCCGATCCGGTTGAGGAGCCGCCGGTCGCCTGGGGAATTTTGCAGTCACTGGGCCTGCGTCGCCGTGGTCCCGAGATTGTCTCTTGCCCCACGTGCGCCCGCTGCCAGGTTAACCTGATTCCCATCGCCGAGGAGGTCACCGAGCGGCTTAAGAACTATGCCGCGCCGCTTTCGATTGCCGTCATGGGATGTGCCGTTAATGGCCCCGGTGAGGCTTCTGATGCCGACCTGGGCGTTGCTTGCGGACGTGGTCAGGCCTTGCTCTTTTCGCATGGCCAGATCATTGGTAAAGTAGCTGAGGATCAAATTGTCGACGCGCTTATGGCCGAGGTCGACAAACTAATTGAGGAGAAATAAATGACCCGAGCAATGTATATGTCTAAGCTCTATGCGCCGACGCTCAAAGAGGATCCGGCGGACGCTGAGCTCGCCAGCCACCGCCTGCTGCTCCGTGCCGGCATGATCCGCAAAGAGGCCGCCGGTCTGTATTCCTACCTGCCGCTTGCTTGGCGCTCGATCCGCAAGATTGAGAATATCGTGCGAGACGAGATGGACGCTGCCGGCGCCCAGGAGCTTATGATGCCTATCATGGTCGACGCCGAGTTGTGGCGTGAGTCCGGCCGCATCGACGCCTATGGCAAGGAGCTTGTGCGCTTTGACGACCGTCACGGTCGCGAGTTCGTCCTGGGTCCCACGCACGAGGAGACCGTCACGGCCCTGGTGCGCAACGAGCTGCGCTCCTACAAACAGCTGCCCGTTAACCTGTACCACATTCAGGACAAGTTCCGCGACGAGTTCCGTCCCCGCTTTGGCCTGATGCGCGGCCGCGAGTTCATCATGAAGGACGCCTACAGCTTCTCCGCCACGCAGGAGAGTCTGCAGGAGGAGTACGACAAGATGAAGCAGGCCTACGCCAACATCTGCGAGCGCTGCTACATCAAGGCTCTGCCCGTTGTCGCCGACTCCGGCGAGATCGGTGGCGATACCTCCGTCGAGTACATGGCTTTGGCTGACGCCGGCGAGGCTTCGCTCGTCTACTGCGACGATTGCGGCTTTGCAGCCGACGATGAGGCCGCAAGCACCAAGGTCGTTGTGACCGAGGGTCCTGGCGACGGTGCGCTTACCAAGGTCGAGACTCCGGGCATGGGCACCATCGAGGCCGTTGCAAAGTTCTTCGGCTTCCCCGAGAACGGCACGCGCAAGTCTCTGGCACTCATCGACGCCGAGGGCAAGCCCGTCGTGGCCATTGTCCCGGGCGACCACGAGCTCAACGATTGCAAGGCCGAGCATGTCTTTGGCAAGGGCTATCGCATGATGACCGACGAGGAGCTTCAGGCGAACGGTCTGCACAAGGGCTTTATCGGACCGGTTAACTTGCCCGAGGGCATCCGTCTGGTGTGTGACGAGAGCCTGCGCGAGTCCAAGCAGTGGGCCTGCGGTGCCAACGAGGTCGATTATCACTTTACCGGTGCCTGCCCCGAGCGCGACTTTACCGTCGATGAGTGGGCAGATCTGGTCACCGTCGTTGCCGGCGATCCCTGCCCGCACTGCGGCAAGCCGCTCTCTGCTGCCCGCGGCATCGAGGTCTCGCAGGTCTTCCAGCTGGGCACCAAGTACTCCGAGGCCATGGGTGCCACCTTTATGGACGAGGACGGCAAGGAGAAGCCGCTCATCATGGGTTGCTACGGCGTTGGTGTGTCCCGCTCGCTTGCTGCCGTCGTGGAGCAGCACAACGACGAACACGGCATCGTCTGGCCGGTCTCCGTTGCCCCGTACGAGGTCGCGGTGATTCCGCTCGATCCCAAGAAGGAGGAGTGCGCAACCGTCTGCGACCAAATCGTCGAGGGCTTGTGCGCCGAGGGTATCGAGGTCGTCGTCGACGACCGTGACGAGCGTCCCGGCTTTAAGTTTGCCGATAACGACCTTATGGGATTCCCGTATCAGGTGGTGCTTGGCAAGCGTGGCCTTAAGAATGGCAACGTTGAGCTCAAGGACCGTGCCACGGGCGAGCGCGAGGACGTGGCGATTGACGAGGTCGTCGCCAAGGTTGCCGAGCTTGTTAAGGCGGCCCGCCGTTAATCGACGATTTCGCTTGTAGTTCGATATACGGGACGGCCCCGCATTTCTCCAGATCGGGGAGATGTGGGGCCGTCCTTTTATCTTGTGGCATCCTCGATATCTAAAAGGAAAACCCCACAGCCCATTCGAGCTGTGGGGTTTCCCTTTGTGCCTCCGATGCGAAATAAATCGCTCAGATATTACTGATAATCGACGACGTCGATCCAGTTCTTCAGGAACTCATCGTTCACGTTGCGCTTACGAGCGAGCTCGGAAGCGGCGACGATGCTCGTCCACTGACGCACGACCTGCATGGGCATGTCGGCGCGGTCGCAGTAGAGCTCCAGGTAGGCCTCAGCCTGATCCTTGCTGTTGAGGGCGAAGAGCAGGTAGGTGGTGGCAACGTCGGCAGCAGGGGAGCCCTGGGTGGCGTGTGCCCAGTCGCATACATAGAGCTGGCCGTCGTCGCCGACGATGACGTTGGAGGGGTTGAAGTCGCCGTGGCAGACCTTGAACTCCTTGGTCATGCCGTCCAGACGCTCCTGAAGGTTGTAGCGCGTGGTGGCATTAAGCTGATCAAGGCTGTCGATCATGCGGGCGAACTTGTCGCGCTGACGGTTGAGCAGCGGGGAGGTGTAGCCGTGGATCTCGATCTGGAGGTCGACGAACATCTCGAGATACTCACCAAAGCGCTGGGGCTCGGCAGTCATCTTCTCGGCAAGGGTGGTGCCCGGAACCTTCTCGGTCACGAGCGCCCAGCCGTTGGCGTTCTCGAGCTGGGAAACCTCGAGAGCCTTGGGGCTGCGGATGCCGCACTCATTGATGCGGGCAAGATTCAAAGCCTCGTTGAACACGTCGGAGACAGGCTTGGTCTCGTTAAAGACCTTGACGATCTTGTCGCCCAGGTCGTAAACGACCTTGTTGCCACGGCGGACGAGCTCGGTCTTGGAATCGGGTAGCAGCATGGTTGCATCCTTTCAACGATGCGATAGAAGCGACGGCGGGGGTGTGTGAAACACCCGTGCACCCCCGCCGTTAAAAACCGTGCTAAAACTAGCAGACGGCGTAGTCCTGAGGCTCGCGGCCGTAGTAGGCGTCCAGGTAGAGCTCCTTGATCTCGCTCATGAGCGGGTAGCGCGGGTTTGCGCCGGTGCACTGGTCGTTGAATGCCTGCTCGGTCATCTCGTCGAGGGTGTCGAGGAAGTACTGCTCGTCAACACCGTAGTCGGCGATGGTCTTCTTGACGCCGATGAAGTCCTTGAGCTCCTCGAGCTTCGTGATGAAGTTCTCGAAGACCTCCTTGTCGTCCTTGCCCTCGATGCCGCAGTACTTGGCCATCTCGGCGTAGTTGTGCAGCGCGTTGGGGTAAGGATACTGGGAGAAGGTACCCATCTTGACGGGAGCCTCGGCGGCGTTGTAGCGCATAACGCGGGTCAGGATGACGGCGTTGGCGAGGCCGTGGGGCAGGTGATGGAAGGCGCCGAGCTTGTGAGCCATGGAGTGGTTGAGGCCCAGGAAGGCGTTGGCGAAGGCCATACCGGCCATGCAAGAGGCGTTGTGCATCTCCTCGCGGGCATGCGGGTCCTTGGCGCCGTTCGTGAAGCTGGAGGGCAGGTTCTCGAAGACGAGCTTAGCAGCGCGCTCGGAGAGGCCCTTGGTGTAGTCGGAAGCCATGATGGAGACGTAGGACTCGATGGCGTGGGTCATGACGTCGATGCCGGAGGCAGCGGTCAGGCCGCGCGGGGCGGTCATGCAGTTGTCGGCGTCGACGATAGCCATGTTGGGGAGCAGCGCGTAGTCGGCGAGCGGCCACTTGATGCCGGTCTCCTTGTCGGTGATGATGGCGAACGGCGTGCACTCGGAGCCGGTACCCGAAGAGGTCGGGACGGCGACGAAGTAGGCCTTCTTGCCCATCTCGGGGAAAGTGAAGATACGCTTGCGGATGTCCATGAAGTCCATGGCCATGTCCTCAAACTTGCACTCGGGGTGCTCGTACATCATCCACATGATCTTGCCGGCGTCCATAGCGGAGCCACCGCCGACGGCGATGATGACGTCCGGCTCAAAGAGAGCCATCTGCTTGGCGCCGCGACGTGCGCACTGCAGCGACGGATCGGGCTCGACGTCGTAGAAGCAGTCGTGGGCGATGCCCATCTCGTCGAGCTTGGCCTCGATGGCGCGGGTGTTGCCATTCTTGAAGAGGAACTGGTCGGTGACGATGAAGGCGCGCTTCTTGCCCATGACGGTACCGAGCTCGTCGAGGGCGACGGGCGTGGAACCCTTCTTGAAGTAGACCTTCTCGGGAGCGCGGAACCACAGCATGTTCTCACGGCGCTCGGCCACAGTCTTAACGTTGATCAAGTGCTTCACCCCAACGTTCTCGGAGACGGAGTTGCCGCCCCAGGAGCCGCAGCCCAGGGTCAGAGACGGCTTCATGCCAAAGTTGTACAGGTCACCGATGCCGCCGTGCGAGGACGGGGTGTTGATGACGATACGGCAGGCCTTCATGACGTGCTCGAACAGGCTGATCTTCTCGGCCTGGGCGGGGTGCACGTACAGAGAGGCGGTGTGGCCCGGGCCACCGGCGAGCACCAGGTGCTCGGCCTTGTCGACGGCCTCCTGGAAGTCCTTGGCGTGATACATGGCCAGGACCGGGGAGAGCTTCTCGTGGGAGAACTCCTCCTTGGCGGGGTCGGTGGAGGTGACCTCGGCGATCAGGATCTTGGTCTTGGCGGGAACCTCGATGCCGGCGAGCTCAGCGATCTTGGCAGCAGCCATGCCGGGGATGCGGTGATCGAGGGCGCCATTCTTGAACATGGCGGCACGCAGTGCCTCCATCTCGGCACCCTGCTTGACGAAGTAGCAGCCGCGCTTCTGGAACTCGGCCTTAACCTGGTCATAGATGGTGTCGATGACGGTCACGGACTGCTCGGAAGCGCAGATCATGCCGTTGTCGAAGGTCTTGGAGTGGATGATGGAGTTGACGGCGAGCAGCACGTCGGCGGTGTCGTCGATGACGACCGGGGTGTTACCGGCGCCAACGCCCAGGGCGGGCTTGCCCGAGGAGTAGGCGGCCTTGACCATGCCCGGGCCACCGGTGGCGAGGATGATGTCGACGTCGCGCATGACCATGTTGGTCAGCTCGATGGAGGGGACATCGACCCAGCCGATGATGCCCTCGGGGGCGCCGGCCTTGACGGCGGCGTCAAGCACGAGCTTGGCGGCGGCGATGGTGCACTTGGCGGCTGCCGGGTGCGGGGAGATGATGATGCCGTTGCGGGTCTTCAGGCTGATCAGAGTCTTGAAGATCGCGGTGGAGGTGGGGTTGGTCGTCGGGATGACGGCGCCCACGATGCCGATGGGCTCGGCGATCTTGGTGATGCCGTAAGCCTCGTCGCGCTCCAGAACGCCACAGGTCTTGGTGTTCTTGTAAGCGTTGTAGATGTACTCTGCGGCGTAGTGGTTCTTGATGACCTTGTCCTCAAGAACGCCGCGGCCGGTCTCCTCGATGGCCATCTTCGCCAACGGGATACGAGCCTTGTTGGCGGCCATGGCGGCCTCATAGAAGATCTTGTCGACCTGCTCCTGCGTGTACGTAGCAAAAAGCGCCTGGGCCTCTCGCATCTGAGCGAGCTTAGCCTCAAGCGCCTCTACGTTGTCCACAATTGCGGGAGTAGTGTTTTCCGGTGACTTTTTCACCATTTGTGTCTCCTTGCGATCGGAGATTTACCCTACGACTTGCATGATAGCAAGAAATTATTCGGCGAACGGCAAGATTCCCGTAAAAGGCATACTAAAACGCTTCAATAAACTGAAGCGTTTTAACTAAAACTATCTGCCAGTGCATCGCCCCGCTCATTAGGGACAGACTTACATGAGTGCTTTCACTCATTGGGGACAGACATCGTTTTGTCATTTTGCCGTTCTGGACCTGTTTATGCCGCTCATTGGATATAAATAGGTCACAGGCTCAGCATTTCGCGTTCCTTCTCTCCTTTTAGGTGTTGCCTGTTCAGTTTTGAAAGGAGAGATTATGCCCCGATGCGCCCGCGCCGTTTCGCTCACCGGCTATTACCACGTCTTTGACCGTGGCAACTCCAAGCAGATTATTTTTGAAGATGATTCTGACCGATATCGTTTCTTATCGGATATCTCGGACAGGTTTGCTCGCCTAAAAGTGGCGGTGTTGGCTTGGTGCCTTATGGACAACCACTTCCATTTGATGGTTGATGACCCATATGACAACCTTTCAAAGGCAATGCAGTGCGCACTGACGGCGTATGCTAAGTATTTCAATGGGAAAACGGGAAGAACGGGTCATCTGTTTGACAATCGCTATTCGCGTGTTGCGGTTGAGTCGGACACGCAGGCGGTGCAGCTGCTCGATTATATCCATCTCAATCCCGTGAAAGGTGCGCTCGACTCGCTCGAGGCGTATCGCTGGTCAAGCTTCAAGGCATATCAGCTGGGCTACGATCCCTTTGACATCTGTGATGCGGCCCCTATGCTCGATATTGTCGGGGGATCTCGTCGCTATTGCGAGCATCTTAAGGAAGTTGCCGGGCGTATTTGGTCAGTGGAGATTCTTCCGCGTCGACGGATCCCCGATGAGGACGCTCTTTCCGTTGCGCGCGAAGTCCTGCTCAGCATAGATCCTGCGCTGCTCAAGGCCCTGCCTCGCCCCGAACGTGATGCGTGTCTGCTGAGGCTCAGGCGGGCGCATCTCACGGTCAAGCAAATTGCTCGTATCACCGGTATCGGCGCCACGAGTGTGACCAAGGCAACTGCAGGCTGGAAGGATGCAGCGTGAGGCAGGGGCCGGAGCCAGTCGGTGTGCCGCTTGCGTGCGCCATGTCTGTCCCCAATGCGTGAAAACACTCATGTAAGTCATTCCCCAATGAGTGCAAAAAGGCGCCCTCCGTAGGGGAGGGCGCCTTTGGTAAGTTCTATATGAACGCGAGGTCTTTGACCCGGAGAGTCCGAGGTACTTGTTGGTAAGACCTTATTTAGGAGCGCGCAACCTTGCCAGACTTGAGGCAGGTGGAGCAAACGTTCATCTTGCGACGGTGACCATCGACAACGACGTAGACGCGCTGGATGTTGGGGCGGAACTTACGGTTGGTGACGCGGTGAGAGTGGCTGATGGAGCGACCGGCAACGGGGTGCTTACCGCAAACTTCGCAAACTTTGGACATAACTGACCCTCCTTGGGCGACAAACGAACATGTCGCGTTAACAAACAAGCCTGAACTATAGCACAGAAGCAGCTCCCTGTGCGTAATCTACACAGAGATATTCCTCTTTTGGCGATAGTGCTCACGCCACGGCCCTGGACGTAGATCCGATTTGCGTGCAGCAGAGGGGATTATGCCAGCTCGCAACAAGGTTTTCAAGCTCGTCCCACAAATATATATAGGTTTATGGAGCGCCTGCGCCCGTTTACGGATTGTTCTGTATTTATGCTCGCAATTAAGCTCGAGGTTGGCTACACTATCCCTTGACCATTAAAGGGGTACGAGATACCCACATGGAATTACATAGCTGCCAAAGAGCAGCCCTTCCTGTGGGTGTCTGGTCCGCTTTGAGCGGTCGGGCATCTATTTTTTTGACTGTGTCAGCAGTCAAGACATGTGAGGAAGGAGATCGATGGGCACGACTTCCCCCAAGGCGGTCATCATGGACGAGACCGCCGTCAATCGAGCGATGACCCGCATCGCGCACGAGATTCTCGAGCGCAACGAGGGCTGTGAAGACCTCGCTCTGGTCGGCATCGTCACGCGCGGCGACCTTCTGGCAAAGAAGCTCGCCGAGGAGATCAAGGAGATCGAGGGCGTCGACGTTCCGCTCGGCAGCCTGGACATTAGCTTCTACCGCGATGACTATGCGACCAATTTCGCTCCCGCGATCCACGCTACCAACATTCCCTTCAGCGTCGACGGCAAACGCGTCGTGCTGGTGGACGACATCCTGTATACGGGCCGTACCATCCGCGCCGCTCTCGACGCCGTCATGGACCTGGGCCGTCCGAGCCGCATCGAGCTGGCGGTCCTCGTCGACCGCGGCCACCGTGAGCTCCCCATCTCGCCGGACTTTGTCGGCAAGAACGTTCCCTCGTCGCATGAGGAGAACGTGCACCTATATATGAAGGAAGTCGACGGCCACACCGCCGTCGAGATTAACGACGTCGCGCCGGGTTCCCACGTGGGCTCCGCGCCGCTGGGAGGTGAGTAGTACCGTGGCGTTCAACCATAAGCACCTGATCGACATTACCGAGTACTCCGAAGAGGACATCAAGCTCATCCTCGAGACCGCCAAGGCGTTCTCCGAGGTCAACGAGCGTGCGATCAAGAAGGTCCCCACGCTCAAGGGCAAGACCATCGTCAACATGTTCAACGAGCCCTCGACGCGCACCCGTAGCTCCTTCGAGCTCGCCGAGAAGCGTCTTTCGGCCGACAGCCTTAACTTTGGTGGCTCCTCGACCTCCACGGTCAAGGGCGAGAGCCTCGTCGACACCGTTGAGACCCTCAACGCCTATAAGATCGACTGCATCGTCGTGCGCGACAAGCACGCCGGCGCTCCCTACATCGTCACGCAGAACTCGCCCGCAAGCGTCATCTGCGCCGGTGACGGCAAGCACAACCATCCTACGCAGGCCCTGCTCGACCTGTACACCATCTGGGAGCACAAGGGTGACTTCCACGGTCTGAAGGTCGCCGTCGTCGGCGATATCGCCCACTCCCGCGTTTGCGGCTCGCTGATCCCCGCCCTTAAGATCATGGGCTGCGAGACCTACGCCGTCGCCCCCGGCACGCTGCTGCCGCCGTCGCCCGAGGTCCTGGGCTGCGACCACGTGACGAGCGACCTCGATTCCGTCCTGCCCGAGCTGGACGTCGTCTACATGCTGCGCGTGCAGCAGGAGCGCCTCGAGGGTGCCCCGTTCCCGACTATTCGCGAGTACCACAAGCTCTTCGGCCTGACCAAGGACCGCGAGAAGCTCATGAAGCCCGACGCGATCATCTGCCACCCGGGCCCCATCAACCGCGGCGTCGAGTTCGACTCCTATATGGCCGACCACCCGCAACGCTCCGTCATCCTGGAGCAGGTCTACGCCGGTATCTGCGTGCGTATGGCTATCCTGTATCTGCTGCTTGGAGGTGCCGATAATGGCCTTGCTTCTTAAGAATGCCCACGTCGTCGACCCGTCCGTCGAGCTTGACGGTGTCGTTGACGTCCTGATTGACGGCGACAAGATCGCCGAGGTCGGCGAGAATCTCGCCGTCGAGGGGGCCGAGGTCCGCGACCTTTCCGGCAAGTACCTCGTCCCCGGCCTGGTGGACATGCACGTTCACCTTCGCGAGCCCGGCTACGAGGTCAAAGAGGACATCGAGAGCGGCACCCGCGCAGCTGCCAAGGGCGGCTTTACCGGCGTGTGCGCCATGCCCAACACCGATCCCGTCACCGATAACGGCACTGTCGTGGAGTTCGTCAAGTCCCGCGCTGCCGAGGTCGGCCACTGCCGCGTCTATCCGTCGGGCGCCATGACCCGCGGTCTTAAGGGCGAGGCCATGTCCGAGATGGGCGATATGGTCGCCCACGGCGCCGTCGCCTTCACCGATGACGGTCGCGGCGTGCAGGGCGCGGGCATGCTCCGTCGCTGCATGGACTACGGCAAGATGTTCGGCAAGGTCTTCATGAGCCACTGCCAGGACGAGGACCTGGTCGGCCACGGCCAGATCAACGAGGGCAAGGTCTCGACCCGTCTGGCCCTCGAGGGTTGGCCGGCTGCCGGCGAGGAGCTCCAGATCGCCCGCGACATCGAGATCGCCAAGCTGACCGGTGCCAAGCTGCACATCCAGCACATCTCCACCGCCCATGGTCTGGAGATCGTGCGTGCCGGTAAGGCCGCTGGCGTTCAGGTTACCTGCGAGGCCACCCCGCACCACATGTTCCTGACCGAGAACGACCTGGACGAGACCTACAACACCTCGCTCAAGGTCAATCCGCCGCTGCGTACCGAGGAGGATGCCGAGGCCATCCGTCAGGGCGTCATCGACGGCACCGTCGACGCTATCGTCACCGATCACGCTCCCCACACCCCGTGGGAGAAGGCCCGCGAGTTCGAGCTTGCGCCCTTTGGCATGATCGGCCTCGAGACCTCGCTGTCACTTGTGCTCACCGAGCTGGTCAACACGGGCAAGATGAGCGTGGGCCGCATGGTCGAGCTCATGGCCATCAAGCCGCGTGAGATCCTGGGCCTCGACCAGGTTCAGGTCAAGGCGGGCTCCGTTGCCGACCTGACCGTGTTCGACCCCTCTGCCACCTGGACGGTCGGCGAGGACGGTTACGAGTCGCGCGCCGAGAACTCCGGTTTTGCCGGCCGCACGCTTACCGGTCGTGCCACCGATGTGTTTGTCGGCGGTAAGCAGACGCTCGCCGACGGCTGCATCTGCTAGCATAGCCTTATCGCTTTTGTGCGCGGTGCCCTTGCGGTGCCGCGCTTTCTGTTCGTTTTGACCATGCAATCGCATGGGGGATTGGAGCGTCTATGCTCACACCTTCCACTGCACGCATGCACGACTTCGAGGTCGTCTCGAACCAGGAGATCGCCGACGGCATCTTCTCGCTCGTCATCTCGGCCCCCAAGCTTGCAAGTGCGCTCAAGCCCGGTCAGTTTGTGAACATCGCCGTGCCCGGCGATGCGTCCTCGCTGCTTCGCGTGCCCCTGAGCTTCTATCGCGCCGACGCCCAGGCCGGTACCGTCGAGCTGTGGTACGCCGTCGTGGGCGACGACACCCGTCGTCTGTCGCAGATGGCCCCCGGCTCCAAGTCCAACCTGTTGGGCCCTGGCGGCCGCGGCTGGCTTGTTCCCGAGGGCACCAGGAAGGCACTGCTCGTGGCGGGCGGCATCGGCGTTCCGCCCGTGCTCTGCCTCGCTGGCAAGCTTGTCGAGCAGGGCGTGGATGTCGACGTTTGCCTGGGCTTTGGCACCGCTTCCAAGGCCGTGGGTGTCGATGAGTTCCGCGCGCTGGGCGCCACGGTTAACGTGTGCACCGATGATGGCACGCTGGGCACGCACGGTTTTTGCACCGACCCGGCAGCCGAGCTGCTCGGCGAGGGCGGCTACGACTATGTGGCCAGCTGCGGCCCCGCTGTCATGATGAAGAAAGTCGCCGCCGCTGCCGCCGAGGCCGGTGCGTACTGCGAGGTGTCCCTCGAGCGCATGATGAGCTGTGGCTTTGGCGCCTGCAACACCTGCAATGTCGAGACGGTCGACGGTATGAAGGGTGCTTGCATGTGCGGCCCCGTGTTCGATGCTTCCAAGGTGGTGGTCTTCTAGTGGGTACCGTGAACATGGCCGTCGATTTCGGCGGCGTCAAGATGCAGAACCCCATCAACACCGCAGCCGGTACCTTTGGCTACGGTTGGCAGTTCCAGAACTTCTTTGATGTTTCCCAGCTGGGCGCTATCACCACCAAGGGTTGCGCTGCCGAGCCCTGGCCCGGCAACCCCGCGCCCCGCATGGCCGAGATTCCCGGCGGCATGATCAACTCCGTGGGCCTTCAGAACCCCGGCGTGGCCGCCTTTGCCCGTGAGTCCGGTCCGTGGCTCGAGCAGCTCTCCAAGGACGGTTGTCAGGTTATCTGCCAAGTCGCCGGTCACTCCGTCGAGGAGTTTGTCCGCGCGCTCGAGATGTATGTCGAGCTGTGCCCCTGGGCTGCCGGCTACGAGATCAACGTGAGCTGCCCTAATATCGCCGCCGGCGGTGCCGCCATGGGCTCCACGCCCGAGGGCGCCTCTTCCGTTATGGCTGCCTGCCGCAAGGTGACCGATAAGCCGCTGTTCGTAAAGATGGCTCCGGTTAACGTCGCCGAGATTGCCAAGGCTCTCGAGGCCGCCGGCGCCGACGGCCTTTCGGTCATCAATTCCATCCAGGGCATGGCCATTGACGTGCACACCCGCAAGTCCCGCGTTGCCAAACCCAAGGGCGGCCTTTCGGGTCCGCTGTGCCACCACATCGCCGTTCGCATGGTCTGGGAGGTCGCCCAGGCCGTCGATATCCCCATCAACGGCGTCGGCGGTGTCATGACCGGCGAGGATGCGGCTGAGTTTATCCTGGCCGGCGCCACCTGCGTGTCGGTCGGTATGGCCAACTTCGTCGATCCGTGCGCTTCGCTCAAGATCGCGCACGAGCTCGAGGCCTGGGCGGAGTCCCAGGGCGTAAAGGACATCAACGAGCTGGTAGGTGCTTTCGAATGCTAGAGACCGATGCCCGCGACCGTGTTATCGTCGCTCTCGACTGCGACCGTGAGCGTGCGCTCGAGCTTGCCCACGAGCTTTCGGGCCATGCCGCCTGGCTCAAGGTTGGCATGACGCTCTATTACGCCGAGGGTCCTGAGATCGTCAAGACGTTCAAGGACCTGGGCTTTAAGGTCTTCCTTGACCTCAAGTTCCATGATATTCCGCATCAGGTTCGCGGTGCCGCCCGCTCGGCCTCGCTTGCCGGTGCCGACCTGCTCTCGGTCCACGGTTTGGGTTCGGGCGCCATGCTCGCTGCCTGCCGCGAGGGTGCCGAGGAGGCGCGCGAGGACCGCGCCAAGCTCGTCGCCATCACCGTGCTCACGAGCATGAATCAGGATGCCTTGAGCGAGATCGGCGTCGAGTCGCCCGTGGCCGAGGAGGCCGCCCGCCTGGCAAAGCTCGCTCAGGCCAACGGCATCGATGGCATCGTGTGCTCGCCGATGGAGGCTCACGACATGCGTGAGCTGCTGGGTCCCGATGCCCTCATCGTGACCCCGGGCGTGCGTCCGGTGGGTGCCGCTCTTGGTGACCAGTCTCGCGTGGCGACGCCTTCCCAGGCTATCGAGCGTGGTGCAAGCCACATTGTTGTGGGACGTCCCATCACCGGTGCCGACGATCCGGTTGCCGCCTTTGACGCCATCGTCGCCGAGCTGGTCGAAAACGTCGCGTAAAAGATTCCCCTAAGTCACCACTTTTGGGTCTCATTAGCACAAAATAGCCCCTGTGCCTGCGTAAACTTTCCCATCCTTTGTGTGGAATCGCAGGTCAGGGGCTTAACTTTGGGCGCAGTATATTGCACTTTTTGCGGGTATCGTCTAACCTATGGAGCCGCTATTGGGCATTTTGTACGTTCTACGTGCTAAAATGCCAATTATTGAATCAGATATAACCCAACTATTTGGAGGTACGAATGGCACTCCCTCAGCTTACCGATGAGCAGCGCAAGCAGGCTCTTGAGAAGGCTGCTGCCGCACGTCACGCCCGCGCTGAGCTTCGCGAGCAGATCAAGAAGGGCGAGAAGTCCCTCGAGTCTGTGCTCAACTCCGATGACCCCATTGCTTCCCGCATGAAGGTTTCCACCCTCATCGAGTCTCTCCCTGGTTATGGCAAGGCCAAGGCCGCCAAGATCATGGAGGAGCTCGGTATCTCCGCTACCCGTCGCGTCCAGGGCCTCGGCGTCCGTCAGCGCGAGCAGCTCCTCGAGCAGCTGACCAAATAAGTGAGCGCTCAGGATTCCAAGCTCTTTGTGATTTCTGGACCGTCAGGCGCAGGCAAGGGCACGCTCGTCACTCGTGTGCGCGAGCGCCGCTCGAACCTGGGCCTGACGGTTTCGGCTACCACGCGAGCACCACGCAAAGGTGAGGTCGACGGCGTCAACTACTTTTTTCTGACGCGCGAGGAGTTCGACCGCCGCGTGGCAAACGGTGAGTTTGTTGAGTGGGCCGAGGTCCACGGTAACTGCTATGGCACGTTGGTGAGCGAGGTTACATCCAAGCTCGCCTCGGGCGCGTCTCTGATTTTGGAGATCGATGTCCAGGGCGCCCTGCAGGTGAAGGAGCGTTTCCCCGAGGCCGTGCTGATCTTTATCAAGCCGCCTTCGCTTGAGGTGCTCCGCGAGCGTCTAGTCGGTCGCGGTACCGAGACGCCCGAGACGATTGAGCTGCGTATGGCAAACGCCGCCGATGAGCTTGCCCTTGCCGACCGCTACGACGACGTCGTGGTGAATGACGATCTCGACCGCGCGACCGATGAGCTCGTTCGCGTTCTCGATATGCATGAAAGGATCTGAGGTCCGTGTCCGTTGTAAAGCCTTGCATTGACGATCTTCTGGAGAAGACCGATCACAACCGCTTCCTGCTCGCTTCGCTTGCCTCCAAGCGCGCCTGCGACATTAACAGCATGCTGCGTGGCCAGCACAACCGCGTGCTTGCCGTCCAGGATGTCGATGACATCACCATCGGGCTTTCCGGTGCCGATACCATCTCGATGGCTATGGACGAGATTGTCGACGGCGACATCTCTTACGACGAGGCCCGTTACGAGAAGGCGCTCGGCCACAAGGTTGCTGAAGCCTAAATGGCGGCTCGCGTCTGCCTGGTCCACTATCACGAGGTTGGACTGAAGGGTAAGAACCGCGCACATTTTGAGCATATCCTCATGGATAACATCAAGGCGGCCTTGGCCGCCTTTTCCGTGAATACCGTGTCTCGAATTTCCGGTTATATCCTCGTGACCTTTAACGAGCATCAGGCCGATGAGGCGGCGCGTGTCATTCGCACCGTTCCCGGCGTTGCTCGCGTGTCTTTGGCGTATCACACTAACCGCGACCCGCAGGAGTACTGTGCCGCCGCCGTCAAGGCGCTGCGCGAGTTTGGCCCCTTCGATTCGTTTAAGGTGCACGCCAAGCGCTCCAATACCGACTATGAGCTCACTTCGATTGACATCAATCGTCAGGTGGGCGAGGTACTGTGTGAGGCCTTCCCCGATAAAAAGGTTCAAATGCACGACCCCGATGCGATGGTGCACGTACTGGTGGTCCAGGGTAGCGTCTACGTGTATGCGCGCTCCGAGCGTGGCGTGGGCGGTCTGCCGGTGGGTTCTGCCGGCAAGGTCGTGACGCTGTTGTCGTCGGGTATCGATTCTCCGGTGGCGACCTGGATGCTCGCGCGTCGCGGCGCGGTGTGCGTGCCGGTACATTTCTCCGGTCGTCCGCAGACGCCCGATACGAGCGAGTATTTGGTGCAGGACATCATCCGTGCGCTTGAGCCAGGTGTCCAGATCGGCCGCCTGTACGTGGTGCCGTTTGGCGACTGCCAGCGTGAGATTTCGGTTACCTGTCCCAGCAACCTGCGCGTGATCATGTATCGCCGCATTATGTATTCGGTTGCCGAGCGCATTGCACACATCGAGGGTGCCAAGGCTATCGTTACGGGCGAATCGCTTGGGCAGGTTGCCTCCCAAACGCTTGAGAACATCATGGCCGTCAACGAGGCCGTGAAGATCCCCGTGTTCCGCCCTCTCATCGGTTCGGACAAGCAGGAGATCATCGCGCGCGCCGAGGAGATCGGTACGTTCGATATCTCGACTGAGGCCGCTCCCGACTGCTGCACGCTATTTATGCCGCGCCGTCCCGAGACGCACGCTAAACTCGATGCTGTGCATGAGGCCTGGGAGTTGTTCGATCACGAGGAGATGATCGAGCGCCTGCTCAAGCAGACCGAGTACATCGACTTCGAGAGCAACACGTATAAGGCCCCTAAGACCTTAAAGCGCAAACATTCGGAGCTTGCTCCGCGTGAGATTTACCAAGATCACGAATAAATTTGTGCATAGACCGACGATGCGCCTGCATCGTCGGTCTTTTGCTATCTGGGCATTAGGCGATAAACGGTTCATTTGTCGACGTTTGCCTGAATAAATGGACATTATTGCGCAAGGTTTTGGTCAGCTTTTGGTTTGACCGCGAAAACCGGTTTTGGGGCGTGGCTGTTGCGGAGCTCCTTTCCTGACACGATGGTGTTGGGAGGTTTTGCTATGGCGCAGCGTGAACAACATGAACGAGTCAAAAAGATGGACCGCTGGGCGGGCAAACTGCTCGGTCATAAGGCAGTGGTGATGGCGATACTGGTCGTCATTGCGATGGCGAGTGGACTGGCAATGGCGAACCTTGGCGGCAGTGCCGGCGGCGTGTCGTTTGAGTGCACTGATGGTTCGGGCTCGTTAGTGGAGCCGGGATCCGGCGATGCTTCGAGCGGAAAGACATCCGAAGGCTCTTCGCCTAAGGCGTCTGCTGCGGCAGAGGTCTATGTCGATGTTGATGGCGCCGTTGTGTCGCCCGGCGTATATCGTCTCAAGGACGGCGCGCGGGTGGCTCAGGCGATTGATGCCGCCGGCGGGCTGGCGCCCGAGGCAGACGTTACGGGGCTCAATCGGGCATCTAAGGTCACTGATGGACAAAAAATCCATGTTCCAACGGTAGGGGAGCAGCAGGCGTCCATTGCGGAAGCCGGTGTTGATGGTGGGGTTTCCGCATCATCGGGCGCGGGTGGCGCAACAGGCCTAGTAAACATCAATACGGCAAGCGCAGAAGAGCTGCAGACGCTTTCGGGCATCGGCCCCTCCATGGCCCAGTCGATTATCGATGAGCGGACAAAGAACGGTGCTTTTTCTTCGGTTGACGATCTGATGCGTGTGTCGGGAATCGGCGAGAAGAAGCTTGCCAAAATCAAAGATTGCATCTGCGTATGAGTACGACCGAGCGCGAGCACGTGATGCCTCCGCGGCCCCTGATGCCGTGGACGATGGCCCTGTGTGCCGGCATGTGCATGAGCTGCGTCTTGGTGCTCAACATGGTCGCTGATGCGCTGCTGAGGGAGCGGGCTCCGGCGGTCGGGCCGCTATGGGCCATTCCCGTTGCGGCGGCGGTATTCGTTGTGCTGGCTCAATCTTGTGCGCGGCTTGCCCCTTGGAAGCGGTGGCTGTATGCCGCGTCCGTCGGTCTCGTGGCGGGAGCGGTCGTCTCGGTGTGGTGGGCTGTGGGCACGCTGAGTGCCTCGAAGGCGCTCGATGGTCGAGCGGCAAGCAGCCTCGAGTTTGTCGTGCAGGGTGACCCATCCATAAACGACGACGTGTATTCCTATACCTGCGAGGCACGCGCGGACGGTAAGAACTTGGCAACGGTTCGCCTATCGTGTGATCGTGAGCTCAAGGTCGGGGCGCACGTGCGTGTTATCGGTCGCGTTTCACGTTTTGAGAACGATGCATATGGACGATCGCGCGTGCTCCGAGGCGAGGTGCGCAAGGTTAAAGCCGTTCGGATTGTGTCGGTCGATGAGGGTTCTCCGGGGCCGCTGCTTCGGCTGCGAAATGGGCTGCTTGCGTCCATCGCGCCTGCGACCGACCCGGCGCGTGCGCTCATAGCCGGTGTCGTCTGCGGTCGTTCGGCCGAGCTGCGCGTCCAGCCGGCGGGCGACTGGTTTTCGGTGACGGGAACGGCGCATCTTATCGCCGTCTCGGGCAGCCATTTGGCCATCGTGGGGTTTGTAATCGAGGGTGTATTGCAAAAGATTCGGTGCCCACGTTGCCTTCAGCGGGCGATATTGGCGATAACGCTTGTGGGTTACGCTGCCTTTACTGGCGCGTCTCCCTCGGCCGTGCGTGCGTGCTGTATGGTGTTCGCGACGCTTGTCGTAAACGGCGCGGGGCGTCGCCGGCACGGCCTTTCGGCACTCTTCGTAACCATGTCCATCTTTGTGCTACTGCGGCCGACGGTGCTGTTCGAGATGGGCTTTCAGCTTTCATGTGCCAGCGTCTTTGCCATTCTGTGCTTTTGCCCCTATGCGACCTACGCTTTGAGTGAGCTGGGTGTGCCATCGGGCGTTGCCAGCATGCTTTCCGTCACGCTGTGCTCGCAACTGGCGACACTTCCCATTACCATTCCTGCCTTCGGTACATTCTCGCTCATTGCTCCGTTGGCAAATGCGGTCATCGGTCCGGTTGTGAGCGTATTGCTCGCTGTGTCGATCGTGCTGGCTCCCTTTTCGCTCGTGGGACCGTTGCGGACTTGGGCTCTCGTTGTGCCCATGATTGCCGCCCGTTGCGCGCTGTTCTTCGAGCAGCTGTTTGCCGCCATGCCGGGTGCATCCGTGGGCGTGCCGCCCGATAGCATGTGGATTTACCTAGTGCCGTGTTTGCTGGCGGTTCTGCTGGTCTGGTGGCCGCGTCCCCGTGTACGTCCTATGGCGGTGGGGCTTGCATGCCTGGTGCTCTTGGCTGCGATTCCGTACGTCTATTGGGATCGATTTGCTCCGCCTTCGGTGACGGTGCTCGATGTGGGCCAGGCCGATGCGATTCTTATCCGCCAGGGCGGCGCAGTAGCGCTCGTCGACTGCGGGCTCGACGAGCGCGTGGTGGCGGCTTTGGTTCGCAATAACGTGCACCATATCGATGCCGTCTTTGTGACGCATTGGGATGAGGATCACTGGGGTGGTCTTCCCGATGTGCTCGAACAGTTTTCGGTTGGAACGATTGCCGTTGCGGCGGATGCGCTGGAGGATGCTCCTGCCGAGGTATTGAACCGACCTGGCGTGGAGTATCGGCAGGTGCGCCGTGGGGATACGGTCGATATCGGCTCATTTTGCGCCCGCGTGATGTGGCCATTCGAGTCCGTGGATGGCGAGGGAAATGAGGATTCGCTTGTCCTGCTGCTCTCTTATGTTCAGAAAGGCAAGGGCCTGCGTCTGCTCCTCACCGGTGATGCCGAGCTCGACCAAGAACGGGAATTCGTGCAGGAGGTGGGGGATATCGATGTCCTTAAACTTGGGCATCACGGCTCTAAGGCTTCAGTCGACGGTGAGTTACTGGACGTCCTGAAGCCCGAGCTTTCCCTCGCAAGCGCCGGTGAGGGGAATCGATACGGCCATCCGTCCGATGCCTGCATCGATGCCGTTAAGGAAGCGGGCGGCGTGTTCGCGTGCACTATCCAACACGGCGACATTACCGTCACGCCGACTGCGAATGGCTTTGCGATGCGATGCCAGCGATCGTGACGATCGTCGTTGGCGTGTGGTGGGCCCCTGGGCTAGAATGGCACGGAGCGAATACGAAGGCCTGCGGGAGGGGAGCGCAATGTCCGAAACCGGTCTGCTGCCGGCATATCTGATCGTCGGTACCGACGGCGTCAAGCGCGATCACGCCGTCTCGCGTATGAAAGCGCGTCTGGAAAAGTCGGGTATGGTCGAGTTCAACCTCGACGAGCGCGACATGACCAAGGACCCCGATATCGAGTCCATTATCGGATCGCTTAACACCTTTCCGATGGGCAGCGAGTTTCGCCTGGTAATCCTTGACGGCTGTTCAAAGCTCGCCAAGGCGGTCTCGGAGCCGCTCGTTGAGTATCTGGCAAGTCCCAGCCCCACAACGGTCTGTCTCATCATCGCCGACTCGCTTGCCAAGAACACGCGCCTGTATAAAGCGATCGCCAAGATCGACAAGAAGGCGGTGATCGATTGCTCCGGCACCAAGCGCTGGGAGCTCCCACGCCGCGTGCAGCAGATGGCGACGCAACACGGCAAGTCCATCTCGACGGCGGCCGCCGAGGAGCTCGTCTCGCGCTCGGGCGAGAACACCCGCATGCTCGATAACGACTTGGCCAAGCTTGCCCAGATGGTCGAGGCCCCCCAGATTGAGCTTGCCGATGTGGAACGCTGGATCGTCCGCACGGCCGAGGTTCAACCCTGGGACTTTCTCAATGCGGTCTCGGCCCGTGACATGCGACGCTCGCTCGAGCTCTTCAATCTACTGCCCGCCAAGAGTTACGTGTGGACCTACACATTGCTGTGCGGCCGCATCCGTGAGCTGATCGTCGCCAAGGCGCTTGACTCTCGTGGGCAGGGGCGTGAGCTCGCCGCGACGCTCAAGCTTCAGGCCTGGCAGGTCAAGAATCACCTTACCTGGGCACGTCGCTTTTCGATGGCAGAGCTCGTCGCAGCGCTCGAGGGTGCCGTTGATGTGGAGCTCGCGCTCAAGGGTTCGGCCGATTCTCAGACTGCGCTTTTGCTCTGGATTACGAACATCTTGAGAAAATCGTGATGATACCTGCCTATTTGACAAATTCGTTCTATCCCTTTGAGGGGGAGCGTGCTATAGTAGGCGCTTGCATGACCTCACCGTGTCTCAGAGGTGTCATACATTTTTTGCAAGGAACTCGAAAGGAACTCCAGAAGTGGCAAACATCAAGTCTCAGAAGAAGCGTATCCGCACCAATGAGGCAGCTCGCATGCGTAACAAGGCTGTCAAGTCCGAGCTCAAGACGCTGACCAAGCACGTCCAGTCCGCCGTCGCCGAGGGCGACGCCGAGAAGGCCCAGGCTGCCCTCAAGACCGTCACCAAGCGTCTCGACATGGCTGCCGCTAAGCATGTCATCCACAAGAACCAGGCTTCCAACCGCAAGTCCGGTCTTGCCAAGCTCGTGAACAGCATCAACGCCTAAGTTGTAAATTTCACACCACACAGATTACGCGCATAAATGGAGCCTGTTTTATGGAACAGGCTCCATTTTTTGTATCGCTCGGGTAAGATAGTCCGCATGAATACTTCAATTGACATTTCCCACATCCGTAACTTCTCGATTGTTGCGCACATCGACCATGGCAAGTCCACGATCAGTGACCGTATTCTCGAGCTCACCCATACCGTTGACGAGCGCGACATGGAGTCGCAGCTGCTCGACACTATGGATATCGAGCGCGAGCGCGGCATCACGATCAAGTCCAATGCCGTTCGCGTGTCCTATGACGCCGATGATGGCGAGACGTATCAGTTCAACCTGATCGATACGCCGGGCCACGTGGACTTTACCTATGAGGTCTCGCGTTCGCTGGCAGCTTGCGAGGGCGCGGTGCTCGTCGTGGACGCCACGCAGGGCGTCGAGGCGCAGACCGTTTCCAATGCGACGCTCGCCATGAACGCCAACTTGGACATTGTTCCGGCCATCAACAAGATCGACCTTCCTTCGGCGCATCCCGACGAGGTTAAGACCGAGATCGAAGACGATCTGGCCATTCCCGCCGACGATGCCGTGTGCGTGTCGGGCAAGACCGGCGAGGGCATCCACGATCTGCTGGAGTCCATTGTCTTTTTGATCTCGCCTCCCAAGGGCGATGCGAACGCGCCGCTCAAGGCGCTCATCCTGGATTCGTACTTCGACGAGTATCGCGGCGTCGTCGCCACGGTGCGCGTCTTTGACGGCTCCATCAAAAAGGGCGATACCCTGCGCATGATGCAGGCCGAGGGCGACTTTTTGGTCGACGGCGTGGGTGTCAAGCGTCCCGCCGAGACGCCAGTCGACGCGCTGACGGTCGGTGAGGTGGGCTATGTGGTCACGGGCCTGAAGGACCCCGAGGCCGTGCGCGTGGGCGACACCCTCACGTGGGCGTCGAATCCCTGTCCCGAGCCGCTTCCGGGCTATCGCGAGGCCAAGCCCATGGTCTACACGGGCCTGTTCCCGATCGATAACAAGGACTACGAGAACCTGCGTGACGCGCTCGATAAGCTGCACGTCAACGACCCGTCGTTGGTGTGGGAGCCCGAGACCTCGGTGGCGCTCGGCTTTGGCTTCCGCGTGGGCTTCCTGGGCCTGCTGCACATGGAAGTCGTTAAGGAACGCCTGGAGCGCGAGTTCAACTTGGACCTTATCGCCACGAGCCCCTCGGTGGACTATCACGTCTACAAGACTGACGGCGAGATGATCGATGTCCGCAGCCCGCAGGACCTTCCCGAGGCCACGCGCATCGAGCGTATCGAGGAACCCTACCTCAAGGCAAAGATCATCTGCCCGCCTGAGTACACGGGTGCCGTCATGCAGCTCGCCATCGAGCACCGCGGCGTCACAACCGACATGATCCACCTGACGAGCAAATCGGTCGAGATGCGCTTCGATATGCCGCTTGCCGAGCTCATCCTGGACTTCTTTGACCAGCTCAAGAGCCGCACCAAGGGCTATGCGTCGCTCGACTACGAGTTCAACGAATATCGTCCCTCCGAGCTCGTCAAGCTCGATATTTTGCTTTCGGGCGACGAGGTGGACGCGCTTTCGTTTATAGTCCATAAGGACAAGGCATATGGCCTGGCCCGTGGCCTGTGCGACAAGCTCAAGGAAATCATCCCGCGTCAGCTGTTCGAGGTTCCCATCCAGGGTGCTATCGGCAACAAGATCATCGCCCGTTCCACCGTCAAGGCGCGTCGCAAGGACGTTCTTGCTAAGTGCTACGGCGGCGATATCTCGCGTAAGCGCAAGCTGCTCGAGAAGCAGAAAGAGGGCAAGAAGCGTATGAAGGCCATCGGATCGGTCGAGGTCCCGCAGGAGGCCTTTATGGCGATCCTCAAGGTGGACGAGTAGGTCCATGGCGCTTTCTGATTACAGCAAGCGGCTGCTGGGCGCCTATGCCGAGCAGCCGTTCCTTATGGCTCCCATGGCGGGCGTTACCGACCCCGCCTATCGCATCATGTGTCGCCGCCGTGGTGCCAACCTTGCCTACAGCGAGATGGTGAGCGTGGCAGGCCTTGCCTATGCCAGCAACAAAACGTGGCGCCTGGTGCTGCCGGCCGACGAGGAGCAGCAGATTTGCGTGCAGCTCTTTGGCTCCAAGCCCGATCAGTTTGCGAGCGCCGTCGCCGCCGTCGAGGAGCGCGTTGGCGATCGCCTGTCGCTGATCGATATCAACATGGCCTGCCCGGCTCGCAAGGTTGTCACCAAGGGCGAGGGTTCGGCGCTCATGCGCACGCCCGACCTGGCGGAGAAGATCGTCGAGGCCACGGTGGGCGCGGCGCATGTGCCCGTGACCGTCAAGATCCGCAAGGGCTTTTATGCCGAGGACCGTAATGCCGCGACGTTTGCCCAGATGCTTGAGGGCGCAGGGGCTGCCGCAGTCGCCGTGCATGGTCGTTGCGCCACGCAGCTCTACACGGGCCAGGCTGATTGGTCGGTCGTCGATGAGGTCGCAGATGCCGTTGAGATTCCCGTGATCGGTTCGGGTGATGTGTTCACCGCCGAGGATGCCGCGGTGCATCTGCGAAACTCGGGTGCCAGCGCGGTGTTTATCGCGCGCGGCATCTACGGCAATCCGTGGGTGTTCGGTGATGCTCGCGCCCTTGCGCTCGATGGCACGCCGGTTCCTTCTCGCTCCTCGGTCGAGCGCCTGGAGGCTCTGCGTGAGCACCTGACGTTGACGCACGAGCTTCTGCCGCTTATGTCGCGCGCCCGTACGTACGCGAGCTGGTATCTAAAGGGCATGCCCCATGCCGCCGCCTGGCGCGCTCAGGTGGTGCGCTGCTCCACGTACGAGGAGTTTATGGCACTGGTCGATGATATCGAGCGCGATGTGGTGGCCTGCGAGGCTGCCCTTGCCGCCGGCGAATCGGTGCCCCCTCATCCGCTGGAGGCTTAAGGGTGGCCGTTACCGCGCTGTACGTGCACGTGCCGTTTTGCGCCCAAAAGTGCCGGTACTGCGACTTTGACTCGCGCAGTTTTTCTCCGTGCGACCTGAGTGCTGCGCTCGATGTCTATTTTGAGCAGTTGTTCGCGCGCCTCGATGCTTTTGGCAAGGCTGGGGCCCTTGACCATATCCGCACCGTCTATGTTGGCGGCGGTACGCCGTCGCTGGCGGGGGAGCGCCTGGTGGAGCTGGCGCGGCGTATTCGTGCGTGGTGCGCCCCCGTTGAGTTTACCTGCGAGGCCAATCCCGAGTCGCTGACCGCCGAGCTTGCCACTGCGCTTGCCAAGGTTGGTGTCACACGCGTCTCTCTGGGCGTGCAAACGCTCGATAACACCGAACTTACCGCCATCGGCCGTATTCACGATGCCGATCGGGCGTTTGCCGCCATCGCGACGGTCAAGAACGCTGGGCTTGACGTGTCGTGCGACCTTATGTGCGGACTTCCCGGGCAGACCGCAGCGAGTTGGAAGCGCACGCTCGATGGCGTGCTGGCGGCGGCTCCGCATCATGTGTCGGTCTACCCGCTCACGCTTGAGGAGGGGACCCCCCTTTATCGCATGGCGTGCCGCGACGAGTCGGTCGAGCCCGACGAGGATTTTCAAGCTTCGTGCATGGATGTGGCGCGTGAGCGTCTGGGTGCGGCCGGCTATCACCCGTATGAGGTGGCAAGCTATGCGCTCGACGGCCATGAGTGCGCCCATAACATTGCCTACTGGACCGGACGGGGTTACCTGGGCCTTGGTCGCTCTGCCGCGGGCATGCTCGACGCCGAGGATTTCGACCGTCTTGCAGGGTTGTTCCCCGGTGTTTCTTCTCGAGGCGATGCGTACCGCGTGCGTCTGGTGCAACGTGACGATGACGCGACGGCGTTCGAGACTGAATATCTGTCGCAGCGTGAGGCTGCGGCTGAAGACCTGATGCTCGCTTGTCGCATGACGCGCGGTATTGCGTCCGATCTGTTGGTTCGTGCAGCTTGCGTCATCCCAACGGGCGAGCTGGCAGCTGCCTGCGATCGCGCGCTCGAATTGGGTCTTGCCACTTGGGTGCCCGAGACGCTCGGAGTCCATGAGGGACCCTTCACTTCGGCAGACGTCCTCGCGGGCCATGTCCGAGCTCGTCTGGCGCCGACACACCTGGGCTGGCTCGATGGAAATGTTCTGTTCGAGCTGTTTTGGGATCTAGCTTAGGCCGCTCGGGTAGAATTACCGGAATATATACGCTGCTGTGAGCAGGAGGTTGCCACGCATGGCGACGATGAACGAAAAAGATTACTACGAGATTTTGGGTGTCTCTAAGGACGCCACCTCGCGTGATATTCAAAAGGCCTTCCAGCAAAAGGCCCGCAAGCTCCATCCGGACGTCAACAAAGAGCCGGATGCCGAGGAAAAGTTTAAAGAGGTTTCCGAGGCCTACGCCGTGCTTTCGGACGAGCAGAAGCGTTCGCGCTACGACGCCATGCGTTCGGGCAACCCCTTCGCCGGCGCTCCTACGGCTTCGCCCTATGGCGGCGGCTACGCCGGCAGCGCGGGCTATGGCAATCCCTTTGAGGGCGGTTTTCCCTTTGGTGGCGCCTGGGGCCAGCCGCGTCGCGGGCAGGCTGCCTACAATCCCGAGAACGGCGCCAACGTGGTCGTTGATATCAAACTCGACGCCAAGGAGGCCAAGGGCGGTGCCCGCAAGACCGTCCGCTACACGCGCTTCGATACCTGTAACAACTGCGGCGGTTCGGGCTCCGTTTCGTCTGAGCATGCCCATACCTGCCCGAGCTGCGGTGGCCGCGGCCACATCGACGTCGACCTGTCCTTCCTGTTTGGTGCGGGTACGTTCCAGTCGGTCTGCCCCGAGTGCGGCGGTTCCGGTAAGGTCGTGGCCGACCCCTGCCCTGATTGCGGCGGCAGCGGTCGTACTCGCGTAACCTCCGAGCAGACGATTGAGTTTCCTGCCGGCACGCACGATGGCGACGAGGTCCGCATTGGCGGCATGGGTCATGCTGGCACCAACGGTGCCGCGGGCGGCGATCTGGTCGGCCGCGCCCATGTTGAGGCCGAGCGCTTGGAAGGCAAAGCTCGTACCGGTTTTTACCTGATGGGCATCGTGGCGCCGTTTTTGGTACTCTCGGCCATCTCGGGCGTGTTCTCGGCCTTTGCCATGATGTGCTTTATTCCGTTTGCCATGGGCCTGTTCATGGTGCTTTCGGACGGCGTGCTTCATCGCAGCCTGCTGTGGTGGAAGCGCGGTGCGATGCAGTTTGCCAACGGTTTTGCCAACGGCTTCATGTTCGCGCTCGTGTCGGTTTGGTTCGCGAGCTGTTCGCAACGGGCCATGCTTTCGCCGTACCAAATGCAATAACATCAAACCCTCTGTTTGCGGTCGGCCCTGCTTGGGTATAGGACGCACTGTGACAATAATGAAAGTCGGAAGGATTCGGTCGTGTCGGAAAATAGGGATTACTACGAGGTACTTGGCGTCGATAAGGATGCCGACGCGCGGACCATTAAGCGCGCGTTTCTAAAGAAAGCCCGTACGGTACACCCGGATGTTTCGGACGACCCCGAGGCCGAGGCCAAGTTCAAGGAGCTTAACGAGGCCTATTCTGTCCTTTCCGATGAGCACAAGCGTGCTAACTACGACCGTTACGGCACCGCGGACGGCCCCGGTGGCTCTGGTTATGTCGACATCAACGATATCTTTGGTGGCATGGGCATGGACGACCTGTTCTCGTCGTTTTTTGGCGGCGGTGCCGGTGGTGGCGCCCGCAGCCGTCGTGAGCGTCGTCGCGGACGTGACATGGCCATCTCGCTTTCGGTGACGCTCGAGGAGGCGGCGCTCGGCTGCAAAAAGACGATCAGCTATGATCGCCTTGCTCCCTGTGAGGACTGCAACGGTACCGGTAGGGCCGAGGGTGCACAGGAAAAGCAATGCAGTCGCTGCCACGGTACGGGCTACGTCACGACGGTTCAGCGATCGTTTTTGGGCCAGGTTCAGTCTTCCTCGCCTTGCCCCGACTGCCATGGCGAGGGCACGGTTATCGACCATCCCTGCGAGACCTGCGACGGTCAGGGCCGCACGCCTTCGCACGAAAAGATCGACATCGATATTCCCGCCGGCGTTTCGACCGGTCGCCAGCTGCGTGTGAGCGGCTTTGGCGAGGCCGGCCTTCGCGGCGAGCCTTCGGGCGACCTGATTGTCAACGTGCGCGTTGCCGACCATGAGCGCTTTAAGCGCAACAGTGACGACCTGTACCTGGTGAGCGATATCTCGATTGCGCAGGCTGCGCTCGGCTGCGAGATCGAGGTCGAGGGCATTATGCCCGACGAGGTCGTTAAGGTGACGGTTCCCGCCGGCGCCCAGTACGGCGACACCGTGAGCGTCAACAATTACGGCATGCCGCGTATCGGCGGTGGCGGTTCGCGCGGTCGTCTGATCGTGCAGCTGCGCGTGGTCGTCCCCACCAATCTCTCCAACAAGCAGCGCGAGCTGCTTCGCGCCTTTGCCGACGAGATGGGCGATGACGTCGCATCCGGTAAGAAGTCGGTGACCGACCGTATCAAGAGTGCCCTCGACGACATCCTCGATTAAGGAGCCCGCGTGCTCGCACCTCATATCTCTGTTGTCAACCTCGGTTGTCGTGTCAACCGGGTTGAGTCCGACCGTATCACTGCCGATCTTATGCGCCTGGGCTTCGCCATGGTGGAGCCCCAGGATGCCGATCTGATCGTCATTAACACCTGTGCCGTTACGGGCGAGGCCGAGGCCAAGACCCGTAAGGCCGTCCGTCATGCGCTGGCCCATCCAAACGAGCCCTATGTGGTCGTGACCGGATGCGTGGTCAATTTGCATCCCGAGGAGCTGTTGGAGCTTTCGGATCGCGTGATTGCCGAGCCGTCTAAGATCGATGTCGTCGAACGTGTCTGCGAGGTGCTGGGCGTTGAGTCCGATAGCGTTCCCGCCTGCAGCGATGGTGACGTGGTCGATGCGCTCGGTCGTTCGCGGCTGGGCGTGAAGATCCAGGATGGCTGCAACCATCGCTGCACCTATTGCATCGTGTGGAAGGCCCGCGGCCCCGAGCGTTCCGTGCCCGTCGAGTCCGTTCTCGAACAGGTGCGCGAAGCCCAGGAGGCCGGCGTGCCCGAGGTGGTGCTGACCGGTGTGAACCTGGGTGCCTACGATGGCAAGAGCGCGACCGACGAGCATGTCGAAATCGATGAGCTGCTCGAGGCCATCATGGAGCGCACGACTATTGCGCATGTGCGCATTTCCTCGGTCGAACCCATGGATATCTCTGAGCGCCTGCTTAAGGTTATGGCGCGCTATCCGCAGCGTATCGCCCCGTTTTTGCACCTGCCCGTGCAGTCCGGCTGTACGGCGACCTTGCATCGCATGGGTCGTCCCTATAGTGCGGAGGCCTTTGAGGACACGGTGCGTATGATTCGCGCCAACTTGCCCCAGGCGTCTCTTTCGTGCGATGTCATCGTCGGTTTTCCTGGTGAGACGGACGAGGAGTTCGAGGAGTCGCTGGCGCTGTGCCGCCGTGTGGGTTTCTCGCGTATGCACGTGTTCCGCTACAGCAAACGTCCCGGTACCCTTGCTGCCGACATGCCCGACCAGGTGCCGCCCGAGGTTATGGCCGAGCGCAGCCGCCGTATGCGAGACGCGGCGCAGGAGCTCGCTATTGCCGATGCTCGTCGTCGCGTGGGCACTGTCGAGCGTGCCGTGCTTGAGTACGATGACAATTTAACGCTCGGTTCGTTCCATCATGCCCGTCTTGACGATACCTGTGGACTTACAGCCCCGTGCCTGCTCGATGTTGCTATCATCGGAGTCGATGATTCCGGCTTGGTCCATGCGCGCAGGGAGGTCCATGGAAGCCTCGAAGATTAGACTTACCGTTCCCGAGGGAATTGATCCCTCGCGCGTTTTGGGCGCCGGCGACGGCGTCCTTCGTGCGCTCGAGAGTTTGGTTCGCGCCCATGTGGTCGCCCGTGGCGATAGCTTCGCCGTGAGCGGTGACCCGGACGAGGTCGAACTCGTGGCGCGTTTTTTCGAACATACTTTCCGTGAGGCGGCCGCCGGGCGCACGCTGTCTGCCGACGATGTCTCTCGCTGCCTGGCCGTCTTGCGCGACGGCGAGCATGAGGCCACATCGCTTCGCGATGACGTGCTGCTTTCATACCGCGGTCATGCCATTCGTCCCAAGACGCTTGGGCAAAAGCGCTATGTGGATGCCATTCGCTCGCATACCATCACCTTTGGCTTGGGTCCTGCCGGTACCGGTAAGACCTATCTGGCCATGGCGCTCGCCGTTGCCGCGCTCAAGCGCCACGAGGTGGGCCGTCTGATCTTGACGCGTCCGGTTGTCGAGGCGGGGGAGAACCTGGGCTTTTTGCCTGGCACCCTCGAGGAAAAGATCGATCCGTACATGCGTCCGCTTTACGACGCCCTTTTTGACATGATGGATCGCGAGCGAACCGATGAGCTTATGGAGCGCGGCGTGATCGAGATCGCCCCGCTTGCCTATATGCGCGGTCGTACGCTGAGCGATGCTTTCGTGGTGCTCGACGAGGCGCAAAATACCACGCCCGAGCAGATGAAGATGTTCCTGACACGCCTTGGATTCAACTCCAAGTTCGTGATTACCGGCGACCTCAGCCAGCGCGACCTGGTGGGTCGTCGTGGTGGCTTGGCGGATGTCGAGAAGATTTTGGGCCGTGTCGACGATGTGGCGTTTGCACACCTGGAGCGCGCCGATGTGGTGCGCCATGCCCTGGTGGGTCGTATCGTCGAGGCATACGATGCTTATGATGACGTGCGTGAGCAGCGCTCGCGCGACCGAAAGGAGTCCCGTTGAGTGTATTGATCAGCAACGATGCCGAGCTCGATACGCTGCTCGACGCGCAGGAGGTGGAGCACATCTGCGAGGTTGTGCTTGCCGCCGAGGGTGTTGAGCGTGAAGTCGAGATTTCCCTTTCGTATGTCGACGAGGACGAGATGCACGAGCTCAACCACGAGTGGCGTGGCATCGACCGCACCACCGATGTGCTCTCGTTTGAATGTGACTCGGCCTTTGACGAGGATATTCCCGCTGACGAGACGCTCGAGCTCGGCGATATCATCTTTGCCCCGCAGGTCATTGCCCGTCAGGCCCCCGGCTTTGGTAATAGCCCTGCTGACGAGTGCCGCCTGATGCTCGTACACGGCATGCTGCACCTGCTGGGGTATGACCATATCGAGGACGACGAGGCCGAGGTCATGGAGGCCCGCGAGGACGCTATCCTGCGCGATCTGGCGCTCGAGCGCGGCGAGGACCCCAAACTCGTTCACGTCGGCCCCATCACCAATCATGCCCACGACTAGGAGCCGTTTATGATTCCCGGATCGAACAAGGACCATCCGTCCTTTTTAAAGTCGTTCTCCTACGCCATGGAGGGCTTCGTCACCGCCGTCAAGACCGAGCGCAACATTAAGGTCATGCTCGTGGCAGGCGTGTGCACCGTCATTGCCGGCTGCATTGTGGGGCTCGACATTGCCGAGTGGGCCACGATTATCATCTGCTGCGGCCTGGTGATTCACGGCGAGCTGTGCAATACCGCCATGGAGGCCATCGTCGATCTGGCGACCCAGGAGCTCCATCCGCTGGCAAAACGCGCCAAGGACATCGCCGCCGCCTCGGTATACGTACTTTCAATCACCGCCGCGATTGTGGGCTTGCTGGTATTTGCCCACGCGCTCGGCTTTATTTAGAAAGGGATTCCCATGTCCGACAATATGCAGCCTACCGATGAGATTTTGGACGAAGAGTCCCTGGATGCTAAGGCGACCGAGGATTGCGATGAGGTCGAGGAGTTCGACCCGTTTGAGGGCATGAGCGACGAGGAGCTCGACGCCCTGTGCGACGAGGACGACAACCTCGCGGGCTTTGGCGACGTTGAGCCTGGTTTCCGCAGCGGCTTTGTGGCCCTGGTCGGCCGCCCCAACGCCGGCAAGTCCACGCTGCTCAACGCCTGCTATGGCAAAAAGGTCGCCATCACCTCGCCGGTGGCCCAGACGACCCGCCGCCGCATGCGCGCCGTCGTCAACCGCCCCGGCTACCAGCTGGTCTTTGTCGATACCCCGGGTATCCACAAGCCCAAGGACGGCCTGGGCTCCGAGCTCAACAAGAGCGCGCTGTTCGAGCTGAACGATGTCGATGTTGTCGCGTTTTTGATTGATGCCACCAAACCGATCGGCAGGGGAGACGCCTGGGTTGCCGAGCGTGTCAAGAATGCCCGTTCCAAGAAGGTCCTGGTGCTCACCAAGGCCGATGAAGCCGACCCCGCACAGGTCATGGAGCAGCTTAAGGCCGCCCACGAGCTTATGGAATATGACGACGAGATCGTGACGTCGTCGGTCAAGAACTTTAACGTCGATGCCTTCATCGAGACCGTTGCGCACTTTTTGCCCGAGGGTCCGCGTTGGTTCCCCGAGGACATGGGTACCGACGCTTCCGATGAGACGCTCGTTGCCGAGTTTGTGCGCGAGAAGGTCTTGCGCCGCACCCGTGATGAGATCCCGCACTCCGTGGGCGTGATTTGCGATGCGCTTGAGCAGACCAAGAAGGTGCTGCGCGTGCACGCCACCATTTACGTCGAGCGCGAGGGCCAAAAGGGCATCATCATCGGCAAGGGCGGCGAGATGATCAAACATATCGGCATCGACGCCCGTCGCGACCTTGAGCGCATCTTTGGCACCCAGGTCTTTTTGGAGATGGACGTGAAGGTCAAGGCCGGCTGGCGTGACGACGAGGCCCAGATTCGCCGCTTTGGCTATAACGCCGAGGACTAAGGGCGCGCGGCGCGCATGGCAGGCTCCCGGACATATCGCATGAAGGTGCTCGTCCTCGATAAGACCAAGCTCAAAGAGACCGACCTGATTCTGACGATGCTTGACGAGCGGGGTCGGCAGGTTCGTGCCGTGGCAAAGGGCGCGCGCAAACCCGGCGGGCGCTTGGCGGCGCGCTGCGAGCTGTTCTGCACCGTCGATATGCTGCTCGCGCATGGTCGGTCGCTCGACGTGGTTTCTCAGGCCGAGCTCATGGAGGCGCCGCTCGGCGCCTCGCCCGATTACGAGACGACTTGCGCCGCAAGCGCGATTGCCGAGGTGGCGCGCGTGTGCTCGTTCGAGGACGCCGAGGACCCGTTTACCTTTGCCATCACGCAGCGAGCGCTTGCCTTGGTGGGCGGCGGGCTCGACGCGGCGCATATGGATCTACTTGTGGCGGCATATGTCTTTAAGCTGCTGTCCCACGTTGGCTACCGACCCGATTTTTCGGCCTGCGTGCTGTGCGGAGACCCCATGTTGTCGTATTTTTCGCCCCAGGCGGGCGGTCTCATGTGCGGGTCGTGCGCGTCGAGCGTTCCGGGTGCCGAGCTGGTGTCGACCGGTGAGGTCGCATGGCTGCGCGCCCTCATGTCCATGACGTTCGATGCACTCATGGCCGAGAGGGTCGACCCCCATACCGCTGCCTTTTTGCTGGGGCTTTCGCACGTGTGGGCTGCGACGCACACAGATCAACGTCTCCGTGCGATGGAATTCATGTTGGGTCGGTGATGATGCGCAGGCGCGGGCTGCTTGTGGTAACATACCGACCTGTTGGTACCTCGACCTTGGATGCTCGCTCCACCGGCGGCTTCCCAGTCCGAGGCGAATAGCGTCGCCCGCGGGCGACAAGAAACGAAAGGTGAAACAATGACTGTTTCCAAAGAGCGCAAGGCAGAGCTGACTGCTCAGTTCGGTAACACCCCGGTCGACACCGGCAACCCCAAGGTTCAGGTCGCCATCCTGACCGAGCGCATCAAGGAGCTGACCGAGCACATGAAGTCCCACCAGAAGGACTTCCACACCCGTCGTGGCCTGCTCATGCTCGTCGGCCGTCGTCGTCGTCTTCTCTCCTACATCAAGAAGAACGACATCGTCGAGTATCGTGAGCTCATCAAGGCTCTGGGCATCCGCGACAACATCCAGTAAGGATTTGTACATGCTAAGAGCGTCCTGCGCAGCGGGGCGCTCTTTTTGTGTAAGGGCGCGAACAATCACGCTCTGAAGCGTGGCGGGGGCAGGGGGCCCGCGTCACATGAGAAGCCTGCAGGCAAGGGGCCTGTGGGGTAAAGGAGAACAATGACACTCGTATCCAAGACCTTTGAGCTGTACGGCAAGACCTACACCTTTGAGTCGGGCGAGCTTGCCAAGCAGGCCACCGGCGCCTGCCTGGTCAAGCAGGGCGACACCACGATGCTCGACACCGTGGTCGTCTCCAAGGAGCGCAAGAACTACGACTTTTTCCCGCTGACCGTCGACTTCAACGAGAAGATGTACGCAGCCGGCCGCATCCCGGGTGGTTACCTCAAGCGTGAGGGCCGTCCCAGCGAGAAGGCCACGCTCACCGCGCGCATGATCGACCGTCCGATTCGCCCGAGCTTCCCGGACGGCTTCCGCAACGAGGTACACATCGTCGCTACCTCGCTCGTCGCCGACCAGGTCAACCCCTTCGATGTCATCAACGTCATGGGTGCTTCCCTGGCCATGACGCTCGGCGGCGTGCCCTTCGAGGGCCCGCTTGCCTGCGTGCGTATCGGCCGTAACGTGGAGACCGGCGAGTTTATCGTCAACCCCACCTACGAGGAGCGCGAGAACTCCGATCTGGACCTGGAGCTGGGCGGCTCTGCCGACTTCATCTCGATGGTCGAGGCCGGCGCCGAGGAGATCTCCGAGGACGACATGCTCGCCGCCATGAAGTTTGGCCAGGAGGCCCTTGCTGCCTTCTGCCAGGCTCAGGATGAGTTCGTCGCCGAGTGGGAGCAGGTCAACGGCGCTATCGTCAAGAAGGAGTACCCGCTCGACCAGCCCGTCGAGGAGGTCCAGGAGCGCATCTTCGCCCACTACGACGAGATGGCAGCCGCCCTTCGCGACGCCGACAAGCTCTCCCGTATCGGCAAGGTCGAGGCTCTGAAGGAGTCCATCCGTGCCGAGTTCACCGAGGAGGAGCAGTCCGCTTGGGAGCGCGAGATTCCCGTGGCGCTCAAGAAGCTCGAGAAGAAGGCCATGCGCACCATGGTCGTCGAGACCGGCGAGCGCGTCGACGGCCGTGCCGCCGATGAGATTCGCCCCATCATGGTGAAGGATAACTACCTGCCGCTCGTTCACGGCTCCGGTTTGTTCCAGCGTGGCCAGACCCAGGTGCTTTCCGTCCTGTCGCTCGGTATGCTCAACGAGGGCCAGCGTCTGGATACCATCGAGCCCACCGAGGGCAAGCGCTACATGCACCACTACAACTTCCCGCCGTTTTGCACCGGCGAGACCGGCCGCATGGGCAGCCCCAAGCGCCGCGAGATCGGCCACGGCAACCTGGCCGAGCGCGCTCTGCTTCCGGTGCTCCCCGACGAGAACGAGTTCCCCTACGCCATCCGCGTCGTCTCCGAGGTCATGGAGTCCAACGGCTCCTCTTCGATGGCTTCGACCTGCGGCTCCACGCTCGCCCTTATGGACGGCGGCGTGCCCATTAAGCGCCCGGTCTCCGGTATCGCCATGGGCCTGATCCAGGAGGAGGGCAAGACCGTGGTCCTGTCCGACATCCAGGGTCTCGAGGACTTCCTGGGCGACATGGACTTTAAGGTCACCGGCACCACCGAGGGCATCACCGCCCTGCAGATGGACAACAAGGCCACCGGCCTCACCTTCGACATCCTGGCCCGCGCTCTGCAGCAGGCCAAGGAGGGTCGCGCCTTCATCCTGCAGAAGATGCTCGATGTGATCCCCGAGCCGCGCCACACCACGCGCAGCACTGCTCCGCGCATCGTTTCCATCCAGGTTCCGACCGACAAGATCCGCGACGTCATCGGTTCCGGCGGTAAGGTCATCCGCGGTATCCAGGACGAGACCGGCGCCTCGGTCGACATCCAGGAGGACGGCACCGTCTTTGTCGGCGGCACCGGCGAGTCCGTCGACCAGGCCGTCGAGCGTATCAAGCTCATCATCAAGGTTCCCGAGCCGGGCGAGGAGTACACCGGTCGCGTGGTCTCCATCCAGCCCTTCGGCGCCTTCGTCAACCTGCTGCCCGGTAAGGACGGCCTGCTGCACATCTCCCGCGTCGCCAAGGGCCGCGTGGAGAAGGTCGAGGACGTCCTCAACGTGGGCGACGAGGTCAAGGTCGTCGTCATCGAGGTCGACGATCGCGGCAAAATCTCGCTCGATCGTCTTGATAAGCCCGAGGCCCCGGCTCGCGCCGAGGGTGCCTCCGAGGGCGACGGCGAGCACTTCCAGCGTCGTGAGCGTCCGCGTCGCGAGCGCTCCGAGCGCAGCGACCGTCCGCGCCGTCCCGGCGACAACGGAGGCCGAAAGCCTCGCCGTCACCACGACGCCGAGTAACAGCCGTACATAAGCAGCTCAACAAGGGCGACTCCTAAGGGGGTCGCCCTTTTGCTCGTGCCCGGGAGGGCCGCATATGAAGTTTCCTGCTCTACAGTCCTGCGCAAGACGGAAAGCACATTAAGTGCTTTCCTTTGCGTGCGGAACTCGCGATAAACTTCATATGCGTCCCTCCCGGGCACGAGCAAAAGGGCTGGTTAGTGCCGCTCGCTATTTAGTTAGATAGTCTAATCAGTGGTCAGATTTCAGGTCTGTTGATAGACGTAGCAGTATTTTCCCAGATAAAACCAACCAAAATGAACTTGTCCCTTATTGGCAGGTTTCCCGTGGGGCGGGCACTGATGAAGTTTATCGCGAGTTCCGCACGAACAGGAGGCCACTTAATGTGGCCTCCGTCGTGAGCAGGACTGTAGAGCAGGAAACTTCATCAGTGCCCGCCCCACGGGAAACCGGCGGGATAGACTGGTTCAGATGGGGCTTTGATGCATGGGTGGTCTGTTGGTGGGCAAATGGGTATCATACTGTGGTTACTGCATCGACTCTGCGATGCATGTTTGTACGTTCCCGGCGGTCGGTTTGCCAGAAGCGCCCCGTCGGTTGTTCCAGACCCGTTTCGAAGAAAGGAAACCACACTAACCTATGGCAGCTAAAAAATCATCTCCCTTGAAGATCATCCCGCTCGGCGGCCTTGACGGCATCGGCAAGAACATGACGGTCTTCGAGTGCGGCGACGACATGGTGCTCGTCGACGCCGGTCTCATGTTCCCGGATGACTCCCAGCCCGGTATCGACCTGGTGCTTCCCGACTACACCTATGTTCTAGAGAACGAGGAGAAGCTCCGCGGTATCGTCGTCACCCACGGCCACGAGGACCACACCGGTTCGCTTCCGTATCTGCTGCAGGACCTCAACAATAAGGTGCCCATCTTCTCGAGCAAGCTGACGCTTGGTTTTATCGAGGGCAAGCTTTCTGAGTTCCGCATCCGCGCACCCAAGTTCCGCGAGGTCAAGGGCGGCAGCCATGTCAACCTCGGCGGCATCTCGCTCGACTTCTTCTCGATGACGCACTCCATCCCCGGCGCTCTGGGCGTGTTCATCCGCACCAATCAGGGCACCGTTATGCACACCGGCGACTTTAAGCTCGACCAGACGCCCATCGACGGCGTCACGCCCGACTATGCCGCTATCAGCCGCTTTGCCAAGCAGGGCATCGACCTGCTGCTTTCCGACTCTACCAACGCCACGGTTCCCGGCTTTACCAAGTCCGAGGCAGAGGTTGGTCCCAACCTGCTGCACGCCATCAAGAACGCCCCGGGTCGCGTGTTCGTCGCATCGTTCTCGAGCCACATCCATCGTTTGCAGCAGATCTGCGATGCCGCCCGCAAGTGCGGCCGTAAGGTCGTTGTGACCGGTCGCTCTATGCTCACGAACACCCGCGTGGCGCGTGAGCTGGGCTACCTCAACATTGATGACGCCGATATCATCGATGCCTTCGACATTGATAACCTGCCCGACGACAAGATCGTCGTCATGTGCACTGGTTCGCAGGGCGAGCCGCTGTCGGCTCTGTCCCGCATGGCCAATGGCGAGCACAAGACGCTTTCCATCCACGAGGGCGATACCGTTATCCTCTCTGCAACTCCTGTTCCCGGCAATGAGAAAGCCGTCCAGCAGGTCGTCAACAGCCTTGCCAAGCTCGGCTGCGACGTGTGGGATAAGAACCGCGCTCTCGTCCACGTCTCCGGTCACGGTAGCCAGGAGGAGCTCAAGCTCCTGATGGCCATGGCCAAGCCCACGTACTTTATGCCGGTTCACGGTGAGGCCGTGCACCTGCGCGCCCATGCCCAGCTGGCCCGCAAGATGGGTCTCAAGGACGATCATATCTTTATTCTCGATAACGGCGACACGCTCGAGATGCGCGGCGGTATCGTCAAGCGCGGTACGCCCGTCGAGTCCGGCGTCGTCTATGTTGACGGCCTGCGCATCGGCGACACCGACCCCATCGTCCTGCGCGACCGTCAAAAGCTCGCCAACGACGGCATGGTCACAGCCGTTGCCATCGTCTCGCTCAAGCACAAGAAGATCGAGGCCATCGAGTTCTCGGGCCGCGGTGTTTCGTTTGCCATCGACGATCAATTCTCCGAGGATGCCTCCGCGTCCATCATGAAGACGATCGAGAAGGGCAAGTTTAGCTTTACCAGCAGCGGCTCCGATGCTATTCGTAAGGCCGTGCGCGATTCGCTCTCCAACTTCATTTGGAGCCGTACGCGTACCCGTCCGATGATCATCCCGGTCGTCATGGAGGTTTAGTTTGGCGCGCGGATCTGCACAAAACGCCAAAGGCAATAAAGCCAACAACCAGCCGGCATCTGCTAAGGGTGCCGGTTCCCATCTGCGTGCCAATAAGGGCCACGAGTCCGAGTTCGATGATTTCGAGCCCTTGGTCGAGCCCTCGGCCAACCGCGATATCGCCGGCGTGGTCATTGCTGTTTTGGCGATTGCGTCCTTTATTGCCGTGATTTCGCCGGCGACTGCGCCCGTTACGGCTGCGGTTGCCGGTTTCTACCACTTGGGCTTCGGTCTGGGCGCCTACGTGCTGCCGATCGTCATTTTGCTGTTTGCCGCCACGCTCTTTTTAGGCGAGGACTCGCCGCTCAACGCGCGCTCTGTTGCGGGCGGCGCCGTGGTCTTTATCGCCGTCGTCTCCATTCTTTCGTTGATGGTGCCAGGTACGAGCGACTCGTGCGACCTTATGTTCACGCCGCAAAATCTGTCCGCCTCGGGTGGCTACATTGGTGCGTTTATTGCGAGTGCGCTGCAGAATGCCCTGGGTAAGCCTATCGCGATGGTGGTCCTGTTGGGCCTTGTCGTCGTGGGCCTGGTCATCATCGGCTTTTCGGTGGGCGGCGTTTTGCGCTCTGCTCGCGACCGTGCGGCCGATTTTGCCGAGCGCCGTCGTGCCGATGTTAACGCGAGTCCGTGGGGTGACGATGAGGCCCTGTCGGTGCCCGGCGTTGCCCGTCCTCACCTGAGCATTCTTCGTCAAAAGGGCTCCGATGCTGCCGTGACCACGGTCATGGGCAACGATGTGGACCCGGTTTTGGACGATGACGACGAGGACGAGGATCCGTTTGTCGACGTGTCCGATGCCGTGGAAGCTGAGCGCGCTAAGACGACGCTGTTGCCGCGCCGCCATGCCAAGAAGGGCAAGGCTGCGCCCAAACTCAATACGAGTGAGCCCGACCCGTCTTGGTCCGAGAGCGAGATTGAGCTCACCGAGGGCGATGACGAGGACGACGAGGCTCCGATTGAGACCGCAAAGACAACTTTGCTGCCGCGTCGCCATGCAAAGCGCGACCAGGTAACCGGTCAGCTTTCGATGGAAGACGACCCCGATAAGATCGACGAGTCCGAGCCGCCGTTTGCCGTGAATCCTGTCTCGGCAGCACCTCAGATCCCCGATTTCTTGAAGCATCCCAAGGTTGCCGATGCGCCTGCCTTGAGTGCTGTCGAATCGGCTGCGGCTAGCGATGGGGGAGCGGATGGCGGCGCCGCAGATAACGAGGGCGAAGAAGAGGACGGCCTCAAACTTCCGCCACTTGAGATTCTGCATGCCAACCCGCAGTCGGCTTCCTCCGCGTCTTCTGACAAGGAGCTGGAACAGACTGCCGAGTCGCTTCAGTCCACCTTGCTGGAGTTTGGTCGTAGTGCCCGCGTGGTCGGCTGGATCGCCGGCCCCACGGTGACGACCTTTAAGCTGCAACCTGGCGAGGGCGAGCGCGTGAGCAAGATTTCGAGCCTCGAGGACGATATCGCGCTATCGCTTGCTGCCCAGTCGGTGCGTATCTTTGCCCCGATCCCCGGCACCTCGCTTGTGGGTATCGAGATCCCCAATCGCAAGCGCCAGAACGTCAACCTGGGCGACGTGCTTCCCTATGTGAAGGGCGGTCCGCTCGAGCTCGCCATCGGTCGAGATGCCGAGGGTACGCCGGTCGTCGCCGACCTTGCCAAGATGCCCCACCTGCTGATCGCCGGTACCACGGGTTCCGGTAAGTCGGTCATGATCAACTCCATCATCACGACCTTGCTCATGCGCGCCCTTCCCGAGGACGTTCGCCTGATCATGGTCGACCCCAAGCGCGTCGAGCTTGCGGGCTATAACGGTCTGCCGCATCTTTACGTGCCTGTAGTGACCGAGCCCAAGCAGGCCGCGAGCGCTCTGCAATGGGCCGTGTCCGAGATGGAGCGTCGCCTGAAGGTCTTCGAGCGTCTTAACGTGCGTAAGATCTCGACCTACAACGAAAAGCAGGCCGCCGGCGAGTTTGAGCATTACGACAACCCGCCGCAAAAGATGCCCTACCTGGTCATCATCATTGACGAGCTCTCGGATCTGATGATGGTTGCCGGTAAGGATGTCGAGGCCTCGATCGTTCGTATCGCCCAGCTGGGCCGTGCCGCCGGTATTCACCTTATCGTGGCTACGCAGCGCCCCAGCTCCAACGTGGTGACGGGCCTCATCAAGGCCAACATCACCAACCGCATCGCCTTTAACGTCGCCACGGGCATCGACTCGCGCGTCATTATCGACCAGATGGGTGCCGAAAAGCTTACCGGTTTGGGCGACATGCTGTTCTCCAAGGTCGACTGGGGCAAGCCTCGCCGTATCCAGGGCTGCTTTGTCTCGGACGACGAAATCAACGAGATTGTCGAGTTTGTCAAGTCGCAGAGCGAGCCCGACTACCACGAGGAGATCCTGTCTGCCGTGGCGCCCGCTTCCATGTCCATGGCGGGTGGCGGCGGCATTGTCCGTACCGGAGTCGCCGAGCCGCAAGACGATGATCCGCTCATTTGGGAAGCCGCCCATATTGTGGTGGAATCGCAGCTTGGCTCCACATCTGGCCTGCAACGTCGTCTGAAGGTTGGCTATGCGCGTGCCGGGCGTATTATGGATATGCTGGAAGAAAAGGGTGTCGTCGGCCCGCCCGACGGTTCCAAGCCGCGCGAGGTCCTGTTGGACGAGGAGGGGCTTGCCGCGCTGGAGTCTGTCGACGCCGAGATGGCACGTGAAGATCGTGAGTTTGGAGGATTCTGATGGCTGCACGCTTTGGTGACATGCTGCTTGAGCAGCGTCGCCGTATGGGCCTTTCCATTCAGCAAGTCGCCAACACCATCAAAATCAGGCCGCAGATCATCGAGTTTTTCGAGACCGGTAACTTTGCTTCGATGCCGCCGCGCGGCTATGCGCAGGGCATGATTTCGAGCTATGCTCGCTTTTTGGGCCTCAATCCGCGCGAGGTCGTCAATGCCTACTTTGACGATCTGATGGCATACGAACGCGAGACGTCGCAGCAGGGCGGTCGTTTTCAGGACGCCGCCGGCTACGTCAATTCGCGTTCCTCGGTCGAAAACGGGCGCTTCCTGATGGTTCAGGGCGGTCGTTCGACCCGCTATGGACAGCGTCCTCAGCAGGCCGGTTATATTACCGAGACGGGTTCGGGCGAAGAGATTCGCTCACAGCGTGACCGGTTCCGCAGTACGCCGATGCCCGAGGACCGTGCACTTCCCGCTGCCCGAGGCGTGGCGCGTGACCCTCGTGCCGGCTACGGCGACGGCGGCTATTCCGATCGCGGTTACCGTGGTGCCTCTACGGGACGCTCTCGCGGTGGCTATGCGGATGCCGATACCACGCAGGTGACGCCGCGTCTTCGCTCTCAATCACAGCCGTATGGCCAGCGCTCTTCGGCTCCGCGTTCGGGCCAGCGTGGCTATCAAGGCCGCGGTGAACTTGCGCCCCGCTCGGGTCAGCGCGGCCTTCAGGGCCAGGGTGGCTATCGCGGCCGTTCCGATAGCAATCGTGGTCGTATGCCTCAGGGAGGCGGCCGCAGCAGTTCCAGTCGCGGACGCGGCGGATCACGTACTCCTCAAAACACCGGGCTCGATCCGCGTATCGTCTACACCGGCATCGGCGCCGTTGCGCTGCTGCTGATCGTGCTCATCGTGGTGCTTCTGCGCGGCTGCGCATCTTCGGCGCCCGAGACCACGCCCGAGACGCCCACTGCCACCAAGACGACGACTAAGAAGTCTTCTAAGAAGACCGAAACGGTCGACGAGGACGAAGACGCCGATGAGGCGACGGATGAGTCGACTGATTCGGACGCTACCAAGACGACGGCCAAGAAGGAAGAGAACGAGGTTACGAAGGTCAAGGTCTCCGTTGCCAAGGGAAAGACCGCGTGGATTGAGGTCAAGGTCGACGGCAAGTCGGTCTATGGCGCCCAGGCGACTGGCCCCTTTGAGCAAGAGTACACGCCCGAGTCCTCGATCGAGATCACCACGTCCAAGCCTTCCGATGTCACCGTTACCAAGAACGGTGAAAAGGTCCGTTACGATACCAAGACCTCCGGCGTGGCGCGTGTGACGATCACCGTTCCCAAGAAGGAGACGACTGATTCCGAGAATGGTGAAAGTTCTGATGGTGCCGACGCCACCGATGGTAACGACACCACCGACGGCACCGATGCCCAGTCCACGGATGGCACCGATACCGCAACTGACGGTCAGACGCCCACCGATTCTACCGACTATTCGTACGATAGCTACTAAGCCGCTCGTACGCGAAAGGAAATATCATGGCTAAAGATTCCAGCTTCGACGTCGTGTCCGAGGTCAACATGCAAGAGGTCGACAACGCCTTCCAGCAGACCACGCGCGAGATTTCCCAGCGCTATGACCTGAAGGATTCCGGCGCCGCGATCGAGCTTTCGAAGGGCGACAAGCTCTTTACGATCAACGCCCCGGCCGACTTTGTCTCCAAGCAGATCATCGATGTGCTGAGCTCCAAGCTCATCAAGCGCGGCATCGACCTCAAGGCTGTCTCGTGGGATGCTCCGCAGGCGGCATCGGGCGGCACCGTGCGCGTGCTCGGCCATATCGTCGAGGGTATCGACCAGGCGACCGCCAAGAAGATCAACAAGGACATCAAGGACCAAAAGCTCAAGGTCAAGGTGACCATCGAGGCCGACAAGCTGCGTGTTTCCTCTGCTTCGAAGGACGCGTTGCAGACCGTGATCCAGTTCCTGCGCGACCAGGACTACGGCCAGCCGCTGCAGTTCACCAACTACCGCTAATATCATTCGAAAGGACCGCTCTCCAACATGGTTACACCGCTGGGCTCCGTGCTCTACATTACCCTCGGGTGCGCTAAGAACGAGGTTGACACCGACCGCATGCGTTCTCTTTTGACCGCCGCGGGCTACGAGGAGGCATTCGACCCACAGGATGCCGATATCGCCATCGTCAATACATGCTCGTTCCTCGCCTCTGCAACGTCCGAGAGCATCGAGACCACGCTCGAGCTCGCCAACGAGGTTCAGGACGGCGTTCGTTCTTGTCCCATCGTCATGTGCGGCTGTGTGCCGTCGCGCTATGGCGACGACCTGCCTGACGAGCTGCCCGAGGTCGCGGCCTTTGTGAAGGCCGACGAGGAGGACGGCATCGTGGCGGTCATCGATGGCGTGCTGGGTGTCGAGCGTGAGATCGCAGCCTATATCCCGCAGGTCAAGCGTACCGTCGAGGGTGCCGTTGCTTATGTCAAGATTTCCGATGGCTGCAACCGCTTCTGCAGCTTCTGCATGATTCCCTACATCCGCGGCCGCTATCACTCGCGTAGTGCCGAGAGCATTATTTCCGAGGTGCGCGACTTGGTTGCCGGTGGCGTGCGAGAGATCGTGCTGATCGGCCAGGACACGGGCATCTGGGGCACCGACTTTGCGGATGATGACGTCGCCGAGGGCTCGCCGCGCAATCTGGCACAGCTGCTGCGCGCCGTCGCCGAGGCCGTGCGTCCGCAGAACGTCTGGGTCCGCGTTCTCTACCTGCAGCCCGAGGGCATGACTGACGAGCTTATCGAGACGATTCGCGATACCCCCGAGGTGCTGCCCTATATCGATATTCCCGTGCAGCACTGCGATGCACGCATCCTTAAGGCCATGCGTCGCTCCGGTTCGCGCCAAGAGCTCGAGGACCTGTTCCGCGATCTGCGTGAGCGCATCCCCGGCATCGTAATCCGTTCCACGGCCATGGTCGGTTTCCCGACCGAGACCGACGACGAGTTCCGCGACCTTATCGACTTTATGGACACCGTCGGCTTTGACTACACGAGCGTCTTTGCATACTCGCAGGAGGAGGGCAGCCTGGCCGCTAAGATGGAGGGTCAGGTCGACGAAGAGGTCAAGCTCGAGCGCGCCCAGGAGGCCATGGACCTGGCCGAGTCGCTCGGTTTTGCCGCCACCGCCGCACATGTGGGCGAGCGCGCCCAGGTGATCGTCGACGGCATCGAGGAGACCGAGGACGGCGCCGAGCTGATCGGCCATGCCTGGTTCCAGGCGCCCGATTCCGATGGCGCGGTGCACTTGGACGCCAGCGAGGCGTCCGTGGGCGATATTCTGACTGTCGAGTTTACCGATAGCTTCTGCTATGAGCTTATCGGCCATGTTGTGGAGTAGGAGAGCGTCGTGGCTAACGAGAGCAATAAGGAACTGACGAGTGTCTGGACGCCCGCCAACATCGTGACGTGCGTGCGCATCGTCTTTATCCCGGTGTTCATGATCGTCTCGGCGCTTTCTCACACGAGCGTTGCCGGTACGGATTGGAGCACCTTCGACGGTCCGCTCGCCGCCGCTGCCTTCATTCTGTATGTGATCCTGTCGTGCACCGATAAGGTCGACGGTTATCTGGCTCGTTCACGCAACGAGATCACCGACTTCGGTAAATTCTTGGACCCCATCGCCGATAAGCTGCTCGTGTTCTCGGCCCTGCTGCTGTTCTTGGACTTTGGTGCCGTAACCGTGTGGTCGGTGTTCATCATCCTGTTCCGTGAGCTTCTGGTGAGCGCCCTTCGCATGGTTGCGAGTGCGGCCGGTGTGGTCGTTGCGGCCGATAAGCTCGGCAAGTACAAGACGGCAACCACGATGGTCTCCATCTGCGGTTACCTGTGCGTTTTTGCGATGGCCGGCTTGCACCTTGGCCCGGTGGCGCTGACGCTCGGCATCTACTCGGTGTCGCGCTTCCTGTACGCCGTTGCCGTTGTCCTGACCGTTATCTCGGGCGCCCAGTACTTCTGGAACTGCCGCAAGATCGTCTTTTCGGTCTAGGTCCTGGTGGGTATGACGGACTTTTTTGAGCAGATTTCCGCACATAATGAGGAGCTGGCGCGTGATATTGTCGAGCGCGCGAGCGCTCGGGGCGTGACGGTTTCGACGGCTGAGTCGCTGACGGCTGGTATGATCGCCTCGACGATTGCCGATATCCCGGGTGCCTCGGCGGTGCTGCGTGGCGGTGCGGTGACCTACTGCGATGAGATTAAGCATCGCGTTTTGGGTGTTGAGCAGGAGACGCTCGACCGCTATACCGCGGTGTCGCATCAGACCGCGCGCGAGATGGCGGCGGGTTCGCTGGAGCTGTATCAGAGCGATATTGCAGTGAGCGCAACGGGCTATGCCGGCCCCGGCGGCGGCACTGAGGACGATCCGGCTGGCACTTTCTATATTGGCTGGGCGTATCGCGCGGCTGATGGGGAAGTGCCGGTCGTGGACTCTGTGCGCTGCCACTATGAGGGCGACCGTTCGTGTGTTCGTGCCCATGCGGTCGCGGAGGCATTGGGACGCATTGCCCTTGTGCTCAACTCTATGGAATAGACGTGTTTTAAGGGGCCTTAGGGCCCCTTAATTGTGGAGATAGGGACCTTAGGCACATTTGGCGTATGTGCTGGTTGTAGACGTATTTTTGCCTGCCTTGTTCATATTTGGCCCTATATGGTCAAGCATTTGGTCAGTGTTTGGTCGGCGTTTGGTTGGGTTTTGGAAAGGTCGACTGCATATGATTGGCCTGAACGGTTGACCACGAACAGCCGTTCGTTTATTATCGATGCAGGTTGTTAAGAGGAGGGCTATTCATGGCCAAGAATTCAGGTCCCGTACGTACCGTTCATGCTCGCACGACGGGTAAAGAGCGCGATGAGATGATCGCCACCACCAAGGCAGAGATCGAGAAGAAATTCGGCCAGGGTTCCATCATGAGGTACGGCGACGGTGGTCCCGAGCTCGAGGTCGAGGCCATTCCCACGGGGGCTCTGGCCCTCGATGCCGCTCTTGGTATCGGCGGTGTGCCGCGCGGCCGTATCGTCGAGATCTACGGTCCTGAGTCCTCCGGTAAGACGACGCTTTCGCTCGAGATCCTGGCCGAGGCTCAGGCAATGGGTGGCGTGGTGGCATTTATCGATGCCGAGCACGCGCTCGATCCCACGTATGCCGCGCGCATTGGCGTGGATATCGACGAGGTACTGATTTCCCAACCCGATACGGGTGAGCAGGCGCTCGAGATTGTTGACATGCTCGTGCGTTCCGGCGCCATCGATGCCATCGTCGTCGACTCCGTCGCCGCGCTGACGCCGCGTGCCGAGATCGAGGGAGAGATCGGCGATACCACGGTCGGTTTGCAAGCTCGCCTGATGAGTCAGGCGCTCCGCAAGCTCGCCGGCTCGCTGTCCAAGTCCAACACGACATGCATCTTCATTAACCAGCTGCGAGAGAAGATCGGCGTCATGTTCGGCAACCCCGAGACCACGACGGGCGGCCGCGCCCTTAAGTTCTTCTCTTCGGTGCGTATCGACATTCGCCGCATCGACAGCATTAAGCTTAAGGATGAGGTTATCGGTAACCGCGTGCGCGCCAAGGTCGTTAAGAACAAGGTGGCAGCTCCGTTCCGTTCTGCTGAGTTTGACATCATGTACGGTACGGGCATCTCTAAGGAGGGCTCGATTCTGGACATGGCTGTCGAGTGCGGCATCTGCAAGAAGATGGGCTCCTGGTTTGCCTATGGCGAGGACAAGCTCGGCAACGGTCGCGAGGCCGCCAAGGCGTTTCTGCGCGAACACCCCGATTGCGCCGACGAGATTGAGCATAAGGTCCGCCTTGCCTGCGGGCTTGAGTTTGATGACGATGCTCCATCCGAGGTCGAGCTGACCGATCAGCCTGCGCCTGAGGAGTTTGACGAGCTTTACGCCATCGATGGTTCCGCCATGCTCGATGATGACGACGAGTAGCGGTTACGCTCATGTCGTATACGGTGACCGAGGCCTCGGTCGTCTTTCCCGATAAGAAGGCGGCCTCCTCGTTCTCGAGCGGCTATGCGTCCAAAAAGCCTTGCGCACATATCGATTGTGAGCTTGAGGGCGGTTTTGAGCGGTCCATTTGGATCCCCGTGCGGGTCGCGCGGCTTTATGTCAAAAACCGCCCCGATCTTCCCTGTGATTGGGATAACTTTCGTGAGGCGGTGCAGCTCATCGAGCGTAAATGTGCACTTACCATGGTGACCGAGATGTTATCGCGCCGCGACCATGCGACGGGTGAGGTCCGTGAAAAGCTGGCTCGCTACGGCTTTCACCAGTCCGCGATCGATTTCGCCGTCGAGCGCGCCACCGAGTATCGCTTTTTAGACGAGAACCGCTTTTGCTCGTACTTTATCGAGGAACGCAAGCGGCGCGGTTGGGGACAGCGTAAAATCGAGACCGAGCTCAAGCGCCGTCATGTCGTGCTCGATGACATTCCCGGTTATCCCGAGGATTATTTTGCCGTCGAGGACGATTTGGCGCGTGCGTCAGCCCTGCTCGCCAAGCGGCGTGTTCCAGAGACGCGCGGATTCGAAAAACTGGTTCGGTTTTTGATGGGCAAGGGCTTTTCGTACCACATCGCCGCCGATGCCGTTAAGGCGCGTCTCGATGCCGAACGTGAGGAATGTGCGGTTTAGGCGTATGCGTTTTGTGGCCCTGCCGTTCACCGTGTTTTAGCCGCCGTGTTGGGGGCATTTATTTGACAGTTGTTGTGGTTCAACGTACGATAAACAGCGTCATTTGCTTTGTGATATGTGCTCATCTTTGATGAGTTTGTTTATATGTTTATCTGTATCCGACCCGCATAAGCTGCGCCCATATTACTCAAATGTCGCGAGCCGTTCGTAAGGACGGTTCGCTTTGTTGTGTAACGAATCCATAAAAAGGAGTGAGCATGCCTATCATCGCAGCGCTCGTTGGCATCGTTTTGGGTGCCATCGCCGCCATTGCCTACATGCGCACCGCCAAGCAGGGTAGTCTTCACGAGGCCGACGAAAAGATTCAGTCGGCACACGCACAGGCTGAGTCCCTGATCGGTGATGCCAAGCGTCAGGCCGAGACCCTCAAAAAAGAGGCTCTGCTCGAGGCTAAAGAGGAGATCATCAAGAACAAGCAGGCCGCTGAGGCCGAGGATAAGCAGCGTAAGAACGAGATTCGTACGCTCGAGAACCGCGTGATGCAGCGCGAGGAATCCCTCGATCGCCGCAACGATGCTCTCGACAAGCGCGAGCATCAGCTGTCCAGCCAGGCCGGTCAGGTCGAGAAGCGCTCCCGTGAGCTCGAGGAGCTCTGCGCAAAGCAGACCTCCGAGCTCGAGCGTATCGCCGACCTTACCCGCGAGGACGCCCACAAGGAGCTCCTCGATAAGGTTCGCGGCGAGGTCACCCACGAGGCTGCCACGATCATTCGCGAGTCCGAGCAGCAGGTTCGCGCCGAGTGCCACAAGACCGCCCAGGAGATTCTGTCTCTGGCGATTCAGCGCTGCGCTGCCGACCATACTGCCGAGGTCACCGTTACCTCCGTGCACATTCCCTCTGATGACCTCAAGGGCCGTATCATCGGTCGCGAGGGTCGCAACATCCGGACCTTCGAGCAGGTTTCCGGCGTCAACCTCGTGATCGACGACACGCCCGAGACCGTCGTTCTTTCGAGCTTCGACCCGGTCCGTCGTGAGACCGCCCGTGTCGCCCTCGAGAACCTCATCGCCGACGGCCGCATTCACCCTGCCCGTATCGAGGAGATGTATCACAAGGCCGCTGACCTGGTTCAGCAGCGCGTGCGCGAGGCTGGCGAGCAGGCTGCCTTCGATACCGGCATCCACGACCTGCACCCCGAGATCGTCAAGACCCTTGGTGCCCTGCGCTACCGTACTTCGTTTGGTCAGAACGTGCTTCAGCACTCTCTCGAGGTCTCTGATCTGTGCGGCGTGATGGCTTCCGAGCTTGGCCTGGACGTTGTGACTGCCAAGCGCGCCGGCCTGCTGCACGACCTGGGCAAGGCAATCGACCATGACGTCGAGGGCCCGCATGCCGTCATCGGTGCCGAGCTGGCCCGCCGTTATGGCGAGAAGCCCGTTATCGTCCACGCTATCGAGGCTCACCATGCCGATGTCGACCCTAACACGGTGCTCGATGTCCTGGTACAGGCCGCCGATGCTGTCTCTGCCTCTCGCCCCGGTGCCCGTCGCGAGTCTGCCGAGAACTACATCAAGCGTCTTGAGAAGCTCGAGGAGATCGCCAACTCCCATGACGGCGTCGAGCGTACCTATGCCATGCAGGCTGGTCGCGAGGTTCACGTCATGGTTCAGCCGGACAAGATCTCCGATGCCCAGTCCACGGTCCTGGCTCACGATATCGCCCATCAGATCGAGGAAGAGATGGAGTATCCCGGTCAGGTGCGCGTTGTCGTGATTCGCGAGAGCCGCGCTGTCGATATCGCTAAATAACATGAGCGACGCGAACGAGCTCATCTCATTTATCGCGTCGATGTCGGGGGAGGGCAACCTTCGCGTCGAGGAGAACCTTGGCGAGGGGTATGTCCGCCTCCGCGTTTCGGAGGCCGAGCGGCGCCAGGCAAAGCACGACATTCAGCATGTCGAGGATATCGTCATCGAAATGCTCCGTAATGCTCGCGATGCCGGCGCCGACAAGGTCTTTCTCGCTACGACCAAGGAAGATGGCGTCCGCACGCTTGTCTTTCTGGATAACGGCTCGGGTGTTCCGCAGGATATGCAAGAGCAAATCTTCGATGCTCGCGTTACCTCCAAGCTCGAGAGCATGAAGATGGACCGTTGGGGCGTTCACGGTCGTGGCATGGCATTGTTTTCGATCAAGCAGAACACCGATGAGGCCCGTGTGGTCACGTCCGGTGTCGATCTTGGTTCAGCCTTTAAGGTGAGCGTCGCGGCCGACCGCCTCAGTGAGCGTGCCGATCAGTCCAGCTGGCCCCAGGCCGTCAAGGATGAGGACGGACGTTATGTCTGTGCTCGCGGTCCGCATAATATTATTCGCGCTGCTTGTGAGTTTGCGCTCGAGGAGTTGCGTGGTTGCGATGTCTACCTTGGTTCTCCGTCTGAGATTGCCGCGACCCTTTATGCTCAGGCGTCAAGCCGGCTCGATACGTCTCGTCTCCTGTTCATTGACGACGAGAGCGAGCTTCCGGTTGTCGATCGTTTAGGCCTTGCTTCTGATGCCGAGGACTTTATCCGTATCTGTGCTGGTTTGGGTCTTGAGATGTCCGAGCGCACGGCTCATCGCATTTTGGCAGGGCAGATTAAGCCCGTTCGCGGTGTGACCGCGCGTCTGCTGCGCGAGCGTGATTCGTCCTCGCATGCGCCGGCTCCTGTCGATCTCGCAAAGGATCGTCGCGGGCTACGTATTGCCAAGGATGATATGGCACAGTTTTCGCGTGCTGTGGAGCGCGACTTTAATGACCTTGCCGCCCGGTACTATCTCAACCTTTGCGGCGACCCAAAGATTCGCGTTTCGCGTGATCGAATCACCGTGACCTTTGATCTTGCCAAAGAGGAATAGTGCCTTTACCGAGTCCACTCGGTACGATACAGTTATTGCAGTTAAAACGTACTTTTAAACGCAGGAGTTTCTTCATGGATTGCCTGAAGGTATCAAGCAAATCATCGCCCGCGTCCGTTGCCGGCGCCATCGCCGGCATGGTCAAGGATGGTGTACCCGTCAACATTCAGTGTGTCGGCGCCGGTGCGGTCAACCAGGCCATTAAGGCCGTGGCTATCGCGCGCGGTTTTTTGATCCCAACCGGTTTTGATATTTCCTGCGCGCCCGTGTTCTCCGACATCCTCATTAACGGGGAGTCGCGCACGGCCATCCGCCTTTCTATCTACGTTCACCAGATCAATCGAGCTGCTATGGATAACGTCGTCATGGATGATGTTAAGCCTGTGGCATAGCTTCTGATTGCCTCGTTTTGCTCCCCATCGTTAGGACTTATTCACATGGACCAGCGTTCCGTACGCGATATTCTTGCCGGTAAAACCTACTTTATCCGCACCTTTGGCTGCCAGATGAATCAGCACGACTCTGAGCGCGTGAGCGGTCTGCTCGATTCGTATGGTTGCCTTATGGCGCTCGATCCCGAGCATGCCGATATTGTTGTCTTCATGACATGCTGCGTGCGCGAGGCCGCCGATACTCGCCTGTACGGTCAGTGCAATTCCTGCAAAAGCCTGCCGCCTTCGCCTTCGGGCAAGCGCGTGGTTGCTGTTGGCGGTTGCATCGCGCAGCGCGATGGCGAGGGCCTGCTCACCAACGTCGATAACGTCAATGTCATCTTTGGCACGCATTCCATCGCGCATGTGGCCGAGCTCATTGCCGAGGCGTTCCTTGACGGCAAGCGTTATATCCGCACCAATGAGCATGAGGATATGGATGCCATGAGCATGCCGTGGCATCGCGAGACCCAGTATCACGCCTGGGTGCCCATCATGACCGGCTGCAATAATTTCTGCACCTACTGCATCGTACCGTACGTGCGCGGTCGCGAAAAGAGCCGTCCCTTCGAGGAGATTGTCGACGAGGTGACCGGTTTGGTACGCCAGGGCGTGCGTGAGATTACGCTGCTGGGCCAAAACGTTAACTCATATGGTCGCGATCTGTTTGGTAAGCCGCGTTTTGCCGATCTGCTGCGTGCCGTGGGCGATACGGGTGTGGAGCGTATCTTCTTTACGTCTTCGCATCCCAAGGATCTGCTTCCCGAGACCATCGACGCCATGGCCGAGACGCCTGCCGTTATGCCGCAGCTGCACTTGGCCGTCCAGTCCGGTTCGACGCGGATCCTCAAAGAGATGAATCGCCGTTATACACGCGAGGACTATCTGGGCCTTGTCGATCGCATTCGCAACCGCATGCCCGATATCGCGCTCTCGACCGACATTATCGTGGGCTTCCCGGGCGAGACTGAAGAAGACTTTGAGCAGACGCTCTCACTTGCCGAGACGGTCCGCTATGCTCAGGCCTATACCTTCATCTATTCCAAGCGCGCTGGTACCCCGGCCGCAGAGATTGACGATCCTACGCCGCATGAGGTTATTCTCGAGCGTTTCAACCGCCTGGTTAAGGTTATCGAGACCACGGCACACGAGTATAACCAGGGCGAGCTTCATACTGTGGTGCCGGCGCTCATTGAGGGAACGAGTAAAAAGAACGATGCGGTGCTGCTGGGTAAGAGTCCCAAGAATCAGACCGTGCATGCACCCATCCCCGAGGGTTACAGCATCGACCAGCTTGTCGGTAAGATCGTTGATGTTAACGTCGACGTTGCTAAGACGTGGTATTTGTCAGGCTCCGTTGTGGGTGAGCCGCGCTAATGATTTCTCCCGGGGCAGGTCTTTCCGCCGTTGCGATCGTCGGTCCGACGGCGGTTGGTAAGAGTGATGTTGCCGACCGTTTGGCAGCTCGTCTTTCGTCCGAAGTGCTGTCGTGCGATGCGATGCAAATCTATCGCGGCATGGACATCGGTACCGCAAAGATGGCGCCCAATGAGTGTACGGCGCCGCTGCGTCTCGTCGACATTGTAGAGCCGGGTGTGGCGTACTCTGCGGCGCTTTACCAGGTCGACGCTCGCGCGCATGTTGATCGTCTGCTCGGGTCAGGACGTCTTCCGGTGTTTTGCGGGGGTACAGGCCTGTATCTCAAGGCCGCCCTCGATGAGATGGACTTTCCCTCGGGAGAACTTGAGGACGATCGCCGTGCGGGCTATCAGGAGCTTGCCGAGCGTATTGGCGAGGAAGAGCTGCATGCTCTGCTTGCCGAGCGCGATCCAGAATCGGCTGCTGTTATTCATCCCCATAACGTGCGCCGTGTGATTCGTGCGCTCGAGATGCATGATGATGGTATCTCCTATGCAAAGCAAAAAAGTCAGTTTAGTGTTCCGCGCGAGCATTATCACGCCCTATGGTTTGGTCTGACGCGTAATCGCGAGGTGCTCTACGAGCGCATTAATCTGCGCGTCGATCTGATGTTTGAGCAGGGTCTTGTCGATGAAGTCCGCAGTCTTATGGGCCAGGGGCTGGGAGATGCCCTGACGTCGATGCAGGCAATTGGCTATAAAGAGATCATCGATGCTTTTAATGGCGTGATGAGCATGGATGAGGCTCGCGAACTCATTAAGATGCGTTCGCGTCGTTATGCCAAGCGTCAGCTTTCGTGGTTTAAGCACGATGATCGTATCGTGTGGTTTGATATGGATAAATTTACAATCGATGAGGTCGTTGAGGATATCTTGCATCGTATTGAGGTTGCCTAATGGCCCGTTTTCCTCTTGTTCCCACGGCACCCGAGCCCGAGCGTGCCATTTTGGTTGGTGTTGAATGGCGCGACAATGCATGGCCGCTCGATCGCTCGCTTGATGAGCTGGAGCGTCTTGCCCACACGGCTGGTGCCCAGTGCGTGGCACGCTTATCGCAGCGTTTGGTAAAGCCGTATCCTAAATCGTTTATCGGTTCCGGTAAGGTTGAAGAGCTGTGCGGCCTGGTACATCGCATGGATGCCGATGTCGTTATTTTTGATGACGACCTGACGCCCTCGCAGCTATCCTATTTGGAGAAAGCCGTGGGCGAGCCGGTAAAGATTATCGATCGTACTGCACTGATCTTGGATATCTTTGGCCTTCATGCTCAGACGCGTGAGGGACGCCTACAGGTACAGCTGGCACAGCTTCAATATCTGTTGCCTCGTCTGCGTGGCATGTGGAGTCATCTCGCCAAGGAACAGACGCGCGGCGGCATCGGCTCACGCTTTGGTCAGGGCGAAAGTCAGCTCGAGGTCGACCGTCGCCTCATTCGTAATAAGATCGCTGCGCTTTGTCGTGAGCTCAAGCAGGTTGAACAGCGTCGCGATGTTCAATCCAAGAGCCGCATTGAGTCACCGGCGTTTCGCGTCGCGTTAGCCGGTTATACCAATGCCGGTAAATCGACGTTGCTCAATCGTCTGACCGGCTCTACGGTACTTTCTCAGGACAAGCTGTTTGCTACGCTCGACCCGACGACGCGTTCGTATCGCCTGCCCGGCGGTCGCGGCATGACGATTACTGATACCGTCGGCTTTATTCAAAAGCTGCCGCATGGTCTGGTCGATGCCTTTAAATCGACGCTGTCCGAGGTGTTGGGTGCCGATCTAATTCTCAAAGTCGTAGATGCGTCTGACGAGGACTATGAGCGGCAGCTGGAGGCTGTCGACCGCGTGCTCGATGAGATCGGCGCCGGAGAGCGTTTAACGCTGACCGTATTCAATAAAATCGATCTTCTCGATAGCGTTGATCGATTGAGTTTCCGTCGTCGCTATCCGGAAGCCGTTCTGTTCTCGGCCCAAACGGGCGAGGGGCTCGACGATCTCGTCGATCGCATTGCTCGTGAGGCAGCTGCCACCGATGTGTTGCTCTCCGCTGACATTCCGTATCGCGAGGGCGCTCTCATCACGCTGGTGCATGAGCAGGGAACCCTTCTGCATGAGGAATATCTCGAGGACGGTGTTCGCATTGTGGCGAAGTTGCCGGCTCGTATTGCACCGCGGCTCGAGCGTTATCGCACCGAGTAGACGAGCTCCAAAATGCCCAGAATGATGGGCTGATGCAGCAGATAAAAGGGGAGTGCGTGACGTCCAAGGCTGGCGAGCGCCGGCAGGGGGTTGGCGTAGGCCCAGCTAGGGACGGTCTTATCGATTCCCTGCGCTATGTGTGCGGCGAAGTATCCTGCAAGATACATAAAGATAAACGGGATGATGGGGTAGTAATCACCCGAGACAAACCCAGGGCTCGGAAATCCCAGCCACGCCAGGTAGGGGACAGGGTAGGTCGTTTTGGGGATGCTCCAGGTGAGGGCGAACAACACAAGGCATAGGGGCATGCCCCATCTCGCCGATATCTTCTTAAGGACGGGATCGGTCAACGCCACGATGCCAGTACATGCGGCCATGCAGTAGATGATGCCAAAATTAACCGAATCGTCGACTGAGACAAGTGTTGTTGCCACCCAGACGACGAGTGCTGCTAAGGCGTATTTGGCGGCACGTTTGATATTGTTGCGCGAAAGGGTACACATCCAACCCGCGATAAACAAAAATACCCAGCTGATGCTGGCGCGCCAGATGTCTTGAAAGACTGACTGGGTAAACCAGGGCATATCCCAGCCGTACAGGTAGGCGAGATCGTAGCAAGCGTGAAAACCTGCCATAGAAATCATCGTAAACCCGCGGACGGTATCAAAGATGGTGATGCGTTTTTGCATTACGAGAACCGGCGCATTAAACCGACAACTTTACCCAAAATAACGGGGTTCGTCGCATAGATAGGCTCCATAGTGTCGTTCTCGGGCTGCAAGCGCACGCGCCCCTGCTCCTTGTAGAACGTCTTGACGGTCGCTGAACCATCAATCATGGCCACGACAATTTCGCCGTTCATGGCACTCTTTTGTTCACGGACGATGATGTAATCGCCATTGAAGATGCCGACATTGATCATTGAGCTCCCATGCACCTCAAGGATAAAGGAACCCTGATCGGTGGCGATTTCGGTCGGGATAGTAAACGTGTCTTCGATATTCTGCTCGGCCAGAATGGGAATCCCAGCTGCGACGCGACCAACGAGCGGTAGCGAGACCGTTCCGCGAGGTGCGGAGGGCTCGTCAGATTTAGAAATTGAGACCGAGGAGCCGTCCTCGTTAAAGAGTTCCAGGGCGCGCGGTTTGGTGGCATCGCGCTTGAGTAGCCCGCGCGCCTCCAGGGCAGAGAGATGAGCGTGCACGGTGCTGGGGGAGGAAAGGCCCACGGCAGAAGCCATCTCGCGCACGCTGGGCGGATAACCCTTCTCCTGCTGATATTCCTTGATGAAGTCGTAAATTTGCTGCTGACGCTTGGTAATTTTGCGAGCCATCAGGGCATCCTCTCTACCCATGTCAAACAAATGTTCGAATTTTGCTTGACAGGAACAACTGTTCGAAGATAATAATAACCGAACATTCGTTCTCGCGCCAGATATTTTTGTCCGCGCGGCTTGATAAAACTGTTCTCAGCAAAACACGCGAGAGGAGAACATGATGAACGCAACGAATATGGTCCAGGGAAACCTCGTCCTTAAGCTCGAGACGCCTGCCGCGCCCGCTTTTACTGTTGTTCAGGGTGGCCGTTCCGGCTTTCAGCCTTTGACCGTAAAGTCTGCTCGCAATCAGCAGGCTGCAGTCGCGCCGGCCCGCGTTGCCCTGAAGGTTCCGACGATTGTCGCTGTTGCCGTTTCGCTTACGCTCTTCTTTGTCCTTGCTACGTCGGTCTTTAGCGCTCGTCACACCGCGTATGCCGAGTCCGTTTCCAACGTTACCTACGAGACCATTCGCGTTCAGCCTGGCGATTCTCTTTGGTCTCTTGCCGAGGAATATCCTATCGAAGGCCTTTCCACGCTAGAGACTTCCGACATGATCCGTAACGTCAATCATCTGGAGCATGGTTCGCTCGCCGCCGGTGCGCATCTTAAGGTTCCTGCTCGTTCGTAATCATTATCGCGCTGCGCATGGTACCCTTGTTATCGTTTAAGAGGAGGTACCATGCGCTGTCCCAAATGCGGCAAGGCACATACCCGCGTCGTTGATTCCCGCATGCAGGAGTCAAATAACACCATTAAGCGCCGTCGCGAATGTTGCTCGTGTAACTACCGTTTTACAACGTTCGAGCGATGCGAAGACCCAATCGAGGTCATTAAGTCGGACGGAACTAAGCAGCGGTTCGATCGCAATAAGCTGCTGGTCGGATTGATGCGCGCCACGATCAAGCGAGATATCGATACTAAAAAGCTCAATGAGATCATTGACGACATCGAGGTCGAGCTGCGCTCTCGCACGTTGACGGCCGTCACGTCCCATGAGTTAGGTGACATGGTGCTCAAGCGCTTGGCCAAGATCGACAAGGTGGCGTACATCCGCTTTGCCTCGGTCTACCGCGATTTCAAAGACGTCGATGAGTTTCTGCAAGAGCTCGACAAGCTAAGGTGATTTCATGTCCAACATTACCGTTAACATTAAACGTCTCGACCCAACCGTCGAGCTTCCCAAATACGCCCATCCTACGGATGCCGGCCTTGACCTGCGTTCCAACGAGGATTGTACTCTGAAGCCCTTTGAGCGTCGTCTGGTCTCCACGGGCCTAGCCATCGCCCTGCCCGACGGCTACGCCGGCTTCGTCCAGCCCCGCAGCGGCCTGGCCATCAAGCAAGGCCTGTCTATAGTCAACACGCCGGGCCTCATCGACGCCCACTACCGAGGAGAGCTTAAAGTCATCCTCATCAACCTAGACCCCACGAACAACATCCAAATCAACAAAGGCGACCGCATCGCCCAACTCGTCATCCAAGAAGTCCCTACGGTCAACCTCGTAGAAGTAGAAGAACTAGACGAAACCGACCGAGGCAACGGAGGCTTCGGCTCCAGCGGCGTCGCCTAGGGCGCTCGTATCCCTCCCGCTCGGGGCTTACCTATATCATTCCATGCTCAAACATTCTCGCTTCGCTTCGCTCGCTGCGAAACTGCGCGTGGAACGATATAGGTAAGCCCCGGGCGGGCGGCTACTCGCTTGAAAAAATACTCACTTTGCTAGTAAGCCGACGCGATAAAGGGACACTTCCTTTGTCGCGTTGGCTTACTGCTTTTATATTTTCTGGTATCGCCTTAGCAGGTTCTACTGGAGGGGAATCTGGCGAAGCTGCTAGTGCGTAAACGCAGCTCACCCGTGGGAGGCCCCTATATATCGTCCCGCGCGCAGTTTCGCAGCGAAGCGAGAATGTTTGAGCACGGGATGATATATAGGGGCCTCCCACGGGTGAGCGGAAATTAAGACGCTACCTGATATGCGCAGGTTTTTCGCCCCAGTAGAAGCGGCAGAAGGCTCTTTTGCGCTTTTGGGGTTTGCCTACGAGCTCCATGGTTGCGATGGCTATGTCTTCGGCTGCGTGGGGGCGGCGTAGAACTTCGCCGTTGATGAGTAGGGCTTTGAGTGATTCGGGATGGTCGTGCAGGTGGCGCAACGTCACGATGAGCTCTCGTGCCGTGGTGACGTGCATGCTGGCGCCCATGCCGGTAAGCATGGTGGTGTTGGCTTTTTCTTGGCCGTACGATTTGCCCAGCAGGATCATCGGCAGATGTGCGCATAGGCACTCGGTGACCGTGAGCCCGCCCGATTTGAGGATTGCCAGGTCGCAGCCGTGCATGAGGGCCGCCATGTCGTCGACATAGTCCAACACCGTGACGTTCTCGAGCTTCATGGCATCGAAGAGCGTCTTCAACCGTGTGGCATACTCCACGTCTTTGCCGGGCAAAAAGACAAAGTGCATGTCCTCAAAGCTGCGTAGGAAGGGGAGGGTCTGGTCCATCGCCGCGCGAAAGCGGACGTAAGGCTGTGGCAAGCTGGCGCCGGCCATCACCAGCACGACGGTCTTGTCGGTGGGGAGATTGAACTTGGCCAGCTCTTCCTCGCGATTGTAATCCGTGTCGAATCCGGCGCGAATAGGAATGCCGGTAATGCGAATCTTTGCCTCGGGCACCTTGCGCGGACGCAGCGTTTCGGCCATAAATTCGTTGGCAACACAGAATAGATCGGTGTCCTTGTGGGGCCACCAGCCCTCGACTTCGTAGTCGGTCGGCACGCAGATGACCGGATAATCGCTACCTGTAATTACGCGGGCGCCCACGGCAACATTGGCTGCTGTGATGTGCGTTGCGACCACGGCTATGGGCCTGCGGCTACGAATATAATCGTTGAAGGCGGGGAACATAATTCTCGACCATGCCGTGCCACCACCCCAGAGCAGATGTCCCGTAAGCGTATATCGCCAGGTCAGGTCGTAAATGGGGCGCGTGGCTCCCGTAAAAGAAGCCGCGGTCTTATTGCCGTCGAATTTAATACGTCCAAAATCAAGGATATCGAGCACTTCAATCTCAACATCCTCGGGGATACCATTGGTGCCGCGGATGAGGTCGAATGCCTGCGCAATCGCATTTGCGGCGGCCTTGTGGCCCGAGCCAACCGAGGCGTGCACGATGGTCACGAGAGGTTTTTGCTGATCCAGGAGCGTGGTTTGCTCCGATTGGGGAGTGCTAAGCGTGAGCAGGGGAGCGTCGTCGCTCGTCTGCGTCTGATCCATCGATAACTCCCCTTCGACGTTGTAACACGGATTTATCATTGTAGTGCATGAGTGTCACGTTCACGTAAATTTGGGTATGAGCGCAAAGAACGACAACGTTTCGACGAGAGGACTCTTCATGATTACCGATCAGACAATCGATGTTGCGATTATCGGCGGCGGTCCCGCGGGTTATGCTGCCGCCATTTATGCGGCGCGTGCCAATCTTACGACAACCGTTCTTGAGCAGGGCATGTCCGGCGGACAGATTGCCACGAGCAACGAGATTGAGAATTATCCTGGCATTCCGCTGCTGAGCGGTGCCGAACTTGGTGAGCGGTTTCAACAGCATGCTGAAGGCCTGGGGGCTCAGGTTGAATGGAGTATGGTAACAGGCGTCGACTACGATGCCGATGCGGCTCAATTTACCATCCATCATGATATGGGTGACACAACGGCCAAGAGCGTCATTGCGTGCATGGGCGCCACACCGCGTCCTGCGGGTTTTGTTGGCGAGGACACGTATCGCGGTCGTGGCGTTTCGTATTGCGCAACATGTGACGGTATGTTCTTCCGCGGCAAGCAGGTCTTTGTTATCGGAGGCGGCAATTCAGCATGCGAGGAGGCGCTGTTCCTTTCCGACATTGCCAGCAGCGTGACCATCGTGCTGCGTCGCGATCAGTTCCGTGCACCCGAGGGCGTTGTGAATAAGGTGCTTGCTAAGGACAATATTTCAGTTAGGTACCAAACTAGTATTGTTGAGCTTTCTGGTGAAGCGATGCCCACGACAATTACGTTCAAGGACAATGCGACTGGTGGAATGCACACTGAGTCCTTTGAACCTGGCTCATTTGGTATTTTTGTCTTTACGGGGACGCAGCCGCATGCCGAGCTGGTTGAGCATCTCGTCGATCTGGCTCCCGACGGCGGCATTGTCACCGACGATTCGATGGCTACCCGTACGCCCGGCTTATTCGCAGCCGGCGATATCCGTTCTAAGCGTTTGCGCCAGGTTGTGACCGCCGTTTCGGACGGAGCTATAGCAGCAACCAGCGCATACACTTTCCTACGCGCATAAGTACGATAATATATCTTATGTAATGTTGTTATCAAGTTACTAAATGGCGGGATGATGCATCAGTGCACTGTCCCGCCAATTTTCTTGCCGGCTATGTGGTATGCAAAACTAGATAACGTAGAATACAATATAAAATAGGAACGGAGGACCTTTATGAATCACGTTAAACACGTTATTCCGATGTCTGATTCGTCGGTCAGCATTAAGCCTGAGGATATTCAACCCACTGTGCTGCCCGATGCATTTATTCAGTCCGATATCGTACGCAAACTCAATACGTTGAGTCTGCCGCGCTATGACCAGTTGCCCAATGTGACGCTCTACCGCGACCAGGTCATTGAGTATGTTGCGCTGTGGATGGAGCCGCTGTCCATTTGCGTGGAACAGCCTGTCATTACGCCATCGATGATCAATAACTACGTGAAGGTCGGCCTGGTGCCCGCTCCGGTCAAAAAGCAATATGGCCGCGAGCAGATTGCCCGCCTGATCGCTATCTGTATCTTTAAGCAGGTGCTACCTATTGCTGCGGTGCAGGCACTCTTTAACATTCAGCGTTTGAGCTACGATGCCCCGACGGCCTTTGATTATGTGGTCGATCAGCTCGAGGCATCGATTCGTTCGGCGTTTTCCGTCGAGCAGACGCCGGTTCCCGATACCGCGCATCAGGTAACGCGTGAGTCGCTGCTTGTACGCAGTGCGGTTTCATCCTTCGTTTCGAAGGCGTACCTGATGAGCTATCTCAAGTTCAACGGGTTTAATAGATAGCCGTCGTATAAAACGGGCGGGACAAAGAGCCATCTGTCGCTTTGTCCCGCCCGTAATATTGCTTGGTTGGACTTTATTTGCCCGAAGCTACGCCCATGCCGTAGCCGATGATGAGGCCGTGCATCTCGGCGTAATAGGAATCCAGGCCGTTGCAGGGCATGATGATGGTCTTGGAGCCGGGCCAATGCTCAACAATGTAATCGGCCAGCGCCTGGGCACTCGATGCGTTCTCCACATGGTCGATGACGACCTCACCGCCCGTAAAGCCCTCGGCTTCCATGGTGTCGATGATCTTTTTGAGCATCTTCTTTTCGCCACGCGTGTGACCGACGAGTTCGATTTTACCGGCCTCACTCGCCGTGCCCAAAATGCGGATATTGAGCTTGTTGGCAATGACGCCGGCTGCCTTAGGGATACGTCCGGCTTTGGCCAGGTTTTCGTAATTGCACAGGCTGAAGAGGATTTTGCTGTTCTGCTCAAGGCTATCGAAGTATGCGCAAGCGTCCTCGAATGAGACATCCGGATTGCTTGCAAGATAGCGGTCGAACAGCAAGAAAATGAGGTCCATTTTGCCGCCAGCTGCGCGCGAATTGACTAGATGAATCTGCCGGTCGGGTTCCTCGGCAAGAACCATATCGCGAGCCGTGGCTGCCGCGTTGTAGCTGCCCGACACACCTTCAGAGATCGGCATGCAGATGGTCTTGTCTGCCAATTTGAAGAGCTCGACCCACTCCCCTACGCTGGGACAAGCGCTCGAAGAAGCGTTCGTCTCCGCCTGAACAGCGCAGTTGAGCTCGTGAACATCGAGCGAATGGTCATCGACGAATTCACGCTCCCCCACTCGAATTTTGAGGGGTGCAAATGCAAAGGTGGTATGAGGCGCGGTCGGTTGCCAATCGCGGAGGTTGCAGCTTGAATCGGAGATAAGTGCCCAGCTCATAGAGGGTCCTTTCTAATTGTTCCCAAACAATTATAGCCTTCTTGCAGACCGATTGGGCCTCTATCTAGTATTCAAAACTAGATAGAGGCCTGCACTAAAGGCAAAAGAATGGACCCCACGGCTCAAAGCCACGAGGTCCATATCCGTTTGCTTTATCTGAATACTTAGTAACGCACGAAGATATAGTTGTTGTTCATGCCGGCGGCAACGGAGCTGATGATAACACCCGTGTTGTAGTCGGAAGCATGAATCATCTGACCACCACCGATGTAAATGCCGGTGTGGTACGAGTTGACCACAACGTCACCGGGCTGGGGATCGGACACACGCGTCCAGCCCATAAAGGTGCCCGTGGTGCCCAGGCGACAATAGCGACCAGTGAGGCAGTAGCTAACAAAACCAGAGCAGTCGAAGCTGTTCGGGCCAATTCCGCCCCAGGAATAAGCGCAACCAAGCTTGCTGTATGCACGCGAGACAACAGAACCGCCATCGACGGACTGGCTCGGAGCAGAAGGCGTCGGAGCCGGAGCAGGCGTGGAGGGCTGCGGCGTCGGAGCAGGTGCCGGCGTAGGAGCCGGAGTGTTGCCGCCCTGGTTGTTGTTATTGTTGGTCTGGCCACCGTTGTTGGTGTTCTCGGTCGTACCGGCAGTCTCGTTGCTCACCGTGGCCTTCTCGGCGGTACTGGCGTTGATACCGGCCTGCAGCGCGGCGTTGGCCTCGGCCTCGGCGGCAAGCTCGGCCTGCAGCTGTGAATCCAGGGAGTTTACGACGTTCTGGGCTTCAGCCTGCTGAGCGTTAAGCTCGTCGACCTTTTTCTGCGTAGCGGCGACGTTCTTTTCCTGCTCGGCCTGCTTATCGGTGAGCTGCTGCTTAAGCTCCTTGACCTCTTGAATGGTCTGAGCCTGCTTATCGGAAACTTTGCCGTAGTAAAACAGACGGTTGAGCATATCGCTCAGGTCATCGACGCCCGTCAGAACCTGAAGCAGGCTCAGACCGCCGGTTTTGTACTCGCCGGCGACATAGGTCGAGAGCTTGGCCTGACCATCGGCGATCTCCTGCTGCTTTTGCGTGATCTCGCCGGCAGTCTGATCGAGCGCCTGCGTCTGCGTGGCAAGCTCATCGTAAATCTGCTGGGTTTGGGTGCCGATCTGCTCGAGTTTCGAACGAGCAGCGGCAAGGTCGGATGCGGTATCGGCGTAGGCAGGAGCCGCGAGGCCCAAGCCCAAAACACAAGCGAGGGTTGCCGTAGCAGCGCAGCGTGCCATGTTTTTGTGCGTGTTTGCTGTGCGCATGTAGCTTCCTTTCCAGTAACTAAGGGTAACGGCTAGTCTACCGTCACCAGGCTAAAGAGCTCCACATCGTCATCAGACGGCGTGAGCTTCTCGCGCGGGTTGAGAAACGCAAGCTCAAGTATACAACCGTAACCGACAAGCTTTGCGCCCATATCTCGCACAAGTTTACCTGTTGCCTCGACGGTTCCGCCCGTCGCGACCAAGTCGTCCAGAATCAACACGGTATCTTTAGAGCTGATAGCGTCGGCATGGATCTCTATTGAATCGGTGCCGTACTCGAGCTCGTAGCTCTGGCTTACGGTCTCGCGCGGCAGCTTGCCCGGTTTACGTGCGGGAACAAAGCCGGCGCCAAGTGCTACAGCCACCGGTACGCCAACCATAAAGCCGCGAGCCTCGGGACCCACGACCTTGGTGATTCCCATGCCGGCAAAGTGCTCGACGAGGGCATCGGTCATGGCTTTGAGCGCCTCGGGGTTGCCAAAGAGCGGCGTGATATCTTTAAAGATGACTCCGGGCTCGGGATAGTCGGGGATGTCGACGATTTGAGATTCGAAGTCGTACATTGCATGACCTTTCAATGGGTTGCCGGTTAAGCGGCAGCTGTTATTTGCCCGCGGTGGTGGTTCCGGATTGCGAAGGGGCGACGACCTTGAGCGGCTTTACGAGAGAATCCTCGTGTGAAGCCGGCGCGGCTATCTCTTCGTTCTTGGCCTTGGTGGACTCGGAGCGAGTGATTTCCTCATCGAGTGCATCGATGTCGGCGTCCTCGACCACGGCGTTGAGCGACTCAAAAACGCGGTTCTTGAGCAGCGCGGTGTGCACACCCTCGGTCAGGTCGTGAAGCTTCTTAAACGCACGCTCGAGCTTGGCATCGCGCTCGTCATCGGAGGTATCCATTCCGAGCATGCTCACGAGCACCTGCTCAAACATCGAGGACTCGCGGTTGGCCGAAGACACGTACTGACGCAGGTTGCGCGGCTCGATATGGAAGCGTGACAGCTCGGAGCAGTAACGGATGATCGGAAAATCGCGACCATCGACGAGCTCACGATTCTGCGGACTCTTGATGATGCGAATGAGGTCGTTCTCGGCGAGCGAGCGGATAAACGAAATCTCGACGCCCAGCATATCGGGAATGGTCTCGATGGGATGCAGCTTTTGCTTAGTCTCCTTGGGCTCCGTCTTGAGCGGAACATCGGACAGCAAACCCACCTCGTAGGCGAGCGTTGACAGGTCCGTGGCGTTTTCCAAGCGCTGCTTAATCACGTTGAGTGGCATGTAGCGAGTCTTCTGCAAGTGCAGAATGACCTCCAGGCGATCAACGTCCTCCTTGGAGTACTGACGGTATCCCTTAGGCGTACGATGAGGGGTAATGAGCCCCTCATCCTCTAGAAATCTAATTTTTGAGTTCGAAAGATCGGGGTATGCGCCTCGAAGTAGGTTGACGACTTGGCCGATACTCAGATAGTTGCGTTCGGCCATGCCCTACTCACCGGTTTCGATGCGCTCCGGCGTGCTCTCGTGGTAGATGAGCGTAAACGTACCGATCTGAACGGAAGAACCGTCGTGCAGCGGGGCTGCATTGACGATGGCACCGTCGACCCAGGTGCCATTGAGCGATCCCAAGTCCTCGATGCGAGCGCCGAGGCCCTCGCGAATAATGCGCGCGTGGCTGCGCGAAACAGTCATGTCGTTGAGGAAGATGCCGTTCGCGGGATCGCGGCCGATGGTGGTCACGTCGTCCTCGAGCTCAAAAGCGGCACCCGTCTGCGGACCCTTGACGATGGACAGAACGGGGGCGGTGATGCGCACGTTGGCCATGAGGTCGGGAACGGTGACGTCGCTTGAAGGCACGCGGAATACGCAGGTAGCGTCAGCAGTCTTATCATTCTGAGGCATATTGTTAACCATGTTGTCCATGACAACCCCTAACTTATCGCGGACGTGCCGCAAATAATGAACCGTACGTAATCATACCCCAACGAATCAGTCTTCGATTTCAGGGTTCAGAAAGTCGATGTCCTCGTCCTCGGGATGCGCGAGAGCCTGTTTAATGGCCACTCCGCCCTTAATGGAGTAGATGACAGCCGTGAGCATGGAGAAGATCACGCCGCCGTACACAAAGAAGATGCCGAGGGGCACCGAGCTTCCGTTGAGGCCCGGGAAGGCCTTAAGGGTTGAAGGTAAAAGATGCAGGCCGTCAATAACGGGGAAACCGAGCAGCATGAGCGAGAAACCAGTCATGAGCAGCGCTGTGGCAATCTTTCCGGGGAAGACGACATCGATGGGGCGACGGTGATAATGACGCACGATAAGCGTGCCGATGCCCAGATAGATATCGCGGCCAATAATGAGCACGCAGACCCAGATTGGCAGCTCTCCGCGAACCACCAGTCCAAGCACGCCGGTGAACAGCAGCGCACGGTCGCAAATGGGATCCATGACCTTGCCGAGCCACGAGACCGTCTTGGTCATGCGGGCGATCTGCCCGTCCATCCAGTCGGTGGAGGCGGCAACGGCGTAGATAACGATGGCGATGACACGGTTGTTATCCGTCACAAACAGGTACAGAAATACCAGGGTGAGGATCAGGCGCGTAAAGGTGATGAAATTGGAGATCGTAAAGATCTTATTCGACGGGTAATCGGAAGTGCCGATAAGCTCCTTTTTGATCTTCTTTTTGATGCCCACAGGACTCCCCCGCTGGTTAACGACAAAACTTTCGATACTATACCCGTTCCGGCGATGTCTATCCAGCGCAGCCATAGAGAGTCCAGACATGTGGAGGGCGCCTCTGGGCTGCGCTGGATTCTGCATTTGTGTACATCAGCCTCCAAATATGACATTTTTCGGCATCTTTGATGGCTGATGTACACGTTTTGATTCGGTGATTACATCGATCGGGAAAGTTGTTGCCTTAAGCAAATTAATCATGATGTGCGGGTCGAGAAGGGTTGGCGCCAAAAGAGCCCAACGGCCGTTACGGCTTCGTTAGAAACGCGCCCCACCATGGATGGTGAACCCGAAAGGTAAGACGCGCGGGCACGGTGAATCGGCCCGCGCGCCCGGAAGAGAAAGGATAAACCCATGGGTTACATGCTCGAGACGCGCGGGCTCACCAAGCGCTTCGGCCGCGGCGACCAGGCGCAGGACGCCGTGGCCGACGTGAGCCTTCATATCCGCGAGGGCGAGGTGTACGGGCTGCTCGGCCCCAACGGCGCCGGCAAGTCGACAACGCTCAAGATGATCTGCGGGATGCTGCGGCCGACGGCCGGGGAGATCCTCTTTGCCGGGCACGCCTGGCGCCGCGAGGACCTCTACGCAATCGGCAGCCTCATCGAGGAGGCGCCGCTCTACCCCAACCTCACCGCGCGCGAGAACCTGCGCGTGCGCACCACGCTGCTGGGCCTTCCCGAGAGCCGCATAGATGAGGTGCTCGCCGCCGTGGACCTCGCGGACACCGGGAAGAAGCGCGCCGGGCGCTTCTCGATGGGCATGCGGCAGCGCCTGGGGCTCGCGCTGGCGCTGATCGCCCGGCCACGCCTGCTCGTGCTCGACGAGCCCACCAACGGCCTCGACCCCATCGGCATCGAGGAGCTGCGCGACCAGATCCGCGGCTTCGCAGCGGCGGGTACGACGGTGATCGTCTCGAGCCACATCCTCTCCGAGGTGCAGCAGATGGCGGACACCATCGGCATCATCTGCGGGGGGCGCCTCGCCTACGAGAATGCGCTTCGGCCTGGGCAGGACCTCGAGGAACTCTTCATGAGCTTCTGCCGGGAAGGGCGACGAGCACGCGGGGAGGTGGCGGCATGACGGGCGAGAAAGGCGGCCTGCTCGCGGGCCTGCGCGCCGAGGCCCTGAAGTCGCGCCACGCGGCACCGGTTCGCCTGGCCGTGCTCATGGCGCTGCCGATGCCGCTGCTCGGCGCGATGCCCTATCGGGGCGTGCAGATCTTCAGCGCGTGGAACTACTGGTACGCGCTCTTCCTGCCCGTGTCTCTCTCGCTCGTGGTGGCGTGCGTCGCGCGGGCGGACGCTCGCACGCGGATGCGGGGGCTTCTGGGCCTGGGCTTCCCGCTCGGGCGCGCCTGGTGGGCCAAGGCACTCTGGTGCCTCGCGCTCTGCACGCTCTCGAACTTCGTGGTCTTCGGCATCTACCTCGCGGGATCGGCGTTCTCCTCGCAGGGCCTCACGGCCGCGGGCACGCTCACGATGCTCCTCTGCGCGCTCGCCAACACGGTGACCGCGGCGTGGATGATCCCCACAGGGCTCTTTCTCACGGCGCGGCTCGGCATGCTCGCGGGCATCTTCTGCCCGCTCGTCGCGCAGCTCGTGGGTGGGTTTGCCTGGTCGTTGGTGCCGCTGCCGCAGCTCTTTCCGCCGTCGGCGAGTATGGTCATCCCCACGAGCTTCATTCCCGTGCTGCCGAGCGGCGAGCCACTCGCGGCGGACATGGCGCTCGGCGGGGCGCTCGCGGCGGATGGCATGCTCACACTGGCGGGCCTTGCGGTCAGCGCGCTCGCGTTCGCCGCGCTCACGGCGGCGGGCGCGGCCTGGTTCGCGCGCTCCGAGGAGAGGTGATGGCCATGACACGACTCTCCGACCCGACGCCGCGCATGACTCTCTCGCGGGCCCTGCTCTCCGAGGCCCTGCGCCTGGCTCGCTCCCCGCTCACGGCGATGCACCTCGTCTGCGGCCTGGCAGCCGGTCTTGCCTGCGGCGAGTACTTCTCCGTAGCCCGATGGGACCCGGCGCTGGGCGCGGACGCCTACGTCCAGTTCCTCGGCGCCCTCATGCCGCTCATGTCCGCCATCGTCTGCGGGCTCGCCGTGGACGAGGAGCGCGCTGCCGGGCGTCTCGCCAACCTCACGGCGGTCCCTTCGCGCGGGCGCGCCGTCGCGGCGAAGCTACTCGCCCTTGCGGCGCTCGGCGCGGGCGCGCTAGCCGTGGCGCTCGGCGTGTTCGGGGCCGTGCTCGCCGTCGCCGGGCGCCTGCCGCTCGGGCCCGCTCCGCTTGCGGCCGCCTGGGCGGGCATCGTGCTGGGCAGCTTGCCCCTCTACGCGCTGGGGCTCGGCGTGGCCCTGCGCCTCGGCCGCAACGCCGTCATCGGCGCCGGCGCGGCGGGGATGCTCCTCGCGTTCTTTTCAGTGGGCGGACTTGCGCACGGTCTCATGACCGGCGAGCTCACCGGTGCCCTGGCGACGCCCCTGAGCTGGGTGCCGCTCGCCTGGCCCGCGCGCCTGGGGTCGCTCGGGGTGGAGGCCTTCATCGACGCCGCACGCGCGGCGGGCCCACTCCTCACGACTGCGCTCGCCAGCCTCGTGCTCACCCTGGCAGCCGACGCCGTCCTTCTTGCCTGGTTCTGCCGCTTCGAGGACGGGAGGGCAGATGCGTAGGAGGCCGCTCGCCGCCATGCTCGCCCTCCTCTCCGCAGCGCTCGTCCTGGGCGGGAATGCCCTGCTCGACGCCGGCTGGGGGTCGGCGCTGCGCTCGATCGCCGACCGCGTGCTGCCCAACCCTGAGATCGCCATGTGGGCGCCCGCGCCCGAGTCCGGCAGTCACGCGAGCTCCTACGCCAACGCCACCGGGGCGGGGGCAAACTACGTCTACCTGGTGGACGCGGCGGACGACAGATGCAATGTCCGAGAGCTCCAGCTCATCTTCTTCGGGCAGGAGTCGGACGGCGAGGGCTGGCTCGAGATCGAGGCGCGCGGCGGCTCGGGCGTGCGCTACCGCGCGTGCGACGCGGCCGAGGCACCCGCGGCTGCGCGCAGGGCTCTGGACCGCTGAGCGCGGCGCTAGTACAATTCCGACGGAAGTTTCAGGAGGTCGAACATGGCGAGGATACTGGCAGTGGATGATGAACGGGCGATCCTCGACGCGCTCGCGCGCGTCCTCGGCCGCGACGGCCATGAGGTCGTCAGGGCGGCGGATCCGACGGCGGTCCCGGGGATGGACCTCTCGCGCTTCGACCTCGTGCTCTGCGACGTCATGATGCCGGGGCTCGACGGCTTCGAGCTCGTGCGGCAGATCCGCCCGGACTTCGACGGGCCCATCGTCTTCCTGACCGCGCGCGTGGCTGAGGAGGATGCCGTGGCTGCCTACGGCCTGGGCGCCGACGACTACGTCCGCAAGCCCTTCGGGGCCGCGGAACTGCGCGCCAAGGTCGCGGCCCATCTACGCCGTGAGCGCCGGCCGCGCTCGCACGCCCTCTCCTTCGGGGAGGTGCGGATCGACCTCGGGGCGCGCGACCTCGCCGTGGGCGGCGAGACCGTGCCGCTCACGCCCACCGAGTACGCCATCTGCGAGTACCTCGCGCGCCACCCCGGGCAGGTCATGAGCCGCGCGCAGATACGCGAGGCGGTGCTCGGCTGGGAGAGCGACGCCGACGACGCGGCCATATCCATGCAGGTCAGTCGCGCCCGGAGGAAACTCTCCGAGGCCGGCGCCGATCCGATCGCGACCGTCTGGGGGATGGGGTACAAGTGGCAGCTCTGAAGATCGGGGCGCGAGGTCGCGGGGGCATGCCGCTCTCCTTCGTCATCGCGCGCTACTTCGCCTACGCGTTCGCGGCGGTCGCCACGGCGTGGCTCGCCTCGTTCATGGTGCTCTCTGTGGCGATCAACGCGGGCTTCGTCTACGAGGCAAGCTGGGGGCCGGCCAATGCGCGCGAGGTCGCGGAGGGCCTGGCACGCGACGGCGTCTGCGGGCAGCAGGACGTGCCGACGGCGTACCGCTACCTCATCCTGAACAAGGACGGAAACGTGATGATGACAGACCTCGAGAGCACGCGGCTCGAGGACGCGACAGAAATGGCTCGTACGGCACTCGCCGCGGATCCGGGCACAGTGGAGATCGAGGGCGGGGGTTCGGGCCTCACCTACGCCGCGTTCCCGCTCAAAGGCGGCGGGGCCTGCGCACTCGTCAGCGAGTATCTGCCGCAGTGGGTCTCGCGCGACCTCGCCGGCCTGCTTCCCAACCCGCAGAACCTCATGCTCGTCGGCGCCACGGCGGGAAGCGCACTCGCGCTTGCGCTCGTCGCGCGGCGCGCGAGCCGCGTGATCTCGCGCAAGATGGCGCCGCTCGCGGAGGCGGCGGGTCGCGTCGGCGCGGGGGAGCTCGACTTCGCGGTCGGCAGCACCAACGTGCGCGAGGTGAACGACGTCCTCGCCGCGATGGACGCCATGCGGGTCTCCCTCGCCGAGTCGCTCGAGGCCCGCTGGGCCGCGGAGCGGGGGCAGCGCGAGCAGATGGCGTCGCTCGCCCATGACCTCAAGACGCCGCTCACTGTGCTGCGCGCCAACGCCGACTTCGTGGCGGAGGAGTTGGAAGACGAGAATGACAGCGACCTCGCGGCTGCCGCGCGCGACATAGCCGGCAGTGTCGAAAGGCTCGACGGCTACGTGCGCCTGCTCATCGAGGCCTCGCGCGGGTCCGGCGGGGCGGAGAGGGCCCCCATGCGGCCGGTCGAGCTCTGCGAGCAGGTTCTCGTCGAGGCCGCCCAGATCGCCCGGGCGCGAGGCGTGACGCTCGACGCGGCCACGGGCCCTGCTGTCGCGGGCGCGCCCGAGGCCCCACTCGACCGAACCGCCCTGGCGCGAGCCGCCGCGAACCTTGTGGTCAACGCCGCCGAGCACGCGCGCTCGCGCGTGACTGTTTCCTGCGATGTCGCGGGCGGCCACCTCGTCATCGAGGTCGCCGACGACGGACCGGGCTTTTCTCCCGCCGCCCTCGAACGCGGCTGCGAGCGCCTCTTCACAGACGACTCCTCCCGCTCCTCGCGTGACGGAGGCCGCCACTACGGGCTCGGCCTCCACGTCGCCTCCGAGGCCGCGAGCGCCCACGGGGGCTCCGTCTCGCTCGCCAACGGCCCCTCGGGCGGTGCGGTGGCCACCATCGCGGTCCCCCTGTGCGGGGCCTGACGAATCAGGCCCTCACACTGGCATACCTCGCAACCAAACGCTTCCCGGATAATTCATGAGGCCGTACTCGTATTCGAGCCTGCCTATCTCTGCGGCAAGCGCCTCCGTCATGTAGAAGGTTTTCGTGCGGCCCGTCGACTTCGCCAGGCGGTCGTACCTGTTCGCGAGGTTCTCGGGGGTTCTCAGGGCTGCGGTGGCGGTTGCCATGATGCACCTCCCGGTTAGATGTAATACGTGTATTACTTTCTATCACATCACCCGAACCCTGCACCGGCGTACGGTCGTATCTGCTTTTTTACCTTACATTTTGTCAACCGGCCCATGCTCGGCTTGTTCAGCCGGATTAAATCAACTGTTAAATCAATCCAGGCCTGTAGGGGGCGGTGGAAATCTTTCGAGGACTGGGGGCGCCGTCCCTGGGTCGGCTCCTCGATGGCCGCGGCTGAATTCCCCTGCCATCGGCTGCGTGGGTTCCGGCACGGGGTTCTGGCGCTGCTCGAACTGGGCGCAAGACTCGGCTGTTGGTCGTACCGGACGGCATACGTTTTGAGACCGGCAAGCTGATGCCGGCTCGAGGACAGCAGCCCGGTGCACCGGGCCGATCGATAGCGGTCTCAGGTTCACAGCGCAGCTTCTCAGGGCTCGCATATATAGGAAGACTTGATTGGCAATCGATTTTAATGAAGTCGGCAGCGCATGTCAGAGTTTTCAACAAATTTAACATGCCAACCTTTATATCCGCACGCGCGTAATTCAACTCATAAGGACCGGCTATCCCTTACCTGTGACACAATCTCAAACGCACAGAACAGAATCATCAGTCCAATCATCGCATAAGAGGCAGCCGAACCTTCAAGCACTATTCCACAAAGAACAATCTCCGCGCCGCCAATAAGAACTGTTATCAGGCGCTCTGCCTTTTTGCTCTCGCCGCTCGCATAAAAAGGCGGCAAAGCGCACAAGATCACATATAGCCCGGGAAGGGAATACAGGATCGATAGTCCAAGCCCCCCATCAACCGCAGTGCTTTGCGTAAGAATCAACTGAACCCAAACGGCAATTATCACTGAGCAGGTTGTCGATAAAAGAAGACTGGAAATATAGCACGCAACAAAGTCCCGTCGCATTCGAACAGAGAAATCCGCGAACTCTCTTCGCCGCGTGGAAACAATAAGGTACACAGAAATTGCAATAGAACCAATCAGAGAAAACAGCGGAACAACCAGCAATTCAAGCTTATTACCCCATCGATCAACCACACCCCCACTCCAATGAGCGGGAATTGTATCAGGGAGGACTGACCAAGCCGCCCATAGAATCAGAAATGGAAGAATAGAGAGGACGAAAGATGATAACACTGCAGTAGTTTTTTTTGAGGCTCTCATCGATTCCGCATCTCCTTGCGCGCCCACATTCCACTCCGCCTTAAATCAAGTATACGTTTTGAGACCGGCAAGCTGTTGCCGGCTCGAGGACAGCGGCCCGGTGCACCGGGCCGATCGATAGAGGACTCAGGTTCACAGCGCAGTTTCTTGGGGCTCGCATATATAGGAAGACTTGATCGGCAATCGATTTTAATGAAGTCGACAGCGCATGTCAGAGCTTTCAACAAACCGCAGGTAAATCCGTGTATCAAAAATTGGTACACGGATTTACCTGCGATGTTCATGCTTGGTCAAAAGCCCATCAAGCGATCTATTCATTATTTTAATGCGCGCGCCTGAGCTTTTGGCTGAAGTGGCAGTCCGACCGCCGGCAGGCGGCCACGCTATGTCCAAAGGCCACGCCTACTCCCAGTGTCCGGCTACGTCGACGACCCAGTGCTGCCCGTCGAGTTCCTGCCGCAGAGCTACATCAGGGACGTCTTATTGGGGGACGACCACATGGAACCCCGGGAGATCAAGCTGTACGGCTGATCCATCCGTCAACAACATGTCAAAGCCCAAAACCCAACAGGATCGCGAACGAGGGGATGAATTGACCGCCCGGGTATTTGCGCCCGGGCGGTCAATTTTATCAACCATGGGTGCGATTCTGTGAGGCCAATTTTCTGGCATCCGCCGTTTGCTCCGGTCTCAATGCACCCATCGACCGTTCAGTTATCTTTGCGAACGCGACCACGTGCGCATTTGTCGAACAATCAAATGTCCGACAATGTCTGACGGAGCTGTCAGACATTCACGCACGAACAGGTGAGCTTCGCGAGCGATTGTAGGCAACTAGTAGCCCCAGCTGCGTCTTTGGCGCAGGTTCGACGTCTGACATCTTGAATGTCTGACGTTGAACGAAGCTGGTTGATAACAAGCAGGTGGAATAAACATGGAGCCCGACACCTCTCGCCCATTCGGCGCGCGGCAAGGGCCGGGCCCATCTCATATGTTGTCAACGCTAGCGGTGAACCTGAACGCCAGGGCACATTCTTTGTTGGATGAAACCATCATAGCGGCTAGCGGAAGGTGTCATCGAAGGAGCGTGCTGGAAAGCACCCGTCTCCTTAACTGTTAGAAATGCAAGTTAATAATCTATGTGGTCGATATGCCGTTAAACCCGCATATCGATACCGTTCAGCCATTCGCCTCGCCCCCGTCGCACGTATCTTCATCCGGTCTGTTACTTTTAATCTAACAATTCTTTGAGGAACGTAGGTGCTTCTAAATGTACTGTCGACTTCTTCTCAAACTAATCCTAAGAGACAGGGCCGTATGGATTTGTACGCTCGTTCTCGCTGCAGCCTTTTCCGTCCCCAGTGCGTTCAATTCACCCATCTACGGGCCCTTCTTTATGAAACAGGGCATGCAGGGCTTTGTCACGCATTCAATACGCGCGCGCCCCAGGCCAGCGGCCCAGACCTATCTCCAGAGCAGCAAGCTGACGCGGAGCTTGCAAGATACGCGAACGCCGCCCTCGCCGCTCAAACCGACGCCGCCTTTCTCGACTCTGCCGAGAGCTACTACGCGCTCATGGGCGAAGGCTTCCAATCCGGGTCCATCGTGGGAGACCGAGAGACCAATGACGCAGCGCTCGCATATTGCCGCGCCCTGAGCAGCTCCGGCATCACGGATATCCCGGCCTCCGCAAGCGACCTGCCATTCCTTTCCTT